>CALXNZ010000007.1 GCA_944389885.1 uncultured Opitutales bacterium
TTGTAGAATGCGGGGTGAAACTATGAAAGACAAATCTAAAAAATCAACCTATTCCACAACCTTTGGTGTTGACCCAATTATAGATTGAGAATCCTTGTCCAATGCGGCACCTTCCATTAACTCCTACTGACTTTGGTGTTGCCCCGGCGAATCTTGCCTTCCATTTTTAATGGGCAACCCCCAAAACAAAAAACCGCAATCCCTTTATTTGTGAGGAATTGCGGATTTAAAAAAAGTGGGCCGGGAGGGGATTGAACCCCCGACCAAGCGATTATGAGTCGCCTGCTCTAACCCCTGAGCTACCGGCCCTTTTAATGAGTCGAGAAAAGTCGCATTTTATATCGAATATGGCAAGTATTTTTTTTAAAATTTTTATTTTATGTTGAAGAAGCGCTCTTTTTTATTTTGATAGGTTGACATAATCCATTCAATATTCAATAAAAGTCGGCCAATGCAAGACAGATTGTTTGACATGGGCTATGAAGTCTTTGCCCAGCGTAGAGAGCTTCATTATTCTCTCGCCTATGCAATAGCGGACGGATTGTGCCGTTGCGCGCAAAAACGCGTGCTCTGCGACTTCAGCAATAATGTCGCCTGTTATACGGGCAGCGAATTGCTTTCGGCGTCTATTCTCTTATCAAGAGAGCTAAGGCGCCTTGTGGGCAATTCCGGAAGGGTTGGAGTGGTGATTCCTCCGTCGTATTTGGCGAATGTCTGCAATTATGCTTGTGTCTTTGCCGGATTGACCCCCGTAAATCTAAATTTTACCCTGGGAAAAAGCGCGGCCCAGAGTTGCTTTAAAACGGCGGGTATAAGATATGTGTTGTCGTCTGCGGACATCGCCGCAAAAATATCAAAGGCCAATCCCAATTTCCCATGGGCGGAAAATTTTATAGATGCCGCGCAATTTCTGGCATCCGCGCCGCGTTCGGATTTTGACGCAGTAGCCGATTCGGCATCTCGCGGCTCCGATTTCTTTGTCGAGAAATACGGCATTGAAAAAACCTCCGATCCTCTCGCGGAAGGCACTCTTATCTTTACCAGCGGAAGCGAGGGCGATCCAAAGGCCGCCGTATTGACGCAGCGCAATATCATAGCAAACTGCCTGCAGTCGCATGTGAGCAAGTTGTTTGACGACGAATCCGATATAATGCTTGGGAACCTTCCGGTGTTCCACAGCTTTGGATTGCTCTTTGAGGTGTGGTATTTGGCGATTTTCGGGCTGGAAATCGTCATGCAAAACAGCCCCCTCGACATAAAAAATAATATACGCGCCATACGCGAGCGCAAGGCTACTGCGATAATCGCCACGCCGACCTTCCTTAGAGCCTATATGAAACACGCCAGCGCGGAGGATTTGTCGTCTTTGCGCAAAGTAATTGCCGGCGCCGAAAAAACTCCGGCCGCGTTTGAAGAACTTTGGAATAAGAAATTCGGGCGCTCGTATTGCGAAGGATATGGGTTGACGGAAGCGTCGCCGATAGTGGGGGTGAATCTACCTAATGCCGACTACGGATATTTTTCTACGGGAACGCGCAAAGGTTCAATAGGAAAGCTTTATGTGGGAATGCAGGCCCGCATATTGTCCCCGGAAACCCTCACTCCCATGCCCTTCGGAGAAAGGGGGCTTTTAGCCTTGCGCGGGCCCAACGTGTTTGCGGGATACCTCAACAATCCCTCCGCTACGGCAAAGGCTCTCCACGGAGATTGGCTCGTCACGGGAGATTTGTCCAGAATAGATTCCGAAGGGTTCATATTTATTGAAGGCAGGCTCTCGCGCTTCTCAAAAATAGGCGGCGAAATGGTCCCGCATACCACTGTGGAGGCCGTTCTAAACGCCGAACTCGGATTCGCCGGCAGCGACGTTCCGAAAATCGCCATATCGTCGAGAATCGATGAGGGAAAGGGCGAGGCTCTCGTTTTATTGTCAACGGTGGAACTGTCTCTGGCGGCAGCTAAAGACGCCCTCAGGCGCGCCGGAATTAGCAATCTATGGCACCCAAAATATATGGTGCTTGTGGACGAAATCCCTCATTTGGCAAGCGGCAAACTTGACCTGAAAAAAATGGCGGAACTCGCAAAGTGACACCATAGAACTCCTTATAAATCCTCAATCTTCAAAAACTTTGCGTTTTAAGAAGGGAAAACTCTCGCGGAAAATCCTAAAATAAGCTCAATTTGCGGTGGGCACTAAAGATTCTTCGTAGGATTTTTCCTTTTTTTCTTCGGGGCGCTTCGGAAGATTCATCTTCTCCCTTTCCGCTTCCGTAAGAGGCGCAATGGAGTATTCCTTTTGAGTTCCGGATTTTGGCGCGGGATCGAAGGGGAGGTCTATCTTTGAGGCCATTGCTATTACTTCTTCGCCGTTTTTCCCATCGAGCTTTTTGCGCAATACGGATTCGTCCTCCTTGTTTTGTTTTGCGTCGAACATCAGCTTTGCAATCGCCTCTGAAAATGCGGGTTGCAAATCCTCCGGAAGAGATATCATCACAAGGCTTATGCTTTTGCCGAATTTCTCGGGAGTGCTGCCGTCGAGTATTTTTGAGTGCTGCTTTATATAAGGCGTCATGCGGCGAGCCGTGGCTATAATCTCGTCGGCCGTCTTTCCGTCGAGTATATCCTTAAGCTTTCCGAATTTCGTCTCGCCGTCCCTCTGCTGCATCATGACTCCTATTATTGCCATTGCCGAGGAAAACTTTTGTTGATCGGTGTCATCGAGCGCCATCAGCATCTTGAAAAAACTTTGCTGCATCTTTTCTTCGCTTGAAGCGTCAAGGCGCAAAACTTCTTTCTTGGCCGTTCCTTCAAGAATCGACCCAGCAAATACGGTTGCGGCCGCCAATAATATGCGAAGTATTTTTGCAAAAGATCTTCTCATAATGCTATATTTCGACCCATAGTTTCGGCCGCAATTTTGTCGAGTTTTTTATTTTACAAGGGCTATTCATGCTTTATCATAAAGTCCGACAATGAATCCTCATCACAATTTAAAATTCCGAACGGAGAGGAATACTTTGAAAGAACCTAAGAGCGGCGTCCACATGGCGCGCGGAGATTTTATGGCGCGCCTCTCAAAACTTAAACATGTAGCCCTCGATATGGACGGCACCATATATAAGGGCGGAACTCTTTTCCCGTACACCATAGATTTCCTAAAAAAATTGCGCAGGCTTGGAGTCCACTACTCATTTTTGACAAACAATCCTTCCAAAAGTATCGACGCCTATATAAAAAATCTTGAAAAGCGCGGCATCGAAGCCGAACGCGAAGAGATATATAATTCCACATTGGCAACAATAGACTTCTTGAAGGCGAAGCGCCCGGAGATAAAAAAAATATTTCTATTGGGAACTCCGAGCATGATAGAGGAATTTGAACGCGCTGGATACATATCCGCAAAAGACGATCCCCGCGACGTCCCCGATGCGGTTATTGTCGCGTTCGATATGTCCCTCACATATCCGCGACTTTGCAGGGCCAGCTGGTGGGTGAAAAAAGGAATACCGTATTTTGCGACAAATCCCGATAAAATTTGCCCAACAGACCAGGAGCTTATCCTTCCCGATTGCGCTTCAATATGCGCTTGCGTCGAAACCGCGACAGGGCGCAAGCCGGATATAGTCTTCGGCAAGCCCGATCCAAGTATGCTCACTGGAATAATAGGACGAAACAATTACACTCCAGAAGAAGTCGCCATGGTGGGGGACAGAATCTATACCGACCTCATGACAGCCCATAATGCGGGAACTCTCGGAGTTCTCGTCCTCACCGGAGAGGCGACTCTTGCCGACGCGAAGGCGGCGAATCCCCCTATTGATCTTGTCGTCGACAGCATTGAAGTTCTTGGAAATTTGATAGAGGAAACCCGGATATTTAAAAATGAATAGAAAAAACCTAATAGATAAAATCGCTTCAACCCCCCTCTGGGACGTGATTATAATAGGAGGGGGCGCAACCGGACTTGGGGCTGCCGTTGACTCCGCGGCGCGCGGATTTAAAACGCTTCTTCTCGAACAAGCCGATTTCGCAAAATCTACGTCGTCCCGCAGCACAAAACTTGTTCATGGAGGTGTGCGCTACCTACAACAGGGCGATGTTGGCATGGTTGTTGAGGCTCTGCGCGAACGCGGCAGAATGTTGCGCAATTGCCCGCATCTTGTAAAGGATATGCGCTTTATAATAGGAAATTATCGCTGGTGGGAAATGCCGTTCTATTCCATAGGCCTCACCATGTACGATGTCCTCGCCGGAAAACTCGGATTTGGGCGCAGCCTGCCTATGTCGAAATCCTCCGTGCTCAAGGAGCTGCCAGGAATAAACCGCGACGGCCTTTACGGAGGGGTAGTATATCATGACGGGCAGTTTGACGATTCCCGCATGGCAGTCACTTTGGCCCTTACCGCAGACGATCTTGGCGCGGTATGCCTCAACTATTTTAAAGTTGAATCCCTATTGAAACAAGACGGAAAAATTTGCGGAGTTAGGGCGGCCGATAAGGTCGGCGGAACGGAATACGAACTAAAGGGAAAAGTGGTTGTGAACTGCACTGGGGTGTTTGTTGACGATATAATGGTTATGGACGCCCCTGAGTCCCGCAAAAAAGTAAGGCCGAGCCAAGGCGTACACCTTGTCGTAGATTCGTCTTTCCTCGGCGGTGATTCCGCCCTAATGATTCCCAAAACAAAAGACGGGCGCGTGCTCTTTGGCGTGCCGTGGCATGGGAAAGCCGTTCTCGGAACTACGGACACTCCTCTCGAATCCTCCTCTCTGGAGCCGCGGGCCCTCGACGAGGAAATAGATTTTATTCTCGACCAGGCCGGGCAATATTTGGCAAAAAAACCTTCTCGCGCGGACGTGCTCTCCGTCTTTGCCGGCCTTCGCCCTCTCGCAGCCCCGCAAAACGAATCGGAAAGCAAAAAGACAAAAGAGATTTCCAGAAGCCATAAGATTTATACTTCCAAATCTGGATTATTGTCAATTACCGGGGGCAAATGGACAACTTATCGCGTAATGGCGGAGGAAGTCATAAATGCGGCCATAAAAATTGCCGGCCTTGAATTTCGCCCTTCCATTACGAAGGATATGAAATTGCACGGATATAAAAAGGATGTGGATCGCTCGAAATGGAGCTATGTTTACGGTTCCGATGCCGAAGAAATAGAAAAGCTTGGAAATGCGCCTTTGTCTGACGAATATACGTTTACCGACGGACAGGTAATCTGGGCCGTGCGCAATGAGCAGGCTGTGACGGTGGAAGACGTTTTGGCCCGCAGGGTGAGGGCCTTGTTCCTCGACGCCAGATTCGCCATTAAAATTGCCCCGAAAGTCGCCGAAATTATGGCAAAGGAATTAGGCAAAGACGAAGCCTGGCAGAGCCAGCAGGTTGATGCATTCTCACAGCTTGCGCAAGGCTATATCCTTTAGCTTTATCATCTATGCCAAGATCTTCACGCGCCTTTTGGATTGAGAGGCGGCATAGGTGTATAGGCGCGCATTTTGAGCATCTATTCGGCTCGGCGTAAAACTTTTTATCCGCCATGCGGAATCTTGCGCGGGCGAGCGACCGCCCATTATTAGGCCTGCTTATTTTGTATTCTTTACAGACTCAAGGAGAGATTGGGTATTTCTAAAAAATTCTGTTCCGGCGACGATTGTGTCGGCTCCGGCCCGAATTATCTCTGAAACATTTGCGGCTGTAATCCCCCCGTCAACTTCTATGCGGAAATTAAGTTTTGATTCCTCGCGCATTTTTGCGAGAGCGGATATTTTCGATAGGACGGAAGCGTCGAATTTTTGTCCGCCGAATCCCGGTTGCACCCCCATTATCAGAATTAGGTCGACAAGCGGGAGGTATGGGGCTGCCGCTCCTTCAGGCGTTTTTGGATTTAAAACAACGCCCGCCTTCTTTCCTAAAAGATGTATTTCCTGAAGAGTGGCTTCGACGGGATAATCGGGTTCCACATGTATTGAAATCAGATTGGCCCCGGATTTTGAAAACGCGTCTATGTAGAGATGCGGATTGTCCAGCATCAAATGGACGTCGTAGAACATTTCCGGGAATTTTCCGCTGAGAGACTTTACAATGCCGGGCCCGAAAGAGAGATTGGGCACAAAATGCCCGTCCATAATATCTACATGAACCCAGGACAACCCTGCGGCTTTTATTTTATCAACGGAATCTGCGAGGGCGGAATGGTCCCCGCCGAGTATAGATGGAGCTATTTCTATAGAATTTACCATATTCCGATTACGGCGTCTTTGACTCTATCGCCCAATTCCCGCATTATGATGGGCATATTCTGATATTCGTCGCCTATGAGATTGTTTTGGTCGCCGAGATAAATATCGGTTGAGGCCTTTACTTTTCTGTTCTTAAATATAATTTCGCCGTTTGCCCTCTTTAGGGTGCACTCGGCTTCGGCCGTGACGCGGTATGCCGCAGCGAGGGCGGTGTCGTTGCGGTTGGAGGCTATCGGCGTTTTTTCATAGTCGACAATCACCGTTGATAATGTTGCTTGAGCTTCCGCTTTGTTTGATATGCTAATGCCGGGGCATTGCATCAATGCGTTTGAAATTGCATTGGTCAGCAAAGCGGCCGACTGGGGCGCATAGGAATTGTTTCGCACGGGCTCGACATATACGGACGAGAACGGAAGCTTTGTCGGAGTTCCGGCAAGCCTGTAATTTGAGCAACCGCAAGCCAAAAAGGCCAGCATCGCAAATGGCAGCAGTTTTATGAATTGAATCATGACTCTTATTCCTCAGAATTCACCCATTGGTAGAATCCGTCTTCAAATAGATAGTCGTCCAATCCCTCTCCATAGATTGGGGCAAATCCTTCGTACGATTCGACCGAACCGTCGGGCATAATCTTCTCTCCGACAACCGCTCCCGGCGTCTCCAGGAAAGTATCGACGCTCATTACCTCAAACTCTTCGGAATTTAAGTCTTCAATGCGCGTTTCGTCTTCAAATTGGTCGAGAGTCGGCTTTTCGTATCTGCCCCAGAACCAATCGTACGGGGTCATGGGGGCCAACTCTCCCCTTGCTATTTTCTTTAATTGGACTTCCGCTTCGGCGGCGGCCGGAGTATCCGGGCCCAGTGTTATGGTCTCGTTATAAAATATAGATGCGGCGAGGTCGTTATTGCGGTAGTAGTAATAAAAATCTCCCATGACGAGCCTGCTGCGGGCGAGCGTGTCGCGCATTGATTCCAGCCCCTCTTCGGCGTTGGCAACTTCGGCTTCCTGGGGAAATAGGGTGAGGTAGTCCTGATAAAAGCTTATAGCGTTTCTCGTGGGCGACTGGTCGTATTCAGGCCCCTCCACAAGATTGCGGTAAATCTTTGCCATTTGCATATAGGCGTCGGGGGCAAACATGCTGTTGGGATACGAATTTATCAAGCGGTCGAGGGCGTCAAAGGCTACTTCAAATTTGTCCTCCTGCTCTCCTATAAGAGCTATGTTCATTAACGCTATCGGGGCGTAGTCGCTATATGGAGCGTTCTGAATTACGCTCTCGTAAATCTTTATGGCGTCGTTGTAATCCGAAAACCATGGAAACCAGCCCCAAAGATACGGGGTGGCTCCGCTCTGTATTGTGGACGCCACATTGTATTCGGCTCCTATCACCGAATCGAAACGAGGATAGTCCGGATAGCGTTTTACTATCTCTTGCAAGGATTCGTACGCGTTCCAGAACTGGCCGCGCGACAAATATACTTTTGACAGTTGAAAGTAGGCCTCAGGGGCAAATATTGAATCTGGATAGTCGCGTACAACTGTTTGATAGTATCCCAGCGCGAGCCAATTGTCACCCTCGTCTTGGGCCTTTTTACCCTCGTTCATCGCCTCAAGGGCGTTTTTGACATTTACGGCTTCGCCGAGTACGTTTGCCAATACGCCTCCTTCGACTACCCAACCCCTGTCGGGAGTCCACACCAAATCGGCGCGCGCCGCGCAGCAAAATGCGGCTGCCAATAGCGCAAACGTCAGTGACTTTATAAAACCACTAATTCTCATGTTCAAAAAGTATTACAATAGAAGCATGGCGTCATTAGCAACCAAAAAACGCACGGACTTATGGCGAAAAAGTTGCCCTATACCGGCCCGGCGGTATGTCTTTCAAAATATCGGATTCCCTCAGAGCGCGTGAGAGGGACTCGTCGAGGTTCTCGTCACCGGAGGTATTTTGCAAAAGGGGCCTCGTGAAAAAATTTCCGAAGGAGTCAACTGAGAATACGGCTATGGCGGCGGCGTTTGCGGCTCCCTTCACTTCCACTTGGTGCTCGGCGACGATTTTCCCGGTGTTTAAATCCGTGAGAGTGAATAATAGCGCATCTTGGGATTTTGCGGGCGGTCCTTGCCTTGGCGAGTCGCGGCGGCCGAACCCCAGAAATACGTTGCGCATCGGGGCCCTTCCGGAAAATATGTCTTCAAAGGAACTCACTCCCGCGGGGCGCGCAAAGTTCAATACGGAATTGAGCGAGCCCCCGTATGGAGAATAGACTTTTTCTTCGTGGGTCCACGTCTTTGGAAGGGGCAGCTCGGATAGGTTCTTGCGGTAATTCCAGCGCGTCGGGATAAAGAGCGGGGAATGGTCTGAAAATTCTTGTATGCGGATAAAGTCCGAGTCCGACAATTCCGATGAATCCAAGAGCGATATTGCCGTAGATTCGGATATTTTCTTTGGGGTATCCATGTTTATCTTCGGAAAAAACGCAAAAAACGCGAAGGCCGCGACAGCCGCAATCGGTATTGAAACCGCAATCCTTCGGGGGGCTCCGCCGTCGTGTATGGCTTGCGACTTGGCTTTAGATGTCATTTTTCCGCGTGGCTATTAGGATTTTTGAATATCCGCCCTTTTTTGCGGCTTCGCATATTG
Source organism: uncultured Opitutales bacterium (assembly GCA_944389885.1). Classification (GTDB taxonomy): domain Bacteria; phylum Verrucomicrobiota; class Verrucomicrobiia; order Opitutales; family Intestinicryptomonadaceae; genus Merdousia. Next base: position 8,883 of record CALXNZ010000007.1, read on the forward strand.
AGAGGAGCGTTTGGGAGTCCACGCGCTTGTCCGTTTTTATGAGCAGGGTTTCGGGGCGCGGTGCAGGGGGCTTGCGATGTCCCATCAGCCTCAGAAAGCTCTCCAGAGTTTGGATTTTGCCGTCGTAAATTATCATCGTCTGGCTCTTCGCGTTTAAAACGTCTATGCTGGCGTCTACAAGGGCGAAGTCGGGGCCGTCCTGGACGGGCATCGCATCTATAGAGATTCCTTCGGCGAGTATATAGTGGGAGGATAGAAGCGATAGCAGCAGGGCTATCAGCAAAATGTCGAACAGCGGTACGGCGTCCGGGGAGGCGTCGTGTTTGGAAACCCTTTCGGATATTTTTACGAGTTTCATTTATCCCCCACTTTTCCCGCCATATGCAAATTTTCGTCGTCGGGCATTCCGCGCGTAATAAAAAGCATGGTGTCGTTTGCGGCCCATTCTATGTCGTGAGCCAGAGCCCTCACGCGGCTGTTTAGGAAACTGTATCCTATCCATGCAAAAATGGCGATTATAAGGCCGAACGCGCTTGAGAGCAGCGCGCTGTATATTTGTCCGGAAAAATCTGCGGCGGGAATATACACACCTTGGACATTCATCGTGTAAAATGCGTCGAGCATTGCCAGCACGGTCCCCATAAGCCCCAAGAGGGGGGCAATCTTTGCTATCAGCGCTATGCTCGCGAGTCTGCGCTCGAGGAGGGTAAATTCGTTGACGGCAGCGGCCTGGACCGACTGCCACATGATTTCGGGCCCAGATTCGCTTGATAGCAGTGCGCTTTTTACCACGCGCGGTATGGGGCCAAAGCTTTCGTCGCAAAGGGCCAGCCCTTCCAGCAGCCTTTTATTTTTTAGCGCGGCTTTTATTCCCGCCACAAATTCGGCCGCGCGTATTTGTCCCTTGTGGAGATAGAGCAGCCTCTCCAAAAATATTACGGCTCCTATAAATCCGGCGGCCGCCAACGGTATCATCATAGGACCGCCCATTTGGAAAATTTTTAATACATTTTCTAACATTGCTCTTTACTTTTTAAGTTTTAGCGCCGCGGCGTCCGCAGACGGCAGGTTGTGGCGCACTATAAGTTCGTAAACGCTTCTCGCGTCGCGGGCGTCCGATGAATGTTCAAGCGAGCGCGCAAGCTCAAAAAGGGACCGGCCCGTCCAATATCGGGACGCCAAGTTCTGTTTCTTGCCCCGCAGCAGTTCCGATGCCGTCACCCAGCGGACCTCGTCGGCCTCCCGAGACTTTCCAGCCCTTTCGAGGGCGAAGGCCCATTTATACGCGGCTTCCGCGCGCGCTTCCTGCGGCATATCCGGAAGCGAATACAGCCTCTCAAATATTGCCGCGGCGTCCGCCTCCCTGTTCGGCTGGGCGAGAGTGCTGTCGCCCAGCCCCAGCCAAGCCAGATGCACTTCCGGATGCGATTGGAAATTTCCGGTTATGTCGTTGTAGAGCGAGCGCGCGTCCGCAAAGGCATTTAACAATCGCAGAATCTCCGCCTGGGAAAGTCTGGCGTAGAAATTCCGCGGGTTGTCGGGATATTTTTTGCAGAGCTTGTCCAGCATAGTGAGGGCGTCCCGATAATTTGCGTCGGTTCCCAATTGTCTGGCGTATTGGGCGGAATCGAATATGGCGTCGTAGGCGTAGCGGCTCTCGGGATATTTCGATACCAATTCGTCGCAGTACTGGCGCGCGGCGTCCAGGCGTCCCGCTGCCGCGCAGGCCCGGGCTTCGTATAGGTACGACAACTGGGCGGCCTCGCTCTGCGGATATAAGCTTCGCAGATTCTCAAAAATCTTAATTGAGCCGCTTTCCCCCTCGAACTTGCCAAGGGAATCGAGAGCCCGCGCATGCATGAGCATGGCGTTTGCCCCTATGTCGGATACGGATTTTTTCGCAGCGTCGGAAAGAGACGATATTGCGGCGCTTATCTTCCCGCAAATCTCGGCGGTTTTTTCGGCGTCTTTAGATTCGTCAATGGAGCATGCCCGCAGCCACATGACGCGAATCCTGAAAACTTCGGACGCCGAAGGATCTTTGGATACTGCCTTTTCAAGCCTTACGAGAGCGCTGTCCAGGCGTCCCTCGCGCCTGTACTTGGAAATGAGCTGGGAGACGGCCTCCCAGAGGTCGTCGTCGTTGACATTTTTTGAACGGTATGCCCTTTCGATAAGTTTTACGGCGCCTTCTTCATCGTTCATTGCGATTCTCGCTTCGGCGGCTCTATTGAGGATTGTTCCGCGATCTTCGCTCATGGCCTCGAATAGTTCTTCGTATATCTTTGCGGCGTTGGCGTAGTCTTTGTTGAGAAAATAACAGTCTGCGGCGAGCATCTTTATTTTTAAGCTTCGCTCAATATTCTTCTCCAGCAGGGCAAGTTCGGCCAGATATGTCGCGGCAAGCCTGTATTCAGGGGCTTTTTTTGCGTCTGAATAGAACGATGTCCACGACAGTATTCTGAGGGCTTCATATCGGTATCTCGATGCAGGATATTCCTCCATTATGCGCGAGGCATATTTTGCGGCGTCGTGGATTTTGCCGTTTTTTAGGGCGGCTTTAGACAATTCTATTAGGAGGGCGTCCCCCACTGTGGGGGCGGCGGTCTGTACAAGCTCTGAGAGGAATTTCTCAAGATCCTGCGAACTCGCGGAAGTCTTTGTGGCGAGCAGCGATACCGCCGCCTCAGCGATGTCGCTGGATTTAGTGCTGCGCAATATGTTTTCGAGAACCGTACGGCGTTTGGAATGGTCTTTTATCATTGCAGCTTCCATCAATCTCAATTCGTCCTTGTCTATCTCTTGAGATATTTCTATCGAAAGCTGCTCGTTTATCACTTCGAGAGCCCGGTCTATTTCTCCAATCTTAAACAACAGCGCAGCGTATTGCTTCGCAAATTGAAATCCTATGGCCGTACCCATGTAAAATCTCACCTTTGAATCGAGATCGGCCCTTATCGACGGAACGTTTGCAATGTCTATATCCTCGGATAATTTGCATATATTCATCGCAATCTCGGCGTCCGCCGCGGCGAATCCGGAAAGCGACGCGCTCTTTGCCATCTCAAATTGCTTTAGGGCGTTTTGAATGTCGTTGCGGGCGTAATAAATATAACCGCGGCCCAAATGGTACCATGCCATGTCTTCGGCTGATATATCTTTGGGATTTATTGAATCGGAAAGCCTTGAGGCTTCGTCCGGCCTGTTGAGCCCTACGTTTATCAAAATTCCCCTTATTTTCGATTCGGTTGAAGCCTCGGAAAGATTTTCCAGACCGAGGTACTTCTGCGCGAGCTCGTATTTTCCCTGCGCTATCAGGGCGTCCAAGAGGACGCGTGTGAACTCGCCCCTCAAGCGGTCGTCCCCGACTCCAGCCTTGAGCGTGGATTCCGAAATGGATTCCGCAAGAGACGGTAGGCCGGATTCGAGGGCGTCGCGCGCGGAAAGATATTTCGATTTTTCCAACTCTGCGCTGATTTTTGGTGTCAATGGGGGCATTGCGGCCGTCTCTGCGCAGAAAATCCGCGCAGGGCAAACCGCCGCCACGGCAATCGCAATGAACGCCAAAATCTTACCAATCCGCATGTTTTAATAGATATCGTTCTTTCCCCGTTCTTTTCAAGCTAAAAGACAATCTGAGCATTAGGCGGGTTCCGAACAATGCGCAAAAGTGTTGACGGAATATGGGAAAATTTTATCATCTTGCGAAAGTTATACAAATCGATGGGTATTTATGGATAAAATGGACAGACGCAAATTTTTTGGAGCTTCGGCGCTGGTGGGCTATACCCTTGCCGTAAAGGCTCCGCAAACTCTTGCCGCCGGGGCGGAAACGGCATCAAAATGCGTTCCATTCGCTGCGGGGCGCGGGCTTGATGGACTGGAAAAGAATTATATGCGAATGGCGAATGAACCTCTGATGGGGGAAGAGGAGCTCTCATGCGATCTTCTCGTCGCCGGAGGCGGCCTTTCCGGGATAGCCGCGGCCATAAGTGCGGCTCGGCACGGCAAAAAAGTTATATTGGTTCAAGACAGATCCAGGCTCGGCGGCAACGCCAGCAGCGAGATAAAAATGCATCCCCTCGGCGTGAATCCCCAGAAGGTTGGCTGGCGGGAAGGCGGCATTATAGAGGAGCTCAAACTTGAAAACGCCGAGAGGAATCCGCAGCTTTCATGGGAGGTGTGGGATTTTATGCTTTACGACAAGTGCGTTTCCGAACCCAATATAAAGCTCTTGCTCGACACGTCAGTTTATGGGGCCCGCACAGGAGGCGGCAAAATAAAATCCGTCTTTGCCAGATCGGAGTCCTCCAGAATGAACTATAAAATAACCGCCCCCATGTTCATCGACGCAACCGGGGACAGCAGACTCGCTCTGGAGGCTGGGGCGTCCTTTATGACGGGCCGCGAAACTCCGGAGACTTACGGTGAATCCCTTTCCGGATTCGATCCGCAGGGGACTAGGCAGGGTTCGACTCTCATATTTACATCGCGTCTATACGATAAGCCCATGCCGTTCAAGGCTCCGAAATGGGCAAAGAAAATATATCCCAAAGACATGAAATTCCGCAATATCACCGGCGACGGATTGTCTTACGGATATTGGTGGGTGGAGCTCGGCGGAATGTACGACGCCATAAAAGATACGGAACGCCTGCGCTTTGAATTGCTCTCCATTGTAATGGGGGTCTGGGACTACATCAAAAATAGCGGCGAATATCCCGCCGCCGCCAATAGGGCGATAGAAAGCATAGGCATGATTCCCGGCCGCCGCGAGACTTTTAGGATAAGAGGCGACTATGTCATGACCCAAAACGACATAGAAGGCGGTTGGCGCCGCTTTGACGACGCCATTGCGGTCGGGGGCTGGTCGATGGACGACCACCCCGCCGAAGGCTTCTATGCCAGCGACAGACCTCCATGCAGGCAGAAAGGGCATGTCCCGTTCTACAATATTCCATTCTCGGTGTTGCGCTGCAAGGATATCGACAACCTGATGATGGCGGGGCGCAACATAAGCTGTTCCCATGTGGCGTTTACATCTACCCGCGTAATGTCCACCTGCGCCGCCGTTGGGCAGGCCGCGGGAACCGCCGCTGCGCTTTGTCTGGACTTCGACTGCACTCCACGCGAGCTCGCGGCGGATAAATCGAGGCTCAATCTGTTGCAGCAGACGCTCCTAAAAGACGACCAAACCATACTCGGAATCGCCAATTCCGATCCCGAAGATATTGCCCGCTCGGCAAAAATAAGCTCGTCTCCGTCAATAGACGGCTCCGCTCCGCAGAATGTGATAAGCGGCGTAAATCTCGACAAGCCCGGAGAGAATAAGAATCGCTGGGTTGCGGACGCGGCTTCAAAGCCGTGGATAAAATTGGAATGGGATTCGCCTCGCACAGTGTCGAAAGTTCAAATCATATTCGAGTCCGGAAATACGAGTCTGGCCCAGACAAATTCCGATTATCTTCTCAAAACAATGGTGAGGGGGCCACAGCCTACCATTGTCAAAGACTTTACTCTTTCTGCGATGTCTCCGGACGGCTCGCTAAAAGTTATATCAACCGTTAAAGACAATTACCAAAAGCTTGTGCGCCTAAACTTCCCCCCTGAAAAGATAAAGTCGCTGCGCTTGGATATATCCGCCACAAACGGTTCGCCAAAGGCCATCGTAAAGGAGATAAGGGCTATGGCCTGACCGGCGCACTTTTAGAAACCGGTTCGGCGGCAACGCGTTTTCGCCGCGCCAATAAAAATGTTGCGCAAGCGGGGGTATCTCGATTAACATCTGGGATAGTTAGGCCGAATATGCACAAAGAATATGGGGCCGATCTGTCGAATATAGACCAGATCGGAGATGACGTTAAATCGTATTGCAACACAAACGGGATTGACGATGCGTCTGCGTTTGCGGTTTCTTTGTGTCTTGACGAGTTGTTTACAAATATCGCTACCTATGGGTACGGGGGAGATAGCTCAAAAAAAATATGCTTGGACCTTTCCGTATCGGAAAGCCCGCGTGTATTGCGCGTGAAGGTGCGCGATTCCGCAAAACCATTTAATCCGCTGACGGACGCAAAAGAGCCTGATCTAACTTCCGGTGTGGAAGGGCGAGAAATCGGCGGATTGGGAATTTTTCTAATAAAGAAATACATGGACGGTATCGATTATAAATACGAGAACGGACAAAATGTACTCATTATGACAAAACATATCGCCTGACATGGAAAATCTTTTGGACATCAGAAATCTCAAAATATCTTTCGATTCCGAGCGTTCGCGAACCGATGCAGTCAAGGGAATTTCCTTTTGCGTGGGAGAGGACGAAGCCGTAGCGGTAGTGGGCGAGAGCGGTTCGGGGAAATCTGTGACGGCCATGAGCCTCACGCGTTTGCTTCCCCCGCCGCCGCTGTGCAGGGTCGGGGGAAAAATCATTTATCGCGGAGCTGATGTGGCGGAAATGTCGGAGTCGGAATTGAGGAAAATACGCGGCAGGGAAATAGCTTACATATTTCAGGAGCCCTCTACGTCCCTCAATCCAGTTTTCACTGTTGGATACCAGATAGCGGAAGCAGTAAAGCTCCATTTCCCGGAAAATAAAAATCCGCGCAAAACCGTGGTCGAGGCCTTAAAGGAAGTCGGCATAAGAAACGCCGAGGCCAGATACGATTCGTATCCGCACGAGCTATCCGGGGGAATGCAACAGCGCGTCATGATAGCAATGGCGCTCGCGTGCAGGCCTCGCCTGCTCATCGCCGACGAGCCTACCACCGCCCTTGACGTCACAATTCAAAAGCAGATTATAGAGCTTCTGCTGCAGATACGCAAGAGCCGCAGAATGTCCCTGCTCCTGATAACGCACAATTTCGGAATAATATCCGAGCTGTGCACGCGCGTGATAGTCATGTTTAGGGGTAAAATAGTCGAACACGGCCCTGTGGACGAGGTTTTGCACAACCCGCAAAACCCTTACACCAAAGCGTTGATTGCGTGCATACCCAGATTGGGAATGCGGGAAAAAAAACTTGAACCCATAGACTATTCAAAACTTGGGGAGGTCTAATATGCAGGGCAGGGAAGAAATCAAAACCGACCCGCTTTTGAAAGTGGAAAATTTAAAAGTAAGCTACGGCCTCGGCGGAGGAATATTCGGAAGGGGAGGGCGGATTTTTAACGCGGTTGACGGCGTAAGCTTTAGCGTGCGCAAGGGAGAAATAGTAGGGTTGGTCGGAGAGAGCGGCTCCGGAAAAACAACCACGGGGCGCGCCATAATAAGACTCGCTCCCGTGTCTGCAGGAAATATATTCTATGGGGGAAAAGAAATTTCCGGGTTGTCTGATAGGGATTTTATGCCTTACCGCAAGCGGATACAGATGATATTTCAGGACCCTTTCAATTCTCTCAATCCGCGAATGAATATTTTTCAGATAGTTTCCGAGCCTCTCGATATCCACTTTAAGGAAATGAGCAGGGAGCAAAAAGTGGACAGGGTAAAAGAACTAATGCTCACAGTGGGGCTCGAACCATCTCATCTGAAACGCTATCCGCACGAATTTTCCGGCGGGCAGCGCCAGCGCATAGGCATAGCCCGCGCTTTGGCTTCCGAACCTGAATTCGTAATATGCGACGAACCCGTGAGCGCCCTCGACGTATCTGTCCAGGCGCAGATTGTCAATCTTCTCCAGGATTTGCGCCGCAGGCTGAACCTAACTCTCTTGTTCATAGCCCACGATATTGCGGTGGTCGAATATTTGTGCGATAGGATAATGGTCATGACTGAAGGGAAAATAGTCGAGCAGGGAGAATCCGAGGAACTTTGCCGCCGCCCCCAGAATCCCTATACCCAAAAGCTTATTGCCGCAGTGCCGAGGTTTTGAGATGCGCTGGCGAATCGCGACATTCGTATTGACTGTGGCTGCGGCCGTTTTTTGCATGCTGCTTGCATCGTGCGGAAATGCGGAACCGCAAGTGTTGAAAGCGGCCAAACAAAAAATATTGCTCGTCGGAAATTCCGCCGATCCTTCCACCCTCGACCCCACTCTTTCAACGGGGCTTGGGGAATTTAAAATCCTTAGCGGGCTTTTTGAAGGGCTCGTTCGCGCCGACGAAGATACTCTGCGAGTCGAACCCGCCGCGGCGGAATCGTGGGAGGTGTCAGAAGGCGGGAAGGTCTATACCTTCAGGTTGAGAGACGGCTTGAGATGGTCCGACGGGGAGCCGCTCAAAGCGTCCGATTTCGTGTTTGCGTGGAGAAGGGCTCTCAACCCCTCCATAGGGGCGGAGTACGCGTCGCTTATGTACTGCATAAAAAATGCGGAGGCTATAAATTCCGGAAGGGAGAAGAATTTATCGGCTTTGGGCGCGCGGGCATTAGATTCGAGAACCTTGCGGATAGAGCTTGAGGCTCCGACTCCATACTTTTTAAACATGCTTTATCTAAATATATTTTTCCCTCTGCCCGAGCATGTTCTTAAGAAGTTTGGAGCTGCGGAATCTCGCAACAGCTTTTGGACCCGAGCGGGAAATATGGTTTCAAACGGGGCGTTTATCCTATCCGCTTGGAGGATAAACGACAAAGTGTCAATTCGCAGAAATCCCCTATATTGGGATACAAAGTCGATAAAGATAAACGGCGTGGACTTTTTCCCAATAGGGAACGCCAATACCGAAGACAGAGCCTTTAGAGCCGGACAGCTGCATATAACGGATTCGGTTCCAATATCGCGCATGGATTCAATACGCGCCAAGCTTTCGGATTGTCTGCGTTCCGAAGATTGGCTGGGAACATACTATTACATATTCAACACCCGACGTCCGCCGTTCGACGATTCTCGCGTGAGAAGGGCTCTTTCAATGTCCATAAACAGGGGACAAATAATAGAGGCTTTCTTAAAGGCTGGACAAAAGCCGGCATTTGCATTGGTGCCGCCGAACTGCTCCAACTCATGGCGCGCGGGAGAGGCTCCGCATTTTTTTGAAAATATTGCGGAGGCTCGTCGCCTTCTTTCGGAGGCGGGATATCCTGAAGGGAAAGGTTTCCCAAAATTTAAGCTTGTTTACAACACTTCAGAAATTCATAAACCGATTGCCGAGGCCATTCAACAAATGTGGCGCGAAAATCTTGGGATAGAGGCGGAACTGTACAATTTGTCTTGGCCGGCATATTTGGCGGCGCGCCGCGCGGGGGACTTCGACGTTGCGCGCTCAAATTGGGTGGGCGATTTTGACGCTCCGGAAACTTTTCTGGGGCTTTTTGAATCGTCTTCTGGCCTCAGCCACACAGGATACGGCAATCCGCTATTCGATGCGGCGATGGCGAAGGCCAGAAGCTCCGCCGATAATGCCGAGCGCATAGAAGCCTTGAAATCCGCGGAAAATATATTGATGCGCGACATGCCGATCATGCCTATATATTTTTATTCACGGGTGTGCCTTGTGTCTCCCATATTGAAGAACTGGAAGTCCAATATACTCGACTACCACAATTATAGAAATGTTGATTTTTATATTTCCGAACCATTATGATAAAATACATCATAAAGAGAATCCTCGAGGCGATTCCGGTAATGTTTGTAATCATTACCGCGGTGTTCTTCATGGTGCGTTTTGTCCCGGGTGGGCCCTTCGACAGGGAGCGGAGCGCGTCCGCCGAGACGATAGCCGCCCTAAACGCCTACTACGGTCTTGATAAGCCATTATTCGAGCAGTATTTGGGATTCCTCAAAAATCTTTCCCGCGGAGAGCTTGGGCCCTCGTACAAGTACGAAGGTTGGACTGTAAACGAGATTCTTGCGGAAAAGGCTGCGGTCTCTCTGGAGCTTGGCTGCGCGGCGCTTGTTGCTGCGGCGCTTATGGGGGTTCTCTTGGGATTGGCTGCGGCGGCGTTTGGCAGGAGCGCTTGGGGGGCGATCCTCTCCGGCTTGTCTCTTTTAGGAATATGTCTGCCGTCGTTTGTATTGGGCCCTCTGTTGATTCTACTGCTGGCTATAAAGTTCAGATGCTTCAACGCAGTGGGTTGGGATTCCGCGTCGGATATTGTTCTGCCTGCGCTTACGCTCGCGCTGTTTTATGCGGCTTGGATTGCCCGCCTTATGCGCAGAGCCGTATCCGACGAGCTGTCGCGGGGATATGTCCGCACGGCTCGCGCAAAGGGACTTCCTCCCGGAAAAGTATATTTTGTCCACATATTCAAGAATGCCGTGCAGCCGGTTGTATCTTATCTCGGCCCTGCGGCGGCGGGTTTGCTTACAGGTTCTTTTGTGGTGGAAACCATATTTCAAATTCCCGGTTTGGGCAGATTCTTTGTGTCGAGCGCCCTCGACAATGACTATACGATGATTATGGGTTGCGTAATATTGTACGCGGCTTTCATAATATTTTTCAATCTTCTCGCCGACATAGCCTTGGCGGCTTTAAATCCGAAAGTGGCAAAACAACTATGAATATTGATTCGCGGGAAAGTTTTGCTCCGGCCTCCGCATGGAGAAAAATTTGCTCCGACAGAGTCGCGTTCTTTGCGCTTTGTTTTGTCGCCGTATGTGCAGTTCTTTGCGCTTTAGCGGACTTTGTCGCCCCGTTTCATTACGCGGCTCAAGACCTAAAACTGGGGGCGGTTCCGCCTTGCGGAGAACACCTCTTGGGCACGGATACCCTCGGAAGGGATTTATTGAGCCGCCTGCTCTACGGTGGCAGAATATCCTATGCGGTCGGACTCTTGGCGACGGCGGTCGCGGTTCTAATAGGGGTGTCGTACGGATTGTTGTCGGGAATGTGCGGAGGGAAAATCGACGCGTTTATGATGAGGGTTGTAGATATAGCGTATTCGCTGCCTTTCACTATTTTTGTTATCCTTCTGATGCTTGTATTCGGGCGCTCGGTATGGCTCGTGTTTATAGCCATAGGGGCGGTGGAATGGCTGACGATGGCCCGCATAGTCAGGGGAATGACGCTCGACATAAAGGGCAGGCAATTTGTGGAGGCCGCGGAGGCTTTGGGGGAATCAAAGCTTGGAATAATGCTCAGGCATATACTGCCCAATCTTGCCGGAGTGATTTTCGTGTGCGCGGCTCTGACGGTTCCCAGCGTAATGCTTTTGGAGGCGTTTCTTAGCTTTCTTGGGCTCGGGGTTCAGGCGCCATTGCCGTCTCTTGGAAGCCTTGTAAAAGACGGAGCGGAGGCTATGGAGGACGCTCCCTGGCTACTCGTGTTTCCGGCGGTATTTTTTAGCGCGACGCTCTTTGCGCTCAACCGCATAGGGGAGGCTTTGTCGGAAAAATGAGAACGCTTGCAGTCATAGGCGGAGGCGCTGCGGGAGTGTTTTGCGCGGCGGCTCTCGACGGAAAAAACATTCGCTCCGAAATTTTCGACGCGGCGGAGTTCCCCCTGCAAAAAGTTCGCCAAACAGGGGGAGGGCGGTGTAATTTCACCAATTCCCGCATAGTTTCATCGGCGAATTTTGGGGAATTCTACCCGCGCGGGGCAAATAACATGCGCAAACTTGTGTCCAAATTCGACGTAGATGCTTGTAGAAAGGCTTTTGAACGGTTTGGGGTCAGGTCGAAAGTCGAGCCTGACGGCAGGGTTTTTCCCGAGAGCGATTCTGCAGACTTTCTTGCCGACAAGCTCATAAATGCCGCATGCCAGAGCGGAGCCCGATTTCATCAGAAGGCGAGGGCTGTTTCCTTGAAAAAGCATTTTGATGGCTTTGTGGTTGCTTTTGCGGACGGTTCCGAATTCTTTGCCGATTGCGTTTTGGTAGCCTGTGGAGGAGTTTGGAATCCGCAACTTAAAATGTCGCTGGAAAATCTGGGGCACGGATTCGCCCCGTTTGCGCCCTCGCTCTTTGCGATGTCTCTGGCCGAGGCAGGCTCTCCCGCATGGGCGGAGTTGTCCGGGCTTTCAATGCCCAATGTGCAAATAGGCGTGAAAATAGGTAAGAAAAATTTTTCTGCCAGAGGCGATATTCTCTTTGCGCATTTCGGAATAAGCGGCCCGGCGACGCTTGCGCTGTCGGCCTTTGCGGCTTTGGAACTTTTAGAGGCAAAATATTCGGCTGATCTTTTTCTCAGGCTTTTTCCCGACATGCCGGAAGGCCGCATTTCTAAAGAGGTAGAAGCTCTCCGCAATAAAAGGGGAGCCTCAAAAATAAAAAATGTCTCCGTTTTGGGAATACCGTCCGCCGCATGGCTCTATCTTTTGAAAAGAGCCGGTATAAATCCCGATTCCCTGTGCTCGGAAATTCCCGGCGACGCTGCAAAGTCTCTGCGCCGGCTTTTGTCGGAGATTTCCTTGCGCATAACGGGCAAACCTCCACACAAAGGGGAGTTTGTCACCTGCGGAGGAATAGAGCGAAAATCCATCGACTTTTCCACTATGGAAAGCAGGCTGGTGAAAAATCTGTATTTCGCCGGCGAATGTATCGATATAGACGGAATTACAGGTGGTTTTAATCTCCACGCGGCATGGGCTACTGGCGCGGCGGCAGGGGGGAGCCTAATCGAGCAATTTCTTTAGAAGTTGGTGCCGAACAAAAAACTTGAGCTTGCGCCAGCTCTTTATATTAAAGAACTATGAAAAAGGTATTTTTTCTTGCATGCGTTGGCATGGCATTTGTTTGCTGTTCATTTGGCGGGGAAAATTTTTCCAATTTGCGGGATTTTATAAACGGTGAAATCGCCGCTGGAAAAAAAATAATAAAAGTGCCGGAAGGCCGATATGAACTTGAACCGTCAAAAGGCTCCCACCTCTTGTTTGATGGATTGTCGGATATAAGCATAGACGCTCGCGGGGTGGAGTTGGTGTGCAAGCAAACGGTGAACGCAATTTTGGTGCGGAATTGTAAAAACTTCAAAATAGAGGGGTTGTCGATAGACTACGATCCCTTGCCTTATACCCAGGGTAAAATCGTGGCGATGTCGGAGGACAAGCAGATTCATGAAATCGAGCTGTTCGGCGGATATCGCGGGCTCGATATGATAGGCGAGGCCAACAGGTACGAAATATTCGACAAACAAAAGCGAATATTGAAAACCATTACTTACGAAATAAAATCTTACGAGAAACTTTCCGACAGAAAGCTTCGAGTCACAAAGCGGGATTACCTGAAGAACCATCCTTTTAAGAACGAGGAGATAGGCGATATTGTCGTGTTCTCGATGCCGTCGCGCAAAGGGGCGGGCGGACATGCAGTCATGGCGTTAAACAGCGTGGGCGTCACTTTTAAAGATATAACGCTCTACACTTCTCCTGCATTCGGTTTTTACGACGGCGAATGCGATAAGGTTCTATACGACAGCGTCCGCATTGCCCGCCGCGATAAAAATGATTATGCCGTGCGCGAAGTTCCCAGAGTGCGGAGCCTCAACGCCGACGGCTTCCATTCCGGATCGGCAGCCTGCGGCCCCACATACTTGAATTGCGAATGTTCATGGAACGGCGACGATTCCATAGCCGTGCATGGATCGTACTATCTGGTGTGGAGCGATTGCCGCGGTGATTCTTTGAGGGTGTCGTCGAGATCCGGGAAATTTCCGTTTAAGGCCGGAGATAAAATAGAGATATTCAAGACAGACGCGTCAGTGGAGTATGCAAAGATAGAGGAAATATCGAGGGGGTCCGCGCCGACTAAGGAGGAAATCGTCTGGTTTGAGACGCTCCCGATTTATCCCGTGTTTAAAACTACGAAGTCTTTTTACGGGGATATATACACAATAAGGCTTGACCGCCCTGTGGAAGTCGCGCGCAGGAGCATGATTATGAACACAGCCCAGATGGGAAACGGCTTTAAAATAAAGGGTGGAAAATTCGGCAACAACCGCTCCCGCGGAATAATATTGAAGGCCGGAGGAATTGTTGACGGCGCCGAAATAAGCGGCTCGTGGATGGAATCTATAAAGGTGGCGCCCGAATGGTATTGGTTTGAGGGAGGGCACTCCGACAGCCTGATTATAAAAAATTGTACGATTCGCTGCGGTTCGGGGCCCGCCATATCTATAAATTCCCCCACGCTCGATGAAAAGGCCTTTTCTCCAGCGGGGGCCGACGGAAAAGTTTCTATAAAAAACAATACTTTCCGCTATGCGTTTAATCCCTGCATATTTGAACTTCCATAGGAGAGCTGAAAATGTCGGGGAACAAGCTCGTATTAGAGGAAGAGCCAATTTACAATTACAAGTATAGGGCCCACATGAGAGTTGTTTGCGATGAGCCCGTGGTCCTCATAAATTGCAAAAATGCGGAATAGTTTTTATAAAATATAAAGAAAGGATTATTCATGAGAAATATATGCGCGTTATTGTCACTGGCGTTTGCTATGGCGGCTCTCTGCGGTTGCCAGAGCAATAAATCTGCGGAAATCACCGCTGCTTCTTACAATATACATCTTGCTCCGACTCCAGAGTCTAACGCGTGGAATGTGCGCAAAGATAAAATAGCGGCTCTGGCATGCTTCCACGATTTCGACGTATTTGGGACCCAGGAGGGATATTTTCACCAGCTCGATTCCATAGTGTCGGGATCCGGCGGGGCTTATGCCTATGTTGCCCACGGTAGGGACGACGGCCAAAAAGGCGGTGAAACTTCCGCAATATTGTATAAACCCGAAAAATTTGAACTTTTGGATTCTGGTTGCTTTTGGTTTGCGGAAGATTCCTCGAAACCCGTATTGGGGTGGGACGCCCAGTGTAAGAGGATATGCTCTTGGGCGAGATTAAAAGACAAGAAAAGCGGAAAGGATTTCTATTTCTTCTGCCTGCATTTCGACCATATAGGAAAAGTCGCTCGCCAGAAATCCGCAGAGATGATATTGAAGAATGTCGGCGAGATTGCGGGCGAAAAACCGTTTATAGTGGTTGGCGATTTTAATCTGCCGCCGTCTTCCGAACCGATGAAGACAATAATGAACAACGGCCTCTTTGTGGATAGTATGTCGGCCTCAAAAACGGTGCCCTATATAGGTTCCACCGGGACCTACCACGGGTATTTGGGCTATTCCCCCAAAAATAATTCCGAACGCATAGATTATGTATTTGTGTCCAAAGGAATAGAGGTGGAAAAATACGGTGTGCTCACTGACAGAATAATTCCCGACCCTAATGCCAAAGGTAAAGTTCCATCGATAAATGAGGACGGGTCGAGAAATACTACCGCCGATAAAATATCCTATCCGTCGGATCATTTTCCCGTAATGGTTAAACTTAAGTTCTAAATGGCCGCCGCCGGCGTAAAGAAAAGGCGGAGCGCGGACGTCAACAAAAAAAATAAAAAATTGAAAAAAATGGTTGACTGGCCGCGCGGAAATATGCACATTTTGTCCCTTTCAATTAAAAACGCCAGACAACTGGCGGCTTTTAGGGTGTCGCCCCGGTAGCTCAGCCGGTAGAGCACGTCCTTGGTAAGGACGGGGTCGGCGGTTCAAATCCGCTCTGGGGCTCGCTTTGAAAAGTCATCAACATAACCTAAATAATTAACAAACCGAAAGAACCATGTCGAAAGAAACATTCGTCAGAACAAAGCCGCACGTTAATGTCGGTACAATTGGTCACATCGACCACGGTAAAACCACACTCACGACCGCAATCTTGAAGGTTCAGTCGGACAAGGGCCTGGCTCAATTTAAGTCCTATCAGGACATCGCCAAGGGCGGCACTGTTCGCGACGCCACCAAGACTGTGACAATCGCTGTCGCCCACGTGGAATATGAAACGGATAAGCGCCACTATGCCCATGTGGACTGCCCCGGACACGCGGACTTCGTCAAGAACATGATTACGGGAGCCGCGCAAATGGACGGCGCAATCCTCGTAGTTTCCGCAGCTGACGGCCCGATGCCTCAGACTCGCGAACACATCCTTTTGGCCCGCCAAGTAGGCGTGCCCCAAATCGTAGTATTCCTCAACAAATGCGACCTTCTTGAAGATCCGGAACTCCTCGAACTCGTCGAAATGGAAGTCCGCGACCTCCTCAAGAAATACCAGTACGACGGAGACAATATCAAAATCATACGCGGTTCCGCATCGCAGGCTCTCGAAGGCAAAGAGTTCGGCGTAAACTCCATCAACCAGTTGATGGACGCTATCGACGCTGAAATTCCGGAACCGGAACGCCCGATAGACAAGCCCTTCATGATGAGCGTCGAAGACGTGTTCTCCATCACCGGCCGCGGTACAGTGGCTACAGGCCGTATCGAACGCGGCGTTGTAAAGGTCGGCGACGAAGTTGAAATCGTAGGCATGGGTGAAACCAAGAAAACTACCGTGACCGGCGTGGAAATGTTCCGCAAGAACCTCGAACAAGGCCAGGCTGGCGACAATGTGGGTCTGCTCCTCCGCGGTATAGAAAAAGACCAGATACAGCGCGGCCAAGTTTTGGCCAAGCCCGGTTCGATTACTCCCCACACCAAGGCTAAGGCTGAAATTTACGTTCTCACCAAGGACGAAGGCGGCCGTCACACTCCGTTCTTCACCAATTATCGTCCCCAGTTCTTCTTCGGAACTGCCGACGTCACCGGCGTTTGCAAACTGCCGGAAGGTGTCGAAATGGTTATGCCTGGCGACAATGTTTCCATCGAGATTGAGCTCCAGAAGCCCATCGCTATGGAAAAAGGTCAGCGCTTTGCTATCCGCGAAGGCGGCCGCACAATAGGTGCCGGACGCGTCTCGGACATCGAAGGATAATCGATTGTTTTTTAAGCGGTCGGAAGGGTTTTTTCACCCTTCCGGCTTTGCCGTCTAAATTTTTAGGGTAGTCAATTTAAGTTTTTGAAAAACAAAGAGTTGCACTAAAAATGGGCGGAAGTCACATAGGGAAGTAGTTCAATTGGTAGAGCAGCGGTCTCCAAAACCGCGTGTTGGGGGTTCGAGTCCCTCCTTCCCTGGTGGTTCTTTACAATAAATATAGGGTAGGTAGTTCAAAGCGCCCTGGGATCGCCGCGCTTGGCGGAGGTTTTGGGGAATCCGCTGTGAAGAAATGAATTGAGGCACGGCAAATGGCATTTCCCGAAAATTGGGAATGGTCGGGGACGTTTTGAACTGTCAATCTTTAATAAACAAGCCGCGGGAGATATTCCCGGAAAAGACAAAATGACAAACCCGTTTAGCAAAATAAGAAAGTTCCTGCTTGAGACGCAAGTGGAACTCAAGAGATTGTCGCTTCCGACCAAGCGCGAATTGCGCAGTTCGGTGATAGTGGTGTTTGTGG
Organism: uncultured Opitutales bacterium; assembly: GCA_944389885.1. GTDB lineage: Bacteria > Verrucomicrobiota > Verrucomicrobiia > Opitutales > Intestinicryptomonadaceae > Merdousia. The sequence continues at coordinate 26,076 of CALXNZ010000007.1, forward strand.
CGATTGTGTTGCTTGGATTCTTTGTGAGTCTGGTGGACTTTGCCGTTTACAACGTGGTGGACCTGCTGACATGGCTCGTGAAAGGGGCTAAATAACGGCAATGGAAGGGCAGAAACAGGATTTGCGCAGATGGTACGCGGTGCAGACGCGCTCAAATATGGAGCAAAAAGCCGTTGAGACGCTCAAGCGCATGATTGATGTGGAAGATATGGGCGACTATATCTCCAAGGACGATATCCTAATGCCTACGGAACTCGTTTCCGAAGTCAAAAACAACAAAAAGACAAAACAGCGCAGAAAGCTCTATCCCGGGTACATATTCATAAAAATAAAGCTTTACGATTCCGAGGAGAATTTTTTGGAGAAGCCGTGGTACTTTATACGCGGCATAAACGGCGTAATAAACTTTATGGGCGGCGAGAGGCCGCTCCCGCTCAGGCAGTCTGAAATAGACACTATTTTTGAGCATATGAAGCAGGCTGAAGGTACTGAAAAACCAAAAGTAAACTTCAGCGTCGGCGAAGAAGTCAAGATAAACGACGGCCCGTTCCTGAGCCTTACCGGCAGAATAGACGAGGTCGATCCCGAAAGGGGAAAGCTCAAGGTGAGCGTTTCCATATTCGGCAGATTCACCCCCGTGGAGCTGGAATATTGGCAGGTAAACAGGGTGGAAGATTCGCAGTAGGATTTATTTCACCCGCAAATTCACATATAATTTAATTACGCACAGCCTCGCAAAGAAAACGATTAAGAGAGAATCAAAATGGCAAAGAAATTAGTAAAACAGATAAAGTTGCAGCTTCCCGCCGGCGCGGCGAATCCCGCTCCTCCGGTAGGTCCCGCCTTAGGCGCTGCGGGCGTAAACATAATGGGGTTCTGCAAAGAGTTCAACGCGCGCACAAAGGATCAGGCGGGTATGATTCTGCCTGTGGTGATTTCCGTCTATCAAGACAAATCATTTTCTTTCATTCTCAAGTCCCCGCCGGCTGCTGTGCTCTTGAAGAAGGCCGCAAAAATAGCCTCCGGCAGCGGCAAGCCGAACGTGGATAAAGTGGGAAAGGTCACAAAGGCCCAGATTAAGGAAATAGCCAAGATAAAAGCCGCCGACCTCAACGCCGTAAAGCCCGAAGCCGTATGCCGCATAATAGAAGGCACCGCGCGCTCAATGGGCATAGACGTGGTCGATTAAGCTTTGGGGCGTGGCAAAACCTTTACCACGTTGAATGAATTTAATTGGTTCGCTCCAAGAATAGGCGAATCGAAAAGTAAAAAATAACCGCACCGCATTTTCGTCGCAAGGCGAAGTCAGCGGGAGACAAATAAAAAGTCATGGTAAAAAGAAGCAAGAGATATAAGGCGTCGGCTGAAAAGCTTTCTCAGAAGGCTCTAACGCTGTCCGACGCGGTTGACGCGTTGCAGGGTCTGCCCAAGGCGCGTTTCGACGAAACTGTGGAATTGGCGTTTAATCTGAACGTCGACCCGAAACAGAGCACCCAAATGGTGCGCGGAACTGTCCGCCTCCCCAACGGAAGCGGCAAAAAAGTGAGAGTCGTGGTATTTACGGAAAATCCCGACGCCGCAATCAAAGCCGGAGCCGATAAGGCGGGTCTTGGAGACCTCATAAAGGAAATCGAGGGCGGCTGGATGGATTTCGACGTTGCGGTGTCAACGACCTCCGCGATGAAAGAAGTGCGCAAAGTCGCCCGCGTATTGGGTCCGAGGGGGCTTATGCCAAATCCCAAGAGCGGAACCGTCACAGACGATATTGAATCCGCCATAAAGGAAGTAAAGGGCGGGCGCGTTGAATTCAAGATGGACAAGACCGCAAATATGAGCGTGGTTGTGGGTAAGCGCAGCTTTGCCAACGACAAGCTCCTCGAAAACGCAAAGGCGGCTTTGGCTGCGGTTGCGGCGGCTCGTCCGGAGGTTGTCAAGGGCAAGTTTATCAACTCTATAACACTAAATTCCACGATGAGTCCGGGCGTTAAAGTGGCGCTTTCGGAAATTGTGTCGGAATAACGGAGAAGGGAACTTTACAATGAGACCTGAAAAGCAATTTTTAGTCGACGAAACCCGCGCCCGCATTGGATTGGCCAAGCATCTGTTCCTCGTGGATTTTTCCGGAGTGAAAGTTTCCGATGTCGCGGAATTGCGCAAAGAGCTTGCGGCAGTCGGGGCCGAATACCATGTGGCGAAAAATTCGATAATTCAAATAGTAGCCAAAGAGCTTGGATTGCCGGATATAAGTTCGGTGTTGTCGGGGCAGACTGGCTTCATCTGCGGCGGGGAAGATCCTGCGGCCGTTGCGAAGGCGGTGGTCAACTTCTTTAAGGATAGAACCGGCAGCGACATCAAATTGGGAGTCTTGGGCGACAAGCTCATGAAAAAAGAGGACGTGGAATACCTTGGAAGTCTTCCGTCTCTTCCGGAAATTCGCGCCAAGTTCCTTTCGCTGCTCAACACTCCCGCAAGCCAGATGGTTCGCGTGGTGTTTATGCGCGTGGAGAAGATGGGCGGAGCCGAAGGCGCCCCAGCGGAAGCCGGAGCATAAATTTTATTCAGTCGTCCCGTTTTGCGCGCTTAGCGGGGGGGGCGGCTTTTCAAAGAAAAATTTTCGGGGGATATCGGAGTAATTGCGAGATTTCCCGACAAAGTCTGGAGCGGCGGATTTTGCCTAATCCGCCGCCGGAAACGACAAACAACTAAAGAACCAACTTAGGGGAGTAGAATCCCTTAAATATTCCGCAAGGAATGCTAAGAGTTCAAAGGAGAAAAGAAAATGGCAGATATAACAAAAGATCAGGTAATAGAATGGTTGAGCGGTCTCTCCGTTATGGAAGCTGCTTCGCTGGTAAAAGAGCTCGAGGAGAAGTGGGGCGTCAGCGCTGCGGCTCCTGTGGCAGTGGCGGCAGCAGGCGCTGCGGCTCCCGCAGCTGAAGAAAAGACCGAATTCGACGTCATTCTCAAGAGCATAGATCCTTCTAAGAAGGTTCCCGTAATTAAGGAAGTCCGCGCCGTCACAGGTTTGGGCCTCGCCGATGCCAAGGCTATGGTGGAAGGCGCCCCCAAGACTATAAAGGAAGGCGTGTCGAAGGCCGAGGCGGAAGAAATCGCCAAGAAATTCAAGGACGCCGGAGCCGAAATCGAAATCAAGTAATTGCACTTGGTCCGATACAGTCCGATTTTTTAGCGGAAAGACCGCGGCGGCGCCAAGTATGGCGAAGCCGCGGCCGTCCGCTTTTTCCGCCTATGGAATCCCGGGCGTAAAAAGGGGTTCGCAACGGCGTTCTTTAAAAATTTTTTCAATTTTTCAATCGTACATGCGAAATCGCTTTCAGGAGCAGATTTCGCGCGGATTATTTCGCGCGGCAGTTTGCCCTGTTTTGAAATGTGCGCCGGTTTTTTGGGAATTGTCTTCCAATGTATAAAAATCGCGTTGTCGCTTTGCGGCGATTGAAAAACGGAGAAAATTTTAGCAACCCTAAAATAAACTATCTCAAATATATGTCTGAGCGCAAAAGTTTTGGTAAACTAAAGGAAGTAATACCGCTTCCGAACCTCATAGAAAATCAGCTCAAAAGCTATGAAGATTTTCTTCAGAAGGACGTTCCCCCGAGCAAGAGGGCGATGGTGGGGCTGCACGCCGTATTTAACGAAATCTTCCCCATAGAAAGCTACGACGGAAAACATAAGCTCGAATATGTGTCCTACGACTTAGTAGGTCCCAAGATGAGCGAAGTCGAATGCATAAAGGAAGGCGCCACTTATTCCGTCGCCTTGCACGTCACCTTCCGCCTCCGCAGCGAAGACCAGGTTAAGGAAGAACGTATATTTATGGGCGACATCAATATGATGACCAAGAGCGGCAGCTTTATCGTAAACGGCGCCGAGCGTGTTGTCGTAAGCCAGCTGCATAGGAGCCCCGGGATATGCTTTGAAGAAACCGTACACAGTTCCGATAAGGTTCTCTACTCCTTTAGAATGATACCCGACCGCGGCACTTGGGTCGAAGTGCAATTCGACCAAAACGACCTTCTATACGTTTATATAGACCGCCGCCGCAGAAGAAGAAAGTTCTTGATAACCACTTTGTTGCGCGCTCTTGGTCACAGCTCCGATGCTGAGATAGTGAACCTGTTCTACAAGGTCGAAAGCCTGTCGGTTGCCAAGGCCCTCAAAATGGATAATATCTCGCATTACGTCTTGGCCGAATCGGTGACGGATCCGGCGAGGGGCGTAGTATTGCTGAAAGAGTATGAAACTCTTACTACGATAGCCGTTCAAAAGTTTAAGGCCGCGAATATTCAAGATTTCAAAGTAATAGACACTACGGTCGATGACGGCGCGATAGTGCGCGCAATAAAGAAAGATAAGACTACAAACGAGGAAAAAGCCCTAAAATACATTTATACGCAACTGAGGCCCGGGGAGCCCGTCACGCTCGAGAACGCCCGCGCCCTAATGCGCAGGACCCTCAAAGACCCAAAGCGTTATGACCTTGGGAGGGTGGGGCGTTTCAAGATAAACCAGAAGCTTGGTCTCAATACGCCGCTCGATGTCAGAATTCTCACCAGCGAGGATATTGTGGAAGGCACGAAATACCTCTGCAAACTTCGCAAAGGCGAAGGCGTAATAGACGATATCGACAATTTGGGAAGCCGCAGAATCCGCACCGCAGGCGAACTCTTGGCAAACCAGTGCCGCATAGGGCTCGCCCGTACAGAGAAACTCATAAGGGAGAGAATGAATGCTTCCGACCAAAGCGCGGATATGTTGTCTCCCAGCCGTCTCGTAAACACTAAGGCTATGACGACGGTAATACGCGATTTCTTTGCGCGCAATCAGCTTTCACAGTTCATGGACCAGATAAATCCGCTGTCGGAACTTACGCACAAGCGCAGGCTTTCGGCATTGGGGCAGGGCGGTCTGAGCCGCGAGCGCGCGGGATTTGAAGTGCGAGACGTTCATCCGTCGCACTACGGCAGAATATGCCCGATTGAAACCCCTGAAGGCCCAAATATCGGTCTCATAAATTCGCTTTCCTGCTACGCCCGCATAAACGAATTCGGATTTATCGAGACTCCATACAGAAAAGTCGAGAACGGAAAAGTCCTGAATAAAATAGACTACCTTTCCGCCGACGACGAAGAAGGTCTTATCATAGCCCAGGCCAATTCTGAAATAAAAGACGGAAAGTTGGTAGGGCGAGTGACCGCAAGAAAATTTGACGAAGTTTCAGAAGTTGATCCCTCGGAGGTTGACTATATGGACGTCAGCCCCAAGCAGCTTGTTTCGGTTGCCGCAGGCTTAATCCCCTTCCTTGAGCACGACGACGCAAACCGCGCCTTGATGGGTTCAAACATGCAACGCCAGGGAGTTCCGCTTTTGCAGACGCAGGCCCCCATGGTGGGAACCGGCATCGAAGACAGAGTCGCAAAAGATTCCCGGACAGTGGTGTTGTCGGAGTCCGACGGAAAGGTCGCGAGTGTGGACGCCAAGAGAATTATAATCACACCCGACGGTGAACTGCCAAAGAAATCCGGAGGCGCTTTCAAATCGGATTCCGCAAAGGGAGTGTTCGTGTACGAGCTGCGCAAGTTTATGCGCTCGAACGCCTGCACATGCTTTAATCAAAAGCCCGTGGTAAAGAAGGGGCAGTCTGTGAAGAAAGGGACTGTTTTAGCCGACGGCGCCGCCACCGACGGCGGGGAATTGGCTCTCGGTAAAAACGTTTTGGTGGCGTTCATGCCGTGGAACGGATATAACTTTGAAGACGCGATATTGCTGTCGGAAAAGCTCATTAAAAACGACGTGTTCACCTCGATACACATTGAGGAGTACGATGTCACCGCCCGCGACACCAAGCTTGGGCCCGAAGAAATCACGCGCGATATTCCGAACGTGGGCGACGAAGCCTTAAAAAATCTCGACCGCAACGGCGTAATAAGAGTTGGAGCCGAAGTGAAACCCGGCGACATACTCGTTGGCAAGATTACTCCCAAAAGCGAAACTGAACTGGCTCCGGAAGAAAAGCTCTTGCGCGCGATATTCGGAGAGAAGGCTGCCGACGTAAAAGATACCTCCCTGATAGTTCCGTCCGGAGTCAAGGGGATTGTGATGGACGTAAAAGTTTCGACAAAGTCGGAGCACGAGAACGAAAAGGTGAATCTCAGCGATTTGCGCCGCCGCACGCGCAAGATAAACGAAGAGCATCGCGCCCAGTCGGACAAGTTGCGCGACGAGCTTACGGAATCGTTGTCGAACGTTCTCCTCGGCGAGAAGATTCCCCTTGATGTCCGCAACAGCGAGACCGGGGAAGTGATAATTCCCGCCAACAGGAAAATCACCAAGACACTCTTGAGAAGGATAGCGGCGATATCAAAGAATATCGACATAGATCCTTCGCCTGTGCGCATAAAGATAATGGATATCATCGAGGGCTACCAGCGCAAGTTCGACGAGATTGAAAATGAGCGCGCCCGCAAGGTGGACTCCATAGAGAGCGGCGAGGGTTCCGACCAGAATGTAATAAAGAGCGTGAAGGTTTACATAGCCACCAAGCGCAAGATACAGGTTGGAGACAAAATGGCAGGCCGCCACGGAAACAAAGGCGTGGTTGCGCGCATAGTTCCCGAGGAAGATATGCCTTATCTGCCCGACGGCACTCCCGTCGAGATATGTCTGAATCCTATGGGCGTTCCCAGCCGAATGAACGTTGGGCAGGTTTTGGAAACCCACTTGGGTTGGGCTTGCAAAAAGCTCGGCTTGAAAGTGGCGACGCCAATTTTTGACGGAATAAGCGAAAAAGATATTCGCAGCTATCTCAAAAACTCCGGAATGCCGGAAAGCGGAAAAATACGCTTGCTCGACGGTTTGACCGGAGAGTATTTCGACCAGGAGGTCGTGGTGGGCTACATATATATGATGAAGCTCAACCACCTTGTCGCCGACAAGATACACGCCCGAGCGGTTGGGCCTTACAGCCTTATTACGCAGCAACCTTTGGGCGGCAAGGCCCAGTACGGCGGCCAAAGGTTCGGGGAAATGGAAGTTTGGGCTTTGGAAGCGTATGGAGCAGCCTATGTATTGCAAGAGCTGCTTACGGTCAAGAGCGACGACGTCCAGGGAAGAACCCGAATATACGAGCAGCTGGTAAAAGGCGACAGCTCCTTGCAGGCGGGTACGCCGCAGTCGTTCAACGTTCTGATGAAGGAAATGCAAGGGCTCTGCCTCGACATAAAACCGGAAGTCACCGACGTCCAGCTGTAATTCAATAGGAAGGTATTTTTTATGGAAGAAAGCAATGCCAACACAAATCAGGCGCGCGATATACTCGGTTTCGACAACGAAGCCGGATTCGATTGCGTCTCCATTGGAATAGCGTCTCCCGATACTATTCGCGCGTGGTCGCACGGCGAAGTCAAAAACCCAGAGACAATAAATTATCGCACGTTTAAGCCCGAACCGGGAGGACTTTTCTGCCAGAGAATATTCGGCCCTATACGCGACTACGAGTGCGCATGCGGAAAGTATAAGCGCATACGCTTTAAGGATCAAGTTTGCGATCGCTGCGGAGTGGAGGTGACAACTTCCCGCGTCCGCCGCGAACGCATGGGGCACATAGAGCTCGCCGTTCCGGTTTCGCATATTTGGTTCCTGAAGAGCATGCCAAGCCGTCTCGGGCTCATGCTCGACATGACTGCAAAGGCCCTTGAAAGCGTCATCTATTATGAACGCTATGTGGTGATCGACCCTATGAACACGTCGTTCACCTATATGCAGTTTCTGACAGACGCGGAATATCAGGCCGCCATTGACGCCGGCGACGAATTTGTGGCAAAGATGGGGGCTGAAGCTGTCCGCGATTTGCTGGCGAAAATCGACCTGCAAAAAATGGAGGCCGAGCTTGAGGAACAGATGCAGGCTACCCGCTCCAAACAGATAAAGAAAAAGCTCTCAAAACGCTTAAAGCTGGTGCAGGGCTTTATCTCAAGCGGAGCCCGCCCCGAATGGATGATATTGGAAGTGCTTCCGGTTATTCCGCCGGATTTGCGTCCGCTTGTGCCCCTTGAGGGCGGCAGGTTCGCCACCAGCGACCTCAACGACCTCTATCGCAGGGTGATAAACCGCAACAACCGTTTGCGGGCCCTCATGCAAATGAAGACTCCCGACGTCATTATCCACAATGAAAAGCGCATGCTGCAGGAGTCTATCGACGCGTTGTTCGACAACGGCCGCCACGGGCGCCCGGTCACCGGCGCTGGGAATAGGGCGCTCAAGAGCATTTCCGATATGCTCAAAGGCAAACAGGGACGTTTCCGCCAGAATCTACTCGGAAAGCGTGTGGACTATTCTGGGCGTTCCGTGATTGTCATAGGTCCGGATTTGAAATTGCATCAGTGCGGGCTTCCGAAGAAAATGGCTCTTGTGCTTTTCGAGCCCTTTATAATACGCCGCCTGAAGGAACTTGGCTTCGTCCATACAGTGCGCAGCGCGCGCAAGATGATAGAGAAGAAGTCGCCGGAAGTCTGGGATATTCTCGAGGAGGTGACCGAAGGGCACCCCGTCATGCTAAACAGGGCGCCGACTCTGCACAGGCTCTCAATCCAGGCATTTGAACCCGTGCTGATAGAGGGCGACGCAATACGTCTGCATCCCCTGGTTTGCGCCGCTTACAATGCGGACTTCGACGGCGACCAGATGGCGGTTCATGTCCCGCTTTCTCTCGAGGCGATAATGGAGGCAAAATTGTTGATGTTGGCAAGCAACAACATATTTTCGCCATCTTCCGGCAAGCCGATTTTGACGCCTTCGCAAGACATCGTATTGGGCGTTTACTATCTTACTTACGAGCCGAGCCTTAAGAAAGAAAAAGGAGATAGAGTTCCGATTTTAACTTCTGTAAAAGAGGTGGAGGCCGCGCAGGCGGAGGGAATGCTGCATTGGCACGATTGGATTGACTTTGTAAATCCGGATTTCGGCAAGGAAACCATTTACGGCGACCCCAAGAAAAGGCTTATCCGCACGACTGTCGGCCGCGTCATATTCAACACTATCTGGCCCGACAAGATGGGATTCGTCAACTTCAGTGTTCCCAAAGGCAAGCTTGGCGACTTGATTCTCAATACGTTTAAGATTTGCGGACGTTCCGATAGCGCGCCCGTACTGGATAAGATGAAGGCTCTCGGATTCAGGACCGCGACTCTCGCAGGTATTTCGATAGGGATAGGCGACATGAATATTCCCCAAGAGAAGTACGGCATAATATCCGAGGCTCGCGCTAAAATTAAGACCGTAGAGAGCGAGTACAGAAAGGGTACCATAACTAAGGGCGAACGCTCCAACAAAGTTATAGACATTTGGAATGTCGCAACTGAGGAAATCGCAAAGAAAGCATTTGAAAATCTTGCGAGAGTTCCGGAAAAGACATACGGGCGCCAGCACATCAATCCTGTATATGTATTGATGGACTCCGGAGCCAGAGGAAACAAGGCGCAGGTGAGGCAGCTCTGCGGAGCCCGCGGCCTCATGGCAAAGCCGAACGGAGAAATTATCGAACGTCCGATATTGTCGTCATTCCGCGAAGGATTGAGCGTGCACGAGTATTTCATATCCACGCACGGGGCGCGTAAAGGTTTGGCCGATACCGCCTTGAAAACCGCGGACGCTGGCTACATGACGAGAAAGCTTTGCGACGTTGCCATGGACGTCATAATAACCGAGGAGGACGACGGCAACCGCAACGGCATCTGGAAAGAGGCCATATACGATGGCGACGATGAAATCGTATCGCTTTTCGACCGCATAGTGGGGCGCTGCTCCAGCGACGACGTCCGCAATCCCGCAAATCCCGACGAGATAGTAATACATTCCGGAGAGCTGATAACCGAAGCTATGGCAAAACGCGTTAACGCATTGGGCATAGAGAGGGTAAAAGTAATGAGCCCGCTCACCCACTTGAAGCGCAACGCCATTCCGGCTAAGGCTTACGGCATAGACCCGTCAACGCAAAAGCTTGTTGAACGTGGCACGGCAGTCGGCATAATAGCCGCGCAGTCAATCGGAGAGCCGGGCACGCAGCTGACCATGAGAACCTTCCACGTAGGCGGTGTAGCGCAGTCCGTAAAGGCTCCTGAAATAAGGGTGAGGAATGCCGGCACCATAAGGTTTGACGACCTCCGCACGGTGGCCATAGGCGAAAAAGCTCATGTAGTGCTGAATAAAACCGGCCATATACAGATACTCGACGAGGAGGGAAAACCAATAGAAGATTACGCGATAGTAGCGGGCTCCCTCATATCCGCCGACGACGGCGAGGCTGTTAAAAAAGGACAGCTTCTCGCCCAGTGGGACCCCCACAATATTCCGATTTTGGCCGATAAAGAAGGCGTGGTGGAATTCCGCGACATGATAGACGGCCTGACTTATCGCAGCGAATTGGATCCGTCAACCGGCAGGCACACGATTACCATAGCCGACCACAAGGAAGACTTGAATCCGACAGTTGCGATAGTAGATCCGAAGACGAAGAAGGAAATTTCACTTCAAGCCATACCTACTGGAGCGCAGGTTGTCGTGGCGAACGGGGACAAGATAAAGCCCGGCACTATGATAGCAAAAACTCCGCGCTCTGCGGCGAAGACGCAGGATATTACCGGTGGTTTGCCGCGCGTAGCCGATCTGTTTGAGGCCCGCAGGCCCAAGGAAGTTGCGGAAATGGCCCGCAGCGACGGAATAGTCAAGATGGCGGGAACGCGCCGCAAGAAGAAGCTGCTCAAGATAGTGCCTAAGGGGGCGGCAAATGACGAAGGAGCCGAAGAGCATCTCATTTCCTCGAACAAGCGCATAACCGTTCAGGACGGCGACGAAGTAAAGAAAGGCCAACTCTTGACCGAAGGCGGGGCCGATCCGAGCGAGATTCTCGAAGTAATGGGAATAAACGCCGTTCAGGAATACATACTGAGAGAGATACAAAAAGTGTATCGCTCGCAAGGTGTCACCATTAACGACAAACACATAGAAGTAATAGCTTCGAGAATGTTGCGCAAAGTTCGCGTGGTCGAACCTGGCGACTCAGATTTCTTCTGGGGCCAGCAGGTTGACAGGTACGAATTCATGGAGACTAACGACAGTATTGTCGAAGCCGGCGGAAAGCCCGCAACCGGAGAGCCCATACTCTTGGGTATAACCAAGGCGAGCTTGGAGACGGAAAGCTTCATAAGCGCCGCGTCCTTCCAAGAGACGACAAGGGTCTTGACAGAGGCTGCGACCCTCGGCAAGAAAGACGATTTGTCGGGATTCAAGGAAAATGTCATAATGGGAAATCTCATTCCCGCCGGCACAGGCCTTGCAGCGTACCGCAAGCTAAAGGTGAATGCCGTGGCTCCGGAATTGGATATAACCCAACCCGCGCCGGAATCGGAGGAGGCTCCCAACGCTTAATGGCGCGTCAACGCTTTCGCCCCGCAAAGCGGGCGAAAGTGTTTTGAGCTTTAGTAAAGCCGCTTTTTCAAAAAATAAAAAAAACAAAATAAAAAACTTGCCAAAGATGAACGGAAAGCTACTTTCCTACATCTTTCCCTTTAAATAGACACAAAATATGCCAACGATTAATCAGTTAGTTCGCAAGCCGCGCCGTCTTGTAAAGACTAAGACGAAGGCCCCTGCGTTAAAGTCAAATCCGTTTCGCCGCGGAGTTTGCGTGCAGGTTATGACCCGTACGCCTAAGAAGCCCAATTCGGCCATAAGAAAGGTTGCGAAAGTTCGCCTGACCTCGGGCTACGAAGTTATAGCATACATTCCCGACGAAGGCCATTCTCTGCAGGAACACAGTGTAGTTCTCGTGCGCGGCGGCCGTGTCAAGGACCTTCCTGGCGTTCGCTATCACATAGTTCGCGGCCCCTTGGATTGCATGGGCGTGGAAAAACGTCGCCGCAGCCGTTCCAAATACGGGGTAAAGCGTCCAAAACAGGCCAAGAAATAAATTGAACAAAGGCAGATAACATGTCACGCAGACACAGAGCTGAAAAAAGAGAACGCGCGGCAGACTCGCGCTACAAGAGCCCATTGGTGAGCCACCTTATAAATATGGTGATGAAGCGCGGAAAAAAGACCGTTGCAGAACGCATAGTTTATTCGGCGATAGAGCGCGTTAGCGAAAAACTTGAAAAGGGAGATCCGATAGACCTGCTCCTCGGGGCGCTCGAAAATATCAGGCCCAAGCTTGAGGTCAAAAGCCGCAGGGTCGGTGGAGCTACCTATCAGGTTCCGGTAGAGGTATCCTTTGACAGACAGCAGACGCTGGCTTATCGTTGGTTGATAGAGGCGGCCGGGAACAGAAAAGGTATGCCGATGTCGGAAGCTCTGGCTGCCGAATTGGTCGACGCCTATAACAATACGGGCGCTGTTGTGAAGAAACGCGAAGACGTGCATAAGATGGCGCAGGCAAACAGGGCCTTTGCCCATCTGCGTTGGTAAACTCAGGATATCGGGCTACACACCATGGAATTATCTCCTAAAAATTCTCCGAACAGACCAAAGCCGCTCGAATATACGAGAAATATCGGTATTTCCGCCCATATAGACGCCGGCAAGACAACCTGTTCAGAACGCATACTGTTTTATAGCGGCGTCGTCCACAAGATAGGCGAAGTCCACGAAGGCAGCGCCACTACCGACTGGATGGAGCAGGAACGCGAGCGAGGAATAACCATAACTTCTTCCGCAATCAGCTGCCATTGGACCACAAAGAAAGGGCCGTTTGCGAACATAGAGCATCAGATAAATCTCATAGACACTCCCGGACACGTTGACTTTACCGCGGAAGTGGAGCGTTCCCTGAGGGTGCTCGACGGAGCCGTTGCGGTATTTTGCGCGGTGGCGGGAGTTCAGCCGCAGTCGGAGACTGTTTGGAGGCAAATGAACAAATACCACGTTCCCCGCATAGCCTTCATAAACAAAATGGATAGAACCGGCGCCGACTTTTATGGAGCGGTTGAAGATATAAAGACAAAGCTTGAGGGAAATCCCCATCCGTTATATCTGCCCATAGGCGCCGAAGACAAATTTAAGGGCCTTATAGACCTCGTTTCAATGAAGGCCTATATCTACGACGAGAACGACCCTATGGGGGTTAAGTTCGATACCGTAGAGATTCCCGCCGAATACAAAGAGAAAGCCGAACAATACAGGGCCGAATTGATAGAGGCGGTGGCAGATTTTGACGACGCAATAATGGAGCGTTTCCTCGAAGGTGAAACAAACTTTACGGAGGACGAAATTCGCATAGGAATCCGCAAGGCCACGATGTCGCTGAAATTTGTGGGAGTCATACCCGGGTCGGCGTTTAAGAATAAGGGCGTGCAAATGTTGATGGATTCCGTTGTGGATTATCTACCGAGCCCTCTCGACGTTCCTCCGATAAGGGCCTATGGTGAGAATGACGAAGACACGCCGTCGCTGGAAATAGTTTCCGACGACTTTGCCCCGACAACCGCTTTGGCCTTTAAACTCTGGAGCGATCCGTTTATAGGCAAACTCGTGTTCATACGCGTATATAGCGGATGCGTCAAGAAGGGCATGCAGATTTACAATCCGCGCAGCCGCAAGCTCGAGCGCATATCGAGGCTGGTGATAATGAAGGCCGACAAGCGCGACGATATAGAGGAGGCATACTCCGGTTCCATCTGCGCGATAATAGGGGCTAAAGATATAGTGACGGGCGATACCTTGTGCGAAAAAGACCACGAAGTTCGCCTCGAGCCCCCGACTTTCCCGGAACCGGTTATATCCATGAGCATAGAGCCCAAGAGCAAGGCGGACCAGGAGAAGCTTTCAATAGGCCTGCAGCGCCTCGCCGAAGAGGATCCGACATTTGTTGTGACGACTGATCAGGATACCGGCCAAACCCTCATTTCCGGTATGGGCGAACTGCATCTCGACATCATTCGCGACAGGCTTTTCCGCGAATTCAAGGTGGAAGCCGACGCAGGAAAGCCGCAGATAGCATACCGCGAGACGATAACAGCCCCCGCCGACGGAGTTGGGAAATTCGTCAGGCAGTCCGGAGGAAGAGGCCAATACGGGCATGCGGAGATCAAAATCGAGCCGTTGGAAAAAGGCAAGCACTACGAATTTGTCAACGAGATTGTCGGCGGCGTAATCCCGAAGGAATACATAAAGCCTACGGAAGAGGGTATAAAAGAAGCTATGCTGAACGGCGTAGTGGCGGGCTATCCGGTTGTCGATGTGAAAGTGCGGTTGGTATTTGGCTCCTTCCACGAGGTTGACTCTTCTGAAATGGCATTCAAAATGGCGGGAATTTTCGCGTTCAAAGACGCGATGAAGAACGCATCGCCAATATTGTTGGAGCCGATAATGAAGGTTGAAGTGACCACGCCCGACGAGTATCAAGGCGACATAATGGGCGATATAAATCGCCGCCGCGGCCAGATACAGGGCATGGAGAGCAAGGGGAATGTCACCACGATAAAGGCGACGATACCGTTGGAGACCATGTTTGGATACGCAACGGACATTCGCTCGCTGTCGAGCGGAAGGGCTTCGTATTCGATGGAGCCGAGCCACTTTGAGCAGGTTCCGAATGCCGTGTTAAAGCAGGTTCAAGAAGGCGTTGCCAAGAAGGCAGCAAGAAGATAATTTAAAAGAGCACAAAAATGGCTACTCAGAGAATAAGAATAAAACTCAAGGGCTACGATTTCCGCACGATAGACCAGAGCGCAAGCGATATAGTAGAAACGGCAAAGCGCACGGGAGCGAGAGTTTCGGGGCCCGTACCTATGCCGACCAAAATCGAGAAGTTTTCGGTCAATCGTTCGGTGCATGTGAACAAGAAGAGCATGGAACAGTTTGAGCTTCGCACCCACAAGCGCTTGATAGATATAATAGACCCGACGGTGAACACCGTCGACGAGCTCAAGAAGCTCAATCTGCCGTCCGGCGTTGACATTTCAATCAACGTCTAAGGGCGTTTTTAACAGAAAATCATTTACCGCAAATAGCGCGAGCGTCTCGAAGTTGCGGTGCTTTAAAATAATTGGCACCACGAACCGAGACACTTGCGCAGTATTTGTTAAAAAATTTTTTAATACAAAAAAATTTGTTGACAGGGCAGTAAATTAAACCACTATACGACTCTTTCTACGAATTTTTAATTCACAGCAAAATAACACAACTAACGCAGGTTTCAACGGAGGCCTCCAAGAAGGGAAAATAACCCCCAATTGCGGAATCCACCTGCCTCTTAGCTATGAGCCAAATACTAATAGGAAAAAAACTGGGCATGACCCAGATTTTCGACGGGGGCAACAACCTTGTCGCGGTGACCGTGGTAGAAGCGGGTCCGTGCCCCGTCACGCAAGTAAAAACAGCTCAGAGCGACGGTTATGAAGCCGTGCAAATCGGCTTCGGGGCGCAAAAAGAACAGCGCATGACAAAACCTGAACTCGGGCACCTAAAAAAAGCGGGAGTGAGCCCCGTGACGGAATTGATGGAATTTCGCGTTGAGAATGCGTCCGAGTACAAGCCCGGCGATGTTCTCACGGTGGAAAAATTTTCCGAAGGCCAGATGGTCGATATCATAGGGACCACAAAAGGGCGCGGATTTGCCGGAGTAATGAAGCGTTATAACTTCGCCGGCCAGCCCCAAACTCACGGCCACATGATGCATCGCCGTCCCGGATCGGTGGGCTGCCGCCAGACCCCCGGACACGTTTACAAGGGAAGGAAAATGCCGGGCCATATGGGCCAAGTGCGCTGCACTACCCAGAACCACCCAATAGTGAAGATTCTCGGCGATAAAAATATCCTTCTGATAAAGGGAAGCCTGCCCGGAGCCAAAGGCGACATAGTAGTAGTGCGTCCCGCAAAGAAAGCCAAACAAGCTAAATAAGGAATCGCGACATCATGAAACTAAAAGTTTACACGAAAGACGGTTCGAGCTTTACAGAGGAAGAATTTGAAAATATTCCCCAGTTTGAAGGCGAAAAAGGGCTCGTCGCGCTAAAAGAAACGCTTGTGGCTTATCAGGCGAACGCGAGGCAGGGCAACGCTTCCACGCTCGACTATGGACACGTCAGCGGCACATGCCGCAAGCCCTTTAAACAAAAGGGAGGCGGCCGCTCGAGGCACGGCACGACAAAGAGTCCGATACATCGCGGCGGAGCCGTGGTGTTCGGGCCAAAACCGCGCGATTGGTCAAAGAAAATCAACCGCAGAGTAAAAGCTTTGGCTTTCTCGCGGGCGCTCTTTGACAGATGCGCGGACAATTCGATTTGCGTAATCGAACAGTTTGAGGCGTCGGAACCTAAGACGAAGATTGTATCGTCAATGCTCGGAAAGATAAAGCCCGAGGGAAAAGTGCTTTTGATAGACGACGTTTTTGAGGATAAATTTGTTTTGGCGGGACGCAACATAGCCCGCGTAAACTTCTGCGAAACAAATTCGCTGAGTGCAATGGAGCTTGTGCGCTTTGACAATATTATCGTAAGCCGCAAGGGATTGGATACCGTAATAGCCCGCGCAAACAAGGATTAACAATGATAAATTCGGAAAAAATTCTCAAGGGCTTTAGAGTCACCGAAAAGGCGACAAACCTTCAAGTAGGCAACCAATACACCTTTGAAGTGGCCGAAGACGCGGACGCCGTTTCCATCGGAAGGGCTGTAGCCAAGACATTTGGAGTCAAGGTTCAGCGCGTGAATGTCATGAACGTGAAGGGCAAAGTTAAAGTGTCCCGCATGAGCAAGGGCAACCCCGGCGTCAAAGGCAAAATGAAAAAAGCGATAGTGACCCTCAAGAAGGGCGAAACTATCCAACTGGCGTAGTAAAGGAGACTGCAATGGTTATTATTAAGAGAAGACCTTTGACTCCCGCCCAGAGATTTCTGGAATTGGGGCGCAACGAAGTCGATAACAAACGCCCCGAACGCTCGCTCACTGAAAGCAGGCACAGGGCGAGAGGGCGCAACTGCTATGGGCGCATAACCTCGCGCCGCCGCGGAGGCGGGCATAAGAAGCTTTATCGCATAATAGACTTTAAGCGCGACATAATAGACGTTCCCGCGACGGTTGCGGCGATAGAATACGATCCTTATCGCACGGCCTACATAGCGCTTCTAAACTATGAGAACGGTCAAAAGCGCTATATAATAGCGCCCGACGGGCTCAAAAAAGGCGATAAGATTGTCAACACAAACAGCAAGCAGGAGGAATTTCCCGTTGGAATGTGCCTGCCGTTGTCGCTGATACCTCCGGCGATGAAAATACACGCGATAGAGCTCGAACCCGGCAAAGGCGCTAAAGTTGCGCGCGGAGCCGGCATAGGAGCCCAAGTTGTGGCGGTTGAAGGCGATATGGCAACCGTTAAGATGCCGAGCGGAGAGGTTCGCATGTTCAACGCCCGCTGCAGGGCCGTCATAGGCGTAGTGGGGAACAGCGAGCATCGCAACCAGAGTCTTGGCAAGGCCGGCAGGAGCCGCTGGATGGGAAGGCGTCCGCGCGTTCGCGGCGTGGCGATGAACCCGGTAGACCACCCGATGGGCGGCGGTGAAGGAAAGACCTCCGGAGGCGGCCAGCCCGTGTCGCCATGGGGACAACTCGCAAAGGGTTATCCGACCAGAATCAAGAGCAAGACTTCCAATTCAAAGATAGTTCTGCGCCGCAACGGCAAGAAAGTAAAATAAAGGAGAACTAACAAATGGCACGTTCAATAAAAAAAGGTCCTTTTGTCGATCTGGGTCTCCAGAAGAAAATAGACGAAGCGCAGAAGACCAATTCACGCAAGCCGATTCAAACATGGTCGAGGCGTTCGATGATAACGCCCGATTTCATCGGATTGAACTTCAACGTACACAACGGCAAGAAATTCGTGGCCGTGTATGTGACAGAAAACATGGTGGGACACCGTCTTGGCGAATTTGCGCCTACGCGCTATTTCAAGGGACACAATCCCCACACTAAAAAGGCTGCGATGTAATTGAGATGGTCGGATTTGGCAAAATAGCGCTGTTGACGTTAGTGCTGGTTTTCGGCCTAAGCGGGTTCTGTTTTGCCGATTCTCCCAGTTGGATTCTGAAGTCGGAGGCGTCAATGTCGGCAAGAGTGGCGCGCGTGGACGCGAACACCTCGGCCTACATAGTAGTTCTCGACTCCGGGACGCGCAACAAGCTCGTGCCGGGTATGGTCTGCGACGTATATAGGGAGAAAGCCCGCGTGGCAAAAGTAGTATTGGTGGAATCCCTGAGCGACAGGTCTGCTGGCCTTATAATATCGGGGGACGACGTCAAAGCAGGCGACATTGCCATTGCGGTACCGACGCTTTAAACATTTAAAAATATAAGGAAATACAATGGAAGTTAAGGCTTTAACAAAGTTTGCGCGCATGTCCGACAAGAAGGTGCGCGAAGTGGCCCGCCAGATACAGGGACGCAATGCGGCCGAGGCATTGGAGGTTCTCAAGTTCGTGCCTCGCAAGAGCGCGCGTTTGATAGCCAAGACATTGGCGAGCGCAATCGCCAACGCCGAGAACAACAACGGCCTGTCGGCGGCTAATCTGAAAATAAAGAGCGCAATAGTGAACCAGGGCATAGCGTTTAGGCGTTTTCGTCCGGTTGCTCGCGGTTCCGCGCATCCAATAAGAAAGAGGACGAGCCACATTTCGATAGTCCTTAGTGACGAGAAATAATAATTGAGAGGCAAAATATGGGTCAAAAAGTAAATCCTAAAGGTTTCCGTCTCGCGGTTCGTCGCGATTGGGAGTCGCGTTGGTATGCGAACAAGGCGGATTATGCCAAGTCGGTCAATGAGGACTACCGCATACGCGAATTTCTCAGCGAAAAGCTTAAAGCGGCTGCAGTGCCCCGCATATTCATAGAGAGGGCTGGATCTCGCGTTCGCGTGAAGATATACACGGCGCGTCCGGGAGTGGTAATAGGCCAAAAAGGGGCTTCGCTGGAGGCTCTCAAGGCTGAGTTGAGCAAAAAGTTTGGCAAGGAGATACTCCTTGACATACAGGAAGTGAAGAAGCCCGACTTGGTGGCATATCTGGTGGCCGAGAGCATAGCATTGCAGCTTGAAAGGCGCATATCTTTCCGCAGGGCGATAAAGAAGGCTATAAAGAGCTCTATGGACATGGGAGCCGACGGAATAAAAATCCAATGTTCCGGACGCTTGGGCGGAGCCGAAATAGCGCGCACTGAATGGCAGAGAAAAGGGCGCATACCCTTGCATACGCTGCGTGAGAATATCGACTACGGCTTTGCCGAGGCGCATACTCTTTACGGGAAAATCGGCGTAAAGTGCTGGTTGTGCCTGAAACCCGAAGACAACATCTAAATTTAAGGAACGCAGATGGCAAATATACTTCCCGCAAAGACCAAGTACCGCAAGGTGCAAAAGGGCCGCAATCGCGGCATGGCAAAAGGCGGCGACACGATAGCTTTTGGCGACTACGCAATGCAGGCTTTGGAAAGAGGCAAATGCTCGTCCTCGCAGCTTGAGGCTGCTCGTGTGGCCATAAACAGGTATTTCAAGCGCCGCGGCAAAGTTTGGATGCGCGTGTTCCCGCAGAAGAGCGTCACCAAGAAGCCCGCCGAAACCAGAATGGGAAAAGGCAAGGGAGCTGTCGAATATTGGTGCGCAATAATCAAGCCGGGCACGATACTCTTTGAGGCATCGGGCATTCCGGCCAGCATGGCCAGGGAAGCCATGAGGCTCGCCGACGGCAAATTGCCCTTCAGGTGCAGGTTCGTGGTGAGAGAAGGCGTTGAAATCCTCTAATAATAGGGAGAACGGCAAATGAAGGCAAAAGAAATAAGAGAACTTTCGGCGGAGGAAATCGGCAAGAAGCTGAGGGATATGCGCGAAGAATTGCTTAATCTCAATATCCGCAAGGCTACGGGCAACGTTGAAAATCCGGCTCGCATACGTCAATTGCGCCGCGACATCGCCCGCTTGGAAACCGTGAAAGCCCAAAAGAAAGCGTAGGATAGCAAGATGGCAGAAGAAAAGAGAAAAACACGCAGAAGTCTCGTGGGCGTAGTGACGTCGCGCTCGGGAGATAAGAGTATAAAGATTACCTATTTTTATAAGGTTCCGCACGCGTTGTATCGCAAGGAGATCCGCCGCAAGACAGTGCTTCACGTTCACGACGAGAAGAACGAATGCGGAATAGGCGACAAGGTAGAAGTGACAGAGACGCGCCCCTTGAGCAAGATGAAGAGGTTCCGCGTTGTGCGCATAATAGAGAAGGCGCCGGAAACTGCGGCGTCCGCAGAATAAGAGGAGGGCATTGCAATGATACAAATGCAGACAAAACTCGTGGTGGCGGACAACACCGGCGCAAAGGAAGTGACAATGATCCGCAGGCTTGGGCAGTTGAGCCGCACGGCGCATGTTGGCGACGTGATAGTAGTGGCGGTAAAATCCTCCTCGCCCGAAGCCGCTGTGAAAAAGGGTTCCGTGGCGAAGGCGGTAATCGTTAGGACAAAGGCGCCGATACGCCGTCCGGACGGGTCGTACCTTCGTTTCGATTCGAATGCCTGTGTGATATTGGACGGCACCGGCAATCCCAAAGGCACGCGCATATTTGGCCCCGTGGCCAGGGAATTGCGCGCAAAGAACTTTATGAAGATAATTTCACTTGCACCGGAGGTTCTCTAATATGAAAGCATCAGTAAAAAAAGGCGACGAAGTCGTGGTGATAGCAGGATCCGCCAAAGGTGCGCGCGGCAAGGTTTTAGCGGTATTTCCGCGCAAGGAGCGCGTAATAGTGGAAGGCGTAAACGTGCGCAAGCACCACGAGCGCAAGAGCCAGAAGAATCCCGAGGGTTCGATAGCCGAGCGCGAGCATTCAATACATATTTCAAACGTAATGTCAGCCGGGCGTTTTGACGCGAAGAAAAGCGCGAAAAAAGCGTAAGCGGAGACGAGAAAGCGAGAAAAAATGACAACACCGGTATTAAAGAAGATATACGCGGAAAAAGTGGCGCCCGAATTAAAGAAGATTTTGGGTGTTGAGAATCCGCATTTGGTGCCCACATTGGAGAAGATAGTAATCAGCTCCGGCATACGCAGCGAAGCTCCCAAAGATTGGGTGGCCGAAGTTGTGAAGGAAATCGCCAAGATAAGCGGGCAGCAGCCCGTAGTCACAAAAGCCCGCAAGAGCATAGCGAATTTCAAATTGCGCGAGGGGCAGCCCAACGGCGTAAAAGTGACGCTTCGCGGGGCGCGCATGTGGGAGTTTTTGTACAAGTTTATAGCGGTGGTTTTGCCGTCCATAAGAGACTTCCGCGGAGTGGGAGGCAAGCTTGACGGCGCCGGGAACTACAACTACGGCATAGCAGACCATACGATATTTCCGGAAGTGACAGTGGATCCGGGCCGCAAGAATATAGGCATGGACATCACCATAGTCACAACCGCTTCCGACGATAACGGCGGCAGAGAGCTTCTCAGGCTTTTGGGAATGCCTTTCCGCAAACCCGCCAAGACAACCGCAACCGTGCAGAAATAAAAATCATGGCAAAGAAATCATCGATAGAACGCAATTTGAAGCGTCAAAGGTTGACGGCGAAATACGCCGCCAAGAAAGCGGAGCTGAAGAAGATTTTGGCAGATCCCAAAACGAGCGACGAAGACTTTTTCGCCGCGCAGCGCAAGTTGGCGAAAATTCCCCGCAACGCTTCCAAGATCAGGATACGCAATCGCTGTTCCATAACGGGGCGTCCGCGCGGATACATTCGTAAATTCGGGTTGTCGCGCATAACGTTTCGCGAGTTGGCGTCGGACGGCAAGCTGCCTGGCGTGACAAAATCATCGTGGTAAAGCGAAAGGAAAAATAAGATGGCTACACACGACAGTATAGGCGACTTTTTAACCATAATCCGCAATGCGAGCTCTGCGGGCAAGGAAACTCTCACCACCCAGTGGTCGAAGATGCGCGAGGGCATAGCCAAGATACTGAAGGAGGAGGGATATATATCCTCTTACGAGGTTGGCGGCGATGCAGGGAAAAAAGTAATAAGCATAAACATGAAATATGTGGGCGGAGTTCCTGCGATTGTGGGTATAACCCGCGTCAGCAAGCCCGGTTGCCGCATTTATTTTGAATATAGAAGCATACCCAGGGTATTGAACGGCATGGGAATCTCCATTCTTACGACGTCGCAGGGCGTGCTTAAGGACTCCGATTGCCGCGCGAAGAAAGTGGGCGGCGAAATAATCTGCAAGGTTTGGTAAGGATTGCGCTATGAGTAGAATAGGTAAACATCCAGTAGCGATACCGGCCGGCGTAAAGGCCGCCGTGGAAGGCAATACGGTAAAAGTGGAAGGACCAAAAGGAAAGCTCAGCCAGTCCTTTGACGGAGCGGTGAAAATATCGTTTGCCGACGGCCACATATCCGTCGAGCCCGCGAGCGCGTCGCGTTTTTCCAATGCAATGCACGGAACTGCCCGAAGCATAATAGCATCAATGGTAAAAGGCGTTTCGGAAGGCTATAAGAAGGTTTTGGAAATAAAGGGCGTAGGATTTAAAGCCGAGCTCAAAGGCAAGCGCTTGACGCTTTCTTTGGGTTATGCCCATCCCTGCGACTACGATATTCCCGAAGGTATAAATGTTACGGTCGGCGAAGCCGCAGATAAGAGCCCGGTGGTTACGGTCGAAGGTGCAAGCAAGCACATGGTCGGCCAGGTGGCGTCGGATCTCAAGCATTTCTATCCTGTCGAGCCCTATAAGGGCAAGGGTGTTAGAATTCAAGGAGAATACGTCCGCCGCAAGGAAGGCAAAAAGACAGCATAGCTTTGCGGAGCTGAAAGGAAAAATATATGAAATTTCTCAAGAAACAACTATTGGAACAAAAACGTCGTTGGCGCGTGCGCAGGCGCGTGTCCGGAACGCCGGAACGCCCGAGGCTCTCGGTCTGCTTTTCAAACAAACATATATATGCCCAATGCATAGACGACACCGTCGGCAAGACTCTCGCTGCCGCCTGCACGACTTCAAAGGAATTGAAGGGGGAAAAGCTGCTGCCAAATGTGGCCGGGGCGAAAGTTCTCGGGGAGAAATTCGGAGCCAAGCTGAACGCGATAGGAGTAAAATCGGTAGTTTTCGACAGGGGAGCTCGCCGTTATCATGGTTGCGTGAAAAGTTTTGCGGACGCAGTTCGCTCCACCGGCATCAACTTCTAATCGGAATCGCATAAAATGAGAAAAGAATTCAAGAACAAACACGCGGCGGTGGAAGAGGCCGCTCCGGAATTCATAGAGAAGGTTGTGCATATAAACCGTTGCGCCAAAGTGGTAAAAGGCGGTCGGCGTTTCACATTTTCGGCGCTTGTCGTCATAGGGGACGGCAAGGGCAACATAGGGCTCGGTTGCGGAAAGTCGAAGGAGGTTCCCGACGCAATAAAGAAAGCGACGGACAAGGCCAAGAAACTTATGAGGGCAGTGAGCCTTAAAGATAATACCATACCCCACGAAGTTGTCGGTGAATCTGACGGCGGCATAGTAATGTTGAAACCCGCCTCTCCCGGTACCGGCGTTATAGCCGGAGGCGGAGTGAGGGCGGTTCTCGAAGCGGCCGGCGTCAAAGATGTGCTCAGCAAGTCTTTGGGGTCCAACAACAACATGGCCATGGTGAACGCGACTTTTGCCGCTCTTTCTAAATTGCGCACAGCCGAAGCCATAAGCGCCATCAGAAGCATATAGGAATTACGATTATGAAGTTGCACACTCTTTCCAATCCAAAAGGGGCTAAACATTCACGCAAGCGTTTGGGCTGCGGCGTAGGCAGCGGACACGGCAAGACTTCCGGACGCGGCCATAAAGGAGCAAAAGCCCGCAGCGGCGGGCATGTGCGCGCCGGTTTTGAAGGCGGCCAAATGCCGCTCTACCGCAAACTGCCGCATCGCGGATTCAACAACAAGAACTGGGCCGTGGAATATGCAGTTGTAAATGTGGGCGATCTCGAAAATCTCGGACTTGACGAAATCAGCAGGGAAGATTTGGTTGTTGCCGGTTTGGTAAGGGCTTCGTCGGATCTCGTAAAAATTCTCGGGAACGGAGATTTGTCGAAGAAGATAGTTGTGAAAGCCGACAAGTTTTCCGCAAGCGCCGTAAAGAAAATTGAGGCCGCAGGCGGAAAAGCCGTGTTGAACGAAGCCGCGAAACCTGCGGAAAAATCCGAAAAATAACCTTCCTTACGAATTTGCCAAGATATGCTAAGCGCATTTACAAATTGCTTTAAAATTCCCGAATTGCGCCAGAGAATATTTTTGACGCTCGGGCTCATTTTTATCGCGCGAGTGGGCGCAGGCATACCTTTGCCAGGAGTCGATCCCGCGCCCCTTCAGGCCTATTACGCGTCTGCGTCGAGCGCGGGGGGCGGTCTGGCGGGCCTATATAACATGTTCACCGGCGGAGCTATGATGAACGGGGCTATATTTGCGCTCGGAATTATGCCCTACATAAGCGCGTCGATTATCCTGCAGCTCATGGGAGCAGTCATGCCGAGTCTGGCAAAACTGATGCAGGAAGGCGATACCGGCAGGCAAAAAATAGCCCAATATACCCGCTATCTTACAATAGTTATAGCGGCAATTCAGGGCTCTATGCTGACATACGCTCTAATATATAGCCCGGAAACCATATTTACCGATTTCGACCAGAGACAGTACGGTTCTCTGATAGTTGCGGGAAGTATTCCCATTTTCTTTATGACCAGCGTGATTTATATGACTGCCGGTTGTATGATACTGACCTGGTTGGGGGAACAAATAACCCAGCGCGGGGTCGGCAACGGCGTGTCGATAATAATAACGGTGGGCATTATAGACACCTTGCCCGGGGCGTTTTCACAGGCATACCAGCTTGTGTTCAACCGTGCGGTGGGCGCAGAAAGCGCTGGAATAGGGACTCCGCAGGCGGTCGCAATGCTCGTGCTGTTAGTTGCGGTGACTGCGGGCATAATAGTTTTATTACAGGCGGTTCGCAAAGTTCCGGTACAGTACGCAAAGAGAGTTGTGGGGCGCAAAATTATGGGGGGACAGAGTTCCTTCATTCCCTTGAAACTCAATTATGCGGGCGTCATGCCGATTATATTTGCAAGCGCGCTCTTGCTGTTTCCGCAACAGATTTTTGGGCAGTTCAGGATTTCGACTTATACGCTAATCTACGGCGCCTTGGTCTTTGCTTTCACCTATTTCTGGGTTTCAATAATGTTTAAACCCCTGCAAATTTCCGACGAGCTGAAGCGCAATGGAGGCTATATTCCCGGCGTTCGCCCTGGAGAAGCTACCGCAAAATTTCTCGATTATACTATGACCCGATTGACCTTCGCGGGAGCGGCGTTCTTAGTGATAATAGCTGTGTTGCCAAGCATATTGATGTCGCATTGGGGGATTCCTCCGAAGATAGCAAACTTTTTCGGCGGCACAGGAGCTCTTATAGCAGTGGGTGTTTCCTTGGACACTATGCGCCAAGTTGAAACCTATCTCTTGCAACGCCATTACGACGGTTTCCTAAAAGGAGGCCGAATCAGGGGCAGAAGCGTTGGGCAAACCAGACAAATGCTCGACACCCGCGAAATAAAAAACCTTTGGGCCTTGTGGACCCCCTTAATCATAATATTTATAGTGGGGCTTTCCGCTTGGATCATACGCAAATGCGCCTAATCGCTGTGGATTGGGACGTAGTTGTATCTTGTTCTTTTAAAATTTAAAAATATGTTTCAGCAAAGGGGCAACTCGTGATACCGATAAAATCCGAACACGATTTGAGAATTATGAGGCAGTCCTGCGCCGTCGCGGCGGCCGTGCTCGATAAGATGTGCCGCTTCGCAAAAGAGGGGGTCTCAACCTACGATCTCGATATGTGCGCGAAATCGGCCATGGACGAGCTGGGTTGTCGGAGTGCGTGTTATCGCTATAAGGGCGACAGCTCAAGGTATCCCGGCTACGCGTGCATATCCGTGAACGACGAAGTCATACACGGGATAGGGCGCAAGGACAGGATTCTAAAATCCGGGGATATAGTGAGCATGGACGTGAGCGTCTTTTACAAGGGTTTTGTGGGGGACAATACGCGGACAGTCATGATAGGCGAATGCTCCCCGGAGGTAAAAAAGCTCGTTGAGGCCACCGGAATGGCTTTGGAATTGGGAATATCCGCGGCGGTTGCGGGCAATCGCGTAGGGGATATATCCGCGGCCATACAAGGGTATATAGACGCTTGCGGCTACGGCATAGTGAGAGATTTTACCGGGCACGGGGTAGGGCGCAATATGCACGAAGATCCCGCAATTCCGAATTACGGCAGAGCGGGGACGGGGCCTTTGTTGAGGGCGGGAATGACGCTGGCGATAGAGCCTATGATAACAATGTCCCGTTCGGCAGACATATTTATAGACGAAGACGGTTGGACGGTTCGCACGTCCGACGGTTCACCGAGCTGCCATATTGAACATACGGTGCTCGTCACAGATG
The DNA here is from genome assembly GCA_944389885.1 of uncultured Opitutales bacterium. Classification (GTDB taxonomy): domain Bacteria; phylum Verrucomicrobiota; class Verrucomicrobiia; order Opitutales; family Intestinicryptomonadaceae; genus Merdousia. The sequence goes on from CALXNZ010000007.1 coordinate 52,573, forward strand.
ATAAACCCGAAATATTGACGGTGCTTGCCAAGTGAGGTTTCACCGGGCGGGGCGGAAACGTTTTTCTTAAGATGCGGGAGGCGTATTCGCAAAAAAAAGACTTTCCAAAACGAAAAAAACAGTCAAACTAACAACCTTTTTTAACAAGAAAACAATATGCCAAGATTACTCGGAGTAGACATTCCAAACAACAAGCGTGTCGAGTTCGCGTTGAGATACATTTACGGTATCGGTCCGGCCCGCGCGAAGACAATCTGCAGAGAGTGCGGATTTCCCGAAGAAATGCGCGCGAGCGAATTGAACGAGGAGCACATCAACAAGATAATGAACGCAGTGTCCAAACACCAGTATAAGCTGGAGGGGGATTTGCGTCGCGAAGTCGTAGGAAACCTCAAGAGACTTACCGCAATCAAATGCTATCGCGGGATACGCCATGTAAGGGGCCTCCCCGTGAGGGGACAGCGCACGAGCACTAATGCCCGTACCCGCAAGGGTGTCCGCAAGACCGTGGGCGTTGTGACTAAGAAATAATCTCAAGGATTTATTCAGATGAGCGAAGAAGAAAATAACAAGCAAGAAGCGGCGGTAGAATCCGTCGAAACTACGGCAGCCCCGGAAGCCGCTAAGCCCGCCCAGCCCTCCGCAAGCGATCTGCTTTCTGCGGAAGTCGGCGAAATTAAGGTGCGCAAGGCAAAAGGCAGCAAGAATGTACATTCCGGAGTTTGCCATATAAACGCAACTTTTAATAACACTAAGGTGTCGTTTACCGATCCCCAAGGCAATGTTATCAGCTGGTCGAGCGCCGGCAAGATGAATTTCCGCGGTTCCCGCAAAAGCACGGCGTACGCCGCGCAGGTCGTCACGCAGGACGCCGGGAAAGTGGCGATGAGCCATGGAATGAAAGAGGTTTCCGTAAACGTAAAAGGGCCCGGTATGGGAAGGGATTCGGCAATCCGCTCACTGCAGGCTTTGGGATTTATCGTGACGTCAATTTCCGACGTCACTCCCGTACCCCATAACGGCTGCCGCGCGCCTAAGCGCCGCCGCGTATAAAAAATAAGGAAGGAGAATTTCTAAAATGTCTCGTTATACAGGACCTACAACCAGGTTGAACCGCCGCTTTGGCCAGGCTCTTTTCCCTGAAAAGAAGGCGATGCAAAACAAGCCCTATATTCCCGGGCAGCACGGCCCGCATTTGCGCCGCCGCGTTTCCGACTATTCCATGGGGCTCAATGAAAAGCAGAAACTGCGCTTCATGTTCGGCTTGAGCGAAAAACAATTTAAGCTCACCTTTGAGCGCGCCAAGAAACAGCGCGGCATCACCGGCGAAATCTTCATGCAGCTGCTTGAACTCAGGCTCGATAATATCATATATCAGCTTGGCTTCGCCCGCACCCGCAAAGCCGCCAGACAGTTTGTCACCCACGGGCACGTCCAAGTGAACGGCAAGAAAGTGGACATTCCAAGTTATACTTGCAAGGCAGGAGATGTCGTGGAAGTCCGCGACCGCACTTCCGCCAGACAGTTGGCCCAGCGCTCGCTCGACGAATCGCAGCTGCGCACGCCGCCCGCCTGGCTCGAGCGCGACGACGCAGCTTATCGCGGTACCGTGAGCAGGCTCCCGATACGCGACGAAATGGACAAGTCGATAAACGACCAGATAATAGTCGAATTCTATTCGCGTTAGACTTAACCTTTTAGAAACGGAGAATGACATGGCCAAACGCCTCGGAAAATTTGAACTTCCAAAGCGCCTCGTAAAGGACGAAGCGTCAGCCACCCCCACATACTCCAAGTATGTAGCGGAGCCTTTTGAAACGGGATTCGGTTATACGATAGGCAACTCTCTGAGGAGAGTCCTACTCAGCTCCATAGAAGGGGCGGCGATAAGCTCGATACGCATCGACGGAGTTGATCACGAATTCCAAAGCGTTGACGGCATAGTAGAAGACGTCACCGACATCGTTCTCAACTTAAAGAAGATAAAAATAAAGAACGCCAAGCGCGAGAATAAGAGATTGATGATAGACGTCGAAAAAGAAGGTACCGTGACAGCCGCGGATATCCAGCAGGACGCCGACATCGAAATCGTAAATCCCGATCAGGTCATATGCACGCTCGACGGCAAGCGCAGGTTTGTCGCGGAAGTGGAAGTGTCCTGCGGGCGCGGTTGGAGGCCAGCCGACGAGAATAAATATGAGGACCAGCCGATAGGCGTGATAGCCGTGGATACCCTGTTTAGTCCCGTGGAATTGGTAAAATATTCGGTGGACGCCACGCGCGTCGGGCAGATGACGGATTTCGACAAGCTTACTCTTGAAATATGGACCGACGGGCGCATCACTCCCGACGAAGCCCTGAAAGAGGCCGCTGTAATATTGAAACACCATATAGACGTGTTCGACAAGGTAAACGAAGAGGAGATAGAATTCGAGACCGTCGGCAAAGAGGTAAGCGAGGAGCAAAACAGGTTGAGAAAACTGCTCAATATGAGCGTTAACGAGATAGAATTGTCGGTTCGCGCCGCAAACTGCCTCAATAATGCCAATATTACGACAGTCGGCGAATTGGCGATGAAGTCTGAACAGGAGATGCTCAAATACCGCAATTTCGGAAAGAAATCGCTGAACGAGATAAAGAGCAAACTCGAACAGCTCGGATTGTCGCTCGGAATGAAGATAGACGAGCGCCTAATAGACTCATCAACATCATCACTATAAAAATTTAGAAAAAATCAGCAATGCGTCACAATAAACACAGACATCAGCTGGGCGTGACAAAAGAGCATAGAGCCGCCATAATGGCGTCGCTTGGGAGCGCCCTCTTCCGTCACGACAGAATCGAAACTACGCTCGCAAACGCAAAAGCCTTAAAGCCGTTTGCCGAGAAATTGATTACCTTGGCAAAGAAAGCCGCCGCAGAAAAGGACGCCGCAAAGAAACTGCATTTCCGCAAATTGGCCATAGCGCGTTTGCGCGATTCCAGCGCGGTGCATTTTCTTTTCGTGGACAAGGTCGGCAAGTTTGTAGATCGCAAAGGCGGATATACCCGTATCTATAAGCTTATTCCGCGCATGAGCGATGCCGCGGATATGGCTATAATAGAGCTTGTGGAAGCGGGAGATCCTTCCAATAAGGAAGCCAGCAAGGCAGCAGGCGGAAAGAAGCCGGCGAAAAAATCGGCGGCCAAGAAGGTCGAGACGGCTTCCAATGAGTCGGCTCCAGCCGCCGAGGAAGAGTCCAAGGGCGCCGAGGAAACCGTCGCGGACGATTCTGCCAAAAAGGCAAAGAAACCTGCGGCAAAGAAAACCGCGGCAAAAAAGGCTGCCCCTAAAAAGGCTGCCGAAAAGAGCGCGGATAAATCGGAAGATAAATAGTTCTTTTGTCGAATAATTTTATCGCGGCAGACGCGCTCGGATTTAGAGCGCGTTTGCGTTTTTAAAGGATTAGATGGACTTTAGCTTGTTTTTTGCGTGCGTGATATCCGTGGGGCTGTTTATAGTGGCCGCGGTATCTTGGATTTTGTCGCGCAAAGGCAAGCACGCCTACGAAGAGCTGGCGCGGTCGGCGACCTTCCACTGCCTGCGCTGCGATTCAATCTATACCGCTCCCGCCGCGGCAAAAACGGCTTCGTGCCCGAAGTGCGGCTATAAAAACTCAAAGCTAAAATTCTGAAACCAAAATACGATGATCCAAAAAATAGCAGTTCTTGATTTCGGTTCGCAATACACGCAAGTCATAGCGCGTCGCATACGCGAATGTTGCGTGTATTCCGAGATTATGCCGTATGGCACAAAAGCTTCTGAGCTAAAGAAACAAGGAGTTGTCGGAATCATTCTTTCCGGCGGTCCGGCGAGCGTTCTCGCAAGAAACTCTCCGCGCCCCGATCCCAAAATTTTTGACATGGGCGTCCCGGTGCTTGGGATTTGCTACGGGCTGCAGCTTATGGGCAAAATGCTCGGAGGGGAAATCGTATCCAGTAAACAGAGGGAATACGGATTCGGGCGGCTGTCGTTCAAAGCCGGAAGTCTGCTGTTAAAGGGGATAGATTCGCCGGCGCAGGTGTGGAACTCCCACGGCGACAGAATTGAAAAATTGCCGGCGGGATTTAAGGCGGTCGGCGTGACGGAAAATTCCGCTTATGCCCTTATAGAGGATTCCAAGCGCCGTTTTTACGGAATGCAGTTCCATCCGGAAGTGGTGCATACTCCATGCGGCATGGATATAATCAGAAATTTCCTATTTGGGATTTGCGGCTGCAAAGCCGATTGGAAGATGTCGGACTATGTGGAGCGTTCCGTGGCCGCCATACGCGAGAAAGTCGGCGACAAGAAAGTTATATTGGGCTTGAGCGGCGGCGTTGACAGCTCCGTTGCGGCTGCCCTAATCCACAAGGCGATAGGCAACCAGCTCACCTGCGTATTTGTCGATAACGGCCTGTTGCGCAAGGACGAGCGCGTCAAGGTTGAAAGGCTTTTCAGGGACAACTTTAAAATTCGCATGAAAACAGTCCGGGCCGAAAGACTTTTCCTGTCAAAGCTCAAAGGCGTCAAAGATCCCGAGCGCAAGCGCAAAATCATAGGCAAAACTTTTATTCAGGTGTTTGACAAAGCCGTAAAAAGCATAGGAAAGGTTGATTTCCTTGCCCAGGGCACGCTTTATCCCGATGTGATAGAAAGCGTTTCCATCGCGGGAAATCCCGCGTCCTTGATAAAGAGCCACCACAATGTGGGCGGCCTTCCAAAGAAAATGAAACTAAAGCTATTGGAGCCCCTCCGCGAGCTGTTTAAAGATGAGGTTAGGGCGCTTGGGGCCGAACTCGGACTCTCTAAAGAAGTTTTGTGGCGCCATCCTTTCCCCGGCCCGGGATTGGGAGTAAGGGTTGTGGGAGAGATAAAGAAATCGTATTTGGACATATTGCGCGAGGCGGACGCAATACTCATGGAAGAAATGTATTCGAGCGGCCTGTATTATAACTTATGGCAGGCATTCGGCGTATTTTTGCCCGTGAAAACCGTTGGAGTAATGGGAGACGAGCGCACTTATGATAACGTCATAGCCCTGCGCGTCGTGGAGAGCCAGGACGCAATGACGGCGGATTGGGCCCATGTTCCGCACGAGCTCTTGGCAAAAATTTCCAATAGAATTATAAACGAGGTCAAAGGGGTAAACCGCGTAGTTCTCGACATTTCCTCCAAACCTCCAGCAACGATAGAGTGGGAATAAGCATTTGCCAAGCGGCCGCCTTCAACTTTGGAAGGCGGCTCTTTTTTTGCGGTCAAGAAGCTGGACGCCGCTTTAAAGGCTCTCATGAAAGCCGCTCGAGGACAGCTACATTTTCGACATGGCGCGTCTGGGGGAACAAATCGAAAGGTTGGAGGCTCGCCAACTTATAACCGTTGGCAACGAGAAATGCCAAGTCGCGGGCTTGGGTATCCGGACCGCAGGATACATATATTATTTTGCGGGGGGCAAAAGAGCAAAGCTGTTGGAGAAATTCTGAGTCGCAACCGGATCTTGGAGGGTCTATTATTGCAGAGCAATCGCCGCCGTCAAAAATTTTGGAGACGCCTTCAAATATGGTTTCGGCTTTTCCAGCGAAAAATTCGCAGTTTGATACGCCGTTTAAGGCGGCGTTCGATTTTGCGCATGCTATGGCTTTCTCGCTTATTTCAATTCCAGCAATCTTCTCAAAGTCTTTAGAAGCGGCGAGGGCAAATACTCCCACTCCGCAGTATGCGTCAACGAGAAATCTCGGGCCTTTTGCCATATTTATGGCGTATCTTACGAGAGCCGGCAGTATATGCGGATTGTTTTGAAAAAACTCTCCGGCATAAAATTCATATGTGAGGCCGGAAATTTTCTCCCTCGCCACAGCCCTGTTATCCGTGCATATTCCGTCCAAAGTGTCCCTCAAGAGCAGAGTGCCCCCGCGTTTGAGGGAAGGGGCGATTTTCTTAATGCGTTCTCGCTCGAGAGGCAGCGCGGCATTTATTGCGTCGGAGGCTATGGGGCATTGCGGTACGTCGATTATCTTATTGCGGCGCTCCGCCATAAAAAATCCAACCGGCATTTCTCCGTTCCGCGGCCTTTCGTAATGCGGCGTTAGTTTGGAGCGGTATCCCGACTGCTTCGGAGATGGAATTGTGGGTTCCACGGGAAATTCTATGCCGCCTATGCGCTTCATCAGCTGGACTATCTGCCTGCGCTTCCACTCAAGTTGGGCGCTGTAATCAAGGTGTTGGTATTGGCAGCCTCCGCATTTTCCGTACAATGGACAAAAAGGTTCGCGCCTCGATGGAGACGGAGATATTACCCTTATGAGGTCGGCTTCGGAATAGTTTTTATGGTTCTTGTAAACGGAGGCCAATACAGTCTCGCCGGTTATGGCAAATGGCACGGTGACAACCCAGCCATCTATTCTTCCGACGCCAAGCCCAAAATTATTGATGTCGTCTATGTGCAACTCTATTTGCTGTCTATAAGAGAATGGAGTTGGCACAAAATTCTTCGGCGTTTTTACTGTATTATTATTTTCTGACATTTACTATCCCAAATTATCCTAAATTATCTTAAATTTTGCGCGGAGCTTTCTGTAAATGCCCGCTTTTGCCGCATGGCCTCGTATAGAAAAATAGCCGCGGCAATCCCGACATTCATGCTGTCGGATACGCCTGACATGGGAATTTTCACGATGCGGCCAAGTCGGGAACTCCAATCGCCGCCGAGTCCGGAGCTCTCGCAGCCCACGACTATCGCGGAGGATTTTGTAAAGTCCGCGTTCCAGATGAAATCCTTGGCGCCGAGGTGCGCCCCTATACTCTCAATGCCTTTTTCTGAAAGCCATTCGGCGGTTTCCTCCGGCGTTGATATTGCCACGGGTATCGAGAATAACGCCCCCTGCGACGCCCTTACGACGGCCGGATTAAAAATGTCGCATACCGGATTTGTCAGTATTACGGCGTCGGCGCCCGACGAATCCGCGCTCCGCAGAATGGCGCCGAGATTTCCCGGTTTTTCTATGGCGTCGGCAACGAGGATAGTGGAGGGTTTTCCCGAGGGAAGTGGCAAGTCTGCCAATCCGCATTCCCACTGCCTTGATATTCCTATCAGTCCGTCGCTGCCGTCGCGGTTTGAAACCTTTTCAAAGGCGCTTTCCGACAGCCTGCATAGGGAAATTGATTTTTTATTGCGCAAGGCTGATATAAAATCGGAATGTTCCGGGCTTTTGAAGAGCTCAGGACAAAAATATATTTCCTCAACTCCGCGAAGCTCCACGCAACGGGACAATTCGCGCAGGCCCTCGACCGCGAAAAGTCCAAGCTTGCGCCTGGCCGACTTCTCCCTGAGGCTTGCGAGCATCTTGACGCGCGGATTCTGTCTGCTCTGTATGAATTCTTCCGACATTTCTCGAGGCATAATGCCTTTAGCGGTATGGGATTCAAACTTTTTTTTTAATTTGACACGGCGAATCTCCCGTCTAAGTTTCAACAGAATTATGTCTTGGGAAAGATTTAAAAAATATTATCTCAATCGCAAAGATTTGGGATTTGCCCTCGATATCAGCAGAGTCGATTTCGACGACGCCTATATAGCATCAATGGAGGGCCGCATGAAAGAGGCCTTTGCGGCCATGGACGCCCTCGAGGCCGGGGCTATAGCGAATCCGGACGAGAATCGCATGGTGGGGCATTACTGGTTGCGCAATCCTGACTTGGCGCCGACAAAAGAAATACGCGAGGATATACTCGCCGACATTGCAAAAATAAAAGATTTTGCAAAGAAAATTCATTCGGGAGAAATCCGCGGAGCGGATGGAAAGTTTGAAAACATACTTTGCATAGGCATAGGCGGATCGGCGCTTGGACCGCAGTTCGTGAGCGAGGCGCTCGGGTCGCCGAAATCGGATAAAATGCGCGTGTACTTTCTCGACAATACCGATCCCGACGGCTACGACATAGTATTCCAGCGCCTTGAAGGGAAGCTTGGCAAGACCCTTGCGGTTGTCGCGTCAAAATCTGGCGGGACACCGGAACCGCGGAATGGTATGATGGAGGCCATTGAAGCTTGGAGAAAGGCCGGATTGGAATTTTCAAAACATGCGGTTGTGACAACCGGGCATGGAAGCAAATTGTATAATTTCGCAAAAGAGAACGGTTGGCTCGAAACATTCCCAATGTGGGACTGGGTGGGGGGCCGCACGAGCGAATTTGCCGCCGTGGGACTTCTCCCGGCGGCCTTGCAGGGAATAGACATAGACGCCATGTTGGCTGGCGCAGCCGCAATGGATTCTGCTACCCGCTCTAAAAACATATTGGACAATCCGGCCGCAATGCTTTCGCTGATGTGGTATAAATGCACAGGCGGCAAAGGCCTGAAAGATATGGTCGTGCTGCCTTACAAAGACAGGTTATTGTTGCTTTCGCGCTACCTCCAGCAGCTGATAATGGAATCCCTCGGCAAAGAGTTCGACCTTAAAGGCAATAAGGTGAATCAGGGAATAAGCGTTTACGGAAACAAAGGCTCAACAGACCAACATGCTTATGTGCAACAGCTGCGGGAAGGTCTCGACAATTTCTTTGTGACATTCATAGAAGTTCTCGAGGATCGCTGCGGATCGAGTGTGGAGGTTGCGCCTGGAGAGACGGCCGGAGATTATTTGCAGGCCTTCCTGCTTGGGACAAGAGAGGCTCTTTCGGAAAAAGGCAGGGATAATATAACAATAACTGTATCCGACTGCTCGCCGAAATCTGTCGCCATGTTGATAGCCCTATATGACAGGGCCGTAGGATTTTATGCAAATTTAATAGGCATAAACGCCTACCACCAGCCCGGAGTCGAAGCCGGGAAAAAGGCTGCGGGTTCCATTCTTGCGGTCAAATCTCAAATATTTAAGGCGCTTTCCGATGGCGCCCCAAAAAATATTGATGAAATTGTAGATGAAATAAAGCTTGAAAATGGACACGAAGTAGTGTTTAAGTTGCTTTCACATCTGGCGTCTAATCCTGAGCGCGGCATTAAGATTGCTTCGGGCAGCGGCTTTGACGCGAAATATGCCAAGGTTATCTAAAGAGTTTTACCCTTATGAAAATAGCTTCAATCGTATTGAAAATAGTAGCGGTTCTCGGCGCGGCGTTCTGCGTCTATGCGTGGCTCGATACGCGCGGAAAAATCAGCACAGCAGAAACACACATGAAAGATGTTCAGGGAACTGATGTGGTCTCTAAGGCCGCAAATGTTCCGGGCATTCTCAAAAATTTAGCCGCGGAAAAACAGAAGGTCGCCGGTTTGCAGAAGACCGTCGTCAATATGCAGTCCGAGGCCGATAAAATCAATTCCGAGCTTGAGTCGGAACGCGCCAAGAACGTAAAAGCAAGCGCGGAAATCTCCAAAAAAGATTCCGAATTGCGCACAGTTAAGGCTAATTTAGAGTCCGAAAAGAAAGTCGTTGCGGAAAAAGACGTTCTCATAGAAAACCTTAAAAAGGAAATCGTGGCGTCTAAGCAGATGTTGACACAGAATAACGAAGTCGAGCCCCTCAAGGAAAAAATCGCAACCCTTGAATCGCAGCTTGCCGCAAGCCAAAAGGAACTTGAAGAAGCGAGCAAAAAGGCAAAGCTTCTCGAACTGTCTGAAGTGGTTGAAGTCATAGAGACAGACGCCGAAGGCAGGAAAATAAAGAGAAAAATCGTAAAAACTCCGTACATTCCCACGGGCGATATCGCAACCGTTATCTCGATGGATCAAACCTCGAAGATAATAGCTATAAATAAGGGCACCGCCGCCAACGTCAAAAAAGACCAGAAAATTCTCCTCAAGCGCGACGGCAAGGATATTTCCGAAATAATGATAACAGAATCTTATCCGGAGTATTCTGTGGCAATGGTTAATCGCGAGTTCGGTTTCCCAGAGACCATAGAAGCCAACGATATGCTCGAGATGTGCTCTCCCGTAAAGACTGCTGCAATGCCGACGACTGTCGTGCCTCCAGCGTCGGGAAATAATTCCGCCGCTCCTGCCGCCGAAAAAGATGCCGAAGCTCCAGCGGAAAATGCGCCGGAACAGCCGGCGGCTGATGCCGACGGCAACGCATAACCCTGCCGCCAAACTTGAATGCGAGGTAAATAAATGAGATTGTTTTTTATATGCCTCTTTGCTGCGTCGGCCATGATGTTTTCGGGCTGTTCAGTAAATGAAGACACTACGCCGAAAAATCTGCCAACCCGACAGACGAAGGGCGATTTGCCATGGGGCAAACCCGCGTCTTGGGAAGGCGGACTTCCGGGAATGGGAGGCATAGGCAATCCCACGCGTTATTGATTTATCATTCCGGTGGGCGTTTCCTTCGGACTTTTGGAAGTTCGTCAGGCTTCAGTACAAGTCCTAAAAGTGGTTGACAAAATATTTTCATAGGCAAAACTTGTAGGGCATTGAGCCATTTGGCTTGATGCTTACGCTTGAAAAAATATGAAATTGCGCGCTCTATCAGTATTATGCTTTTTCCTCGCGGCTCAAGCTTCTTGGGGGGCGGAAAGCTCTCCTGTGGGAGCTTGCCAAATTCAATTAAATCCAAAAGTAGATACCTATGTGAGCGTCAATTTTACGCGCACTCCGGAGTATCAAGGCGCCGTGGCGTCTTTAAACGCGGATTCGGGAATCGTGCAGCTTGGCAATAATCCTGCATGGGCGTCTAATTGCTTCGCTTACGACGAAGTTTCGCAACCCAAGCGCTACTATGCGAAATTTATGGACGGAGCCCTTGAAGGCGAGTGGTTTGACATACGGGCAAATACCGGAGATACCTTGACATTGCTCATAAGCGCCGAAGATCTGGCAAAGGTGGGAGTGGGAGATAATTTGCAAATTATCCCCTATTGGACTTTGGATACCCTTTTCCCGGAAGGCGGAGTCCTCGATAAAGTCACAAGCGGCATAGCTTACGACGGCGGCACGATAGTGTTCAAATACACTAATTTTAACGACGGTGTTGTGGAACATCCTAAGGGGGTAAACATTCCGGCGTCCAAGAGCTTTTATTATTTTGCCAAGAGCAATTGTTGGAAGTCCGGCGTCGAGAATGCGGGAAGTGAGATAATAGAGCCTAATGCAGTATTGAAATTCCGCCAACAAAAGAATTATTCAATAAACGTTCCTTTTGTGGGAGCCGTGCCTATGTCGGCGACTGTCTTCAATATAAAGACGGAAACAGACCACCAGGATTATCGCCTTGCTGTCCCAACTACGACAAAAGTCAAATTGTCCGATTTGACCCCCATGCTCATATCCACCGGTATCATCGAGCCTTCTACTTCGCGCGATATGAGGGATATTTTATTCTTATACGACAACTCAAAGCAAACGCTCAATCCTTCTGCGACGGATTGGTTCTTCTTTTTGGAGAGTACTTCCAAGTGGTACAACTCAAAACAAGCGCCTTCCGACGATGTAGAAATTGGTTCTGATGCGACTTTAATGATAAGAAAAAAACCCCAAGATGCTCAAACTGTAATTAAGGGAAAATTCACTCCGGAATATTTAACTAATCAATAATATGAAAAATCTATTTGCAATACTCACCTCCTGCATTTTGTCGGCAGCCGCATTCGGCGAATATAGCTTCTCAATGAGCGGAGGCTATTTTTACGCTGCGGACGATTTAGAGAATTACCTCACTGAGGCAAATATTGCGATAATAGTAGATCGCGAGAAGGGAGATTTCTCGGACTTTGAATTGAATGTCGGGGATATAATATCTTCGACAACCGCGATGAACGATAGATACTTTGTTCTCGAATCCTCCACGCTGTCCTCCCTGCCGGAGTTTAGCGGCACGATGAATATTTCAATGAATATAGAAAATTCCACTTATTCGTTCACCGGCGGAGAAACCTTTGCGGTGTTGTGTTTTGTGCCTTCTGAAACCTTTACGGGGCAAATTTCAGCCGGAACTGAATATGTGGTGTTCAATCCTCAGATGGTCACTGAATCAGATGTTGACGCGCTTTCGGGAGAATCTTTTGACTGGGTCATTCCGACTAGCGAAGGAGAATATTTCTATAGGTTGATTACAGGCGAAGATGCGCCTTATATTCCAGTAAAATATACTACATTGTCGAATGTAGTCATTCCAGAGCCGGCATGGTTTGCCGCAGCTTTTGGAGCTCTTGCGCTATTCTTCGGATTGCGCCGCCGCTCTTAACAACATTTTGCGCAACTATTCTTATTTCCGTTATGCTTCGAGAATGGGAATTTTTCCCAGTGGAACTGCATTGACGGAATTTTCTATTTGGAGTTAGGGAATTGAACTCTTCGGGAACATATTCCTTTTTTCGCTCGGCGTCTTTATTTTTCATATGCGCGGATATTTTGGCGTTTAGTTGGCTGGCCTCCGGCATCTTGGGGGTTTCCTGCGCAATAATTATGGCTTTGGCCTGTGCGGCTTTTGTTTTTGCGATGGCGTATTCCTATTTCCGCTTTTCCCCCACTGAAGATGCCAAATGGGGAATCGTCAAAGTCCCGATTTTCGCATGGCTTTTTGCGCTTGTTATTTATACCATGGTGCAGCTTCTCAATGTAAGGGGCGTGCAGATATTTGAAGACGGATTTTGGATTGTTAAAAATCTGCCGTATTGCGAATTTCTACCGTCGTCGATACGCGGCAGTTTCTTGGAAAACGACATATCTGTCGCGCTCTGCTCCAATCTTGCGGTATTTTTTCTTTGTGCGGCCTTATACATAGTTTGTAAGAGCGAAGGTCGCGCCCGGGGAGTGCTTGCATTTTTTGCGCTCAACATATTCTGCTGGTCCCTATGGGCGATATTCCAAAAGTATGCCGGGTTCACAAGAATATTTGGCATGCTCTATACGGATACCGTTTTCTTCGGGACATTTTTTCTGACTAATGGGGGAGGGGCGTTTGCCGCCATAGGAGGCAGTGTGGCGTTTGCCATGTGCTTCTTGGCTTCGGGGAGACTTAAGTTGCCAAAAGTTTTGTTCTGGATTATAGTTGGGCTGACAGCTGAACTTGCGGCGTTCTATTCGGATAGCAGAGGCGCGCAAATCGAGGCGTTTTTAGTGTGTGCGGCGTTCGCAATCATTTTGCTTTATAGGATATTTTTTAAATCAAATTTAATCACGGTCTTGTGCGGAGTGGCGATATTGGCGGTTTTTATCGCGGCAGGGGCATGGGGAATAGGGGAATTCCAAAGACTGTATAGGGCGGATTCAAAACTTGAAAAAGAAACAAAGGTCGTAAAAAAAGAGCTGACGAGTTCTTTTGAAGGGCGCAAGTTTTTATATGATGTGAGTTGGGAACTTTTTAAAGATAACGCTCTATTCGGAGTCGGCGCCAATTCATATAAGTATGAAATCCCAAATAGAATTTTAAATCTGCAAGATTCAAAAAGAAATTTCGCAAGCTCTCCCAACGAACCCCACAGCAGTGTTTTATGTTGGCTTTGCGAGTATGGGATTTTAGGGTCTATATTTTTCTTGGGAGCTATTGTATCGTGGGTGATTATGCTTTTGAGGCGAAGAATGACAGCGGCAAGGGCGATGTTGCTTGCGGGGATTGCGATATTTTTTCTGCATTCCTGTTTTGACACATTCCTGAGCATACCGTCGGCGTATTTAGTTCTGGGATTTGTGGCGATTATGGCATTATCTCCGTTGCGCGCGGCAAACGATATGGATATGTTATGAGGATATTCGCTTACATATTGACAGTTTGCATCGGCGTTATTCTCGCCGTATTTTCCGCGTTTTTGTACGAGCCCATAGACGGACGCAATCTCGATGTGGCATGGGCCTCTTTGGCGCGCGGAGCGTCTCTGGCGGGAAGGTGCGATATAACCGATATGGCGCTGTCGAATATAAGGGGAGAATCCGCCCGTCAAGATGCCTTGGCGGCGGCGGCCTGGTGCAAGCGCGCAAATGGCGACACAAAGGGAGCCGGGGATATTCTTGCGGGAGTGTCGAAGCCCGAGGCGCTTTCCTGGTATTGGTTTCACGCGTATCTGGCGTATCTTGAGAAAGAGAAAAATCTTAGCGCAGTTCCCGCGATGCGAATGGCAAAACCATATTTTAATAAAATTCCCCGAGATTCCGTGCGCGGAGTGGCTGCATATGCCTTGTATGCGCGCCTGCTTCAAAACGGGGCAAATGTGAGGGAACTCGCCGACGGAGCCTATAAGTTGATAGCGGCCGAACCTAATGCCGCAGAGAGGAGCCGCTGTGCATTGTCGGCTGCGGATTTGGCATCGGATTCGGGGATTTTCGACGATTTTATGCGCTTTATAAATATATCCCTTCACTCTTCCGAGCTTGGTTTTACCGTGTTTCGGCTCTACGGCTATCCGAATTTGTACGATAGGGTTTTTGAAGCTTGTAGAAAACAGGAAAAAATGCCTTCGTCTCTTGGCACTTATATGAGGACTTTTGATTGCTATAAGAGGAAAATGCCCGATAGCGAATTTCACAAGAGATTTAATTGGGTTCAGCTGATGTTTGGTTTTGCGTGGCGGTTAAACGACTTGGAGCCGTACACATATCCTCTTATACGCTATTGCATGCATTGTGCCGGAGATGCAGAGAAAGAGCGCAAGTATGCGGAAATGTCGCTGGAAATTCGCGGGCGCATGGCCGCTGCATATTTTCAGTATGCGGAATATGCGATGAAAGCCTTCGCAAGAAGCGGAGATACCGTGGGGGCTTTGAAATTTTTAGAGCCTATGAATTCCCGCCAAAAGGCCTATCTCCTGCGCAGAACGATGTCGGATTTATCCCGTAATCCGTCGGGATTGGACGGTATCGTGGAGATTTTAAAATCTTTGTAAGGTTTGGCTAATATTATCTTTCCCGCGATTTCTCCGATAATTGATAAAAAAGGAGTATTAAATGCGCAGGTTGATTCTTGTAAGGCATGGCCAGAGCGTTTGGAATCTCGAAAATATATTTACCGGCTGGACCGATGTCGAGCTTTCGCCAAATGGCATAAGAGAGGCTGAAAGGGCGGGGGAATCGCTATTAACGGCTCAAATAGGCTTTGATGTGGCTTTTGTGTCCTATTTGAAAAGAGCCATAGACACTCTCCATATTATGGCAAAATCCGCAAAGCTCGAGTGGGTTGACGAATTTAAGAGCTGGAGGCTCAACGAACGCCACTATGGAGCTTTGCAAGGCCTAAATAAATCCGACACCGCAAGAAAATACGGAGAAGATCAAGTTAGAATATGGCGGAGAAGCTTTGATGTTGCCCCTCCAATGTTAAATCCGGACGACCCGCGCTCGCCGCGTTTTGAGCCGAAGTATTCAGGTGTTCCGGATTCGGAATTGCCATTGGGAGAGTCTTTAAAAATGGCGATAGAGAGAGTGTTGCCGTATTGGGAATCGGATATAAAACTGCGGCTGAAATCCGGAGCCGATGTCCTTGTGGTGGCGCACGGCAACAGCCTGCGCGGATTGGTTAAAGAGCTCGAGGGGATAAGCGATTCCGACATAGCAAACTTGGAGATTCCCACGGGGCGTCCATTGGTTTTTGAATTAGACGATAAAACCTTGAAGCCAATCAATAAGTTTTATGTCAACTTAGATTGAACCTTTAGCAAACGTAAAGGCGAGGAGTTTTTTAGGTTCCTCGCCCGGAGTTGCGATTTTATAATTTGCTCTGGTTTTAAAATAAAAGTCTGCCAATGTTTGCCGAAGATTCTTGCGCTTTAAGCGGGGCGAATAGGAATCGCCAACTTACGGAGTCTTTGAAATTAGGCTTGTGTTGCGTTTTGGGCGGAAGCCCGCAAGATGCGTTGCCCACTCCGCAGACCTTCCACGCGATGCGGAGCTCAGTATGCTTGGATTTCGGCAGATTGTGCGGGTGTTTTGCCGCGGACATTTCTTTCTGCGAATTTGGAAGCACCGCCATTGGCAGAGGCTTTGGCTGGGCGCTGAATATTATCCCGTCTCCCGCGCTGTTCCGCAGTGAAAGCCATCTCACGTCTTCGCGGTTCCCAGTATCTTGCGTATATGTAAAATTCTCCATCCAGTCGGATACCTTTGACTTATATTTGCCTACAAAAGCCGCGGTGTAGCGGTCGCAATAATTTGCAAATGGCCCTCTTCCCAAAAATTCAACATTGTCGAACTTGGTGTTTATTCCCATTTTTAATCCTATGCGCGGCACGGGAATTTCTTCGGATATACCTTTGCATTTCTTGCATGTGGCGGAAACCACCACGGCGCCGTTTGGATATATCGTGTAATTGAAAGTGTTGTCGAAGATGTCTTTGCCGTTTGCGGCAAGGGTATTTTTGCATGAAACTTCCAATCGGTCGTCTTTGCTCTCCCATTTTACGTCGGATTTAACGGAGGAAAGATTGTCGAAACCCCTATTTTTGAATTGGGGCCCCATCCATTTGCGGAAGTTGTCTATCCATGCGCTCTCTATATCGAACGATATGGGGGCGTCTATAATCGGCGTTCCGGCGACAGAGTAAGATGCCAATTCGGCGGATTTTTTGTCGAATACAAGTTCAGCGCGCCCGGCTTTTATCTTCAGCGTTCCATCGGAGTCCGAAACGGATATTTTACTGTTTTCATCGCCGTCGCCGGCAAAATTCCACTTGTCGGAGTCAACATTTTTAAAAGAAAATTGATTTGAGGCGGCTACGGATTCGCGCGGGGCAAAATCAGTTCCGGAGCTTCGGAGAAATTCGAGAATATAAAAATATTCGCCTATTTTATAGTCCTCAAATTCGGGAAGTTTTACTTCGTATAACATGGATTTTCCCGGAGCCAGGCTTATGCGCGGAAGCGTCTTTAATGCCACGGTTTCTCCGTCGCGCTCTACCCTTATGCGCGGCGTAAACTCGTCGAGATTAGTGGATATAAATTCGTTTGACAGCTTGAGAATAAAAGGATTTTCAATGTCGGCGGAGTCTATGCGAATGTCGGCGTAAACTTGCCTGACTTCAAAGTATTTTGCGGAGTAGGTTCTGTCGGCAAATATTATACCGTTGGCGCAAAAGTTCTCCTGCGTGGGACTTGTTCCCCAATCGCGCCCGTCGGAAAGGAATTTTTCTTCCGGCTTGTCGGGACGCGGCAGCCATACGGTCTGATCCACCCAATCCCATATAAATCCACCATTGAGGGATTCGTGCGAGCGTATCATTTCCCATTTTCCTTTGAGGTTGCCTATGGCATTTCCCATTCCGTGGGCGTACTCGGCAAAGAAAAACGGCTTGGTCTCGTTCGGCAAATCAAGATAGCGCTGCATGTTTTCCGTCCCGCGGTACATCGGCGTGAAAAAGTCGGAAGTGGAATTCGCCTTGCCGCCGACTATGTCGTAAACTTCGGCGTGGGAGAAGAAGTAGCGGTCGGGCGCGAGAGTCCTCACAACCTTCTCGTGGGCTTTATGGCCAAGAGTGTAGAACTTCGCGGATTCGTTGCCGACCGAGAATATAAATACGCACGGTATATTGCGGTCGCGGACTACCATGTTGGTCATGCGATCCACTCCCTGGGGAACATGCTGGGGCAAGTTCATTGCGGGGTGGTCTATAAAGTGGTGCATCTCGTGGTTATTTTCGTCGAGAACACCGAGGCCATATCGCGTGCATAGCATGTAGAAACGGTCGTCTTTGGGATAGTGTGAGGTCCTTACGAAATTTATGTTGTCGAGCTTCATCAGCTCAAGGTCCCGCTTTAGGTAATGGAAATCTACAGCCTTGCCCTTGTCCGGGGACCAGTCGTGGTGGTTGACTCCCTTTATCAAGAGCGGAACATTATTCATCTCGAGGTGTTTTCCCACTATCTTGAATTTGCGGAAGGCAAAATCCGCCCGCAAAGTTTCAAGTTCCCTCCCATCGGAATCTTCGAGCTTAAAGCATAGGGCGTAGTAGTTCGGCTTGTCGGGAGACCACAATTTAAATCCTTCGATATCCGATTTCTCTTTTACGTCAAAAGTACTGTGCGCGGGTATGGAGTCTATATCCGTTTCAAACAGAGGATCTTCGTCGAACAGGCTTCCGTCCGGGTTTACAAGCCATGCGGAAAGTTTTAAGTCTTTTGCAGGGGCGTCGGACATATTGCGAAGTTGTACGGTAAAGTCTATTCTTGCCTCTTTTAAGTCGTCGGAGAGGTCGGCGACGGCATGGTAATCTCTTATGTGGGTTTGCGGGCGGGCTATGAGTACGACATCTCTTATGATTCCCATCATGTGGGGCATGTCTTGCATTTCGTAGTATGAGCCTGTGGTGTATTTATATACCTCTACGGCTACCGTATTGGATTGACCGCGCTCGACAAAATCTGTGACGTCGAATTCCGCCGGAGTAAAACTGTCTTCGCTGTATCCGACGAATTTACCGTTTACGAATAGTTTGAATCCCGTCCTCACTCCGCAAAATTTCATGTAAACGCGCTTTCCGTCCCAGTCGGCGGGAATTGTGAATGTGCGGCGATATATTCCGGCTTGTCTATGTCCTTCGGGGATATATGGGCGCAGAGCTATGGGGGCAAAGTCGGCGCGTCCGGGGCCTGTGTGGCGAAATTCCGGCAATAAGTCTTTTTGAAAATCCTTTGCGTCCGGAGGATACATATATTGCATGGTGATGTTGGTGTAGAATATATTGTCGTATCCGCGGTTTTGCCACGAGCATGGGACGTCTATGGTATCCCATGAAGTGTCGTCGAAATTTTTGTCAAAAAATTCCCTCTTTACATCTTTGCGGGAATCGGCAAACAGAAATTTCCAGTCGCCGTTGAGCAATAGATAAGAGTCTCCGCTATTGATGTTTTCAATGTCGTTTATTCCTATTGGCTTTATGGCGTCTTTAAATTTTGGAAACGTAATTGCAAAAGCCGAAGGGGGCTCTTTATTTATGCGTGTGACAGTAAAATCATTCCAGGGCTCCGCGGGGTCTTTGGCCGCAATGGCGGCGGAAGCAGCAAATGCGCCCGCTAAGAACACAGCCTTTAATTTATACATTATATTTTGAGCTTTCATTTATTTGGCAATTTGGTTGAAAATTTTTTCAGACAAAGTTTATTGTATTGAGACCTGTTGCGGAAGTCTTTTTTTCGCTCTAAATTAAGCTCTAATCGGAAAACCCATATGATATACGTTTGCAAAATATGCTCCTATAAATACGACGAAAATAAAGAAGGCGTATCATGGAAAGACTTGCCCGACACTTGGGTGTGCCCCGTTTGCGGGGCGAAGAAATCATTATTTGAGCCCTTGGAGGAAGAACATTCGGAATCTCCAAGCCCGCAGAAGCTTTCGCGTTCGGTCTCCGATGCCGTGGTCGAAACTCTCGTGCAGTGCGGGGTGAAATGGTGTTTTGGCATGGTGGGCCATTCCAATCTCGGCTTTGCGGAGGCCTTGAGAAAAGCGGTCGGGCGCGGGGAGCTCGGCTATGTGGGGATTAGGCACGAGGGCGCGGCGGCATTTGCGTGTTCGGCTTATGGAAAATTGACGGGACGCCCCGCGGCGTGCCTTACCATAGCGGGCCCCGGAGCCACGAACCTTTTGACGGGACTCGCCGACGCAATGTGCGATTCCTCGCCGGTCATAGCGGTGACCGGACAAATTCCGACGTCGTCTTCGGGCATGTACGCGTTCCAAGAGCTCGACATAAGGCAGATTTTCTCTCCGGTGGCATGTTATGGAACCACTGTCGCGGCGGGTTCGGATTTTGAGAATATAGCGGCTGCGGCATACAGAAACGCGGTTTTGCGCAAAGGAGTGTCGCATTTGGAAATACCCGACGATGTGCAGGTTCTTGCGGCGCCCTCATCAAAGGCTTTGGAGGCTCCTCGAATTGCGGCGGAACCCTTTGTTCCCTCTCCTTCTGAATTGGCGGAGGCCGCGGCCTTTTTGGCTTCCGCTTCAAAACCCCTTATTTTGCTTGGAAACGGGGCGTGGGGCGCGTTTGGGGCGGCGATGAAAATTGCGGAACTTTTGGATTGTCCGGTGGCCACTACATACAGGGCAAACGGCATGGCGGCCTTCTCGGATCCGCTTTGCTGCGGGATTGTTGGGCGGAGCGGGACTCCGGTTTCGGCAAAATTTGTAGGGGAATGCGACTGCATTCTTGCGGTCGGTGTGGGATTCAGCCGCCACACCGGCATACCTCTTGGAAAAAAAGTAGTCCAAATAGATTCAAATAGATTCGCGCTCGGCAAATTTTACCCCTCGGATATCTCTCTCAATGGCGATGCGCGCGCGACGCTCGACAGATTGTTGGAGGCGCTTTCTGATATCCCCAAGCCGATTTATTCATGGGGGAATGTGCGCGCCCTTATCGCCGAAGAAAAGAAATTGTGGAGAGAAGAAAAAGTGCGGAGAGCCGCGAACAACGCAAAGGGCTCAATAAGTCCGGCGGCAATAGGAAGATCCCTTTCAAAATCCATACCGCACGACGCATTGATTTCTTTGGACGTGGGAAATGTTGCATATTGGTTCGGTAGGTATTTTGAACCTTCAGGGAAACAGCGCATGTTGTTGTCGTGGTATCTCGGGTCGATAGGGGTGGGCCTACCGGCGGCAATGGGAGCCTGGTGTGCAACTCGTGAAAATGGCTCTGAATATTTTGGACGTAAAGTTGTGGCAGTGGTGGGAGACGGAGGAATCGGACAGTATCTTGCCGATTGGACAACCGTAGTCAAAAATAATATGGATATAACGTGCGTTGTCATAAACAACTCGCAGTTGGCGAAAATATCACAAGAGGAGCGCAACGTAAATATGCCCGTATGGGAAACAGCCCTAAAAAATCCCTCCTTTGCCGAATACTCGCGGGAGTGCGGAGCAAAAGGATATTTTATCGACGACGTTTCGTATATAGATCCCGTTTTGGCCGCGGCTTTTGCAGAAGATGGGCCTGTAATCGTCGAAATTTTAGCAAATCCCGATCTGCAATAAAATTTATCGGATTTATTTGGTTTTTATAGGTTTATTGTTAGATTCTTATGAATATTTAGGCACAATAATTTATTGACAAGTTGTATGTAATAGCTTACTTTTTAGTTTTAATAAATCGAATGAGGATTGTTTTATGAAACATGTAAATCTTGTGGGGAAGATCGCGGCGATTTTTTATTTTCTCTCTGTCGGAGGCTTATTTGCCGATACCGCAGTTTATAGGCAGGTAGGTGGGACTACAGGCGGTAATACATCATACAATGATGTAGAAAATTGGTATAAACCCGGAACCAGCCCTGCGGAACTGTTCGAAGGTGCTCCCACTGTAAGTACTGATGTAGTCTTTGAGTCCTATGAATCCGGTGGTACAACCGCATCCGGTAAAACCATACAGCCAATGCCGGTGTCGATTCATACGGGATCGGCATCTACAATGTATGCAAACTCGATGACTTTTAAGCTTACTGGAGGTGATCTAAGATTATTTGTTGCGGATGTCACAAATGAAGCGGCGGCGAATTCTTTTACGGTGACAAACGGGCTGATTCTTGATTCAAGCATGACTAAAACCCTTAATATTTCAGGGTCGGCCAGCACGATGGATAAGTTTCTTAATTGGAAAAACGTAAGCGTGGGACATGTAGAGGTAAATGCCGGAACACTGTATTTCGGTGCTTTTATCGACAGGCTGTTGATAGGCGTTAACGAACTCGCGGGCGAATTTTCGTCTAACGGGCAGGCAAGCAATGTTGCAAGCGGCGCTACTCTTACTATTGGCGACGGATTGTCCGTGTATTCAACTGTTGCCGTTGGCGATATAACTAATAGCGGAACCCTCACTTACAAAGGCGGCACTGTAAAACAAATAGGAAACCTTACATCAACAAACGGAAACGTATTCGTTCATGGAACAACTTCTTTCTCGGGGAATGCGGTGTTAAATGCCACTCAAGTCGATGGAGTGTATCAAGATTCCGTTTTTGAATTTTCCGGCGCCGACGTAGTCACTTCATCGGATACCAATATTACCGGAGGCGGGGCATCGGTATCCGCAAATGAGGTTGACGGCCAGGATACTGTGAAAAAAGGTTCTATGGTAAAAATAACCTCCGGAGCTACCTTTAACGGATCCATAACTTCCGATGAAGGTCAGCAGATGAATTTGTTTATTGATTCCGGCGGGAGCCTTGGGGTCGACAGCGTTGTGAATATTACTACAGATTCCTTCTACGCCCGCAATAATACGGGTGACCTCAACCTTAATGGCACAATTATAATACAAGGCGCTGGACAGAAAATCGGTCAGCTAGCGAATGTCAGTATATCTTCCAACTCCGGGGACGTAAACATAAATGATCTAACTCTTAACGGCGGATTTAATACTGAAGCGGAATACGCTACAACCGGACAAAGAGAAGATTCCTCTAAAAAGCGCAACGCCATAACTGAAGTAATAAATATAGGCACCAGCGCTGTAGATGCCGATTTAAATATAAATAAGATAACTTATAATTCCAACCTATATAATTCCGATGCCAATTGGAAGAATTATTCATATCTCTATGGTGGCGGCACTTCCGGGCACCTAAATATAGGCACTCTTATCCTGAATGCCGGCGAAAGTGCGGATTTGGGCACAAATTCCACGGAGATTCGTATCGCGGCGTCCAATACTAATGGGTACGAAAGGGTTGATACATTCCTCACAATAGACAATATATTTATAAACGGTTATCTGGCTTCAGGAGCAACTTCCGGGAAGCAGACAATTCACTTCTTTAGGGCTCCTACCGCAAGCATTGAAAATATTTATGTTGAAACTCCTTCAATTCTCGACGGTAAAGGTTCGCTGGCCGAAGGATGGACTGGCACACAGATAAAAGCCGGTAAGGTTGACGTAAATCTAAACGGTCTTTTAGACGGTAGCAATGAGTTCTCTTTGCGCGGACGTTCTCTCGATCTTACCGGCGCGGACTTTGCGGATTTGGAAGGCGCTGGCACCGTAAATCTGAAGAATTCCTCAAGCAATGCCGCAATATTCACCCTTAGTAGCGATAATTGGCTTAAGGCTGGAGATATAACTGTGACTGGGAGCGAGGCTCGCACAACCCTGAATATCTATTCAAATACGGGAATTGAAAAACCAGATACGTTATTGGGCGACGGCTCCGGAAATGTGATGCAGATAGACTCCCTTACGTTTGTGGGCGGGGCTACAGAAGAAACCGCTACGCAGCGCACAAGAACATATCTTAAAGCCTATGATTATGTTCCCGCTGAAGGCGAGTATGCCATAAGCGTCGGGTCTATATCTTCCTCGGGCTATCTTACCAGCGCTGGAACTAACGACATCTATTTTCAAAATGCTCCGACCGCAAAAATAGGCACCTATTCAATAGGGTCGGCTATATACCTCGATGCCACAGGTTCTGATCTCACTATTGATAGTGTTTTGGGCACTCAAATCCAGACGCAGTATAATTCAACTATAAAGGCCGATAATATAAGTATCGGATCAGTAAACTTGGGCAATTCAAAAATAATATTCCAAACTGTGGACTCTACAGGAAAAATAGAATTGCTCGGAGATGCGTCATCGTCGAATGATGTCGGCTTTACAGGTAATGGAACTCTCACGGGTGTCAATTATACCCTTTCCGCAAACGGCACCTACGAAGATAATCCAAATATGTCGGGTAAAAAATACTATACAGGCAGCATAGTAAACTTTACTCTCGGCGTGGCAGAGGCCTACTTCGATACTTTGACTCTCGACGGACAGGTAAATGCTTCCGCGCTTGAAAATACGCACTTGACCGTAAAAGATGCGAATTTTAACAACAATGTTCTAAGCTTTAACTTGGGCGGGACGAATGGAACAAGCAAATATATTTCTACCGGTACGACCACAATGCAAATCACAAGAATAGGCCGCATGAATGACGGAAAGTATGCTCCGGTTGGAGGCTCATCATTCAAGGCCGCTTCTATGGATTTCAATGTATTGAAGGTGATAAGCGATATGCGGTATTCCGACCAGCTCGGAAATGACTTGGATATATCGATATCTTCCAGCGGCTCATTTGAGGCAAATAGAGTCGAAAATCTTTTAGCTTCTACTGGAGGTGGCATAGGATTGCGTATTGACGTTGCAAATACCGGTACAGCCAATATAAAAGAAGTCTATACGGAAAATGTGTTCAATTTTAAGAATAACAGTATTGAAGGAAATGTTCAAGTAGGCAATATGATTATAAGTACGGGCGGAACTTTTGCCATAGCTGCATATGGGCAGAATCCTAAATCCGGAGATGTTCTTCCAGGCCGAATCAAGCGCTATGCATCTGTTGGAGGGCTGAATTCCTCCGTTGATGGTTCCGGCGCCGTGTATGCGGCTTGGAACGGTAATAATTACAATGTGGACAGTTATCTGACCATAAATGGTGAAAGCGGCACAAACATTTACAGCGGTTCCATGTATAACAACGGTACTGAAGGTTGCGTGCTCTATGTCACCAAGAAGGGCGGATCGACTCAGGTGTTAAGCGGCAATAACTACTTTACCGGAGATGTGGTTGTAAATGAAGGTACTCTCATATTTAACAGCGCAACTAACGGCGAAGCTTTCGCAGGGACAATATATGTAAACGGCGGGCATTTCGGCTCGGCCGGAAGGCTCAATGCCTCCTCGATATTCCTCAATGGCGGCACTCTACACTTCGATATGAACATGAACTATGATCCTGTCATTAGGGCCGATTCTGCTAATATATTCTCCGGAAACAAGATAACCGCGGAATCCTTCTCCTTCGCGAATGCGCTTTCTTCCGTAGGTGCTGGGATATGCATGTTTGAGTTTGCCGACGGCAATCTCTCGGAAGATCTGTTGAGTATCATTAACAGCGAGGAAAACGGCAAGTATCTCTATACGGATACGGTGAGTGGAGATATGTATGAAGCTATGTTCTCGAATGATATGCCGGGATATTTCTTTGTCACTCTCACTCAAGTCATACCCGAACCGTCAACTTATGCCGTATTTGCGGGCTTGGCAGCTTTGGCTATGATAGCATTCAGGCGCCGCTCCAAGTAGAAGAAGTTAATATTAATATTTCGCTTCGCGCCGCCCCATCAAATAAGGGGCGGCGTTTTTGTTTTCTTGAAAAAATCTCTAAAATACTTGTTATGTGAAGCTATGAAGCATTATAAATTTTTGTTCTTAATGTCGTTATTTCTATCGGGCTCGCTTTATTCGGCAGACAATTCCCAGAAAATTTTTGATGTGGCTAAGATGGGGGCAATACCGAATACCGTTGCCACAAATACTGCGGCTATAAATGCGGCGATTGCAAAGTGCTCCGAATCCGGGGGCGGAACGGTGGTAATTTCCGGCGGGGAATACATTGTGGGTACAATAATTTTGAAAGATAACGTCACTCTCAATATTCCCGAAGGCTCCGCGCTTCGCGGGAGCAAAAATCTCAAAGATTATATTTTCCCCCGCAAAGGAGAAAATGAAAAAATACCGTCCACCCGGTGGTTGAGAGCCCTGATTTACGGGGTCGGGGTGAAAAATGTCAGAATTACGGGCGGAGGCGTTATAGACGGATGCCATCTTGAGGATTACGCCGGCGAGGAAAAAATGCGCGGCCCGCACGGGATTTTTATAGGAGATGCGGAAAACGTGTCTGTTGATAACCTGCAAATATGCAGAGCCGGAAATTATGCGGTTATGATGCAAGAGGTGCGCGACGTCAAATGCACAAATCTTAAAATAGACGAAGGCTGGGACGGAGTCCATGTAAGGGGTTGCGAAAACCTCGTAATAAAGGATTGCGAGTTCCACACGGGTGACGACTGTATTGCCGGAGGCAGATGGAAGAACGCAAAAATATCGTCTTGCCTGATAAATTCGGCTTGCAATGGATTCAGGTTGATAGGGCCGGCGGAGAATCTTCTGATGGAGAACTGCAAATTTTTCGGCGACGGAAAATATACGCATAGATCTTCGTATAATAGGAAGAGACGGGATATGTTGTCGGCGATGATTCTTCAGCCGGGAGCTTGGAGCAAGAGCCCCGGCCCCTTGAAAAATGTTAGGATAAAAAATATAGAGGCCGACAATATGCGTAATCTCATATCCCTATATCCCAACGAGGAGAACGAGATTGACGGGGTATATTTTGAAAATGTAAAGGGCGTGAATATAGGTGTTCAGGCGATTCAAATAGAGAACTGGCAGCCTTCTTCTACTATGAAGAATATTTTCCTCAAGAATTTTGATGTGCAATACAAAGGCAATCCGCCTGAATCAATCACTCCGAACATTCCTCTAACTCCGAGGGGGCTTGACGCGAGAGCTCTGCCTGTTTGGGGATTTTTTGCAAAGAATATAGACGGGCTTACCCTTGAAAATATATCCTTGAGGCTTTCGGGCAAAGACCCGCGAAAGGCCGCTTATATAGAGGACGTATCGAATGTAAAAGTGTCCGGACTGTCTATAAACGGCAAATCGTGCGGAACCGACGATATGCGTTCAAAGTAGTATTGTAGGTTCTGGATTAAAATTTTGATTGAGTTTGGATTTTTCAGAATCCAAAATTATTCTTTAATTTCAACTAAAGGAGTATTTTCGGTTATGGATTATACGAATAGGAAAAATGCTAACGGCAAAGCGGTCTGCGATTCCAACGGTTGTCCGTTTTATGTAAGTGAGACTCGCGAAGGTATGAGAGACGCCATACTTTGGCATTTAAATCGTTCGTTGGCAAGAGAACCGAACTCGGCGACAAAACGTACATGGTGGGTCGCAACTGCGCTCGCGGTTCGCGATCACATAATGAATCGCTTTATAGCGACTATGGCCAAACAGCACGATAACGATGTGCGCAGAGTCAATTATCTTTCTCTCGAGTATCTCGTTGGCCGCCTTACGGCGGACACTTTAGTAAACGCCAATCTTCTTGAAGTCACCCAGCAGGCATTGAGCGATTTGGGTCAGGATTATAATGAGATACTTTCCGCAGAAGTGGATATGGGGTTGGGAAATGGAGGTTTGGGCAGGTTGGCTGCCTGTTTCCAGGATTCCCTCGCCACGCTTAACTATCCCGCGATAGGTTATGGCATACGCTATGAATTCGGATTGTTTACGCAGTCGTTTGAAGACGGCAAACAGGTGGAGACTCCGGATAATTGGCTCAAATACGGGGGCTCACCATGGGAAATAGTGCGCCCGGAATATGCCACCCGCGTACCACTTGGCGGACGTGTGGAGAATGCCGTGAGCGACAAGGGAGATTGGAAACCTGTTTGGAAGCCTGCGGGAGAAATCGTCGGAGTACCGTGGGATATACCTGTGGTCGGATACGGAGTTGAGACGGTGAATTTTTTGAGGCTCTGGGAGTCGAGAGCTTCCAATGAATTCGACTTAGATGCGTTTAACGCTGGAGGCTACACCCAGGCTGTCCACGAAAAAGCCATGAGCGAGACCGTATCGAAAGTTTTGTATCCGAACGACAAAACAGAGAACGGCAAGATACTGAGGCTGACGCAACAGTATTTCTTTGTATGCTGTTCATTGCAGGATATAATACGCCGCTACAAGAGAAATCACGGCGACGATTGGTCACATTTCGTGGAAAAGACCGTTATCCAACTGAATGACACCCATCCGGCCATAGCCGTTCCCGAACTGATGAGGCAGCTCGTGGATGTAAACGGTTTGGGTTGGAACGAAGCTTGGGGAATGTGCACAAAGATATTTGCCTATACCAACCATACACTTCTTCCGGAAGCTCTCGAGAAATGGCCGGTTTCTTTCTTTGAGAAGCTTTTGCCGCGCCACTTACAGATAATTTACGAGATAAACGCCCGCTGGCTTGAGGAGGTTTCCAAAAAATATCCCGGCAATCTTAGAAAACTTGAGGGACTTTCGATTATAGAGGAGGGAACCGTCAAGATGATAAGAATGGCTTATCTCGCGGTTGTAGGCAGTTTTAGTGTAAACGGCGTGGCGGAGTTGCATACGGAACTTTTAAAGCATAGCGTGCTCTCCGAATTCTACGAAATGACTCCGGAAAAGTTCAACAATAAGACCAACGGGGTCACTCCGCGGCGCTGGCTCAAAGTATGTAATACCGGACTTTCAAGGCTTATAGACGAGAAAATTGGCGGCAAGTGCTGGCCAAAGGATCTCGATTTGTTGAGAGGCCTGGAAAAGTATGCCGACGACCCGAAATTTCAGAAAGACTTCATGCAAGTCAAACTGGAAAATAAAAAGAATCTCGCCAAAATTATAAGGGAGCGTTGTGGAGTTGTAGTCAACCCCGAAGCGATGTTCGATGTACAGATAAAGCGTCTGCATGAGTATAAGAGGCAGCATCTGAATCTGCTCCACATACTCACCCTCTACAAGGAGCTGCTGCACAATCCAGATATGAATATAGCTCCGAGGGTGTTCATATTCGGGGCGAAAGCCGCTCCGGGCTACGACATAGCCAAAAATATTATCTATGCCATAAACAAGGTCGGGGAAAAAATAAACGCCGACACCAGAATAAAAGACAAACTAAAGGTTGTATTTGTGCCGAATTACAGCGTTTCGTCGGCTATGAGAATAATCCCTGCGGCGGACCTTTCTGAGCAAATATCAACCGCCGGCAAGGAGGCGTCCGGCACTGGAAATATGAAGCTTGCACTCAACGGGGCGGTCACTATTGGCACTCTCGACGGCGCCAACGTGGAAATCAGAGAGGCTGTGGGTTATGAAAACATATTCATATTTGGCAAAACCGTCGAGGAAGTCCAAGCCCTCAAGGCGTCCGGATACAATCCGTGGAAGTATTATATGGAGAATCCGAATCTGAAATCTGCGTTGGACTGGCTCGTGTCCGATTATTTCATGCCGGAAAATCCGTCGGCTTTCTCGCCAACGCGCAAGAGTATTCTCGATTGGGGCGATCCGTTCATGGTGTGCGCCGACTATCAAGCCTATTGCGATGCCCAGAAGGAAGTCAACGAGGCGTTCCTTGACAAGCCGCGATGGGCAAAAATGGCTATATTGAACACAGCGCGCATAGGTAAATTCTCGTCGGATCGCACCATACGCGAATACGCTACCGAAATTTGGAAGCTCTAAATATTTGATATTTATTATGCCGGAAGAAACAAAGCCAATGCATTTTATAAGGCAGATAATTGCCAATGACATCGCCAACGGGCTGCCTCCCGAGGCAGTGCATACCCGTTTCCCGCCGGAACCGAACGGCTGCCTGCACATAGGGCACGCCAAGGCTTTTTGCCTCGACTTTGGAATGGCGCTCGAAAACGGCGGACTTTGCAATCTGCGCTTCGACGACACAAATCCCGACAAAGAGGAAACCCGGTTCGTGGATTCGATAAAAGAGGACGTGCATTGGCTGGGATTCGATTGGGGCGATAGGGAATTTTACGCCTCAAACTACTTTGAGCTTCTCTACGGATTTGCGGAGGAGCTTATAATGTCGGGGAAAGCCTATGTGTGCACGCTTTCTCCGGAGGAGTTCAAAGAGTATCGCGGAGTGCCGGGGAAGCCCGGCAAACACAGCCCGTGGCGCGACAGGCCTATAGAGGAAAGCCTCGATTTGTTTAGGCGCATGCGGGCTGGAGAGTTCGACGAGGGTCAATATGTATTGAGAGCCAAAATCGATATGGATTCTCCGAACCTGCATATGCGCGATCCCGCCATTTACAGGATAAAAAAAGCCGGGCACCATAGAACCGGAGATAAGTGGTGCATATATCCGATGTACGATTTCGCCCATTGCCTGTGCGATGCGATAGAAGGCATAACCCACTCTCTCTGCACCCTGGAGTTTGAGGTGCATAGACCTCTGTACGACTGGTTTATCGACAATACCAGCGTGATGAAAAACCTCAAAGTCCATCCCAGGCAATACGAATTCGCGCGGCTGAATCTCTCCTATACAATGATGAGCAAGCGCAAGCTTCAGCAGTTGGTCGCGGAAAAAATTGTGGATAATTGGGACGATCCCCGCATGCCTACATTGTCTGGCATGAGGCGCAGGGGATATACGCCCGCGGCGATTAAAAATTTCTGCGAGACGATAGGGCTTACAAAATACAATAGCCTCACCGATTTGGCTCTTCTTGAACATTGCGTGCGCCAAGATTTAAATAAGGTCGCCTTGAGGCGCATGGCAGTTTTCAATCCGCTTGAGGTTGAAATAGAAAATTGGGAGGACGGCAAAGTGGATATGCTCGACGCCGTCAACAATCCCGAAGACGAATCCGCCGGAAGCCGCAAGATTCCATTCGGGAAACGCATATTCATAGAGCGAGCGGATTTTGAAGAAAATCCCCCGAAGAAGTTTTTTAGACTATCCCCAAATAACGAGGTTCGCTTGAGATACGCATATTTTATGAAATGCAAAGAAGTTCTCAAGGATTCCGACGGGCGCATTGTAAAACTCATCTGCACTATAGATCCCGATAGCCGCGGAGGCAATTCTCCCGACGGGAGAAAAGTGAAAGGCACAATACACTGGGTGTCGGCCGACCATTGCGCAAAGGCGGAGGCGCGGCTCTACGAAAATCTGTTTACGCGCGAGGATATGGGAAATCTTCCGGAGGGCTCGGATTTCAAAGAATTTTTAAATCCGAATTCTTTGGAGATAAAAGAAATCCTAATAGAGCCGTCGCTTCTTGAAGCCAAATCAGGGCAGCCCTTGCAATTTGAAAGAAACGCGTATTTTATGGCCGACGCCAAACTGTCTTCGCCGGAACGCAAGGTGTTCAACAGGACGGTGACTCTAAAGGATTCCTATCAAAAAGCTTGAATGCCTTTGCGGCGTGATTCTCAGCGCGCGCCCGATGCGATTAGGGCGCGCTTTTTTAGGCGTAGTTTTAATGCCCGCAGGATTGGCAGGATTTAAATAATCGGGGAACAGAGCCCTCCAAAAAAAAGTTGACGCGGGGTCTTGAGAAGTGTCATTATTAAAAAAGTTCCGCGCAGGGAATTTCCTATTGCGCAAATGCGATAGCATTATATCCGCAGCCTTGGCTTGAGAAAGCCTCCGCGCCTTTGCTAAATTCACAACCTTAAAAAATATAAAAATGAAAGTCTATATAAACGGTAAGTATTATGAAAAGGACGAAGCCAAAGTGTCGGTATTCGATCACGGCTTTATGTACGGCGACGGTATATTTGAAGGAATACGCCTATATCAGGGAAACGTTTTCAAACTGCCGAAACACATAGACAGATTGTTTAGGTCGGCCCGGGCAATTATGCTCGACCTTCCGTGGAGCAAGCAGTTCATAATGGACGCAGTCTGCGATGCGTGCAGAGTAAACAATCTTTCCGACGGCTATATCCGCCTGATAGTGTCCCGCGGCAGAGGCAAGCTTGGACTCTCCCCATTTACTTGCGAGGATCCCCAACTCATAATTATCGCCGATCAAATCCAGCTCTATCCGCAAGAGCTATACGATAACGGGCTCAAGGCAATAACCGTTCCTACCCGCCGGAATTCTCAAGCGGCCCTTCCCCCAATGGTCAAAAGCCTCAACTACTTGAACAATATACTCGCAAAAATAGAAGCCTACAAACTTGGGTATCAGGAATGCCTGCTGCTCAATAATGAGGGCTATGTCGCCGAATGCAGCGGAGACAACGTGTTTATAGTGTTCGACGGTGTTTTAATCACTCCGCCCGTGAGTTGCGGTTCTCTCGGGGGCATGACGCGCCAAACCGTAATAGAGCTTGCAAAGAAGCTCGGCATCGAATTTGTAGAAAAACCGATTACGAGGTTCGATGTCTGGACTGCCGACGAATGTTTCCTTACGGGCACTGCCGCTAAATTGATTCCTTTGGTGGAACTTGATTCGCGTCCGATAGGAACGGGAAAAGTCGGCGACGTCACAAAGAAGCTTACCGCGGCATTTAATGAGGTCGCTCCTTTGGAGGGCGTGCACATATAAGCGATAGGTTTGATTTTTGTAGAGTGGGATTCTTGGCGGAATAATTTTCCGCCTCCTCCCGCAACGGGAAGTTTATGGATAGTTTTGAAAACGATAAATTTGCGATACTCTTAGGGTTTGAAGTATTGGAGAGCCGCTATGGGAAGTCCCGCGTAAGGGCAAAAGTAAAAGATGATTATCTAAATGGTGTTGGAATAACGCACGGAGGTTTTCTGTACACTCTGGCGGATTTCGCCCTCGCAGCGGCTACAAATACAGGCGGCAGAATTGCATTGAACTCAACTGCAACAATAAATTATCTTCAACCATGCCCGGCAGGAGCTGTAATCATAGCGGACGCGTCGTATGAGTTTGAAAATGGAAAAACAGCGTTGTGTATTATTAGAATCTCGAATGAAAAAACAGGAGAATTGTATTGTGTGTTTGAGTCGAGAGCGGTGATGAAGAAAATTTAGAATTTTCTGAAAATCAGAATGTTAATACGTACGGAATATTCCTGTACGTATTTTTTATACTTCCAATTTTTACGTTGACAAATCGACTTGGTAATTGTTTAAAATAATAATCATTCATTAAACACGAGTAATTAGGAGTTCAACTATGAGTCTTTTGTCGAAAAACGTTCTAAAGATATGCGCTACTCAAATTTTTTTGTGCTCGGCGCTTTTTGGTGAAACCACGTATTCCTATAATCTGCGCGATAGCGCTGCGGCATTAAATTGGGGAGATGCTTCGACATGGACTCCTGCAGCCGACGCTCCATTGGAAGTGCCAGATGGCAATACCAGCAGGGTATATCTTCAAAAGAAAGAAGTTCTGCTTATGTTGGATAAAGACCGCACTATAACATATATGGCTAACGGCGGAAATGGCATGGTACTGGATCTAATGAGTAATAAACTCACTATTGACGCGGATATGTCAGGTTATGCATTATGGTTTAACAATGCAGGTATTAAGTCTGATTCCGAGACTATAATACAAGGCGGTACCTTTGCGCTGACAAATACCTCATCAAATCCTGATGCGCACCTGTCTTTAGGAGCGAATGCGGCCAGTACAGGAAGAACTATATTGACTTTTGCCGAAGATACGCGGCTTGAATTTTATAATAAAACTCCGAATCTGCGGTATAGATACGACGCTGATTCTGCGAGTTATAACGGCAAGAATGGTGCAGTATTTAACCTGCTTGGATATACGACTACCGATCCTTCAAATTCTGGGACATATTCAAATCTTAGGATAGGAACCACAAGCGGGTATATAAATGAAGAATATTACGATACCTCCCTTGTCACAGTAAACATAGGTTCCGAGAGCGTAAAGACTTCCAAAGCGGAATTAGGCGGTATAACCCAATATGGCGCAACTACTTTGAATGTTTACGGTTCTATCGTTCTAAACGGCGCCTATAGCGCAGCGGAAAATTCGACTAATTCATTGGCAAAAACCGAGTTTAATATTTATAATGGCGCTGTTGCAACATTTAAAAATAATGCTTTCAACGCGAATGGAGGAAAGTTGTTTGTACAATCCGGCGGGAAAATTCAGGCTCTTGATTCCGGTCTCAAAATCTCAAACACAGATGTCGTGATAAACGGCAATGTAGAAGTAGCCGACGGAACAACCAACAGCTTCATACAATTTACAAATAGCACAGTGCTTCTCGATGGGGAAGGCGCGACTGTCAAATATACAAATGTCGGCGGCGATAGCGGTTTGTACAGTGGAACGGTCATGACAATTTCCAACGGGGCTAAGCTTGATTCCTTAAACGGATTTATTGTCACGGACTCAGTGCTTCGCTTAAATACGCAGGGGGCTATATCTTGTGAATGGCTGAATTTTGGGAATAATGGAACAATAGAGTTTAACGTGGAAAATGTGGCGCAGTGCCATTTCCAAGTGTGGGGAACGAATACGAAAGCTGTTTTCAACGCTTCTCAAGATTTCTCAAAATATTCGTTTATATTCCGCAATGGCTACTCAAATAGCGAGATAAGGCATACGGTAAATATAGTATTGGGTGACAATGTGGAATATATAAAGGGGAGGTCGCTTACTGAATTTGGGCTCGCCGAAGGCTACGGATTGACAATAGAAAACTTCGCCAACGATGTGTTCCTCTTCTCCAACTGGAACGAAAATGACGATCTCTCCTTTGTTGATCTTGGAGACGATTGGGTAGATCTGCATACGGATACTATTGTTGTCGATGGTCAAACTTATACAACTTTGAGGGCTAATTACATTCCAGAGCCGTCGCTTTTTGGAGGATTTTTCGGACTTGCGGCTGCGGCGTTTTACATTTATCGTAAAAGCAGAAAATGAAAAATTTTTTAGTACTATTTATTGTTTGCGCTGCGTCAATTTTGTCTGCGGATATTTTGAAAATAGGTTCGTTTAACGTACTTGGAACATATCCGCAGGACGCCGAATTTTCACGCGAACGTGCAAAGTTGGCCGCAGAGTTGGTCAATTACAGAGATTTCGACGTCATAGGTTTGCAGGAGGCCCAGTTCTGGCAGGTGGAGGCTATGCTGGCTCCCGGCATATATAAAAAATCCGGAGTAAATGTCTATGGGGAAGAGCTTTCTCCAAAGACTTGGTGGGCCAATATCATTCTATACAAGAAGGATAAATTTGAATTGCTTAATAGCGGCACTTTCTGGCTCACCGATACTCCGGATAAAAAATCCGTCCCCAAAAAATGGGGCGAGCTGCAACATAGAAATTGTAATTGGGTGAAATTAAAGGATAAGAAAACCGGGAAAGAGTTCTTTTTCTTTAATACGCATTTCGGCCTCACCTTAGACTCTCGCGTCAACATGGCTAAGGTGTTTGTGAAGAAGATAGGAGAAATCGCGGGAGATTCCGTGTTCTTCTGCTCCGGCGACTATAACACCGTTTCTTCGGAAACCGCAACTTTGAAGGAACTTACAGGATCAGGATACCTGAGAGATTCATGGAAAATATCAAAGATGCCGCCGTACGGCCCCAAAGGAACGTTTATTTGCATGCTGTACAATAGGCGCATACGCGGAAGCGCCGAAGTGGAGGATCCCTGGAGAAAACTCGATTATCTCTTTGTTTCCCGCGGGGTAGAAGTCTTGAAGTGTTCAGTAATAATGGATAACATAGCCGGGGCGTATCCTTCGGATCACTTGCCCATTGAAGCGTATGTGAAATTCTGACGCGCCCTTGCGCGGGATTTCCAATCGAAGTTTTTAGATTCCAATTTGCAAGATACAGAATGAGGCCCGTCTAAAGCGACGATTTTTTGTTGCTATGAGCGGCCTCTTTTTATATATAACACAAAAGTTTTAATACGCTTCATATGTTGAGAAAATTTCTGTTTTGTATCATTGCATTTTCTGGATTGTCCCTCTTAGCAACCCCGCCCAACTTTGTGCTGATAATAGCCGACGACGTCTCCCAGCAAGATATAGGGGCGTTTGGATCTCCGGTAGCGGGAACTCCCAATATAGACTCAATCGCTTCTCGCGGAATGCGTTTCGACAATGCAATCCTTACTGCGAGTTCCTGCAGCCCCAGCCGCGCGAGCATAGCCACGGGGCGTTATCCGCACAACAACGGCGCCGCCAGCGAACTCCACCGGCCTATATCCCCGCACATTGTTTGGTTTCCACAAGTATTGAAAGATGCCGGATACTATACCGCATTATCGGGCAAGGCCCATATAGGCGGAGAGCCCGTAAAAAAAGGCGGGAGATATTTTAAGGCCTTCGATAGGGTTGACGACGGCCGCAGAAATAATCCCAATCCGGAAAGCGGGGCGGGGAACTGGGTGGCGGCAATAAGAGAGCGTCCTAAAGACAAGCCATTCTTCCTTTGGCTGGCTTCGTACGACGCCCACCGCGGCTGGGAAGACAACTGGCGAAAAGAATTTGGAGAGAAAATTTCCCCTTCGGAAGTGAAATTGCCTCCGGCGCTTGTGGACACTCCCCAAACCCGTTCGGATTTTGCCTCCTACTGCAACGAAATTCGCAGGCTCGATTACTATGTGGGAGAAGTCTTGCGCGAATTGTCGGCCCAAAATGTCTTGGACAACACCGTCATTATATTTTTAGCCGACAACGGCAGGCCCTTTCCGCGCGCAAAAACGAGGCTTATAGACGACGGCATGCGCACTCCGTTGGTGATTTGCGGGCCAGGTGTTAAAGCGCAGGCTATTTCCAGGTCGTTGGTGAGTTCGATAGATATCGCTCCTACTATCCTCGAAATGGCTGGGCTGCCAAAACCAAAAAGTTTTCAGGGAGTCTCTTTTCTCCCTGTATTAAAAAATCCCAAAGCAGAGGTCAGGGACAGCGCATTTTCGGAGCATAATTGGCATGATTACCAGGCTTTTGGACGCTCCATAAGAAAGGGAAATTATCTGTACATAATAAATGAATTCCCCGACAAGGCTTGGATAGGGCCCGCGGATTCCGTAAATTCTCCGTCGCACCAAGACCTGAGAAAGGCGATGTCGGAGGGGGCAAGACTTAATCCGGTGCAGGCCGATGTGTTCCTTTGCCCGCGCCCGCGCGAGGAACTCTACGATACCTCAAAAGGCGACGAACTTCAAGTGAGGAATCTCGTTGGCGATCCCGATTTTTCCGGCGTTCTTAACGATATGAGAAAGCTTATGGAAGATTGGAGGCGCTCGACTTTGGATTCTGTGCCAAAATCTCCCACTCCAGACTTTTTCGATCGCGATACGGGAGAGCGCTTGCCCGATAAGACGAAGTCGCCTTATTCCGACGACTATGCCGGCAAGGAAAAGCGCGCGGAATTTCTTCTTTGCGATTAGGCTGTGCGCAAACATTCGCTCCGTCTAAGGGGGGGTGCGGGCTTTCTAATCTGCGGCTATATCGGCGAATTTGTATTTTACGGCCATTGCCAGATTTTGCGGAGACGTCTCAATCTGTTGGCCTATTTTTCCCGCGCTGAATATTATGCTTGGCAAGTCTTTTGCGCTTGAATCCACGAATGTAGGGAAAAATTTTTTCATTCCTATTGGGGAACATCCGCCGTGCACATATCCGGTAAGCGGCAGCAGTTCTTTGGATTTTAGCATCTCTATGGATTTTTCCCCCGCGGCGACAGCCGCCTTTTTTAAATCCAGCTCCTTTGCGACCGGCACCATAAATACATAGTTTTTGTGCGACTTTCCGATTGTCACAAGAGTCTTAAAAACTTTGGAGACGTCTTGCCCTATAAGGGCGGCAACTTCTTCGCCGCTCGGGGGAACCTCTCCCGCGGGATATGAATAGCGTTTGTAATCTATTTTACCCCTGTCGAGAATCCTTACTGCGTTTGTCTTGTCGCTCATTGCGCGGTTTTCAGTTCCTTGAAGCCCGCCAAATCAGAATGGTTCCGACTCCCTGGAATAGGAAGTTCGGCAGCCATATAAGTATATCCGGGCGCGTATGCGGATATTTTTCAAGCCATGAAATCAAAACCGTCATCATGTAATACGACATCGCCAAAGCCAATGCTATCGCAAGATTGGCGAATGTCTCCGACCTCGACGCCTTTATTCCCAAAGGCACGGCGAGCACCACCATGGCAAATATGGAAAATGCCATTGCAAAATTTTTTTGGATTTGAAGATTAACCTCTATTCTGTCCCTAAATGCGATTTCAGGAGTGAGCTTTTCAGGCGGAACGGAATGCCATGTGTTTCTGGCCTGCATCAGTTCGCCGAATGTCATCAGCTTAAGCCGCTTCTTGCCCCCCTGATATGAGCCGAGTATGTCGTTCAAAGGCAGCTTTATTACGAGCTCGTCAAAGCGTGCGGTGGGCAGGGGGCGGCGCAGGTCTTCAGGGTCTTCGGAACGGGCGCGTTCGGCGCTGCCGTTTATAAGCTTCAAAACTATCTCGTCTCTTTCATCGTCGTAGCTCAGCCTTCCTCTGTCGGCCTGTATGGATACTTGAGCTTGGCCGTTCTTATTCAACTCCCAAATGCGGAAGCTTATAAGATCCTTGCCGTCGGAGGAGTTCGCATATATAACGTATCCGGGGAAGTCGCGTATAAAATTGCCCGGCTGTATAAATTGCAAAGGATTTTCTCGGATAAGATTTTTGAGCGAGTTCTTGTAAGTATAGTCGGCAAGGGGGGCGTAGTAAAAATTTATCCCCACGGAGAACAAAGACGCACACATAGCCAGAAAAAATACGGGGGCGGCCATGTCGTATATGGAGCGTCCGCATGCCTTTATTGCGGTAATTTCGCTCTGGGCCGACATTCTCCCGAATACGAGAAGAATTCCCGTGAGCATGCCCATGGGAAGCGCGTACGGAATGACGCCTGGAATTATGAGGGCAACTATGTATGCGAAAAATCCTATGCTTACTCTGCCTGCGGCGAGATCCCCTATGACCTCTTTCATTACGTTGCCCACCACAAGCACAAATACGAACAAGCCAACCGTCAAAAAAGCCGATAAGGCGACCTGTTTAAATATGTAGCGGTTGAGGGTGTTCATTCTTTTTTGGCAATAGTGGTTTTTGGCGGTAAATATGCAATAAAATTTGCGGGCATTGACAATGTCTTTTCAAATTCGCCGCTCAAGACTTTTTAATTGACTATATACCCTTTCATTTGTGATACTCGCATAAGTTTGGGACGCGGTGTTTTGCGGCCTGTGCTTTTTGTATATTCAATGAAAGTAATAGACTCCAAAATTATAGACAGCGGATACGACAAGTTTGAAAAACTCCGTATTCTGGAATGGAATCTCGCTTATGCCGCGGTTCGCGGGCTATCTGAAAATTCCTCGCGCGAGCAGATATTTGATTATTCCTTGGGGAAGCGCATGGATAGGGCTACGGTGCTTGGGGCGGCTCTCGCTATAAAGGAGTATATTCAAGCGAATTTTGGGGACGAGGAGCGCATAGGCATAGCTCTGCCTTCCTGCATACCGGGAATACTTGTAAATTTGGCGGTTCAGATGGCCGGCAAGGTCAGCGTAAATCTCAACTTCACTCTCGGCCCCGAATCTGCGGCGGCGTGTTTGCGCAAAGCCGGAATAAGAACCGTAATAGGCTCCAACAAGGTAAAAGAAAAAGTCCTGCAGCATTATTCGGACTATCCTTGGGGGGATAGGTTCATCGATGTGGGAGATATGTTGAAGCGCATAGGAAAAAAGCGCATAGTCCCCAAAGTCATAGCGGTAAAATTGCTTCCGTGGCGAATGACTGCGGCAATATTCGGCATTCCGAAATACGGTGGAAACAAAGAGGCGTCCATAATTTTTACAAGCGGAAGCGAGGGTGAACCAAAAGCCGCTGTGTTGACGCATCGCAACATAATCGCGAATTGCGTGCAGATGAGCCAAATAGGGATAGTCTGGCCGGGCGACGCAACTTTGCATGCAAATCTTCCGCTCTTTCACAGTTTTGGTCAAAGCATTCAAGTGTGGTTTTGCTCCATATTCGGCGTAAGACAGGTGGCGGTGCAAAGCCCTCTTGAAGTCCAGTCGAATCTCGACGCAATACGGGAGGGAGGCTCCACATTGATGATAAGCACCCCGACCTTCTTGCGCTCCTATTACAAGAAGGCGACTCCCGCTGATCTCGGCAAATTGCAATATGTAATCGGCGGGGCCGAAAAAACTCCAGACGGCTTTATAGAGGCATGGGAGGGAAAATTCCCGTCCGTGCGCTATCTGGCCGGATACGGTTTAACCGAGGCTTCTCCGGTTGTTGCGGTAAATCTTCCCGAAGGTTTGAAGAGGGGAAAAATGTGTCCGCAGCCAAGCTCGTCGAAATCTGAGAGCGTGGGCGAAATATTTCCGGGATTGCAGGCTGCCGTGGTGTCTCCGGAGACCGGAGAGCGCCTTAATATTGGAGAGACAGGCATACTGCAACTTAGGGGAGCCAGCATTTTCCCCGGGTATCTTAATATGCCGGAGGTAAATAGGGAGCGCATCGTTGACGGTTGGTTGAATACGGGAGATTTGGCGTCTTTGGATTCCGA
Source organism: uncultured Opitutales bacterium (assembly GCA_944389885.1). Lineage (GTDB taxonomy): Bacteria > Verrucomicrobiota > Verrucomicrobiia > Opitutales > Intestinicryptomonadaceae > Merdousia. The sequence goes on from CALXNZ010000007.1 coordinate 92,456, forward strand.
CGGGTTCATATTTATCAAGGGAAGGCTGTCGAGATTCTCTAAAATAGGCGGAGAAATGGTGCCGCATACCGGAATCGAGGAGGCTGTGGAAAGAGCCTTGAATATAGAGAACTCGGACGAGCCTAAAATAGCCGTAGGCTCTAAAATAGACCCGGCAAAGGGCGAAGTTCTCGTTTTGCTCGCGGCTATGGACATAGATATGACAGCTTTGCGGAAAGCCCTTATGAAAGCCGGACAGCCCAATTTATGGATTCCGCGCAAGATGATGCGCGTGGAAAAAATCCCGCTTTTAGCAACAGGCAAGCTCGATCTTGGAAAGATAAGAAAAATTTGCATGGCGGCCGATTGATAGTTTTGAATCGCTATGCCGCTGGGCAGGTAGATATAACTTTTAACACAGAAATAATATGGCAAATCCTCCTCCGTTTAAATATCAGAAAATGTTCCCGTTAGGCAAGGACGATACAAAGTATGTCTTGCTGACATCTGATTATGTTTCAACCGCCGAATTTGAAGGCCGTAAAATAGTAAGGGTTCACCCCGAAGGGCTCACGCTTTTGGCGAGAACTGCAATGCGCAATGTGGCGTTCTTTTTGAGGCCGGCCCACTTGAAGCTTGTCGCGGAGATACTCGACGATCCCGAGGCTTCCGAAAACGACAAAAGCGTGGCTCTTACAATGCTTAGAAATGCTGAAGTTGCAGCTATGGGAAAGCTGCCCTTCTGCCAAGATACGGGAACTGCCACTATAATAGGGAAAAAAGGGCAGGGCATATGGACGGGCGTGTGCGACGAGGAATATCTCTCAAAAGGCGTTTACGACTGCTATACGCAGGAGAACCTCAGATACTCTCAAAACGCTCCTTTAGATATGTGGAAAGAGGTAAATACCGGTTGCAATCTTCCGGCCCAGATAGACCTCTATGCCACGGATTCCGACAAGTACGAATTCTTGTTTGTTGCAAAAGGCGGCGGCTCTGCAAATAAAACCTATCTCTATCAGGAGACAAAAGCCATAATAACTCCGGAACGTTTGGTTCCGTTTATGGTTGAGAAAATGCGCGGACTCGGCACTGCGGCGTGCCCGCCGTACCACATCGCCTTTGTCGTCGGCGGAACGAGCGCTGAGGTTTGCCTTAAAACGGTAAAACTTGCCTCCACGAAATACCTCGACAATCTTCCAACCAAGGGTAATGAGCTCGGCCATGCTTTCCGCGACGTGGAGCTCGAGAAAAAGCTATTGGAAGAAGCCAGAAAACTCGGGATTGGAGCGCAATTCGGAGGTAAAAACTTCGCCCTCGACGTGCGCGTGATAAGAATGCCCCGCCATGGCGCAAGTTGTCCCATAGGCCTTGGCGTTTCCTGCTCGGCCGATAGAAACGTTAAAGCTAAAATCGACGAGAACGGAATTTGGATAGAAGAGCTTGAAACCGATCCCGGCAAATATATTCCGGCGAGATATCGCAGCGTAAACACCTCTGACGGCGCCGTGCCGATAGATCTCAATCGCCCAATGCCGGAGATACTCGCGGATTTGTCAAAATATCCGGTGAAGACGCGGCTCAAACTCAGCGGCACGATTATCGTAGGGCGCGATATCGCCCACGCCAAGCTCAAGGAGCGTCTCGATCGCGGGGAGCCTCTGCCGGATTATATTAAAAATCATCCGATATATTATGCCGGTCCGGCTAAAACTCCCGCCGGAATGCCGTCGGGTTCGTTCGGCCCGACAACCGCCGGGCGAATGGATTCTTATGTGGATTTATTCCAAAGCAACGGAGGCAGCCTGATTATGATTGCCAAGGGGAATCGCTCGCAGGCTGTCACTGACGCGTGCAAAAAACACGGCGGATTCTATTTGGGTTCAATAGGCGGTCCCGCGGCTTTATTGGCTAAGGAAAATATAAAAAAGGTCGAGCTTGTGGAATATCCGGAACTTGGAATGGAAGCTATTTGGAAGATAGAAGTTGTAGATTTTCCGGCTTTCATACTCGTTGACGACAAGGGAAACGATTTCTTCCGCCAGCTATAATGCTCTAATGGCGCAATTCCGGCCCTATGTCTTAGGTCGGATTGCGCCGTTCTTTGCGCTTTCTTGCGGCAGATGGAGAATAAAAGTTTGACATTTTGCCAGACCTTGCAACTATCCACACATATTAAATAGCACTGCCCCCATCGTCTAGTGGTTAGGACTCCTGAACCTCATTCAGGAAACAGCGGTTCGAATCCGCTCGGGGGTGCCACTTTATTTGGCGGCCGCGTTTAGCGGCCGTTTTTTTATATATGTAGATTTTCGCGCATGGCAAAGCCCAAGTGGTTTAGTCAAATATAGCGTCATATGCGCTTTATATAAGTCTTTAATGCCGTTAAGATTATTTATGAGCTCCGTAGAGAGAACCGCAGAATATGTTTTCCCTTTGGAAGTTGGAATTATTATCCCATAAAAAATTTTTTGGGTCAACACCAAAGGTTGTGGAATAGGTTGATTTTTTAGATTTGTCTGGGTCAACACCAAAGGTTGTGGAATAGGTTGATTTTTTAGATTTGTCTTTCATAGTTTCACCCCGCATTCTACAAGTACTCTCAAGCGGTAATTTTTAAAGTTTCTGTATCCGTAGGCTCGTCTTTGGATTAGCTTCATCTTGCGGTGGAAGCCTTCTGTTATTCCGTTATTTTTTGTAAATCTCCACATTCTGATTATTGGCGCAAACCATTCGCTTATCGTTTCCGCAAGCTTCCCAAACTCTGTCGGCGCTTCGTATCTCATCACTTTCATCATTCCCTTTAACTTCCTTATGTTATTCTTGCATTGCTTTGCCGTCTGACTCTTCTTGTTTAGCAGCTCGCATAGCTTCTCTTTAAATTCGTACGCAAGCTCTATCGCAGGGTTTTCTTTAAAGAAGTTTTTAAATCGCTCCCGCTCATGCGGCTTTAACCTTTCCTTCCTTTTCCGCAATGGATAAGTAAGCGATCTCTTCCACTTCACTTCTTCCTGCGCACTCTTACAAAATTCCATAAAGTGATAAAGCACTAGCCATATCACATGGAACCTGTCCGCCACAATCTTAGCATTTGGAAAGCATCTTCTTACAATGCTTCGGTATCCGCTTGATA
>CALXNZ010000008.1 GCA_944389885.1 uncultured Opitutales bacterium
TGTAGAATGCGGGGTGAAACTATGAAAGACAAATCTAAAAAATCAACCTATTCCACAACCTTTGGTGTTGACCCAATACGAAGCGCCGACAGAGTTTGGGAAACTTGCGGAAACGATAAGCGAATGGTTTGCGCCAATAATCAGGATGTGGAGGTTTACGAAGAATAACGGAATTACAGAAGGCTTCCACCGCAAGATGAAGCTAATCCAAAGACGAGCCTACGGATACAGAAACTTTAAAAATTACCGCTTGAGAGTACTTGTAGAATGCGGGGTGAAACTATGAAAGACAAATCTAAAAAATCAACCTATTCCACAACCTTTGGTGTTGACCCAAATTTTTACTCTCAAGTTTGCAAAAAAAAACCGTACGAAATTGATAAACAACCGTACGGAATAAAAAAAGGCGTGGATCGGAATCGAACCGATGGTGAAGCTTTTGCAGAGCCTTGCCTTACCACTTGGCTACCACGCCGAAATAAAGTTTGTATTAGAGCTGAAGGCGCCGATTCTTGCAAGTTTTTTTTTAGTTTTTGTCTAAAGAGTTTCAATTTTGACCCTAAGTGTCCTTTCCGAAAAAGGCGTTCTCAGCTTTTTTGCCGGTTTTAGTTTCCGGATTGTAATCTCAATTTGCAATAAATGGATTATTTGGTTTGCAAATGTGAATTAGATATAATACATATTGTTAAACACTACACGGAAATATTATGAAAATATTGGCAATCAACGGGAGTCCCAGAAAGGACGGCAATACCGCCGTTCTACTCAATAGGGTTTTAGATACACTTAAGGCTAAGGGGTTTGAGACTGAATTAGTTCAGCTTTGCGGCGAGCAGATAAGAGGTTGCAGAGCTTGCGGAATTTGCAAGAAGCTCCAGAATAAAAAATGCGTTTATGCCCAAGATATCTTTAATGAAATCTTTTCTAAAATGTTGGATGCCGACGCTATTGTAGTAGGGTCTCCGACCTATTTTGCAAACATGACTTCGGAAATAAAGGCCATATTGGACAGAGCCGGAATTGTGAATAGGGCAAATGGAGGACTTTTAAAGGGAAAGGTAGGGGCGGCAGTCGTCGCGCAGCGCAGAGCGGGCGCTGATTTTACATGGCTTTCTATGAATACTATGTTCCTTATGTCAGGAATGTTCGTTCCAGGAGCGTCTTATATGAATATAGGATTCGGCTCCGACAAGGGAGCCGTTGCGGAAGACGCCGAAGCCATGCGCACTATGGACGATCTCGCTGAAAACATAGCGATTCTTCTAAACGCCCTAAATAAAGCCAAGTAATCGCTCTTAGATGTTAAATTGGCAACTCTTAACCTTCTAAGAATTATTTCCCCATAGCGGGCTATTACTGCAAGATGTCCGCTTTTTTGCCATTATCTGAACCGTTTTGACAAATACAGCAAAGGGGGTGAGATTTTATCTCCCCCCTTAATAGTATTATTTTTACAGTCAGACCTCATTAGCCTTCAAAAAATGCTTCCGCCAGTTTTTTAAGTAATGTTGGATCGATTTTTTCAAGTTCAGGCGGATTGAGAGCGATATAATAATTCCCGGTGTCTGTAAGTCCATCGGAAGTTAGAGGATTTCCAGCCGCATCGACATAGTCGGCATGCACGTCAACCCTCTTTAGCTTTATATAATTTCCGCCGGATACTTGTAGTATGATGTTTGTATTTTGATTTTCTTCTGACATTGATTTTATCCTATTTGCTTAGTATTGAACCTTCCACATGAACTTGTAGCGTCATCGGCGCTACCGAAGGCGAAAATACGAGTGTTTTTTCGGAGTTATTGTATATAGTATTCGATTCAACCCATGAATCTTTCACTACTGATACTGTTTGTAGCGATACTCCGCTCCCGTTGTTTATTGTAATCGATCCATTGGCTGAACTTTTCATGTAAACTCTAATTTTCGAGTTCTTTGGCAACACTTCCAGTACAGAACTTTTTAAGGCTTTTGGCCCGTTTTCAACCCATACGAGTTTCTCATTGATGCTAAAATCTGATAACTGGAGGGTCGATTTTATCGTTCCTACAGAAAATGAATCGTTGTAGTTGCCTGACTTGTCTTGCGATATTTTATCGCACAGAGCGCCATCAAAGGAGAATAGTGTTCCATTTATCCTTATTTTTAATCCTTTTATCCAAACATATTTTCCTGTTTCCCAAACCCATGTGTTGTCTATAATGCTTGTTATAATTCTTATTTCGGTGGAATCGTATTGGGCGGTTGAGGTTATCCATTCACCGGGAACAAGATTTACTTCCAAACTCTTTCCGGAATTCCCATAAAAATAGAATCCTACAGACATTGTATATTTTGAAGTAATGCTTTGTTCAATGGATTCGTAATATAGCTCTGCTTGAGTTCCCGGAAGGAATGACAAACCGGTTATTCTTATGAGGGCATAAGAATTCGTGTAGTCGGTTGTCACGATAATTTTTATCCCATCTGATTTGTCCAGGGTGTATAGCGATGTTTGCCATGCTGTCCAATTTGAAGAACTGTCGAAATATTGCGCCTCATTTAATAACATGGGCGGTATATCTTTTCCTTTTGCATAGTCTGAAACGCTATAAAGAGCGTTGCTTGCCGACATGTCGCAGTTCAAAAGCGTTATTTTTGAAACTATGGCTTTTGCGTACCCGGAAGAATCCGCGCTTCCTCCTATCAGATATGAGGATGGAAGAATAGATTCCGATATATTTTGTACATTTTGTGATAACGGTGATTGTTGAATTCCGTCTATGAATAATTTAAATTCAGACGGAGAGATGAATATGGCAGTGTATGCGTGCGCGTCGGATATATATTCCTTCCAGTCAAAGTCCATATAATTCTCGTTTTGGCCGTCGGAGTATTTGAGACGAAGTTCCGGTGACGATTCCGTGCCGCTAAATATAGCGCTTATGCATGGCGACGAGTTGAATGGCGTTGTCGAAAAAATACGGCAATTTGGAACGAATGTGAATGACCCCGTCCAAGATATTGAGACGGGAAGTCTGGGTGCGCTCGACAATGTTCCGGAGAGGTACCCTTTATCAAAATACAATTTTGGATTTTCACGTTTGTTTATCGATAGCGCAGAGATTTTCGACGTATTGGAATGCGTGTCTTCTGCGAGTTTATCATAAGATTCGTGTGTATGTTCGCTAATTTGGGACTCAAGTTCCACTTTGGTCGCCGCTCCTATATTTTTACAGGCTTCCTCTTTATCATATATGTCGGCAAGGTTTTCTAATTTTGAGAGATAGTATCCGTCGGCAATATCTTTTGTGAGGGCTTTTTCCGGAGGAAATATTTGTTCTTCTCCACAGGGGTCTCCGTAGCTTTCCTCAATCTCAATCCAACCGGCCGAAAACGTAGTGCGTTCAGAGCCTTTTCCTATTGTATATATGCGGAGCCATTTTGGCCCTTCCGGAATATCGCTCTTACCCTCGCTTATTTCAAATACTACATGGGCTCCGCCTATCTCCATATCGAATTCGGAAAAGTTTTTATAGATATGGTCGGAATCCACTTCCATGCGCAACAGCGTCTTTTGGCTGCGCGGCGCCGGAGAATTTAAATCGCCTATGTCTATTATTTCAAGAACGGCCTTTCTCACCGAATCTATATTCGCAATTTTGCCGGAATTAAAAAATACAACGTCGAGTGTTATGTCGTCGTTTCGGCGAAAACGCAGGGGTTTCCCGGTTTGTGCATTTGTCGGAGAATTAAATTCTGCGACATCGGCATATAACTTAATATGGTTTATTGGATTCATTTTTGCGGTTTTCGCGCAAATGATATCAAAACCCACAATATGTATCAAAATAACATTTGATATTTTTGATTAAACGTGACTCTTTTATATTTTTGAATGAAAAAGCCCCGTTAATCGGGGCTTTTTCATTCAAAAAATATTTGGCCTTGAAGTTATAAATTTACTGCGGCTTCAAGCTCCACTTCAAAGAGCAAATCCGATCGGCAAACTATGCTAAACGACGGGCAATGGGGAATGTCAATGCCACGGCTCCTCTGCCATTCCAAGAATGATGCGTAATATTCCGGGCGCAGGCAATATACTATGCTGCGCACTGTGTCGGAAAAATTCATATTGCGGGAGCGCAGTATGGCTTCTATCACGTCCATGGTGAGTTTAACTTGCGCTTTGATGTCGCCTTCATGGGCGGTTTCCCCGCCGCTTTCTATACTTGCAGTTCCGGATATCATTATCCGCCTGGAATGCGGAGTCTCTATCTCGACAGCGCGGGAGAAGGAACTTCCGTAATCCGTGGCTCCGCATTGCAGCGGAGATTCAAGTTCGGATATCTTGATTGAGTCGGAGTGGGGTTTCATGGCGATTGCGCCGCTGGTTATTTTTTTCCCGGCCCTATTCGGAGCCCCTATTCCTGTGCTGGCGGGCAGTAATCCTTCAAATATTTTGTGCTCAGAGTAGAACTCGGTGCGGGCCTTATTAAAAGGGGCATACCATGAAAGTATGTCGTCGTTATAAAACCAGGTTCTTGCGATATCGTTGTATGAAAAGCCAAATATTCCGAGAGCTGCGGATATTTCCTCAAGATTGTCGAGGGTGTGTTTGTATCCGTCCGAATCTTCCGATTTTACTATTATTCCGAACGTGCGGCAGTAGTCGGCTTCGGGTGTGGAATAGAATACCGAGCGATTTTCTTGTTTTGTGGCGGCGAATTTTGGGGTGCAACCTTTTATTGCCGTAATATGCGCTCCGGCCAAAACGGGGAGCGAGGTTTCGTCGAGCGGCTTTATCCAATTCACAGGCAGGTTGGGAATTCCCATTGTCTCGAGAAATTCTTTAACGCCGCTCTCTGCGAAATCTCCAGAAAATACTTCCAATGTCACGGGAACGGCATTTTCTGATTTCAATGCTTCAGCAAGTCTTGCAAGCGAATCTTTGGCAGATTTTGCGGAATCGAATATTATCGGATAATGCAGTTCCTCGATATTTTTGCTTAAATTGATTTTCTTCATCTGTATTGGCTTGGTACGCAATACAACTCTCCCCGAGAAGCAAAATAACGCACCCCTTTGTGTTGCAGGTCAAATGACGTTTTAGTATTCAATTTTTGTTTTGAAAAATGTCAACTAATAACATCATTATATTAACGTTATTGTCGCGTATAAGTTTCTTCGGAAACTAAAAAAATGTCGCGCACTGGTAAAATATAAAGCAGATGCAATATCCGAGCGCTGTAAGGCCGAAAAATTGCGCAAGGGCGAACTTTATAGAGCCGGTTTCCGAATAAGTCGTCGATATTGTGGCTATGCACGGAGCGCTTATAAGTATGAAGAGCAATATGCTGGCTCCTTGTATCGGCGTATAGTCGGCGGCTATTTTATCCCTGAGGGAGGAGTCGTCTTCGGCGTTGTCATTGCCGTAAACCATGCCGAGTTGCGCTATGAATACTTCTTTTGCGGCAAGGGCGCCGATTAGCGAGCTCACAATTTTGTTGTCGAATCCCAGAGGTTTGAAAATCGGGGTTGCAAATTGTGAAATGCGCCCCATGAAAGTGTGGTCGAATTTGGACGACACAAGCGCGGATTCAAGCTCGCTTATGGCGTGTTCGCGCATATCCAGCGGCATTTTTGTATCGCTTTTTACTGCTTCTATTTTTTGCGTTAGCTCTACTTCTGCCGCTGTATTTTTTGGGTATGTGGAAAGCAGCCACAAAATTAGCGACATGCCCAGAATTAGAGTTCCGGCTTTTTGGAGGAATCCGAAAGTTCTAAAACCGACCTCGCGCGAGATATTTTTCATGCGCGGAAGCCTGTAAGGCGGCAATTCAATTAGGAAAGTGGAGTCGTTTCCCCTAAAGGTGGTGGAGCGCAAAATGCGGGCGCATATAAACGCCAGGGATATTCCCGCCAGATAGATGCAGAACATAGCCGTTCCGCGCAAATTCGGAGGGAAGAATGCCGGTATGAGCAGCACATATACGGGGAATCGGGCGCCGCAGCTGAAAAGCGGTATGACCATTGTGGCCGTGAGGCGCTCCGCGGGATTTTTTAACGCGCGCGTTCCCATTATTGCCGGAACGGAGCAGCCGAATCCTACGAGCATTGGTATTATGCTTGAGCCGCTGAGTCCAAAGCGTTTCATAATTCTGTCGCAAAGGAATGCGGCCCTGGCCATGTATCCGCTGTCTTCGAGTATTGACAGGGCCAAGAACAGCAGAATTATATTGGGCAGAAACACGAGTATCGTGCCGACCCCGTTTATGACGCCGCCAATGAAAAATTCCTTTATGGCGCCTTCTCCGGGCCAATATTTTGCCGCGAGATTTTCTATATGCCCGAACAGCGATTCCATTATGCCCATCAGCGGATCTCCGAGCTCGAAAACGAATTCGAATATTCCGAACATGAGCAAAAGGAATATGGGGATTCCCAATAGTTTATTGAGAAGAATAGAATCGATAAGGCGGGTTCTGCCGTATTGCGGGTTTTCGACGGTCTTTAAGGCGGGAAGGCATATGCGGTCTATTATTCCGTAGCGCGCGGCCGATACGAGCGTTTCCGAATTGTCTCCAGTTTCCGTTTCCAGGCTCTGGGCTATGCCGCATATAGCGTCGTAGAGCAGGGGGGCTTTGGATTTTATTGACGACAGCACATATTCGTCATTTTCAAGGGCCCTTATGGCCATCCATTCCGAGCAATCGGCGAATTCTTCGGGCAGGTTGGCCTTTAGCAGATCTCTGGCCAGTTCGATTTTCTTTGAGAGTATGTTATTTTCGAGCCAATCCCAATGGAAGTGGGCAAGGGTGCATACATCGAGATTCGATACTATAAAATTTCTCAGTTTTTTTGCGGATTCCGCATCGTATCCAACGCATTTTGTCACGGGCACGCCTATTGCGTTTGAAAGCATTGCGGCGTCCACTGTCTTGCCCCGTTTTCTGAGCTCGTCGGTCATGTTTAAAACCACTATCATAGGGACCCGCATTTCGGCTATTTGCATGGTCAAATAGAGGTTCCTCTCGAAGTTTGACGAATCGACAACGTTTACTATTAAATCGTAGGAGTTTTCAAGTATGGCGTCGCGGGTTATTTTTTCCTCCGCGCTCGATGCGGAAAGCGTATATACTCCCGGCAGGTCTTCTATTTCAACCTCCGTATTGCCAACTGAAAACATTCCCTCTTTTTTAGAAACTGTCACGCCGGGATAGTTTGCCACTTTTGCATGCAATCCGGCCAGAGAGTTGAAAATCGTAGTCTTTCCTGAATTGGGATTTCCGACAAGAAGTATCTTATAGCGAACTTTATTCATGTTATTTTTGTTAGCTTGCCCTAACTATATCTCAAAAAAAATATGGGTTCGTCATATTTTTTTAACTTTTATGAGGTCGAGTTGTTCCTTGCGCATGGATATTTCAGATCCGCGCACTCCGATTATTACAGGATCACCAAGCGGAGCCACTCTTATGATTTCAACCACGCTTCCTATGGTCAATCCCATTCCGGCATATGTGCCCTGCCGCCCAAGTTTGTTGGACATATCCAATACTATCGCTTTTTCCCCGCGTTTTAGGGAAGACAATTCAACCGCATGCGGGCAATTAGCCGCCGTGCATGTGCAATTCTTGTTGGGGCATCCGGAACAGCTTGCCGTGGAGGTTTTTTTGAGGAATTTTACAAGCTTCATCATTATGCCGTCTTTCAGGGCGTGTTCCATCTTGCAGGCGGCTATATCGGCTTCGCTGGCTTCAACCCCGAGCACATCGGTAAAAAACGAGCTCAACAGCTGGTGTTTCCGGCGCACATTTTTTGCAATGGACTCCCCGTCTTTGGTAAGTGTCACGGGCTTGTATTTTTCATACTCTACATAACCGCGTTCAGCAAGCGCGTTGAGAGCCGCTGTGACGGAGGGTTTTTTTACGCTCATTGCTTTTGCGATATCCGTGGGTCTGGCGGATCCGCTTTCAGAGGAGAGAGATGAAATAGTCTCCAAATAGTCCTCAAGATTTTCGGACAATTCTTTCCTATCAGTCTTCATTATTGGAAAATAATGAAAATATCCAATCTCTACCTGTCAACAAGATTTATCGTATAATCGCGCATTTTTAAAAGGTTTTTATCTCATTAAAAATTCAGGCGATGCATTGAGATTTCCATTGAAAGTGTTCTGAATTTTTATACCGTATTCACAAAGGGTGCTTTTATATAATTTAGATTGGGAGCTATGAAATTTATTCGCGCAATATTTTTAGGTGTATTATATTTTATAATTATGTCAGTATCTTCATGCACTTCTAACGATTTTCACGAACACATAGGAGTTCCGGAAGCCTACGGAACAATATTCTATTCGGGAAATAAAAATATGGACAAGGCATTGTCGTATCTTTCTGGATGCGATGTATCGAGCCTAAAAAACGGGACTTACCAAATAGATCCAGGAAAGATTACCATTACGGTGTCGGATAATTCCCTGCGTTCTGAAAGCGACGCAAAGCTTGAATCGCATAGGAGTTATGCTGACATTCAAATAGTAATCTCCGGAACGGAGCGCTTTGGCTTAGCAGACGTTAAAAACTGTAAGTCGGTGGCGGTTCCATACGATTCCCAAAAGGACATAGAATTTTTTAACGACGCTCCGGAGCGTCATGTGGAGCTTTCCGCCGGGCAAATGATAATACTTCCTCCAGACTGTGCCCATATGCCGCTTTTGGGAGAGGGAAATGTTAGAAAATGTGTCGTGAAAGTCTTGTTGGCCGAGTAGCGGTTAGATGGCATTTTATTTGACAATACATAGCTTAGCGGAAAACTTTACAATTCTATGGAAACATCGAAGTTTATGATATTCCCCCCGTATCGCGCGGGAGAATGTGTCGAATTTACGCCGGTGCAGGAGCGTATATTGCGCCTGAAAAAAGAAAAAAATGCGGTGATATTGGCCCATAATTATGTAGATCCGCAAATACAAGATATCGCCGACTTCGTTGGGGATTCCTTGGGGCTTTCTCGACAGGCCAAAAATACGGGAGCGGACATAATAGTATTTGCCGGTGTGGATTTTATGGCTGAAACCGCCAAAATCTTGAATCCTCAAAAAATAGTGCTCATTCCGGACAAGTCCGCGGGGTGCTCGCTTGAGGAAATGTGCGATCCTTTAAAATTGAAAGCTTTAAAGTCTGCGAATCCCGATGCCATTGTGATTTCGTATATAAATTGCAGCGCGGCGGTAAAAGAATTGAGCGATATAATTTGCACGAGCGGCAACGCCCTTGACATAGTCCGCCAGATTCCGGAGGATAAGCAGATAATATTTTGTCCAGACAAGCATTTGGGCTCTTGGATAAATGAGAAAACCGGAAGGAACATGATACTTTGGGACGGTTTTTGCGTATCCCACGCAATGTACGACGCCCGCGAACTTGCGGAGTTAAAGGCTGAATTCCCAAAATCTCCTCTGGTGTGCCATCCGGAGTGTCCAAAATCGGTGCGCGACATATCCGATTGTGTATGCAGCACGGAGAAAATGATAAAATTCTGCAGAGACAACCCCGCCGAATCATTTATAATCGCGACGGTTGTTGAGATGATACACCGCCTGCGCAAAGAAGTTCCCGGCAAAACCTTTATCGCCGCCAGGGCTGCGGGAAAATCATGCCAGCAGTGTTCCAGCATGCGCAGGAACACCCCTGAGAAAGTCTTGGCATGCCTTGAAAACCTCTCTCCGCGAATCGAGGTGCCAGCGGAAACCGCATCGCGGGCCCTAAAACCGATAGAGCGCATGCTTGAGATGTCTGCGGGATAATATTTTAGCTCTGTAATAAAGGAAATTCTAAAAATATATGAAAACATCTTTGTATATAAAATTCGCCTCTCGTTTAGCTTTATTTTTTGCGTTTATAGCAAGCATATCTGTGTTTGCGGAGACCAAATCCGAGGGTGGGTATTCTGCAAATTTGAAGGCCTCGCGCGACGGTTCTGTTTACTCTGTGGGAGAAACTGCAACTTTTGCCCTTAAGGTTGAGAAAGACGGTAAGGCTGTGGACGGCATCGCTGTTGATATGTTGGTTTGCGAAGACGGAGGATTCCCCCCGAAACATCGCGAATCCGTGATTACAAAGGACGGATTGGCAAAAGTGTCGGGCTCTCTAAAAAAAGCGGGATTTCTCACATGCAAAGCTTTTGTAAAAATACCGTCTGCCGACGACCCCTCAAAAACAAAAATTCTCGAGTTGTACGCAGGGGCGGCTTTCGATCCCTTGAATATAGAGCCGTCTGCTCCTGTGCCTGAAGATTTTGACTCCTATTGGAATAAGCAAAAGCAAATTCTTTCCGCAATTCCTATGGAACTTAAGACGGAAGAAGTCCCGTCGGGAGACAAGAACATAAAATTGTTCCATGTGGAGGCTAAGACATTCAACGGTTTTCTCCGCGGCTATCTGGCCTATCCTTCAAATGCCGCTCCCGCGAGCCTTCCGGCGGTATTGGTATGTCACGGAGCAGGGGTTTCTCCGTCGTTTAAAGGCGTTGCCATAGATTGGGCGCGCAGCGGATTTATAGCCATGGATTTCAACGCGCACGGCATTCTCAGCACCTTTAAACCCGACGAATACAAGAGAATGTTTAAGGAGGAATTAAAGGGATACTATATCAAAAACCCTCGCTCGCGCGACAAAGTATTTTTTAGGGAACTTTATTTGAGGGATCTTAGGGCAGTAGATGTTATAACATCTTTCCCGCAGTGGGATGGCAAAAATCTTGTGGCTTTCGGCGGAAGCCAGGGCGGGGGGCAAGCGCTTGCTCTCGGAGGACTGTCTGAAAAAGTGTCGCTTGCGGTGCCCCTCTATCCGGCAGTGTGCGACCATTCAGGCCCAATGATAGGCCGCACTTGCGGTTGGCCGCATTTCTCGCGCGTTCCAGATGCGGAGATAGCCAGGGAGATGGCTTATATAGACGGCGTAAATATGGCAACAAGATTTAAATGTCCGGCGATATTTATGATAAACTATGCCGACGATGTCTGCGAACCTACGAGTTGTTATGCCGCGTATAACGCTGTAAAGACACCCAAGAAACTTGTCGTAAATGAGGAAAGCCGCCATACTCCTACGAGTAAATCTATGGAATTGGTGAAAAAATTAGTTCGCGATTTTTGTTTCAAAGGCCCTGAGAGCGTGTTCTGACTATAGCCTTATCTCTTTGGGGAAAGCTTCTTTTCTCATAATTTTCCACATCTTATCGATGTAGGCGAGGGTGTGGAAATTTTCGTAATGGTGGTAGTAAAATACGCCTTTGGGCGTCATGGTATATATTCCGTCATCTTCGACTATAAGTCCCAAGAGCTTGGCGAGCCCCAATTCTACGCCGTACGCTTTTTTGAGCGGGATTCCGAAAAATTTCTCAAAATCGCGGGCGTCAATTTTTGTGCTGTACGCGGTCCAGAATAAATAATATAGCATTCGCTGGCGCAAGGAGAAACGAATGGTTAGAGAAGTTGGCAGTTTGTCGCCGCTTATTCTCTGGCAATATTCTTTTACGGAAAATGTATTTATTTTAAATTGGTCCTTTAGCAAAGTTGTAGCGGAGCATCCAAATCCCAGAAAATTGTCTCTTGTCATAGACGAATATCTGGCGTTTGCGTCGTTTGAAAATGTCCAAATGGAGGTGCGGGTGTAGCCCTTTTTTATACAGTGCGCGGTAATCGAATCCAAAAGGGCCCTCTTTTCTTTTTTGGGCATGGCGTGTATTGTGCTTGGAGTAAACGTGAAGTCGATGAACGGATAAATTGCAACATGGTTTGCTCCGTTTTGGAAGGCAGTGTCGATATCCTCTTTCAAATCGCCGTCAGTTTGGTTGGGCAGGGCGAAAATGAAATCCATGGATACCGTCTCAAATGGGACTTCGGATAATGCATGTTTTAACGTTGCGATATTTATATGCTTTCTTCCCAAAACACTTTGAAATTTTCTTCCGAAAGATTGAATCCCTATGCTTATTTTTGTCACTCCGGCATCTTTTAAAATTTTTAGAACATGCGGGACGGCGTCGTCCGGGTGGAGCTCAACGCCTATCCCCTGGGTGATTATAAAATGTTCCTTAAGGGCGCCGATAATTTCCCTTAGGCGCCCCGCGGCAAGAGCCGGCGTGCCGCCGCCAAAGTAGAGGCTCGTGGCGGTTTTCTTGGCATTGTGTCGTTTGCCCACAAGGTGTATTTCTTTAACGAGGGAGTCTATATACATATCGCATAGCTTCTTGGAATATCTGACTTTGCAATACGGGCAGAAGTCGCAGATGTCTTTGCAGAACGGGATATGTACATACAATCCGAGATTGTCGCAATTTATATAGGGTAGTTTCTGGTCGAATTCATTCTTGAATATGAAAGGCCTTATTGAGCGTGTAAGCCAAATTCTTGTAAGTTTAGTTAGGGGATCCATGCTGTTGCTAAATGTACTTCAAATAAGTTCCCAACATCTCGATGGCGACTTTTAAATTTCCGCGGAATAAGAGAGAGTATTCGGCGGCGAAAAAATATCCGCATTCTTGGCAGAGCCCCGGTATTTCTACGCAGCGTCCACAGGTCGAAATCTTGCCGTTTTCGATTACCACGCATTGATGGCAGGGCGTGGGAAATTTATTTTCGATAATATAAGGAAACGCGCTTTGCAGATTAAATACCGGAAATCCTTTTTGCTTCATAGCCGAAATGACCTCGCAGCATTGCTTTTTTTCTTCTTTTGACAGCGCCAATTCCCTTGTATCGGGATATGGCGTATGAAAATTGAATGATACCGCCCTCACATTTGTCGCATCTCGAGCGGCTATGCAGACGTCTCGTACGGCGCATTGGTTGATTTTGTTTATTGCCATGTAGAAACAGATGTTGTCGGAAGTCGCATTTTTTACGTTTTCCATAATGGTGTCGTATGTATTGCCGCGGATTGCATTGTGGCGGCTTCTATCTCCATCGAGGCTGAGCAAAATTAAATCCGCTTCGGGCAGATCTATCGGCAAGGTTCCATTTGTGACGGCATTGACGATTAAAAATCCCATTTCTTTCGCTTCCGCGACAAGGCTTTTCAAAGTGTGGTTTCCGTCTTTCCAAAGAAATGTTTCTCCCCCGCAGAAAAACAAAATGCGCACGCCGATATCATAGAGTTGCCGCATTTCGTTTTTTATTTGGGCATAGGGGTGGAGGATTGTCGTGATGTTGTTTACGGAACAGTGCTTGCAGCTTAAATTGCACTTGTCGGTGAGTATGACCGTGCCGACAATAGGGCTTCTTTTCTTGAGTAGAATGGTTTTAATGCCGAAGGCCGCGAAGTGTATGAATGAGGAAATCTTCATATTGCTTTAGCCTGTTTTAGCGTGTGCAATAAATGTTGCTTGGCAATAATCCTTTTTTTGCGTTAAAGAATATGTGATTCCGAACAAGTGGACAATGAAAAAAGGCACTTGGCTTTTACAAAACCAAGTGCCTATGTCTTACATTAACGGAGAATGTCGTGATAATTGCAATAGCACCTGAATATAGGTTATCCTATAAATAGAAAGTTAGCGCAAGCCCCGTAGGGTTTCACTCCGGCGGGACATTGCAAAACGCATTCTATTTAAAATAGCGCTTCAATAGACCCGCGAAAGCGGAACCGTGCCTGGCTTCGTCTTTGCACATTTCGTGCACGGTGTCGTGTATGGCGTCATAGCCAAGTTCCTTGGCGCGTTTGGCGAGCTTAAGCTTGCCCTCCGTCGCACCGTGTTCGGCTTCGACGCGCACTGTGAGATTTTTCTTTGTGTCCGCGTCAACACATTCGCCCAAAAGTTCCGCGAATTTCGCAGCGTGTTCGGCCTCTTCAAAAGCTATGCGCTTATAGGCTTCGGCAACTTCGGGATAACCCTCCCTATCGGCTTGTCTGCTCATGGCAAGATACATTCCGACTTCTGTGCATTCGCCTGTAAAGTTGGCGCGCAGGCCTTCCACTACTTCTGCGTCCAACCCTTTTGCAACCCCGATTTTGTGTTCATCGGCCCAGGAGAGCGGGGCGCTGTCGTCCTTGGTGACGAACTTCGATTTTGGAGCCTTACATTGCGGGCAGAAGTCGGGTATATTATCGCCTTCCATTACATAGCCGCAGACTGTGCATACTGTTTTTTTCATTGGTTTACCTTTTTTATTTTTGTTCTTAGTTGTTTGATTTGCGTAGTGTTTAAATAGTTTTTAAATTCCTCATTGAATCGCTTTATCATCGGTCCAAAAATGCAGTTTTTACAATCGCATAATGGATTCCGATACAAACAGGAGTTTAAGTCAAGCTTTCCTTCCACCGCATCGTACACGCATGCGAGCCTCTTTTTGCTTTGTTTGTCGGTCAGAAAAAATCCTCCACCGGCTCCCTTAGCGGCGCTTACAATGTCCGACTCCACAAGTTTCCTCATTATTTTTGAAAGATGGTTGGCGGAGAATCCCGTTAGACTGCTTATTCGCGGAGCGCTGACGCAGGAGCCTTCCGCGACAATTACATTGAGCGCATGAAGGGCGATTGACAGGCCTTCTGAAACATTCAGAACCCGCGTGCATGAAAATCTGGAGTTTGCATTGAGCATTGTCTTGGATATGGCGTCTTTCAAACCCCGGCATGTTGTTTATCGGCATGCCGGAGGTTTAAAATCGTATAATGGTACTACAATACCATTTTTACTTTTTGCGCAAGCATTTTTTTCAATTTTTTGGAATATTTTAATTTTAAGGCGAAATTTTAGAATTTTCTGCCCTTGTTTGGGAATTGCAAAACAAGCCGCCGCAGCCCGCCGCGTCGGCCCTCATGCTTCCGGTGTTCAGGCGGCCTGGTAATTGTATAGTCCAGCGGTTTTAAAGTGCGGAATTTTCTTTACTTAAAATCGCTATTTCTTCCCAATAGGCGGGCGGAATTCAAGACTACGATTACGGAGCTCATATTGTGCACCAAAGCGCCTGAAACTGGGTTTAAAATTCCGTAAACGCTCAATGCTACCGCGGCAAGGTTTATGGCGATAGACAGCGATATATTTGTTCGTATCGTATTCAGGACGGATTTTGAGAATTTCAGTATGCCGCATATTTTATAGATGTCAGAACCAAGAAGCGAAACTTGGGCGGTGTCTATTGCGACGTCGCTTCCGAGAGCCGCAACAGCTATGGAGCAGTCGGCAGTGGCAAGAGCGGGGGCGTCGTTCACGCCGTCGCCAACCATGCATACGCACTCCCCCGATTTCTGGGCGTTCCTTATTGCTGCGGATTTATCGATGGGCATGAGTCCCGCATAGGCTTTTCCCACGCCTACTTCCGACGCTACGGTATCGGCGGTTTCGCGTGAGTCTCCGGTCAACATTGCGGTTTTATATCCGAGCTTCTTGAGGCGCGACACCATTTTTTTAGCGTCTTCTCGAATTGTGTCCCGCAGTGATATACCGCCTATTAGATTTCCGTTTTCGCACACCAAAACAAAAGTTTCTCCCGCGGCTGCGCACCTATTCCTTATGGATTCAAGTTTTTCCCTTCCCTTGATTCCATTTGGAAGACTTTTCCACTGGCTTACCAATATTTCTTTTCCCGATACTTCCGCTTTTATGCCAATGCCCACGAGCGAATTTGTATTTTTGGGATTTGCGCATTTCAGTCCCCGTTCTTCGGCTTTTGCGGTTATCGCTTTGGCAATCGGGTGTTCGGAAAACTTTTCTGCGGAGGCCGCGAGGTTCAGTAGATAATCTTCGTCGTTTTTTAAGGGATATATTCCGCTCACATTTATTATTCCTTTTGTGAGGGTTCCGGTTTTGTCAAAAAAAACGCAATCTACTTTTGAGAGCGATTCCAGGGCCTCTCCGCTTTTTATGAGCACGCCCTTCTTTGCGGCGTTTCCAAGACCTGCCGCAATGGCTGTCGGAGTGGCCAAAACAAATGCGCATGGACAAAATACTACGAGGATTGTCACCGACCTTATTACGGCTTCCACCGTCGTCGTATCCAATATAAATAAGGATATGAAAAAAACTATTATTGATAATACTATGGCAGATGGCACTACATAAGACGCCCATTTGTCTGCGATTTTAGATATGGGGGCGCGTTTTCCCTCCGCCTCTTCAACAAGGTTTATAAGCTTGGCTATTGCGCTGTCTGAAGATGTTTTTGCGGCTCGTATTTCCACAGCTCCCGATTTGTTCCAAGTTCCTCCGAGAACTTCGTCGCCGACAGATTTATCAACGGGCAGGGATTCTCCAGTCATATTTGACTGGTCCACCGAAGTATTTCCGGACACTATGACTCCGTCTATTGGAATCATGTCGTTTGGGCGCACTAAGAGCAAGTCGCCTATTTTTACTTTTGAGACTTCTATTTCGCTTATTCCTTCGGTGGTTTTTAATCTTGCTTTGCGCGGGGCCAGACTTACGAGCCTTTCTATTCCCGCGCGGCTTTTCTTGACCGTTATGTCTTCGAGCCATTCTCCGAGCGCCATTAGAAATGATATTTCCCCAACTACAAATATATAGCTCTCTGAATGACCGGGAGCTTCGTCCCCAGAACACAACGCGAGTATTTGCAGGGCAAAAGCCGCGCTCATCGCTATGCTAACTAAGAGCGATGACGTAATTTTTCCCTTTTTGTGAAGCGCCTCCCAGGCCTCCTTGTATATTGGAATTGCGCATAAGAAAACTGCTATCCATGACGGGTCTGTCAGGGGGAACAGGGGAATTTGCGCACCAAAATAAGTTATTGCAAAACCTGCGCACAATGAGACGGCGGATACCGCAAGTTTACTTTCCTCTCTAAAGCTGCGTTTCGGGGAATGTTGCTTCTCATGATTGCGGCATGCGGCATTGCAAGCGCATTTCCTTCTTTCAGGGATATTTTCGTGTTTTAAAGTTTCGTCCATCGGAATTCATCGAACTTTTTTTAAATGCTCTATGAGCTGGTCAACCAGTTTATCGTCTTTCTTTGTCAGAGCGTCGGCTATACAACCCTTCAAATGGTCGCTTAAGACTTGCACCCATACGCCGTGCAGGGCTCCGGATACCGCCGATATTTGCCTCAAAACCTCGATGCATTCGCGATTTGAATCTATCATGGCGGCTATTCCTCTTATTTGCCCTTCAATCTTCTTTAGCCTCATGGCTATTCTCTTGTGCTCGTTCTCATCACCGCATAATGCCATAAATTTTTCCTCTCAATATAGTCTTATGTGTTTAATATACCCTATACTCGTATTATGTATATTCTGATTTTGTCAATAAATTTTTTATCCGCAAAATTTTTAAGCTTTTATTTTAGGGCATGCGGGAAATTTTTTTGTTGAGTTTTAAGGAGATTTCGTGTTTTGTATTTTCAAAGCGAAATATATAAAATTATTGTCGCTTTTCCGTTCGGAAATTACATTTGCGGGGAGTATAAACTATATGTTTGGCTTTTTGTGCTTTCGGGCGGAGTTAATTCTACAAAGGACATTTAATGCTGACTCTTTTTCTTGCTGTGACCATAGCCATGTCTGTGAGCTTTTTGTGCTCTCTAATGGAGGCCGCAATTTTGAGCCTGAATCCTGGGAAGCTTGCAATGCTTCAAAAAAAGAATGCCCGAGCCGGAAAAATTTGTGCGGGGTTTAAGAAGAACATTGAGAAGCCGATAGCCGTAATTCTCATATTGAATACAGCTGCCCATACTTTTGGGGCCGCCATAGCCGGGGCGGAGTTCGACAAGCTTTTTGGAAGCAACTATGTATGGTTGTTCTCGTTGATATTTACCATACTTATGGTGCAATATACGGAGATTCTTCCAAAAACGTTAGGGGTAAGATTTAATGCGCAGGTGATGTCGCTTACGGCGGGTTTTCTTAAGTTTTCAATAGGCGTTATAAATCCCGTAATATGGTTTGTGCATTTTGTAAATAGGCCCTTTGAAACCCGGCGCAGCAGCTCCGAGAAAACCGCCTCGCTCGACGAACTCGACGCCCTGGCCACTGTAGCCAGAGAAGAGAAGTGCATAACGAGGCTTCAAGAATTCGCCATACAGGAAATACCGGATCTTCAAGAAGACTATGTGACGGAGGTAATGATACCTTTGGACCGCATGGTGTGCGCGAGCCTTGACATGTCAAAATCTGACGTATTGCTTATGATGCGCGCGCACAGGCATTCTCGTTATCCCGTGAGAAAATCGGCGGAGTCTGATGAATTCGTTGGGGTTATCGAGTTGCGCAAGATGATATTTGACGACGGAGATGATTGGCAAAAGCTTGTGACTCCTCCGGTCACTGTTTCAAGCGATTGCACTCTCTTGCGCATTGCCGAGAATGTTCGCCAATATGACTCCAAACTATTACTGGTAAGCGGTAAGGACGGAAGAATTGCGGGTATGCTCACCACAAACAATTTATTCATGCGCCTGTTTCCGCACGGGGCGTCCGCTTCAAAGGCGTCATAAAGGGCCGACTGGTTAAATTGAGGCCTTTTTGGCGAGGTATATATTTTTTAGGGCTTCAAAGTCCGCTTCTCGAGTCGTCGAATTTATGCGGGCGTCGAATTCGTCTGCGGATTTTAGTTCGGATTCCGCTGTCAGCATGCGCCGGTCTATTTCCGATTGTGATTCGGTGCCTCTTCCGGCAAGGCGTTCCCGCAATTCGGCGATTGAGGCGGGGGCTATAAACACCCTTAGCATGCGTTGGGCGAGCTCGCCGTCAGACTCGGCTATTTTCTTCCACGTTTTAGCTCCTTGAACGTCTATTATAAGTATGAGATCTTTATCGTTCTCCCAAGCTTTGCGCACGGCAGATTTCGATGTTCCGTAATATCTGTCGTGGACCTTGGCATATTCGTAGAAGTCTCCTCTGGCGATGCCCTTTTCAAATTCTTCTTTGGATAGGAAGTGGTAGTCTAAGCCGTCTTTTTCCTGGCCGCGGGGTGGACGGGAAGTGGAAGTGATTACGCGTTCTATTGAACTTGGGAAGGCGCTCATAAGACGCTCCGCAACGGTGTTCTTACCGCTCCCCGCGGGGCCGCTTATTATAAGCAATATGGATTTTGAGCCCATTTTTAATAGTAGAGTGAAGATATTACGAGCGAGAGTCCGGCCATTAGCATGAGAGCCCCGAAGGTTTTTGGCCTATGGGATTTTGCGTACAGCCAATGAATTAGGTCTCTCATTCTATAGGGAAGGGCGCCGAAATATAAGCTGGCTAAAATTATCGCGTATGTGAGGCTGACGAGAGTCAGTCTTGAAGTTGGTTCCTGCATAAATGCGGAGTCGAGAAAATGGCGGGAGAGCAGGAGTAGCGCCACGGCGAGCCCCCTGACCGATAAAAAGTCCGGGAGGTATTTGAATGCGAGAACCGCCGCCCCGCCGAACACGACAATTAGCATTTCTTTTATGTTCCCGAAGTCCGCTTCTCCAAGCTGGGACAGTAAATACACAAAATATACCGCGCTCCCTCCGAATAGTATATAGGCGGCATTTTTACTGCGGGGAAATGCATATACTGCGCTCTTGTATTTTTCCGGGAAGAAAGCGAAAATTATTCCCATAAAGATAAAGAGAGCCGCGAGCGTGTATGTTGAAATGTATAAATTCATTGGATACTATAAAAATTTTTTCGACGGCTTAATCAAGTATCAAATCTTTACCCATTGAATGTTTATGCGCGCGCATTCATGGCCGCTTTCTTTATTGAGAAGAGAGTGGGTCGTGAAGGCGCCTTCCATGGCGCAATTTGACTCTATGCGATTTTTAGGAAAGGTTTCTTCAAGAAAGTTTATAGTTATTTTTTGGGGGCGGTGCTCGTCGAGAAATTCCTGCGGCAAAGGTTCTATAGCCCATACTATGTAAACGCTGTTATTTACATGGGCGTTTAGGTCTATATCGTCGTTCCGCACTGTGCATACAACTGGGGGCATGGTGGGAGGCAGATTCTGAAGGTGCGATGAAAAATCGCACTCTACGGCTTTTGAATTATCTCTCGGCCAGTCTGTCTCCAAGCGTTCAAGCTTTGCTATGCGGCGGGTCTTTGAATCGAAGAGCAGCCATTGGGAACTCGCTCTAAAAAGTGGATTCCCGCTTTCGGAAACAGCATCAAATTCCCTGTATGTCACTATTCTCTCCCGCCCTGAGGCCCATGTTTTTAGAAATACGCGTTCGTCCCATTTAGGCAACCTATCTACTTCGACAGCCATTTTTGAAAGAGCCCACGCCAGATTTTTTTCTTTAAGGTCGGGCGCAGATACCCTCAACTTGCGGGCATGGGCGTCGGCTATTTCCTGCAGCATTTGGAATAGAGCCCTAAGTTTTAATATGCCGTTTCTATCCGCATCTGTGACGCGAACTCTATAATTTGCTGTAAATATCGCTTCGTTTTCCATAAAAAAATAAAAGCGCCCCTCAAATTTTCTTGGGGCGCGTTAAAAATGGGACAAGCTTAGTTCTTTTGCAGAGGTTTTCCGTCTATAGTTCCCGTAAGCGATTCGAGAAATTTTACGATTTGCTCGATTTCTTTGTCGCTCAGCTTTTTGTCGCGTTGATATTTTGCCATTATATCAACGGCCTGCTTGAGGCTCGCCGTTGAACCGTCATGGAAATACGGCGCCGTGAGGGCCACATTTCTAAGGGTTGGGGTCTTAAATTTATGCAGGTCTCTATCGTCTTGGGTAAAGGATAGCAAGCCCTTGTCGTTTATCTTACCAACATTTCCCCTGTCGTTAAAGTAGCTTTTCTTCAGCCCCATGTATTCAAATGTCTGTCCGCCGAGGTTTTGGCCGGAATGGCATGTAGAGCATTTTGCGGCTTTAAATAGTTCGTATCCTTTTATTTGATCTTCAGTGAGAGCGGACGAGTCGCCCTTGAGATATTTATCAAACGGACTGTCCGGAGTTATGAGAGTGCGCTCAAAAGCTCCGATTGCGTCCGTAATATTTTTCTCAGTGAAACCGTCGGGATAAACTTTCTCAAATTCTTTTTTGAGTTCAGTATCCTTTGCAAGGCGTTTGGCGATTTTTTCCCATGATACGCCGTCCATTTCTACTGGGTTCAGAGGCGGCATGCCTGCCTGTTCTTCGAGAGTTCCGGCTCTTCCGTCCCAGAATTGGCGGGTATTGAAAGTGGCGTTATATACGGTTGGGGCGTTTATATCGCCTTTTTGTTTGCGTATGCCGGTAGAGGTTTGGAGGCCGTCAACTCCGCCTTTGTCGAGAGGGTGGCATGTGGCGCACGACACCGTATTGTCTCCCGACAGGGCAGTGTGGTGATAAAGAATGGAACCAAGTTCCGCTTTACGGGCGTCCACATCGAGTTTTGATGGAATAGGCCAGACGGGTTCGTTCGCGAATTTTTCGACAACTCCGCTATTTGCGTTTAATCTTTTTCTTTCCGACTTTACCCAGTCGAGAATCACCTGTCTTTCGGGAGCCGATATTGTAGCCGACCAGTGTACAAAGCGGAATTGGAAAGGAGGCATCGACGCGTCGGACACCGTGCTTTCTATTTTTGCCAGGATAGTTTCGTTAGTGGGGATTCCCTTTTTAAGGTCATTTACTATTCCGCCCATATCGAAGTGTTTTAGGCCTTCGGACATATCGTGCTTTATCAATGTCCCTATAATCGGGATATGGGCGTAGAATGGCGGTTCCGCATTTTTGGTATGGCAAAGCACGCAACCGGCGTTATCGAGCACATAAAGAGCTTTTTGTTGCATGGTGCCATCTGGTATTGATGAGCGGGAGCTCTCTATGAAGTATCCCGTTGTCCATGCCACGCAGAGCAGAATTAATACTATTAATGATTTTTTCATGATGCGGTCGGTTTTAGTTCCTGTAAAATATACTGACGACGATAATACCGAGCGCAATCAAATTTTTTAGGTGAAATTTCGTGGAAATCAATCTTCCACGGTCAGCATTTTTCCGCGCTTAGCCCAACCGCACTTTCCCGAAGGAGCTTCCACATACATGAAATCTCCGAAACGCTTTTTTACGGCGGCAATCTGGCCTTCGGCCATTCTGGCTGTTATCGGGGCGTTGGATGCAGGAGATACGAGCAGGGGAGTGTCGTCTGACATTGCGATTGCGGTGGAGGCGTATGTGCGCCAGTTGTATATTCCGGCAATAGCCGTGAGCATTACAATGGTGCATGCGAGCGCAAGAAAGGTCCAGACCGCGCTTTTCTTAAAGTAGAGCGGCGGGACAAATACAAAGATAGCCATAAGCCAGAAGCTTACAAACGCTATGATAGTCCATTCATATTCCGAGAGCTCGTAGCAGAAAGAAGCCGCGCCATCTTTTGACGGGAGTTCAAGCGAGGCGTCTTTTGCGAGAATTGCGAGGTTTGCCTCTGCTTCCCTCATGCGCGGATTGCGATAGAGGGCTTTCATGTAGGCGAGTTGGGCTTGAGATTTTTCCCCGAGCTTTGCATGTGTATTTGCAAGATTGAAAAGTAAATCCGAGTCAGCCATGCCCGCCTTTTGGGACTCTAAATAGTTTTCTTTAGCGCGGGCGTAATCTTGCGCTTTATAGGCGTTATTGCCCATCATGAAGAACTCTTGGGCCGTCTGCCCGCCCAGATATGCGGGCATTAAGGCCAGCGTCGCGAAAATCAATTTGATTATTTTCATCTTTTTGCGTTTTCTATTTCTTTTACGGCGCTTTTCAGGCTTTGCGACAATTTGTTCAAGTCGAGATAGGAGATATCGAGCCCCCCGTATTCGAGAGCGTCGGATCCTTCAAAAAATATTTTCAACGATTCTATGCGCTCCGAGTCGAATCCCTTTTCTGTTAGGAGTTTTTGGGCTTCTCCAAAGAGCATGGCGTCGGGTTCGTATTCGCTGTCTGCGGCGAGAATGTTTTGCAATGAAGAGCGTCCAAAGTTTAGGAAATCCTTTGCGCCGGATTTTGCGGCTGATGACAAAGCCTTTTTCAAATACTTATGGGCCTCGTTTTGGCAGCGCACCTTTTTAGCGTATGCGGGATCGGAAATTAGGCGCGCCGTTTTTCTGCGATTTGCGACGAACCCCACTACAATTGCCAAAATTAAAACTTGCACTATCCAGAAATATGGCGACACCCATATGCTTTTCCCAAATTCCGTGCGCGGGGAAATATTTTCCGAAATTTTGGAAAAGGGCGGGGCGGATACTTCATCAGACTTAGTTTCTATGCGCTTTGAGCGTCCGGTAGGCGCCACGCTTACCTGCACAGAGTCAGATTTCAGCTCTTCATATTTTCCTGATAGCGGATTGAAAAAGGAGAATATAACTTGAGGTGTTTTTGCCAGGTCTGCTTTTTGGGGCACGGCGGTAAAAGTAAAGGTTTTTATTCCAATATATCCCAATCCGTTGCTTTCGTCCACAAACGAGCTTTTAGGCTTATAGCTTTTCCATTCTCCGCGCGTATCAAGCGATGGCGTCCCCACCCTGGCGAAATTTCCCATTCCGACGAGTTTTGCTGTTATTATGCACGGTTCTCCAACTGTAAGGGCGTCGGGTTCGGCCGTGATTTGTTCGAGGGAGAATGTTCCTATTGCCCCTTCAAAAGACGCCGGCTTGCCTTCTTCTGGCAGTGGCAATACCTCTATTTTTACGGCTTCCATATTTGTCTCAAAAGGAATTTGCGAAGCTCCCCCCATATTCATAGCCCTCTCGAAAAAAGACATGTTAATGAGCTCGTCCATTCCTATTTCCCTGACAAATACTCCTTGCGCAGAGAAATCCAAATCATAGGTTCCCACTTTTAACGGAGTGATTACCGTGGAATATGAGATTATTATCTTATCTGGATCGGTGCTTGCGTCCACGTCAGGTTTGCCGTTAAACGCCGGGCAGTCAAAATCGTCGGCCTTCTTTATCTGAGGTACGAGCTGCGCGAGTTTGAAGCCGTTCTCGTATAGTTTCTTGTCGCACGAGAACACCAGCCTACATGGCACGGTTTCGCCGACATAGATTTTCTTGCGTTCTATTTCAAGCTTCAGCGAGGAGTTTTTCCTAAGTGTGTCTTCGTAGGAGTGCTGCACCTCCTGTCTCTGTCTTTGGGCATTTTGGCGCATCGACATTGTCGGGAATGCGCTTCGTATGGTTATGTTGCCCATATTCCCAAATCCGCGGCTTTGATCTTCGCGTTCCGGGGCGTCTTTATCAAATTTGACGGTTGCAGCGGGAATATCGTATGTGTTCCCCTGGAGGGTAATTTTCCAAGCGGGAATTGTATAGGTACCCTCGCTTTCAGCCACCATACTGAGTCCTATGGCGCTGCTTATCTCGCCGTTTATGTTGTAGCTTGAGTTCGATTGCCCGACAACTCTTAATCCGGAAGGTATGGGAATATCTCTCAAGCTAATGCGGCCGGACACCCCCGTAAAGGTAATCGTATATGTGGCGGTTTCATCTGGGCGCACCGCTTCGGCATCGAATTTTGCGCTTATCGACGCCGCAAAGCTTTGCGCTATGAATGTTAAAAATGTAAGTATTATTATTATATTTTTCATTACCAATCCTTGTAGGATTTTTCAAATCTGTCTTTTTGTTCGCCGAATCCGCTCATGGGCAGACGCTTTTCGGATTCTTTCATAGAGTTTAACAGTTGGCGGGCTTCTCCGCGGGTCATCACTCCCGCAGCGCGTCGGGCGGCGTCTTTTTTAGCTTCCTCCGACTGCTCCGCCGAAGCTGTCTCTATGGGTTTTGGAGCTTCTCCAGCCTTTTCTTCGGCAGGTGTGGGCAGCTCCTCTTTTTTCTCTCCATTTTCGGATTCTTGTTGCTGTTTGGGTTGTGAGATTGCTTGTTCGTCTTTCTTATCTTCGGAATTTTGAGCGTCAGATTCCGAGTTTTGTTCCCGATTTTTTTCAGCTTCGTTTTTTTGCGAATCGTCCTGGCGCTCTTTATCCTTATCGGGGGAGTCTTTCCGGGACTGCTCCGGCTCGTTTTTCTTTTGCTCCGAATCTTTCTTGTCTTGGTTGCTGTTTTTATCCTGTTGATTGTCCTGCGGCTGATTTTGTTTGTCGTTTTGATTCTGTTGATTCTGCTGGTTGTTTTGCTGACTGTTTTGGTCTTGGTTCTGCTGTTGGTCTTGGTTCTGTTGCTGATTCTGCTGATTTTGTTGTTGATTCTTGTCGTTTTGCTGGTTCTGCTGTTGATTTTGCTGCTGGTTCTGTTGGTTCTGATTATCTTGGTTTTGTTGTTGATTTTGATTGTCTTGATTTTGGTCGTTCTTATCGCGCAGGAGTTTCTTAAGCTCTTCTTTCAGCTTTGCCACTTCTTTCAGACTGCGAGCGTTGGCGTCCAAAATTTTAGACGCTTTTGCGCAGTCTTGGATTTGCTTGTCGATTTGTCCCAACACTGAATTTCCGGAGGCAATCGCGGAATTCTTTTTTGCCTTGTCGAATTTTGGGTTCAACTCAAAAGCCGAATCATACAATTTTTTGGCTCTTTGGGATTGTTCTTTTACGGTATTCCACTCGCCGCTGTTTTTGTCGGCGTTTTTTCTAATTTCGCCGTCATTTTTTTCTACGGCTTCGCACTGTGATATTTCCTGCTTTAATTTCTGTTGGAACTTTTCGTCCTCGAGCGGACTTTTTGTCTCTGGGCTTTTCTGGTTGCTGTCTGCGTGGTTGGCCTTAGAATCGCTTTTTTGCGGTAGCTTACCAGAGGCCTTCATCTCGTTTTCCAACTTTAAAAGTTCAAGACCTTGCTTTAGCGTCTCATATCCGCTCGCGAGAGCAGTTTGCGTAGCCTGAGTATTTTGGGCGGCCGAATTTAAAACTTCTCCGGAAGATTTTGTTTTGGAGGCCAATTCAGAGGCAATCATATATTCGGCGTTGCCGATATTGTATAGGGCTTTGGAATGTAGCTCCAAATCTTGGGAGCTCTTCATGGCAGATATGAAAGCCTCTTTTGATTCTTCGTATTTTTTCTCTTTGTATTTGTCTATTCCGGAGTTGAATATTTCCCTTGCCGTGGGTTCTCTATCTTCCGTATTTTTCTTAGCGGCGGGGGCATCTTCGGATTTTGCCTCCACCCGGCTGTCGGGAGCGGGTTCCTGCACGGTCGCGGGAGTTGAGTCCTGAGCCATCAACCTGTCGGAATTTCCGGCGACCAATGCGCAGAGAACTATGGCTGCAAGCATTCCGGGACGCCTTTTAACAAAGAATTTGCGCGTTCCTATAAGCGACTCCAACGCTATGAGAAATATTGCTATGCCGAGAAAAATCTGAAAGCGCTCTATTGCGAATTGTTTCATTCTGGCGCTCAATTCCTCTTGGGGAACTTTTTTCAAGCCCTCGTTATAAATTGTATCCATTCCGTCGGCCGACAATGGCTCGTAGAATCCGCCCGTACTCTTTGCTATCTCTTCGAGCACGGTTTCGTTGAGTTGGCTCTTTACAAATTCCCCGTTTGAGTCTTTGAGGAAAGTTTGTTTGCCGTAGGCGTCTCTAACGGGAATGAGTTCGCCCTTTGCTCCGCCCACTCCGAGCGTATAAATTACAACACCTCTTTTAGCGGCGTCTTTGGCGGCTTCAATCGCCGACGATTCAAGCTCCTCGCCGTCGCTTATCAGCACTATTATCTTGCGGTTTACTGTGCTTGCAAAGGCGACCTCCGCTTCCTTTATGGCGGCTGCGATATTGGTTCCGCCCCTCTGTATTATATCCGTGTCTACGGCTTCCAGCGACATTCTGAAGGCGTCGTAATCCAGAGTGAGAGGGCATTGCAAGAAAGCTTGTCCACTGAAGGCTACAAGCCCTATTTTATCTCCGTCGAGTACATTTACAAGATCCAGTATAGACAGCCTTGCCCGCTCGAGCCTATCGGGCTTGACGTCTTCTGCGAGCATGCTTTTAGAGGTGTCAACGGCAAATACTATGTCTATGCCCCGCGTTTTTGTCTCCTCCCATCTGTATCCCCATTGCGGGCGGGCCATTGCCACGAACAATAGGGCTACGGATATCAGGAAAAGAAACTTTTTTAAAAATACCTTTTGCTTGCTTACCGTGCGCGAGAGTTCCGGCAAGAGCCTTAGCGACGCAAACCTTGACAGAAGATTGCGTTCGCGCCTTGCCGCGAGAATGTATATTGCCACAACGCCCGCGCATGCGGCCGCTCCGGCATAGAGCCAAATTGGAGAATTAAAGTTCATGGCAGAGTACGCAATGTTGTGTTTACCAATATTAATTTAATGCCCAAAACAAGGAGTCCCGCGCCGAGAAACCATTGGAAGAGTTCCTCGTATGAAGTGAAATTGCGCAGCTTTACTTTAGTCTTTTCAAGCGAGTCTATGGAGTTGTATATATCCTCAAGTTGGGCGAGGTTGGAGGCGGTGTAGAATTTTCCGCCGGTGATTTCGGCTATTTTCTTTAGGGTGGCGTCGTCATTTTCGCTTCTGGCGTCGCCGCCATATACGGGATTGCCGGATCTGTCCCTTATGACGCGCTGCTGTTCGTCGAGTCTTGCCATGGGCACTATGCCCCTGCTTCCCGCGGCGATGGTGTATATCTTGGTGTCGTAGCTTGCGGCAGCTTCGGCGGCGGCAATCGGAGATATTTTTCCGGCGTTGTTTTCGCCGTCTGTGAGCAGGATTATAACGCGCGATTTCGCGTTTTTTAAATCCCTCAATCTGTTGACGCTCATTCCTATCGCCGAGCCTATTGCCGTGCGGGTTGAGTCTATTACGCCAATATCGAGCCTATCTATGTTTTTAAAAACCCAGTCGTGGTTAAGGGTCATAGGGGACACCAGAAAGGGGTTTGCCGCGAAAGCTATTACGCCTATCCTGTCGTTTGGGCGCTTCTTTATGAAGTCTATCAAAACCTCTTTGACCGCGTCGAGGCGAGTTATGAGTTTAGACCGCGTCGAGAAGTCGAGCGCCGACATTGAACCGGATACGTCAACGGCCAATACTATGTCTATACCGCTTTCCTCGCGTTCGCTGTATCCCGTCCCTATCCTTGGCCTGGCGAATGCCGCTATTAGGAGCGCAAGGGATAAAAGCGTGAGCAGGAATCGGAAAAGGCCGGGGCGCGATTTGCTCTTTTTTGCCGCTTCTCCGGCTATTGCCACGCTCGAAAATATTATGGAGCCGGTTTTGCCGCTTGCCCCGCGCAATATCGCCAATATTGGCAGGAGCAGGAGAAGCCAGAGAAACTCGGGATTTGCAAAGTCGAAATTCATTTTTCAATCTCCGTTTTTTCTTCTTCGGGATTTTTATCTTTGGAAATTTTATTATCAGTTGATATTTCTTGTGTGTTTTTTGCCTGCTCAGGATATAATTCGTTAAAACGCTTTTGGTCCGTCAGCTTTAAATTGTCGTAATCAACGAACTTTCTTGCGGCTTCAAGCAGTTGGGCGCGGGCGGTTGCGTCTATGCCTTCCATGGAGAATTTCACAAGGTCGGCGAGTTTCAAGAGATCTTCAAGCAATTTGCGCTGAACCTTGTCGAAAAGCTCCGATTCTGAAGCTATGGTTAGAAATTCTTCGGTGGTGCGTTCCGGAGCGGGAATGTTGTGGACGGCTTCTATGTAATCTCTTACGGCTTGGCTCACTTCCTGGGCGTAGGCCTTTGCTCCGAGGGCTTCGTAAACTTCGGGACATTTTGAAAGCCTGCCCGACGCTATTTCGTACGGGGACGGCGGCGGCGTCTTGCGGCGCAGAATTAGAAATAATCCAGCGGCCAACACTATTCCTCCGAGAGAAATCCAGTGCCAGTAGCTCTCCCAAAAGCCGGCTTGGATCTTGCCTGTCACGTCCTCTATCGGAGGAAATTCTACAACGCTCGCGGCGGGCGTTTGCGAAGATTGCGTTTGCGACGGCGGTTGTTCCTGCGGCATTTGGGCTTGCACAGCCGTGGCGTATGCTGCAAGCGTCAAAATACAAAATAATTTTTTCATCGTTTTGCGCGTTTTTCAAAGAATTTGCGTAGGGCGCTTATGAATGGCTTGTCGGTGAACACTTCAAGCAGGTCTATTCTCGAGCGGGCGAGGGCGCGGCGGAATTTTGCCAGACGCATTGAATTTATTGTATTATATGCCTCTCTAACTTTTTGGTTTGAAGTGTTTAGAGATACCATTTGTCCGGTCTCGCTATCCTCGAGGCATATGATGCCAAGTTCGGGCAAATCGAGCTCGCGCCGGTCGACCAATTCAAAACAAACAAGGTCGTGGCGGCGGTTTGTGATGTCGAGCGCCTTGAATACGGAGTCTCCAAATTTCTCGTCGGGATTCGGCAATTTGCCGTCAGGCCCCTGAAGAAAATCGCTTATCAATATCACTATCGATTTACGCTTGAGCATGCGGTTTACATCGTCGAGAGCAGTAGATATGTCGGTTCCGCGCCCCGATGGCTCAAATGCGAGAATATCGCGGATTACTCTCAGTATATGGCGTCGCCCCTTCCGCGGCGGAATGACGTGTTCGACCTTGTTCGTGAAGAGTACAAGCCCGACTTTGTCGTTATTTCTCGATGCGGAGAAGGCGAGGGTGCTTGCCAGTTCTGCCGCGAGCTCTCTCTTCGAGAGTTCGCCGCTGCCGAATTCGCCGCTCGCTGAGAGATCCACGACCAACATCATTGTGAGCTCGCGTTCCTCCCGGTACTTTTTGACATGGGCTTTGCCCGTGCGCGCCGTGACATTCCAATCTATGCTTCGGATTTCGTCACCTGGCATATATTCGCGGGCCTCTTCAAAGTCGATTCCTCGGCCTTTGAACAGGCTGTGATAGGCGCCCGCGAGGGCGTCGCTCACCTGCTTGTTGGTGCGGATTTCTATTTGCCGCACCTTTTTTAGCATATCCGCAATTTTATCGCTCATAATATAATCGTATTACAGGGGCGTTTTCTTTATGGAACCGCTATCTTGTTGAGAACTTTTGTTATGATGTCTTCGCTCGAGATTCCCTCGGCCTCAGCCTCGTAAGTGACTATAATTCTGTGCCTGAGTACATCGTGGGCCAGATCTTTTATGTCTTGCGGCACAACGTATCCTCTGCCTTGCAGGAATGCGTGCGCTTTTGCGGCGAGCGTAAGGGCTATCGTTGCTCTCGGACTCGCTCCGAATTGAATCATATTATTAAGCTCTTTCAAACCATATTTTTCCGGTTCGCGAGTCGCAAAAATTATCTCCACCACATAGTCCTTGATTTTGTCGTCCATGTAGATTTCATCGACTATTTCGCGGGCTGCCATTATTTTTTCAGGGGTGGCAACTACGTTGATATCTTCGGAAGTCTTTGTTTTGGCCATTAGGTCGAGAATCAGCCTTTCCTCCTTGCGATCGGGATAGCCTATCTTTAACTTTAACATGAAGCGGTCAACTTGCGCTTCGGGGAGCTGGTATGTTCCCTCTTGGTCTATGGGGTTTTGGGTTGCCAGAACAAGGAAGGGTTCAGGAAGCGGATAGGTCTCTCCGCCTATCGTCACTTGCTTTTCCTGCATGGCTTCAAGCAGGGCGCTTTGCACTTTTGCGGGGGCCCTGTTAATTTCGTCGGCCAATATTATATTTGCGAATATCGGACCTTTTTGCGTTAGAAATTCGCCCTTTTGCTGGTTGAAAATAAGTGTTCCTATAATATCGGCCGGAAGCAAGTCGGGAGTGAACTGTATTCGGTTGAATTTTGCCTCCACCGCGGCGGACATCGTTTTTACCGCGAGCGTCTTAGCCAAGCCGGGAACGCCTTCGAGTAGCACGTGCCCGTTGGCAAGAATACCGGTTAACAGCCTGTCGATTAGGTACTTCTGCCCCACTATTACCTTGCCTATTTCATTCCTCAAAAGCGACGTCCATTCCGACGCCGCTTTGACTTTGTCGTTTATTTCTGTGAGATTGCTCATATTTTTTGATGATTTTTTATAATAAATCGAACCTTTATTGCTTAAATTAAATGTACGCTTTAGGCTTCTTTTGCCCCGGGCGCTCTCCCCGAACGTGTATGCCGCATTTGCGCGTTATATCAAAAAGTTTTGCGCTTTGTGCGGCGAAGCTTTTGACATATAAACTCTACGGCTGTTCCAAATTTTTTTTATAATCCCTGGGCGCCGCCGTTTAACGGAGAATTGACAAACTCGAAAGTTATTCTTGGCCTGTAATCGGGCTTTTCATTGCCTTTGTCTTCCGCTTCTTCGTCATCTAATAGTATGCCGTCTCCGAGATTTTGCGGTATGGCGGCTTTTGCTATTTTTGCGGGCGATAGAGATGCTTTTGCGGATTCGGATACTTGGGCCAGTTTGGATTCTGGCGATTTTGTCCCATCGGATTTTTCCGTATTTTCTTTTTCCGGAACTTCGTCTCCGCTTTGTGTTTTATCTATTTCTTCACCCATGGAATTTGCAGAGTA
Source organism: uncultured Opitutales bacterium (assembly GCA_944389885.1). GTDB lineage: Bacteria > Verrucomicrobiota > Verrucomicrobiia > Opitutales > Intestinicryptomonadaceae > Merdousia. The sequence continues at coordinate 31,301 of CALXNZ010000008.1, forward strand.
GAAGAATATGCCGCTTTTCCCGGAGGCTTGTCTTATTATTATGGTTGGCCGTTCGAGCCGCGTCAGATGGCTTCTAAATTTGGAATCGTCACCTCTCGCATGTGCCGCCCCATAGGCAAAATTTAGGTATGCGTCCAATTCCGGAGAGGTAAATTCCACCAAATCATCTTCTTCAAGCTTATCGATATTTATTTCAAGCTCTCCCAACTTGAGAATTCCGACGTCTTCCGGGACATCGTCTTTTGAATTATGTTTAGGGGCGGGGGCTGTATTGCTGCCGTCCCATGACACGCGTGATTTTTTCGTATTCTGCTCAAATGGGTCGTCATCGGTAATCCCGTAGAACTCAAGGAGCACTTTGCTCTCCGACGCGTTTTCAATATCTTCGGCTATGCTGTCGGCGGCTTCAGCAATGCTCGAGGAGATATTGCCTCCGCCTGATTCATCTTCTTGCCGCTCTTCTTTTTTTATTTTTTTGTTCTCCTCTTTTTCCTCTTTTTTAGACATGGGGTTTTCGTTGCGGTCGCGGCCAAATACAAACGGAAACACCTTTTTTACCCTCAGGGAAAGCGTGGCCAGTACAACTTTGTCGGATTCTGGGACAAATCCTATATCGGCGGCGTCGCCGATAAATGTCAGGTATGCCATGGCCCTGTCGCCTTTCTTGCAGGATACTCCTATATAGTCGGCATCTCCAAAATCCTTGTCAGGAGATGATTCGCTGATGAAAGTGTCGCTTTTTTGCGCTATCAACACCACCGCATTGCAGCTTTGCGCAATACATAATCCCGCGATGAATGCGGCAATTAAAGACAATCTCATAATCTCCTCCTTGTGGCTAATTAAAGTCCGCGATTTTACCGCTGTCGAGCCTTTTGTATCCTCTTGTGCGGAATCTTATACATTTGCGGCAGGGAAAAGGGAGCTTATAGCGTCCAATTAAAAAGAAAAAACCGCGGATATTAAATCCGCGGTTTTCTTTGAACAACTTTTATACTTTAAAGCTTGGGAAGGGCGGCTGGTATTTCGACTTCGTGCAGGCTATTGCGTTTTATGCGTTCAAGCCTATGCCTGCGGCGTATCTTTCGCGCAAGCTTTACAAGCAGTTCGTCTATCGACTTATACATGTCGTCGCTTTCCACGCTGACAACCATATCCGGACCTTGTATTTCTATGCGCCCTTTTGCCGAAAACTCATTGTGATGATGTTTATTTGGCTTATAGGCCAGCTCGATTCTCAACCTTATGATTCGCTCGTCATGCGTAAACAATTTTTGCATTTTGTTCACGACATTTGTCTTTAGAGCTTCGGTCAGTTCGAGATTTTGGCCGGATATGATTATGTCGTTGCTGTTCATTTCTACCTTTCTTTTGTGTTTTGTCGCTTTCGGGCATTAGCATTTTGCACGCGAAGGCGATGTTAAAGGGGATTTACTTTAATAAAGAACTTTTGAAATATTAGACAAAATCTCTCTTAATTCGTTCCTGTTTTGTCGAAAATTTTTATTTGAATTTGGGAGGTAAGGTCTAATCTGTTGCTTTGAGGATAGAAAATTATATTTTTTTTTACAAGCTAAAAGGTGCAAAATGACCTCTAATAAAATTGTCAAGTTGAAGGCGTATTTGAGCCAATACGACTGCGCTATAATCACGGGGGCATCTTCCGGCATAGGCGCTGCGTTTTTGCGTGTTTTAAAGGAACTTGCGGACTTTCCCGTGTGCGATGTATCTCGAACCGGAAATCCCGAAGCCGACACATGGATTTCCGCGGATTTGGCGAATTCCGAAAGCTTTGCTAACACGCTTGGAAAATTAAAGAATTTCGTCGGGAAATTGTCGGAGAATAAGTCTCCTAAAATATTGATTATAAACAATGCCGGATTCGGAGGATACGGGTATTTTCCAATGCCGGATTTGTCGCATAACTTGAGAATGATAGACTTAAACGTTCGGGCTCTCGTCGGAATTTGCGGGGAATTTATGCCTATGCTTTGCGAGGGTAGGGGGGCAATAATAAATATAGCAAGCACAGCGGCCTTTCAGCCTTGCCCAAAGCTTTCGGTGTATGCGGCTACAAAGGCGTTTGTGTATTCTTTTACACGCTCCTTATCGTATGAAATGCGCGGTAGCGGCGCGTCTTGCCTTTGCGTGTGTCCCGGCCCTACTTCGAGCAACTTCTTTAAGGCGGCCGGATTTGATTCGCCTCCATTGCCTTCGGGATTTGGGCATACCGCAAAAGAAGTCGCGGAGGCATCTCTATGGGCTTTATGCAAGGGAAAGAGCCTCAAAGTTATCGGAATTGCAAACACTTTGCAGTCTTGCTTGGTGCGCTTTATTCCTCAGGGCGTTCTTCTTAGATTGTCGGGAATGATATTGGACAAAATTAGGTAGCGGTGATTTCCCGAATATAACATGTGCCGCAATCGGATAGCTTGATTGTTGTCATGCCTGCCAATGGAATATAATTTTGGGCAAATTATCCGATACCTCGTTTCTTGGGCGGCAGATAAAATCGGATATTATGCTTGAATCCGTATATTCCATATATTTGCGCAGAAAACTTCTGCTGCTTTGTAGCTGACAATTTCTGAGCTATATATTTAGCGGTCGTCGTCGTCAAAATCCCCGAAGTCGTCGTCATGCATTGTGTAATCGTCGTCTTCTCTATCGTCGTCGTCCCAATGCATGGTTTCGTCTTCTTCCATATCTTCTTCCTCTTGGACGTCTTCGATGTCGTCGTAGGTATCTTCTTGATCCTTATGTTCTTCGTCGTCATCGTCCTCAAGGGAGTAGCCGTCGGGAACATATTCGAGAATATCCATGACTTCGTGGAATATATGTATCGCCTTGCCCTCCATATAGTCGTTGGTGTAGTTCTGGCGAATTTCTTCTTCCAAATCTTCTATGGCTATGTCTTTTTCAAAATCAAAGGTGTCGTTTAGCATCTTGATTTGGAGGGCTGTTATATGGTCGAGAAATTCCGCATATGGCGAGCGTTCGTCGTCTATATTATCCGCCAGAAGAAAGAGTTGTTGATCGTCGGCTTCAAGCACGCTGTCTTGGCTTCTTGAAATGCGTATTTCATTTTTTGAAATGCGCTTATCGATTGAGAATGGTATAAAGGCCTTTTCCACAATAGCGTCGTCAAGGCCGTACTCGCGCAGGCCGTCGAGAGTCTCAAGCATATGGGCTGCCTGTCTGGGATCTATGACGCTTAGGCCGTCCATGTCCCAGTTAACTTTATCGCTGGTTTCGGTGACCCACCAGTTGAGGTCGTTTCCGAGTCTTACTTTGCACCAGCTTAATTTGGGGGAAGTTTTAGCCATATGATAGAATTATAGGATTTATTTGTGGGGGGAATATTTCAAGAAAACGTCCGACTTCAAGCTTTTTTAGAACTTTTTTTATTCATGCTTCTTCCTCCTGCTTATATTCGGCAAAATTGACGCTATAAAAAATATCATACTTAGCCAAACGACCCAGTCTCCATATCTTACATAAAAAGTTTTTTGCGATATGTCGAAATTGCCGTAAATAGGCAGGTCCGCAAATGCCGCTCCCCTAAAATATATATTCCCGTCGTTGTCGCTCATAGGATATGGGCGTTTTGCTCTTAGGGTGTTTTCGTCTATGAGTTTTCCGTCGGGAGTCCTTATTTCAATCGGTTTTTCGGGCTCTGTGCCGGGGGCGCCGTCCCAAACTTGTCCATGGCTGTTTTTTAACGTTTGCGACGGCACCATTCTTCCGTATTGGTCAAATACAGTACTCAGACCGTTGTTTGACGAGCGTATTAGGGGTTTGCGCGTAGATACCGCTTGAAGCGCAGAGTGGGCGGCGTGTTGCCACGCGCCTCCCTCGCGGCCGTACCAGGAATCGTTTGTGCATACAAATAGAATTTGGGCGCCGTTTAAGGCAGCTTCCCTGCCCATAGAGGGGAATATGTCTTCGTAGCATATCATGCAGCCGAGTTTATAGTCTTTCCCTTTGATGTCGGCCTCGAGGGGTTGCGATGAAACTCCCGCTTCCAATGCTCCTATTGGAACTACAGACGACATAAAAAACGCCCATTTAGGAACGTATTCTCCAAAAGGCACAAGTTTACGTTTTGCGTAATATTCCCTTTTTAGCCCTGAGTTGGGCTCTATTACAAAAGCTCCGTTTTGCGATGCGCGCTTTTCGTTGAGATAGGCCATATTCCCGGTTATTATGGGCTTGCCTAAATCTTTTGCCAGGGTCTCAAACCACGATTGCATTTCGTCCAATCCCACTATGGGCCACATTGGCGGGGTCGCCGCTTCGGGGAGAGCGACGACGTCCACATTTGCCTTTTTCAAGCCCAGGGTCAAATTTTTTACGGCTGCGAGGTTTTGGTATCCCAATTCCGGTTTCCATTTTAATATTCCGGCGAGGTCGGTTTGGACCAATCCGACCCTAAGCGTTTCTGCGGGATTGCCGTGTGGCATGCGCCACGCGTATATCCAAACTCCGCTTAGCATCAGCAGGAGCGCCGTGTAGAATTCCGGGCTTATGCGTCTTAAAAACGGTGTTTGCGTGCCGGTGAGAAGTTTGTTTCTCTGTATGGCGTATATTCTCCTAAGGTATTCCGCAACCGCCAAGTTGAAGAATATTAGCATAAAGGAAATTATCCACACCCCGCCGAACTCCGCAGTCTGAATCACCGCCGTTCTCCTCCATTGGCTCTCGCCTAACAGCAGCCACGGAAATCCAGTAAAAATCCAGCTTCTCAGCCATTCGAGAATTATCCAAAAGCCCGCCAGACCGAGTATCTTTAAAAACGACGCCCATATTCCGTCACTTTCCTTTGGCAGCATTTGCGGCAGGGCGTAAAACCACGGAAATATGAAGAGCGTAGATATCACCAGCGGCAGCGACAGCATCGCAAAGAATCCGAAAGGTTCGTAAACGTGCCTCAGCCATACGAGTATTCCGATCCACGCCGCATAGGAAAATCCAAAAGTTGACCAAACCCATGCTGGGCGTCCGCCCGCATTTGATACCAAGCGCGCCGCCAATATGGACGGCACCGCGAACACATATGCGGCTTCGGCCGCTCCGAATGGCTCAAAAGCAACCGCGTACAGCGCGAATGAGATTCCTACACAGAATACTATTAGGATATTCCTGGCGATTGCGCGCGCTCTCTTATCCATGGCATCAGTGTTTCACAAGCTTCCAGCCCTCGTTCATTATGAGGGGTTCGGCCTTTTTGAACTTCATAGTCTGCTGTTCTCCGCCTTTTTCTATGGTGACAATATCGTTGCGCCCGATTTTCGGCAGATTTATAGATATGGACGGTAGCTTGCGGGTTTCCGACCTTATTTGTCTTGGGGCGGGCACGGAGGTTCCGCCTTCGTTTGGACGGTTTCGGCTCACCTTATCGTGGAGCTTTTGTATCATCGACTGCAATACTTCTATGCTCGATGCGCTTCGGAATATTCCGAGGCATACGTCTCCGCGAATCCTCTCCATGAGCCTTTCAAAATATTTGTAGGCTTCGCTCTTATATTCGTAGAGGGGATCGCGTTGGGCGTATCCGCGCAGCCCTATGCTTCTGCGCAAGTCCTCCATCTCCGTGAGATGATCTTGCCAATTCTTGTCTATCGCCCGCAAGGTGACGAAACGTTCTATCGACTTTAGGGCCTCAGGATCCTCAACTTCCTCTCTCACCTTATAGACTGCCATGATTTCGTCCGTTATGATCTTGCGGACGTCGTCTTGGCTCTTGTGCAATAATTGTTCGGGTATTATTGCTATCGGGAAACGGCTTGTAATCCAGGAGCACAGCTCTTTTATGGATTGTTCGTCGGCTTCGGTTCCGTTCGGCATTATTCTCGCAATCCGTTCGTCGAGCTCGTCTTGTATAAAGTCGAATACGAGCTTGCGCGGGTTGTCGGAATACATGCATTCGTTGCGCAGGCCATAGACTATTTCGCGCTGTTTGTTAAGAACGTCGTCGTACTGCAATAGACGCTTTCTTATAGAGTAGTACTGGCCTTCCACATTCTTTTGCGCGCGTTCTATTGAGCGGTTTAGCAATGGGTGGTCAATCGGCATTCCCTCTTTGAAGGTTTTGTCGAGAATTTTGGCCATTGGGCTGTTCCCGAATACCCTCAACAGGTCGTCTTCAAGCGAGAGCAGGAATTTTGAGCTTCCCCTGTCGCCCTGTCGGGCGCAGCGTCCGCGGAGCTGGCGGTCTATGCGGCGGGCCTCATGGCGTTCAGTGCCAAGAACATATAGCCCTCCGAGTTCTTCGACGCCTTCGCCGAGTTTTATGTCCGTGCCTCTTCCGGCCATGTTTGTGGCTATGGTGACGGCTCCGCGCTCTCCGGCTCTCGCTATTATTTCAGCTTCTTTCTCATGGTTTTTTGCGTTGAGAACGGTGTGTGGAATTCCCGTCCTGCGCAGCATGCGGCTCAAGAGCTCGCTGGCTTCCACGGAGGCCGTTCCAACGAGAACCGGCTGCCCGCGCTTGTGCGACTCAACAATCTCCGCTATGGCGGCGTTATATTTTTCGCGCCTGGTCTTGTATATTACGTCGTTGAAATCCTTGCGGCGGCACGGCTTATTTGTGGGAATAGCCATGACGTTGAGCCCGTATATGTCGTGGAATTCCTGGGCTTCAGTTTCCGCCGTACCAGTCATGCCTGCGAGTTTCTCATACAGGCGGAAATAATTTTGCATCGTTATTGTGGCGTATGTTTTTGTTTCGCCTTCTATTGCGACCCCCTCTTTAGCCTCGACAGCTTGGTGCAGGCCTTCGCTCCACCTTCTGCCGTACATTATTCTTCCGGTATTGGGGTCAACTATGTGCACTTTCCCGTCTTGCACCACATATTCCACGTCGCGCTCATATATCGAGTATGCGCGCAAGAGCTGGCTGATGCAGTGTATTTCTTCAGACTTCTTGATAAAGAGGTTTTCCGCTTCAAGTTTTGCTTCCTGTTTTTGCTTCGGGTCTTTTGCGGTGTCGGCGTCTATCTCGACGAAAATCGACGGCAAATCCGGAAGCACAAACGCGTCGGGATCTTCCGGATGTATGGCCACGCGCCCACGTTCGGTTAGGTCGGAGGTGTGCTGTTTTTCGTCTATTACATAGTAAAGTTCTTCCTTATATTTAAAAGCCTCTCGCTTTCGGAAGTCTGCGGCGAATTCCATGTCTATTTTGTCGAGCTTCTTGCGAAACTTGGAATCCTCCATAAGCTGCATCAATATTTTATTTTTCGGCGCGCCCATCTTCACCTGCCACATCTTGATTATTGTGGCTTCGTCGGGTTCCTTTCCGGAGTCGTGGACGGCTTTCACGTCGTTTATCAGGCGGGCGCAGAGTTGTGTTTGCAGCTTTACTACTTTTTCCACAAAGGGCTTCATCGGAACGAAGGGTTCTTTGTGGTCTTCTTGTATCGGTCCGGAAATTATTAAGGGAGTTCTTGCTTCGTCTATTAAAATTGAGTCAACTTCATCGACTATGCAAAAGTAATGCGGGCGTTGGACTTGTTGCTCGGGATCTGAGGCCATGCCGTTGTCGCGCAGATAGTCAAATCCGAACTCGCTTGCCGTTCCGTATGTAATATCGGCCTTGTAGGCGGCTTTTTTCTCCTCCATATCTTGCATGTTGTATATCCATGCCACCGACAATCCGAGAAATTTAAAGAGATAGCCCATCCACTCCGAGTCTCGTTTTGCGAGATATTCGTTTACCGTGACAAGATGGCAACCTTTGCCCGTTATGGCATTTAGATAGAGGGGAAGGGTGGCTACGAGAGTTTTTCCTTCGCCGGTAGCCATTTCCGCTATCATATTTGAGTTTAGGGCTATGCCGCCTATAAGTTGAACGTCGTAGTGGACCATGTTCCATTCCAGTTCATGGCCGCATACGCTTATTTTCTTGCCGCAAAGCCTCCGGGCGGCGTTCTTGACAGTGGCAAACGCTTCGGGCAGCATGGAATCCAAGGATTCTCCCTGGGAGTAGCGCCTCTTAAATTCGTCTGTCTTTGCCTTTAGTTCGTCGTCCGAAAGCGCTTGGTATTGCGCTTCAAGTTCGTTTATCTTCGCAACTATTGGACGCGTCTTCTTGTAAAAGCGTTTGTAATGGCTTCCTGCAAATATTTTTAAAATTCTGCCTAACATATGATTTATATTTATTTAGAAAATTATTATTAAAATGGTTGGCCGCCTCCAATGGAGCATTGCGGCTTGATGCGGATATTATTTCTATTCTGCCGGTCCCCAACGCGCTGAGAAAGGATAGAATATTATCAGGGCCTTGCCGACTACCGCCCGTTCCGGAACCTGTCCCCAATATCTGCTGTCGAGGCTGTTCGCGGAGTTGTCTCCCATGGCAAAATAATGGTGCGGGTGGACTTTTGCCGTTCCCCCGTCCTTGAATATTCCTTCAGGTTTGTATCCGCAATAGTCTTTTATCTTGTTCGCATTCTTCTTAAAGGCGTCTGAGCCTTCGGCGGGTTTGCCGTTTATAAACAATGTGTCGTCTTTTACGGAAAGCGTATCTCCGCCGGCTCCTACAAGCCTTTTTATGTAGTATTTGTCGTCCGGAACGCCGTGGTTCATCATTGTCATTCCGTCGCAGTATTTTGTGAGAAATACTATCGGATCTCCTATTTTAGGCTTTGTGAAATTATAGGAAAATCTATCCACAAACAGCATGTCGCCACCGAGTATGTCGAAGTCCAAGAATGTCTGGCCGCGCTTATATTTGCCTAAATTCAGATAGATTTTACCGTTTCTTCTCTCCAGTAGATTCTTTTCGTAGGCGGCTTGCAGGTATGCGCTTATGTCCTTGGGATCCACCCCTTCCATCGGGAAGGCTTTTGTTATGACACTGTCGAGATTGAAATCTGCTGGAATGGCCAGTTCCAATTCCTCGTCTCCGGCAAGAAAACGATAGACACGTTCCGTAGTAGGCCATAGCCCAAGATATTTGCGGACATTTACCATGTCGAAGTTAAAAGCCCCGCCTTTTCTGTTGGCCGCTTCCGGGGTGTTTACTTCTATGAGAACATCGCAATCCTTTGGCGATTCGAGCTTGTAGTTTGACGCCGACAATGTCAGGAAGCGGGTTAGCCTTTTCAGGGCATTCGGTGGAGGGTTTTCCTCTCCGTACACTTGCGATGTCATTCCGTAGAAACTCGGGTACATTGAGTTTGTCGGAATTTTAAAGGGTTGAATGAAAAAGCTTCTTATGCCTATGGCGAGGATTCCCGCGACTATTATCGTATCTACATAGTCTCCTATGGTGTTTACAGGATAAATTGTACCCCCGCATTTGCGCATTAGTTTCTTTAGGGAGTCTGCGGTGGAGTCGTATTCTTGCGTGCCAACTTTGCCGTCGAGTATTAACTCGTCGAGTTTTTCTATCATGTCGGCCATGCTTGCGGCATCGCGTTCGGCCATTAAATCCCGGCGGTAATCGTAAACTTTGCACGCCATTGAGAATAGGGCTTTGGCGTCTTTGCGTTTCTTGCTTGTATAAAATCCGAACATTTTTTTTTGTAGGTTTTCGCGTTTCGCGGATTCAGATTATTGGGTATTCTTTAGAACGTTTACGAACGCCTCTTGCGGTATGGCGACTTTCCCTATTTGTTTCATGCGCTTTTTGCCTTCTTTTTGTTTCTCGAGAAGCTTTCGCTTTCTTGTTATATCTCCGCCGTAGCATTTTGCGGTGACGTCTTTGCGGAATGAGCCGAGAGTTTCTCTTGCTATGATTTTGCCCCCGGTAGCCGCCTGTATGGCCACTTTAAACATCTGGCGCGGCAATATCTCCTTTAATTTTGCGCAGAGAGCTCTTCCTTTGCCCTCGCATTTATCCACATGCGCTATGGAGGAAAATGCGTCTATTTGCTCGCCGTTCACGAGAATGTCGAGCTTTAACAGTTTTGACTCCGCATAGCCGGCATTTTCGTAGTCCATACTGCCGTATCCGCGGGTTATGCTTTTTAGGCGGTCGTTGAAATCAATAAGGATTTCGTTTAAGGGCAGGGTACATTCCAGAATAACGCGGGTGTCGTCGAGACTTTCTGTGCGGTTGCAGAATCCGCGCTTTTCTGCTATGAGCGCAAGAATATCGCCTATGGATTCCGTCGGAATCATTATGTGGGCTTTTATGAGGGGCTCTTCTATGCTTTTTATTACCGACGGATCCGGCAACGACACGGGATTGTCTATTTCTATTTGAGTCCCGTTTGTCAGGTTGACTTTGTACACCACGCTCGGATAAGTTGAAATTATGTCGAGATCGTATTCTCTGCGCAGGCGTTCTTGTACTATCTCCATGTGTAGTAGCCCGAGAAATCCGCATCTGAAACCGAATCCGAGGGCGGCCGACGTCTCAGCCTGATATACCAAAGCGGCGTCGTTGAGCTGAAGTTTGGCTATTGATACTTTTAATTTTTCGTAATCCGATGTGTCCACAGGATATATTCCGGCAAATACCATAGGCTTTACTTCTTTATATCCGGGCAACATTTCCTGCGCGGGGGAGTTGGCTGATGTTATGGTGTCGCCTATGCGTATTTCGGTGAGGTCTTTTATATTTCCGACGACATATCCTGTACAGCCTGTCTCTATTACTTTTTCCGAAACCATGTTGGGTCTAAAGGCTCCGACTTCTTTTATCGAGGTCGTCCGGCCGTTGCTCATGAACATAATCTCGTCTCCGGGCTTGAGGGCTCCGGAAAAAACCCTGACATAGCATATCACGCCTTTGTACGTGTCGAAAACGGAATCGAATATCAACGCTCGCGCAGCCGGGTAATCCGCGAGTTTTGGCGGCGGAATGCGCTCAACTACCGCTTGCAGAATTGAATCTATTCCTATTCCGGCCTTGCCGCTTGCCTCTATGGCGTCGGAGGCTGGAATCGCCAGTACGTCTTCAAGTTGCCTTCTGCATTTTTCCGGTTGGGCGCTCGGCAAATCTATTTTGTTTATTACCGGAATTATCGCAAGATTTTGCAGGTCTGCCAGATGCGCGTTCGCCACGGTTTGCGCTTCAACCCCCTGCGCGGCGTCTATTAGCAACAGCGCCCCTTCGCACGCGGCCAAGGACCTTGATACCTCGTATGAAAAATCGACGTGTCCGGGAGTGTCTATCAGGTTTAAGAGGTAGTCTTCCCCGCGATAGTTATAATGCATTGTCACAGGGTGGCTCTTTATGGTTATGCCGCGTTCGCGCTCCAAATCCATAGAGTCGAGTAGTTGGTCCTGCATGTCGCGTTTCTGTATGGTTCCGGTGGCCTCCAGAAGCCTGTCTGAAAGCGTCGTCTTGCCGTGGTCAACATGCGCTATTATGCAAAAATTTCTGATGTGCTTAAGGTCGTGCATTTAACTATTTATATACAATACGCCAGTATAAAAGCGAACGTCGCGCCATTTTCCCGAATTTTTATTGTTTTGGCAACCTTTATTTTGTCATTTTGCGCGCTTTGCCCTCGCGCCTTTGGCAAGGTTGCAGGGGCGGATTTCCGGCGCAATTCTTCTCTTGCTGCACGCAGCTAAAAATTAGCGGGAACACTGTTGCGCTAATTTTATTTGGCGCAAAAAAAACCGCACCGTTTAACGGTGCGGTTTTTGCGTAAAACCGATTACTTTGCGGCTTCGGCGGCTTTTGCTATTGCGTAGTCGCGGTTCATCTTCGCGATGAAATCGAGCGTTATGCCTTTTGGGCATACAGCCTGGCATTCCCCGTAATTCGAGCAGTTGCCGAACCCGAGCTCGTCCATCTTCTCAACCATCGCTATCGTGCGGCGATTCCTTTCGGGAGCTCCCTGCGGCAAATAGTTGAGGTGGGATACCTTTGCCGAAGTAAATAGCATTGCCGACGCGTTCGGGCAAGCAGCAACGCATGCTCCGCAGCCTATGCAGGCGGCAGCGTCCATGGCCTTGTCGGCGATTTCCTTTGGTATCGGAATTGCGTTTGCGTCTTGAGGAGAGCCGATTCTCGCCGATATAAAGCCTCCCGCCTGCTGTATGAGGTCGAGGGCGTCGCGCGAAACAATAAGGTCCTGTTTCAGCGGGAAGGCCCCGGCTCTCCACGGTTCGACGACTATGGTGTCGCCGTCTTTGAATTTGCGCATATGCAGTTGGCATACGGTGGTTTTGCGCTCCGGCCCGTGCGGAATGCCGTTTATGGTCATTGAGCACATGCCGCATATGCCTTCGCGGCAGTCGTGGTCGAATACTATCGGTTCTTTGTCTTGCGCGACAAGCTGTTCGTTAAGAATGTCGAACATTTCAAGAAACGAGCTGTCGGGACTGACATTGTCGACGGTATAGGTTTCAAATTTGCCTTTTGCGGCTCCCTGTTTCTGTCTCCAGACTTTGAGATGTACTTTCATCTTTTTTTCCTAAATTTTGATTATTTGTATGAGCGTACGACGGGTTTTACTTCGTCGTGGGTGATGACTTCCTTATACAGGTTGGGAGCCTTGCCTTCGCCTGCGTATTCCCATACGGCAGCATAGGAATATTCGGCGTCGTTGCGCTTTGCTTCGCCGTCTTCGGTCTGGTATTCGACCCTGAAGTGGGCTCCGCAGCTCTCATTGCGGTTTAGGGCGTCGAGGCACATTACCTCCGCAAACTCGAGAAAATCCGCTACTCTTCCTGCGCGTTCGAGTTCGGTGTTGATGTTGTCTTCCGTGCCCACGACCTTTACATTTTTCCAGAAGTCTTCCCTTATCTTGGGTATTAGCTCCAAGGCTTTTTTTAAGCTTTCTTCAGAGCGGGCCATTCCGCAGTATTCCCACATGACTTTCCCGAGCTCTATATGGAATTGGCGCGGGCTCTTGTTGCCCTTGACCGCCATGAGCTTTTCTATCTTGGCCCTGACTTCCTTCTCGACTTCGTCGAATTCCGAGCGGTCTGTCGAAATGTTTTTGGCTCCCACTCTCGCCAGATAATCGGGCAGTGTGTAGGGTATGACAAAGTATCCGTCGGCCAACCCCTGCATGAGCGCGGAAGCTCCGAGTCTGTTTGCGCCGTGGTCGGAGAAGTTTGCTTCGCCGAGGACAAAAAGGCCGGGAATTGTGCTCTGCAAGTTGTAATCTACCCAGAGTCCGCCCATCGTGTAGTGGGAGGCGGGATATATGCGCATCGGGGTTTCATAGGCGTTTTCCCCTGTTATGCGTTCGTACATTTCAAAGAGGTTGCCGTACTTTTCTTCGACAGTCTTGAGCCCGTCGCGTTTTATAGCGTCGGCAAAGTCCAGATATACTCCGCGGCGCTCGCCGTTTACAGCGGGGCCTACGCCTCTCCCGTCGTCGCACGCCTCTTTTGCTGCCCTTGAGGAAATATCGCGCGGGGCGAGGTTCCCGAAGCTTGGATATTTTCTTTCAAGGTAGTAGTCGCGGGCGTCTTCCGGAATGTCGTTTGGATTTTTTGTGCAATCTTCAGCCTTCTTTGGAACCCATACGCGGCCGTCGTTTCTCAGAGATTCGCTCATGAGAGTGAGCTTGCTTTGCTGGTCGCCGTGCTGGGGAATACAGGTGGGGTGTATTTGCGTAAAACACGGATTTGCGAATCCCGCGCCGCGCTTGTAGCAGCGATATGCCGCGGTGACGTTGCAGCCTTGGGCGTTTGTGGAGAGATAAAATACGTTTCCGTAGCCACCCGTGCAGAGCAGAACGGCGTCGGCGGCGTATCTTTCAATTTCCCCGGTGACGAGATTTCTTACGATTATGCCCTTGGCATGCCCGTCGACCTTTACGAGGTCGAGCATTTCGCGGCGGGTGTACATTTTTACTTTTCCCAGGCCTATTTGCCTTTCGAGGGCGGAATAGGCTCCGAGCAGAAGTTGTTGTCCGGTCTGCCCCCTCGCGTAAAAGGTGCGGCTCACTTGGGCGCCTCCAAAGGAGCGGTTTGCGAGCAATCCGCCGTATTCTCTTGCGAAGGGAACTCCGAGAGCCACGCATTGGTCGATTATGTTTACGCTAACTTCGGCCAGGCGGTACACATTAGCTTCGCGCGAGCGGAAGTCTCCGCCTTTTACGGTGTCGTAGAAGAGTCTGTAAATGCTGTCGCCGTCGTTCTGATAGTTTTTGGCCGCGTTTATGCCGCCCTGGGCGGCTATTGAGTGGGCGCGGCGCGGGCTGTCTTGATAGCAGAAGCATTTTATATTGTAGCCTTGCTCGGCGAGGCTTGCGGCCGCGCTGGCTCCGGCGAGCCCGCTGCCCACTACTATTACCGAGAATTTGCGGCGGTTCGACGGATTTACGAGTTTTGCGTGAAATTTAAAGTTTGACCACTTTTTTGAAATTTCACCCTCAGGAATTTTTGAATCCAAATTCAACATGATATTGCCTGTCGTTGTTGGGTTATTTCGCCTTTACCGGCGCGGTGGAAGAGCAGGTTTTGCAGTTCTTCAGAAAATTGTAATCGATGAAAATAGGAGTTTTATTTTGAGCTTTTTGGGCGTCGAACTGTTTCATCACTTCTTTTTGCGGGAGAATCTGGCACGGGGTATATTTTGAAACCAAGACGGAGAGCGGATTGAGCGAGAACCCCGCCGCCACAATCGTGCAATATATTACCGCTATTGCGTTGAGGCGGTACCTCCATTTTTCGTCGCGCATGCCTACGCTCTGGAACATGCTGGATACGCCGTGCGACAGATGGAAACCGATCAATATCATGGAAACTATATACGCTATTGCGACCCAGTCGTTGGAAAAAGCGACTATCATCATTGCATATACGTCGTGAATAGTCTTCCCCTCGTACATTCCGCTTGTAGCCACCCAATCGAGCTCTTTAAGTTCCGGGTTGAGATTTATGACAGTATAGTGCATTATGTGCACTATTGCGAAGAGTAATATTATTATGCCCGAATAAATCATAGTTCTTGCCGCGGGCGACGACGCCAAACTCTTCTTTACCGCATAGGCTTGCGGCCTTGCGTTTCTATTTTCCACAACCAAGAGGAATGCTGTGAGGAAATGGAGCACAAAGCATGCCGCGAGCACTATTCTAAAGCCCCAGAGAAATTCCCACGGCAGAGTTTGCAGGAAATTCGCGTATGCGTTAATCGCGTTGGGGCCGCCTTCAAGCATTTGCAAGTTGCCAAGCATATGCACCAGCAGAAACGACGCCAACACGAAGCCAGTAATTGCCATCACGAATTTTTTTATAAGCGACGACAGTAGTGTTCTTTTTAATTTACCCATGATTTTTTGACTCGATTTTGCTAAAAAAATTGAAGTTTTCAATAAGGCAAAACTCGCGGAGACTTTCAACACATTTTTCAAAATTTCTTAACAAAAAGCTTTTATTTTTTTAGGGCAAATTGTACTCTTAAAAAATGGAAAAAATACTTGAAAACAAGGTTGCGCTCGTCAGTGGCGCGGGTAGGGGCATAGGCAGGGCAATAGCATTGAAGCTTGCCGATGCGGGGGCGAAAGTGGTTTGCGTAAGCAAAAATCCGGCCTCTTGCGGCAAAGTTGCCGAAGACATAGTGTCCAAAGGCGGAATTGCCGAGGCGTTCGCCGCAGACGTTTCAAAACCCGCTGAAATAAAAGAACTTTGCGCTAATGTTATCAAGAAATACACCTGTGTTGACGTCCTCGTAAACAATGCGGGGATTACCAAAGACAACCTGTTTATGAGAATGACGGACGATGAATGGGACGATGTAATAGCCACTAATCTCTCATCTTGCTTTCATATGACCCGCGGGCTTATTCGCGGAATGGTTTCGGCGCGTTGGGGCAGAATAATAAACATATCGTCGGTATCCGGGCAGATGGGCAACGCCGGCCAGGTAAACTATTCGGCGGCGAAGGCAGGCTTGATAGGCTTTACAAAATCGGTCGCAAGGGAAGTGGCTTCGCGCAACATAACGGTGAATGCCGTGGCTCCGGGCTTTGTGGAAACCGATATGACGGCTTCTTTGCCTCCGGCGGTAATTGAAGGCGTTTCAAAATTCGTGCCTTTGAAAAGAATGGCAGTCGCCGATGAAATTGCGGCTGCAGTGTTATTTTTAGCCTCTCCGGAAGCGTCGTATATAACTGGGCAGGTCATATCAGTAAACGGCGGTCTTTTGATGCCCTAATTTATCCTTTAAGTATCTTTGTAAATATTTGAATATAACCATCTTTTCTTTAGAATCCCATTTTTATGGGATTCTTTTTATATTATTCGTTAAACTTTTCCTTATAAATACTGTTATATTTTTCATAAGATTCTAATTATCAGAATAATAAGTAATATTTTACTCGAATTTTATTAAAACGTATTGACTTTTATATGAGATAATACTAATAACCGAAATGAAATCTAACGAATTCAATTTGATTATGAGTTTATTATGAAAATGAGATTTGTAGCGGTTGTGGCACTCTTATTTGCATGTGCTTTTTCGGCTCACGCCGAAACTTACGTTTATATACAATCGACTCAAATGTCGTCTTCTAGTACTGGTGGAAATACGGCGTGGCAATGTAGCAGTGACCGTTGCTGGTATCTGGCTTCCGATGTTATGACCGACGGCGTAATAGATGCCGAGAAATTGAAAACCGCCGCCCCCGCTCAAATTTATAAACCCCAACCGGGCGATAGCGTAATTTTTGCCGCTTATCAGGGGGGTACTACGGATAAGGAGAATAATCCATATCGCAACGGAGAAACTCCGGATCCCGGCTACATTTGGCAGCTCTATCCCAGTTTTCATAACGCCAGCGTCCCCTTAACTGTTGAGAATATGGATGTGGGCTTTGACAGCTCTTTTGAGTTTAGGACTTCCTCAAACAATTTTAGCTTTATAACGGTGAATCTCGACGGTAAGGCCGGTAATCACGATAACAATATATTCACCGTGAACGACACCCTCTCTGTCACCGGCGGTAAAAACGTAAGAATATACGGTTATGCAAACACCTTTGTCGACGATACTCTTACAAGATATTCAAATTGGACTTTAGTGGACCTGAACAAAGTCAATGTCAAGACGACTGATACAGCCGATGGAGCGTCGGCCTCTTTTCAAGTGTCTGACTATGTTAATGAAATGCGGCTTGGCGTTTCAAAATCCGACGACGGCGTATATTCTGTTAGAGAAAATGCGACTTCTGTTGTAGGAGCCAACTCGGTTTTGCGCTTGGGCAGCAACAACCAGGAAAACAATTCTGCTAATTTCTATCTTGGCAATATCAATAATTCCGGGGTGATATCGCTCGAAGGTTCTTCCACAACCCATAATGTATTGGGTACGATAAATAATCTTGCCGATCCCGACAATCCGGGGGCGGTAAATATTACAGGGGGTACTATTAACTCTTTAAATGTCAATGGGGGCACAATAAATATGACAGGGGGAACCTTGGATGGCACCCTAAACACAAATTCGGAGTTTTATACGACAAACGGAATGGACGTGACATTTACAGAGAATAGCGTAGTAAACGCCACTACCCATCGCTTTTGGATAAATTTTACGGCCGAGATAGGTGGAGGAACTGCTATAACCGGGTCTTACAGTAAAGATGTAAATCTCTTAGGTGTTTTGAATTTTACGGGAGACGGAATAAATTATGGGGATTACGGCAGCGGCAAGCCAATAACACAGGTGAATATATGCGGCAAAAGTGTAAATATAAACGAGATAAATTTCAACGGCGGATTTTACTATAGGGAAGACGGAACTACTGGAAATACCATTGATTATGGGAATCGCATATCTTCAAACTCGAGCATGAATATAAATAAGCTTACATATTCCGGCTCCGAGAGCGACAGCCTGATGGCAAAACAATTCCTTTATATTTTAAATAACAGCAGCGGGGGATATATCCACATAGGCTCTTTTGAGTTTAAAGGTTCCGACGATTCCGCGAATCCCACCCAATATTCAGAAGCCCGCATAAATTCTTGGATGGGCTCCGCCGATGTGGATACTCTTTCTTTTACGGGTTTCGTAAAAAGCCGCTCACAATTAGACTTGCACGGTACGGATACATTCAAAATAGGCACTTTGTTTGCAGAGGCCGCATTTTATCTCAACCATCAGTATAATTCTTCTGTCGCCACGTATAAAGGTTCGGATATAAGCATCTCCAACTTTGAAACGTCTTTTAATTCCGCAGGGACAAGCGAAATACGCGCAAAAACTTTAACCGTGGAAAATGCAACAATTGAAAACGCATCTTCCGGAGATGTTTATGTGGCCGTTGACGTATTCGAGTCGGCAAAGATAAACAATCTTACTTTGGGGTCGGATACGGGACCTGTTATGGTTATGTATCTAAAAGGTTCAACCCATGTTGATTCCGGGGAGACTGTCGATAATCGTGATACTTTTTCTTTCGGTAATGTCACAATCAAGAATTCCGGGGTGCTTCAAGCTGGAGGATATATTAAGGACGGCGCAGAATACAATGTGACGTTTGATTCTGTCACCATTGAGAATTCCGGTTCCATTCAGTTGGGATATGTGGCTGAAAATGTAGATATTCCGTTTTATGCGAAAATAGGTAAACTTGAAGGCACAAGCGGAAATATTAGCACCTATGTGATATCGGGCGGGTCGCCTTCGTATCATACAATTTTGACTTTGGGAAACGATACTTTGGCGTCGAGTTTATACGGCGGGGCCATAAGCGAACCCGGATCTTCTTATAATACTGTCTTAGATATAATAAAAGAAGGCACAAACACTCAAATACTGTCCGGATGGAATAACTTTAAAGGCAGCGTGGAAGTTAAAGGTGGTACCCTCTTCCTATCGCATGTTGACACGGTGAGTTCCGTAAAGCTGAATGGCGGAAATTTTGGCGTGTACGGTTCGAATTTAATGGTGAATAGTATAGATTATATTTCCGGAAAGTTCGCATACGATTTTGCCGCATCTAAAAATTGTGTGTTAGTGCTTGATAGTAAATCTCTCACTGGAGATATAGGGGCGGATTCATTCGCTTATTCAAATATATCCGAGGGGGAGCAGCTCTGGCTCTTTAATTTTACCGACGGGCAAATGAACGATTCTTTGAAATCCATAATAGAGTCGGAAGATAATGGGGCTTACAGCTATATAGATGCTGCGACCGGGTTTACTTATAAGGCTACTTACGCTGAAAATGGAGGCGTATTTATGGTGGACTTTTCTTATGTCATACCTGAACCGGCGGAAATTGGAATGGTTTTCGGATTTGCGGCTTTAGCGTTTGTGGCGATGAAGCGCAGGCGCAGTTAGGTTGGGACGTAATTTCATTTTTCGCCTTTGTTCAAAGATTCCGAAAAAAGCAAGCCCCCGAAGATATATAAATCTTCGGGGGCTTGCTTTTTAAAAATGAAATTGTCAATTATTCTTCGTCGAATTTGCGATTAAAAAGGTCCTCAATTTCGTCGAGCATAGCCGAAGCGTCTTCGCCTTCGGCTATGAATTTTATTTGCGAGCCTTTACCAGCTGCGAGCATCATGAGGCTCATAATGCTTTTACCGTTGACCTCTTCGCCGTCTTTTTCGACTTTGACGTCTGTGTCCGAGTATTTATTGGAAATGCGCACAATCATTGCCGCAGGGCGTGCGTGAATCCCCATCTTATTTTGAACGGTGAGGGTGCGTGTTTCTTCTTGGGTTGGCATAAGCGTTTCCATGTTGATAAAAAATGTGATGTTGCGGAAAGTTTCAAATCCGTCAAGCATAAAAATGCCGCCTTTATTTAAAGGCGGCATTTTGCGTATATAAAATATTAAAACTTATAGCCTATTTGTACTGAAACCACATGGGCTCTTCCTTCAAAATAGCCTTCTATTTCAGAACTGAAGGGTAGGCCGTTTATAGTAGTTTTATCATTCATATTTGGTTCGTCGCAAAATAGTATGTATGTGTATGCCAGGTCTATATTAAAATTCTCATATTTGTAACCTATGCCGCCGGAGAACCAAATTCTGTCGGTGCAGGGGATTCTGGCATAGCGGTGTTTTGAGTCTTTTATGGGAGTTTGGTCCCATGCCGTACCGAGCCTTATAACGAGGTCGTCGTTTTCAAGGGGGAAGAAGTGTATACCGGCGCAGACTCTGGAGGTATTTCGCCAATCTTCATCTTGGTTGCATGCGGGATTGCTCGGGTCGGCGGTGTTCGATATATAGAGCCTATCGAAACATGACCACAGAGTGTATGAATAATCAATCATCAGCGCAAAACGTTTGAGGTCCCCGCGGAGCCTTTGATACCAGCCTACTGTAAACGATTGGGGAAGATCCAGATCACATTCAACAGGATATATTACGCTGTCGTTTCTATGGTTGTTTCCGGTAATATTGTGGCTGACTTCGCTTCTCCATTGGAATCCAAAACGTCCGTCTTCGGCGTAGTTGACAGTAAAGCCGATATTGCCTCCCACCGACCAACTTGAACCTGTGACGGTATATTCATTTATAAGGTCGGGAGATGATGAAAGGTTTGCGTGCAACCACTGGGCTGAAACGCCTCCAGATATAGACAGATAATCGTTTATTTTGTACGCCACGCTCGGATTGATATCGAAAGTGGTCAGATTGCTATTTAGGGCCATTTGCCTTCCGACCCAGTCGTCATCGTAGTCTGTTTCAAGGGCGTAGGGAGCCGTCACCGACAGCGACAGAAGGATATCTTCTGTGAGTTGGTGGAGAACAAAAAAGTTCGGAACAACGTTCACGCAACCGGCGTCGCCGCTCTTGCCGGTTCTTCCGTCTATGGGATTTGGATCTGGCGGGAAATTGGAAACTGCTTTGGTACATACGAAGTCGAACTTGGAGATTACGATATTTCCCGCCAAGTCGACTTTAGTTTCGCCTACTTTTAGGCCGGCATTGAATCCCGATGAAGGATTCCAAAATGCGGCGGAAGCGTCCGCATTTGCGTTGACAGAGGAACCGGCGAGAGCCGTTCCCAAATTAGAGGCGCCTTGTTCCAGGGTTTGAAAGCCGGAACCGAAAACCGCCGTAGCGCCAAATAGGGCGCTCATAGCGAATAATCCTTTTTTCATAATAATCGAGTTTATGATTTTATAAATCTTCCATAATTGGCGAAAGATTTTGGGCGGGAAGTGTGAACCTTTGACGATAAATTAAAAGCTTTTTTTTCGATTTTTATTTTTTTAACTATATTTAGTTTTGCAAGATACGAAAATCGCGGCGGAATTTGTTCCAATTTTTGTTCTAATATTATCTTTAAGTATTGGGAATTCTGGAAGTTCCCAATTTTTATTTAAACATAAAATATGGATTCTCTGGTTTTTATCGAGCTTTTGTTCTATTTATGGAGAAATAAAGAAATAAAAAAAACTTTACAAAAAGTGTAAAAAGGGTTTGAGTCGCCAAAATCTCATATATGAGTTAATAAAAATAACAATATAAAGACACCATCATGTCAGACTCAGATATCGAAAAGAAAGTAAAAGAAATAATCGTAAACCAGCTCAGCGTCAATGAAGAGCAAATCACCCCCGAGGCCAGCTTTATAGATGACCTCGGAGCCGATTCGCTGGACACCGTTGAACTCATCATGGCTTTTGAAGACGAGTTTAAGGATCAGATTGGCGGAGGGGAAATTCCCGAGTCGGACGCGGAGAAACTCACTACGGTGAGCAAGGTTATCGAATATATCAAGGAAAAGAGCAAGAAATAAAACGTTCTTGCGCCTTGTCGATTTCGCCGGCCCGTCGCAGCATAAGTAGCTGAACGGGTTGTTTTTTGCAGGAGGAACCCGGCTTTTATTTTGCGGGGTTTGCTTTAATATTTAATCCGCTTTCCAAAAGGAGATTTTATCTTTCCAAAAGGAGATTTTATTATGGATAGACAAAAAATTGTTGTCACAGGATTGGGAGTGGTGTCGTCTTTCGGCGACGGGGTCGAAGTTTTTTGGGACTCGCTGACCCATTCTAAGATAGGAATAGGCCCGGTGACCCTCTTCGACGCTACCGAGCTCAACTGCAGGGTAGCCGCCGAATGCAAGGATTTTGACGCCGCAAAGTACATGGATCCGAAAGAGGCCAAGCGCAGCGACAGATATACGCATTTTGCGGTTGCTGCAGCCAGACTCGCTGTGAAGGACGCCGGCCTGGATCTCGATAAAATAGACAAGGAACGTTTCGGCGTTATAATCGGCTCCGGTGTCGGGGGCATGGACACCATAGAGAAACAGTCGCGGGCCTTTATAGAGCGCGGGCCGAGAAGAGTTTCCCCATTTATGATACCCAATTTGCTGTCCAATATGTCTTCTGGCGTGGTTGCCATAGATTTGGGGGCAAAAGGTGTGAATTTCAGTGTTGTGAGCGCCTGTGCTACTGGCTCGCACGCAATAGGCGAGGCTCTTTTACACCTGCAGAATGGAAGCGAAGACATTATCTTAGCCGGCGGCAGCGAAGCTGCCGTCACTCCTCTTAGTTTTGCCGGATTCTGCGCCATGAAAGCTATGGCTACCAACTTTAATGATGAGCCGCAGAGGGCATCAAGGCCTTTTGACGCGGATCGCTGCGGTTTCGTGATGGGAGAAGGCGCGGGGATTGTCGTGCTTGAACGCTACGATCATGCGGTTGCGCGCGGTGCAAAAATCTATTGCGAGCTTGCCGGATACGGGGCTTCGTGCGATGCGTATCATATCACAAGCCCAGATATAGAGGGCAGGGGTTTGGCGAACTGCCTGAAGAAAGTTATGGAAGACGGGAAAGTGGCTCTTGAGGACGTTCAGTATATCAACGCCCACGGAACTTCAACTCCCTATAACGACAAGTTCGAGACGGCGGCGATCCACAAAGTTTTCGGTCCGCATTCAAAGAAATTGATGGTGAGCTCCACAAAGGGAATGACGGGACATCTTCTCGGCGCCGCCGGGGCAATAGAAGCTGTTGTTTGCGCCAAGACAATAGAAACAGGAATAATAGCCCCGACTGTCAATTACGAACATCCCGATCCCGATTGCGATCTGGACTATGTCCCAAATACTGCAAGAGAAGTAAAAGTGGACACTGTTATAAGCACGAATCTCGGTTTCGGCGGACACAACGGAGCTCTTCTTTTTAAGCGCATGAAATAGTATATGTATTGTTTCACAGGGGGAGGTTGCCAAAGGGTGCCTCCCTTTTTTTTGAAATAATTTTAATGCATTGCCATGGAATGCGTTTTGCAGAGTAAAAAAAGGTTTGACAGCCGCCTTTACCAACCCTAATTCCACTTAGGGAAAATCGAGAAGATATGAGCAACGCTATAGACGATAAATTCTTTTTGGACGCAGACGCGTTCTTTTCCGCAAATGCCCGCGAAGGACTCACCTACGACGACGTATCTTTGGCAACGCAATATTCTGAGGTTCTTCCCCGCCAGACTCGCCTCGACACTTCGCTTTCCGAATCTATAAGTTTGAGCCTGCCGATAATATCGTCGGATATGGACACCGTGACGGAGTCAAAGATGGCCATAGGAATGGCGCGCAACGGGGGGCTCGGCCTCATACATTGCAATATGACGCAAGACGAGCAGCTTCTTGAAGTGTCTCGCGTGAAGAATTACATACACGGGCTAATAAGGGAGCCCGCCACAATTTCTCCGGATATGAAAATCGGGGACGTTCTAAATCTGGTCGCCGATAAGAGTTTTAGGTTTCGCACATTTCCGGTGGTCGATTCCAATCGCAAACTTGTGGGGTTGCTGCCGGGGAGCGTGGTAAAGGAGCGCTATGGAAATTTGTCGGTGTCTAAGGCGATGACGTCGCGCAAAGACGTGTTTACTGTGCGCGAGGACGAACTTGGCGCCGATCCCATATCGGTGGCGGATTCTTTCTTCGATGAGCATTTTGGCGTCCACAAGCTGCTTGTCGTAAACAAAGACGACGTCTTATGCGGTCTCTTTACTCTCAGCGACATAGAGCGTATAATATCGGAGCGAAGCGCCCAGCAAAAACATTCGCGAGATTCAAAATTTAGGCTGCTCTGCGGGGCGTCGATAGCAATGATGCGCACTCCGGGCGGGGAGTTGGACTTTAAGCGCATAATAGGACATGTAGGCAATCTCGTTGATGCCGGTTTGGACGTGGCAGCCGTGTCAACGGCTCACGGCTTTACGGAGGGAGTAGGGTCAACAGTAAAGGCCATACGCGATGCCTTCCCCGAATTGACTATCATAGGCGGAAATGTGACGAGCGCGGCGGGAGTTGAATATTTGGCAAAATGCGGGGCAAATTCAATAAAGATAGGGCAGGGGCCTGGCTCAATATGTATTACTCGCATAATTTCTGGAGTAGGTATACCGCAGTTGACGGCGTTGTATGTATGCTCTAAAGCCGCGCGGGAAGTCGGGGTGACCACGATAGCCGACGGCGGCATTACAAAATCCGGCGATATGGTCAAGGCGCTTACGCTTGCCGATTGCATGATATGCGGGGGCCTTTTGGCGGGTTGCCCGGAGGCGCCGGGGCAAGTAATGGAAATTAACGGAAAAATGTACAAGCAGTATAGGGGCATGGGGAGCCTGGCCGCGATGAAGGCAGGTAGCGCCGCCAGATACGGACACGATATTTCCAATAAGACAGACAAGGTGACTGCGGAGGGAGTAGAGGCGTTAAAAGAAGTGTCCGGTTCCCTTGACGAGGCTTTGAGGCAATATTCCGGAGGCATACAGAGCGGTCTCGGATATTTGGGGGCCCACAACTTGGCGGAGTTGAGGGCGAATGCGCGCTACATACGCGTTTCGGGAGCCGGCCAAAAAGAGAGCGCCCCCCACGATATAATAGAGGTTAAAAAAACCAACTGATTTTAAGATGAAGTTTTTAAAAGTAATTTTTATCATATTGGGAATCGTTCTCATACTGGGGGCATTTTATGGAGTTGCCATGCTCGGCCCCGGAGGGAAGATGGAAGACGACTATGTGTATGTGGATCCCGACGCAGATGCGAGAGCCATACTTATGGAGTCAGAAAGTTTGGAAGCTGAATTTGAAAAGGCGGCAGCGGTTTCTCAGAACGTTCCCGACGAGGCCATAGAGAAGTTAAAAAAAGCCATAGCTTTGCAGGAGATATATATAAGCAAATCGCGGACGATGGATAGGACTCCTGCGGAAAGGCTAATGAAGTTGCAGGTGCGCCTCAATGATGTAGAGGCCATGCCTTTTGCCGAAAAACTTGCCAGCGTCGAGGCTTCTGCGATAAAGTTTGAGGAAGCCGGCGAGTTTGACAAGGCCCTCGAGGCCTTCCGCGAAGCCTTTGATCTTCAGTCGAAGATCAATAACGACTTTCCCCAATCCTCATATAAAGACATTCGCAAACTTGTGCGCTTCGACCGCGAGGTGAAAATGTTGCAGGCTCGCCCCCTGTATATGGAATCAATGGAGCATGAAGACGCTGCCAATAAGGCTCTTGAGGATAAAGATTGGACCAAGGCCCGCGTTGAATTAGAAAAGACTATAGAAATTTTAGTGCGCCTCAACTCGCTTTATCCGACTTCCGTTTATACCGATTTCGCGCGCATGCAAAAGCTTGATGTGGAACTTGAATCTCTAAAATCTACGGAATTGCAGCTCAAAATAGAGAATTTCGAGAAAAAAGCCGCAGAGCTTGAGTCTAAAGGCGAATTTCTTGCCGCTTCGGAGGCCTATTCAGACGCGGAAGAAACTCAGCGCAGTTTGAATAAATTGTTCCCCAAGAGCAGACATGCCTCCGAAGAAAAACTTAGCGATTTTAATCGCAAGAAGGAGGATACATACAGTTGGAAATTTGCAAAGGAGATATTAAACCAGGAGGAGCAAATGGAGTCGGCCCTCTTAAAGGGCGAAGTGAGAGACGCTGTGGGAATATCTGGAAATCTGATAAGGAAAGTCGAACAGTTCAAAAGCGATTTTCCCCGAAGTCAGATAATACCTTCGGATATGGTATTGCGTCTGCGCTATATAAACTACATGTCCAAGGATATCGCTAAAATACAAAAAATGGTTTTAGAAGATTTGCGGGATATAAACGGAGTAAAAATGCTTAAGCACGAAGTCTCTCAAGAGCTATTCAAGCTCGTCATGCAGGAAAATCCGAGCAGAAATTCGGAAAGCGCCGGCAATCCGGTGGATTCCGTG
The DNA here is from genome assembly GCA_944389885.1 of uncultured Opitutales bacterium. Classification (GTDB taxonomy): domain Bacteria; phylum Verrucomicrobiota; class Verrucomicrobiia; order Opitutales; family Intestinicryptomonadaceae; genus Merdousia. Next base: position 57,359 of record CALXNZ010000008.1, read on the forward strand.
ACCTTTGACGACGCAACAAGATTCTGCACAAGGCTCTCATGGATATTGGCAAAAGACGTTTCTTTGCCCTCTAAGAAGGTTTTCGCAGACGCCATAGGAGAACTTCGCTATGTAAATTTAGACGAACTTTCGTGGAATAACATGAATAGCGGTGGAAAGACCCACGCTGTAGGCTCGAAAAAACCAAACGACAAGGGTTTTTACGACCTTCTCGGAAATGTGGCCGAATATGTAATCTCGGACAATTCCGACGACAGATTTGCGCTCACTATGGGCGGCAGCGCCCAGACCTCGACTGACGAGATGCTTGATTTGGCGGTAGTTCAGGTAGATTCCAGGCAGCGCAACCGCATGGTAGGATTTAGGATAGTAGTGGGCGATAAGTCGGATAAGAAATGAAGATATATCCTGCCGTAGATATAAAAGACGGGGCATGCGTGCGCCTTAAACAGGGATTGGCGGACGATAAGACCGTGTATTACAAGAATCCCGTCGATGCCGCAAAATTTTTTGCGGATTCCGGAAGCGACAGAATACATGTCGTGGATTTGGACGGAGCCTTTGATGGCCGAATGAGGAATTTAAAAATCATAGAGGCGATATCGTCTCTTGGAATGTTTGTTGAGCTCGGCGGAGGAATGCGCGATATCGATGCCGTAAGGGCGGCTCTCGACGCGGGGGTTGACAGGGCAATAATAGGCACGCTCGCGGCGAAATCTCCGGAAAAGGCGCTTAATATTGCAGGAGAGTATGGTGGAAAAGTGGCCGTGGGAATAGACGCTAAAAATGGAATGGTTGCGGTTCACGGCTGGGTTGACGTGCTTGACATCTCGGCTCTCGATTTGGCTGTTTTAATGGCTAAAGGCGGTGTGGGGACTTTCATATATACAGATATATCTACGGACGGAATGCTTTCCGGGCCTAATATTCCCGCGCAAAGGGCAATGGCAAAAGCCTTGTCGGAGCACGGCGCGGAGCTGATAGCCAGCGGAGGTGTGTCGTGTTTGGACGACATTCTTGCAATAGATGCCCTTTCAAAAGAAAATTCTAATTTGCATGGAGCCATAGTGGGCAAGGCCATATACGAGGGGCGCGTGGATTTGGCGGAGGCTCTAAAAGCTCTTAAATAGTTATAGTATGTTGGATACCGTTCGAATACTCGACGCTGAGTGGGTTGATTACGAACTGCTCGATAGCGGCGAAAGACAAAAGCTTGAAAGGTTCGGACACTGTATGGTTATTCGTCCCGAACCCAAGGCGTGGTGGTCGCCGCTTCGCCCCGACTTATGGGATAGGGCGCACGCCCGTTTTGTCGATAAAGGAAGCAATGATTCGCATTGGGAATTTTCCGGAAAATTCTCTCCTCCGGTTTTGGAGTATGGGAAGATTAAATTTTCCACTAAATTCATGGACGGATCCAAGCATCTTGGAGTATTTCCGGAGCAGAAACCCCATTGGGAGTATATCGATGAAAAACTTGCGGGATTTGTTCCGTACTCTGAGCGCGGAATGGAAATCAATAGGCCGCGGGTGTTGAATCTTTTTGGATATACTGGCGGCGCATCTTTGGTTGCGGCGGAAGCGGGGGCTTTTGTGACGCATGTTGACGCGTCAAAGCCGTCTGTAGATTGGGCTCGCAAGAATCAGAATATTAGCGGATTGCCTTCCGACTCTATACGTTGGATATTGGACGACGCCCTTAAATTTGTGCGCCGCGAAGAGCGCAGAGGAGCACGCTATGAGGCCATAATTTTGGATCCGCCGGCTTTTGGACGCGGCCCCCGTGGAGAATTGTGGAAGTTGGAAAAAATGCTGCCGGAACTTCTGGCAAGTTGCTCGAACCTGCTTTCTTCCAAACCTATGTTTGTTTTGATGACTCTATATTCCATAGAAGCGTCTTCCCTGATGGCCGCGAATATGATAAGGCAGTATTTTTCGCGCAGAATAAAGCCTGTTGTGGAGTGCGGAGAGCTTGTCCTCAAGCCTTCGGGGAATGGCTTGGTGCTGCCTTTATCTATTTGGGCTAAGGCGGACTTTTAAATAGGGTATTTCTTTTGAATTTTATGGCGGCATCAGGGGCTTTTGTTTCCATATGAGATTATTTTGGGGCATGATGAGAGTCTGAGAAAGTGTCTTTGAGTAATTTGACCGCAATTTTCTTGTAAGAAAATCGAGGAGAAAATTCCAAGGGGAAAGGGGCGAATTTTTTACAAAGTCCCTATTTAAAAGGCTTGGGGGGTTTGCAAGGTTTTTTGCGCGTTTTTTCTAAAAAAATTTTAATTTTTTAAATAGTAAATTTTGTTCTTATTTATATATCTAAAATCTTGATAATAAAATAATTAAAATATTACGTTAAAAAAATGAAAAAGCGTTGACAAGTATCGATTATGAGAGTTTTTCTATCATGAGAATTATATGTTTCGGATTGTGAAACATTGAATTTTAGTTCGCTTTGGAAATAGGGTTTTGTTCTGCGGCGGATTGAAAGGAATTTATAAATCTTGTAATTTAACTGAGAAAGAAAAGGGAATATGGCAAAGATTACAGTCGACGGCGGTCAGGTAATTGATCTGGGTAAGAAAGGGGCAGGCAAGGGCTTTAAGATAAACCGTGTGTTCACCAAAGAGGGAACTTTTGCCTATGATACTGTAAAATGGGTGAAGCACGATGTAAAAATGTACGCCGTTGGAGAAACCGTGTTTGAGCGCAAAGGAGTTTTAGTCCCGGAGCATTGGGGCGAAAACGCTTTGAAAATTACGGTGAGCAAATACATATTCGGAAAAGATCCTCAAACTCCGGAATACGAAGATTCCCTAAAGCAGGTCTTCGACCGCATCGCAAATACATATACGGTTTGGGGCTTCCAGCTGGGATATTTTGCCGACACGAAGAGCGCCCTGGTGTTCAATCAAGAAATGAAGTATATGCTCGTACACCAGATATGGGCGCCGAATAGTCCAGTGTGGTTTAACATAGGGCATTGGGAACAGTGGCGTTGGGGCAGGCCGGATTTGCGCGGAATACTCGGCAATAAGGGAAATGACGCGTACTATGGTGTGGAGGTCAAAAACGGGGAAGTCGAAGCCCGCAAGGCGGTTAATGCATATGCGAATCCCCAAGCAAGCGCATGCTTTATACTTGGAGTAAAAGACTCGATGGAGGCAATACTCCGCCATCAATACACTGAAGGCAGCATATTCTCAAGCGGCTCCGGAATAGGCATAAACATTTCCTCAATAAGGAGCGAAGGAGAACCCATAGCGGGAAAAGGTTCGGCATCGGGTCCCCTATCTTTCGACAGGGGCTGGGATAAGATGGCCGGCGCCATAAAATCCGGCGGCAAGACGCGCAGAGCCGCGAGAATGGTAGTCTTGTACTCCGACCATCCGGACGTGTTTGAATTTGTAAAAACTAAGTTCAAGCAAGAGGAAGTGGCAAAGGTAATCCTTCAAGAGCACAATGTCCAATACGGATTGCGCAAGCTTGCCGAACAAAAACTTTCCGACGGTACGCCGGAAGAGCAAATAGCCGCAAAAATGCTTTTGAGCTTCCCGTTTGTGGTGGATAAGTCGTTTAGCCCGGCTATGGACGATCTCATTTACGGCCAAACCCTTTCAAACCAGAATGCAAACCATACGGTGTCGATGAAGAGCGGATTTTGGCTGGCCTTCAAGAGGGGAGAAAAGTATGCCACTCGCTGGGTAAAAGATCCGTCGCATATAGTTCGCGAATACGATCCCGTAGAGCTGTTGAAAATGATGGCGAATGCCATCTGGAATAATGCCGAACCGGGATTGCACAATAACGACATCATTAATTTCTGGAGCACCTTCCGCGACGAATGCCAGCTTGAGACCAGCAATCCTTGTTCGGAATACCTCGGGCCTCTGTTTAGCTCCTGCAATTTGAGTTCATTTAATGTATTGCGCTTTTATCGCAACGGCAAATTCGACATACAGAAATTTAAGGCGGCCGTTCAAATCGCCATGATGGCTGCGGACATGAATGTTTCAAGAGGGGGCTTCCCGATACCCGACATAGCAATAAATACCGTAAATTATCGCACAACGGGAATTGGAATGGCCAATATAGGTGGCCTGTTGATGTCGTTGGGCATTCCGTACGACTCTTCAAACGGCAGGGCTATAGCGGCTGCTTTGGCGTCCTTGCTCACATCGGCTTGCTACGAGGTGAGCGCGAGGCTATCCGACGCTTTGGGAGCCTTCGCAAAATTCCCGGTGATAAAAGGCAGCATGCGCAAAGTAATAAACATGCATACCTTGATGAACGAGGAATTAAAGAAGGCTTACGGATTGAAATACAACTCCAAGATAAAACATTCCGAATTGCCCGCTGAAGATTCCTTCTCCCCGGAGGACGCCGTGCGCGGATTCAATTTGAGCTTGGACGGCGATGTCACGCTTGGCGACGAATGGAAAGCCGTTGTGTCGGAAGCCGGTGAGTTGTGGGCTACAGTACAGAAAGCGGATTCTTTCCGAAACAGCTTTGTTTCATGCATAGCTCCTACGGGTACCATAAGCGCACCATTGGGCATATATGAAGAGGGAACAACCTCTGCGGAGCCTGAATATTCCTTGGTAAAGCATAAGCAGCTCAGCGGCGGCGGCACCATGACCCTAATTAACGGACTTGTTCCTCTCGGCCTTTCAAAATTAGGGTATTCCTTTGAACAGATACTTACAATAGTCGCTGAGGTATCCGGGCTCGCCGGAGCGGAAAACTATTTGCAGGCTAAGAAAGTCTCAGACAGGTTGGAGGTTCTGAAACAAATAGGCAACGGCGGTGAAATCTGTAAGGAGATTATATCCAGAATCGGAATGTTTAGGGACGACGACGAATATCACCAGTTCTTCAAGCGTCTTACCGATTTATCCGAGAAGGGCAAATTGCCCGTGGCTGATATGTCTTTGTATTTTGGCTGCGGCCATATGGAGGGCATTCCATGGATAAACGAAGCCACTTTGCGGGTGTTCGATTGCGCGAATACTGCCTTTGGAGGTACTCGCTGCATAGCCACGGCCGGGCACGTTAAAATGTTGGGAGCCCTGCAGCCCTTTATCTCCGGAGCTTCGTCAAAGACAATAAACATGCCTGCTTCGGCGACGGAGGATGATATCGTAAACGGACTTATCGAGAGCCACGACTTAGGCGTAAAATGCATAGCTATTTATCGCGACGGCTCAAAGGCAAATGCAGTTTACAGTACGCGCCTCGATTCGAGCGAAATACAAGACGCATGGCAGAATATACTTCAGACCGCCACGCAAATACGGATACAGGAGCACGCCAACCCGATAAGAAAGCGCTTGCCATATAGGCGCTGGGGCCAAACCGTGAAATTTACAATAGGCGACGACATCAACGGTTTTATGACTGTCGGAATTTCCGAGACCGGCTATTGCGCCGAAATATTCGGCAGACTGGGACAAGGCGGCTCTTTCATAAACGGAATGTTTGACGCTTTCTGTAAAGCCTTCTCCATCGCCTTGCAGTACGGCGTTCCATTCGACGAATTTGTATCATCTTTCCGCTATATGTCCTTTGACCCCGCCGGTTGGGTTCGCATAGGAGACTATAACGACGAAGACAAGCCGGAAATCCATACTTGTAAGAGCATAGTGGACTTGCTCATGCAGCTTCTCGATTGGATGTTCCCGTCGGAAAACGGCCGCAGGCTGCGTTCTCTGGATCAGAACTATATAAGCCAAATGTTCTCGAACGACACCGCAAAGCTATCCATACATTCCGTCTCAAAAACTCCATTGCAAACGGAATTGCCGCTTTCGAGCGCGCCGTCTGCAAAGAAGGCAGAACCTAAGAAAGCCGGCGGATTGGGAACGGCATTGACTTGCCCGCGCTGCCATTCTTTCGCGTATGTGTTCGACGGGAAATGCCGCTCTTGCAGGGATTGCGGCTATAAGGACGGAGGCTGCGGAGCCTAATCGAATGCCTCCAAAAAATATGAAGTTCGCGGGCGATTGTGGCCGCGAACTTTTTTTGTGTCGGCTGCATCGCATAAAGCGCAGTTTGTGGAATTGCCGAAAGCTTTTCTGTTTGCATATGTTTTTTTTTATGTTAGCTTATGGCAGATGATTTTTTTTGATAAAGTGGCAATTCTCGGAACGGGTTTGCTGGGGGCGTCTTTCGCTTTTGCTTTAAAGGAAAAGAAACTTGCCGGAAAAATATCGGCCTGGTCGCGCAGCCCGTCCACACGCGAAAAATGCAAGGCTCGTGGGGACATATTTGACGCCGTGTGCGAGACTCCTTGGGAAGCCGTAAAAGATGCGGATTTGGTTTTAATATGCACCCCAACCTCGACGATAGCGCGCCTATTGGCCCAGGTCTCGAAATCCTTGAAGAAAGGAGCCCTCGTCAGCGATGTAGGCAGCGTAAAAGGTTCCGTTTGCCGCGATTGTTCAAAAATAATGGAAAATACCGGCGCTTCTTTTATAGGATCACACCCGATGGCTGGTTCTGAAAAAATAGGCATTGATTATGCGGATTCGTCGCTTTTTACCGGCAGGCCGTGCTTTGTGGTCGCGGAAAAAAACGAGAACAAGTTGGGGCAAAAGGTTCTGGGGGAGCTCTGGAAGAATTTGGGAATGAAAGTCTTTTTTGCGAATCCGGACATGCACGATTCGATAGTGGCCCATGTGAGCCATTTGCCGCATTTGCTGGCAGTCGTACTCTGCGCGCAGTCGTCGGAATTTTCGGGCGGGGATCTGCGCGATTATTCCGGCCCAGGATTTGCCGACACCACGCGCGTGGCTTCCGGCTCCCCGGAAATGTGGGATTCCATTTGCGCGGATAATAAAATCCAGATATTGTCGGCGCTTAAAGACTTTTCCGCGGATCTGCAAAAACTAATTTCCGCTCTTGAAAATTCGGATACCGAATATGTCGGGCAAATACTGCGCAAGGCAAAAAATTATAGGGACGCCCTCGGCAATGCAAAATAATCTGACAGTAATACCATTCGACGGCTTTGCTCGGGCATCTGTAAAACTTCCCGGCTCTAAGAGCATAACTAATAGGGCGATGATTCTCGCGGCGCTGTCCGGGGGGCGGACAATCGTAAGGAACGCGCTTTTTTCGCGCGACACTGAAGTGATGGCAAGCGCTTTGAATGGACTTGGGTATTCTGTGAAATTCAGCGGAAGCGATATTGAAATCGCGTCTCAAGGTTTTGAAAGCCAGGCCGGGCGGGCTGATATATTCGTTGGGAACGCCGGAACTGCGGCCCGTTTTCTAACTGCTTTTGCGGCGTTGAAAAAAGGCGGGGAATATACTTTCGATTCGGACGAGGCCATGTATAGGCGTCCGCAAAAAGGCCTTATTGACGCTTTAAAGTCTTGCGGAACGGAATTTGAATTTTTGGGGAGGGAAAATGCGTTTCCCTTCAAAATGCGGACCCACGGAATTTCGGCGGACAAGGTTAAAATAAACGCCTCGGAATCGAGCCAGTTGCTTTCTGCCCTGCTGTTGGTTGCGCCCTGGGCTGGATTCGACGTCTATCTTGAAGGAGATACGGTTTCAAAGCCCTTTGTAAATCTGACTTTGCGGGTAATGGAGGGATTTGGCATAAAATGCCTTTCTGACAATTATAAATTTTCCTTTAAGAGGAGCAATGAGTTTAATGATGTGCGCGTGTACGACGTTGAGCCCGACGCCACGGCGGCGAGTTATTTTGCCGCCTTGCCTTCTGTGGTCGGAGGTGCCGTTATTTTGGAGGGACTCGGGTCGAGTAAGCTTATTCAGGGCGACTTGCGCTTTATTGAAGTTTTGGAAAAACTCGGGCTGGTAAAAACCGACATTGTGGGGGGAGATATTCTCGTGCGCGGGGTGTCTAATTTTATCGGAAAGTCCGCAAGTCTTGATTTTAACGATATTTCAGACACTTTCCTGACTTTGGCTGCAATTTCGATGTTCTTTGGAAATCCGATTAAAATATCGGGATTGTCGCATACCCGCAAACAGGAGTGCGACAGGGTTGAAGCGGTGCGTTCGCAGATTGCAAAATTTTGCGACTGTGTTTCGGCGGAGAAAGATAGCCTGTCAATAAAACCTTTTGGAAGGGAAAATTTTGTCAGGGAGCTGTCTTCGCATATTCCCGTAGAGGTCGAGACGTTTGACGACCATAGAATGGCGATGAGCTTTGCGGTGTCGGGTTGTTTCAGTGGATTCGGAAGGCCGTTTATAAGTATAGAGAATCCCGGATGCGTGTCGAAAACTTGGAGGGAATTTTTTGAAGTTTTAAATGGCGCGCGCGAAGCTTCCAAAAAATTCATAGTTGTGGCGGTTGACGGAGGGGCGGCGGTAGGTAAATCAAGCGTTTCGCGGGAATCCTCGGCGGCGTTGAATTATATGCATGTGGATACGGGAGCCCACTATAGGACAGTCGCATACGGGCTTCTCGAGAGGAACCTAAGCTCCGACGATATAGACGGCATTGCTGCGAGCCTGAAAAATTTGAAACTCGACACTGTTCTCGAGGGAAATTCCGCTCGCATGTCTGTTGACGGAAAACTTGTTCCGGATTCTGAAATACGAACCCAGAGAATAAACTCCGAAGTCGCAAAATTTGCCGCAATACCCGAACTGAGGGCTTTTCTTAGAGATTATCAACGCGGAATGGTAGATGTTGCCAAGGCAAACGGCTTTGACGGACTGATAATGGAGGGTAGGGATATCGGTTCCGTAATATTTCCCGACGCGAATTTGCGCATATTTTTAGACGCCGACGAAGAAACTCGAGCCGCCAGGAGAGCAAACGAAGGCATAAGCGACTCGATAAGCAAACGCGATATGTTGGACAAAACCCGCAAGACGGCCCCCTTGGTATGCCCTGAAGGAGCTGTAAGGATAGATACTTCGCACATGGCGAAGTCGGAGGTTGTGGCTCTTACATTGCAGCTTATAATAAAGTCAAGGTATTGATAAAATGAGGGTACGCTATTTTAAATTTGCCGGAAGACAAATCTATAAGGTTTGGTGGAACTTTTTTGCGGTTGTCTGCGACGTGTTCGGCAGGGTAGATGTTGTGGGGTATGAGAATATACCGCAAACACCGTGTATAATAGTCGGCAACCATGTAAGTTATCTCGATCCCACAGCGATGGGGTTTTTCCACGAAACGATGATGTGCGCGGTCGCGCGCGACACTTTAATGAATAAACCCCTAACGGGAGCTCTTTTTAGGCGGCTGAACGCCGTGCCCGTAAAGCGCGGGCAGTCCGGAAATTTGGGGGCCTTTAGGGAAGTCCTCAAAAGGATAAAGGACGGAAATAGCGTTATAATATTTCCGGAGGGAACCCGTAGCCCCGACGGAAAACTTTTGCCCGGAAAACCCGGAGCGGGACTTTTGGCGATAAAGGCGGGAGTCCCAATACTTCCCGTGCGCAGCTTTAATTTCGAGCGCGTACTGCCGCGTTCAAACATTTTGCGGGGGGGCGAACGCATAGTAATTTGCATAGGCAAGCCGGTGATGCCGTCGGAAATAGATCCCGGCAAAGACCATTCCGATAGGGCGGAGATAATTGTAAACTCGCTTATGGAGCGCATAGCGGCAATAGAATGTCCGCGCGTGTTTGAGGTTTAGAATATAAATTTACTTGAGCTATCAAATATGGCTTGGCGGCGGGCTGTTGCAGAAATGAGAACCTACTCTTGCCCAATATTGCCTTGAAACGGAAATATAACGGCTCTCTTGCCGTCCCGAGTAAAAGCCTCTTGGCAGGGAGCGGAATAGATTTTTGAAAGATTCTCGGCTCTCAAAACAGTATTAGAGTCTCCAGACTCAAGTATTTTGCCGTTTAGTAAAAGGGCGGCTTTGTCGGCGTAAGATATTGCGGTATTTGGTTCGTGCAATACCGCAACGGCGCAGCCGCCGCGCTTGGTAAAATCTTTTGCAGCGAGCATCGCGGTGTGTATATGGGCTGGGTCGAGCCCCGCGAGAGGCTCGTCGAGGAATAGAATTTTTGCCCCAGATGACTCAAGTTGGCAGAGAGTGCGGGCGAGTTGGACCCTCCTCATCTCTCCCCCGGACAGCTCAAAATATTTGCGGTGGGCAAATCCATAGAGGCCGGCTTTTTCAAGAGATATTTCAGCGATTTCCCGCCCGTTTGGAATTTTGGAAAATGCGCCTTCAGCCGCATAAAGTCCCAACTCTACGATTTCGCGCACCTTAAGGTCGAAGGCGCATGTCGAGCTCTGCTCTAAAACTGCGCGTTTTCTTGCGAGCCATTTTGCGGAGTTTCCGAATATGTTTTTGCCGTCGTACTCGACTATTCCGGAACATGGCTTTAGAAATCCGCAAAGTATTTTTATGAGTGTGCTTTTCCCCGCGCCGTTCGCGCCGAGTATAACAAGGAGTTCTCCAGGCTCTACCCTTATGGATACGTTGTCGATTATCAGCTTCGAACCGTATCTGAAACTTATGTCTTTTGCCTCAAGCATTCTCTCTCCTTTTATTTCGCGCGAGCAAAAACATAAAGAACGGGACCCCTGTAAGGGCGGTGATTACGCCTATGGGAACAGCATCGGACGGCGATAGCAGACGTGATATTAAATCTGAGGCCACAAGCAGATTTGCTCCTGCTATCGCGCTCAAGGGCAGCGATTTTTTGTTTTCAGCCCCGCATAGCATGCGCATCATATGGGGCACCACAAGCCCCACAAAACCGATAACGCCGCTTATTGCAACGCATGCGGCCGTAGCCGCGGAGGCGGCGAAAGCCGTTGCGTACCAGAGGCGTTTTACGTTTACGCCGCTGTTAAAAGCTTGTTCGGCTCCCAATGACATCAAGTCGAGCCCCCTATGGGATAAGAGCAAAATTATCCAGGCGGGAATCGCAAAGCACGCGCAAAGAATTATTCCGTTCCAATCGGCTGCGTCGAGCGAGCCCAGGGACCAAAATACAAAGCTTTTTAGACCGCCTTCGCGGGCGTTGTACATGCAGTATCCCACCAAAGCGCCGCAGAACGCGTTTACCGCTATGCCCGCCAACAGCATTGATAGAGCGTTTAGTCGCCCCTCGAGCCTCCCGAGAATACATACGGCCGCGAATGCGGATAGGCCGCATGCGAGCGCCCCTATTTGCATTCCCCAAAACGGCAATCCCAATGTGATTGCGAGCACCGCCCCAAGGGCGGCTCCGGAAGATACGCCGGTTATTGACGGATCGGCGAGGGGATTTCTGAAAATTCCCTGCATTCCGGCTCCCGCTATGGCCAAAGAAGCTCCGGTGAGCATTGCCAATACCAGTCGCGGAAGCCTCAATTGCGTAATGATTAACGATGCCTGTTGATTGCCGGAGCAATTTCCGGACAAAAATGATAATAGCTCTTTAAACCCTATGTTGCTGCTCCCGGTCGATAGGGATATTAAAGATAATATGGACAGAAGGGCGAGTAGCGCAAAAAAAGCGGGAACGAATTTCCCGTTTTTTCTTTCAGCAACTATGGCTTGCGCTTTCAATTTTTTATTTGTGTTTTGGGCCGAAGCTGCGGCGCGGTATAGGCCGAGGCGCGGATTCGTTTTTAAGCCTGTAAACTATGCGGGCTTTTTCGAGGTCGTGGGGAGTCATCTCGATTTTAACCTTATCTCCCACGGTGAGCTTAATGAAGTTTTTGCGGAGCTTGCCGGATATATGGGCGAGCACTTGGTGCCCATTGGCGATTTCCACCCTAAACATCGTTCCCGGCAGGACCGATACAACTTTTCCTTCCAACTCTACGCAATCAGACATATATTATATTTTGTTTTTTGCTGTAAAAGTTAGTATTTCTGCTCTTATTTGTATTTGTAGTCAACTAAAATTTTGTTATAACCAATGAATTCAAAGAGTGTTCCAGAATGTCCGTTTGAACCTTTGCGCCCGTCGTTTTTAAGTAGGGACGATGAATTTTTTATGTCTTTGGCGTACAATCAGGCTCTGAGGGCTTGGCGAGAGGGGGAAGTCCCGGTGGGGGCGGTGATTGAATGCGGCGGGGAAATTATAGCGCAGGCGCACAATATGGTGGAATCTACGAAGGACCCAACCGCGCATGCCGAGATTCTCGCAATAACGCAGGCCTCCCATAAAATCGGGGATTGGCGCCTTAACGGAGCCACCCTTTATGTGACGAAAGAACCGTGTCCAATGTGTTCCGGGGCATGTATTATGGCCCGTGTGGGCAGGGTGGTATACGCTTTCGCGGATCCGGATATGGGATTTCTTGGAGGAGCCGCGCGCTTTCACGAGATTCCTACTCTCAACCACTCTCTAAAAGTTTCATGCGGGATTCTCGAAGCGGAATGTTCGGCAATGTTTAAGGAATTTTTTGCGCGCAAGCGAAAATTAAATTCTAAAACTAAACTATCCGATTGCGACAGCGGGAGAAAAACTTCAGAAAATCCTTAAAATTGCGCGGAATGTTCCGTATTGTATTATAACTGCACAAAAGATATATTAATTCTCAAAATGTTTGTTCAACGTATAAAATTTTATAGAAATATACAATATTATGTGATATTGTCCATTGTCGCAGCGGTTGCGCCGGCTTTGTACGGCGGACAAAATAATAAAAAAAACGAAACGGTCGGTACTATGGAATATGTCCTTGAAGATCTCGAATACCCTAAAAACGCCCTCGAACCATATATAGACGAGGAAACTGTGCGCCTGCACCATGATAAGCATCAGGCTGCGTATGTTGCAAAATTAAATGACGCCCTGAAGAGTCAGCCCTCGTTTTCGTACTCCGGGCCGCTTGACGCCTTATTGTCGGATTTGGACATGGTGCCGGAGCCTATAAGGACTGCCGTTCGCAATAACGGGGGCGGAGTATGGAACCACGCCTTTTATTGGCGCTCGCTCAGTCCGTCAAAATCCGAACCGTCACCTGTCTTTGCCAAAGCCATTGACAAAAATTTTGGCAATTTTGAGAACTTTAAGAAGCTCATGTTGTCGTCGGCCCTTAACCAGTTTGGCAGCGGATACGCATGGCTGTGCGTGACAAGGGACGGCGCTTTGAAAATTTGCTCCACCCAGAATCAGGACAATCCCCTCATGTTTGACGCCGACTCTAAGATGATACCAATATTCTGCATAGATGTGTGGGAACATTCTTACTATTTAAAGTACCGCAACCTCAGGGCGGATTATTTGGAAGCTTTGTGGAATATCGTTAATTGGGGCAGGGTGTCCGAACGCTACGACTATGCTGTAGCCAAAAAGAGAGTTATGCCTTGAATTTTTATGTCCCAATAATTTGGGATAAATGTGTGTGTTGGTACAGTGTGTGTATAAAAATCCCCTCCGCCTTTGGGCGGAGGGGTTCTGTTTACAAGATTACAATATAATTCTGCCGGCCCTTTTTTCTAACGGAAATTTAGATTTATGCCGAATTTTGAGAAATAGTTGGAGATGTCTTTTTCCATATCGCTTTCGCTTTTTTCTCCGAGAAGATGTTTGAATGCGGCTTCGCAACGCTCGATTTCTGCGGATTCGTCCCCTATTGTATTTGACGAGCTTAAAGCGTTAGACAGGAATTTCTCAAGGTTGTCGGGGGCATTTTGAGCAAGATATAGGAATATTAAAATTGCGCCGTTGTAGTTGTCCGACTTCCTATTTGATCTGTAAAAATCTTTTTTCTTCATGGAAAGAAATTTTTTTAAAGGCGGCAGTGTTATTTTTTTCTTTCCGCGGGCGTCTTTAAAATATGATTCGTTCTTCAGCATTATTTCAACCATATCAAACCTGACAGTCCCCGACATGGAGAATTGGCCGTATCCTATAAAATCTGCAAGGCCCTCTTTTATCGCAGTTGTTCCACCCGCAAAAGCCAGAATTTGGTGGGAAATTTCATGGGCGAGAGTCCCGGCCGGAAAATAGTGCTCGTCTCCGAATCCGCGTTTTGCAAGGTCGGAGCTTTTCACAAGCTGTTTAGGCTCCACTTTTATGGATTCGCTCTGAAGAACCCCGCTCCGCGAGTATGTATAGGAATATGTGCCGGCAACATTGCTCGCGGGGATATTGGTTATTTCTATGGTAAATTTTAAGTGGGGATCCGAACTGCGTATGGCGGCAGACTTTCTCTTAAATTTATCGGGAATGAATGGAAGCAGCATTACGGATTCATAGGCGCTTTCGCAGCGTATTGCCAAATCTATGGCGTCTTCGGGCGATATCTTTTTCTTTATGTCGAAATGGTAGTGGCGCGTATAAAATTTGCCGCGGGCTGTATCCCAGCGAAAGGATATAGAGTCTTTATCGGTCTTGATTATGGGCCATTTATTTTTGGTTTCCGCGTCTTCTATTTCCTCGCTGGAGGAATCTTTGCCGGAGTCGGACTTTTCTTGCTGAGTTTTTTGGTCTCCAAAAAATTCCGGATAGCTTTCTTTTAAATATTCAATGTCTTGGTCGCTCAGGTTCTTAATATTTACCGTGACCCGCTTTTTATCTTTTCCCAGAAGGGTCAGGTTTATTTTTGTGCATTTATAGACCTCCCCTTCAAAAGTCTTGCCGTTTTTTGCAGTCCAAATACGGGCACTTGCCCATGGAACAAATAGAAATGATAATATTGTTAAGAGAATATATTTCGCCATATGTTTCGCTGTGTCTTTCATGTATTCTAAAAATAAAAAAAGTTCGGTCAAGAGCATTTTTTGCTATTGACTCCGGCGCAAATGCCCTTACGCCCTCCTTGTATGAAAAGCATATTTTCCGCATTTCTTTCATTGCCTTTAATGGCCTTAGTTCTCTCGGCGGAGCCGATTCGCGTGGTTTTTGATACTGATATGGGAAACGATGTCGATGACGCAATCGCTTTGTCAATGCTGATAAACAAGCACAAGTCAGAAGATATAAAACTCTGCGGGGTGCTTATAAATAAAGATAATCCGTGGGCCGCTGTATATACGGATTTAGTGATCAATTTTTACGGGGCAGATTTCCCCATAGGCGTGCTCAAAGACGGCAAGACAAAATCCGAGGGGCGTTTTATAAAAGCGGTTCCCGAGATGGTGGGGGACGACGGTAAATACCTTTTTGCGCGCAGAGTTGACGAAAAATCAAAGCTGCCGGAATCGGGCGTTCTACTGCGCAAGATATTGGAGGAATCCCCCGACAATTCCGTGGTGTATATTTCTGTGGGATTTTTCACAAATCTTGCAAATTTCCTCTGTGCTCCTGCAACGTCCGGAGAACAATCGAATCTCGATTTATTTACAAAAAAAGTAAAGTTCATATCGGCTATGGCGGGGGAATTTGTGGGGCGCAAGCACAAGGAATACAACGTGGCTACTGATGTGGAAGCTTTTAAAAAAGTTTTGAAAGTATGTCGTACGCCAATCGTATTCAGCGGATTTGAAATAGGAGAGGCCGTCCCGTATCCATACGGGGATTTAAAGCGCAATTTCGGGCCGGAAAATCCTGTATTTATTGCCTGCGACCTCTATTTCAAAGGCAAGCCCCACGACAGGCCAACTTGGGACGAGACGAGCGTGCTCTTCGCGTTCAATCCGGATATATTTGAACTCAGTCCGCGCGGTACGGTGACATGCTCGGACGATGGCGTGACTTCTTTTTCGGAATCAGACGGCGGATTGCACCGCTATCTGAAATTTCATGAAGAAGATGATTCCAAGCAGAATGTGGTGAATGCGATTGTGAAATCGAGCTCCGACAAGCGCGAAAGAGTCAAATACAAGGGGAGCGCATCGCATCGCAATTAGAATTTTGCCTCGCGCTGCCGGATTGATTTTTTATGGGCGAAATAGACATGCGTAAAAAGTTGACTTATTTTTGGAAATTGTCACTTTTCAGTGAATACGGTTCGCCCGCTAAATATTAACTTGGGAAATAAATATGATTACGATTACGTCTTATCCTGTTGCGGTGATAATGTGCATTATCACCATGATATGTTGGGGGTCTTGGGGCAATACCCAGAAACTCGCGAGCAAAGAGTGGAAATTTCAGCTATTCTATTGGGATTACGCCCTTGGAATATTGATATTTTCCCTGTTGATGGCCTTTACAATGGGCTCTATGGGCGATAGCGGACGAGCTTTTATTGAGGATATAGCGCAGGGAAATTTAGATCTTGTGGGATCGGCCATTCTCGGCGGCGTTGTATTTAACATAGCTAACATACTCTTGGTAATCGCAATAGATATTGCCGGGCTTGCGGTCGCTTTTCCAATAGGCGTAGGTTTGGCTTTGGTAATAGGGGTAATACAAAATTATCAGCCTGGGCAGTGCGACCCGATGATGTTGGGGCTCGGAGTGGGGCTCATAGTCTTGGCTATCGTTCTCAATGCTCTGGCTTTCGCAATGAAAGGCGGCGGAGAAAGCGGCGCGCGCGTCGCAAAGGGTATTGTAATATCGATTCTTGCCGGTTCCCTCATGGGTTTGTTCTACAGCTTTGTGTCTGCCGCGATGAGCTCGGTAAATTCGGAAAACGGAGTGGTTGTTCTCGAAGCCGGAAAGATGACATCTTATACGGTAATGGTTCTCTTTGCCGTAGGCATATTTCTCTCGAATTTTGTGTTTAATACGCTTATCATGCGCTTTCCTGTGGAAGGTGAAAAAGTTCCATTCTTGGACTATTTCAAAAAGGGTACTCCCTTCTTGCATTTAGTTGGTATTCTGGGCGGATCAATATGGTGTTTGGGTACGAGCCTAAATTTCCTTTCCGCGACTCTCGCGGGAGTTTCCCTCTCTTGGGGTCTCGGTCAGGGCGCCACTATGGTGTCGGCTTTCTGGGGCGTATTCATTTGGAAGGAATTTAAAGGCGCCGGAACAAAGGTGAACGCCTTGATCACTTTAATGTTTATATTCTTTATAGCGGGCTTGGGCATTTTGATAGCCTCAAAATAGGCCGCAGGTTCGCCCTGTCTAAAACGCGCGTTTTAAAACGCGCGTTTTTTGTTCCCTAATTGAAAAAGTTTTTTAAACTTGCAAACGATTGAGCCTAATTTAAAAAACATTCTATGAAATTCGCCATTTTTCTGTTTTCAGGACTCTTTTGTAGCGGTATGATTTTAGGGGCGAATCCCAATTATGACGAATCAAAAGTCCCAAGCTATTCTCTTCCAAATGTTTTGTCTATGCCGGGCGGGAAATCGGAGGTAGAGTCTTTTGGCGAGTGGGAAAGCAAAGTTAAGCCGGCTCTGCTGAGCGAATTTGAAAAGATTTATTCGCCTATTCCTCCTGTTCCTGAAATGACTTATGAGGTTGTTGAAACTTTTAGCGGAGCTTTCGGAGAACTTGCCACGCGCAGTCAAATCAAGGCGACAGCCAAGACGGATTTGGGCGAATTTTCTTTCCATTTTCTTATATATATTCCCAAAAATGCTTCAAAAGAGGAGCCGGTTCCTGCTATATTAGGGTATAACTTTTGCGGAAACCATACTATCTGCGATGATCCTGCCATAATTTTGCCCGATAAATGGATACCTAAACGAGGTGGCGGGAAATTGATTTCAAAAGACAATAAATCAAGCCAATCGCAGCGCGGAAAGATGGCATTCCGGTGGAATGTACAGGAAATTCTAAAGAGGGGATATGCGTTTGCCGCCTTGTATTACGGAGATATTTATCCCGACCATAAAGACGGGCTGAAGGATTCCGCGTACAGAATATTTCCCAAAAAAGGCGGGGCAATATCCGCTTGGGCATGGGGCGGCAGCAGGGTCATGGATTATCTATGCACACTGCCTGAAATAGATAAAGATAGAATCGCCGTTATAGGCCATTCGCGCTTGGGAAAAACCGCCCTGATTACGGGGGTGTTCGATGGGAGATTCGCCCTCGCGTGTTCAAACGATTCCGGCTGCATGGGAGCCGCTTTGAGCAGAAGAAAATTTGGGGAGACTATCCGTGATATTACAAAGAATTTCCCCTATTGGTTTGCGGGGGATTTTGACAAATGTGCGGACAAAGAAGATGAAATGCCTGTGGACCAACATCAGCTTCTTGCCTGCATGGCGCCGCGAGCGGTGTACGTGGCAAGCGCCGAAGACGATAAGTGGGCGGATCCCAAAGGAGAGTTTCTTTCGTTAAAAGAAGCTTCAAAGGTGTACAAATTGGCGGGAGCCAAACGCTTGCCTTTGGATAGCGACTTCCGGGTAGAAAAGCAGTTTATAGGGGATAATATCGGATATCATATGCGGAAGGGGCCGCACAATTTGCTGTCCGAGGATTGGGAATTCTATTTTAAGTTTTTCGACGCTGTGCTGAAGGGGAAAAATCCTCCTAAGTCGGCGTTAAAGGCATCGGTAAGATAACAATAATCATGTTGGGTTGGAAAATGAAAAAAACGTTTTGCTATTTGTTCTTTTTAACTGTTTGCGCCCTTGCGTTTGCAGCGGAGCCAAAAAAGGTAAATTGGTCGAAACTGGCCAATTACGACGAATCTAAAATTCCGGAGTACACAGTTCCCGACGCCTTAGTCGCGCCGGAAAGCGGTTTCAAGGCGGAAACCGCCATTGAATGGTACACCTTTGTGCGCCCGGAAATTCTAAAGCTCATGCAGCGCGACCAATACGGTTTTATGCCGCCGCGCCCCGCAAAAATAAATTTCGAACTCAGAGAGGAGTCGGACAATGCCCTCGGCGGCAAGGCGATACGGCGTCAAATCAGGATAAATCTCGAAGATCTTGGCGGCAAGCACCATTTCGACGTACTCCTTTACATACCAAAGAAGTCTCCCAAACCCGTTCCCGCGATAATTGGGCTCAATTTTGGAGGAAACCACACGGTCACCTCCGAGCCGGAAATTTTCCTTTGCGAAAAATGGATGAGGAATGTTTCCCGGCCGGATATGACTTCGCGTTTGCACAAGGCTTTCGATTGGCAGCGCGGAAAGATGGCTTCGCGCTGGCCCGTTGATAAAATCATAGAGCGCGGATACGCGTTTGCCACGGTGTATTACGGCGACATATATCCGGATTACGAGTATGAAGACGGTTCCCCCGACAGCATATATCAGATATTTTCAAAAGACAGCGGATTTTCCAGCGGCCCGGCCACGATAGCCTGGGCATGGGGAAACTCCAGAATATTCGATTGCCTCGAAACTCAACCTGAAATAGACAAGAGGAAAGTAGCCGTGACTGGCCATTCCCGCTTAGGGCGCACTGCCGTTTTAACTGGCGCTCTTGATACGCGTTTTGCCGCGGTTTTGGGCAATAATGCCGGGGAAATGGGCATTGCGCTGTCCCGCCGCGTTTACGGTGAAACTGTCGGGCTTATAACCGGCCAATTCCCGTATTGGTTCTCTCCCAACCTCAATAAATATGCGGGGAAAGAAACCGAGCTTCCGCTCGATAGGCATCAACTCGCCGCGTGCATTGCTCCGCGCCTATTATATGTGGCGATAGCCGAGGGCGATAAATGGGGCGATCCAAAAGGCGAATTTTTAGGGGTGTACGAGGCCTCGAAAGTATATAAGCTTTTTGGCTCGAAGAAAATTCCCGCCATGGAGGATTTCAAGGTCGGCAAGCAGTTTATAGGGGACGGTATGGGCTTTCACGTCCGGGAGGGCCCGCATGATATGAACCATACCGATTGGGGTTATTACCTCGACTATCTCGACGCAAATTTTAAGCCACGCACAAAATAATATTGTGCAAACGCGCGCCGTGTAATGCGGCCGCGCGCGTGTCAAATTTTTATCAATTTTTGTTGCCTTAATTTTAAACTTCTTTCAATATTATAAAACATAGGTTTATATATGAAAAAAAATTCTAAAAAAGTTTTCTTGTTCGGCATATTCCTGCTGTTTGCGTGCCTGTCGTCAAACGCTCAAAATTGGGCGAATTTTAAGAGGTATGCAGACGCAAATATTCTCATAGACACGCCTCCTAAAGTCGTTTTTATGGGCGATTCCATAACAGACGCCTGGGTGAATTTTTGTCCGGAATTTTTCTTGGAGAACAATTTTGCGGGCAGGGGAATATCCGGACAGGTCACTTCGCAAATGCTTTTGAGATTTCAGCGCGACGTAGTAAGTCTGCATCCCAAAAAGGTGGTAATACTTGCCGGAATAAACGATATCGCGGAGAATCAAGGGCCAATTGATTTGAAGGACACATTTCTGAATATATGCTCTATGGCCGATATTGCCAAGGCTAACGGCATAGAGCCGATAATATGCTCTCTGCTTCCTGCAAACAAGCTGCCGTGGCGCAAGAATAGAAATCCTTCGGACAAGGTTATAGAGCTGAACAAAATGCTTTCGGATTACGCGAAGAAGAACAATATAAAATTTGTCGATTACTATTCGGCTATGGTTGACGAGAATCAAGGACTCGCCGGCAAGTATGGGCGCCCGGATAAGAATGGCCCCGACGCCGTGCACCCGGGAAGAGATGGGTATCTTCTCATGCAGCGCATAGTCCTTGAAGCTCTTAAATAGAACGCGGAGCTTATTTGGCATATTTCGGGTTTAGGGAAATACGCTTGATATATTTGCCCCGAATGCTACCATATCTATCAACATGAAAACCCTATTTGAAAAAATTTTGGCTAAGGAAATTCCTTCCAAGCTTGTTTACGAAGACGAGTTTTGCGCGGCCATAAACGATATAAATCCCCAGGCTCCAGTGCATGTCCTGCTATTTCCTAAAAAAGTCATAGCCCGCATGGACGCCGCCACTGCCGATGATTTGGAGATACTCGGGCACCTCATGCTTACCGTTCCTAAGGTTGCGGCTCTATGCGGCCTTAAAGACGGATATAGAGCCGTTATAAACAACGGCCTTGCCGCGGGCGAAACAATTCCGCACCTCCACATACATATTCTCGGAGGGCGCCCGTTAGTGTGGCCCCCGTGCTGATTGCCATATCGCGATTGTTAAAAATTCCCGCGGCAGGTGTTCTGGAGCGGGAATTTTTTTATCCGTGGAATATTAAAAAATGGCACGCCATCTAAAATGCGCCGCGCAATTTTATAAAAATATAATCTGCATGTTGGGAAATGTCTGCCTATAACGCATGACATAGTCTTCTATAAACTCCAAATTTTCATCGTACAACTTGCGCCGCTTTTCGGAAGCCCGTCCGGAGGCCCCTCTTATAGTATTTTCCATCCCGCTTATTACAAGTACGCAACGCGGGTATCCCGAAAGCCTTTGCGCGGCTTGCGAAATTAACGGCAGGGCGAATAGGGAATCAAAATGGCCGTCTCTGCCGAATTCCAAAACCTCGACATGGGCGGAAGGATCGTAGTAGTTCATCATTTTTTTTGCGAAATCGGCGAGATTCACCTCTGTGGCATTGGAAACTTTGAATGCGTAGTCTATCGCTCCGGCTGCAGAGGCGAATAAATCGGCCGAAAACGGGGATCCCATTGCCAGCAGGCGATTTAACAGCCTGACCTTCCGTTCCGATTCGCTTTTCATAGGCCAAGTTCCTTTTGTTCGAGGCCCGAATTCCCGGAATATCGCGAGAGCCATTCCAATGTCATATCTTCAAATCCCGGCTGAGCGCATACTTCCGTAAAAATAACGGCCGACGCCAATGCATCGTAAAGGGCGCAATGCCATTTTCTGCGATTCCGTGGGCAGTGTATTTCCGCAAGGGCGTCAAGCTTGCCTTTTATTCCGAGGGCGTTTATGGCGTCCGATAATTTTACGGATTCAAGCGATGGATATAAATTTTTTACAAAGCACATAGAATCCAGCCACAATCCCCATGTGTAAACGCGTTTCCCTGGCTCTATAAAATGCGGCACCTCTCCGGGGGACGGCAGGTATGAGCGCAGTATCGAATCTTCAAATGCTGCGTTGTGGGCGGCGAATAGACCCCTGCGGCGCATGTCTTTAAAAATGCTGATATTTGAGTCGAATTCACCGAGATTTTCGAGCTGCGATTCCGATATTCCCGATATGTCGAGAACTGTCCGCGCCTCTTTGTTGCGGCGGTGTTTGGGGGCGCTCATGGCCGTATGAGTCGCCGATATTTTCCCCCTCGAGATTTCAACGATTCCGTATTCCACAACGCCGACCTCTTTTGAGCCTTCAAAATCGACGGTAAAAATGGGAACGTCTATGTTTTTCATCTTGCGAAGTTCTTATGTTTGTATGACATTACTTTCATGGATATTCAAAGTTTCAAGATTTTTATCAACGAACTCGCCGATATGAGCGGGGCGTATATTGCCAAACATTTTGGCGAGAGAATAAAAGTGGATTTTAAAAAGGACAATTCTCCGGTCACCGCCATAGATAAGAATACCGAGGCAATGCTGAGAGAGGCCATATCCAAGAAATTTCCCGGACATGGAATCATCGGCGAAGAATACGGAATCTGCAATGATGAAGCGGAATTCGTATGGGTCTTGGATCCCATAGACGGTACAAAATCTTTTATAAGCGGAGTTCCTTTATTCGGAACTTTGATTGGACTTATGAGAAACCGCGCTCCGATTCTCGGAGTTATAGACCAGCCTGTTCTTGGACAGAGAATAATGGGAGACAACGAAGTCTGCCTTTACAATGGCCAGCCTGTAAAATCGTCGGCGAGAACCGATATAGACGGCATAACACTGCTTACTTCGGACTCTCGCGAGGCCGCCAAATTGCGCGACGCAGATGGCTGGAGGTCTCTCGAAGACAGGGCGGCGATATCGCGCACATGGGGCGATTGCTACGGGTATATGCTCTTGTGCAGGGGATTTGCCCACGTCATGTGCGACGCCGTATTGGAAATATGGGATCAGTGCGCGTTGTTGCCGGCGTTAAAAGGGGCCGGGGCGGTCTATTCCGATTGGTACGGCGGAGATAAGATAGGCCCCGACGGTCTCGTGGCTTCATGCAACGCCGAAATGCATCGCCTTGTATTGGCCGAGCTCAATCAAACCGGCAAGGCGGGAGTTTAGGCCGATTTTATATTTTTAATAAAATTATTTCTCTTGTATGGGTTTTGTTTATTTTGTTGATTCGCAGAGTAAAATATCATCTAATTTCAAAGATATATGGACAGGCTTCACGCATATTGGCGGATAGAATACATTCACGCCCCCAAAGATCGTCGGGACGGCGTTAAAAATAAGGGCAATCCTTTCCGTAAAATGGCCAAAACCGACGATTTCGCAAAGTTCCATATTCTTTGGAGGGGAAAATATTCATTTATAGTGATGAATAAATTTCCCTATAACTGCGGACATTTGCTGGTGCTCCCATTGAGGGAAATAGGGGATATAGAACAGCTCAAGGACGCGGAAAAGAAAGAGTTTTTTGATTCTATAATTTTGGCAAAATCTATATTGCGCAAAGCGTTGAAACCCGACGCATTTAATGTAGGGTTTAATTTGGGCTCAAAAGCCGGGGCCGGAATCCCCCAGCATCTTCATTGCCATGTGGTTCCCCGTTGGGACGGCGATACCAACTTTATGCCTGTCATATCCGATACAAGGGTGTTGCCAGAGGCAATGGACACCCTGTGGAAACAGTTGATGAAATTTGTTCCCAAAAGCCCAAAACACAAGAGTTGACAAATGGAAAAAACGCTCGAGTTTGAATCTCCCCGCCTGCTTGCGGATACCTTCTGCAATAGACAGGAAAATCTGGATTTAGCCGAACTTAAATTCGGGGTCAGGATAGTATCGCGCGATTCGTGGATTCGCTTTGAGGGCGATGAACCCAAAGTGGAGTTGGCGGCAAAATTCTTTAAGACTCTCGGCGAGGCCAGGCGCCAGGGCATGCGCATAGGGCAGGGCGATTTCAGAAATATGCTCTCGAGGGCCGCAGACGGCAGAATGAAGGAAATCGCGGCGGTTTTTGAAAATCCTCTCGTCATAAATCTAAAGCGCAAAAGTATTGTCCCCAAAAATATAAACCAAAAAAAGTATCTAAATGCGATACGCAGCACTGATTTGGTTTTCGGCATAGGCCCCGCCGGAACGGGCAAAACATATTTGGCGGTTGCGTCGGCTCTCAAGATGCTCCAGGATAAAAAGGTGGAAAAGATTATTCTGACGCGTCCCGCCGTAGAGTCGGGAGAGGCTCTCGGGTTCCTCCCCGGGGATTTGCAGGAGAAACTCTTGCCCTATTTGAGACCCCTTTACGACGCAATGTTTGATATGCTTGGAGCGGAGGAAACCGGGAGACTTATGGAATATCAGACGATAGAGATTGCGCCTTTGGCATATATGCGGGGTAGAACTCTTTCAAACGCTTTTATAATTTTAGACGAGGCCCAAAACACCACGATGGAGCAAATGATGATGTTCCTGACTCGCCTTGGTGAAAACTCGAGAATGGTTGTCACCGGAGATATTACCCAAGTGGATCTGCCGCGCCATAAGAAGTCTGGATTAAAGGGCGCCATAGAGATATTGCCGGGCATAGAAGGAATAGAAATCTTTTCTTTCGACGGTAGCGATGTCGTCCGTCATCCGCTCGTGAGCAGAATTGTGGCAGCATATGAAAACAGTCTCGGAGTATGATTTATGAGGAAATTTAGCGGATATAGAGCCGACAGCGTGCGAAGAAAATTGGATCCGAGTATATCTCAAATCCGAAGGAAACGTCTGCGCAAATTCGGAGTGGGCATGCTTATACTTGTGATGTCGGCGATTGTTTATGTGATATGTTTTTTAGGCAAGCCTCCCATCGTTCCCGACATAGTTAGAAACAAAGCCGCCCAAGTGCATCTGGTTTCTCCGTTCGATTTTTCCTACGAAAGCGAATTTCAAACGGAGGCCAAACGTAAATTGGCTTCGGAGAGGATCCCTCCGCTTTATAAGATAAGTCCAACGCAACTTGGCGTTGCGGAGAAAAATCTAAATACATTGTTGGAGTTTTTCGCGGTAAACCAGGGGGATTTTGACGAAGTAAGGGACAATGACAAAGACGTAGGGCAATTATGCGAACGCCTTTCTGCGGCTTTGCGCAAATCGACCCAGTTGGCGGTGAGCCCGGAAGATATAAAAGCGGTTTACGATTATACCACCGCGGAGAATCGCAGGCGCATATTCAACCACGCTTTTTTCCACGCCAAAAGCATTCTAAACGACGGCGTATATTCCGACGGAGATTCAATATTTTCGGCTCGTTCGGACTTGTACAATATAGATATAGGAGGCTCTCGGGAAAAAGCCGGACGCATACAAAGCCAAACAGACGCCCGCAAGATGTTTCTCACCCGCGTAAGGTCAATAGGCCTTAACGACAAGCTTGGTTATGCGGTATATAGAATCCTAAATCAAGATTTGCTTCCGAATATAGAATTCGACGAGCTCAAAACCTTGGAGTTGCGTCGGAGCGCAGCCGCTAAAGTCAAACCCGTAGTTGTAAAGGTTCGCGAGGGCGAGACTATAATAGACTCCACTTCCGCGGGGGATTCCCCCCTCGTGCTTGAGAAGTTGAAAGCTTATAAGAAAGTAATACTCGAACGCCGCGATACGGTGTTTAGCAATTCCAATTTTTACCTGGAGTTCGGGGCTTCATTCCTGCTTATTCTCACCGCCGCATTGTTCATAAGAATAAGTAAGACGATGCGGAATAGGCAGCCCCGCACAATAGCCGCATTTTGCGTGCTTTTATTGATAAATCTGCTTGTTGTGCGCCTCATAATATATCTGGGATATGCGGAGTATTTTGACAAGAACACAACATTCCTGCAGATATTCAAATACGGCACTTTCCTAATGCTCTCGCCGATTATACAGGTCCTGCTCTTCGGCCCCTACACGGGATTTGTTATGGCGCTTCTCATTACTGCCCTCACCTCTATGATGTTGGGCGGAAATTTGTTCTTTTTTATTCTCTCGTTTACTTCTTCGCTTGTGGCAATCTATTTTTGCAACGGGGCGACGTCTCGCTCGCGCGTCGTTTTGGCTGGCGTCATATACGGGCTCGTCGTATCTTTCTTTTCTGTCGTTTTAGGGGCTTCCGCAGAAGTGCCATTGGGAATAATGTGGCGCCAGGCTCTTGCGGCTCTCGTTGGCGGAGCGCTTACAAGTTTTGTGGCCATGGCGCTGCTGCCCATTATAGAGAGAATGTTTAATCGCTACTCCAATATCACTCTCATAGATTTTACGGATTTTAACAATCCCCTGTTGAGGCGCTTGCAAATTGAGGCTCCGGGAACTTACCACCATAGCGTCATGGTATCCTATCTCGCCGAACATGCGGCCGTAATGGTCGGCGCCAACGAAATGGTATGCAGGGTAGGGGCTTATTACCACGACATCGGCAAAATAGTGAAGCCGGAATTCTTCTCGGAAAATCAAGGGGGGGGAAGAAATCCACACGACGACCAAACTCCTTCAATGAGCGCCCTGATTATAAAAAGCCATATCAAAGAAGGCATAGCCCTGGCAAAAATAGAAAAAATGCCGCAGCAGATTATAGACGCCATAGCCCAACACCACGGGACTTCCATCATATCTTATTTTTATACAAAAGCCGTTAAGCTCGCGCGCGAGGCAGGTCGCGAAATATCTGGCGACCCCGTCGAACTTTTGAGGCAGGCTGGAATAGAGGAAAGCACGTATAGGCATGAAGGCCGCAAGCCTCAGACCGTGGAAAATGCAATCATAATGTTGGCCGATTCTTGCGAGGCGGCATCTCGTTCCTTAAAGAAAATTACGCAACACGGGGTCGAGGAACTCGTCGGCAATATCATAAGGGCAAAGATGAACGACGGGCAGCTTAACGAATGTCCAATTACGATAAAGCAGCTGTCCAGAATAAAGTCGAGTTTCGTATTTACAATGTTGAATATGCTCCACTCGCGTGTTGAATATCAAAAGACGCCGCAAAAATAATCCATTATGAAATATAAACTCAGCCAGATATTGAAACTTTTCGACAATCCCGAAGTGTCGGGAAGTGAAGATGTTGAAATAACCGCAATAGCCTCGCTTGAGAAGGCCTTGCCGTCAGAGCTTTCCTTCTTGGGAAATAAAAAATACGCCCACGAAGTGCCTGCGACTAAGGCGGGAGTGGTGTTGCTCCCACGCTCTTATAGCGGAGATATGCCGGAAAAGGCGGTAGTTGTGAAAGTAGGCAATCCCTCTGCGGAGCTTGCTAAAATATGCGCGCTTGTTGAAAAGGAGCTGTTTCCCAAGCCTGTGCCTTCCATACATCCCAACGCGGTTATAGACCGCAATGCCAAGATAGGCAAAGACGTGTTCATAGGGGCGAATGCGGTAATTTGCGAAGGCGCGGAGATAGGCGACAGAGCCGTGATTCAAGGCAACAACTACATAGGCCGACACGCTAAAATAGGCGAGGACGTTCTCTTGATGCCAAACGTGGTTGTTATGGATTATTGCGAAGTAGGCAAGCGCTGTCGCATACAGCCGGGAGCCGTAATAGGTTCTGACGGCTATGGCTACGAATTTGTGAACGGCAAGCATGAGCGCGTTCCCCAAGTGGGGCGGGTTGTGCTTGAAGACGACGTGGACGTGGGGGCTAATACTTGTATAGACAGGGCCAGATTTGACAAGACTGTAGTGGGAGCTGGCACTAAAATAGACAATCTTGTGCAGATAGCCCACAACGTCCAAATAGGGAAGGGAGCTCTTTTGGTGTCGCAAGTTGGCATATCCGGAAGCACAAAGATAGGCAACTATTGCGTCTTGGGCGGACAGGTCGGAGTTGCGGGCCATCTCAGCATAGGCGACGGCTCTATGATAGGAGGGCAAAGCGGAATCAACGGAGATATTCCGCCAAAGTCCTACATGCGCGGAACTCCTCCGCGTCCCTATATGCAAGCCCATAAAATAGACGTTCTCGTCGGGCACATTCAGGACTTCTTCGATAGGCTTAAGGAAGTGGAAAAACGCCTTGGAATAGAGCGTAAAACTTTCGGCAAGAAATAGCTTATATTTCCGATGCTTTGGAGAAGTTTGCGCCGTTGCGATATGCCGCAAATATCAGTTGTTGCGCAAATCCCGCATATTTTCCGAATTTGTTTTTGGCAAATTTGCGTATTGCGTCGGGATTGCTTCCCGTTCCATAGAGAGAGTCCATACCCTGCTTTATCCAAGTGTCAACCGGGAAGGCTTCAAATCTGGCGGCTCCGAACAGCAGAATGCAATCCGCGACTTTCTCGCCTATGCCAGGAAGGGATACAAGATATTTTTTTGCTTCAGGGTATGGCATTTCCCTAAGGGAATTTGCATCGAACTTGTCGGCGGATATTTTTAAAGCGGTATTCTTTAGATAGGCCGCTCTAAATCCCAATTTACATTCGCGCAAGATTGAGAGAGGGGCTTCGGCGATACGCTCAAACGAGGGCAGGGCGTTGGCTTCCGAATCAATGGCGTCTCCGAGCTTTTCGGCGAGCAATTTTACGCATTGCTTTATTTGAACTATTCTCTTGCTTGAGCTGCATATGAAACACATCAAAGCTTCCGCGGAATTTTGGCGGAGTATGCGAAGATTAGGGTAAAATTCCATGGCAGAGTCCATTATGGGATCTGCGCAGAAGGAAGCCAATTCGGAGCGTAAACGGTTGTAGTCCCTTTCGCAATCGAGGTATTTGCGCACTTTTTCTAAGGATATTTCAAGGTTGGCCGTCGCGGGTATTGAAACCGAAATGCCGCCGTCGGGTTCGAGTCGCAATTTGGCGTGGCAGTCTTCAAATACGCCTGAATATTCAGGAAGTGGGGAATTTTCAGCATACCATCTAAATGATTGGCCCCCGTCGAGAGTTTCGCGGAAATCGCGTTCGGAAAATTTTATTTCGCGGAGCTTTTTATATGGACTCCATGAAAGTTTTGGCATGCTGCGTAATCAATTCGAGTTTTTATGCGAATTGTCCCTCAGAGACCATAGCCATGATTGCTTTTGGCAGACAAGCTTTCCCGAAGGTGACAATATTCTTATTTTCCATGCGTTCACGCGGGCTTTTGGGTCTTTCCAATCGGAACCGGTAAGCCCGAGCCTTATTTCCCTGAGAACGCTGTGGGTTTCGGGAACTACGAACGTGAAAGTGCGAACCTTTGGGGAATCTGAAGAATCTACTGAGAGTTCGATTTTTGAAGCCAGAGATATGTCATCTGGACCCCAATCCATCATTACAAAGAAGTACATTCCGGCTCTTTTATTTGGCTGGCTGCGCAGAGTCAGCTGTCCGTAAGTATATTCTTCGCCGGTGAAAATTTCCGGTATGGTGCGGGTTTCATCGGCCTTAAGATAGCGCATCTTGCAGTAGCTTATAGAAGGATTCTCATAATCCAAGCCTATTACCGATCCGTTTGACGAATCCGCGGAGCCTTCTATTTCTTGGTTTTCCGCGTTCCCCGAGCAAGCCGATAAAAGGCATATTCCCGTAAGGATAAGCAATGCGCTGGTAAAAGTCTTCATCGTTCGGTAATCTGTCTTCGAGGGGCTTCAGGGTCAAGCTTCTTTTTATTATGCGGTTTTATTTATCTCATGTCAGATTATGGGGCGACTCCTCAAAGCCATACTATGCGAGTCCCTTCAGCATGCCATAGAAATACATCGGTTTTAGGGCGTAAACCTTCAAAAGCCACGCAGCCCACTGCTCATGCGACATATCGAGCATAGAGAACGGGAAACTTATCATTTCTTTCTTGTCGTAGTCGAATTCGCACAGCAGCACATGCCCGTAGTCAGTTATGATAGGGCATGCGGCATAGCCGTCGTACTTCTTTTCTGGCGTTTTGCCTTCCATTAACGAGATGAGATTTGCGGTGGCTATTGGGACTTGCTTGCGTATTGCGGCGGAAGTTTTGCTGGTTGGCAGCGACGACGCGTCGCCCAGGCAAACTATGTTTGAGTATTTTGGGTGGACAAGCGTGTATTTATCTACGGCGGCCCAGCCTTCGCGCTCCAGGGCTCCCCCCTCGACTGCAAGGCCGGCTTCGCGTATAAATTTCGGGCCGTACATCGGCGGTAGGAAATGCAGAAAGTCGTAATTTTCCACAACCGGAGTTATGGTTTGAACTTCCTCCTCTTTTATGGAGCCGTCCGGAAGCTTTATTTGCTTTTTTGTCTTTGAGATGCGCTGCATATAGACTTTTTTTGCGGAGGTATCCACCCCTTTTACCCTTGTGTTGAGGGTTATGCTAACGTCTCTTTCGTCGTATATTTCAAGGAGTCTCTTAGTAAAGAAAGGGACGTCATAAAGCTCCTTAGATGCGGTGAAAAAGTCGAGCTTTAGCTTGTCGCGCGCATTTTGCTTACGCGATAGATGTTCCGTCAAAAGGCATATTTTTTTCGGAGCCCCTCCGCATTTATGTTTTGTATAAGTGTCGGTATAGACTCCGCGCCCTCCGTTCTTTACAAATTTCTGTATGCCGCGCCAAGTTTTTACGGCGCCTTGGTGGTCGTAGATACAGTAAGCGTCGCCTTCTCCGAGCGTTTTTAAACTGATTCCTTCAACTCCGTTCCAATCTATTTGCAATCCCGGTGTAAGCACGAGAAAATCGTATGATACACTTTGCCCCCCGGCGGTTTTTATTATCCGCTTGTCCGGATCGAGCGCGACAACGGAATCTTTTATCCACTTTGCTCCGTCGGGTATGCAATCCTCCTGTTGCCGATATACATCGTGCTCTCCGTAAACTCCGCCGCCTATAAGGGTGAATCCGGGTTGGTAGAAATGCAGTGTACTTGGATCGATTATCGTCACATCGGGATAGGCCAGGTTCCGCATTAATCTCGCCGCTACGCTGATTCCGGCGGCTCCACCTCCTATCACCACGACTTTGGCTTTAGCTCCGCTCTTTGAAAATTTGTATCCGCAATATCCTCCGACTAAAGCTAAAAGCCCTGCGGCGGACATTATCTTTATAAAATCTCTACGATTTATTTTAGCGGGTCTGTAATGTTGGCGCATATATGTAATCTGTTTATTTATTTGAATAAAAGTTTTCTCAATTTTTCAAGAGATGAATAATTCGCAAGGAAATTCGGAAAATTAGCTCACTTCTTATATTTTAAAAACATTTGCATTTTTTATCTAATTATGGACAATAATTAGGATTTTTTAACAAGTGTTTCTCTTTTATTAACCGCCATTCATATTACTATTATTTATTGCCCGTATGAAAATAATAAAAAAATTGAGGATATTTTGTGCGTTTATATGTTCCGCATGCGCAGTTAGCGCGGCAGATAAGGCTCTTCTGAATGCTCTCGTCTCCAAGGGTATAATTACGAATTCTGAGGCCGAGCACATCGCAAAAGAGAATGTTGAAATTTCATTTTTGCGCCCCACTACAAAATCTTTGACGATACAAAACCGCATGCAGTTTCAATATGAAACTCTTGAGGCTCGCACTATTTCGGGTCCGGGACTCAACGGCTGGCAGCCCCACAGCAATTTTCTATTGCGGCGTTGTTTTATATGGACTGACGCAAGTCTCGGCGGAGGTTGGGACGTTAGGGTATCGCTGGATTTGGCCAGGCAGGAAAGC
Organism: uncultured Opitutales bacterium; assembly: GCA_944389885.1. GTDB lineage: Bacteria > Verrucomicrobiota > Verrucomicrobiia > Opitutales > Intestinicryptomonadaceae > Merdousia. The sequence goes on from CALXNZ010000008.1 coordinate 88,766, forward strand.
AACGGCTTGTTTACCGATACTTACATTTCTAAGAAATTCGATTCGGAATACGTTCCAGGTACCTTATATTTGGGGTATATGAAACCCGGATTTTGCCATGAGGACGTAGTGTCTTCCATGGAGCTTGACTGTATAGAGCGTTCCGTGGCTTCTATGTATTGGACAGGCGCCGAAAATGGCAGAAGAATGGGAATAGGAAACCGCTATGTAGGCGTGCGCTGGAACGGAAACGTACCGCAGGTTGAGGGATTGTCTTACATACTCGCCATAACTAATTCATTCCAGCTTGGGCCTATCGTAATCGACGAAAATTTGCCAAAGTATGAGCACAATGACTTGTCGTATTGGGCTTCGGTTAAATATAATATAAAATACGACAAGCTCAACGTAAATTTCGGAGTATATACACAATTTTCCCCCACGGCGAACGTGTATGACGATTACTCGAAATACTCTGCGATAGCCTCGATAAATCCTTATATAGCAGGTAATTATGGAAATTTATATTTTTGGACCGAGTATCTGGCGTCGGCCGTGACCGACGGCAAGGAGAATTCTTACGGGAATCGGGAAATGGCAAGCCCCTACGGCGTAAATTTTTCCGTCGAATATAGGTTTGATGTGGACGGGTGGGGACAAGTTGGCCCGGTATTTAGGTATTCGTGGTTGGATACGGACGGCAGGGGCTTGACCGTAGGAGACGCGGAGCGCCACGCTCCAAATTTGGGTACTTTATATAATAGGGCGCAGGCATTTTATTTTGGCGTGAATTGGTATATAAACGGACAAAATTTGAAAGTCCAACTCGGCTATGAATATACGCAGCTGTCCGGCAGCGTTTCAAACGCCCCCGATGTGAGTCAATGCGCCGAATGCAACGCTTTGAGGCTCCAAATTCAAGTGAGGTTGTAGCTTTTTTCTTGCAGAAAGGACTCTTTAAATAAATATCAAACGAAAAGGAATTTTTATGAGAATCAAATTGGCAATATCGATGGGAGCGGCCGTTCTCGCGGCTGTTTTTGCGGACGCAAAAGAAGTTGTTTTGCGCGTCGGGCATTTCCCCAATATAACGCACGCCCAAGCCCTTGTGGCTCATCAGATGTCCAGACAGGGCAAGGGGTGGTTTGAAAGCAGGCTCGGCGACGGCGTTAAAATAGAGTGGAGCCTCTTCAATGCCGGGCCAAGCGCAATGATATCGATATTTGCCGGGGCCGTGGATATAACTTATGTCGGTCCTAATCCTGCCCTCAATGCCTTTGCAAAAACTCGCGGGAAAGATATTCGCATTCTCGCCGGTTCCGCCGACGGCGGCGCCGCCCTGGTGGTGAATCCCAAACTCAATATAAAGGTTCCGGCAGATTTTAAGGGTAAAACGATAGGTACGCCGCAGTTGGGCAATACGCAGGACGTAGCTTGCAGGGCCTGGCTTATCGACAACGGCATTCCTGTCACATTGACTTCCGGTGAAGCCAGGGTGCTTGCCACCTCAAACCCCGAACAGTTGCCGCTTTTCAAACAGGGTTCTTTGGACGCCGTTTGGACAGTGGAACCGTGGGTCACGCGCCTGCTTAACGAAGCCGGCGGAAAAATCTTCCTCGAACAAAAAGACGCGGTCACAACTGTGCTTGTCACATGCAATAGAGTTCTCGAAGAAAACCCGGAAATCGTTAAGAAATTCGTGCAGGCCCACAGGGAACTTACCGAATGGATAAAAAAGAATCCCGAACAAGCTCAGAAATTGGTTAAAGACGAACTCGAGGCTCTGACCGGTGGAAAAATCTCCGAACAGCTGGTGAAAGATGCTTGGCCGCGCATAATATTCACCTCCGAAATGAATAAGGAGGGATTGCAAAAATTTATGGACTATGCGTACGTCTGCGGTTTCATAAAAAATAAAATGGACATTTCGAAAATATTTCTCGACCTTTCCAAATGAGCCTTCATACAGAACTTCAAAACGTCACTGCAAAACTCGTAGTCGAGGGAGTCTGCAAGAGCTTTAATTCTGCAAATGGCCGGGTTGACGCCCTGCAAGATATAAACTTGCGCGTGAACGAGGGGGAATTTGTATGCCTTGTAGGCCCCAGCGGCTGCGGAAAATCGACCCTTTTGAATCTCGTTGCGGGATTAGACAAACCCGACAAGGGGATAATCAGCGTTGATGAGGCTCCCGTATCGGGTCCGGGCCGGGACCGCATGGTGATGTTTCAAGAACACGCGCTCTTTCCATGGCTCAATGTCTTCGACAACGTAATGTTCGGATTAAAGCTGAAACCTAACCTCACAGACTCCGAACGCCGTGAAGTAGCAAAATTTTATCTTAACCTCGTGGGCTTGGATAAGTTCGCAAAGTCGTCCATACACGAACTTTCCGGTGGCATGAGGCAAAGAGTGGCTCTTGCCCGCTCCCTTGCGCCCAATCCGCGAATATTGCTCATGGACGAAACATTCGGGGCTCTCGACGCCCTTACCAGAGAACAGCTTTACGGCGAACTTCAACAGATATGGCAGAAGCGCAAGAAAACGATTTTGTTTGTCACCCACAATATACGCGAAGCCGTTTGTCTGGGCGATAGGGTGGTTTTGTTCTCGCCGCATCCCGGAAAAATCGTCCAAATATTCGACATAGATTTGCCGCGCCTGCGCGATATTAACGATCCTGCGCTGACTGCGCTTTCGTCGGAAATAACTGCAACTTTAAAGCATCAAATCGGAGCTAATGTAGCTGAATGAACGAAAAAATTAAAAAATGGCTTTATCCGACTATTGCCGCCATAATCTTTATAGGAATATGGGAGGCGGCAGTACGCTCATTTAACTTTTTTGAATTTATTCTTCCTCCGCCCTCGGATGTCGCAATGTACATATGGAACGCGACATTGGACGGCAGTTTGCCGAGCGCTATTTGCGTGACCTTGAAGAGGCTTCTTATAGGATATGCAATAGGCTTGGTGATAGGGATTCCCGTTGGCATGATGTGCTCAAGGTTCACAATAGTGAAGGATACGGTCGGCATTTTGGCTTTGGGATTGCAGGCTTTGCCGAGCGTATGCTGGGTTCCGTTGGCTATAATGTGGTTCGGGCAAGAGGAATCGGCAATGCTGTTTGTGGTGGTGATGGGCACGGTGTGGTCGTTGATATTGGCCACAGAGCATGGAGTGTCCAATATACCTCCCATATATTTGAGGGCGGCGCGCACCATGGGTTCCAAGGGCTTGCATACATGGATTCATGTAATAGCTCCGGCAGCGTTCCCGAGTATTCTCGGGGGTATGAAACAAGGTTGGGCGTTCGCGTGGCGCTCGCTGATGGCTGCGGAGATTTACGTCACAATTCTTACCGGATTCGGATTGGGGCAGCTTTTGCACTACGGCAGAGAACTTATGGAAATGAACCAAGTAATAGGCGTAATGTGCGTTGTAATCGCAATCGGCCTCATTGTGGATAAAGTTCTATTTTCGCCTCTCGAAAGCTCTCTGCGCAGGCGTTGGGGAATAGACTGACACTCCTCTATTTTCTCAGAAATTTTTCGGAAATATTCTCAAGATACGGCGTAGGCTTGAGAACGTATTGCGATATGAATACGTCAAGCGGACTCTTTTGAGCCCCAAAGTTCGCTATTTTTGGGCGCCCGTTTTCCAATACTATGTAAGCGGTGTCGAATTGCGATTCGCTCTTATTTCTATGCCTCTCAAACACTATTATATTTATCGGGCCCGCGCGCAGGACTTTTAGGTATTCTTTCTCCCATGAAACGTAATCTTTTAATATTTCTTTTCGCTCGGCGTCGCTTAGGGCCGCAAACTGGCTGTCGAATATTTGGCGGCTTTTTTGGGTCATAAATTTGGGTCAACACCAAAGGTTGTGGAATAGGTTGATTTTTTAGATTTGTCTTTCATAGTTTTACCCCGCATTCTACAAG
>CALXNZ010000009.1 GCA_944389885.1 uncultured Opitutales bacterium
AACAATTTGTTTTGCACTTCTGCAAAAAACATCTGTGTTGCTTTGTCGTTTGGGTCATATCCATAGCTAAGCGAGAATAAATCGCGAACTTTTTGGTAAAATCTTTTTTCCGAAGCCCGAATGTCTCGGATCTTTTCAAGCAGTTCATCGAAATAGTCCAATGCTCCAAACATATTTGGATTTTTCAGACGTTCTTCGTTTATCAAAAATCCCTTTTCCAAATATGTTATAAGATTTCGAAGAGCCCATTGTCTAAACTCCACCGCCCGTTGACTTCTTACCCTAAATCCTATTGAAAGTATCATTTCAAGAGAGTAAATAGTTTCTTCACGCTGAACTTCTCTACCTCCTTCAATGGCAACTCTTAAGTATTTCTTAATAGTTGACATTTCGTTCAACTCCTTGTCATTCAATATGTTTTTAATGTGCATACTGATGTTGGCAACGGAGGTCCCAAAAAGTTTTGCGATGTCGGATTGAGAAAGCCAAACCTTGTCGCTTATCTTGGTTAGAGCGATTTCTGTTCTGCCGTCGCGCGCTTTATAAATTATAACATTTTCATCACTCATATAATAAGAACTTTTATAATAGTTCTAATTGGTTGTTGTCTTGTTGTTTTTTGAAGGACTTTTTGCGGGAAGCGGGAGAGGGCTGCGGATCGGGGGCTGACATAGGCAGGTTCTTTATCTCCAAGGAATAGTCGTCGTGGCTCCACTCGCACTTCTTGAGGATTGCTTTGGGTATCTTCTTTATTGTCAGATTGCTGTAAGAATCCTTTTTGCCGTCAAATGAGCCGCAGCATATCAAAAGCGTGCAATTTTCCCCTACATCGTCGCTTAATTTTTGCAGCATCTGCGCCGTCAAATGCTGGGTTGTCACATAGATAAAGTCGCTTTCAGTGGATTTGCCCTGTTTCCAATAGACGTCGGGGCTCGGGTCAAAATTAAAGCCCTCCACCTTGCAAAGCGCGCGCACAAGCATGTTCTCGTTAAATTCCTTGTTGATTACAGGGTTGCCCCATTCGTCGAACTTTACAAGGCTCGGCGCCAAATTGTAGTAGCGGAAGCCCCCGCCGCCGCGCCAATTTGCCGACTTTGTGATACCGCCCGCGTCCTCGCCGTCGATAACTTTTTTTAGGCGCGGAACGCAATGAGTGTCGCAATGCTCGCCCAACTCAATGCCAATCCACCTGCGTCCCATTTTGTGCGCCACAGCGGCAGTAGTTCCCGATCCCAAGAAACTGTCCAAAACCAAATCGCCAGGATTAGTGGTAAGTTCTAATAATTTGAAAATCAGTGATTCAGGCTTTGGATAATCGAAAGATTTATTATTCCCAAATAATGATGTAATTTCATCGCCAGCAGTTTTATTCGTTCCTACTTCAGTTAAGATTGATCTCAAAACCTGACCTTTAGGCATATATACACGATGATGTAACGTCCATCCATTTTTTGATTTTATTAATCTTATAGATCCTTCCCTCAAACCAATTTCTATCGTATCTTTAGATTTTTGCGAATTTATAGATAAAAAGGATCCATCTGGACATTTTATTGTTACGGGAATAGGATTTTGCAATCCATCTCTAGCCAGTGTATCCCAATAAAATCTATCACCATTTTTGTCTATTTCTTTATATCGTTTTAAATAATTTTCGCTTTGAGATACTCGCCACTTTTCAACGTGAAATTTTTTATCAGAATTTTTTGCGTATACCAAAATATAATCATGATCTAGAGCAAAGAAGTGTGAGTCATTCCCCCCCCTTTTTCTCTTCTGCCAAATCAAGTCTCCTATATAATTTATACGTCCAAAAATTTCATCGCACAAGACCTTACAGTATGCATGCTCATTCTCATCTAGATTTACAAAAATGACACCGTCGTCGGAGAGTAGATTTTTAAGGAGTTCGAGTCTTTCGCGCATTAGGGAAAGCCAGATGGAGTGTTCTAGGCCGTCGTCGTAGTGTTCAAAAGCGTTTCCGGTATTGTAAGGGGGGTCTATATAGATACATTTTACGCGGCCGGCATAATCTTGTTCGAGGGCTTTGAGGGCGAGGAGGTTGTCGCCATGAATGAGCATATTGTCGAAGATATCGTTATCCGACACTCTTTTATCCGCATGATAGCTTTTTTGGGGATCTTCGATAAGGATCCGCGGCTCCAACTTCGCCCGCTTCTCCTTCCCCACCCACATCAACTCCAACTTCTGCTTTTGCATATAATTAAACTTTTATTCAGTGTATGCCAGTATATCATCCAAATGGCAATCTTTAAACCACTTATTTATATGGATAAATTTGTGTTTCATAAAATCATTAGAGGTTATATGAATTTTAATAAAACTGGGTATGAGCGACTCATTAGTATTATGTAAGAGAATTAATTTTGAATTGGGGTAGTATTGTAGCCAATGTAATACACGCCTATTTATTCCCGCATCGTTCCACCCGTATCCCGAAGCAATTAGAATATTTTTTTTGTCTAACGAATTATGGAATTTATTAAACATATAAAAATAGATTCCAACAGAATAAATATGCTCTTTTACAAGACTTCCACTTAATATTTGAGGAGCCAGTTCATTCCAGTTATAACCTGTTCCGTCTAATTGACTTCCGAAAAACTCCATGTTATCTCCAAATTTAATTGTATTATATATCTTCAGTTTTGGATTCGATACAGTAAACCAATTTATTGAACCATGGAGTTTATATAAACGAAATTTCTTTGTCTCATCGATATATTTATCATCAAAGATATCAATGCCATCAACGAGAGGTTTGAAATTCATGGCTAATTCATCTTCTAAATATTTTTCGATTAAGAGATCATGATTTAAAGAAAAAATGTCTACATAATTAATTTCACTACTGCTTAATATTTCATCAAATAAGTTAAATCCTTTTATTTTATCTGTCTCGATTTTTCTCAATAATGAAGCAACCGCCCAAGAAATAAAGTCTTTCGACTCATACAAGATATTAATAAAGTCATAAGAATCTGGTTGCTCATTATTTTGTGTATGCAATATATATTCTGATTTTCTATAAATATTATATAAAAATGCTGATGCAGCACAATTATCAATTCCTCCCGATGACTCATCAATCTGTTGCAATATTGAGTATAGATCTTCGTATGTGACTGTTGGGGAAGGCGATTTCGATTTAGTATTAGAAAAAGACTTTTTGATTTCTTTATCTATAAATCTTAAAAAATTTTGTATATTAAGGACCTTGTTTATTGTAGATGGGATGTACATGTTCTTATTTGTTTTCTCCCAACTATCATTTAAAATAGATATTGTTATATCATTAACGTTTGGCATACCAGTAGCATATGATAGACCTGATCCAAATAAAAACATAATTTTGTTATTCATTTTATTCCCTAATATTATTCATATGTTCATTTATTTTAATATTCCAATCAGATCTTTTTTGACCTTTTTCACATACAGCTGCTAACAACTTTTTTACTGATGTACCGAATTCAATGTATATGTTTTTCGAAACGAGTTTTTTCTTAACTTTTTATAATATAGAAGCTTTCTTATAAATATCTAAGCAATTCTCCAATTTATTGAGAATATTATTTATGATTCTAAGGGTTTTGCAAAGATTTTTCTGCATTTTTTTATTAATTTATCGCGTTTGGCGTCTATGGCGTTTGCCATTCTAAGAGTTTTCGGCGCATATTCATACGCTCGGTGTCGAGCGTTTTTGCGGTCGCTACTATAGATTTATTCGCTTTCCCTTCCACACCTACATCAAGTCTAAATTCTGCTTTGGCTATGATTTTAATAAATTCCTACTGCGCACTTTATTATCTAAAAGATTGGATTCAATATGAAACAAAAGCAAATATTTCAAAAGCTAGTGATTATTTCCTGATGGTTTACCTAACTAAGTTGCATCTTGTTAAATTCAGATAACTTAATATTGTCTTTTAAATCTTTTACATCTAAAAATCGCATTTCCGAGTTTTGAATAAATGTGTGCGTGAATTTCCCTTCATAACCGAATTTGCGCAATACAAGAATTATTAAGAATAAATCTAATTCTTGATATGCAGAAAAATTTTTTTTGAAGTCAGAGTTATCTGCGAAAATACCATTATGAGCCAAAGCTCCTCTTATAGTTGGCATCTCTTTAAATAGTTCTGGTACTTTATATATTGTAGATAAATCTCTCATTGATTTACTTAAGGAACGTGAGGAATCCCATCCGTTTATTACGCCAAACAAATTTTTCGATTTTTCCTCATCCCAATTCGCCAGGATCTTAGGCAAGTTATTATTAAACAAGTTTAGTATATCAGTTTTTTTTCTCTGTAAATTAGAATCAATGATTTCTTTTATAGGCGGGAGAAATTTCCTTGCAATACGCTCAAACAAAACACAAGCCAGTATCATTTTTGCTTGTAATGAATTTGCCAATTTAGTTTCTTTGAAATAGGATAAAGTTATACTCCACCATTTCTCGTCGTCTTTATATATTTTATACCCTTGTGAAATAAGTTCTGAAATTGGAGAATGCGCAAAAATATTTATAATTTCTTCGTTAATTCCAAATGGTTTTGCTTTATATTCAAATGTTTCTATCAGAATACCGTCATTGTCATATGATTCCATACAACATACATCTTTCCTAGTTATAAATGAAATTATATTACATATATAAAACATTTGAGATTTTATATTAGAATAATTTGAAATTGTATCGCTGACAAGAAGTCCATTTAATATAAAATCATTCTTATCTCTTTTTTCTAAGAAACGTGTATCTTCCAACGTCCAAGATATATTTTCTATATTAAATAATAATAGCGATCTTCTAAAGCCTCCATGCGGCATAATTTTGGTATTTTGCAATATTCGATTACTTATATTAAATAGCGCGAACTTAAATTTGCCATTTGGAATGTCTTGCCTTACTATGTTGTGTATAACTAAGTTAACCTCCCATTTATCAAAACTAACAGGAATTGGACGTATTGCGTTCCCAAATAGAATATTTACATCGTAATTATATCCAGAATATAAGAATGCAAACTTTGAGTCATTGAAACTGTCTAATATATCATCAGCGTTTATTTCTCTTCCCGTAGTATAGATTTTAATTGTTAATACTAAAAATCTTGAATTATCTCTAAAGACAAAATTACTATCCAATATATCGTACTTCTTAAACGATTTTTCCTCTATTTTAATATTAGAAAGATCAAATATATTCATACAATTCTCCAATCTATGGCGAATATGATTTGTGATTTTACGGGTTTTTGTAAAGATTTTTCTGCATTTTTTATTAATTTATCGCGTTCGGCGTCTATGGCATCTTGCGCCTCAAAGAGCTTGCGGCGCATATTCATGCGCTCGGTATCGAGCGTTTTTTGCTGCCGCTGAAGCTCTATTTTTTCTTCAAGAGTGTGCGGTTGGCGGGAGGTCTTTTTCAGTTCCCGTATCTTTTTGTCCATCTCTTTCAGTTTGATTTCAAGGGCGTTTTTGCGGTCGTTGCTCCAACTTTCCAACTTTTCCACTTCGGCGTCGAATTCCTTTTCGGCATTTTGGGCGTTTTGCCGCAAGATTTCCGCCTTTTGGCTCTCGAAAATTTCCTCCAATTTGCCGGGGATAAATGTTTCGTTTATATCGTAGGCGCGCGCGTTGAGATTAAATAGGCGGCGGGCTGTGTCTTGCTCTATGGTGTTGCCCAAATCGTCAACGCAGGAAATTACAAGGTGGTCTTCGGGCGCGGAATCTTCGCCAATGGTCACTTTTGAAAGCATGAGCTTGCCCGACTTCTTTGGCAGTTGTTCCAAGGCTGTTATTTTGCCGGGGGTGTTGTCGTAGTCAAAAAGTATGCCGCGGTAGGGCAAGTCGTGATTTAAGGCGCGGGAAATCAGCTTTTCGGCTATTGGATGGGTAATGCCGTAGGGTTCGCAATAGTCGCCAATCCACTTTATGGCGTACAGCTTTTTGTCGGGTACGTCGCGGTTTTGGGGGTTGAACATTTGGAATGTCAGATTTTCCTCGTCGAAAAATGCGCCGGTGCCGTCGAGCTCGTGCCGCGTGAGAGCCCACAATAGAGCCTGCATTTTGTCTATCGTTGCGGAAGACGCCTCTTGGAAAACATTCAGGCGCTCGGCAACTTCGGCGTCGAAATTCTCAAGCAGTTTGCGGCGGGCTGTGCGCATGTTCTCGCCTATCTCGACAGCGAACATCTCTTGTATGAAATCGAATTCGCGCTGAATGTCGTAGGAAGTGCGGCAATTCTGGTATATTTGGGCTATACGCCGCTCGAAGTCGACGCCGTTGCCTATGGCTCCCAAAACTTCGTCGCTTGCGCCAAAAACCCCTTCGAAAAGTTTTAATTTCTTTTCGAGAATATCAAAAACCCGGCAATCGGCCTCGTTGTTTACATTCAAAAAGTTTACAACAACGACGTCGTACTTTTGCCCGTAGCGGTGGCAGCGGCCTATGCGCTGTTCTATGCGCTGCGGATTCCACGGAAGATCGTAATTTACCACAAGCGAACAGAACTGCAAGTTTATGCCCTCGGCGGCGGCTTCGGTTGCTATCATAATTTGCGCATCGTCCCGAAAATGTTCGACAAGGGCTGTGCGCATGTCTGCCGTCTTCGACACTGTTATGCGGCTCGGGTTGTTGGTGCGCCAATTGTCGTAAATCCTTTTGCTTTCGGGGTCAGAATTTGTGCCGTTAAAAAGCATTATTTTATCTTTATACCCGTTTGCCGAAAGAAGCTCGCACAAATACTTCTGCGTGCGGCGCGACTCAGTAAACACAACCGCCTTTTCCGCCCCGCCAAAGCTTTTTGCCATTTTAAATCCCTCTTTTAGGGCTATCAACAAAGCCTTCCCCTTGGAATTTTCCCGAATTGCAAGCGCGTGTGAAAGGTATATCTTTAAATCGGCAATTTCAGACTCTATTGCCTTGCGCTCTTGCGCGGTAAGAGGAGAGGGAGCTTGGTCGGCATCGGAATCTTCTTCTTCCGATTCGCTTTCGCCCTCTGCGTCGGAATCTCTTTGGCTATCGAAGGGTTCTGAAAGGGCGTCAAAATTTTGATATTCGCCCGCCGTTTCAAAGTCGTCTTCTATGTTTATATTACCGTACAGGGCGGAATCGGCCTTCAGCATGTCTTCGAGGCGCGTTATCAAACTTTCAAGAGTGCCCGCAATCGCGTAGCTCGACGACGCCAAAAGCTTGCGCAATATCATGGTCATGAGCTTGCGCCTGCTGTTGGGCAAGGCCTGGAGCGTCTCGCGCCGCAGATATTCTGAAACTTCGTTATAAAGCAAGTCCTCCGCTTTGGAAGATTCAAACTTCTGCGTGTAGGCGTGCCGCTTTGTGTACTTTATGTACTTTAAAACCTGCTTTCTCAACGTGCGCTTGCAGACATTTTGAAGGCGCTTGCGAAGCTCGGCAAACGACGAGTCGCTCTCGTTTGCGATAAAAAGTTCGCGAAAGCTTTTTTCGTCGCCAAAAATGTGGTCGTCTATCAGCCCGACAAGCCCGTACAGCTCCATCAAATTATTTTGAAGGGGAGTGGCGGTAAGCAATATCTTTGGCGCCGATACAAGGGTGCGCTTTATTGCAGAGCCAATCTTGTTGCCGCTCTTATAAACATTGCGCAGGCGGTGGGCTTCGTCGATTACAGCCAAGTCCCATGGCGTTTTGGAAAGGTAGGCCTCTTTGTTGCGGGCAAATGTGTAGGAGGTTATGACGATTTTGTCGGTGTCGAAAGGGTTCAAATTGCCGCTCTTTATTGCGTCATTAAAACTTTTTGCCTCCAGAATTACCGAAGGCAGCGCAAACTTCTCCTCAAGCTCTATCATCCACTGCTTGCGCAAATTAGCGGGCACTATAATCAATATCCTGCGCTTCTTCTCCGCCCACCTTTGCGCAATTAGTATCCCTGCCTCTATCGTCTTGCCAAGCCCGACTTCGTCGGCAAGCAGCGCCCCTTTTGAAAAAGGCGATCTAAATGCAAATACTGCGGCATCAACCTGGTGCGGATTCAAATCTATGCGCGAACCCATGATGGCGGCCGCGATTCGCTCTATTGTCCCCATGGGGGCGCGCAAGGTGAGCTCGTTTGCGTAAAGCTGTGAATGGTAGTCTGTTATCATCAAAATTGTTCCGCTGTCAAATCTGGCAAAATATTAAAGAACTTTTTTGCGGGAAATTCAACAGGAATGTTAAATATAGAAGAGGTGTAATGATAAAAGATTCGTTGTATTAAAAACGCTTGTAGATCGAATCTCTATTTACTGACAAAGACGCTTTACTTTAAAATAATAAAATATCTTGTGGTGAAACAATGAAATTTAAGACCATTTAATATGATAAGATTCGTGCTAAAAATACTTTTAAAATAAATTCATTTGCTTTTAATGACTTTCATAGTGGATAGTCATTTTGATTGTTATTGAAATATTATTCCACTTCCCTAAACTTTTACTTGTTCTGCAATGATTGTAAGCGCAATTCAAAAATCAAATTCAATTTATATCTATAAAGACAAAGGGCCAGTCATGGTCCGCGGCGGGTTTCTCGTTAGTTTTACTGCGACAACTTATTCCTATGTGCCCACAAAAAATACTAAACTTGTCATAGTCTGCGACGAAAATGGGCATCGGATAAAGAGTTTTAACGCACCCAGCCCTATAAAATCCGGGCCGGGATGGTAGATTCACAAAGTCTTGCGAGAATAAATTTGGCGCAATCGCCAATTTAGACGGCAACGCATGCCATTGGCCATAATCCTAATCTCACTTGGGCACTTTTACCTCCAAAGCCAAGCGCTATTCATTACTTCTGGACCAAATTTTTCGAGAGCAAAAATAGACTTCATTTACATCTTTAGGTATATCCAAAGTCGTCTTAAAATTTCCCAAAGATTCAAGTTTGAGCTTTCCCATAATGTAAATTTTATCTCCCTCTCTAATATTATGTATATCATCAAAACCCCATGCGCTCTCGCCGTATTCAGCATAAATTCGCAGTTTCACATGATATTCATCATCTATTTCTTCGCAGCACGATACTTTCAAGTAGGCAGTGTTGATATTCTTAGATACTATAAAACATGCGCATAAGAATAAAGAAAATATTAGTATAATAATGTTTCTCATCTGCTATAACCAGAATTGTTCCATTATGGAATTTGGTAAAATATTAAAGAATATTTTCGAGGAAAATTCAACCGCAATGTTGAATCTCTAAAACGCATCCTTCTTTTATTCCCGGTAAAAAGTGTTAAATATTACATATTTTCGTAGAAAAAAGTGTATTGACATTACTGTTTTTTGCTCTTACTTTAATGCAAATAATAAAATTACGGCCATGCACAGAGACAAGATAGAAGATTTAATTGCCTGGAAAAATGATAAGAATCGCAAACCGTTAATTCTTAGAGGTGCCAGACAAGTTGGGAAAACTTGGCTAATGAAAGAATTTGGCAAAAAGGCCTATAAGAAAACCGTATATGTAAACTTTGATAACGAGGACAATTTAAAGGAGGTTTTTAAGCCCGACTTGAATGTGGCTCGAATCATATCAACTCTCGAAATTTTGGCGGGCGAAAAAATAAATCCGGACGACACATTAATAATCTTGGACGAAATTCAATCTGCCGAGCGGGGATTGAATTCTCTCAAATATTTCAATGAAGACGCGCCGCAATACCACATTATGGCGGCGGGATCATTGCTTGGAATGTCGTTAAAGCCAAACGAGTCGTTTCCCGTCGGCAAAGTGAATTTCCTTACGCTGCGTCCGATGTCCTTTTACGAGTTTCTTCAGGCAAATGGCAAAACCCAATATTTAGAAGCTCTCAAAAATGGGAATTGGGACGTGCTGAGAATGTTCCATGACAAGCTGATTGAGCTTCTGAAATACTATATGTTTGTGGGAGGAATGCCTGCGGCTGTAAGCGAATTTGCTGATAGCCGAGATATCTTTAAGGTCCGCCAAATTCAAAAAGATATAATAACTTCCTATGAAAGCGACTTCGCAAAACATGCGCCAGATAAGCATATCCCGCGAATCAGAATGGTCTGGCAAAACATTCCAAGTCAGTTGGCAAAAGAAAACAAGAAATTCATATATTCGGCAATTCGCAGCGGCGCCAGGGCAAAAGATTTTGAAGTTGCCATTCAATGGCTTGTTGACTGCGGATTGATTTTAAAGAATTACAACACAGAAACACCCCAGCTCCCACTGTCTGCGCATGAAAATTTCGATATATTCAAATTGTACTTGTTGGATATAGGCCTGCTTGGAGCGCTCTCAAATCTTGACGCAAAAACCATTATAGAAGGGAATTCGCTCTTCTTTCAAATAAAAGGAGCCTTTGCCGAGCAATACGCAATGCAAGAATTGAGCATAGACGATAATTCATGCGCATATTGGACAAACCCTACCGGAAATGCGGAAGTCGACTTTGTAAAACAAATATCTTCAGAAATATTCCCGGTAGAAGTAAAATCTGCCGACAACGTCAAGGCAAAGAGCCTGAATATATACCGCGAAAAATACTCGCCAAAGCTTGCGATTAGAGCGTCACTTAAAAACTATGGCCTCGAAAATAATATTCTCAGCTTGCCTCTATATGCGCTTGGAAGCCTCTCCAAATATTGCGAGGACAGAATTTCGGGGAAGTTATAATCGCGCTATAATTCCCAACGCGTATATTCGTATGGCATTTCGGGTTAACGCAATTATTTGCAAAAAGCGTTAAACAATCCTCTTTTAAGAATTTTGTCCCAAAAATTTTCGCAAGATAGACGCTTTTATGTTTTATCCTAAAACAGCACAATTAAATTCAAAAAAGTCACCTGGAATAAACAGTGCTAAAAATTTTTCAAAGTCCACCATTTGGCGAAGAGGCGAACCGCGTTAAACAGAACGGTTCGCTCTTTTATATTTATGCGTTGATTAATTAATTGCATTCGACAGATGTCTAACGCGGGAACTCTGCAAAGAAATTTAGTTAATAATTTATAAGCCGAAAATTCTGTGAATGAATACGCAAATGTGCTTACAAATTACTTGAAAGAGACACTTGTTTAACCGCGCTTTGCGTAATAGCATCATTACCATTCCCTAAATATCCCCGCTTTTTGCAAGGCGATATTAAACGCATTCCCACAAGCAATATCACCAAAATAGAATCGCAGTACTTTAAGGCTTTTTATGGATTACATAGATATATACAAAATATGATAATAAAACAGATAGTACCCCGGCAGCTATGATTGAAGAAATAAATGCTACTTTTAGGATACTTGGATAGAAACAAAAGGAAAATATTGTTATACCAGATGAAATAAGCATCAAGATACTTCCTATAATATTTGAATAATACCATGTTTGATTGTTATATATAGACCACTTCGTTCTTACGCCAAACTTCCTGTTAATATGCGTAAACGGCATTATTATTGATATAATTGCAATAATAATTGAGACAGATAAAATTAGATATGATTCAATGCCCATATTTTAAAATCATAAGAAGTATTAGAGCAATTCGATAAACACGGTGCAAATAACATACCGCATGCAAGGCTAATATCAAGCGAATTGATACACAAGAATATCCTAAACTATTCAAACCCGTGATAAATTGCAACGATAGCTATATGTATTTAAATAGTAGAAGGCCCAAACTTTTTTTGGTAATGCCTTGCCACAAGAGAAAGCAATGCCCCCAAGAACCCTCCTATAATTATCATTGCAGCAAATGCGGTCGTCACCCTGCCGATACCCGTACACGATACTGCAAGCGATCCCATAAGAAATTGCAAGGCCCCCAAAAGCGCCGCAGCCGTTCCGGCGTTCCTGCGTTGACTGTCAAGCACGATTGCTGCAGCCGCAGGCGCCGCAACGCCAAACATAAACATCATGACAAATATTACCGACTCCACTCCTACAACTCCGGCACCACGATATATAAGGCATGCTTCCATTATAGCCGCAACAAACACACCCACCCCGCTAAACACGACTGCCGTACGCCTCCTGTGAAATTTTGAAGACAACATTGCACCAACGCCTATGCCTGCGGCATTCAGGGCAAAAATCCCGCTGAACGATATTGCATTTAACCCGTAAATATTCTGAAAGATATAGGGAGATGTGGAAATATAAACGAACAAAATTATCGACATAGCCCCTTGTTGCAAAATGTAAAATAATGCCACCTTATCCAAGAGCACATTCTTATAGAGCTTGAAGATGGCAAGCGTAGATAGACGCGAGCGACGCTCCGCCCCAAGTGTCTCTCCCATTCTGTATGACAGCGCCATCAAGATTAGCCCCAAGAAAAATAAAATAGCAAAAATAAATCTCCAATCGGCATACAATATCGTTATTCCCCCTGCAATAGGAGCGGCCACCGGCGCTATGCTATGAACCGCCGCAACAAGCGCCAAAAATCTTGCAAGTTCCATTCCCGAATACATGTCCGACGGAATTGAGCGCGACAATACTATCCCACCTGCGCCTGCAACGCCTTGAAAAAAGCGCATCGCTATAAAAAAATATATATTCGTGGCAAATATACACGCCAAAGACGCCAACACAAACATCCACATAGATATCAACAGCGGTATGCGCCGGCCAAATTTATCGCTAAGCGGTCCAATCACTACCTGCCCAGCTGCAAGCCCTATCATGCAAACGCTCATACTCATCTGTACCCAAAATGGCGTTGTGGAAAACGCCTGCGGCAGACTCGGCAAAGACGGCAGATACATATCTGTCACAAAGGGACCAAATGCCGACAATCCCCCAAGAGTGATAAGGAATAAAATTCTATTAAGCCTATTCATCAAAAATTTTGCATTGTCTGCATAAATGGCAAATTGGCAAGGCATTTTGAAAGACGCAAAAATACCTGCCAAAAATCCTCAATCATCATATTGAGCAACGCCGTCCCCATGCGTCATGCGTTATTAATACAGCATACTTAACGCTAAGAATAATATGCCCCCAATGCAATCCCGTCACTCTCCAAATTATCCTTATTCCAAAACGATTTCACATTGTCGTATAAAATATTTTTTTCTTATTTAGATTATTATGCAACTGTTCCAAGCTTACGCCCATATTTGAATCGCCCGGCATAAAGATTCATTATATCCCGCATGACGGGTATCTTATATTTATGCCACAACAGGACGCAGAAAAGTCTGCCAAATCCAATTTGCCTTTACAATCGGAACAGAACAAATAAATATGGGATTATCAAGTCAGTTCTTAAACATATCCGAAGTTATGAATCCATTTCTTAGGCTATTTTTTATAGCATGCTCAATTATCTTCTTTCACGCCTTATGCAACGGAGCATCGGATACCCAAGAAATACACACATCAAGCATTTCGGACAAGCCTCCGAATGTATTGGTCATTTTAGCGGATCAATTACGGGCGAACTCCCTTGGATATGCAAAACTCGAAAATGTAAAAACTCCAAATATAGATTCGCTCGAGAGAATTTCAGTTAATTTTGCAAACGCTGTAAGCGTGAATCCGGTATGCACACCTTATAGAGCCTCCTTTATGACAGGACAATATCCGTCGGACAACGGTATTTATTTCAACGACGTGCGCCTCCCATACGACGCCCCTTCAATAGGAAAAGTATTCCGCAAAGGCGGATACGATACCGCATATGTCGGAAAATGGCACATAAACGGGGGCGGCAGAAAGAATTTTATCCCTAAAGAGGGGCGGCGCGGCTTTGAATATTTCAAGGTTCTCGAATGCACGCACGACTATTTGAATTCTAACTATTACGATAACGACGATCCCACTATAAAAACATGGGAAGGCTTTGACGCATTCGCCCAAACTGCAGACGCCATAAAATACATGGATAAAAAAGCCGCCGAGGAAAAATCCGGCAATGCGAAACCATTTTTTATGGTGATATCATATGGTATCCCCCATTTTCCACACCTTACAGCTCTCGAAAATTATAAGAATAAATACCCCATAGAGGATTTAAAATTTCCGCCTAACGTGGCAGAAAAACCAAAAGAGAGGGACTTTTGGGAATTGCAGGGATACTACGCCCACATATCCGTTCTCGACGAATGCGTAGGAAGAATAGTTGAGTCTCTCAGGAAAAACGGCCTCATAAAGAACACCATAATAATATTTACATCGGACCACGGAGAAATGATGTTGTCGCATTCATGCAAAGCTTGGTGGAAGCACACTTTTTGGAACGAATCGTCAACAATTCCACTTCTTATATTCACGGGAAAAGCCAAAGGAAAAACCTTAAAACCTATCACCACGCCGGACCTGACAACAACAATTATAAGCCTTGCCGGATTAAAGCCTGACCCTCTCATGGGCAAAGGCAGAGACTTTTCAAAAAACGCGATTGGGTTGGATAAGTCGGAAGATGGTTGCGCCCTCGTACAGGGTCTTGCGCCTTTCGATTACGCCCTAAATAATCCCGGCCCTTACAGACAAATACGCACAAAAGATTTTTCTTACACCGAACTACTAAGCGGACAAAAATTTCTCTTTGACAGGCATAACGACGTTTACGAAATGAACAACCTCGCGGGGAATCCTGCCTACGCCGACACGGAAAAAAAGATGTCTAATCTTTTAAGGAGCGAGCTAAAACGCATTGGTGACGAATTTATGCCCGCGGAATACTATCATAAAAAATTTAATTATACCGATAAAATAAACAAACACGGCACGATGCCGTATAAGGATTTTTAGGTCTTGTTTTGCCGCCCGCAAAACGCGCCTTTACCGCACAAAATCATGCCCAACTTCCCAAAAAATAAATGATTGGCCGCAAAAGAATTGGCCGACTAAAGCTCTATTATAAACACCTTTGAGTTTCTATGCGACTTCTCGTATTTTTCTAATCTCGCCTTTGGAAGCATATCAGGCGAAGTTTCCACAAATCCGCATGAATTAGAAAAGAACGGGGCGCTTTTTGTAGTAAGGGTAAACAAACGCTTATACCCCTCTTCCTTTGCGCGCTTTTTCACAAACTCCGCCATTCGCCTGCCTACACCGTGGCCTTGATAAAAAGGCTGCACATGCAAACTCGCAAGTTCCGCATCGCCGTTGCCATGGTTTATAAGGCTCACGAACGCTATAATGCCTCCATCCATCTCATAGACATAATAAGCATCTATATTCGCGGCAATTTCCTCAAGAGAGCGATAGACAAGATTCTGCTCTTTTGCCGACACTTTCGACATATTGTATATGGCAGTGGCGTCCTGAATTGTGGCCTTGCGTATCTTCTGGTATTCGTCGGCGTATATCATGGTTCCGCAGCCGACCTTATCGAAGAACTCGTTGAGCAGACAGGCAAAATCCCTTCCGTCGAGAATATGGGCACGTTGAGTGCAAGCTGTCTCGAGCGCTCTTACGGCACAACGAACCTTTGACAATACCCGAGAATCGAATTCGGACGGCTTTGTCTCCAATAATTCTTTGATTTCGGCAACATTTGCAGCTTCAGCTCTTGAAGCCCCTCCTGCCCGAACGCTGCGGGTAAGAGTCAAATAGACAAGCTTGGAAGCCCGCAATCCCACCGCCATATCGGAAGCCAGAGAATCCGAATTGATTCTATAAAATTTACCGTTTCTATCCGGAGCCAGAGGAGGAACAACCGGCACGATTCCCAGCGTCAGCAAATTTCCCAGCGTCGAGAAATCTATGCGCTCTATCCTGCCCGCATTCAACTGATTAACGCCCGATATTATCCCGACCTCCGTGGCCCGGATAATATTAGACGAGGCGCATCTTATATCCTTTGCCGCAAAAGCGTCGCACACCCGCTGAACAACGGTTGCAGAAGCTTCGCGGGCAAGCGCCAAAGTTGCGTCGTCCACGGGGCCTTCCCCGCGCAAATCCGATAGCGCAACTCCGCGCGAGTTGCCAAGCTCCTCAAGCTGCGCCGATATTCCGCAGACCACCGCAACATTTATTCCCAGACTGCGCAGCACCGCAATATCGGTGACTATATTCGTAAAATTCTCGCAGGCTATTATTGCCCCGTCTATTGCTATCACAAAAATCTGATTTCGATACAGCGGCACATACTCCAGGATTCCGCGCAAATCCGAAGCCTTGAATTTTACTTTGTCTGGAGAATCGCCTTCCATGGCGTTTGCGATTATTTCTTTCGCCGGCAGAATAGCGACCAATAAGTTATGCCCTGCTTATATAAGTGGCGTCTTCAGTGCGGACTTTTATTACATCTCCCGTCTTTATAAACAGGGGAACTTGCACCACTACTCCGTTCTCGAGAGTCACAGGCTTAGTGGGAGCCGAAGATGTGTCGCCCCTAATGCCTTCCGGAGCGTCAGCCACTTTTATTTCCATATTATTGGGAAGCTCGACAGAAACCGGCGCCCCGTCCACAAAAAGCACGCTGTACTGCACGCCCTCGACAAGCCATTTAATGTCGTCGCCGATGGTGTCTTTCATTAGGACGGTGTCTTCAAAAGATTCGGGATCCATGAAGTGGTAATGGTCTCCGTCTATGTAGGAAAATTCCAAGGTCTTGTTTGTCGTGTGGCAGAATTCGACAGAATCCGTCGAGCGGAACTTAACGGCCGTAGACGAATTTGTGGATAAGTTGCGCAAAACCGTCTGAACAAATCCGGCCTGACGCCCCTGCGTGCGATGCAACATACTCATAACGGCATGGGGAGTGCCGTTATACATTATAACTCTTCCTTTTCTTATGTCGGTAGGTGATGCCATATAATTATTTGTTTATGTTTCCAATAAAGCTTCAAGAGCAAGAATCCTATACCCAGTTCGAATCGCGCCATATAAGGGATTTTGCCAGAGAGCGCGCAAAGAACGGCCCTCTAAACACCATTCCCGTATATACCTGAACCAAACTTGCCCCGGCATTCATCATTTTTCCGGCGCTATCCAAATCCACTATGCCGCCAACTCCTATTATAGGAAGCTTTCCGTCGGTCACTTTTGAAATATACCTGACTATTTCAAGAGACTTCTCAAAAAGGGGCTTGCCGCTCATTCCGCCGGACTTTTCTATATCCTGCCACGGACGCCACGTTGTTGTATTTGTGGCACAGATGCCGTCGAGCCCGAGCTCGTCGAGTATTGATATTATGGCGTCTATATCGGCGAAGGTAAGATCCGGGGCTATTTTAAGGATAATGGGAATGCGCTTCACCCCCAGTTTTTTAGCCCTATCCGAATTTGCCTTTACGACTGCTCCAAGAAGGTTGGGAAGGAAGTCTCTGCCTTGCAGCCTGCGAAGTTCGGGCGTATTGGGGCTGCTCACGTTTATTGTAAAAAAGTCGGCATAATCCGCGAGGGCGTTAAAGCTAAAAAGGTAGTCCTCGGCGGCATTTTCAATAGGGGTTATTTTAGATTTTCCTATGTTGATGCCGAGCGGAAATTTTTTTGAGGATTTGCCCCTGCCCATTGATTTGGAAAGCCTTTGGGCGATTTCTTCTGCGCCATCGTTCGGAAATCCGCAACAATTCACGACGGTTTCCCGCGAAGGATAGCGGAACATTCGCGGCCGCGGATTTCCCGGTTGTTTCAACATTGTCACCGTGCCTATTTCTATATGTCCGAAGCCGAATGCGCCAGCGGCTCTCCAACATTCGGCGTCCTTGTCGAACCCGGCGGCCAAGCCCACCCTATTTGGAAAGTTTAATCCAAAGAGGTTTACCGGATTTGGCGTTTTTATAAAGTTCAAAGCCTCCATAAAGGAACGCAGAGGCGGAACTACGCCTACAACCTGCATGGCCCGAATTGCCATTTCGTGCATGACTTCGGGATCCTGTGTGAAGAAAACGGGGCGTATAATATTTTCGTATAGGGCGTCCATCTAAAATAAAAATCCCGTACACAATAAAACAATAACGCCTTTCTGCAAGCGTAAATTGCGCGGACTAATTCGCATAAAAATATAACCCGCGTGGGAAAATCTAAGCGAAGTCTTTGGCGAATTTTGTATGGATTGAACCAAAAGACCCGTTGCTAAAGAAGACGCAAACCAATTTTTCCGGCATGGACCTCGCATCGGATTCCAGTTTCTCCAACAATTCTTCATTGGAGTTGAACGCCAAAGTTTTTTCCGGGTTTTCCGCGGCTATCGCGGCGGTATCAATGCGCATGTCAGCGGGAACTTTTGAGGTGTCGGCGAAGCCTATATAGGCCATATCTGCAAGAGACAGCGAATCCGCAAATTCTTTTTGCAACACCTTGCGCTTTGCGGTATTGCTGCGCGGCTCAAAACAAGCTATGAGCTTTCTATCAGGATACCTTGCCTTAAGCGACTCCAATGTGAGCCTTATAGCGGTAGGGTGGTGACCGAAATCCTCGTAGGCGGCAATTCGCGGGGTATCGAGAATCAGTTCCTGCCTTCTCATTACCCCGCCGAAGTTCTCCAAAAAGGACAAGTCGAGGTCGAGGGGATTTTCCAATTCAAGCACATTTGCCGCTCCCGCCGCAGCCATAGCCGCGTTGCGGGCATTGAACACCCCGTGCAAGCCCCATTTTATGCGGATATTCTTTTTGCCGCAAGATAGCGCAAATTCGGACCCGCCCAGGTTTTCCGCAAAATCCGAAATCCTCAAGAATGCGGATTTGCCAAACCCAACAGAGAATCTTCGAGTCCACGGGGTTGGCTCCAAGTCGGCTATATTTGCATCGTCCGAATTCTCCACTATACAGCCGCGCGGCGGAACTATCCGGCGGACATGGGTGAAGGTGCGCTTGACGTCAACCAAATCCCGAAATATATCGGCGTGGTCAAACTCCAGATTATTTATCAACAAAGTGTGGGGACGATAATGTAAGAATTTACTGCGCTTGTCAAAAAACGCCGTATCGTATTCGTCGCCCTCTATAACAAAGGGCGCGTTTAAATCTCCAAGATTTGCCCCTCCCTCCGAAAGATTTTTTGGGATTCCGCCTATCAACCAACCGGCATTCAGACCGTTAGCCCGCAGGAGGCCCGCGGCTATAGAAGTTGTAGTGGTCTTTCCGTGAGTTCCGCAAATAACCAGGCTCTTGCGGCGGCCTATAAGTTTTGAGCCTATTAAATCCGGGAGGCTCGTATATTCATATCTGCGGCCGTCCAGGATAAATTCGAGCTCGGGATTCATACGGCTTATAGCGTTGCCAACCACCACAATATCCGGAGCAAAAGCCTCGATTCTCGAGGGATTCCATCCCTCTTCCGCTCTTACCCCGGCGTTATGCAGGGCGCTTTTCATAGGCTCGTACATGCCGGTGTCGCTGCCGGCGACATCATGCCCCAACCTCTTCATTAAAATCGCCACATTTCCGGTGGCCGTTCCGCATACGCCGATAAAATATATTCTCATAACCGAAAAGTTCCCGTTCCGAAAAGCAGGGCTAATCGTCTTTTACCCCTTTTAGGATTTTGTCGAAGAACGCCAGCCCGTCCTCCCAAGACTTGCGCCTATAAGCATCATCGTGCGAGACATTCCAAAACGCATGTGTATTCGACGGATACGTTATGAGTTCGCAATGCACCCCAGATTTATCGCAGGCGTCTTTCATCAGAGCCGAGTGCGATAGCGGCACAGTGCGGTCGCCTTCAGAATGGAGAATTCGCATTGGAGCGGTGTTCTTCCCCACCCAATACAGCGGAGACAATTCCCTCGCCCTGTCGTTCGCGTCAGGGCCCATTCCGAACAACCTGAATCTGCGAATTTCGGACACGGAGAGATCCGTGACAGGTGCCATTGGAACGGCCGCTTGTATGCGCGGATCCGTGCCGTCGGCAAAAACTTTTTTGCATATTTTAGAGTCGCATGCGGAAGCCAGCAACGCCGCGAGATGCCCGCCCGCCGAGCCCCCCATTACGCCTATTTTCGACGGATCCCCCCCGAATTTAGACGCGTTTTCGCGGAGCCATTTCAACGCCGTCCACGCGTCTTCCGCGCAATCCTCGACCTTATATTTCGGCAGGAGCCTATATGTGCAGCACGCCACCACATACCCGCGCGAAGCGAAAGTCGCGGCCATCATTGCAAACTTCTTCTCATTTCCCATGCTCCAGCCCCCGCCATGTATAAGAAGTATGCAAGGCACAGGCCCTGAAACCTTGGCACGCGAATTCGGATAGTACACGTCAAGCTTGACGTCGGGATCGGGACAGTTCGGGTTAAAGCGGACCCCCTCTTTCAAGGAGACATTTTGAGGCTTGTCGAAAGTGACGTATATTTGAGAGCCAAGCCTATCGGGATTTTCAGGAGTCGGAGCGGCGAAAAGCCCGATTGACACAAACGCCAAGAATGCCGACGAAAAAAGTTTTATTTTTATCATAAGGATACAAATTACTTTAGTTCAATGTTCACAAATCCCACCATTTTTTCAACCGATATTTTAAAAAACTCGACCATAGCTTCAATTTTCCTTGAGAAAAAAAGCATTACAGAAATTATTTTAAGCATGCAAAAAACTCCGCCGGA
The DNA here is from genome assembly GCA_944389885.1 of uncultured Opitutales bacterium. Classification (GTDB taxonomy): domain Bacteria; phylum Verrucomicrobiota; class Verrucomicrobiia; order Opitutales; family Intestinicryptomonadaceae; genus Merdousia. Next base: position 20,511 of record CALXNZ010000009.1, read on the forward strand.
AATCAGAATACTATCAGAGGATGTCGCAAACCGCATTGCCGCCGGAGAAGTAATAGACCGCCCCGCTTCCGCGGTAAAAGAACTTGTTGAAAACGCCATTGACGCAGGAGCCACACGCATAGAAATAGAATTTAGCCACGGAGGAAAAAGCTTCCTAAAAGTGCGCGACAACGGCTGCGGCATGACCCGCGAACAAGCTCTCATGAGCCTTGAGCCGCACGCCACAAGCAAAATAAAGAGCGCCGACGATATTTTTGAAATAGGCAGCTTTGGATTCAGGGGAGAAGCAATACCGTCCATTGCCAGCATATGTAAATTCACCATGCGCACCAGACCGGTTTCCGCGGACACGGGAACACAAGTCGAAATATACGCCGGAGAGATAAAAGACGTCCGCGAATGCGGAATGCCGTGCGGCACGGAGATATTGGTCGAAAACATATTTTGCAGCGTGCCTGCCCGCAGAAAATTTCTGAAGAGCGACAATGTAGAGGCCTCGCATATAATAAAGCTTTGCAGGCTGTACGCGCTGTCTCTGCCGAATATAGCCATTACACTTATAGAAAACTCGCGCGTGGTGTTCCGCTCGGAGGGAGGGCTCAACATCTTAGAGCGCATAGCAAAAATATCCGGCATAGGAGTCGATACCGCAAGAAAGCTCATTGAAATTCCGCCATGCGAAGCCGGAGAAATGAAAGTCAGCGGGGCAATAATAGCCCCCCCGGAATCTTTTACGACAAGCCGCAACATATGCGCCTTTATAAATTCGCGCCCCGTGGACAGCCGCACGGTTTACTCGGCTTTGAAGGAGGCCTACGAGGGAAGGCTTGAAAAGGGCCGCTATGCCGGAGCTTATATATTCCTTGAAATTCCGCCGAGGGACGTCGATGTGAACGTACACCCGGCAAAACGCGAAGTGCGCCTGCGCAACGAGTTTGCGGTCAGAGAATTTCTATGCGCGGCCATATCGAGGGCTCTTGCCAAGTATGGCGCAGAATCGGCATATCGAGACAATTCTTCAAATGGATTTCCCGACCAGCAGGTGCCATTATCCAAGCCGAAGCCGCCCGAGACTCCCGCGAGATTCCTGCCTGTTCCATCGGTATTTCCTCCGCGAAGACAATTTGGGCATGGCAGTAAAGATGGCCAGATATCGGCTGAATTTAAATCCTCGAAGGAATTTTCCTCAGCGCTCGGGACCATAGAAAAAAAGATATCCATAAAGAAGCCTCCGGAAATTACCTGCTCTGCAAAGTCTGAAACTCAAGTGGGCGGCTGGAAATTTCTCGCGATTGCAAGAAGAAAATACGCCCTATTTGAGACCGATAAGGCCGTAGTTATCATGTCGCTTTCCGGAGCGGCAAAAAGAATAGAATTCAATGAGATAACCGAATCCAAAGAGGCGCCCGCATCGCAAAGAATCCTAATCCCAAATACGGTAAAATTTGAACGCGGCGATGCAGAATACTTCAAATTAAATATAGATTCCTTCGAGAAATGCGGATTTGAAATAGAAGAATTTGGGACGAATTGCTATAGAATATCCGCAATTCCCGATTGGCTGGAGCTTTCTCAGGCGGAAACATTTGTGCGGGACTTTGTGGAGCTGGCAAGAGAGGAATCAACCGGACTTAAAAAGAAAGCCCTCGATAGCGCAAGCTTTGCGAAAATCGCTGTGCAAAAAATTTCAATACCCGAATCCTACCTGACTCCACACGGAGCGATATGCGTATTGAAAAAGCTTCTCAACACGCACGATAACATCACCGCTCCCGACGGATCTCCAATATTTAGAGAAATCCCATTTTCCTCAATAATGAAATAGACGAATAAAAAAGCCGCGCGGCATAAACCGGCGGCTTAAAGGTAAAATTTAGGACTGCTCAACCTTTACCGAGAGGTCGTTCAACATCTCAAGAGTTGTCCTGTCAGCGTCTTCTATGGTATCGCCCTGGGCAAGGAGCACCGCCATGCGTCTATGCCCGCGCACTTCCGGTTTCGAGAATATGCGGATATCAGTATTTGGCCGCGACAAAACCTTGTCTATGTTAGAATACTCCATGGTGTCTCCCGACCCCTCCACCACCACGGCACGACTCGCGGACGGAGCGTATTGTTTTATCTCCACAATGGGAATTCCAAGAATCGCGCGGGCGTGCAGAGCAAACTCGGATAGATTTTGGGAAATCATAGTCACCATTCCGGTGTCGTGCGGGCGCGGAGATACTTCGCTAAACAAAACTTCGTCGCCGCAGACAAACATTTCTACCCCGAATATTCCATATCCCCCCAATGCGTCGGTAATGCGCGCGGCGTAATCGCGGGCTTTGGCAAGGGCAACATCGCTCATGGGCTGGGGCTGCCAGCTGCGGCGATAGTCCCCGTCTATCTGTTCGTGTCCGATAGGCGCGCAGAATGACGTTCCGCCGCTATGCCTCACTGTGAGCAGGGTTATCTCATAGTCGAATTTCACGAAGCCCTCCACTATTACGCGCCCGCCGCCGGCTCTTCCGCCAGACTGGGAATACTCCCAGGCCGAATCTATGTCGGAAGGGCTTTTAACGACGCTCTGGCCATGTCCCGACGAACTCATAATCGGTTTTACCACACATGGGAATCCTATCTTTTCAACCGCCGCTATAAATTCACTTTTATTGGAGGCAAAAACATACGGAGATGTTTTAAGCCCGAGCTTTTCGGCCGCGAGAGTGCGTATTCCCTCTCTATTCATTGTAAAATTTACGGCCGCGGCGGTGGGTATGACGTGGAAACCGCGCTTTTCAAGCTCGACGAGCTTCTGTGTGGCGATAGCTTCAACCTCCGGCACTATGAGGGACGGATTCTCTTTTAGCACAATCTCTTCAAGCTTGTCGGGATCGAGCATAGATATTACATAGCTGCGATCCGCCACCTGCATTGCTGGAGCGTCGGCATACCTATCTACGGCTATTACCTCCGCGCCGAGCCTCTTCAACTCGATTACGACTTCCCTTCCCAATTCGCCGCTTCCCAAAAACAGCACTTTTGTCGCGTTCTTTTTGAATACAGTTCCTATTTTTACCATGGTTGTGCCCCTTAGTTTGTTTGTTGAAAGAGAGAATTAAAAGCCTTTACGACGTCGTCCACATCTATCTTAGAAGCCGGAATTCCCCCCTGTGGAGGACAGGACGGCGGCAATACCTCCGCTTTTGGAGAATCGAACACAAAACCGTTGCGCAGCGGATTAGTATCCCCGTAAAGCCCGACGACAGGAACCCCGACAGCGTTCGCCAAATGCGCTATCCCGACGTCCGATGCCACCGCGATATCGCAGTTTACAAGCGATTCCGCTATGTTGGAGAATCCGCGCAGCTGCGTTTTATCCTCTATTTCCACAGAGTCTATCCCCCTCAATATATGGTACGCTGCCCGCGAATCCGCGGCATTTCCGTAAACCGCAAACTTGAGATTGTCCGCATTCGCCGACAACTTCGACGCCAACTCCGCCCACGCCTCAACTCCCCATGAATCTGACGAATCAGATCCGCATATAAACGCCACCGTAATCGTTCCGTCCTTGTGACTTTCAGCTGAAGGCGGGAAAGCGTCGCGCATGGGAGTGCAATCCACCTCGCAATCCATTCCAAATTTTTTCAGGAAATTTTCGTACTCAAACGATATGTGCTCTATTGATGCCGAGGCAGGAGAGCGATAAACCCAAGACGACCAAAAGCTACTATTGCTATTTTGAGTTATGGCCACCCTAAACTGGCTCCCCATGAGCCATGCGCAAAAACGCTGAAAATGGGAATCGTCGAATACCGCGTGAATATCCGACGCAGTCGCGCGCATTTTCCAAAAAAATAAAATCTTTGATAGATTGGATTTCGGAAGCGGATAGACTTTTTCGGCTATTTTACAGCGCGATAAAAACGAGGCAAACTCCTCTTTGCAGAACAGATGCAAGGACGCGTCAAACCTCGATTTGCGAAGGGCCTTCAGCACAGGAATCAAAGCGGCTACCTTTGAAAACTCGTCGGGCATGCTTACAGATATTACGCTTCCCCTCGGAATATTTTTCCAACCGCGCAAGGCGCAAAATTCGTCGAAAATTTCATGGCGCACGTCGGTTTGGAATAGGTTGTAAGGACGGCAGTTTGATTTCCAACGCTTATGCAGCCACAGCCAATCGTATCGAGCCACGGCGTCAGATTTCAATTTATTCTCGAGCCAAATGGAAGTCTTTGCGGTAAGATTTTCGGCATTGGTGTACTCTATGGGATCCCCGCATATTTCGGAGCTCCAAAATCCCGTCCTACGGGCGTAGAATACGAATGCCGGAGACTTTGAACGCTCCGCGAGTATCCCGTGCAAATTTGAAGTGGAACAGACCCTGTCCATAAAGAGTCCCCTCACGCCAGCCCTGCCCGATTCCTGGTCGAACAATACCGCAACGCAGCCGCCTTTTTGAAGAAAATCGAAAGCGGCTCCGATGCCGTTTCGTCGCGATATCAGATGCAGGCCAAAACGTTCGCGGCTCTTCTTTACCCATTTTTCCAATCCGCGGGAATCGAAAGGTCTGTAAATGACTCCAGTTTCCGGAGTTTTTCCGCTCCAAATAATGGGAAACATAGTTATAGTTTCCATCATGGAAAAATGCGGTATGCAAAGCACCGCAGGATAAGGGGACAATGCGTAGTCGGCCAATTTGTCTCTCACATAATCGCTCAATTTTATCCTCGAGCGCAGATAGTCTTCAGGCAGGTACGGACTCGCCAATACAAAAAGCGCCATTTCGACCATGCGCGCAGACGATTCCATTGCTATTTTTGAACACTCCGCATTTCCCAGATTCGGAAAGCAGCGTCTTATATTTCGCTTGGCCAAACGCATGCGTGGGGACGGGAACGCCCATATTGCAAATCCCGCAAAACGGCATAGAAAACTCAGCACGCAATCCGGCAAACTTGCGAGGGCGCGGCCTAAAAATGTGAGAAAGTAATACATTAAAATTCAGCCGCACATTAGCACAATTTGCCCGAATTGCAAAAATAAAACGCCCTATCTTTTCATAGCGGAAGCCAAAGAGCCAACGAATTCACCGACCTTATCGAGAGCGGCTGCTTCTCCTTCGCTCAAGAGGACATCGTGGGCCATATCCACTATCTTGCTTCCCACTACAACTGCATCGGCATGCCTCGCCGCCAAAGAGGCCATTTGGGGATTGGATATTCCGAATCCGGCCGCCACCGGGAGAACCGACGCCTTCCTAACTTCCGCTATCCGTTCCACAAATTCTGTCGGAAGGGCGTTTCTTACTCCAGTGACGCCCATCACGGTGACATAATAGAGAAATCCCGATCCGCATTCGGATATTTTTTCTATTCTGTCCAATGAACTTGTAGGAGCGCCGAGCGGTATAAAATCTATGCCGCGCGGTCGGGTATGTATCAGTATTTCATCGGATTCCTCCATTGGCACGTCAACCACGAGCCATGCGTCGATTCCCGATAGCGACGATTCCGCCGCGAGCTTCTCGAGCCCAAATTTAAAGAGAGGATTCATGTAAGAAAACAGGATAAACGGATTTGAAACCCCGGCTTTACGCAGCCGCGCGGACATTTCCAAAACGTCGCGCACGGAGGTTCCCGCGGCTCTCCTGCTTGCGGCTTGTATCGATTTACCGTCGGCCATAGGGTCGGAAAACGGCACTCCAAGTTCCACCATATCCGCCCCCGCATCGCACACTCTGCGCACAAGCTTTTCAGTAAAGCCTATGTCGGGGTCGCCGCAGCTTATAAATACAACCAAAGCCGCACGATTTTCCTTCGCGGTCTTTTTAAATATGTGGTTTATCATTCTATTTTTCTCCTCTGTTTAAATACTCTACTACGGAATCCATATCCTTATCCCCCCTGCCTGAGAGGCTTACCAAAATAATTTCGTCCTTTGAAAGGCTGCGGGCATTCTGCATAGCCAATGCAATGGCGTGCGACGATTCAAGCGCCGGAATTATGCCCTCATACTTGCATAAAGCCCTAAAAGCCTCGACCGCTTGGGCGTCATCGACAGGCACATACACTGCCCGCCCAGTATCGTGCAAGTACGCATGCTCGGGACCTACACCTGGATAGTCGAGCCCGGCCGACACTGAATGCGTATTGGAAATTTGTCCTTCGGAATCCTGCAAAAGGTAAGTCTTATTTCCGTGCAATACGCCAACGCTTCCGGCGTTTAGGCTTGCGCAATGGCGGCCAGTATGGATTCCTTCTCCCGCAGCTTCTGCCCCGTATAAAGCAACGGACTTGTCGTCTATAAAGGGCGCAAATATCCCTATTGCGTTGCTGCCGCCCCCCACACAAGCCACAACTTGCGAAGGCAACTTTCCGGTTCGCTCTGCCAACTGATTTTTTGCTTCCCTGCCTATCACCGACTGGAACTCCTTAACCATTGTAGGATACGGATGCGGACCCGCCGCGGTTCCTATCACATAAAAAGTGTCGTCCACAGTGGCGGCCCAATTTCTGAGGGCTTCGTTCATTGCGTCTTTTAGGGTAGCCCCGCCGCCTGGAATCTCGACAGACACAAGATTTGCCCCGAGCATTTTCATTCTCGCGGCGTTTTGCGATTGTCTGCGAATATCCTCCGAACCCATAAATACATCGCAACTCATGCCGAACAAAGCCGCAACCGTAGCTGTGGCCACCCCGTGCATTCCGGCTCCAGTTTCAGCTATGAGGCGATGTTTGCCCATTCTCTTTGCTATGAGAGCCTGCCCGACAGTATTGTTTATTTTATGGGCGCCAGTGTGGTTTAAATCTTCCCTTTTTAACCATATCTGAGCCCCTCCGCAGTATTCGGAAAGCCTCTTTGCATGGTAGAGGGCCGAAGGCCTCCCGACATAGTCGCGAAGTATTTGCATGTATTCGGCCCTAAAAGACTCGTCGGCTATGGCTTTTGTATAGGCATCTTCAAGCTCCAACAAAGCCGTCATTAAGGTCTCGGCGACATACATGCCGCCGTATTCTCCGAATCTTCCTTTTTCAGTCCTTTGTGTTTTCATAATCATATTCTTTCAAAAAATTCTTTTAGTTTACTTTTGGATTTCCTTCCCGCTGAAATTTCCACGCCGCTGTTTACGTCAATACACCACGGATTCACCTTGGCAACAGCCTCTTTTACATTATCGGGACCTATTCCGCCCGCCAGCACTATCCGCCTGCGGGCTGACAATTCCGCAGCAAGTTTCCAATTAGCGCGCATTCCCGTTCCGCCCGTTAAACCGTTCAAACGCGAATCAACCAGTATCTTGTCGGACGCGGAAGCGGCGATATCCTCAAGGTCTTGCGGGCTATCAAGCCATGCCGCCCTCCATATCTCGACTCCTAAAGCCTCCTTCAATCTGAGCTCAAACTCCGCGCTCTGGGCTCCGTGCAGTTGCACAACGGATAGCCCCACTCTTTCAACCGCGTATTTTACGGCCTCAAAATCCTCCTCCACAAAGACGCCAACAGGTTTTACAATGCCTCTTGTGTGCGAGACTATATCGGCGGCTCTATCCGCACCTACAAAGCGCGGACTTTTTTGGAAAAATATAAATCCAATAAAATCCGCCCCCAAAGACTCCGCCAATACGGCGTCTTCCTGGGTTGTTATTCCGCACACTTTGACTTTAGGCTTCATTTTTTTCTCCCAAGAGTTCCCTAAGCGCCTTGCCGACGTCAGCCCCGCCGCGCATTATCGATGTTCCAACAAGGACCGCATCGGCGCCGGCACTGCGCGCGCGCAGGATATCGCCTCTATTCCTTATCGCGCTCTCGGCTACCTTTATTATGCCGGCGGGCACATTTTTCAAGAGCTCCAGCCCAGCCGACAAATCCGTGGAAAAATCGGCGAGGTTGCGGCAATTTAAGCCTATTATATCGGCGCCGCAATCCACGAGTTCAAAGATTTCCGAGGAGTCGTGAGCCTCCGCCAGGACGTCGAGGCCAACTGAATCTGCAAACTCTATAAGTTCGGCGATTCGCTTCTTAGGCAGCATTTTGGCTATGAGAAGTATTGCCGACGCCCCAGCCACTCTCGCCTCGCAAATTTGATATTCGTCAAATATAAAATCTTTGCGTAGCAGGGGTATTTTTACACACTCCCTGGCCTTTTTTAAATTTTCGATAGATCCCAAGAAATAATTGGGTTCAGTGAGAACGGATAACGCCGACGCTCCAGCATATTCGAGCATTGGAGCCAAAACTGAAACATCAAAATCTTCGCGTATGACTCCCTCCGAAGGCGACGCTTTTTTCAATTCAGCTATTACAGCCGGATTTTCTCCGTCAATCTTCAGGGCATTCCTAAACGACGGCGGATAGGGCATTTTTAGAGATGCCTCCAAAATCTTTTCAAAAGGCACAAGTCTCTTTTTTTTCTTAAGAGGACCCTCTAATTCTTCTCTTATTTTTTCAAGTATGGATTTCATAAACCTTGATTTGAAAACTCCAAAAGTTTTTTGAGTTTTGAAAGGGCCGCCCCGGAATCTATCGATTCTCTCGCCATTTTTACCCCTACTTCAAAACTTTCCGCCAATCCTGCCGCTACTATCGCCGCCGCAGAATTTATTACGCATATTTCGCGGGCTCCACCGCCAATCCTATTTTCCAAAACCCCGCGCAATATTTCCGCATTAACGCGGGCGTCGCCTCCGTCTATGTCGGATTCCGGAAAAGAACAATCAACATAACGCGAAGCTTCAAACTCGTAAGTTTTGATTCTCCCTTCTCGCAGTTCGCTTACGCGGGTGGGAGCGTATATGCTGATTTCGTCCATATCGTCGTCTCCGTGCACTACATACGCCCTCCTCACGCCGAGTTCCCTAAGGCACTCTGCCATCATTTCAGTCAAAGATGGCTCGAATACCCCTATTACCTGTGCAGTAGCCCCCGCCGGATTTACCAAAGGCCCCAATATGTTAAATATCGTACGCACTCCAAGGGCGCGCCTTACTGCTGCGGCATGTCTCATGGCAGGATGCATCTTTTGGGCAAACAGGAAAGCTATGCCGTTTTCTTGCAGGCAGTGTTCCATTACGGCCGGATGCACGTCCAAATTGAATCCCAATTCCGCCAAAACGTCCCCGGAACCGCATTTGCTGGCAACCGCCCTATTGCCGTGCTTTGCCACGCACACTCCGGCTCCGCTTGCTATAAACGCGCAAGTTGTGGAAATGTTAAATGTCCCCCTGCTTCCACCTCCCGTACCGCATGTATCAAGCGGAGAAAGCCCGCCGGCGTTTATGAAAGCCGCGCGGGCGCGCATGGCCTGCGCGGCGCCGACTATCTCGTCAACGCTTTCACCTTTCATCTTCATGGCGGAGAGAAAAGCACCCAATAACGAAGGATCTACATTCCCCGACATAATCTCGTCAAAGACGCCCCTGCTCTCTGAACGTCCGAGAGAAATGCCTTCATTTGCGATTTTTTCAAAGGCAGATTTAGTCTTTGAGCTCATTTTGCGTTAACTCCGTCGAGAAAATTTGCCAGTATGCGTTTTCCTCCAACTGTCGATATCGATTCCGGGTGGAATTGCACCCCCTCAATTGGAAACTCAAGGTGGCGCAAAGCCATAATCTCGCCGTCTGGAGAGCGCGCCGAAACCTCGAGGCAGGAAGGCAAAGAAGCCTCCTCCACCGCGAGGGAATGATACCGCACCGCCACCATTGGGTTGGCCATTCCGCGAAACACTCCGCGGCCGTCGTGCGTTATCGGGCAGGTCTTGCCGTGCAATATGCTTTTAGCCCGCACGATTTTCCCCCCGAAAGCGCAAGCTATCGACTGCATGCCCAGACATACCCCGAATATCGGAATCCTATCGGCGAATTTCTGTATGAACTCCACGCATACCCCCGCGCTTTGCGGAGAACTCGGCCCGGGCGACACTATAACAGCAGTGGCTCCCAATTTGAATAAATCTTCCGCGCCCATGCAATCGTTGCGGGCAACGAGCACCTCCCTGCCTAATGTCTCCACATAGTGGACGAGATTGTACGTAAAGGAATCGTAATTATCTATAAACAACACCATAATAAGCTACCTCCCAATAGAGTCAACCGCGAGATTATCTATGCCTCCGGCTATTTTTACCGCTTTCGAGACCGCCTGGGCCTTTATGCGGGTTTCCTCCAATTCCGCGTCTGGATTGGAATCGTAAACGATTCCCGCCCCCGCTTGAACCGTGAGCATATCTCCCCGCATCTGCAATGTGCGTATGGTTATGGCCATATCCATGTTTCCGCCGTACCCTATGTACCCTGCGGCGCCTCCATAGGGGCCTCTGCGGCAGCTTTCGAGCTCGTTTATTATCTGCATTGCCCTGACCTTGGGCGCCCCGGAGAGTGTGCCCGCGGGAAACACCGCAGCAAGAGCGTCGAAGGCGTCAACGCCTGGCTTTGCCTCGCCGTTGACGGTCGAAACCATATGCATCACATGAGAATACCTCTCTATGCTCATAAAGTCCGAAACTTGCACGCTCCCGGCATAACAAAATCTGGAAATATCGTTGCGGCCCAAATCGACCAGCATCAAATGCTCGGCGCGTTCCTTCTCATTGGCCAATAGCTCTGATGCAAGCTTTATATCTTCATTTTTGTCGCTTCCCCTGCTGCGCGTACCGGCTATTGGACGCACCTGCACTTTGCCGTCGCACAGGCGTATGAGCGTTTCAGGAGAAGACCCGACAAGGCATGAACCCCCGGCGTCTCTAAAACAAAACATATATGGAGACGGATTTATCAGCCTCAAGGCTCTGTAAGCCGACAACGGCGTAATATTGGCTTTTACCCCAAACTTGCGCGAAAGCACAACCTGTATTATCTCTCCGCTGCGTATGTACTCCTTTGCCCGTTCAACCATTTCCATATAAGAACTTCCGTCCATTTCGGACCTCATGAAAACTTCTCTTGCAGTGTCGATATCGCGCGACTCCGCAATTCCCGCCTTCGACTCCGACCTGAAAAGCTTTATAAGCTCCGAAACCCTGCTTGAAGCGTCGGCATATGCTTCCTCAAGGGTGTCGAAGTCGTCGGTATGGGCGCAGGCGACTATCTTCGCGGTGTGGTGGATATTGTCGAATATGATTACGTCGTCATAAAGCCCAAAGCGGGCGTCGTCCCATTCCATTTCACCTTTAGGAGGCGGAAGCTTTTCAAATAGATTGACACATTCATAGCCAAAGTATCCCACGGCCCCTCCGAAAAATCTCGGCAATTCGGGAAGTTCAGCAATTTTCCGCCCCGCCAGATAATCGCGCAACGGAGAAAGCGCTTCCATGCCTTCGGCATTTTCCGGAGAGCGGATGAGTTTGCCGCTTTTAAACGCGAGCTCTCCAAGGTTTCCCCTGAGGCGAAATTCCGCGCGCGGATTGCAGCCTATAAACGAATAGCGCCCCCAATTATCGACATTCTCCGCACTCTCGAGCAGGAATGCGGAAATATTTCTCGGGAGCTTTGCAAAAACCGAAACCGGAGTTTCCATATCCGCCAGAAGCTCTGTGAACACGGGTATTACGTTTGCCCCGCGAGCTAAGTTTTTAAACTGAGTTATATTCGGTGTCATTTTGAGTAGGCCAAAAAAAAGCGGCCAGACAAAAGGCCGCCAAAGTTTAAAATGCTTCTTTTAAACTTATGCGACCCCTCGACTGAACCACCAAGCGTTCATTTGAAATAAATTTTTTGTGAAAATTATATCTTTCGGAAATTTGTCAAATAAAATTTTAAATGTTTCTGAAGTTGCCGTCCCTTTATTTTGCCGAAAAGAGCAATAAAAAAACTCATGCCTACAGCTTAAACAAAAGCTTAACCTTAAGATTTTCCTAAAAGAAAGCGGGCCCCCTTTAAAGGGCCGCCCGCCCCGCAAAAATTGCGATACAACTAAGAGCGGCGCCTGCGATATGCCGCAAACGCCAATACTGCCATGCCAAACATTGCCGCTACGGAAGCCGGCTCCGGAATGACCTCGAGAGTATATTCGTAAACGCTCTCACCTTCGTACTCCACTATGTTCTCCACAATTTTGTATCCGTCTTCATAGCCTTCAAACACAAAGGTTGAGAGCTTTTCATCGCTAAGGTTCTCGTCGAAGAACAGATGGTCTTCGCCCAAAACATAGTTCTTTATTATAAGTTGCGAGCCGTCCGCAATTATCTTGCCTCCTAAAACAAATACACTTGCCCACAACACTTGTCCCACATCGTTCTGTCCGAAATCTACTATGCCGTACATTGTTTGGGCGGGATCGCTATACAGATATAAAGCGTTTATTCTCTCGCTGAATCCGTTAAGCTCAAACACGCCTCCCAACCCACCCGCAGAGGCGGGATTCTTAAGCTGCACACTCGCTTTGTCCCCGATCTGGTCGGACGCCAATAGCCTGAATGTGGATCCGCTCATAATTTGAACGGCTGTAGAGCAAACCTGGGCTCCATCTTTCATTCCGGACTCCACAACTATGCCGTTTATCAACTGCATGCCGGTCACCGACAATTCGTTGCTCTCGCTGCCGTCGAAACGTATGACGCCAGAGGTATAGCCGGCTACGGCCTGTTGCGCATTGTCGAGAGCCAGAAATACATTCCCGCCTGTCTTTATCTTTGAGCTTATAATTATATCCCCAGTGTGAATGTTATGTCCGTTAACCTCGTCGCTCTTTGCGTTCATTATATACAACGAATTATAATTGCCATCGGCATCGGGCAAAACCTCGATTTTATAACCGGCGTCGAAATACAAATTCTTTTTGTCGGCCAGATTCTCCACAGGATCTTCTCTCGAGCTTCCGGATTTATTGTAGATAAACATATTTCCACTTGTGGTGGACAACAAATTTACATCAATAGCCACATGAAAATCTTCGTCCCACTGGCAATTTTCCAAGACAACATTGGTTTGTGTATTTATATCGTTAGTGTATGGGGTAGTCAAAGTCAGATTGAGGGAGACGTCGTCGGTAGTTCCCGTGATTCCCCTTACCACATATGTGCCTTTGTGTTTTAATTGGCTTATAGTAATATCCGAAGATACTTCCACATAAGTTGCAGGCTGATAATTCGGATCTTTTCCAAAAAATCCGGAATAATTGCCCAAATAGGCTCTATCGCCATCTCCCGGAACAAACCCAGCTGGACGTGTATTATAGCTTCCAGAAGAATTTATATCGCCCGAAGGTGCAACAGTCGACCAATTTAACGTGTCTTCCCAATTTCTTGAATATTCCTCACCTTCCAACAACTCTTCCGGTCCTCTCGTAAAGTATAGAGTTGTACCGGCAAATGCTGTTGAGCCAAACAAGAGCATTAATGACGAAATAATTTTAGAAGAAAATTTCATAATGAATTTGGGATTTCTTGATGGGGAAAATATTTATACGCTTCGTTAGAATTTATCTTATTGATATGCCTTTTTGTCAACTTTTTTTTATATACCTTTACTTAGATTATTTTGTATTGAATTTTTATCGCATCAAAAGTCACGACATACAAAAATCTACATAAGTCCAAAAAATCGTCTTTTACTATACCTCACGCCATTAGATTTGATATTTGCTATTTCCTTGACAATTTTATTAAAATATAAAAAATCCGAAATCGAAAGTGTGAGATATTGATTGCCCTACGAGGCATTTAAATCTCGCCACGGTGAAAGTCCAAATGGAGTCGCCGTTTGTAATCAATACCTGTTTTATGAAACCATTCAACTTTACATTGGCTCTTGCAATCTGCCTTATGGCATTCACTTATTTGTTTACAGTACACGCCCAAGCCGCGCAGCTTCCATCTCAGGAAGCTACGGTATTTGTTTCATTTCCCGTTCCGTAGCAGCGCATTTTCAATTTATTATATAAGGGCACATTCCCCGGCGCATAAATTATTTCCCTCACAACGTTTAGACATAGGCTGTTGTGTAGCTGTTGGCTTTTCAATAAAGAATTAGAAATTTACTTTATCAAACACGGGCCAGATTCTTAGGCGTATTTCACGTTATTTTAAGGCACAAAAAAATCGGGCAAATCGCTGATTTGCCCGATTTCCCAGAAAAGTTAAGCTACGCGCCTGCGATGCTTCACCACTGCCGCCGCCACTGCGGCGACTCCTATTAGAACCCCCGCCAACGCCGGTTCCGGAATAGCCGCAAGGGTGTATTCGTAAACGCTTGCGCCTTCGTGCTCGACTATATTTTCCACAATTTTATATCCGTTTTCATAACCCTCAAAAACGAAGGTTGCGAGTTTTTCGTCGTCGAGGCTCTCGTTGAAGAATAAGTGGTCTTCGCCCAAAACGTAGTTTTTAATTATAAGCTGTGAACCGTCCACAATTATGTTTCCGCCCAACATATAAGTGCTTGCCCACAACACCTGTTCCACATTGTTTTGGCCAAAATCCACGATTCCGTACATCGCCTGGGCGGGATCGCTATACAAATACAAAGTCGCTATTTTTTCGCTGAATCCGTTAAGCTCAAATACGCCTCCCAATCCTCCCGCAGAAGTTGGATTCTTAAGCAGCACACTCGCGCTATCTCCCACTTGGTCGGACGCCAGCAATCTAAATGTCGATCCGCTCATAATTTGAATGGCGGTCGAAGACACCTGGGCGCCTTCCTTCATTCCGGATTCCACTACTACCCCGTTTATCAGCTGTATGCCGGTCGCCGATAATTCGTTGCTTTCGCTGCCGTCAAAACGTATCACGCCAGAGGTATAGCCGGCTACGGCCTGTTGCGCATTATCGAGGGCCAGAAATACATGCCCGCCTGTCTTTATCTTTGAGCTTATAATTATATCCCCAGTGTGAATGTTATGTCCGTTAACCTCGTCGCTCTTTGCGTTCATTATATACAACGAATTATAATTGCCATCGGCATCGGGCAAAACCTCGATTTTATAACCGGCGTCGAAATACAAATTCTTTTTGTCGGCCAGATTCTCCACAGGATCTTCTCTCGAGCTTCCGGATTTATTGTAGATATACATATTTCCACTTACCTTAGAAAACAAATTCACATTTATGGAAAGATGAAAATCTTCGTCCCACTGACAGTTGTCTAAAACCACATTCGTCTGTGTTCCCTGATCGTTGGTATAGGAATTGAAAGGGCTTAAAACCAAGTTTATTGAGGCGTCCTCCGTAATGGCAGATATCCCGCGCACGACAAAGGTTCCTTGATGCTTTAGCTGGCTTACAGTCACTGACGTAGAAACTTTTACATAATTCGTGGATTGGTAATTGGGGTCCGTTCCGAAAAACCCAGAATAACTGCCAATATAAGCCCTGTCGCCCTCTCCGGGCAGAAAACCTGCCGGACTTGTATTATAAGTTCCGGGAGAATTCACTTCACCGGCAGGAACTACAGTTGATCAATTTAACGTATCTTCCCAATTTCTTGAATATTCCTCACCTTCAAATAACTCTTCCGGTCCTCTCGTAAAGTATAGAGTTGTACCGGCAAATGCTGTTGAACTTAACATGAGCATCAATATCGAAAGAAGTTTAGCATAGATTTTCATAATAATTTTTGTTCTAATGGTTAGACTTACCTAACTCACAAAAGTTTATTTTAAAAATTTCTGTTTTTGTCAACTTTTTCTTTGAATATTTTTTGAATCAGAATGATTTTATTGGATTTTAACATCGAACTAAAGTTAAACGATAAAAAACCAAATGCAACAAAACTTATAAAGTTGTTGAATTTTAGACTCTTAAGTTAGCCCTATAATAGAGAGCGAGTTTTGAAAAATTTTATGTGGAAGCTATTTTATCAGCTTTCTATATTAGCATTTACTTATTTTTTTGCCCAGTAATCTCAAGCCACACGATTACTCAGCAAGCTGTAATGTGATATTTACTCCATACAGCACAAATTTTCTGATTAGTTTATTCCACGTCAGCCGGCATTTAATAGACGAGATATATAATAACGTCTTGAACAAAACATTTGACCGTAAAAAAAGGTCCATTAAAAACCATGTTAGATGAGGAACTTATTTTTTGCACTGTCCATATTAGTTTGCCTCGACACCGTTGCGACTGAAATTAAGCCGCCACTGGAGGCAACAGCCACTGGAGCTATCTTCCAACAAAGCGACAATTTGGAATTTACATTGAGAGAGGATCCCCAAAAAACTCTTTCGTGGAAATTATACGACTGGCGCGGAAATAAAATACAAGAAGGTTCGATGCCACCCGACGGCAGGCTCAATCTTTCGCCGCTGCCCAACGGATACTACAGCATACGTTTGTACGACGGCGATAAGGAATTTGGCGCCGCCAGAACTTTTGCTGTGACATTCGACATTTCAAGCCGAAAGAAATCCCCCAATTCCCCTTACGCCCTCGACTCCGCTCAAAGTTGGCTCGCCAGGAGGAATCCCGACAATCCGCACCAGCCCGATAACGCTTTTGAAATAGTTTCCGATGTCGCGGCAAAATGCGGAGCTTATACTATAAGGGAACGCATGAGTTGGGGGGAAAGCGAATCCTCTAAGGGAAAATTCAGCTGGGGAAATTATCAGACAAATGCCGATTTGTTATCGCAACGCGGCATAGGGATACTCGGAATGTACCACGACTCCCCTTTATGGGCCAGGGGAAAAAACACAAAACTCCCCTCAGACCTCACCGCTACTTATTCCTACGCGAAAGAACTGGCTTCCCACTTCAAAGGCAAGATGATAGCTTGGGAATTCTGGAATGAAGAGGATATAAGTTTCACGCAAGAATCCGCATGGGAATACGCGGCGAATATGAAGGCCGCCTATCTTGGATTTAAAGCGGGCAATCCGGATATTCCCGTGCTTTTGGGTTCGCTTTGCAAACCCTTGGACGCATACGCCAACGCCATCTTTGAATGCGGCTTGGAAAACTATATGGACATATTCAATTACCATATCTATATGCCCGTATCAAAATATCCCCGGATAATGCAAAGCCTTCGCGATTTTTCAGAAAAATACGCCTTCTTGCAAAGTCCGATTTGGATAACAGAAAACGGCACGAACCATGAGGGGTCCGCAAAAGAGAACTCCCCCATGGAGGGAATAAAGTCCCATTCCTTTGAGCAGGAACTAATAGTTGCCGAACAGCTGCCAAAACAAATGATACTCTTGCAATTTCTGGGCGCGGATAGAATTTTCGGATTCGTCCTTCCGCCCTACAATGAACGCGGCGGGTCAAAAGACTGGGGTTATATGCGCCGCGATTTTACTGTAAAGCCGGCTATATCGGCATTTTCCACGCTCACGTTTAACCTCGCCGCCGCGACCCCGCTTGGCGAGCTCAAGCTTAATAATGGAGTGCGGGCCTTCCTTTACCTCCAGCCCGACGGAACGCAAACCGTAGTTCTATGGAGCAAATCCGAAATAGACAATTTAGAATCGGAAAATCCAGACTCCATAAAACTCTCCGACAATATTCCCATTCAACTACAAATCCCTCTCGAAGCTTCCGAAGCAAAAGACGCATATTTCGGATTTGATATAATGGGATCGCCCTTAGCATTTAATTGCCGCGACGGAATTCTCAAACTGACCGCGACGAGATTTCCCATGTATATAAACGGACTTCGGGGATTGGCTCCCGACATAAAATTCAAAAACAACAAAACTCCCGGCGCCCCTAATAGGCCCGACTTGGATAAAACCATAGTTTACAGAGCCGAGTTAAACGAAGATTTCAAGCTCCAGGCAATGAAGCATATGGCATTTCTAAACAAGCCTACCGGCAAAATCGTCCTGGAAATATATAATTTTTCCGATGAGGAAAAAAGCGGCGCCATAGATGCAACTGGAGGAGATTTCAAGGGATTGCCGGATTCGCTCAAACTTCCTCCCATGTCAAAAACAAAACTTGAGTTATCGGTATCTCCAAAAGAGGAAACTTTGGTATTCTGCGGAAGATTCAACGGAAAAAATACGACTCCCTTAAAGATGGCTGTCGCGTCTTTGGGATTTCTCGATTCTCTCGAACGCAAAACTCCGGCAAATATAAACGACCCGTCCCGTTGGCGGGCAAACGCATCGGGAAAGATGAAAATAGAATGGGACGAAACGGAAAAGGCGCTGCGCTTTGATGTCGAGTTCCCCGACGGCGGGGACCAATGGGTCTATCCTGAATTTGCGTTTAAGGACAGATTTTCAATCGAGGGGGCAAAATACGCCACCGTCGAAGTAAAATCATCTGTTGGCTCGAAGCTCCTAAAGCAATCCCTTTTAATGTGCGACGCGCAAAGGGAGGGAAATACTGGGGAATCGGAATATTTCTCTTCCAATCTGCCGGACAAGCAATGGCAGACTTCCACTATTTGCATATCTCCGCAAAAAATAGATGCAAAGCATGTGAAAAAAATCAAATTTGGGCTCAACGTCAGCAACAAAACAAAAAAAGTCTCATACTGGATACGAAACCTTACTTTTTACTACGGCAAAAAAACGCAATAAATACTTCAAAACACCCGCATTTAACAGCTCTCAAGCCGTCTCAAAAAGCCTGCGGGCCAAATCCCCGGCGCGGCGCGCGGTTTCTTTTTTTGCGGATTCCATTTCGCCTCGCCTGTTCTCCAAATTCTCGTTGGCTATTCTGGAAAGATCGGCAAGGTTGTAGAGATAAGCGTCGCCGACTTCAGCGCAATCGGCTTCCATGTTTCGGGGAACGCCCAAATCTACAAGAAACATAGGCCTTCCGCGCCTTTCCTCCATGGCCTTTTCCACATCGCGCCTGGAAATGAAAGGCCTGTCGGCGAAACTCGCCGATATTACAATATCAAACCGCGACAAATCCGCGATTGCACTGTCGAGGGGCATCGCCGACGATTTTATATCGGCCGCCAAAGATTCCGCATTCGCAAGAGTTCGACTGCTTATCACTATGCTTTCTGCTCCGCGCACGCGCAATGCTTCCGCGACGAGCCTTCCGGCCTCTCCCGAGCCTATGAGAAGTATTCTCGTCAGGGAGATATCGTCGAAAATTCTGCATGCGAGTTCTGAGCTGACGCTGCCTATGCTTATTTTACCGCGACCGATATCGGTATTTGTGCGAATCCATTTTGCGCATTGGGCGGCTTTTTGGAAAACCGGATTTAAAACAGAACCGCAATGTCCGGCATCGCATGCGGCTGCGTAAGCGGCCTTCACTTGACCCAATATCTCCGTCTCCCCCGTCATCTGCGACTGCAATCCCGACGCAACCTCAAACAGATGCTCCACTGCGTCGCAATTTTTTGCCACATTTAATCCGAACCCGGCGTCCCGCCATGCCTTAGGCATTGCTTCGAGTATTTTTTCCAAAGGAATATTCTCCCCCACGACATAGAGTTCAACCCTGTTGCAAGTGCTCAATATCAAGGCTTCAGAACACCCCAAAGCAATAAAAACCTCCTCGAGTTTGCGGCATTCCCCGCCGCGCATTCCGCAAGCCCCTATTATATCCGGGGAAGACGTAATATGGGATATTCCCATTGCGTACAAATTTTTTCCCTGAGCGCGCATTTCAACCCGCCCTAACCTATATTTAGCGAGCGCATTGCTCCGCAAAATTCGGCGAGCATCTCCGATTCTTTTTCAAAGGAAGATATTGATTTTTCAGCCAGCCCAATGCGGCGGTAAAATTCCCTTGCGCACTCTTGCGGAACTCCAAGTTCGCGCATCTTAGCCGCTACATCAAGCGGATTTACCGAAGTCAGATTTTCCGCGAGCTTTGCGGACTCCCGCGGAGAGAGCTTTTCAAGGAGCAATATCAGCGGAAAAGTCTGCTTGCCCGAAGCTATATCGGTGCCAAGTGTTTTTCCTGCATCTGCCTCGCTCATAAACCAGTCGCATACATCGTCGTATATTTGGTAGGCTATGCCGAGCTGTTTGCCGGCTTCCGAAGCCGCAAGAATCCATTCCTTGCCAAGTCCGGAGCATGAAGCTCCCAGCCAGCACGACAATTCAAAGAGAACCGCCGTCTTTCCGTAAACAATATTGTAATAACGCCTTCTGGTGACGTTCTCGAAACTCTTTTTGAGGGTCTGGCGTATTTCGCCCTCGCATATGGTTTTCACCGCGTCTGCAACCCTGCTCGACATTTCAAAATCGCGCTCTTCCAAAGCCAGCATTATCGTATTGGCAAACATGGCGTCGCCAAGGAGTATTGCCGTGCGCGCCCCGTATTTCTTGCCTGCGGTCATACACCCCCTGCGCATATCGGCCATATCTATCACATCGTCGTGGATAAGGGTGGAGAGGTGCGTAAGCTCGACAATCGACGCCCTGTTGATAATCTTATGTTTGTCGAACTTCCCCGCGTGGGCGGACGCGAATACGAGCATTGGGCGCAAGAACTTTCCCTTAGGGCTTATGCAATCGCGCGCCGCGTCTCTTACTTCCGGCTCAAAACGCAGAACTTGGCTTCTTACATAAGCCTCAAAAGCGGAAAATAATGGCTTCATTTTTTCCGCCACAGCATTAAAAGGATTCTTCACTGCATCCGACTTTTTCAATCTTTTCAGTCTCACAACAAAAATTTTTTTCGCAATACTTTTTTCGTTTTTATAGGCATATGCCGGCTTAAAAAAGCCATCTGGAAACATTGCGTTAGCGCCTTATATCAATTCACTACGGCCACTATTGTAATATCGTCCGATTGTTCGCACCCCTTTTCAAAATTTAGAATCTCGCGGAGCATTCCCTCCGACATATCGCGCGCAGTTGCAGATTTAGGAATTCCGGCCAAAAACTCCGCGGAGCGGGTCTCTCCAAAAAACGAGCCGTCCCTTCCGATGGCCTCCGTGACGCCGTCGGTATAAATAAGTAGGCGGTCGCCATTGCCGAATCTTACGCTTTCCTCCGCGAATTCCGAATCTTCAAACACCCCGAGAACCGAATTAGGCTTAGGTTTTAAAGCAGAAACACTATCGCTCCCGGCCCGCATTATAAAAGGCGGGTTGTGCCCGCAATTTACAAAGTCCAAGCTTTCCGAGCGCGGATCGTATGCCGCCGCAAAAAGCGTCAAGAAGGTGCACGAGTAATTATTGCGGCACAATTCCTCATTTATGATGTTAACCATTTTCTTAAGGGACGAAGTCACTCCGGCTGCGGCTCTAATAGAAGTCACGGCCCTTGCCATAAAGAGGGCCGCAGGCATGCCCTTGCCGGAAACATCTCCCACCACAAGGCATATTCTTCCGTCAGGGAGCTTAAAGAAGTCGTATAGGTCTCCGCCCACCTCTCTGGCGGGTTTCATTGAGGCATACACTTTAATTTCCCCGTCAGAAAAAGAATTTTCCGGCAGAAAGCTTCGCTGTATTTGTCCGGCTATTTTGAGTTCGCTCTCGGCGCGCTCCTTTGCGCGCACAGCCTCCTTTACCATGCCTATGTATTCAAACAGCCGCATGCGCATGGTAGATATATTGCGATACAACAGGGCAACTTCAGACGTCAACGCCATTTTTGACCCGTCCCCGCGGAGTTTTATATCCTTGCTAAATCCGTTCTCGGCGAGCCTGACCGTAAAGTCCGAAAGCAGGCGTATCGGACGCGATATTCTACGGGCCAGAAAAAATGTCACCACCCCAACCAGAACAATCCCGCAAAGCATTATGAACAGGAAATCGTCGAGACTCTTAAGTATCATCGGCCGTATGTACGACACATTTACATCGGCTCCCACTATATAGAAATGGCCGTTTTTCGACGTGAAAGGCAAGAGGGCGCTGCGGGCGAGTATCCCAAATTCGGAGTCGTAGCCCTGCGATACCACAGTGCGCTTTGTTCTAAAGGCTTTTAAGATGTCCGGAGTTGGTTTAAGATATTCTTCAAAAGGTTTTGGGGAATTGTCCATTATGAAAAAGAATTTCCCATCGGCATTTTGAATAATAATGTACAAATAGCTTATTCCTACGTCTTCGCAATAATCCGATATTTTATCCCGCAGATAATTATACTCTTCTTCGGAGACTTTGCGCTCAAACATTCTATCGACGTAGTCCGGAGGCAAAAAGGCTTGCACTCCGTAGGCGGCCGTTTTCAGACGCTCGTCCACGGAGGAGCGTATTGAATGTATATTCGTATAGCAACCGTAGGGCGAAAAGACCGCCGCAATTAGAAGGGTGACGACAAAAAACGTCACAAATATCTGAACCCTTATGGATACTAATTTTTTCAGTTTCCTCATTTTACGCGTTGTCTCCAAAAATATTCTCAAATGCATTATACGGGCAAGTTAAAAACGCTCGACAATCTAAAAAATACGCGGAAAATACGGCTTAAACACTCACCTAAAATGAAACGTTCGTATATACTATTTTGTGCGGCGCTTTTATTTACGTTCTCCCTATGCGCGGAAATAAAAATGCCTCGAATATTCTCCGATAACATGGTGCTTCAAAGAGGAGTTCCCGTAAAAGTATGGGGTTGGGCAAGCCCCGGTTCCGATGTGACAGTTTCCTTCTCCGGACAGACAAAAACCGCCAAGGCAAACGCAAAAGGCGAGTGGCTCGTGGAATTGTCACCCCTGCGCGAAAGCGTCGAGGCTTCAGAAATATCGATTTCAGAAAGCGGCGGGGCCCCCAAGCAAATCAAGAACGTGCTCGTCGGAGACGTATGGATATCCGGGGGGCAATCCAATATGGAATTCGCCGCGAAACGCATGGACGGGGCTAACGATTTCCTCTCCGAATTAAAGGGGCACCCAGTAAGATTTTTTGTCCAAAAAGAGTCAAAGCCCAGCAAAGTCCCGATGGAGGACACCGGCAAAAACTCAAAATGGTTCGACTGCAAGAGCGACGACGTATCTTGGTTGAGCGCCGTAGCCTTGATTTTCGCCCGGGACATAAGCGCAAAGACAGGCGTTCCCATAGGCGTAATAGATTCTTCTTTCAGCGGGACAAACATGTACTCCTGGCTGCCCCAAGAGGTTTTCGACAACGATCCCCTTGTAGAGCACGAACGCGTGAACTGGAAAAACCGCCTCAAAAATTATAACTACCAAAAGGCCCTCGAAAAATGGCAAAAAGGAGTAGATGAATACGAAGCCGCTGTCGCAAAAGCAAAAGCGGAAGGCAAGCCTGTACCTCCGCAGCATTATTCAACGACTCTGCTGCATAAACCGCGCCCAGACAGCCCGGACCTGTTTCGCACGCGCTGCGAATTGTACAACGCAAGAATATACCCCATAAAACGCTATGCCGCGCGCGGAATACTCTGGTATCAGGGCGAAAACGACGGATATATGAAGAAAGGATTTAGGGAATCATTCATGAGCCTAATAAACGCATGGAGACAGTCTTGGGGAAATCCAGATATGCCGTTTATATCCGTTCAACTGCCGTCATGGGGTTCGGACGCTCCGTGGGCTGAAATAAGGCAGCAACAATACGAGGCCTGCCGCAATTTAAAGAATACTGGAATTGTGGTTACCATAGACACCGGCGAAAAAGACGACATCCACCCCACGGAGAAACTCCCTATAGGCCACAGAGCCGCAGCAATCGCATTGCACGACGTCTATGGATTTAAGGACATTGCCGCCTACGGTCCAATAATGAAAGACGTAAAGTTTATGGGCAAGCTTGCCCGCATAGAATTCAGCGGAGGAAACTTGGAATGCAAAGGGGAACCCCGCGGATTTGAAGTTCTATGCGGCGGAAAGTGGATTCCGGCAAAGGCGAAGGTAAAGAAAGATTGCGTTCTGCTGCGCGCGGCAGACTCCAATTCCGACATAGAAGGAGTGCGCTACCTATGGGAAACTTTTGCCAAGCCAAATGTATGCCTCTATTCCAACGATATTCCTGCAATGCCTTTCATAAAGGAAAAATAGCATAGGCTTAATCCTGAAAAAGTCCGACCGCTTAACGGCGTTCGGACTTTTTTTCAAGAATCGGAAGTCGATATTTTTGCCGGCGCGGAAAGTTTTTCCACGCGAAATCCGCATTTCAAGCGGGATAGCCAAAAGATTCTTGCATTAGCCCGGAAAATCTGCGGCGGGAACAGCCTGAACGGGCTCCGTGGGGATATCGTCGGAAATCCGGGCAAAACGCACCTTCACAAGGGTATTCTTCAATCCGGGCTTCGATATTTTAACGGCAGCCTTTATATAATTTTGCGTATAGCCCATATATACGCCGTTTACGGGGCTTTCCAATAGAACCTCGTGTTCGACGCAAGCGTTGCGGCGTATAAAATCTCCAAAAATTCTGTCGCCGAGTTCGCGCAATTTAGATGCCCGCCTCGCGCGTATGTCTTTTGGGGGAATTCCGTCCATGCCGGCCGCAAGAGTCTTCGGGCGCGGCGAAAATGTGAACACGTGCAAATAAGCAAGGGGCGATTCTTTCACGCGATTGAAAGTTTCAGCGAATTCAGCGTCGCCCTCTCCGGGGTGCCCGCATATTATATCCGTGCCAAGCGATATTTCCGGACACATTTCAAACGCCTTGGAAATCAACCTCAAATAATCTCCGGCCGAATATTTCCTCCTCATTGCCGACAAAACCTTGTCGCAAAGGCTCTGGGCGGAAATATGCAAATGCGGCATAAGCTTGTGGGACGAATCCCCCGCGCGCTCCAAAATGGCGTCAATAGGCAAATCGGGAGTCGGCTCTATGCTTCCCATGCGTATGCGCAACAGACCGTCTATTGAATCCAGCGCGTCCAAAAGTTCCACAATTCCACCTTTCGGAGAGGAAAATTTTGCCGTATTTATCCCCGATACTATTACTTCACGAACTCCTCTGTCAGCAAACTCCGCGGCCTTGTCCACAATAAGATTAAAATCTTCGCTGCGAGGCAATCCGCGAAGCCTGGGAATTATACAGTAGGAGCAAAAGTTGTCGCACCCGTCCTGAATTTTTAAATTCATTCTATCCCCCAATGGAGTAGAAAGAATCGGAGCGCCCAAATTGCCCGCGAACTCCCCCGCCAAAAAATCCACAACCGACATTTTTTCCGGATTGCCAAATACCCATTTTACTCCCGGAATCTTAGAGGCCGCCTCCGAATCCGCCTGGGCAAAACAACCGGTCATCAGCACATCGGAATTTGGATTTTTTACCACAAAGGATTTTACGGCCCTCTTCACTTTTGTCTGGGCCAACGCCGTAAGCGCGCAGGAATTTACCACGCAGAGCTCCGCTTCCGAGCCAAACGGCACAACATTAAACCCCCGCGCGCGGGCTAAATCTTCCAGCTGTTGGGTCTCGTAATGGTTTACGCGGCAGCCAAGCGTAAAAAAACTTATTCTCATATTCGGCTCGGCACCGCGGCTATTTCAACACATGACGCTTATATGCCGCAACCGTATTTTTCATGAGCATGGCAACGGTCATCGGCCCAACCCCGCCGGGCACCGGCGTTATCTTTGAGCACTTTGAAACAACCCCGTCAAAATCGACATCTCCCACAAGCCTATATCCGGACTTCTTCTCGGCGCACGGAACGCGGTTTATTCCAACGTCTATAACGCATGCCCCCTCTTTAACCATATCCGCTGAAACGGTCATAGGCCGGCCTACCGCGGCTATGAGAATATCGGCCCGCGCGCAGATTTCCCGCAAATTTTCAGTTCTCGAATGGCATATCGACACTGTTGCGTCAACGCCCTTGCGCATCAGAAGAAGTCCGAGAGGCTTCCCCACTATGATGCTGCGCCCTATGACAACCGCGTTTTTGCCGCGGGTTTCGACCCCTGAACGCTTTATGATTTCCAATATCCCCGCGGGAGTGCAAGCCACAAAAGCCGAGGCGTCCTCCTGGCAAAGCAGGCCGAGATTCGCGGCGCTAAAACCGTCAACGTCCTTGTCGGGCCGAACCCTGTTGAATGTGTCGCGTTCGCTCAAATGGGGAGGTAGAGGAGCTTGGACGAGAATCGCGTCCACGTTATCGTCGGCATTCAGCGAATCTATGAGCGAATTTAACTCGGGCTGGCTGACGCTCTCCGGCAGAACATGAAGGCGACTCTCTATGCCTATTTCCGCCGATACTTTTTGCTTCTTTGAAACGTAAGACACCGACGCCGGGTTTTCTCCGACTCTCACGAAAGCCACGCACGGCTTTCGCAAATCGGCGCTCCCCATTGCCAAGAGCTCCGAGCGCAATTCTTCATGCAGCGATTTCGCTATCGCGTTTCCGTCTATGATTTCCGCCATAAAACCTACCTTTTCTTCCTTATGGAATCCGCTCTAAACACGCTTTCGGAATCTATTTTCAACATAGAACCGCGCACGATTACGAATTGTCCCATGAGCTTGTCGAATCCGGGAATCACTATGCGCGACGTATCCAGATACGCCACAAATTTCCCGTTTATGTCGTATAACGCAAAATTATAGGGCTGCTCCGACTGCATAGGCGCATATGTGCTGCCGGCATATCTGAGTTCGCATATCATTTCTCTCGGAGCGTCCACCGCCGAAGTATTGACGCTTTGGCACGACGAAGCAAATAACGCCGCAAAAAACGCGCCCAACACTGAAAACATCACGCAAACGAATTTCATTGTGAATAAAAATTATTTTTGCCTCCGCCGAATGCAAGCTTTTTAGGGAAAGCCCCAAAATTGTCGATTCCATATACAAAAAAACGACCTATGCAAAAACGCGCAGGTCGCCTTTTGAAAATATTTTCGGCTCCTTATTTGCGGACGCGGGAGAATTTCTTTTGGAATTTTTCCACGCGGCCTGCGGTATCCACGAAGCGCTTCTCACCGGTATATGCCGGGTGCGAATCCGCAGTGACATCGCGCGTAATCATGAAATAATCTACGCCGTCTATATTTTCCACCTGCTTGCTCTTCATTGTGGAACGGGTGAGAAAACGTGTGCCGTTTGAAACGTCAACAAAGCAGACGGGGTGGTAATCGGGATGAATTTTATCTTTCATTGTATGAGTACTCCGCAAATTTATCAGCCCTGCTTTGCCTTAAAACGAGGGTTTGTTTTGTTTATGATATAGACGCGTCCCCTTCTGCGCACAACCTTACAGTCGGGATGGCGGCTTTTCAAAGACTTTATTGATGATACGACTTTCATGTCTTAATCCTCTTTAACTTAATGAAAAGTCGATTATGAAATATAGGGGGACGGTCGTTGTCAACATTTTTTGTTTTATTTTTGCCCGATAAAAGAAATAAGCTACAATCATACAATCAATTCCGAAAAAATGCTTCGCTAAAAATGTAAATACCTATATGCATCAATCTCTTATACAATCCAAGAACCGCGCTGGAAAACATTTAGGCGCTCGATCTATGCCTTAAAAGCAACCGCATATCCATCATTTTTTAATTTGATAGGATAAAGATAGAGATTTTTACAACGCACAGGTATGTAGAAGCTCCTATAAAACGGAAACGGCCTGTATAAATTCTACATAAGCTTGCGAACCACCATAAAGGCTTCTGCTTCCGTCATGCCGACAATCGAGCCCCTGAATATCGCAAGGGCTTTTATCGCTTCCACAGAACGGGCTTCGGGAAAAAATTTCAACTGGCTCTTATAAGCTTTTATCGCCCGCAGTTTTTTATCGAGAAATCCCCCGCTCACATCGTTGTAGGCATTAGGCAAAAATCCCCCCTCTACTATATCTATATTCCAATGCGTTTCGGAGAGAGTTTCATACATATAAATCTCCCTTATATTTCTCCCAACCTCAGTAGTGGAGCGCGCCGCCACTTGCGCGGCATAGACTATATCCCTATGGTCTTTATGGAGATCGTACATGAATGGGATATACATAATATCCGGAGCAACATGTTGAATTACATCGAACACAACCTTGTTTACCGTATGGACGGGAATGTCAGGAACCAATACATTGGGCAAATCCTTGAAAATTATATTTTTCTCTTTTACCCCGAGTATCTTCATGGCCTTATAGGTCTCGGCCCTTATAATCGGCTTGTTTGGAGCCATTACCGGATGCTCATCGTCGATAGACGTGAGGGAAACAACAAAAACTTCGTCTCCGTTGTGGACATGCTTGGCTATGGTAGCGCCGCATCCAAGAGTCTCGTCATCGTTATGGGGCGCCAACACTAAAACTTTTCTCTTCATAGAGTGCATTCTTTCTCCGTAAAACTTATCGCCAGTTGTCTCTCAGCCATTGGGGGCATATCGCATGGCGGAAAAACTTTTTGAAACCTCGCATTTTGCCGTGCAAGGCCTCGTCGGGAGTGGGAGTTCCATGAAATACAACCATCTTCGCCGCCGCGGGCAAGCGCGGTTCAAGGAAAAAGCACAAGGGGAAAGGTCGCATGCAAACGTACTTAAAACTCGGCATCCATTCCTCCGGCCAAAAGCTTAAAATCCCCGCCTTGTCCGTCATAGCGCATACATATGCCTGCTCGTGCCTATACGAAGCCTTAACTTCGTCCATGTGCTCTAAAAAATACTCCAATAGCTCCGGATGGGAGCCGGCATCGAACCTGTAAACACCGGTTTCTCCTATGCCGTGCTTTACGGAAGGTTTCCAATGTTTTATCAATATTATATCGCCGTCTATCTTAAAATATTCGTCTATATTGGACACTATCACAGTGTCGAGATCCAAAAATAAGACCCGCCCTTCCAAGCCGGCGTCCCTGCCGAACAACGCCAGTTTGCGCCAACCGCGCTCTTGCGGATCGGGCAAAGCCATCTTCGGAAGAGGACGGGCCTCTATCTCCGGCAGAAGTCCGCTTGCGTTGTCGGTAAAACATATAAACTTGAAAGGCAGCGTGAGATTGCGCCTTGTCATATTATAAAGCTTGTTCACATAATCGGGGCCGTATTTTGTGCCCCATTTCATGCAGACGACGGTGTTTTTTTCCATTTTATAAAAGCGTTATCAGACGTTTATCGCGCCATTTCCACAATAAACCTGTAAGACTGTCCATTAACGACTCTTTGTCAAGTCGATACGCCCTTCCCTCTCCCGAAAAAATATCAAATTCTCTTTATCTCATAAAAGTTTTCGGTGTTTTTTGGTTGAGGCTCGCCCGGCTCTCATTGATAATTTAACTATGAAATTTTTGACTATCGCGCTTTTCGGACTTTTCGGGGCTACTTATGCCTTAAATGCTGAAGTTAAAGAAACTGCCCTCAAAGCCGAACACAAATACCTTTATCTGCCCATATCGGCCGGTCAAACGTCGAAAAATTTTGAACTTTCAGATCCGGCGGCAGGGAAAATACTTTTAGACTACAAGGGACAAATCCATACCACAAATCAAGCTCCCGATTGGGTTGTTCCCATAGACATATCGTCAAGCAAGGGCAGAGAGTTGAAATTCCGCATGGATACGCCCGACGGGAAAATGCCAATATTGCTTCAAGGAGATTATCCACATATGGAAAACAGCCATACTCCAATGTGGAAAGCTACTCGTCCGGCCTTCCATTTTAGCCCGGAATACGGCGCCATGGGGAACCCTCTCGGATTAGTATTGCACGGCGGCAAATGGCATCTCTTTTACCAGGCGGATCCTTACGGCATAGAGTTTGGAAAATCTGCTTTCGTGGGGCACGCCGTGTCCGACGACTTGCTGAACTGGAAAGAGCTTTCTCCTTTGCTTATACCAGAAAAAAATAAAAGCGGTGGCTTTTCAAGCGTGCAGAGCGGCTCGTTCTATTTTGATTCAGACAACTCAAGCGGCAAATTTCAAAAATCCGGATTTATTTTTGCCGCTTCAGACGAGACAAACACCATAAGTTTTTATACTTCGCCCGACCTCTCGAATCTTGAAAAGTTTTCAACTCTAAAATTTACCGGAAAAAATCCCAGACTCTTTAGAGATACAAATTCAAAATTGTGGATTTTGCTAACGGGCGACGGCTCCAAAATAGAACTGCGAGTCTCGAAAGATTTTATAGAATGGGAAAAAACACAGGAATTTTCCGACTTCGGGGAATGCGCGTCTTTGGTGAAAATGCCCGTGACGGGCGCAAATGCCCCCTCCCAATGGGTTCTGCTGTTCGGAAATGGAAAATACTATGTGGGAGAATTCACAGATTCAAAATTCCTCCCCCAATTTCCAAAGCGCGAGCCAAGAATGGCATTTATGGGCCCGGTTGACGACGCAATCACCGCAACTTCTACAAATCCCCGCACAATGTTTATCGCCTCAATGCGCGTCAAAAACTTGAACGAAATAAAGGAATCGCACCAGCCCTTTGTAAATTCCATGACGCTCCCCTGGCAGATGGATCTCGTCAAACTATGCGACGGCGAGTTCCAGCTGCGCCTATCACTGCCCGACGAAATAGGCTCGCGCCTGGAACAGCCCCGCGACGCTCTCGGCACAGACGACATCTATATATCCTCAAATCTCATAACCCTTCCCGACGCTTACGGAAATCGCTTTGTAATATGCGCAAAAATTAAGAATCAGGGCGCCAACGTCCTAAATATAGAAGTTGGCGCCAACCAAGTGGCAAAATATCTCAACGAGCCTCGCATAGACTTAAAATTTCAGCGCAAATCAATCGGGAAATATCCGGTTCAGTTCACCCACTACGACGAAAATATAGATTTCTGGTTCTTCTTGGATTCTTTCGGAGCGGAACTACTTTTCGACGCAGGAGACCTGCTCCTATTTATTCCCGCCGATCTCCGCGGCCCACAATACGAAATACGCATAGGCTCCGTAGGCTCTATATGGTCTAACTATATAGGCAAATCCACAATACGCAGGCTGCCCAACAGCGAAATTATAAAGCGTGCAAACGCCCGCCTTAAAAAACTTATAAAATAGCGATGCGCTTCCAAATCATTGAAAGTTCAAGCGCCGGAAACTGCGCCTTTCTCGACGTGCATGGTGTAAAACTATTAATCGACGCCGGCATAGGCCCAAAAAAGATAAATTCTTATCTATCTTCAATAGGACTGACGCCCCGCGATATAGACGCAGTTTTCGTTACGCATGAACACATAGACCATTATAGGGCTTTGCGCAGCTTAAAAAATCTCCCGGACATCAAGATATTTGCCAACAAACTCACCGCCGAAACTATAAAATATCTCGATTCCGATACAAAACAATTAAATTGGAATACCTTTGAAACAGGGCTTACTTTCGATTTCATGGGGATTTCAGTGCGCTCTTTTTCTATACCACACGACACTTCCGACGCTGTCGGATATTCTTTCTCTTGCGGCGGCACTACCTTGGTATGGGCTACCGATCTCGGCAAAGTGACACACTCGGTTTACGACGCCCTCCACTCTGCCGATGTGCTTGTCCTCGAAAGCAATTATTGCCCTGTCATGCTCGACAATTCTCCTCGCCCCTTTGCCCTTAAACAGCGTATAAAGAATTCCCATGGACACCTTTCAAACTCCGACGCTATATCAGCATTAAAAAATTTAAATTTTTCAAAGCTGCGCAAAGTATTCTTGGCCCATATATCTCGCCAATGCAACAGTGTCCAGCACATAGCTGAGCTTCTTGAATCATCGGCCCTCCCACTATCACGCATAGAGATTGTAGCCCCATGCCAATCAAGTTCCATGTTTCAAGATTCTTAATTTTTTTATCCTCTGTCCTGTATATTAAGGAGACTCCTTTGCTTTTTATCGACGGCTGTAAAAAAATACGCCTCTGCTTAAGACTACAATTCCAGGTGCCCGTCATTTAATCCGCATTATCTCTCTCTCTCAAGACCTTTATACCCTTCTTAAATCGCTTACAAAAACCGGAGCTTTTAATGAAAACTCCTTAATTCCGCCAAAACCAGACAAAAAAAGAGCCGCACGATTTATCCCGCGCGGCCTTTTTCATTATATCTATACAGTCGAAATTAGTACTTAACCATAACTGTGAAGTCAACCAAGTGCTGATTGTAGTTGGCGTCTTCATTTGAAGAATTGCAGAGGTAGCGGTAGTTAGCCCCGAGTGTAATGAATTTGTTGGGTATATAAGACACTCCGAATCTTGCAATGTAGTTGTCGTCTTCACGATCGTCCCCCATCTGATAGTCATAATTTACATAGGAGAAGCTGCTTGTGAGAGTGACATTTGAAAGTATCGCGTAATTTGCGCCAACTTCGCAGCCGGTATTGATGGACGACTGTCTTTGGGCACCGTTTCCGAAGTCGCGGAACGCATTTGCGAAGAGTCCGATTTTCTCTGTGAGCTCATAATTGAAGTTTGCGTTAGCCGTAAAAGTGACATCGCTGTCATTGCCATCGGGAGAAACCAAAGTATTAGCTCCGCTCGGCGAACGATAGGTTGCCCCAAAGAAAATGGTGCTGCTCAATTTGGGAAGAAGCTCGCCGCGAACGGTTATACCGCCAAAGTGGTCGTCGCGCTGGTCTCCATAATATATAGCCCCCCAAGGTGAACCGCCACTGAACTCGACATGGCGATAGGAGTAAGTCAAGCCAACCATAACTTTTTCAGTGACTCTATAAAGGAGGCTTACTGGAACGGAGTAGATATCGTTATCTGAATATATTTCGCTCCACTGGCTTGTATATTGTGTGCTGTTCCAATTAAAACCAATTTCTCCGTCTATTTTATCTGTGAAGTTATAATTTCCAACGATTCCCGCTTTATATGCATCGGAACGAACGAGAGCATCGCTCTGAAGGGTTTCATTGGTATTTTGATAATTCTGGTCGAAGGAAAAATTCGCATTCACGCTCCAATTTGCTTCAACATAAGCGGCAGTTGCTGCCACATGGGCGAGATTTGAATTGAATTCTTTATGTTCGGCATAACGAGTAAGGTCTTCAAAGAACTTTACATTCGCCTTAAACTTGCTGTTTCTTCCGTAATCTGCTTCGGCCCCGAGACGGAATACGCCGGCGTAGTCATTGATTTTGTCGTGCGTCGAATAAGTGACATTGCTGTCCCATTTGCCGGTGAAAGCACCTCTAAAGAATACATCGAGCTGATCGCCGATAGTTACCAAGGGTGCCGCATTTACGGCCGCCGCAGTTGCGGCAATGACTGATGATATAAGTAATTTTTTCATTTGTTTTTTGGTTTAAATATTACGACTGTTTTGCCTATGGGTTCTCGTTTTTCCCGACATTTCTAAAAATAAACGCATGCCTGTCAAGTTTTATTTTGATTTTCTTTAGCACAAATATTTTTGCGGTTATATATTTTTTGGCCTTAATTGATTTATCGCTGATATTTCCCGCATTAATTTAATGTTTGATTTTCAAAAATACAATGCTAATACCCATATTTGATAACAATAATAGTTTTTATCCCCGTTCTATTCTAAAAATTATATGAGCAATAAAAGCAGCGAAAACCTTTCTTTCCCAGATAAAGGCAATTCTTACACGACAATGTTGGGCTTTCTGCGCAGAGTCCAGAAGCCAAATGGTACTTGGGTGCTAAAAGTTGTCTGGAGCAGGGTATTCTTGGCAATACTGCTACTCATTCCGATACTCTGGACTATGATGGCATGCGCAATTTATGTTGGATTCAAATATCTGCGCGACTATGACGAAATGTCCTTTATTGAATCTTTCGCTGTTCCATTCGACCTCCAGGCCCATAGACAAAAAGTCGGTGAATACAACATCAGGAAAGCAAAAGAATTCATCAAAGCAAAAAATTGGCGTGAGGCTTTTATGAACCTTAATATGGGAGTAATGCGCTCTCCCAAAAATGTCGAAGGTCGCCAGATGCTGTCTGAATTTTTCGTCGCCCTGTGGGGGCGCCCGGATTTGGCTATAAAAAATCTCGAGCAGGGTTTGCTCTACGCAAAAAATAATACTAACTATATAAGATTCTACACCCGCATACTACTCGACCAAAATGAGGATAAAAAGCTCATAACGGTCGCGGAAAAACTTCTGAGCGACGGCGACCTGACCAATAAGGACGTCGAGGCCTACCTGGCTATGGCTATATCTTCCGTATATGCCATGCACGGCAATTACGCAAAATCCAAAGAATTTTTGGTGAAATACAAGCTTGATAAAACACTTCCCGGCATTCTCAGGCTGTCAAAAAACGAATGGGAGCAAGGCCATCAAGACGAAGCCATAAAAATTATCTCCGACAATTTCGACTCCGTCCCCAACAAGGAACCCATATACGCCCTGCTTGTAAATTATTACAATTCCATAGGCGATTATGAAAAAGCCCGCCAATATTCTGTATTGCGTTCGGCTGAAAACCCATTCTCCATAGACCAACAACTAAACCATCTGCGCATATTGAAAAAAGACGGGGAATCGGTGAAAGAAAAGGCCAACGCAATATTTGAAAGCTACAAAAACGATAACCACAATCTTATTTACATAGCAAACTTCGCAGCTGATACCGGCGATATTGATCTCATGCGCCGCATTTACGATACTGCCTTGCAAAATAATTACCCAATAGCCCCATACTGCCTTCTCCTGCTCGAAACTATGATAACAATCGGCGACTATAAGTCTGCCGTCGCCTTCTCGGAGGAAATTATAAAAGAAAAACCTTCATGGATAAAAAAGCATGAAGACGTATTTGCCTGTTTAAGAGCTATATGCTACTATGCAACCGGCAATTTAAATCTCGCCGACATTCTCGTCGAAGATGTTTTGAAGCGTTCAAACGCCTCTCCAAAAGTACTGATAGCAACCGCGAGACGCCTCGACGCCTTAAAAGACACAAAATATTCCTACAAATTGCTCGAACAAGCCGTAGATAGATTCCCCAGACACCAGCTCGCCCTCACCCGCCTTATTCAAATAGAGATGAAAATGGGCAACTCCACAAATCTTGACAAACACATATTCCGCCTTCTCCAAATGCGCCGTCCGCCGCGCCAACTCGTTGAAAAAGCCAGGGAAGATATGGCCTCCGACAGATTTATTTTTGTATCGAACCGCGACAAGTTAATGAATGAAATCGATATTCTTCTGAACAACCATGAAAATCAAAATATGCTTTCAAACGAGGCGCCGGAATCTCGCATAACCGATGACGCCACGCCGGAAGAACTCGGATTCTAAAAAAACTCTCCCACTTGCCTAAACCTACGGCAAAAACACATTTATACGGATTGGCGAAAATACGTTTGTTTTAGGCAATCTTTATTGCCCGTCTTACTTTTATATTGGCGCTGCTAAAATATAAAAATTTAAAGTTGAAAAAGAGGGTTCAATGAACGATAAAAGGCGGAATGTATAAGGAAAATCTGGCGCATAACCCTTTGACGTACAGGTTGGCCGTTGGTTGCTTTTTTTTCATTCACGGAACGGTGTTTTCCGCGTGGGCAAACAGAATTCCAGATATAAAGAGAATGCTGGGACTCAACGACGCCGACTGGGGAACCATTCTTTTCGCCCTGCCATTCGGGCAATTTACAATGATGTGGTTATCGGGACTACTTGTGGCAAAATTCGGCAGCCGCAATATGGCCAGATGCGGGCTTTCAATATTTCCGCTAATATTGATTCTCGTCAGCCAAGTCGGAAGCTCGACGGAACTTTTTATAACTTTGATGGCTTTCGGCGCCATGGCAAATCTGCATAATATATCAATAAACACGCAGGCGGTTGATGTAGAGCTCATATACGGACGCAGCATAATGGCGTCTTTTCACGGAATATGGAGCGTGGCGGGATTTTGCGGCGGCATAATCAGCGGCATACTTGTTTCAAACCACATATCTGCATTCATACAGTTTTCGGGCGTTGCAATATTTGCGTATTTTATACTGTTTTTCATATCTCCATTTTTATTGAGCCGCGACATACAACCAAAAATGCCACACGACGAGGAAGACAAAAAACCGCGCGGATTCTTACACCCCACACCCCTCATATTTGTACTCGGATTCACCGCTTTCGGTTCCATGAGCTGCGAAGGCATTATGTTCGATTGGAGTGTCATTTATTTTGAAAACATAGTCCATGCCCCAATCGATATGATCCATACCGGTTATATCGCTTTTATGCTAACTATGGCGTCGGGACGATTTGTGGGTGACCGCCTAATTATGCGGTTTGGCGCAATGAATGTTTTGGGATTTAGCGGACTTGTTATATTTTGCGGAATGATGTCGGCGGTATTGTTTCCCGGAGTATTAACTGCCACTATAGGCTTTCTAATGGTGGGCGCAGGCGTTTCTTCGGTAGTCCCTACATGCTATAGCATGGCGGGAAGATCGCGAAGAATGAAAGCCAGCATCGCCATAGCTACAGTCTCAACCATAGGATTTCTCGGATTCCTAATGGGACCACCGCTCATAGGTTATGTAGCATATTTGTCAAACCTGAGAATCTCATTCGCGATAATGGCTTGCATAGGGCTCCTCGTCACTCTGCTGTCGCACAGTAAACCTCTGCGAGAAGCGGCAACTGGCGTATATAGCGATTCCGAAGAAGTGGAAAAAGAATTGCTCTCTGCCTCTAAATAGCCAATTTTCAAAAAAACCCCGCGCCCTCCTGACGAAAACCGAAGCCAACTTTTCCTCACCAAGTATCTATAATTACTTGCCGTTATAAGAACCCTTTTACGGGACCACGCCTTTAGCTTGATAGGATTCACATCGGTATCACCCAATTATGCATTTTCCATTGGAATAATGCCTCCGCTTTGGAATGCCGCCTTTTGTATCACAAAACAAAAACGCTAAAGAATACCATTTACGTCAAATATATGAAGCCGCACATAAGCGCATAAAAAAATCCGGGGTTTTAAACTCCGGATTTTTCAGACTCTTATTTAGTTTCCGCGTCTGGAAGAGAGATGTCTTGGCCTCCGTCCTTATCTTCGGCTTCTTGAGGAGTAGTATAATAATTTTGATAGCTCTTATCGTAGTAATTCATATTATACATTGATACGCTACCGGGATTTACCATATTTATTATGGCGCCCAAAACAGGGACATTCGACTCCATCAAGCGCCTTACGTAGCCGCGTATGGCTTTTCTGCGAACCGTGTTGAACTTTATGACGTAAATTACGCCGTCAACGGAAGGCAGCAGCGATATCGCGTCTGAAACCGCTCCAATCGGCGGAGAGTCTATAAATATGCGGTCGTATTCGCCCCTGAAGCGCTCTATCATAGCCGCGAATTCTTCGCTATTCAGCATCTGAGTAGGATTGCGCGGGCGCCTTTCGCATATCAGAACGTCGAGATTGGGGAAGTAATCGTGCAATATCGCGTCGTCGAGGCTGTCACCGTCTTCAAGATGCCCCACAAGACCCTTAGTTGAAGTAATTCCAAGCGTTTTAGCCATGGCGGGAAGCCTAAGGTCAGCATCGACTATTATTACTTTCTCCCCATGCAAAGCGCAAGTAAGCGCAAGATTCGTAACTACGAACGATTTTCCCTCAGACGGAGTTGTACTCGTAGAGAGAATAACCTTCGCATTCCGGCTCATCGAGTTAACTTTGAGTGTGGAATGCAGCGAACGGAACGCTTCCGCCGTAGCCCTATCGGCATTGGAAGCTGCAACCTGGGCTTTTTCGGAAGAGTTAAGGCGCTTTACTCTGGGAATTATTCCCAACAGAGGAAGCCCTATTACGGACTCAACGTCATATGCGCTCTTTGTTCTGTCGTCGAGGAAGGCCACAATAAACGCCATTGCGATTCCTCCGCCTATGCCGGCGAATAATCCCAATATTATATTCAGTATGTAATTGGGGCTGGACGGGCGCGGAGAAATCCCTGCCCTATCTATAATATTGGCGCCCTCATTGATTAAGCTGACCTGCGCAGTACGCACATTCATAGCCGCTATCAAGTTTGAGTGCAGACTCTCGGCAACTTCTCTTTCGCGTTCGAGAGACTTATAGATTATGGCTTTTTGCCCCAAAGCCAATATGGCTTCTTTCTTTTCATTTAGATGCTTTAAGGACGTCTCATAATTTTGTCTGGCGTTGTCGTAGGAAGAACGAATCTTCTCGTAAGCCGAATCCAGCGCTATACTTAATTCCTTATCTATTTGGTCGAGGCCTTTCCTGCCCTCTTGCATCCGAGGATGCTTTTCTTTATAACGCTTCTCGAGAGTGGCAACTAAAACTTGTTGTGTGGATCTATCGGATAGAAGCTTGGCCACTTGGGGTATCTCCGCTATGAATGCTAAGTCGCAAAGATCTTTATTTTGGCGCTTATATTCCTGCACGAGTTTCCACTGGGTAGCCGCAGCGTCAAAAATGCGTTTGTCATTTGTGACTATTGCATTGAGATCGCGCAGCTCGTTGCGATCTATATCGTCCATAGCGTCGAGACTTACGGCCCCGTTGGCTTTTCTGTACTCGACAAGCTTTTTATCCAAATCTTTCACCTTCGCCTCCTGCTGGGAGACTTTTGTGCGGAGTTCGTCAATGCTTGTGATAAGCTTTTGAACTCTATTTTGGTGGGTGAAATTGATATACTCCGTGGCAAACAGATTGGCAATTTTTGAAGCCATGACAGCATCAGGGTGCGAGTATGCTATCCTAACGATAAGTGATAGTCTTTCCGGAATAATCTTGCGATTATCAGCGAGAATTTCCTCCTCGGTCTTTTGTACGCCGAAAGTAAACATATCGTGATAGGGGGCCATCAAACGCTTTATTTCATCTTCTTTTAGACGCGACTTGACGGCTTTTATGACCTCAAAGCTCTCGAGCAACTTCACTTGCGTATTGAAGTCTTCTATACTCATTACGGTATTATTCCGGCTGCGCTGTTCCGAGCCAGGCCCGTCTATTGGTGAATCCGTATCCCTCAACACCTGCACCGACGCGGTCGAAGTATACATCGGAGTCAACCTGAAAGTGTACAATAGCACTCCGGCAAATATTACAAAAAACGTCACTATTATATACCAGAATCTCTCGCGGAGAATCATCAGGTAATCTTTCATTGTGCGGTTGGCTGTAGGAGCCGAATTTTGCGGAGAGGCTCCCTGTCCATAACCGCCGTAATATCCATACGAACCGTACGAGCCGTAGCCGCCGTAGCCACCATAGCCGCCATAGCCGCCGCCGTATGAACCATAGCCGCCGTAGCCGCCATATGCTCCATATCCACCGCCGCCGTAGCCTGAGCCGGAAACGATTTTTTTCTTTGACGTCTTTGCTGCCGCGGCCTTTTCCGATTGAGCCGCATTTTTGGCGGCGGGTTTATTATCGTTGGAATTTTCCATCGTAAAAATAATGCGTATGTAGAAATATTATATTTTAGAATATTGACTCTGGAACTTCTATGGTATCGCCGTCGTACACCGGGAAGTCCTTTGCGCTTTTATCGTTGAGAATAGCCTTCAAATCCACTTCAAACACTTTTATGGTTCCGTCAGGCATTTTGCGCTTTATATTCACGTTGCGGGTATCGGCAAGGCGCGTCGGCCCCATAGCTCCGGCTATCGCCTTCGACAGCGTCATAGTTTCTTCCGGTGGGAATATTACCTCT
Organism: uncultured Opitutales bacterium; assembly: GCA_944389885.1. GTDB lineage: Bacteria > Verrucomicrobiota > Verrucomicrobiia > Opitutales > Intestinicryptomonadaceae > Merdousia. The sequence goes on from CALXNZ010000009.1 coordinate 59,833, forward strand.
CCATTGCGAAACACTTGTCCTATAACATACACTCTCTGTTGGGAATATTCCTCGATAAACAGGCTCACTTCGGCCTTCACAAGATAATCTTTTTCGTAGAGTTCTTTTATCTTTTTCTGGGCGTCTTGGAGAGTAAGACCTTCCACCTTCACCGAACCTATCAGCGGCAAAACTATCATTCCGTTATTGCCGACTTTATATATTGTATCCAAGTCCGGCTCCTGAAAGACTCTCATGTTGACAACATCAAGGGGCCTAAGCTTGTAGGACGAACCTTTGTCCGCATAGGCAAAGTCGGTATTTGCAAATGCGCCGCCACATGCGTAAACGACAAAAGCGCACAGCAAAGACAATGTCTTTATCATTTTTCTAATCATAGGTGAAATAAGTTAGCGGAAACTTTTAGTATTTCAACAATATTTTTAATTTTCCGGGGCAAAGCGATTTTTCAGAACTTTTATGTCGATTATTATTGAAAAGCTCCCCTTCCTCTCTTTAGGGTGTCGTGCAGATTTTTAATTACGAAAAATATGAGCGACAATTCAATTCTGCAAACCGCCGCAAACGAAGCCCGCGGATTGGCTATCGACGCAATCTCGGCCCGCGCATCGGGGCACCTCGGACTCCCTCTTGGTTGCGCGGAAATAGGAGCCGTGCTATTCGGCGAAATTCTGAAGTTTAATCCCAAAAATCCATCGTGGCTCGACCGCGACAGATTTGTGCTCAGCGCCGGACACGGAAGCATGTTTATATACGCTTGGCTGCACATTTGCGGATACGACCTCTCTTTGGAAGACATAAAAAACTTCCGCATACGCGGCTCTAAGACTCCCGGACATCCGGAATACGGCGTGACTCCGGGAGTGGAAGCCACAGCGGGCCCGCTCGGTCAAGGCGTGGGCAACGCGGTCGGAATGGCAATCTCAGAAAAAATGGCGGAGTCCCGTTTCAATTCCGATGCCGATAAAATTTTCGACCACAAAGTTTGGTGTCTCGCCGGCGACGGTTGCATGCAAGAGGGAATATCCCAAGAGGCGATAAGCCTGGCGGGAACCCTAAAATTGGACAATCTCATACTGATGTACGACTCCAACGACGTCACTTTGGACGCCATGGCGGCAAAGACAATGTCGGAAGACACCGGGGCGCGATTTAAGGCATGCGGATGGAGAGTGCTCAAGTGCGACGGCCACGATATTGACGCCGTGCGCAAGACCCTAAAGTCCGCGCGGCGCTCTGCGGACGGCAAGCCCACCCTTGTAATCTTCAAAACCACGATAGCCAAGGGGATTCCCGAAGTGGAAAATTCCGCAAAAGGACACGGCGAAGGCGGCGCAAAATTTGCCGATTCCGCCCGCAAAGCGCTCGGCCTGCCCGATGAAAAATTCTTTGTAAGCCCTCAAACACGGGAATTTTTTGCGGCCCGCGCAAAGAAATTGGCGCGCTTGAATAAGAAGTGGGATAAACTCTTTGCCGCATGGAAAGCTTCAAACCCGGGAAAAGCCGACGATCTCGAAGCCTGCCTGACGCGGAGGGGGACGGAATCGGCGGAAGCCGCAGCAGCCCTCGTGCCGGAATTTCCCGCCTCGGACGCCGCGACAAGAGCTTCGGGCGGCGCAGTGATGAATTTCCTCGCGAAAAAACTGCCTTTCATGGTGACAGGATCTGCGGACTTATTTGGCTCCACAAAAAATTATCTCAAAGATATGGGAGACTTTTCCGCCGACACCCCATCCGGGCGAAATATTTGGTTCGGAATCCGCGAACACGCAATGGGCGCAATATCAAACGGCATAGCATACGACGGCATATTTTTGCCAAGTTGCGCAACATTCCTGACTTTTGCCGGATACATGATGGGATCCATAAGAATAGCCGCGCTGTCGAGGCTTCCCGTACAATACATATTCACGCACGACTCAATCGGAGTGGGAATGGACGGGCCCACGCACCAGCCCGTAGAGCTTGTTTCACAGCTGCGCAGCATGCCGCGCCTCGACGTCATACGCCCGGCGGACGCGGAAGAATGCGCCGCCGCTTGGGCTATGGCTCTGTCGAGAAAGGACGGACCCACAGCCCTGATTTTGTCCCGCCAAAATCTTCCGGCGATAGCATCGCTATCGGCTTCCGAAAAGAGATCGGGAACCCTGCGCGGCGCATATGTAATCAGGCAGGAAAAATCGGAGTTGAATAAGATAATAATAGCAAGCGGCTCGGAAGTCTCCGTGGCGCTCAAAGCCGCAGAAGAAGAAAGCGGAACAAGAGTCGTATCTATGCCGTGCATGGAAGTATTCGAGAGACAATCCCACGAATACAGGCAATCCGTCCTTCCGGATTACTGCCAGAACCGCATAGCCATTGAGGCGGGAGTCGGAGGGTTATGGTACAAATACGCCAAGAAGATAGTATCCACCGACGACTTCGGATTCTCGGCGGATTCTCCCGAACTCTTTAAAGCTTTCAATATAACACCCGAAGCCCTTCGGGACTAAAAAATAAAAAGCGGGCGGCATCTAACGTCGTCCGCTTTTTTTGCGCCCTAAGCCTGGAATTAAAAACATATCGAGAATACCGGGCATTACATAAAGTCGAACCTTCAATATTTACTTTAAGGACTTAATTATCAACCGAACATTATTTTAGTATCCTAACCTAAACGTAAAAAAAGCTTGCATTTCCCAAACATAAATGCGAGTGTTTCTAAGTAATTGAATTATCTAATAATCTATCTTGATTACTTCTAAGGGAAAATTATTTGATGATTCGATTAAAAACCAAACAAACTATATATATGAAAAAAATCATAATTAGCTTACTCATTGCAGGCGCAGCTATCGCGGCTAATGCTCAGGACAAAGCTCTTCTTGAAACTCTCGTAAAGAAGGGTATGCTCACTCAGCAGGAAGCCGCCCAGATTGCAAAAGAATCTGTGGCTGTGACCCCCTGCACCAAAACGACCAAGTCCATAAAACTCTTCGGCGGTGGCCGTGGATATTATGAATGGTCCCAGGCGAGCGTTCGCAATCCTTCAGACGCTCCCTCGCAAGCTCAGAAAAGCGGTTTCGAGCTCAAACACATTAAGCTCGGCGTAAAAGCCGACGTTGGTGCAGGTTGGAGCGCTACCGTTATTACTGACTTCGGAACCGAAGGCGCTGACCTCAATTATATAGACAAGGCTGTTGCTTCCAAGAAAATCGACCTCGACTATATAAACGGTACTCTCGAATTTGGTCTCCGCAAAGTTAACATGGGTTATGAACAAACCACATGCGATTTCGGACTCCTAACAATAGACCGTTCGGTTGCAACATACTTCTTTACCCGCGGCAATGCTTACGACGATGTGGAAAGAAACTTCGGCAGCCGTACTACCGGCGTATTCTGGGACGGAAACATCACACAAGTTGACGGCCTCTACTACGGAGTTTCCGTGGTTTCCGGAACTGCACAAGTTGACAATGCTGTAAACGACCTCATCAGCGGAGTGTCCGACAGCAACAGCTTGAGCTTCTTCGTAAACGCTGGTTACAAGAATGTCGCCGACGTAAAGGGTGAAACAATCAGCTATGATGCCGGAATCAACTTCGGCTATGCCCCACGCGGAGCTAAAGCATTTAACGGTCAAGAAGGCAGCATATGGGGCATCAATCCCTACGCAACCCTCAACTGGCGCGGACTCACCACCATTGCTGAGTTCTTCTTCCAGCAGGTTGAAGACTATGCCAACAACGACGGCATAACCCGTTCACCGCTCGGCGCCAACCTCACAGTTGCCTACAAAATGGATATCGGCGAATGGGGCGCCATCGAACCCGTTGCCCGCTTCTCCTTCATAGCTTCCAACGGACTCGGCGTGTCGCCTCTCTCGCAGCGTTATGATGATATTAACTTGTATGATGAAAACTATGCCTTTGACAATGCCATGACAGTATTTGCTGGCGTCAACTGGTACATCACTCCGGCTATCAAGACATCTCTCGGCTACGAGTACGGCTACTACTATGATAGCGTAAATAACTCCGATAATAAGGGTTATCGCGCATACGACAACACTATCCGTGCGCAAGTACAAGTGTTGTTCTAATTCAAATCATATTTGAAAGCACAAATACGGGGCGTCCAATTATGGACGCCCTTATTTTTATGCCACTTCCCCTGACATAGCATAATTTTACCGCACCGATTACTTCATTTGCGTCATTAAATAATCCTCGACAATCCAAGCCGCAAAAAAGCGGGATTGGCAATTGCCAATCCCGCCAAGTTATAAAAGCTGTTTAGTTGTCGATTAAGCCTTGCCCGCAGAACCGAGCACGTTAACAACTTTGTGCATATAAAGCTTCTTGAGCTCTTCGCGAGCCGGACCGAGATACTTGCGCGGATCGAACTCGGCAGGCTTTGTAGCGAACACTTCGCGTACTGCGGCCGTCATTGCAAGCCTTCCGTCGGAATCGATATTTATCTTGCAAACCGCAGATTCGGCAGCCTTGCGGAGTTGCTCTTCGGGAATGCCGACAGCAGCTTCAAGCTTTCCGCCGTATTTATTGATTATATCAACATACTTCTGCGGAACAGATGAAGATCCATGTAGAACTATCGGGAATCCCGGAATGCGTTTCTCGATTTCTTCAAGGATGTCGAAGCGCAAGGGCGGCGGAACAAGCCTGCCATTTTCGTCGAGAGTGCATTGTTCGGGCTTAAACTTGTAAGCGCCATGGGAAGTTCCTATGGAGATTGCGAGAGAATCGACCCCTGTCTTGCTCACGAAATCCTCAACCTCTTCCGGGCGGGTATATGAATGGGTTTCATGGGAGACTTCGTCTTCAATTCCCGCGAGAACGCCAAGCTCGCCCTCGACTGTGACGTCATACTTATGGGCGTACTCGACAACCTTGGCGGTGAGTTCAACGTTTTCGTCATAGGGATGCGCGGATCCGTCTATCATAACCGACGAGAATCCGTACTCTATGCAGGATTTGCAGAGCTCGAAGGAATCGCCGTGGTCGAGATGCAAAACTATCGGGATTGAGTATCCGAGTTCTTTTGCATATTCGCATGCCCCTTGAGCCATATAGCGCAATATAGTCTGATTGGCGTACTTGCGCGCACCGCTCGACACCTGAAGGATTACGGGCGATTTTTGTTCAACGCAAGCCTGTATTATGGCCTGCATTTGTTCCATATTGTTAAAGTTAAACGCGGGAACGGCATATTTGCCGGCTATAGCCTTCTTGAAGAGTTCGCGCGAATTAACCAGACCAATTTCTTTATAGGATACCATAGTCGTCTTTATTTTCGGTTGAAGTCTTTATATAGAATACAGGAACTCGAGAATTACAATCTTTTTTATCCGCCGGAAATTACAGGGCGGTTTGGACGTAAACACACAGCCGAAAGAAATCCGAAAAAGTCTTGAAAGCCTCAAAAATGAAACTTTACTCGAGCTCTATGGAAAAACCTCTCGTAAGCATAGTATTGGGAAGCGCCAGCGATTGGGATACAATGAAGCATTGTGCCGATACGCTCGAAAAATTCGGAGTGCCATACGAAAAAAACATAGCCTCCGCCCATAGAACGCCCGCCAAAGCCGCCGAAATTGCATCTACAGCCCGCGAGCGCGGAGTAAAAGTCATAATAGCCGCCGCGGGAGGAGCCGCGCACCTTGCCGGAGCAATGGCGGCAAATTCGCCACTCCCGATAATAGGAGTTCCCATGAAAGGCTGGGCCACCGACGGAATGGACTCCCTTCTCTCCACAGTGCAAATGCCGCGCGGAGTCCCCGTCTTGACTGTTGCAATAGGCAAAGCCGGCGCGGTAAACGCCGCGGTGGCCGCCCTTCAAATACTGGCGCTATCGGACAATTTATTTAGAGCCGCAATAGACGAATTTCGTCAGAAGCAAACCCAGGACGCCCTCGACGCGAAATTTCCTGAATAATATATGCCGGACGACAAGTCCAATATGATAGGATTCGCCGCGGACGAATTGTCCGCGCGCCCTTTGAGAATCCCATTGCCGGAATACCGCAAAGGCGAATGGGCAGTTCTTGCAAAGCCTCCAAATATTCTTTTCGATGCGTATCTTGGCGCCCCTAAAGTCCGTTCCATAATATCCGCCATTCGCGCAAGACTCGACAAACCCGAATATAAAAGGCTCGAATTATCCGTCCCCTTTGCGGTGAATCAAATAGACTTTGAGATATCCGGAGGAGCACTCATGGCTATGTGCGAAGATTCGAGAATGAAACTTCGCAACGCCCTCGGCTCCGACGCATTTAAGTTTTCATATATCTTATTATGCCGCGCCAATCCGGAGGGCCCCCGCGAAACTTTTGAAACGGAGCTGCCAATGTGGAAACCGGACGGAGAAAAAATTTGGGCTGTATCGCATCGCAGGGGCAAAAAAGCTTCGACGCTCTTTGAGCCCATAGAAAAATCCGGAGAATGGCAAATTTGGAGGGCGTTCACCACTATGCCGCGCCCCCACCAAATAAGGCTCCACGCCGCAGAGCGCGGCCTCTTAATATCCGGGGAGAGCCTATACGCAAATATAGACGTGCCGCGCGTTTCAATTCCCAAAGACAAAATGAAAAAAAAGCTCCTTGAAGCTAAAGATAAATCCCCCGCCCTATGGGAATACATCGGCCTGCACCTATACTCCATAAAGTGCGAAAGTTTAGGAATCAGCGCAACAATTCCGCTTCCCGATAAGTTTTCGACGGCTATCGCAAGGCTGGGATTCCAAGCTGTCCCGTTTAATCTATAATGCGCCTACAAGAAAAATAGGCAGGCCGAAATAATCGCGGTAGGCAGGGCGGCTCCAAGAAAAAGCCAAAGCGGAGAGACTCCTCCCTTAAAGAACCGCTTTAAAACAGCAATACCGGCGGGATTTGGAGCGTTCGCTATAACGGTAAGCCCTCCTCCCGCTACGGCTCCGGCCACCACCATATATTTCATAGAATCGCTGAAATCCGGAACTAAAGACGCCAGATAGGTTATGGCGGCGTTGTCGTTAAACGCCGTAAGGAACACGGATATTCCAAAGAGCGAATTTGCGCCCATAGCCATCAACACCGGCTCAATCCACCAAGCTTGAAGTCCGCCGTGTATTACCAGGGCGGATAAAAACATTCCCACAAGTATTGGGGATTTTAAGCCCATTCCATCATACTGGTATTTTTTAGTGAGCTCCATAAAGCCCAAGAAGAAGAAAAATGCCACTAAAAACAATACGGGTTGATGCAGACATATTACCGCAAATGTCAAAAAGCAGAGGTGCACAACCACTATGGAAATAGGAATATGGCGCCCGCTTTCAGGCGATATATGAGCCTTGCCAAGAGTCCCCATGCGCTTCAATTCCTTTCTGAAAATTATAAAATAAGCCCCTACGCTTGCAAATATTCCCAGAGCCGCCTTCCAGCCGAAGTTCTCAAACATAAAAGCCATATCCCACTCCCAAGCCTTAACCACCATTAAAACCGGCGGCGCCGAAAAATGCGTAAGAGTTCCCCCCGCGGATACCGCAGCCAAAAGCAAACCAAGCGTTGCATAACAAAACTTCTTCGACGGATTGAGGGAATAAAAACGAGCCCCTAAAAGCGACGCACATATCGTTATCGCCGCAGGCTCCGTCACAAAAGAACCCAACAATGGCCCTATGCACAATATGGCAATCCACCACGAAGCGACTCCCCCGCCTATGGCTTTTGAAAACAATCCGACAAATCCCGCAGATGCGTGTATGACAGGCCGCGTTCCCGCCATGCACATAACCACTATGACAAAAACGGGTTCCACGAACTTCCGCTGGTCGAACATCAGCGAATTCAAATACGCCCCCAAATCCTGCCAGCCGAAGCACGCCCAAAAACCAATAAAGAGCGGCACCAGCCAAAATCCAAAAATCAATTCAACCTCTCCCAACATATGGAAAAGCCCCGACATGAAAAAGGAAAAATCCCGCCTGCTTTCGGATATGGACTCTCCCCTGCCCAAATGTTCGCGGAGACGGAGCTTGAGTTTTTCGGACAGCTTCACGAAATACCTGTGGGCAAAAGTATGCAGTATTGCCAAAATGAACACTGCGCTCGCAAATAGATTGAAAGGCTGCTCCCTTATTCTCGACAAAAGGGTGGCACATACACCGTCGGCCCTCTCGTAAGCCGAGAGAGGCGGAGGATAGGAGAGAACATCTGCCCTCTCCATCGAATATTCGATTTTTGCGGCCGCGCCGGAATCGAGCGCAAAAACGTCGGAACCCGCCAAAAGGAAGACAATCAACAATAGAAATCTTGCGCACATCGCATAGGACGGACTTTTCAGTTCCATGTTCCGTATTTCTCCCTAACTATTTATAATATGCAGTACATGTAATTTCAAGCATGCATCATATAGTATATGTATAAAACATAAAAAATGCCGAATATCCGGCATTTTTATTCCGATTTAAGTAAATTCTCGAAGAAATCACCGATTTTGCAATCATCATCTGGAATGTACAAGAACGCGTAGCAGCGGTCGCACACGCCTATGTTTTTAGCCTTTTCAAGATAGTCGAGTTCGTCCTTGGGCACGGGAGTTCCGCAAAAAGAGCATTTGCCGTTTTCTATAGCGGCTATTCCGCGCCCGCCGGAAGCCTCGAGCCTGTCGAAGTGCGATAGCGCAAATGGAGGAACGCGCCGCCGGTTTTCAAGAATAAAGTCGCGCAACTTTTGTATGTCGTCGGCGGACATTCCCTTGTTGTTTGTGAGGCGTTCTGCTTGGCGTATTTTTATAAGACGCAAGATAATATCGCGCGTTTCTTTCATAATATGCCGCATATAACAATATGGAAGTTTAACCTTGTCAAGCTTAGGAATATCTCAGGACGATAAAACTTCACAGCATGCGCGATAAGAGAATCGAGCTACAAAAAAGGCGATCCGACAATCGGAATCGCCCCTTGAAAAATAAATCCGAACTAATCTTATTTCGCTTTGAAATCGGAGCCGGCTTTGAACTTGATGGCCTTGGAAGCCTTAATCTTAATCTTTTCCTTGGTCTGGGGGTTGATGCCGGTACGAGCCTTGCGTTCCACCACGGAGAAGGTTCCGAAGCCGATGAGCTGAAGCTTCTTCTGCTTCTTTACGCCCGCCTTGATGGCGTCGAGAACGGCATTCAGAGCGCGTTCAGCGCAAGCTTTGGTAGCTTCCTTGCCGAGGAGTTTTTGTATTTCTACGATGAGTTCTGCTTTATTCATAGTTTTTTATTTTTTGTTTGTTTGAGACAAAATCTACACGTTGCTGTAGAAAATAAAAAGGGGAACCCCCAGCCAGCGTCGTTAATATTGTGCCGCGCAAAATCATGCAGTTTGCGACCAAAAAATCGAACCCGTCTGCGCGACAAAATCAACTTCGTTTGTTAAAGAGCCCTCTTATTTGTTCTAAACGTTAGACATATAAAGGTAGAGGTCAACATAAAATTTAAAAAAATTTTCCGCAAACTCGCACCCGCAAAGGCTTGGAGGGGATTTGGCAAATGGAACAAAAATTGAACTTACAAAATTGTTCAATAACTACCGTACTAAAAATATTAGGAAACGCCCGAGCTCAAAAACGCAAAAATTCCGGCTACCATACAAAATCCCTCGCAACAGCCTCCACAATATCCATCTTTCCCGTTCCGCAAAGCGATTCGCGCGCGGCGTAATTAGCCAAGGCAAGCGCCCAAAATCTATCGGAGTGCCCGTCAGAACTCCTGGGGGCGCAAAAGCGTATTCCGCCGCTGCGCGTTGACATCTTCTTCACCGCGCGTATATCGGCCCGCACTTCGGGATCGTCGGGGATCCTCAACAATGCGTCTTCAAAACGGCTCCTCAGCGGATAGGCGAGCTCCTCTTTTACCCCCTGGGTAAAGCTTACGCCTTCAACGCGTCCCGAACCGTAGCGGGCTATGGCGCGCTCCGCAAACTGTCGCCCCAATCCGCTTTGGTCTATGGCAACCCTGCGCAGGTTAGGCAGTCTCAAAAAATTTTCGAGCTCCGCCTCCTGTTCCGAAAACGGCGTATCCGATATTGCAAGTACTCGCCTCGTATAAAGAACATCTCCCACGCGCTCAAGCAGCCAGAATACAGACAAATCGCGGCTCCTCCCCACGTCTATGCCCAAAAAAAGAGGATTCCCCGCCCCCTCAAAACATTCCCAATCCACCCCCTCTTTATAGAGGCAGCGGTTCATCGAATCATAAGATATGAACGCCGACGCGTCATCGGCTGGACAACACATGTATTCCTGCAAAAAGCTTTCCTCGTCGGCGCAGGACTTCTTAACCAAATCAAAATATTCCGCCTCGTCCATATGCGACACTTCGTGTTCCGGAGGCAAGGCAGCTTTTATTTTTCCCAAAAGCCCCTGTTCGAGGGCGTCCTGAAGTGTCACTCTATGCAGAGATATATTCTTGGGATTTCCGCCGTTTCTGGCCTCGTCCACAAGCTTGTAAAAGAAATTATCCGTGCCCCTATGGGTTGAGATTATCTGCAGACTCCCCCCCCAAGTTATGCCGGGATAAGCCACGGCATAAAGCAGGGCGGGATCGGGATGCAGGGCAAACTCATCGAGAACTCTCGTGCCGCGCTTCCCTGCCTGGGCGTCCGGATTCGACGATAAAGACCATATGCGCGTGCCGTCTGCAAAACCTATGCTGCGGGCGTCGGCGCTTGAATCCACGTGCGAATTGGACACCTCGGAAATGGCGATCCCAAGTATGTCGGCGAATTTCCTGCAATCGTCTATAAACAGCTTTGCCTGAAGCTCGTCGCGCGAGCTCACCCATGTGTCGCGCCTGGACAATCCTGCGCAATGCCTCCGCACGAGGGCGTATGCGGTCGTCCAACTCATTCCTATCTGCCGCGACTTCTCCATCAATTTTATACGCGACTCGTCCCTTATCCAAGCTACTTGGTACGGTAAAAAAAATTTATCTTCCATATTCCATAACGGATCATCAAATAAGTTTGAGCTTAGCCTCTATTTTTCTCATGGCAGACTCGCTAATTGACACCTCTCCGGAAACCCCATAGGGGTTTTCTCTTGCAGGCTCGCACTTTATAGCCGACAATTTCTGAATTACTCCCGCCAAGGCATTCAACTCCGTTGGAGAAAGGCTTCCCGCCGGAGAGCACAACATGTCGAATGCGGCTTCCCACGCCTTGTCCAAGGCGGCTTTCGGAATGTCGCTTGAAAAATTTTCCGCTATTTTTTTTGCATTCGCAGAGGCCGACCTTATGCGTTCGATGTGCTCCAGAAAAGCTCCCCCGCTACCGGAGTCTTTTTCTTTCCTTTTTGCAGCCACTTCAGACCTCCCCGGATTCGAGGTAATCGCGCCCGTCCGCCGAAAGCTTGGCGCGCAATTCTCCGGCTGACAAAGCGGAACGGGAAAGTGTTATCATACCCTTCTGCGCCAGATAGTCCAATTCCGAAGAAAGTTCTTTTAAGTCCATGCAAAAGCCCGCCGTTTCCAATCCCACAAGTATTGTCGAACGCGGAAGGCTCGCCGGAGACGCCGCCTCAAGTTGCAGCAATATAGTGCGCCTCAAGCTTAAAATATCCATATTCATATCGAAGATCCACCTTTCATTTTAAGGACAATTCTATCGGTTTTTAAAGAGAGTTCGCATATGCGCTGATTCGCAATTTGAGCCTGCGCAACGAGAGAACTTATATTTTGGGCATTGCGCCCGGCAAGTTCACGGGCTTCTTCAAATCCACGAATATATTGCTTTTGCATGGTCCGAACTTCGTCGCGGATTTCCGCGCGCAAATTGCGTATATCTTGGACAGCCTCTCCAAGGCAACGCATTATTTCCGCGCGCACTTTTTCCATTTGCTGATGCGTCACATAAGTAAGCTTTGGATCCGGTTTTTCCGCATAAAATTCCCTAATGCGCAATGCCAGGCAATACGCGCCTAAAATCGCCGTAAGCGATACGAGCGCAGTGCCTATAATTTGAGCGTTTTCAATATCCATGCGCCATATTCTAATCACCGGGCCCCAAACCCACAAACCAACTTTTGATATTTTTGAAAAAATACCCCTTTGACACAAAGCACTTGATTAAAAAATTTTCTTGAAGACGCAGAGGAACAAAATATTCAAACCCTAAGAAAGGTTGTAATATGGGTAGTATAAAAATTGTGTTGGGTATTGTTCTAACTCTATTTCTTGCGTCAACGTCATACGGGAAAACATACACGGTAAAATCTCCGGACGGAATGCTTGAAGCGTCGGTGAGCGACGGCCAGAAACTTTTATTATCGCTCAAGGCCGACGGCAAAGCCATTTTTGAGGGATCCCAGATAGGAATGCTCACCGACAAGGGCAATCTCGGAATAGGCGCGGAAGCGGAATCCTTTACAACGCTCTCCAACAGCGGTTCCATCGAAACGGTCTGCGGATTGCGCAAAGAAGTTCCTGACAATTTTAACCAGATAGAGCTTTCTTTCGGAAAATATAAACTCCAAGTCCGCGCATATAATGAAGCCGTGGCATATCGTTTTGTGACAGATTTCGGAGACGGAGCTATAACAGTAAAGGACGAAATTCTCACCCTGCCGTGGATAAAAAACGACTCACAGATAATTTCCCACCCTGTAAGGGGGGATTGGACTTCCTTTGAGGAAAACTACGCCCGCCAAAAAGCGGAAGATTTAAAGAAATTTCACAGCGCAACAATGCCTTTTATAATACAAAAAGGAGCGTATAAAATAGCCATAGTCGAATCCGGGCTGCTCGATTACCCGGGGCTCCGCATTGCATGGAAAAAGGATTCGCCATACCCCGCCGCATATTTCGCCAAATGCCCCGAAAAGCTCAGCACAAAAAAATGCGGATTCGAGCTCCAACCGGACTCTAAGAGGGACTACATTGCCAATACCGACGCTTCGCGGGAATTTCCATGGCGCGCATTTATAGTCGCCCGCAAAGACGCGGAGCTCGCCGACAACGATACTGTTTACAAACTCGCCCGCCCCTGCGCCATATCCGACACCTCTTGGATAAAACCCGGATTGTCCGTATGGGACTGGTGGGTAAACTGGAACACCGAAGACGTCGATTTCCGCACGGGATTCAACGACGAAATGTGCAAATATTATGTGGATTTTGCCGCGGAAAACTCCATACCATACGTCACTTTGGATTCGGGCTGGCACGCCCAGAGGATTGGCGATGGCGACCCCGCCAAGAAGGCCGAACGCATGAAGGCATATTACGACGACGCAAATTTCATAAACGGCAAGCCGCGCGTAAATATTCCGGAAATCGTAAAATACGCAAAGGCTAAAGGAGTGAAAGTCATAATATGGGTATATAGCAAAGTGATGTACAACCACCCGCGCGAAGCCCTTGACCTCTTCAAGAGCTGGGGCGTGGCCGGCCTGAAAATCGACTTTACCGACAGGGACGACCAACTCGCCATGAGGCACTTTGAAAACATATCTAAACTTGCCGCGGAGCGCAAGATGATTATAGACTGGCACGGATGCCCTCCGATGAGCGGAATGCATCGCACCTACCCCAACGCCATAAATTTTGAGGGAGTGCAAGGAGGGGAATTCAACAAATTTAAAAAGACGGTGACCCCCTCCCACAACGTCGATATAGTATTCACGAGAATGTTGCTTGGCCCAATGGACTACACCCCGGGAGGAATGCGCAACGTGTCGAGCAAAAACTTTGCCATAAACAACGATTGGCCGAATGTCATGGGCACGCGCGCGGCGGAGGTTGCAAAATACGTCATATATTACGCTCCTTTGCAAATGCTTTCCGACGCGCCGAGCCAATACAGGAAATCGGATAAGATTCTGAAATTTCTGTCGCGCGTACCCACTTCTTGGGACGACTCAAAATGCATAGAAGGGAAAATCGGGGAATACGTTGTTATCGCCCGACGCAGCGGAGACGATTGGTATCTGGCATGCCTGAACGGCAAAAAGTCCAAAAAGATAAAAATTGCGCTGTCCGAATTTCTGGAGCCGGACAAGACATACAACGCCGAAATAATAAGCGACGGTCTGAACGCCGACAGGATACAAACGTATTCTAAAGTCGAGAATGCAAGGCTGTCCGCCTCCGACTCAATCGAACTCGACGTGGCCGACGAAGGGGGATTCGCCGTGAGATTTTCCCCAAAAGACTAAGTGCTGCGCCGAACAGGCAATGCCCAATATGCCCACAATAAAAAACGGTTGACAAAATCGGACCCGATTTTAACGTTTTGAGCCTTTAAACAATTTTTTAACAGGAATAATCATGGGACAACCAAAACGCAAACAGTCAAAACAGCGCACCCGTCTGCGTCGCGCCGCCAACAAATTCGAGCTTCCACAGCTTTCAAAGGATCCTTCGGACGGCACCTTGTTTCTATCCCACAGGGTCAATCCGGCCAACGGGATGTATAAGGGTAAGCAAGTCAAGACCGTAAAGGTCTAACGGGGCATATATACCCTCTTGTTCTTAATGCGGGATTATTTTTGACAATAACTCCCGCGTTTGTTTTTATGGACGCAAGCTTTATTCAATGGCTACGGATATTCCCAGTGTGGCGGTAGACGTGATGGGTTCCGATTTGGGACCCGAAGAACTTGTTTTAGGCGTGAAAAAAGTGCTCGCTGAAGACAAGTCCGCATTCGAAATAATCGCTGTGGGAAATGAAGAAATTCTCATAAAACTCCTCGTACGCCATAATTTAATGCGCGAATCCCGCTTAAAAGTCTATCCTGCAAGCCAAGTGATAGAAATGTCCGAAAAGCCCATTCAAGCCATAAAATCAAAGCGGGACTCCTCTATGATGAGGGCAATAGAGCTTGTAAAACTCGGAACTGCGGACGCTGTACTAAGTTGCGGAAACACCGGGGCCCTAATGGCCGGCGGAACTATAAAACTGCGCACAATGGAGGGTATCGAGCGCCCGGCTCTCGGTTCGGTTATTCCCGGAAAACATAAAAATTTTGTCATGATAGATGTGGGGGCCTCTCCGGACCCAAAACCGGAAAGCCTCGTTGACAACGGCATACTCGGGGCAAACTACGCAAAAGTCGCCCTCGGCATAAAGAAACCCAGAATAGGGCTCCTCAGCAACGGGACGGAAGACGGCAAGGGAAATATGCTCGTGCAAACCGCCCACAAGATTTTCAAGAGCCATTCGGACATAATCAACTATGGCGGGCTTATAGAAGGATTTAACTTATTCGACGGCGATGTTGACGTAGTCGTCACCGACGGATTTACCGGCAACGTAGTTTTAAAATCTTTGGAGGGTTCAGTGCGCTTCGTCAAAGAAATCCTCAAAGAGGAAATTAAACGCACATGGCTGCGCAAACTCGGAATACTCCTCGCCTTTGGGGCCTTTAGGGATTTGAAGCGCAGGCTTCCGGTGGACAAGTTTTCCGGGGCGCCCCTTCTGGGCCTAAACGGACTTGTCGTAAAAGCGCACGGATCAAGCAACCGCAAACAGATTTCCGGGGCCCTTGAAATAGCCCTAAGATGCCTCAGGGAGAGAATGAACGAACGCATACGCGGAGACGTGGCGTCGTTCAAAGCCAAAGTACAAGAATCTCAAGATTAGAAATTCCCGTAGAAAAAATAAAAATCGCATTGAAAAGAAAAGGCGCACAAATTGTGCGCCTTTTCTCTATTAGTATTTCTACAATTAAGCCGATGCGGAAACTTTAGCCATAGCGGCTGCCGCGTTCATGCGTATTCCGTCCCAATTCTTTGCGGCGATGAGATCTCCGGAAGCTATCCAAGATCCACCTATGGCCGCTACGAGCGGAGACGACAAATAGGAGGACATATTGTCGAGATTCAAACCGCCCAAAGGCAGAAAACTTATGCCCAAGTGCTTGTAAGGAGCGGCCATATTCTTCAAATGCTTCATTCCGCCGGCGCTTTCAGCCGGGAAGAATTTCATCAATTTGCAGCCGTGCTCCAAAGCCTGCTCTATATCGCTCGGCGTCATGATTCCGGGCGCAAAAGGCAATTCCACTTCGCGGGCAGCGTCCACAATCTTTACATTGCAGCCAGGACTCACCGCATATTTCGCCCCGCGCCTCTTAGCCTCGGCGACCTGCCATGTCGTCAATACAGTGCCAACCCCCAAATAGAGGTCCGGCACTTTCTCCGCCACCGCAGATATGCAGTCAAACGCGTTGGGAGTCCTCAGAGTCATTTCCACCGCCGATACGCCTCCGTCAACGAGAGCTTTTGCCAATTCTACAGCATCGCTGGCGTCATTCACGCTCACAACAGCCACAACCCTGCTTTCTTTTATCTTCTGCTGGATATCGTCCATAATTCTCCGTAATAATTTATTATTCGGTTTTTTATTATACTACGGCTTTCAAAAAGCCATAAAAAAATTTAAGAATGGGATTCGGAGCAAAATGCTTGACCTTTTGATTCAAAATCTTAATCTAATTCTCAAACGTTTGATACAACGTTGGTTGTTTTTCGGAACCCAACACACACATAATAATTATCTAAAAATATATATGAAGAGAAGGCAGTTTCTAAGCTTAACCACGTCCGCATCGCTATTTGCCCTTTCCATGCGGGGTGCAAATTTATTTGCAGGAGAAGCCACAACCGCAAAGCCCTTTAAAATGCTCTTTGCACCGCGCGTAGGCATGCCTACATTCCAAGAGATGGCTGGCAAGGACGAAATAAAGAGAATGGAGTTCTTTAAAGGACAAGGATTCAGGGGAGTGGAAGGCGTGGTATTTATACAGCATAAAAAACCCTTTTCCGACAAACAAAAGCAAAGGCAAAAGCTCATAGGGGAAAAAGCCAAAGAACTCGGCCTGGCTATGGGCCCGCAAAGCTCCATGAACGAAAAAGACGTTCCGACTATGACCGCCAATAAGACGCTCGACGGGAAATCGGGAACAACCGCAATAAGAGACATGTTGAAGCGCCAACTCGAAACCACTTTTGGCGTATTGGAAAATGTAGGAGGAAAGACTTTTATAATAGGGCCAGGAGCTCTCGACAAAGAGCTTGAATGGGATAGGCAATACGCAAATGTCGTAGAGAATATGGCCTTCTGCGCCGACATAGTAGGCAAGGCCGGCTTTGTAATGGAAATAGAGCCTTTGAATACCGTTTCGCATCCGGGAGTATTTTGCGATAGAGCCGAACTTGGAGCAAGAATATGCCGCGACGTAAACATGCCGAGTTGCCGCATACTCTACGACATTTTCCATGAGCAAATGCAAGTCAAGAACCTCGACTCGCTGGACAATCCGGACGTTTGGAAGTACATAGAATCATTCCATGTGGCTGACGCCCCGGATAGAAATGAGCCTGGCACGGGAATTATAGACTATCCCAAAGTATTTAAGAAAATCTGGGACAAGGGATTCCGCGGCATAATAGGGCTCGAACACATGCAAAGCGCAAAAACAATCGAATGCGAAAAGCAAATAATCGACAGGTATCGCTCATACGACGCTCTCGCGTAAAACATTAAATTTTAACAACAAAAAAAAGGGGAAAAAATGGATAGAAGAAAAGCTCTAAAATCTATGGCTGTAATCGGGGCCGCGGCGGCGATGCCGGCTTGCGCGGGCACAACAGTGGGAAAATCGAGCACTTTAAAAGTGGGAATAATAGGCTGCAGCGGAAGGGGGCTCTCGGCAATCGACAACATGCTGGACGCTGCCAAAGGCAGGGTAAAAATCGTTGCCGCCGCAGACCTCTTTCCCGACAGGATTGAAGTCGCAAAAAAGCAATTCGCCAAATGCGCAAAAAAATACGGGGCCGAATGCATAGACGTTCCCCCCTCCAGGCAATTTGTCGGTTGGGACGCCTATAAACAACTGCTCGCCCTCGACGATATCGACATAGTAATACACGCCACACCTCCGGTATTTAGGCCTCTGCACATTCGCGCTGCGGTTGACGCGGGTAAGCACATATTTGTGGAAAAGCCGGCGTGCGTCGATCCCGTGCAGGCGCGCGAGCTCCTGGAAATCGCCGACTTGGCGGACAAGAAAAATCTCACCATAATTCCAGGCATACAGCGCCGCTTCCACCCGGGATATGTTGAAGCCATAAAGCGCCTGCAAGACGGCCAGATAGGAGAAGTTCTGGCGACGCAAGCCTACTGGCTCAATTCGCGTTTCTTTATACAAAACGGGGGCAAGCTCTACAAGCATAATCCCGATCCTGAGGAGCTTGAATATCAAATCCGCAACTGGTTTATTTTCCGCTGGGCTTCAGGCGACTGCTATGTGGAACAGCATGTGCACAACCTCGACATAATACTGTGGGGGCTCGGCAAAACTCCGAAAGAAGTGTCCGGAGTGGGCGGAAGGCGCTGGGATATCCCCTTGCCTGAATTCGGGGACAGATTCAGCCACTTCGCCGTTGACTACGATTTCGGCGACGGTCTGCACTGCGCAAGCTATAGCCGCCGCGAGAACAAGTCCGCGGACTATGTAATGGAGCGTTTTGTGGGCACGAAAGGAATCTTGGAGCTGAATCTCGACGGCGGACCGCAGCGCATAATAGGCGAGAAGTCCTGGGAAGCCCCAAAAGATTTGCCGCAGGCACTCGTTGAGGAGCACAGGATTCTCATTGAGAGCGTAATGAACAACGAGCCTAAGAACATGCTTCGGGAAATGGTTAACTCCACTCTAATGGCAATAACCGGCAGAGAGGCGTGCTATTCAGGCCAGCGCTTTAAATACGATTTCATGCTGAAGAAATCGAAGCTTAGCATGGCCCCGAAGGAATGGAAGTTCGGCAAGAACCCCATTCCGGAAATACCCTGCCCGGGAAAATACAAAATAAGCTAAGGCTGAAATATTGCGATTTTGCGGCGACGTTTTTTAGCGTCGCCGTTTTTCATTTTGAGATGGAGATTTTTTATTTGCGCCCGCCAAATGGGCGGTATTTTCCTCCGCCAGAATTTGGGTCGTGGCGGCGGCGCAGCATATCCCGTTGGACACGACGTTCCGCGAGCCCTTTGTTCACCGCGATTGGCTTGCCGTCCGGCGAGACGCCCGAACAGTACATTGCGCAGCCCATAGTCATTGGGAGCGGAATAAAATCCTGGACTTGCCGGAGGCTCCAATGGGATTTTTCTAGGTAATCGTCAACAATTTTCATATTGGCTTCCGTGCAGCCGGGGAAATTGGAGATGAAATACGGCACCAAGAACTGCTTTTTGCCTGTCTCGCCGTTCACGCGCTCAAATATCCTGCGGAATGTCTCGAACTCCCCTGCTTTACCCTTTCGCATCAGAGCCAAGACGGAAGGGTCGAGATGTTCCGGAGCAACGCTGAGCTGTCCGGAAACATTTTCGGCTATTATTTTTTGGGTTAATTCGGGTTGCTTCATAGCCAAGTCCAACCTGATTCCCGAATTTACAAATACGCGGCGTACGCCCCGCACCGCGGCAACTTTGTCGAGCAGTTTTATGAGCGGTTTTTGGTCGGCGTTATAATTCGGGCAGAAAGATGGAAACAGGCACGAATAACGCCTGCATTTCCTGCACAATTCCGGATTTTTAGGCCCATGCCCGTATATGTTTCCAGCCGCGCCTCCGAGGTCGCTAACGATGCCGTGAAAGAAGGGGCTGCGGGCAAGTCTTTCCGTAGAGCGAACGATACTATCGATGCTGCGTGAAACCAGATGGCGCCCCTGGTGGCAAACTAAACCGCAAAACGCGCACCCCCCGGGACAACCACGCACCACGGTGATTGAATCCTTTATCATTTCCCATGCGGGGATTTTACCTTTGTAGGACCAATGAGGCAGGCCGGTAAAAGGAAGCTCAGAAAACTTGTCGAACTGCCCTGATGTCATCGGGGGGCGCGAGGGCTCCACCACGAGCATGCGGCCGTTCGTCTCCTGCACGAGACGCTTTCCGTTCCATGGATTCATTTCAGCCTCAACGATTTTAGTTTGCCGCATAATCGCCAATTTGTCGGAACAGATATCGGAGTAGGAAGGCAGAGCCGCAACCGACGAATCGATAGTAAAAGACTTTGATTCCGCGGCTCCGAGATAACGGCACGTCCCCTTTATGCCGTCGAGAGGCAATCCCTTGCGGAGCCGGGCAAATATCTTTGGAACGGTAATCTCGCCCATTCCGAAGCAGAGCAAATCGGCCTTTGAATCCACCAGAATGGACGGGCGCATTTTATCCTGCCAATAGTCGTAGTGGGCGACCCTGCGCAGGCTCGCCTCCACTCCGCCTATTACGACCGGTATTCCCGGGAAAGCGCGCTTTGCCAGTTGAGTGTAAACCACTGAAGCGTGCGGCGGGCAGCGTCCCGGAATGCCGTCTTCGGAATAAGCGTCCTCTTTGCGTATGCGCCTGCCCGCCGTATACATCTTTAGCATTGAATCCATATTCCCGCTCGAGACCCCGCAGCCTATGAGGGGACGTCCAAAGACTTTGAGGGAATCGGGATTTTTCCAATCGGGCTGCGCGGCGATTCCCACGCGGTATCCTTCCGAAAGCAATATTCTGGCTATGAGAGACGGCCCGAATGAGGGGTGGTCAACATAGGCGTCCCCGGTAATTATGAGAATATCTATCGCGTCCCAGCCGCGAGCTTTCATTTCCGAAAGCGTCATGGGAACAAATGCTGTAAGGTCGCGATTGGGCATATTGGGTTTATTCTTGCGATGCCCCCGGGAAATTCAAGCCAGTATTCTTTTGAGGCAAAACTAAAAAGCCACTGATTAAATGGCAGAAATTATTTCCGATAATAAAAAATGCCGGGAATATTAAAGACAATATGCGCCGCATCCAATAAAAACGACGGCGGTATTCTTATGGGCGAAAGGACAATATGAACACAAAATTTAAAGGAATAGACGTAAGCGTAGCGGGAAACCTCATCGAAGTCGGGGCAAGAGCGCCTTCATTCAGGCTCTCGAAGGGCGATCTGGGAGACTTTAAACTTGAGGACGCCGGAGGCAAAAAGCTTTTATTAAACATATTTCCAAGCATAGACACTCCCGTGTGCGCGATGTCGGTGCGCAAGTTTAACGCGCTCGCAGCGGAGATGAAAAACACGCTTGTACTCTGCATCTCAAAGGATTTGCCTTTTGCGCAGAGCCGTTTTTGCGCGGCAGAGGGTATAAAAAACGTAATGACACTATCCGACTTCCGCTACAACTCGAAATTCGGGGAGGATTACGGAGTGGAGATGAAAGACGGCCCGCTCGGTGGGCTCTTTGCGCGCTCAATAGTAATAATCGACGAGAACGGCAAAGTTATCTATTCGGCGATGACTAAAGACATAACCGAAGAGCCGGACTACGAGTCCGCCCTAAACGCATTGAAATAAAAATGTAATGAAGGAATCTATTTCCGCCTAAAGCTATGCGGAAATTTTCCAAAAATATTTCGGCAGGTTAAATCGGACAATTTATCCGATAGCGTGAAATATCAGGCATGCGGGAAGTTTACGGGAATCCGTTTTGATGGGAAACAAAAGCTCCCGAGAGTCATTTATACCCAAAAATAATCCCTAAGAGTTGCGATTTAAAACATTCATTCCCCTGTCCGCCCACATCAAAAAGAATATCGACGGACATTTGCACGATTCCGCAGATTTTGAAATCGGCAAAGGCGCGGGACTATTTTAAATGCCCTACAATAAAGGCTTTTATATCGCTTACAGCAACGACCGGAAATCCGTATTTTTTGCCGTAGTCGAATATTTCCTTTCCCTTTGCCATAGAGCCGTCGGGATTGGTAAGTTCGCACAAGACTCCGAAGGGCGAAAGCCCGGCAAGTTTCATAATATCCACAGTGGCTTCCGTATGCCCGTCGCGCCCCACGACACCTTTGGGATTTGCCCTCAAAGGAAACACATGGCCGGGAGTTGCCAAATCTGCGCGGGTCGCGGAGGGGGAACACGCCGCTTTTATTGTCGCCAGCCTGTCATGCGCGGATACTCCCGTGCTTACGCCTTTCCTACTCTCAATGGAAACAGTAAAATTAGTGCCATAACGCGAAGTGTTTTCGGGCGCCATTAGCGGGAGTTCAAGAGAGTCTACCTTATCCGGAGGCAGACAAAGGCATATTATTCCGCTGCAATCGCGTATCATTCTGGCAACTTGGTTTTCGGTTAGAAAATCCGAAGAAAAGACCAAATCCGCCTCGTTTTCCCTCAGTGGGTCGTCAACGATTAACACGCCGCCGCCCGATTTCAAAGATTCCAACGCCGCCGACAATCTCGCGCTGGATTCAGAATTGCATTCAATATCCGACATTAGAAGCCCCCTTTTTATTGTACAGACTCGGGGAGCGCACACACCGGCAAACTGCCGCGCGCATAAAGCGCGGGGCAAATAACCGCGTGAAACTCTTCATACCGGACTTTACCGTTGGCTTTGGATTCTCACCAAATCAGTCGAAAGGATTTTTCGAGTCGTGGGCTTATTAGATTACCACCAGTAAGGACTTTCACCTTCCCCGAGTTTCTGTTTAGAGTCAAGATATTGGGGAATTCATTGTCAATTCATTTTTTGAATCGTCAACTTGCGGGAGGGGGCAATACGACAATCTCTCAACTTAAAAAATAATAAAAATAAGGATAGATAAATATAGCAGGCTCGCATGATACAGTTTGCAATCTAAAATCTCTACGAGCTATGATTTGCCACATAATTAGCTTTGAAATATAAAATATGCCATATTGGAAGAAAGGATAAACTTGTTCCTACTCGGTATTTTACTTTACAACAAAATGCTCTTTCTCAGAATAGTACTATCTTAACTAATTGTTAATCCGATATTTCACCTGAATTTTAGTTGTAAAGTCTTAACTGATATTGCCGAATTTGATGCTCTACTTTGTACCATTGAATTCGGCAAATTTTTTTATATAATCGGAAACCCATTCTTACTATTCGCACTATATTTCAAGTTTTTCACATCGAAATTCCTGTTTACAATCCCCTATGATTAACTAATCTATCTATATTGCGGCAGAATTTCGAAATAGGCTTTGGCAGTTTCCTTGTCCACAAGTGCGCCCCAGTAGTGGTTGCGGAGCATTTGCTCGCCATTTCGCGTGATTTTAGAGGTTTTAACGGGGTCAAAATAGAGGCTTAGGTGATATGTCGCAAAACTATGGCGCGTGAAATTATGCGGCAGATTAAACTGTTTAAAGGAGTTTGTCCTTTCGTATGTAGATGGAGCCATTATCGGAGTATCCTTGTATTTTTCCAACCATATCCATAAATTATCCGGCAAATCCTCGAGAGTCCAAGCCTTCTTTATTTTGCCAATTTGGGCGGGAAAAACGATTTTCTTTTCACCATAACGGAAGTATTCGTCTTTCATTCGCGGAGCTTCGGCAACCCTAATACCCGCAAACATAGTAAGCGCGTAAAATCTGCAAAACTGCGGATATTTCTCTTCCAAAAATGCCATAAAGGCCTTGGCTGTATCCACAGGCAAGAAACCTATCTCGCGCAACCCGCGAGACGCAATATTAAATTCGTCGGAATGCAACTCGCTGAACGGATTAGAGCGAATTGCTTTTTGCATGACACAATAGTCAAAAAACTCCGAAATAGTACCGCGCCAATTCCTTACAGTCTTAGCCGAACCTTTTGTCAAAATATAATCCTTTAATGCTTGCGGTGAAAGCTTCTCAAAAGTCTTAAACACTTCCTTTAATTCGTTTATGCGCCCCTTTATATGACGAAATTCGTCTGAACATAACTTGTCGGCAGCATGTTTTTGCCTTTTAAGTTCTATATAATCGCTCTACGTCAAAGGTTGTGGAATGGTGGGAAAAAAAGAGGGCAAAGAGAACGAAAAATGTTCTACAATGCCCGATGTGTTAATAAAGGGCTATAAGATTCTCAGGA
>CALXNZ010000010.1 GCA_944389885.1 uncultured Opitutales bacterium
TCGGGCATTGTAGAACATTTTTCCTTCTCTTTGCCCTCTTTTTTTTCCACCATTCCACAATCTTTGACGTAGAGCGATATAGGCTTTTTAGTACGTCGAATTTAAACTCATTTCTTATTTCTACTCTGGTTTGCAGATTCACTATTTACTTATTGATATACACTAACGGAAATTATCATACGGTAAAAATATCCGATTAGACGTTTACAATATTGTGCAGAAAAAAAACCTATTTTGGGCGAAAATAACCTTCTCAGGAACCCGAATTTACCAAATTCTGACGAGTTCTTGAAAAAATCCGCATTAAAAACAGCAACTTACGGAAATTTGTATGTCACATTTTGCCAATTTGTGTCGGATTCGATAAAATCCGCAACTTTTGTACAGTTCCAGACGCATTTTAACGCCTATCGGCTGTTCTTGTATACTGGAGCCGTCTTGTATAGGCATTTAAGACGCCTGTCTCTAGGAGATTATGCGCGCTATAAAAGATTTGTTCGCATTTTTGGTGTGGTTCGCGTCTTTTACATACGGGATTTGCTTAATATTCGAACAGAACTATTCATGCTACCTAAGTATTACTTTCTTTTACTATGGATTAAGCACTGTTTCAACCAATTTTGGGCAGCAACATTCCCTTGCTCCGCAAAGGGTTTAAGCCATTTTATCGCATTGTCGTAATCGCATTTCTCAAAAAAACACTTCCCAAGCGCAAACTGGGCAACAGTATTTCCTTGCTCAGCCAAAGGCTTTAGCAATTTAATCGCACTGTCATAGTCGCCTTTCTCTATAAAGCATACCCCCAGCAAAAGTTGGGCATCAGCGTTTCCTTGCTCCGCTAAGGGCTTCAGCCATTTTATTGCGCTGTCGTAGTCGCCTTTCTTAAAAAAAGATAACCCTTCATTGAGTGTATCCGCCATGCCAATTAGCGATGATGCCAAAAATATTGCAAGCATCGCAACAAATTTTTTCATGATAATTTCCTTCAATTAAGAAACATGAAATTCATTTAATAATTTATGATTACATCTCAAAGTAATGTGTCACTGTTAGCTAATGTTTTTTTACTAGACGGTGTTTGGAATTGCCGGCACGTCCAAGGACAATCAAATATTCCTTTAAAGCAGCGAATTAAATAAACGAATCAAGTTCACGGCATTATTTATGTTGGTGGAATTACTTTCTTTTACTACGGATATTTCATAATAACGAGGATATTCTTCGCTATAGTCTATGCCTATAATACTGTTTCCTTGGGTAACCAAATCTGTCCAATTTATGGAAACTTCTATTACATCACCTTTATTACCTATAAATTTCAATGAATTAGCTGTTCCCGAAGGATAGACCTCGTTGAAGATATACTGCTTATGTTGGACTAGTATTTGTTCTAACTTCGTAGAATCAATAGCCTTTTCTTTCCACCGATCCATCAAGTTTTTTAGCCTATTTTCATCAGTATCGTAGGCATCTCTCAAAGACAAGCAACTCTCAAGCCAATTTTGAGCTTCAACATTCCCCTGGTTCGCTAAGGGCTTAAACAATTTTATCGCACTGTCGTAGTCGTTTTTATTAAGAAAGCATACTCCCATCAAAAGCTGGGCATCAGCATTCCCTTGTTCAGACAAGGGCTTCAGCCATTTTATACCACTTGCTAAGTCGTCTTTCGCTACAAAGCACCTCCCCAACCAAAACTGGGCATCAGTATTACCTTGTTCTGCTAAAGGCTTCACTAATTTTATAGCACTGCCATAGTCGCCTTTCCCAAAAAAGCACATCCCCAGCAAAAGCTGGGCAGCAGCATTTCCTTGCTCCGCCAAGGGCTTTAGCAATTTTATACCACTGTCATAGTCGCGTTTCTGAACAAAGCAGTTCCCCAGCAAAATCTGGGCATTTTCATTCCCTTTTTCTGCCAAGGGATTCAGCCATTTCATCGCAGTGTCGTAGTTACCCCTACAAATAAAGCATTCTCCCAGCCAAAACTGGGCATCAGTATTCCCTGCTCCGCAAAAGGTGGTAGCCATCTTATCGCAAGGGCATAATCTTTTCTCTCAAAAAAGAACTTCCCAAGCCAACTCTGAGCATTCTCATTCCCCGGCTCTGCAAATGGCTTCAGTAATCTTATCGCGGTGTTATAGTCGCCTTTCAATAACAAACATTTACCCAACTCAATCTGGGCACCAGTATTCCCCTGCTCCGCCAAAGGCTTTATCAATTTTATTGCACTGCCGTAGTCGCCTTTATTATAAAAAGATAGCGCTTCATCAAGTGTATCCGCCATGCTAATTAGCGATGACGCCAAAAATATTGCAAGCATCGAAATAAATCTTTTCACGATAATTTCCTCCAATTAATTTACCGAACAGTGCTTGGGGTGGCATAAAACAAATACATTCGCTTTGACACTGCAGAACGCCTCGCCGACGCCTGCGGCATGAAGGTAGGAAACTTCCTATCTTCACCCAACGAAAGCTATGCGAATCTGTAAATGAAACGCATTCCCCGCAAGCCGGCACGTACAAGGACAATCAAATAATCACTTCTTCATCATAGTGAAGCCGCAGCATGTTGGAGCAAGTGGGCTTGTGGATTGTTTGACACTGCCGCAATGCAAGCAGTGATATGTATAAATTATCTGGGCAAAAGCTGCCACAGAAAATAGAATGAGCGCACCTATAATTGTAATTTTCTTTTTCATAGTTATCCTTTCTAAAGAATATTTATTCACATATATATAGAAGATATCCATATACCCACCACTTTTAGGACATGCTTAATTTATTGAACTCTCTGATACGGCTAAAAGAGCTTATTCCCAAAATTTGATTCAATCCTGACATAATATCATCCTTTTCTGCCAATATAAGCTTCTTGCACGTCAACCGGCGCCTTTTCGCACGAAGCTAATAAAGCAATTGCAACAAACAAAAGAGGTGTGTATATAAAACCTTTCACACATATTTATTCGCTAGCTTTAATAAAAAAATCATGGGATGCGATTGGGACGCTTCAAAACCATTTCCCGTAATCGTAAAAATTCTGGATTGCCAGCAAATATTGTCGCTTCAAGTCCACCCCGACAAGCTGTCGGCTGAACGCTTCGGAGGAAAGGAAAAAAACGAGGCGTGGTATTTTATAAACTGCGCCTTAAAGGCGCATTACTATGCAGGCATAAAAACAAAGACACCTAAATCCGAAATAATTTCAAAACTTTCCAACGCCGATTTCGATAATATTGTGGCGTCGCATGATTCACATGCGGGAGATTTCTGCTTCATTCGCGCGGGCATAGTGCATGCGCTCGGCGCAGGAAATATGGTTCTCGAAATCCAGGAAAATTCGCCTTCCACATACAGAATCTTCGATTGGGACAGGGTCGACTTAAAAGGAAACAAGCGCGAGCTCCACCTAAAGGAGGCATTGGAATCAATCAACGCAACCCTGTCCGACCAGCCGGCGCCGCTGCGCGAAAATGACGAGCCTTCAAGGACTCTTCTTGAACATCCTTCTTTTAAGATAAGGCGCGTGAGGCTTGAAAAGGGGGAGACAGTATCCTTCTGCTCCGGGCAAAAACCCAGAATATTGTCGCTAATACGCGGTTGCATTTCTTCGGGAAGCACGCGCCTTAAAGCCCTGCAAACTGTCTTGATTCCATACGCGGCAAACGCTACATTTACCGCCCAAACCCCGGCGACGTTTTTATTGACCGAAGATTTCTGCAAATAGCCCACCCCCAGCAGAAAAAATCCTGACGCTTGGGATTTTCCGGCAATAGTTAACTGTTAACTATATTGCAATTTTATTGCCGTTGAAAAACTGCCTGGTATAAGCTTTAATTTAATAAGCAAAAAAGAAATCAATGGAATACGAGGAGTAAAAATGAAAACAAAATTAAAAGCACTTTTAACGGTTTCAGCTATCGCGGCAAAGGCCTTCGCCGAACCATTCATACCCGGCAGCGCCGCGGAAGACAAGAACAATGTAATGTCCGACAAATACTGGGAGATTTGGAATCCCCAAGTTCAGGAACAAATAGACCGCGACATAGAAGCCAACCGCAAAGCCGACGCGTCGGTAAAGCTCGACGGCGCCGATGAAAAAACGCAGGTACAAATAGAGCAAATTTCCCACGATTTTATATTCGGCGCGCACATATTTAATTTCAACCAACTTGGAGACGAATCCCTCAACGCCAAGTACCGCTCGCTTTACGGCAGCCTGTTCAACTCGGCGACGGTCGCGTTTTACTGGGAACACTTTGAAATGCAGCAAGGCAGGCCCAGGTTTGCCGGCGAATTTTGGGATTCTGAAAAATACTGGAAAAATTCGGAATCCCCTAAAACGGAGGAGCATTGGCGCCGCCCCGCCCCCGACCCTGTCATAGAGTACTGCAAAAGCCAGGGAATAAGAGTGCACGGGCATCCGCTTGTCTGGGGAAGCCGCGAATGGCACACTCCCACTTGGATGCTTAAAAGCTGCGCCAAAGGCGAAGAGGCGGAAAAGCTAAAGACACTGATTGCCGAGTTTCCAAAGCACGGCAACAAATGCTACGGCGAAAAATACACAAAAAAATACAAAGAAATGTCCGCAAAGGATTTGGGAAATTACCTTCCAAATCTAGCGGCTGAGATGAAGCGCCTTACCCAAAAGCGGATAAACGAAATAGCCGCCTATTACGGAGACAAAGTGGATAGCTGGGACGTTGTCAATGAAAGCGCCACAGATTGGGGAAAGGGACTAATAGTAAAAGGGGACAGCATATGCAAAAGCTGGTACGGAATGATGCCGGGGGACTATCCTTACCTGGCTTTCAAAACCGCCCAGAACGCATTTCCCCAAAATGTAAAGTTGAACATAAACGACTACAAGTGCGACGGAGACTACACATCCGAAATAAAAGATCTTTTATCCCGCGGGTGCAAAGTGGACATAGTGGGCTCGCAAATGCATTTGTTTAACCCCAAGCAGACGCTTGCGATTGCGGAAGGCAAGGAAATTCAAACTCCGCAACAAGTTCAAAAAACGATGGACGCAATAAACGTAGGAAAGCCTATACACCTCAGCGAAATAACAATCACAGCCCCCGACACTACCGAGAAAGGAAGAATGATGCAGGCCATAATTGCGCGAAACCTGTATAGGAAGTGGTTTAGCATAAAGCCTATGATGGGAATAACATGGTGGAACGTCGTCGACGACTGCGGCGCGCCCGGAGAACCTTCCATGTCCGGGCTTTTCACGCGCGGAATGAATCCCAAACCCGCTTATTACGCGCTAAACAACCTAATAAACAAAGAATGGAAAACCGTCCTCACCCAAAACGCCAGCGCCGACGGCACGGTAAAATTTCGCGGATTTAAAGGCAAATACAGGCTCTCTTGGAAGGATAAAAACGGCGCGGAGAGGTTTGCATATGTGCATGTAAAATAGAAAATGGCTCCAACGCGCGGACAAGGACACGGACATGCTCGGCTTAAGGATATAGCCGAACGCGCTGGCATATCCAAAGCGGCCGTTTCATTTGCGCTGTCCGGTTCCACAAAAGTTTCTGAAAAGACAAGGCGCAAAATCCGCGCGCTCGCAAACAAGCTCGGCTACAAGCCCAACCCGATAGTTTCGTCGGTAATGTCCCAAATAAAAAACGGCGGCGAAAAAAAATTTCTGGAAACAATCGTTTTGATAAACGCGAACAAGTCGAAAGACGCGCCAAAAAAATACCCGATTTTTTCAAAGTATATCGACGGAGTTCGGTCTGAATCGGCCGAGATAGGATACGCCGTGTACGAAATATGGCTGCACGAAAAATCTCTGAACGCCCAAAGGCTGGAGACAATCCTCGACTCCAGAGGAATAAGGGGAGGGATTATAGTGGGACACGCCGACGACACAACGCTGCCGCCGTTTTTTTCAAACATCTGGATCAAATTCAAGTTTGTGTCTGCAGGCATACGAACGCGAAACCCGGTTTTCGATTTCATATCGGCAGACAAATTTTTAATAGCCCACTTCGCAACGACAAACATAATAAGAAGCGGCTACAAGCGCCCCGCCCTAGTAATAGACGAGCATATAGACGAAGTAGTAGAAGGGAGATTTATAGGCGGTTTTTTGCGCGCTCAGCTCGCGCTGCCCGAAAACGCCAGGATTCCCCCGTTCCTAGAAGTCGCAAAAGCTCGCAAAAACCCGAAAGCTTTTTTCGACTGGGTTTCCAAGCACAAGCCGGACGCAATCTTCTCGATATCCAACACTACCAGCGAATGGCTGGAAAAACCTGAAATTTCCGGGAAAATTTCCGGCTTCACCGATATCGTACAGCTTGAGCGCCGCTCTGAATCAGGAGAATGGATGGCAATAGACCAAAACTACGAACTTGTAGGAAGGCTTGCCGTAAGAAAACTTTTTGAAATCTTAAACGCCCCACAATCCTCTACGCGCGCGCCGACCGCAACAATAGTACAGCCGAATTGGAATAGGAAACTTTTGGTATCGAAGCCGCGCGCAAACCGAAAAAAAGTTAACGATTAACAAACAACAAACCTCTGAACGCTTGCCATCGCCCGCAATATAGTAAACCGTAGAAAACTCTTATGAACGACGCGCGATCTAAAAAAAATCCGGACAATTATAAATGGCTTTTATTGCTATTGCTATGGGTTGCTTTTTTTCTGCACCAAGGAACGCGCCAAATTTATAACGCCATTCTTCCCCAGATACAATCGGCTTTCGACGTGGATTCGGTCAAGATGGGCCTTGTGGGAACGGTATTTACTATAACATACGGCGTTTGCGCGCCGCTCTCTGGAGTCGCAAGCGACTTTCTGCGGCGCAAGTGGATGGTTGTCTTCGGGCTTCTCATTTTTTGCGCGGGAATTTTCATATCCGGATGGGCAAGCGGCATCGGAGTCATGCTTATATTTTACGGTCTGCTGAACGGAGCCGGACAGGCCTTCTACTATCCGGCGGCGTGCTCGCTACTTGGGCAGCTCCACGAGGACACGCGCGCGACAGCACTTGCAATACACCAAACAGCCTTATATGCCGGAATCGTAATATGCAGCTGCGTTTCGGGATATTTTGGAGACATTCCTTCAATCGGAGAATTCAGCGGGTGGAGGGTTCCTTTTGTCTTATTCGGGGGAATCGGAATCGCGTGGGCTGTTTTCCTTATGTTTGCAATGCGCGACACTCCACCGCCAGCAAATAGTGGCGCGGCGGAAGCCTCTGTCCAGAAAGCGTCGCTTAAGGACGCTTTGTTTGTGGTATTCCGCAAACCCAGCGCCGTTATGCTGGCTCTCGGATTCGGAATGATGGTTTACGTGGATTGCGGATTCAAAACGTGGATGCCCACTTTCCTTCAAGACAAATTCGGAATGGACGGCGCGCAGGCTGCGTTCAATGCTGTCATATGGCACTACATCGGCGCGTTTATGGGAGTCATGGCGGGCGGAAGAATAACAGACAAATTGGCCCGAACTAGAAAGACAGTCAGGTTCGAGGCAAATATTGCCGGACTTATGCTTGGAGCGCCTTTTATATATATGATGTCGGAAACATCCTCAGCGGCGCTGTGCTTTTTTGCGATGTTTTTATTCGGAATATTCAGGGGCGTTTACGACTCAAACCTGTTCGCGTCTCTTTTCGACGTAGTTGCCCCTCGGTACAGGGCGTCGGCATCCGGGCTTATGCTGTGTTTCGCTTTTATTATAGGCTCGACAGCCCCGTCGGTTCTGGGATGGATGCGCGACGAATTCGGCATGGCATCAGGCATAGCGTCCCTATCGGCATTTTATCTGGCGGGCGGACTTATAATACTTTTTGCGCGCAACATATTTTTTATGCGCGACCGCGAACAAATTTAAACTTTTACGCTGAAATTATAATAATATGAAATATGACGACGATATAAACCTCGGCAAGAAATTCGACCTTCGCGGAAGGCGCGCTTTAGTCACAGGATCCGCGCGCGGGATAGGCAGGGCTATAGCTTTGGGGCTCGCCGAATACGGCGCGCAAGTTGCAGTTCACGGCGTTTCCCAAAGCGCGCCGTTGGAAAGCGCATTGGCGGCGGTGAAAAAGCTTAGTCCTTCGAGCTTCTCGGTAACCGGCGACCTATCCGACGCAGAAAGCCCCGAAAAAATTGCCGAACAAATAAAACGGCAATGCCCCCTGCCGGACATACTCGTTTTAAACGCCTCAGTTCAATACAGGACAAAATGGCTTGAAATATCTCCCGCCGAAGCGCTCAAGCAGATGCAGGTAAATTTCAACGCGTCCCTTGCATTGATGCAAATATGCTTTCCTCTAATGAAGGAACAAAGATGGGGAAGAATACTGACAATCGGAAGCGTGCAAGAGTTCAGGCCGCATCCGGACATGGCGGTTTATGCCGCCAGCAAATCGGCGCAGGAGAACCTCGTCCGCAACGTGGCAAGGCAAGTCGCCGCTTACGGAATAACAGTAAACAACCTAGCACCTGGCGTATTCGCAACAGACCGCAATGAGGAAGCCCTTTCAAATCCAGAATACGCAAAGCGCGTGACAGACTGTATACCGGCGCGCACTTACGCGGAGCCTTCAGACGCCGCGGGCGCCGCGCTGCTGCTGTGCTCGGATGCTGGAAGATACATAACCGGCGCGAATTTAGTTGTGGACGGAGGACTCAGGCTGCCGGGGTAATATTATTTTCAACTTTGCAAAACCTACTTACCGCTTAAAGGAAAAAAATATGTCGGAAGAAATACATGAAAATATGCTTCAGAAAGAAGCAAAAATGATGCACCTAGAAAAGCTCATAGCAGAGCGCGAGGGAATTTCATCAGCCGAATTTCCCGTGCCTGTAAAAGAGCTGCTTGCGCGCTACGAACAGCTTTACACCGGCGCAATAAACGACGTGATGCGCGAATTCTGCCTCTTAAATCAGGCTCTGCCGCACGATATCGTTCCCCTGCGCCCCGAACGCACCGTTGCAGGAATAGCCTTTACGGTAAAAAGTTCCCCCAACGTAAAGATTACGGGAGAAATGACGTTTAGGACAAAAATGCTAGACGAAATGCATGAAGACGCCTTTGTCGTGTGGGACACAAGCAAAGACGAGGAAGCTACGCTTTGGGGCGGCGTAATGACCGCTACCGCCGTCTCAAAGAAAGTAAGGGCAGCGGCAATAGACGGCGGAATACGCGACACCCATCAAATTTTGGAAAAAAACTTTCCCCTGTTTTACCGCTACCGCACTTCTAATGGAAGCCTTGGCAGATGCCTCATAACCCACTACCAAATCCCCATAAAACTCGGCAGCGTGACCATAAAACCAGGAGACATAATAATGGGGGACATTGACGGAGTTCTCTGCGTGCCGCGCGACATCGCGTGGGACGTGCTGGTGCGCGCGGAGGAAATACGAGAAAACGAAAAGAAAATATTTTCATGGGTAAACTCGGGAGAAACGATAGAGTCCATAACCCAAAAAGGCGGATATTTTTGATTCCTTAAGCCCGAACAAAAAACGCAAAAATAATATGAAAGTAGACCCTTCATCTTTAAAAATAACCGATATGCGCTTTGCCGACATAGACGGCGCACCAAAGCGCTGCACGCTTATAAAAATCTTTACAAACCAAGGTATAGTGGGATACGGCGAGGTGCGCGACGCCTCAAGCCGAACATACGCGGCAATGCTAAAAAGCCGAATTTTGGGAGAAAATCCATGCAATGTGGAGAAGATTTTCAACCGCATAAAACAGTTTGGCGGTGACTCGCGGCAAGCGGGAGGCGTCTGCGGAATAGAAGTCGCCCTATGGGATTTGGCGGGGAAAGCGTGGGGCGTCCCCGTATGGCAGATGCTGGGCGGCAAATACCGCGATAAAATACGCGTATATTGCGATACCGACAGTGAAGGAGGAGGCAGAGATATGGGGAAAGCCCTCAAAGAAAGAATAGCCTTAGGCTATACATTCCTAAAAATGGATTTGGGAATAGAACTTCTTGCAGACATTCCCGGAACTCTTTGCGCTCCACTCGGATTTCTCGAAAAAATGCGCGAATACAAAAAAACAGTTTTCTCAACGCCGCACGGTTCGATAGACCCCCGGGCTATGCGCGGCGAAGCCTACGATTTATTTAATACCGCGCATCCGTTTACTGGAATCCACATCACGGAAAAGGGCTTGGACTTTCTTGAAAACTACGTAAAAGACGTGCGCGCGGAAATAGGCTATGAAGTTCCACTTGCCATAGACCATGTTGGACACGTTCCTATTGAAGATTGCATAAAGCTAGCAAGGCGGCTTGAGAAATACAATTTATCCTGGATGGAAGACCCGGTCCCGTGGCAATACACCGACCAATACGTTCGCCTAGCAAATTCCACCACAACCCCTATTGCAACTGGCGAAGATATTTATCTGCGCGAAGGATTCCAACCCCTTCTCGAATCCGGCGCGCTTGCGGTAATTCATCCCGACGTGCTTACAGCGGGAGGAATTTTGGAGACAAAACTCATAGGCGATATGGCCGAAAAACACCATGCAGCAATGGCAATCCATATGGCAGAGAGCCCGATAGCCTGCATGGCAGCCGTGCATGTCGCGGCCGCGACGCGCAATTTTACAGCATTGGAAATTCATTCGGTTGATGTTCCATGGTGGGAAGACCTGGTAATGGGATTGCCAAAACCACTTATAAAAAACGGATATATAGATGTTCCAAACGCGCCCGGACTTGGGATAGAGTCGCTCAACGAAGATTTGATTTCCCAAAAACTCCACTCCGACTTTCCAGAAGCCTGGGCTGACACATCTGAATGGGACAAAGAATGGTCCAATGACCGCAGGTGGTCGTAGAAAAGTTGTCGCGCGCAAGCATCATAAAGGGATTGCGAGCAATAAGACGCTAGGGAGAAAAAATGAAGCTTAGATGGTTGTCTCAGGCGGGCTTTCTTTTACAAAGCCAGGGAATGAAGATTGCGATAGACCCGTATTTGAGCGACGATCTGGCAAAGCTCCAACATTACAGGATGACCCCTCCGCCAATCTCTCCTTCCGAACTCAATCCCGATACCGTGATTTTTTCCCACGACCACTTGGACCACTATGATCCTGTAACAATAGCCGAGATTTTGCGTGCGCGCCCCGACTGCAAACTAATCGGAGTAAAAAGCGTTTGCAGGCACCACGAAAATCTGGGATTTGATGTATCTTCTTTCTCCACGATAAAAGAAAACGATACAATTTCCCTCGGCGGCTTAAAAATAACCGCTGTGCGCGCCTACCATTCAGAGCCGTGCGCCATAGGTTTTTTTATATCGACTGGGAAATCCGACATATACATTTCTGCTGACACTCTCTACCGGCCAACTCTCGCCAAGGAAATATTGGCGGTATCGGGCAGAAAACCGAGTCTTGCAATTGTCTGCATAAACGGGAAACTTGGCAACATGCCGTGGCGCGACGCCGCGAGGCTTGTGCTTGAACTGGGAGCGATATCGGCCATGCCTATGCATTACGGGTTGTTCGCCGACAACACAGAAGATCCACATCCGTTTAAAGAATTCCTGTCGGAGTTTGGAATAGACGTTGTAATACCAGACGAGAGCTCTATTTACGAGCTATAATCATGCAGCCTATATTGCGCGTTCTTCAAGACAAAAAGTCTTTCCAACATTTTTAGATAACCGCAATATTGCATAATACTGATTATGCAGTGCCGCTACTTTGTGGGACATTGCAATAAGGCGCATGCGATGTAAAACTGAACCGCAAGCCCGCATACCCGCCTGCGGAAATACCTGCTGAAAGCCCTGTGAGGCAAAAGATCTAGAAAGCTTTTTTAAGGAAGAAAATTCCACAATCAAATATTTAATGGGAAAAGCAAGATGGCAAATAAATGAAAAAAAAAGCCAAAAGCCGCAGATTGCCGCGATGAATACAATTGGAATACAATGCGGCGAGAGTGTTTGATAAGACGGGCAGAGAGTTTTAGCTTGCAACAATAATGTTGATAGAGCAGCAATATAACGCAAAAGACCTGCCGCAAGATGAATGATCAAATGCGCGCTTTGGTTTGCCTGAAGTCAGCTTTAATCCTCTATTTTGAAAAAAAATGAAGCTCGCTCAAAAGGGGGCTTGCATCCACAAAACCTAAAAACTTCCGCCTACTGGCAATCGCGGCATTTTTTTGAAAAAGCACTATGAAAAAACTAGTGTTGCGCCTAAAAATTCCTATCTGCAATTTTTTTTGCGCCTAAGCTTTTGTTTTAAATACGCTTAATATTTTAGAGTAAAACTGCCTGGCGCATAGGTTGCGGTTGCATAGATTGGATGGATTTGTCCAACTTGGATTTTTTTCGCTGCTTCAACAGGCTCAGCTTCCGGCTCTTGCTGGGCGGTTTTGCATGTGCAATTATACGCTTAATAAAAAAATCTTTTTCAACAATCTTTCTCTTTGCCCTCTTTTTTTTCTCCCATTCCACAATCTTTGACGTAGAGCGTAAAATAAAGGGTTTGCGGGCGGCTTCACTCTTTCTGTCTGTTGATCAGTCTCCATAATACTGTTTATTGCATTTTTCAGCTCTGCTATATCATCCCCTACGGCAGCTATGCTGGTGCGCAACGCGTTCAAATCCCATATATCTTCACCCGAACGCCTCTCGCAAAGAGACAACAATGCCGCAGACATTACATCTTCGGGGGCATTTTGTGTACCTTCGGCCAGAACCCGCAGTAGTACGCCTAGTTCTGGCGATGTACGCATCCTATAGGCATCTTCCGGCTTGTAACTTTCTAATTTTAGTTTTAGTAAAAACCGATACATCCTATCGTATAATGCACTACCCCGTAGTTTTAACATTGCTTCAACATCCGCGCGGTGCTTCCCAGCTGAGGTAACAATTTCCGCACGATACGCCGCTCTCTGTTCCTCAATGGGGTCTGGAAGGGGTAGTTGCCGCTGTGTAGGCGCACGGGCTTCCTTCTGAATACCCATTATTCCTCCTTCCATAGTTCCTTTGCACGATCGCGGGATTCAGCATCATACCTACCCTGTAAGTACAATCGGAAATCCCTAGCCTCTATAGATGGTGCAGGTATTCGTATCTCCTTATATTCGCCGCTAAGCACAACCGCAGATATCCATACAGGAGAGGGCGTAGCTATCAGCTTTCCATCCTCATCGTACCACAGCATAAAGTAATAGATGTTCTGAGGTACCACGGTTTTGTTCGCAAGCAGTAGCTTGTATTGCCAGCGACCATTTACCTGTATCTCCTGACCTATGCGCGCTAAACAACATACAGCATCAAAACTATCATCTGTTATGACGCGGGGATCGTTTAGGACTTGTGATTTTGAATAAGTCGGATTCGGTTCAACACTGGTATCGTCACTTACGCAGGAACATACGAGCAGTGAAAATACCACTATAAATAGATAACTTATTTTTCTCATGCATTCAGTTTAGGAATGCATATTTTCCTTAACACACGCTAATGCCCATAGCCATGTCTATAGTACCGTAAAACGGTTTGTGTATCGCAAGCGATCTCACCACGAGGCTTCTTACGATACTTATGATAACTACCAAATCACACAACCCGATTTCTATATCCCCAACTCTGCTTGTACCTCTCCAATGGCGCTTTGTAAGAAAATTTGCAATAAACCGCGCTACGGTCATCCTTACTATATGTCTTAAATTTTGGATGCCGCTTTTAATTTTATCACGAATCCCGCCCTATAATCCCAACAAAATGACAGTGTTTACTTCGTTCCTTTGTTTCGTTCCCACGTTCTTTTTTAAAATGTCCCCTGTTTAAATATTGTCAGGGTTTGCTTTTAAGTACACTTCGATTTATTCAGTCATTTTTATTTATCTCTACTCTTTAATACAAAAATGCAGATAATCTTCCCTCCCCCGTATGGGGAGGTTTTGCATATTTTATAATTTAAATTATCAAGATATCATACCGAAATTTTTAAAGTTTTCTTTGATTTTCCCGGCCAAATTAAAAATTAGATAAATTCAATTTTTGTGCAAAATTAGCTTATTCACTACGTCCCTACTGGCGGAATATAGCAAAAAACTCCCAAATGGCAAAAATGAGGGAAAATTTACCGCCTTAAGTATCATAAGTTGTTTCGCCAAATTCTGACAATATTACTGTCGTAAACTGGCACTGTCTAGCTATTATCTATATATAAAATACTATGATATAGTATATTTTAATTTACGCTTTTTCTGACAAATCATCTTCCTAAATCCCCTCCCGCAAGGGAATAGTGAAGGAAAATTCTTTTAACTCTCGAGATTTTGCCCAAATAGCAAATACCTATTATGTCTAATTATGTATATATTCTCGAAAACTGGGCTTTTTAAGGATTAAGTTCCATAGCTGTAAAAGCTTCCAGTGTGCAATTTTCGCAACAAATTGCCTATTTGGTGGGTTTACTACATCAGTTATGTAGTTATTCACCAATCCCTATATACTCATGGTTCTTTCCCTGTTTTCCTTTGCGAAGGCTTGGATTTTACAAATTTATATCTCGAAGTTATTGATTTTCGTAATTGTACGGGCGCAATACAGAAGCACAATTGGCCTCCTCAAGAAGTATTTTTGCATGTTTATTTAATACAGTAGATTTCACCGGTGTTGATTTATCTAACGCGGATTTTTCTCAGCTTAATATTCCTGCAAATCGTACGGGACTTACATGGAAGCAAGTAAAATCCGCTAAATATATGTCGGATTTTACTTTGCCGACCATGGCTCTTGGCGTCTTTAGCGTATTCTACTGTCCCAAGAAAATCCGGGCTCCCCTTTTAATTTGGCGCATGCTAAAAAAGCGAGAGACTGGCTTGCCTAAACTGCTGAATCAAGCGGGCTCGTAATCGCGGTCGAAGAAGAATTTTTTGGCTGTGTACAACAAGAGCACTGCAGCAGCGCAGCAAATTATTAGCGTCATCAATCCGTACTTCATTCCAAACTCGTCCCTCATCCAGCCCAAAATGGTCGATGATATGGAGCCTATTATGAACCCAAAGCACAGCATTATTCCCATTCCAGTGGCGCGATAGCGCGGAGATATCACGTCGAAAAGCGACGCGAACAAGCTGGAGTCGTACACGCCCCTGAAAAATCCGAAGAAGAAAAGCCCCACAAAACAAACTGTCGGAGTAGCCGCATCCGCCATGATATACACAAACGGCGCTGTCAATAAAAAGCCAACCATGGTGGTCTCAAAGCGCACGGTTCTCCTGCCCATAACCGCCAACCTATCTGTTATTCGGCTGCCCAGCATTATCCCTATAAACGCCCCTATGTAGGACCATAGAACTGCGTTCACAGCCGACTGCGCCATATCCATGCCGAAAGTATCGTGTAGAAATGTTGGCATCCAAGTCTTGTAGCCGACATCTATAAAAACGTTCATACCGAACACTAGCCCCAATATGATTGCGGAAGGCTTACGGAACATCACCAGCGCAGCTTCTTTGAGAGAAACTTTTATGATTTGCCCGTCGGAGGTATGCGTTTTGCGCGAATAGCGCATCATAAGCGCCAAGACCCCAGCCCATACTATTCCTATGCCGCCGAACAGAAAAAACGGCAGCCGCCATCCCGAATATCCGCCTTCCGAAGGCAAATCCCCCAAGAAGCCCGCAATGCAGCTGCAAATTATTATACCCAAATATTGGGCGGTTTGGTGGATTGAAAATGCCGTTGAGCGCATTTTTTCAAAATGCTGGCCGAGAAGCGACGAAGCCGGAGGATAGTAGCAGCCCTGCCCAAACCCGTTTAGAATGCCGTATGTCAGCATCATCAGCCCTATTGAAGAAACAAAACCTGAAATAAATATGCCGGAGCAAAACGTCAGCACTCCGAATACTATCATCCATTTGCGGCGCAGAAAATCGCTGGCGAGCCCAGCGAACAAAACTGTTATGCCGTATGTGAAAGAAAAACTTGTCGCCACCAGCCCCATGCTGACGGAATCCACTTGAAAATCGCCCTGGATTTGCGGAAGAACCGCATTGTAAATTTGGCGGGTTCCCTGGTGCAGAAAATACGCGACCCAGAGCATTCCGAGCAGAACCCATTTGTAGGTGTTGTCATGGCTTTCAAGTTTTCTCATATCTACGTCGTTTTGATTGTTTTGAAAAGAACCGTCCGCCGCAAGAAGCGGAGAACCTTGCATTTGCCAAGAGCCGCCTATTTCCCGGCGAAGAACCGCATGAGCCTTGCCGCGTGCGCCGCGCAATCGTCAACTACGGGATCCATAAATTTGTCTATTGGCAAAAAATTGTCGCCCAGAGCTTCGAGTTCCCTGCGGGTGGACTTTAAAAACGTGTCCATAAACTCAGTGGCTATGTTTACCTTTGAGACTCCGTTTTCTATCACGGCCCTTAAGTCCTCGGGAGGCGTTCCCGTTCCGCCGTGAAGGACGAGCGGCACAGACGGAAGGGCCGCGGCTATCTCGGCGCACCGCGCAGCGTCGATTTTGGGCTTCGACTTGTAGAAGCCGTGGACCGTTCCTATTGAAACGGCAAGCGCATCGACCCCTGTTGCGGAGTGGAAGCGCACCGCGTCCTCCACGGTTGTTATCGCGTTTTCATCGCCCATTGCCACATGTCCTATTTCGCCCTCGCAACTCGCTCCAAGAGCATGCGCGCAGTCGGCGGCGTATTTTGTGAGCTCGGCGTTTTTCTCGAATTCGAGCATCGAACCGTCGAACATAACCGACGAACATCCAGCCGCCAACGCCGCGCGCACGATTTCAGCAGACCCTCCGTGGTCGAGATGCACAACTATTGGCTGCGAGCACCTGTGCGCCATCCTCAGAAGGGTTCCCGCCAAATCCGAACCTTTTTCGGAAAGAAAGAGCCTTTGGAAAATCTGGATTATAGCCGGAAGCTTTTCGCGCTCGGCTGCTCTTATTACTCCGAGAGCCGCCTCGTAGTTTGCGACGTTAAAGGCCCCGACAGCCCGCCTTTTCCTATAAGCCTCGGGTAGGATTTCTTTTAATGTTGCAAGCATATAAACCCCCTTCCCCGCCTTTACAGGCAATCCGCCGCAAGCTCTGTGAGCGTGCAAACCTTTAGTTTGGAGTGTTTTGAAAGCTGCATTTTTGTGTACGGCGACGCGACAATAATCTTGTCGGAGCTGGGATTGTCGGCACGCGCCTCCACGTACTTTGCCATCTTCTCGACTATGGCAGGGCGGAGCTTGTCGAACGCAACCGCGCCCTCGCCGCACGAATAGGACTCCTCCGAGTTTGTCCCGAACTCCGCAACCTCCGCGCCGAGCTTGCATAGGAGTTCGCGCGGGAATTTCAAGTTGGAGTTGTAATTTTTCAAAAAGTCGCTTTCAAGATAGTAAACCTTTCCCGCCTTTTTCGAAAACTTTATTTTTAGCTGCGCGAGAAATTCGCTTGCATGCACTGCCTTGGGCGAAAGTTTTACGCCGCAAGAGTTGAAGCCGTTGATTAAGGAATCGTAAACAGCAGGATTGGGCGTCACGAGCGTCTTGGCGCCCGATTTGTTGATTGCCTCAGCAAATTCCGTAGCCTTTTTAGCCGAATCCGCCGCAAAGCCCAGCGTTTCAAGAACTTTCCCGGTGTTTCCGCCCTTGGCAATGCGGTATTTTATTCCGGCTCTTTTCATAATTTTGTCGAAAGCCCTCGCCTCAGACGCAACTGCGGCAGAATCCGGGTCTATATAATACA
Organism: uncultured Opitutales bacterium; assembly: GCA_944389885.1. Classification (GTDB taxonomy): domain Bacteria; phylum Verrucomicrobiota; class Verrucomicrobiia; order Opitutales; family Intestinicryptomonadaceae; genus Merdousia. The sequence goes on from CALXNZ010000010.1 coordinate 17,715, forward strand.
AAACATCTCCGCTGCCGGAAATTTTCGGCTTCGCCTCCGTTGAGTTTTCCTCTTTGGCTATCTCCAAGACGTCCGCCGGGGCCAATCCAGCCTCCACGATGTCCCGTCGAGCCGCCAAGACCATGCCGTTTTCGTCGAAGCTGTTGACGCAGTGGAATCTGCATGCGGCAGACAAGTCTGAGGAGTAAATGGTTTCTATGAAATCCGCGTTTGCCAATTTTGATTTGTCGAGAGTTACGCCGTAGAGCATAGCCGCGCGAATACGCGGAGTGTCGGCCTCGCGGAAGGTAACGTTGCCGACGCCCGACAGGTGGCGGCACATAAAGCAAAAGCGGCACGCTTTTATTGAGTCGTTAAATTTGTCGATATTCATGCTAATACTCCTATTTTTTAAAGCCCCATTTTTCCGGGATTCATGATGTTATTCGGATCGAGAGCCTTCTTAATTGACTGGAGAATCGGGAAGCTGTTCTTGTACAAATCTTTCATATACCTGCCGAGTTTGAGTCCGACGCCGTGGTGTTCGTTTATGACTCCGCCGTTGGCAATAGCCTCGCGGATGGCGACATCCCAGACGCGGTTGTAAAGCTCCGCGGCCTCTCCGGCATCCTGCGGAACATCCTTGCCCTCGAAGATGAAGCGCGCGTAAAGCATGCATCCCCATTCGTACCAGTGGGAGAAATGCCCGATGAAGCGCGCCTGCGGAAAATTCTCGTTGACGGCTTTTTTCATCGCCCAATACACTTTTTCGATATGCGCGAAGTCCGCGACAGTGTCCAGCGTGCCGAACGCCTGCGGAATGTGGAACATGTAGCCTGGATAAAAGAACTTGTATTTATTCTGCCACCAGAGATCGCCGCCCTTGCTTCCGAGGTCGCGCCCCTTGTATTTTTTCTCCATTATTTCGCGGGCGTATTCCATCTCTAAATCGACGATTTTCTCCCTGCCGTCGAAACCGAAAACCAAATACGCGCCCGTGCCTATGTCCATTCCGAAAACCTTTTTAACGTGGGTCAAGGTTTCGGTTTCGTCGTAAAGGCGCACCGCGCAGGGGCGCAGGCGGCTCCGCATGAGATCGGCGCCGGCGCTCATGGCTGTGTGAAAATCCTTGAAGAGATACGCGCGGAACTTGCGCGCCTCCGGCATGGGATGTATTTTCAAGGTCACTTTGGTGATGACTCCCAGCGTGCCTTCGCTGCCGAGGAACATCATGATGAGGTCCGGGCCAGAGGCGTGGCGCGGCACAGGCAGAGTGTTTATGATTTCGCCGCATGGGGTCACAACCTCCAAGCTCATTACCATGTCCTCTATTTTTCCCCATTTGGTCGACAGCACTCCCGTCCCGCGGTGCGCCAGAAATCCGCCGATTGTCGCGCAAGCTATTGAGGCGGGCAAATGCATGGTCGAATAGCCTCGCTTGTTCACGCCCCACTCCAGGTGGCGCGCAATAATTCCGGTTTCGGCGGTAACGGTCAGGGACTCTTCGTCAATCTTGAGAATTTTGTTCATTCTTTTTGTGTCGAGAACTATCCCGCCGAATACGGGAAGAGCGCCGCCCTGCGAGCCGGAGCCTCCGCCCCAGGTCACTACGGGAATCTTGTATTGGTTTGCAATTTTCAAGACCCGCGCCACTTCCTCCGCGCTGCCGGGATGGACGACGAAATCGGGTTTCTTTGTTTCCCTGCCGCGGTCGTGCCACATTTCGGGTATCCAATAGTAGTCTATGGAGTGCCCAAATCTGTCGGAATCTCCGGTGTTAACATAATCGGCCCCGACGGCGTCGATTAGCTCCGTCCGGACCATTTCAAACATGTATGTGTCTTTAGGTAGAGACATGTCGTTTATCCTCGATGGTTGTTTAGAAGTTTTTGTTTTTATAGACAGGCGCGAGGGCGTCGTGCACCGCCTTGTATTTTTTGAATAGTTTCAAATAGAATTCGGATTCCCCTGCTCCGGGCTCGACGCGCCTTCCTATCTTTAGGCACTTGCGTACCGCCTCCGCAGGGGTGGCGAATACTCCCGCGCCGACCCCCGCCAGAAGCGCAGAGCCGTACGAGGCGTCTCCCGGGACTGGAACGAGAATGGTAGAATTGAACACGTTGGATATTATCGAGCTCCACAAGGCGCTGCGCGCGCCTCCGCCGATTAGGAAAAACCGTTTCACGCCAAGTCCCATCTCCTCAATTGAGCCGTAGCAATCTTTTAGCGAAAACGCAACGCCTTCCAGAAGCGCGCGCGCAAAATCCCCTCTCGACGACGATATCGAAACTCCCGTGAAGCTGGCCCGCAAGTCCGCGTCCCAATACGGCGAGCGCTCGCCCTGCAGATACGGGTGGAACATAACCCCGCCCGCCCCCGCGGGAGATTTCCCGGCAAGCTCGTCCATCAGCTCGAACGCGCGCCTGCCGGAGGATTCCGCCAGCGCCTTCTCCCCGGCGCAAAAAGTATCCCTAAACCACCTTTGGCAAAGCGCCGCCGCGTTTGTGGCGGATACAGTGTACCACATGCCCTCCACAACATGCGAGTATGTCAACGTGGATTTGAAGGGATGCGCGGACGACGTCATGACGTTCACGTTGCCCGCGGTGGCGAGTTTCAATATGCAGTCGCCAGGCTCTATTGCGCCGGCACCGTAATCCTCCACCGCGGAATCGCTCGTGCCGCAGATTACAGGGGTACCCTCGGGAATCCCTGTGTCCAGGGAGGCTTGGCGCGCAACCTTGCCGGCGATGTCCGAAGGTTTTACTATTTGCGGAAGGGCGGAAAAATCGAGCCCGGAAAGCTCGACCAGCGCGCGGCTCCAGCGCATTTTTTCCATGTCGAAAAACAGCGTTCCCTGCGCCTCTATGTAGTCAGTGGCGGCGATTCCCGTTACAAGATAGCGCACATAGTCTTTCACAAAAAGAACGCTTTTTGTCTTTTGCAAAACTTCAGGCTCGTTTGCCTTAAGCCACATCATTTGCGGAAGCGTCCACGTCGGGGCCGGCATTTGGTAGGCCGTGGAAAAAATCTCGCCGCAATGATTTTCCCTCAAATATTCGCACTCCTTTACGCTGCGCTGGTCGGTCCACATTATTGTCTTGCGGACGGGCTTCATTTTGGAGTCCAATAGAACGGCGTTGTGGGTGGAGCCGTCGAACGCCACGCAAAGCGTCCTCGACAAATCCGCGCCCTTTTCAGAGACTTCAAGAAGCGCCTTGCGCATGGCGGCGTACCAGTCGGACGGGTTTTGCTCGGACCAGCCCGGTCTGGGGTACTCTGTTGGATACTCTACCGACGCGTCCGCTAAAAGCGAGCCGTCAACGGAGACGGCGGAAACTTTGCAGCCTCCCGTCCCGAAGTCGATTCCCAAAAGAATGCCCCCGTTTTGCATTATTTGCCGACAACCCATTTATGCTCGGGGTCCATGGCCGATATGAGCCCCCTATTGTTCTGCCCGCACATGGTCCAAAGATAGTACATCGAATATCCTGGAGCCCCGCAAAGGGGATGGAATCCTTCGGCGATGGCTACAGTGTCGTAATTCTTCACGGTGTACGTCTCATCGACCCTTCCGTCGGGCGTGTAAATTTTCTGTATGCCGAATCCCTGCGGCGGATTGAAAAGATAGAAGTAGGTTTCCTCCATGTCTATCTCGTCCGGCGGAGCGTCGAAATCGTGCCTGTGCGGCGGATATCCCGACCAATTTCCGGACGGAATCATGCCTTCGCCTATATAAAAGTGTTCGGAATCGAAGGTTTCGTCCAGAATTACAGTGGCGAGCCTTGTAAAGTTTTCCCTGCCGAGGCTGAAGGAGCGCGTCATCTCGGGCAAAATCAAGGTCGGCCTTGCGGTGTCGCGCGAAGCCGGCGCGATATTGACTGCGATTTCGACGTCGGTGATGGCAGATATTTCATAGCTTGTATTGCGGGGCAGATATACCGCGTGCGGCTTGCCGTCGAAAACATTTTTTCTGCCGCCAACCTCGGGAAATTCAAAGCCCGTCCCCTTTGCGGAGCACTTGCCCCCCAAAAGTACGAGCGCAACTTCATTGGCGCCCGTTTCGGATTTGTACGACTGCCCTCTTGCAAGCTTCAAAACCGCAAAGGAAGTCAGCTTCATATTGTGTTGTCCGCGCGAAAAGACGGGATTTAAGCCGTCCTTGGGCGCAAGATGTACCATGAATTTGTCGCTTGACATATTAAAATTGCGTTGGGTTATTATTTTAAGAGGATTGCCTCGATGTCCATTATGCGGCAGTAATCAAGCAGCTCCGCGGTGATGTCGCCGTAGGCCATCGAGAAATGGTGCTCAAAGCCCTGGTTTATCACGGTGTCGCGTATGCGTTCGCATCCGGCGTCGAACTTTACCTTCAGCGGGTTGCCGCGCACGAACAAATCAGTGTCGATTCCCTCGCCGGGGGCAATCAGCATTCTGTAGCCGTCGCCGTCGCGCTTTTCGCCGAGACGCGCCAAGGTCACGCGGCCGGGCTTGAGAGGGAATTCGTTTACGACGCCCTTTGTAACGACGGTCGAGCTGTTGCGCAGGCTGTTTTTGAAATTCTTTTTGCACACGCCGCACGGAGCCGCACCGCAGTGCCAAACAACGCCGTATTCGGAGTCCGGCTCGCACATGATTAGGTCGCAGAAGAACGGCGACTCTCCCGTAAGCTCGTACTCGAGGCGCATGAGAACCGCGCCGTAAACGTCGCCTTCGCAAGCGGTGATTACGCCGTTGTTTGTCAAGTGACCAAGAGTCGAGCACGCAGTGATTCCGTACAGGTCTGAATTTATCACTTCCGGCCAGCAGCGGAATGCAAAGGTGTCCACGAGGAATTTTTTCTTCATTCCGCACACGGCGGCGTAAAGAGCCGCAGACTTCCGCAAGTCGCCCTCCGAAGCCTCGCATTCGGAGGCTTCTTTTTTAATGCTGGCAAGCGCGCGCCCAAGCTCGTCTTCGGATATGTTTTTTGCGTCGTTCATGACCTCGAGCATCATTATGTACTTGAGCTCGGGGCCAAGTTTTGCGCGCAGCATCATTTCGTCGCAGCTCGAAGTGTAGAAGCCGGGAACGCGCCCGCCGATGAGGCCAATGCGCATATTTTTTACCGCATTCGTCGCTCGGACTACGCGGACTGCCTTGCCGATTTCTTCGAGAGCCTTATCAGAGCCTATATCAGCATGGACGTGGAAATAGGGGATGTGGAAGCGCCACAGGAAGTGCGAATTCATATTTGCCGCGCAAAAAGAATTAGCCTGAAGCCTTCCGCCAGCCGGGTCCGGTTCTGGAATAGACCAAAGCACTACCGGAATATTCAGCCGCTTGGCGAAAAGAGACACGATTGTCCCCAGGGAGAACGTAGCAAAAAGCGCCACAATCATGTCGGGACGGCTTTTTTCAAACTGCTCCAAAACTTCCACAGCCTTCGGCTCGACGTCAATCATTTCGTCCCCGCCGACGATTTCTGCGCCGTCTATGCGCTGGAGCATCGCAAGTGCGTCCCTGCGCTGCTTTTGCATAGCCTCGTTTGTCCAGTTGACCTTTGTCAACGGAAGAAAGCCTATTTTTATTTTTTTACCCATTTTCAAGCCTTTCTTTTTTAGATTAGTGTTTCGATAAAAATTCGTCCACCTGTTCGCGCGTCGGAGCCGCCGTGCGCCCGCCGATAGCGGCGCATTTCAAAGCCGCGCAAGCGGCCCCGAAGCGCTGGCATTCCATCAAGTCGCGCGTTTCCAGATACCGCACGGCAAACCCCGTGTGGAATAGGTCTCCCGCGCCGGTGGTGTCGACGACCTCCACTTTAAAGGCGGGGCATTTTACAAACCTTCCCCTGTCGTAAACCATCGACCCGTTTTCCCCCATTGTGCAGCCCGTTACCGCCGCGCCTATTTTTGAAAGCTTTTCAAGCGCCGTCTCCAAATCCTCCTCTCCCGTCCATTCGCGGGCGAACGCCTCGGAGGTTATGAGGATGTCGGCAAGCGGCAGCAGTTCGGCGACGCCGTCGCGCACAGTCCCGGCGTCGAAGCTAACCAATACCCCGCATTCTTTCGCCTTCTTTGCGGCCGCGAGCGCGCCTTTGGGATTGTGCCCGTCCATATGCAGAATTTTCGCGCCGGCAACGATGCCCAAGTTTACGTCGGAAGCCTCAAGTTCCCTTATATTGCCGCGCGTCCACGCCACGCTGCGGCGCCCGGTCGGCTCGTCAATCCAGCAGTAGGCTACGGGCGAGTCGCAACCGCGGCGAACGCTTATGTAATCCGTGCACACGTTTTCCGATTCAAAATCGCGCATTATTCTTTTTCCAGCGTCGTCGTCGCCGATTGCGGTAAAAAAAGCCGCCTTAAGCCCGAGGCGCGCAGCCGCCACGGTGGAATTTCCGGCGGGCCCCCCACCCTGTATGATGTGTTTGGAAATGCGGACTTTGCTGTCTATCGGTATCCTGGGCAGAAGGCTCAGGTAGTCGTTGCTGCAAAATCCCACGCCGATGAAGTCGAATTTTTCCTGCATAATATTGATGGCCGTTTTTGAAACTTCCCCGTTTATGGATTTCATTAAAATCTTTTCCCCCGCATTTTCAAGGCTCTATGCCCCATATTTTGCTGGACAGTTTAAACGCTTTGTGCAAAAGAGAAGCAAGGTATTCATCGGGCTAAAATTCGGAATTTATCATTGACTGGGGCGGGAAGCTTTTCCAGAATCCGGCCCATGAACAACTCCCATTCGTCTGGCAGCGCGTATGTGTCGATAAGGCGCATAGCGGAAAAATTGGGAATATCTAAAAGCGCCGTCTCCTTGGCTTTAAACGGCTCCCCCCGCATAGGGGCGGAAACCGCAAAGCGCGTCAGGGAAACGGCGGAGGCTCTCGGATACAGAAGAAATTCGATGGTCTCGAACATGATGTCGCACATGCGGAAATCGTCCGTAGGCGATTTCAGGGAGACTGTAGCGCTTTTAAACGGAAACCGGGACAAAAACGCCTTTAAAAACCACTCAACTCTCCCGGTTTACAAAAAGAGCTTAATGAAGGAAGCCGCAAATCTCGGCTACAACGTCGATGAATTTTGGCTTTTGGACCCGCTTCTCAACTGCAAAAAGCTCTCGTCCATCATGCGCGCGCGGGGAATACGGGGCGGAATAATAATGGGGAACACGGAAGACTGCGTTTTTAAATCCTACGCAAAAATTTGGATGGACTTTAAAATAGTGTCGCTCGGAATAAGCGTGCACAATCCAGCGTACGAGCTTGTGTGCTCGAACCAGTTCGAAGTTTCGCGCAGGGCGGTCGAAAGGCTCGTCGAGCTGGGGTTTCGCCGGCCCGCAATAGTGGTGGACAAAGACATAGACTACCTTGTGGACGGAAGATTCTACGGCGGATTTTTCAGCGCCCTTTACAACGCAGGCATAGCGGAGCGCATAGACCCGTTTGGCGAGAGCATAAACAGCCCCACATACTACCTGAACCTGCAAAAATTCATAGAGCGCGAAGACCCCGACGTAATCCTCTACATGTTTGGGAAAACCGGGGATTTCATTTCCAAACACCTCCGCAAAAAAGACGGCTCAAAATATCCGATGGCACAGCTGGAGCGGCGCAACGACGGCAAAACGCCCGCGCGCGACTGGAGCGGAATGGAGCAAAACAACGATGTATCCGCGGAGTTCGCCGTTAGGAGGCTGGCGGCACTTTTAAACATGCCCTCCCCAAACAACGGGCCAACGACGCTTATCCCGCCGACTTGGGTTGAAAGCAAACTACTTCTAACACAGGCGCGCAAAGCCGCGAAAAAGCGGCGGAAAGCACTTGCTAAGAATCACGCGCAGAAGCAATGAAAACAAAAGCCGCCGACATATTGGGCTTGAGAAGCGGGGAAATATCGCTGCTTTCTACGCGCGGATACAATAGCGTGGCTCTATTGAAAACGTCGGCAGGCTCGATCCATAAATATGCCGGATTCCCGGAAGCCGTTGTAAAAATTTTTCGCCGCGACTGCCCTCGCGAACGCTTCGCAAAAATAGCCCGCTGGCACAACGAAGACTTCGGAAAGTTCCCGATTTTAAAATCCAAAAACTTCCAGCAAAGCCTGGGGGCGGGAGAATACGTCGACAAATTTGGGAAAGTTTACTTTTACGCCGTCATGGAATACATTCCCGGGACACTCCTCCAGGATTTTGTCGATTTGGAGCTGCCCCTGGATGGAAGCCTGGCAAAATCCATTATAAATCAACTTTTCCATAGTATAATAATTCCCGCTTGGAATTGCGGGCTGACTTTCTCCGACATCCAGGGTCGCAATTTTGTCCTGCGGGGCGACGGAATCCTAGCGATGCTCGACACGGAGCAAATGCGCCATTCCGCCGCGGAAATGTTTGCCGGCGAAAATTCTGCGGATGGGAAAAAACTGCGCGCGCATTTGGCGTTTCATTCGTCGCCGGGAAAAGTTGATTTCAACGGAGCGCTTCCGCGGCTGCTCAAGAATATTTTGGGCGCGGCTTTTTCAAAAAAACGCGGTTCCTGCGAAGCCGCGAAATCCGAAATAATGTCTATAGTAAAAGAAGAGCTGTCCGCAAAAGGCGGCCCAGCGGAATATCTCGCATCATGGCAAGCTCCATACCCGGCGGGAGCGGCCGCAAAATCGGCGCAAAGATTCCTTGAAAGAGTTTTCGCAAGCCGGACGCTCCGGCAATAGCGTTTTGGGATTCGCGCTGGAGAAAAGCGGAAATATGCCTTTGCGCATTGACCCCATTCAAGCAGGCGTTGCCCAAACGCCGCAGCTCAACCCGGAAGCGGCTCCATCATGCTGTCTCTTCCGCTAAAATCCGCTGTCGTCAACTTCGACCTTCATCGCGGTTTCCCCGCGCATGTTCTCCGGCAGGTCAATGAAGTGAAAATTTTTCACCGAATCTGGCTCGAGTTTTTCCACCGCCGTAACGCGCTTTTTCTGCCCGGATTGTTGCTGTAGGGAGTCCTCCGAAGAACGGTTTATAGCTGGCGGCATTACTTTGCCCTCCCCAGACGGGAGAAGCTGCGCCGGAACCTGCCGGAAGTCGCCCGGAGAATCGGCTGATTTGAGCAGTTTGTGATATGAGGAAGGCTTAAATTGCCTTAAATGGACTTAAATGCCCTTAAATTCAATAGTTGCGGGCGATGTTGCCATTTGGTGTTAATTTGAGGAAAAACTCGACGCGCGGGCCGATAATCCGCAAAAAAATCGAACGTTTGAGGAAAAAACGGTTTTTGCAATACACTTGCAAAAACCTTGAAATTTCATCGCAACTCTTTTTACCATTCAATCAAATTACGCTCTTTTGTGTATGGTTGAATTTTATAAAAAATGAGTCTTACGTTATAAGTTATATTGCACCAGCAGCTCCTGCAGGAATTCCTACAAAAACTGACATGAGAAATGCTGCAGCAATAAAGAAAAGAAATAATAGTAATATTATGAATATAATAGAATTTATAAAATTACACTTATTCATAGAAAATCTCCTCTAATAAACATCTCTTTCCTCTGTTCTAAGTATCAGGGATATTTGGAATATTGCAATCTTTATTGCTGTATATTATCTCTAATTATGCGCTTATCAAGTACAGATGTTTTTATTTAGTTTGTATTTTGTTTTTTGTTAAATTGCTTTTAATTATATTGTACGCCTGCGCATAAATTTTTTCCCCCAAACGGGTGCGCAACTTGGATTTAACATTATCTAAACCATTAAGGATATTAGTTGCATCGGAAATGTCAGTTTTCTTTGGGCATAAGACAGACGCCACTATTGCGATATCTTCTATAAGCGAAATATCTTCTTTAATTAAGGCAGTTGGGAAATTAAAAAGTCTTTCATTCCACTGAAGGCAAACGCCATTAGTATATTGTGGAGTTGGGATCGAGAATAAAGTCTCTTCGTTTATAAACTTAAATTCTTTTAATGAGTTTAATTGCTTTTCAGTTAATATATCTTTCCTCCCTAAAATCTTTCCATTTTTATATTGTGACTCTATAATTATCAACCATTTAGTATCGCGCAATAATGCCAGAGTATTATTCGATAGATTTGGAGGTTCTTTTTCAATAAAAATAATCGTGTCGTTTGAACCGCAAAATGACGCTAATACGCTACTTCTCAATAAAGGGAAAGATTCGGAGTTAAATTTTTCAATATTTGGCGACTTTATATAATTATACTTAGAAAAAGGCACATCATTAGAAGATTTATATGAATCGATGGAAACGCAAACTATATGTTTGCCAGGTTCCAATCCCAACAAAACCCGTGCAAAGTTGATGCAAAGCGCATCTTCCGTATTTGCGTAAATATTGAGTGAAATAAAAAGACAAAATATGAGTATAACGATTTTCATATTTTATTTATAAATAGATAAAACTTCGGCTCTGGGTAAAGTCAGCTTGGTTGTTTGTTAGGCGCAGTCGTGGTACGGCGAAATATTTTATGTCTGATGGTTTCTATAATATAACCGAGTAATGCGCCGCTTAATATGATATATATAAACGACAGAAGTAGCAGTATAATCTCAATAGGTAATTGATACGGAATATCCGCCGCGTGTAGTTTCATGAATATAAGTCTGAGCGGATAAAAGGGGATAATTTGATATAGGTATATGGGATAGCCTTCTTTCGCATATATATCGACAATCTTCTTTATAAATCTGTTTCTGCATAATGAGACACAAACTTTTGAAATGTAGCCGCCGAAAATCAATAGAAAGAATACATTATACGAAAAGAATAACAATGACGGCGGAAATTTATTAATTTGCATATCGAAGTCATAATTGCAGAAAAATAAGAGACATATAATTATTATAAGCGATATAGATGAATAAATGAATTTATCTTTTATTGAAATGACGGAAAGTATTTGCTTATGGCAAATGCCTGCAAGAAAGAAAAATCCATAGCAGAAAATATAATATAAATGATTTGAAAGGCCGTAGTATCGCGTGAAAAATAATACAAATATAGTAACAAAGAAAGAAAGCTTTAGGTGGTTTCTAAGGCGATAAAATATCGGCGCTAATAATGATATCATCAAATAGGTTTTAACGAACCAAATTGCGCTTGACGCGGGCGAAGATAAAAGAAAAGAATTTATCCAATATTTTTTAGTATAAACTTGAGAAACGTATTCAATGGAAGTAAAAAATGACAACACAATAAGCAGCAAGCTTATCAGGATTATGAATATGTAATATGGCGTCAATATCCTGTTCAGCCTACTCGCAATATGTTTTAAATATGTTTTTTTAGCAGAAATTGAATAGGCCCAGCCAGAAACATAGAATACGATGGGCATTTCTATCAAAAACAATCCTTTTATGTATGGCGCGATAAACTCAATTCTCAACCAATAAATTAAATGGACTACAGAGAGTATATATATCATAAAAAAACCTCTGTAAATATCTAATTTCTCGTCTCTTAATTGATTTTCTCGCCTCATGGAATTTCAATGCAATTTTCTGAAGTTAATTATCTATATGCCGTATGCCATATTTATAAAACTTAAGCTAAAAATATTATACAAAAAACTTCAATAGAAATATCTAATTTATATTAAAATAAAGGAATTAAAAGAATATATTTAAAAGTATGAATAGAATATGAAAACCTAAGAAAATGCGCTATGAAAATCCACTATCCTTTATTGGATGATTATTGGAATATAATCACAAAAATGCAAGGAGAACTCTTGGATTGTAGATTAGTAGATATAGCACGCTACTAAAAGGCCTTGGCCCTTTTATTGCAGTAATTTTTTATGTCCTGATATCCTTTTGAAAGGCTTTCGCATTTCTCGCTAAAAACGTCGTCAACATTTAGAGACTTTAATTTCATAGCTTCAGCCGCCGCGAGCATTTCCAGCTTGCCGAGCAGAGTCTTTTTTGCTCCGTTGATTCTATTCAAGGCATTTCTATTATTGGAGAGCCTTTTTGCATCCTCTGCGGCAGTTTCGTAGCTCGTAGCGATTCTCGCCAATTCTGGGTATTCCGCAGACGATGGATACTTCAAGTCCATTATGAAATTGACTATGTATTCGAGTTTTTTTCAGAGCTATTAAGGGCCTCCATAGTATCGACCACGGTTTCATATGAAATTTCCCTCTTGTTATTCATGGTATCCAATCTATATGCAAAGAACCTAATTTAGAAATCTTTAGCATTGGACTTATTGGTAATTCTTGATGAGAGATCGTCATCTATGGTCATTATATATGAAACTACCCCTATGACTTTACCGCTTTCCTTATGTATCATTGGGCTGCCGCTATTGCCTTTATAAAAATTGCAGTCGGTTTCGATTAGCTTTGGCCCGACCGCGAGCAGCGTACCTTCTATGTCGCGCATTACGTTTCCGCCCTGGCTATTGCCGCATACTACAATATCGTCGTTTAACTTAGTATCCGAGATTACATCGTCCGAAATATTTAAGGGGACGACTCCGTCCGGAATTGAATCCAACTCCGCAAGAAACAAATCAAAGCCTTTCTCGAGAAAACATGTGCGCGGAAGATGGATTTCTTTCCCGTCGAGAGTTGTTATCCTGGCATTTTTCATCTCACCGAGTACATGCAGGTTTGAGACCAAATAAGTCTTTCCTCCGATTTTCCCCAAAAAAGCCGTTGCAGCCCCTCCGCTGTTGTTAACCATTAAAACCGCGTTTAGATTCATTGGCTTTGAATCTTCATTTTTATTGGAGAACTTAGGGTTTGAAAATACGCCTTGAGATTGGAGCAACCTAAGCTCTTTATTCCACTGCTTAATATCTTCCTCTGCATATCTTATGCGCTGCTTGAGATAGTTTTTTCGTTCTCTTACAGAGGACTGAGCACAAAGCCCCATTATGGGAATAAAAATAGCCAACAAAAGTATAAACAGTTTTTGCATATATATATTCAATGACTATTACATGGAATCATGTGTATCTTTAGGTTGGCAGTTGATTTTGTAAAGGATTAAAAGTATGTTATGGGTGAGAATCTTCCCGTTGGATATTACAACTTCCTGGCAATGCGACAGCTTTAAATACGCTAAAACCTCTTGGAAAGTGGATCTTTTTTTGATAGAGCAAGGAAAGCTTATTCCTAAAAAAGAAGCTATACCAAAAATAATATAGGCAAGAGTTATATGATAACTATTGCCTATGTTTATACTTTAAAGATTGAATTACTTCCTTCGGCGATATAGTAAAAATCCCAGGGAAATTAATCCGCTAATCGCGGCATAATCAGCCGCCTCAGGAATTATATTCATGGTCAATGTACCATCGGACATCACGAACAAATCTTGCAAATGTCCGGCCCCATCGGAGGCTTTGATATAAGTTAAAACACCGTTTTCGTCTTTGGATAATAAATCTATATCAGCTGTGAATCTTACAAGCCCTTCTTCAAAATCTTCAATAAAAAGCATAAAATCATCAGTTTCAATGTACTTAGAAAAGCTAAAGAAATTGCCGTTGAGTTCAATTATTCCAATAGCGGCGTCGCCAGTAGATTTAATTTCGCCCGCGTTAAGCTGCATTACGCTGTTTATCGTAAACTTTCCACCATCTCCGTTAAAAGTAATCGAATTGATATTTGTGTCGGCTCCGCTGAGTATAACTTTTGCATTTTTGTCTATAATTACACTTTCAAGAGTCAAATTTTGTTCGACTAACAAATTGATGCTTGAAGAATCATTTGCTATTAAACTGCCGCCAGATACATTCTGAGTGGCATTAGACATGTTTAACGTGATATCGGAAGTGTCGCTGGTTGTTATTTTTTTACCTGCAAAATTGTTTATTTCCTCTTTTGTTGTGATGTTTGCAGTAGCATTGCCTTCAAGATTTATATTTGGGAGAAAAGCGCTATATACGTTGCCAGAACTCGTTTCTTCTATTGTTGAATAATTGGATATAACCAGAGATGTTTTTGGATCAGAATCCGTTAAAGGGTCACCCCAAACTACATTAGTAAGAGAAGTTCCAGCTCCGGCCGCCTTTCCGATTATATTTATATCAGAATTGATATCGTAATGAGCAACATTGTTTAAACTTACAGATACTCCACCATAAACTGAAATCCCGCCTTTCATAATTGCAAAATTACCTACAAGTTCACTCGCATCATAGCTTGCCTGTTCCAATGTTCCTGAAGATGAAAAAACTGAACCGAATACAGCTCCCGGAACAGATGAGTTATCACCAAATATCATAAAAATTCCATCACCTTGGAGTGTGATAGAGGTTGGTCCAATTTTATTATCGGTACCATTGGCGTAATTGCGAAATGTTGGAAGAAATTGTACGGAATAAATAGGGAAAACACCTTGCTCGTCTTTAATAAAATCTACCGTGAAGCTATTGATATTGCTTCCGTCGAAATAAAACCGCTTATTGGTTAACGCTTCATCGATTGTAAGTGTTAAATTTGGCGCCACAACCGCAATATATGAGTCAGTTCCATTATTTATTACACTGGCAGAAGTATCGCCTCTCATTATGTATGAAGTTTGCCCAATAAGCGTACTGCCAAACACTAACGAATACATAGCACTTAAAATCAAACATTTCTTTTCCATTTTGCCTCCTATTCTATTGTTGCGAATTTATGTTAATATAAATTTTATATTTTGTAAACAATGTCCAAAACCTGAAAGATGTCCGAAATTACTACATGAAACCGCTTTATATTTATTTATATTCTTAAATTTCCGGTTTTTTATCTGACGCTATAAAACTTCCATATACATTTTTCCTTAAAAACTTTGTTAGGGCGCAGAATGGTATTTGGGAAATTCTTTTGGTTTGGAGAATTGCAAAAATGTTGCGGTTCAATAACAATGGCAGAACGTCGTTGATAAGCTTTTCCGGACTTCCCTATATCGGTACCGTCTAAAACATTCCCAGTATGCAATAGTAAACCCGGCTGTGTCGTATAAACTTCGAGCGCCCTGCCCGTCTCTGGTTCTACAACTCTAATGGCAAACTCCAGCTCCTTCTCGCTTTCCCGATTCAATACATAATTATGGCTATAGCCTTTATTGTATTTTAACTGCGTACAATCCGAATCTACGCGCTCTCCGATCGTATGGGGCTGCCTAAAATCAAATGGTGTATTCTCCACCGGAAGAATCTCTCCCGTAGGTATAAAATTTTTCTTGTGGGGAGTGAATTTGTCGGCGTTTATAGTTAAAATGTTATCGTGTACAGTGCCGTTGCCCTCCCCTTTCAAATTCCAATAAATATGATTGGACAAATTTATAGGGGTAGGCTTGTCGGTCGTCGCCTTATAAAGGAATACGATTTCATTATTATTTGTGAGCGTGACAGTGAGCGTCACTTCCAAATTGCCCGGAAATCCGTTATCGCCGTCGGGGGAGATATGGGAAAACTCAACGCTCGATGAATCGCTTGAGGTATAAGTTTTAGATTTCCAGACTTGCCTGTCAAAAGCATTTTTCCCTCCGTGCAAGGTGGTATTGTGGTTGGGCTCGTTAATGGTGGTTCTATATTCCTTTCCGTCTAAAACAAATCGGCCGCCTTCAATTCTTGCGTTGAAACGCCCGAGTGTCGCGCCATAATACCTGTCTTGAGATTCATACTCTTTCAGGGTATTAAATCCCAGGACTACATCTTTAAATACGCCATTTCTATCCGGAACTATTACAGAAAGCATTGTCGCCCCGTAATCGGTCATTTTTATCTTCATTCCAGAAGAATTTTCCAGGGTGATTACGTTTGTATCGATTCCGTCCGATGTTTTTCCAAAAAAATCCTTTGACACAGTTTGGGCAGACACTGTTGTCATCTGGTAGACTAGCGCGCATAATAGCGCGCTAATTTTTATAAAATTATCCATATCCATTCTTATTTTATAGATTTTAACATCACATTGGACCAAAGGTAATTGGGATTTAATTCTACAGATTTAACAAAAGAAGCTTTTGCTTCTTCTCTATTGCCGAGTCCCGCTTGTCCAAGTCCCATAGTATAATAGGCGCATGAATTTATGAACTCGACAGTATTGCCGGTAGTGCCTTCAGATCCGTAAAAATTAATGTGCCTTTTTACGATTCCATTCTTTCCCTCTTCGACAAGATCATTAAAGATTGCCTTTGCCTCATCGGATTTTCCCAATTTCTCCAATGCGAGCGCCCGCCAGTAGCGATAATTTGTTTTCTTGGTATTTACTTCAGCTGCTTTTTTATAGTTGGCCTCAGCCGAGGATTTATCTTTGGATCGTTCGCATATACTGGCCAAAGTATAATATATTTGGGCGTCGCGCGGATTGCGTGTATCGTAATAGAAAACCTGGTGGTTTTCCGGATATGTAAAGGCTTGCTTGCACAGGGCCTTCGCCTCCGAAAAATCGCCTTTGGCGGCTTTCGATTCCGCCGCCATCAATAATGCATCGACAAACACATCGTGGAAGTTTGCAACCCCTTCGCGGGTTGGGAAATAACATTCTTTTAGAAGTTTTAATACATAGTCGTAATCTCCCACAAATGTGCCAGTGACGACTTCAGCAGCAAGGGGATAATATCGCTTCACGCAAGTATCGTGCAGTTTCTTCAGCCTGTTGTATCTGCTTTCTACGGAATCGTTGTTTGCCTCCGCGACTTGATCTATCTCTTCCAAGAATAAGGCCTGGTCAGGAGCAAGCTCTACGGCGCGCGAATAATATTTCATCGACTTTGAATAGTCTCTAAAATATTTCCAATACGCCCATCCAATATTGCGGTGCGCATAAGCGAATTTGCCGTCTAATTCAATGCATTTTTCCCACTCCGCTACAGCTTTTTCCGGTTGTTTGTCATAATAGAGGTTTCCGAGGTAATAGTAAATCTTAGCTTCGTTTGGGAAATATTCTTTAGCTTTTTTCAGGACCGCAACAGTCTCCAACCTGAAAGGATTGCAATAATCCATAGGTTCGGAAAGCGCTTTTTGATAAAATTCCTTGGCGGATTCTTTGTTTCCTTTACAATCTGCCAAATAAGCAAGCCACATCTTTACTATCGGCGAGGGCTTTCGCTTTTCTATATCGCTCAGTAATTTTACGCATTCATCTTCAAAGCTGTTATGCAAATATTTCAGGGCTAACTCCAAATAGGATTGAACTTCATCGCGCATGAAAATTGGGAAAAAAGTCCCGCCTTCAATAAGCGATTTTTCGTATAATGCGTAAGAGTTGAGAGGATCAACTTCCAATACGGATTCGATACATTCCAGTGCGGACTTTTTATCCCCCGTAAGCCTGTATATGGTTGTTTTTAAGTTTAAGGCGTCGAGATTCCCGTTATTTCTGAAAATAGCTTCGTTCAAACGCTCTAAAGCGTTTTCGTAATCTTTTTGCGCGGCGTAAATCTGGGCGAGTTGATAGTTCGCCGCCGAATTATACTCATAATTCCAAACTGCCTTATACAGCATTTCTATCGCATCTTCGGTCTTGCCTTCCGCCTTTAAAATCAAGCCGAGATTATAAATCGCCTCACAGTCTTTGGGATTGGTATAATCTTTTCTCTGGCGTTCATAAGCGGTTCTAAAGTATTTTTCAGCCTTTTGATTGTCTCCGCGTTTGCGCCAAATGGTGCCCATCATAATATTTGCGCGCACATTTCCCGAATCTCGCCTTAAGACTTCTTCAAAGTAATCTTCCGGTTTGATGAACGGATTGAAGAACTGGTAATTGCGCATGCCAACCAACAGACATTCTTCAATGTTCTTAATCTCGGACGGCGGCAATGGAGGCGCTACAATTTCAGGCAACGGTTTTGACGCGTCGTTTTTGATGGGAGTATATGAAAGCAGCTCCTTGCCGTCATTACGGATAAGTTTCATTGTCAAATCCGTATCCTTAAATTCTCCGCTTATCGCCGCATATTCAGAAAAGGGCTTTTCCGGAGATATATCTACGCTCTTGTCAAAAATAGTTTCGCCGTTTTTCAATAATAAAACCCTTGCCTGCGGCAAATATTCGGTTGCATTTGCCGCTACGCGCACCTTGCCGTCTTTTTGCACGTCCAAGTTTATGGCGGCTACCTTAGACGCTTTTTTTGCCCCGCCTATGTTTCTAATTCCATACCAATATTGGGAAAATTTTTTTACTTCGTAAGGATACAGCCAAGAATAGTCCGGTTGATTGTCGGAATAGGCGCCTGTCATGAGTTCTATATAATGCCCGGCATTTTCTGTCAGTATTTTTGTGGGCCACCCGGAGTTATACCCCCATGACCAGAATTTACCGCCCTTTACTATATTGTGATTGCCTACAAGCATTGTGCCGGCATCTTTGCCATGGTCGTATCCCGCAATAAAATCGTCTTTTAAATCGTGGACAAATATAGAAACCCCATACGGATTGTTTTTCCACCATGAAGCATCGACGCCATTGGCGTATTCCTCAATTCCGTTATACGGCTCTTTTGTTATCGGCCAATGGCAAAAGCTGGATTTGCAATGGAAAGTTCCAAACTCGGTTGTAGGCGGAAATATTATTTGATAATTTTCATTCGCCGCGGTTGAAACATTGGACCAATATAACATAGTGTTTACATTCTCGGTCTGATTGCTCAGGCGGCCGCTTATCTCTATGTAAGATTTATCGGGATGCAAAGTGATGCCTATCGCCCAAGACATGCGGTGCCGCCATTCCGTTTCGCCCAGCCATATTGTCATGCTGCCGTCGGTATTGGACTCTATCTTATAATTGCATGGCGCATGGGAGGTTGCCCTGTGATGGTGGAATACATTCCACTCCACCCCGCCAGAAATCCAAGCGCCGGTCATACCCACATTTGCCGGTTTAATAACATCTTGATGATAAAAAATATCGTAGTTGTTTGTTTTATCAATAGCGTAAAATAACCTGCCGCCTATTTGGGGTAAAACACAAAGCTTTACATACTTATTTTCAAGATAAAGCGCCGTAAAATTTTCGGGCTTCATTTCGCGTGTCATATTGTCGTTGAGCGGATATGGATAAACTGAACGCCTCGCGCGTTGGTACGACCAATCACAGTCGAACACAGGCGCAATCTCCGGAGGATTTAGTTTGTAGGAAGGAAGGGTTAAAGTTTCCTCCCAGGCTTTAACACCTTCTCCAGCAGCATATATAGGCTGGACAAGCGCGATACAGACAACAATAGAAAGCACTTTTATTATATTGGATTTCGACATAGCAGATAAAAATATTACTGTGTTGTTAAAAATGCGGAGCGAAATGCTCGATTACATGATATAAAATTTGCCACTGCGCGTCAATGATGTCCATTTTGTAAAAGATGTCTTTTATTACCATTGACATTTGCATTAACTTTATGTATCATGACCTCGAATTATATATGGCACTTTATAGCGATTACTTGGATGATGAAAAAAAAACACTTCAGCTAAAAGGGGAAAGAACATTTCCTATGTATGGAAGTTATTTGACGACGATGAACTTAAACTCTGGGATAGCGGCAGCACTATAACTTTGTTCAGCAATTTCAATATATCTGAATATAAGAAAGAAAAAACCGTAGGTTTTAGGGATAATTTTGTGATACATCCCATAAAATTATCCCACAATTTTTGGGAAAAATTTGGCGTTAATGTGATCGGAATTGCAAACCATGCAAATGGTTATTATCATTCCAGAATAAATAAAGGATTTTTTGATTTCATCATAACGGTATCGGGAAGTTATTCATCAAAGTCCAATAAGCATTCTTACAATGCAAATCCGGGAGAATGTCTCATACTTCCACCCGACAGTCAGTTGGATTCATATGTAAATATGGAAACAGAAGTTATATGGATTCATTTATGCGATATTCCATACTGGCGCGATTTACTCGGAGATGAAATAAGAATAAAACGCCTAAATGAATTTCAAGAGATAGTAGCTCCATCCAAAGCGTTTAAAGAAGAAATCTTTAACAAGAACCGCTCCTTTGAGGTGTTAGAGATGATAGCGGAAGCTTTTATATTGGTTTTGCGGAGGGAATTCTCAAAACCTAAAAAAAGCATATCGGAAATAAAAAAAATTCTGGAAGCTATAAAATCTAATCCTGCAAAAAAGTGGAAGGCCCGGGAAGTCGCAAAAAATTGCGGAATGACTTTTCGCGAATTTGATAATTTATGTAAAAAACTATATGCAAAAAGTTTCTCAAAAATTCTTGCAGGGGTAAGAATGAAAATCGCCTTCGAGTTGATTAAAACAGGAGTATATACAAATTCTTACATAGCAAAAAAAATAGGATACTCCAACGCCTATTCTTTTTCAAAAGCATTCAATTTATATTATAAAAAAAGCCCCCAAAAAATGAAATCTGAATTTGCAAGACCTAAATCCCTTTAAAACGTCGCAAACTTCGAAAATTTGAAAATAACATAAAATAAAAGGCTGCTATATGATTATAAAATTCTTCAACTTGAAAACGCTGTTTGAGTTAACTGTATTCGCATTGTGCGCTGCAAATATATCCCACCTTGCCGCCAGAGAGCGTTGGACTCCAAAACAGGCAAATGAATGGTACAACGCGCAACCGTATAGAGCCGGGGTTAATTTCATTCCAAGTTATGCTATAAATTCAATCGAATTTTGGAGCAAAGAAAGTTTCGATATTAACGTAATTGATAGAGAATTAAAATTGGCGTCTTCAATAGGGTTTAACTTTGTCAGGGTGTTTTTAAACGACTTGGTCTGGCATGACGATCCCAAAGGGCTTGAGGAACGCATTGACAAATTCTTAGAATGCGCCGACAAATACAATATTGCAGTCTCGTTTACATTTTTCACAAATGGAGGCAAAAATGACGGCAAACTCGGCAAACAGCCGGAGCCTAACAACACCCACAATTCCGGATGGAAGAAGACTCCCAGTTTGGAAATCTTGGCAGACACATCAAAATGGGATTACATGAAACAGTATGTGCAATCTATTATTAAGAGATACGCAAATGATAGACGGGTGGTTTTATGGGACATCTACAATGAGCCGGGCAATATAAGAAGCGAACATATCGTCGGCGGGGCCAAGTCCCTTACTGAAGACGATGTAAAAAGGTTAAAGCAATGCGCATTAAAACTTGTAAAGGAATCCGCGGAGTGGGCCAGAGAGTGCAATCCGTTGCAGCCGATTACCTTTGGCGTATATGAGCCCGATTCAAGCCCGCATGGAAAAATGTTTAATAAGACCCAGTATGAAGAAAGCGACGTAATTTCATACCACACCTATTCTCCCCTACGAACACATATTAACTTGGTGAAGGAGATGCGGAAATATGATCGCCCAATTATGTGCCTTGAGTGGATGGCTCGCCATCTTGGAAGCACATTTAATCCCATTTTAAAATACCTCAAGGAGGAACGGATATGGAGTTGCTCATTCGGATTAGTTGCCGGTAAAATGCAAACATGGATTCCATGGCCAAGAATCGCAAAGGATACACCAAATTCTAATATTTGGTTCCACGATATTTTTAAACCTGACGGAACCCCGTGGGATCCAACCGAAGTGGAATATATTAAAAACGTTTTAAAATCGGAATAGCCATAAATCTTAAAAATATGATTTTTAAGACAGCGATTCCGAAGATGAAAGTGCTTGGTATAGTTCCACAATAGAACATGCGCAAAGTCTCAGTTAATGTCATTTATTATCTATACGACGTTATATCGAGAAGCTCCTTATACGCATGCGTCTTATTCTTAGTCAACATGGTGTCATGTGGAGATGGCAAAGATTTTAGCCATTCATAGAGCTGATTGCGCATGTTTTTGCCGACCTCAGACTCGGGAATAGGAGAAAGTTGTTTGGGATCGGAATTTAGGTCATAAAAATGTTTTATTGGGGGAATCGCGTCGGGGGCATGCTTGTATGCCCCCTGTTTTGTCGAGGAAATCGCCAGATAGACTTTGTTGTCGGCGGAAATATTGAAGGCGAACATGGGGCATCTATTTCCGTCCTGTGTCTTCATTTTCACAAGCCCCCAATCGGCATTGGGATACCATGTTATTGCGTGAAGCCCGTCTGTAAAAAAGTTCTTCCGTTTAGAAACTGTTTTCTCTCCCAAAATTACGGGCTTAAGCGATTCCCCATCGAGCCCTTCGGGAATATCAATCTTTGCAAAGTCCATCGCAGTTGGGAATACGTCTAAGAGGCTCACTAATGCTTCAGAATACCCCGGTTTGGCATTTGGCGCACAGATTATGAGAGGTACCCTTGAGCCTCCTATCCATCCCTGCCCTTTACCTCCCCTATACGGAGCATTGGAGGGAGGCACTATATATGGAGAGCCATTATCTGCGCATAAAACGAATATTGTGTTTTTATCTTCGCCGTATTTCTTTAACAAATCGAAGAATTCCCGTACTGCTGCGTCGATGGAACGCATATGTTCTACATGTATTGCTACCCTTGGCATAGAGCTTTCTACGGCGTATTTCTCGGGAGTCGGATCAAGGCGCCCGTGCATGGTCATAGGAGCGAAATATAACAAAAAGGGATTTTTGCTCTTTAAAGATTTTTCCATGTAAGACATCGCTTTTTCAGCGAGAAGCTCCGTAAGAAATTCACCCTCCGGACGTTGGGGAACTCGCGACTTGTTTTCCCACAAATCTGCGGCGCAATAATATCTGCTATCGTGAAGATTATATCCGAAGTAATAGTCGAATCCCAGGTCGGTCGGCCATTCTCCATCGGCGCAGGACGCCCATGCCGAACGTCTGTCCCCCTCTAAGACGTCGTCCTTAGGTATTTTTTTCCCGCGCACGGTAAAAAACTGTGTGGGAGATTTGAGCGATTGTTTTTGTCGGCGCACCGCCGCTTGAAAATCTTCTTCATTATGCCTTGAAACATGCCATTTGCCTATTGCCGCGCAGGAATATCCCGCATCTTTGAAATTCTTAGCAAGCAGGGAAACTTTGTCGTTTTTAAACCCTTTTGATATCGCGCTTGCGAGGTCGCAAACGCCCCATCTTTGCTGATACTTGCCTGTCATAAGGCCCATTCTTGAGGGGGCACACAAATTACTCGACGCATAACAACGGTTAAAAACGACACCTTGCGATGCGAGAGAGTCTATATAGGGAGTGCCGCTTTCAACAAGCTTCAAGCATTTGCCCAAATCAAAATTTTTATTTCCAGTAGCTATGAAAAGTTTTGTGATGTCGGCGTCTAAGTCAGAAATTTTCAGTTTTTTCGTATAGGGAGTCAGCCAACCTGCTCCAAGATCGTCGAGATTTATTATTATCACATTGGGACGCTTTTCTGCGGAAAGCAATGAACTTCCAAGCAATACAAAAAAAACAAGCGACGGTATTTTCTTCATAAAAATATTTTTAGAGCGCACCGGTGGTTTAAACAATTCATCTCTTAAAAAGTTTCGGATTATTTCATTTTCTCGATTTCTAAAAGGCGATTTTTCAAGGTTTTTACGATTTCCGGATATTGTGAAATTACATTGCGTGTTTCGGAAGGATCCTCTTTTAAATTATAAAGCGAGTCTTCGTGAACAATCGCATCTGCAAAACGCTTGTCTCTTGGATTTGCACCCGAACCTATATCGGCGGCGTCTCCATGGGTTTTGGGAACAAATTTCCAATCCCCGATTCTTATCGACTTTCCCCGCGTACCCTGCAAAACGATTTCTTTGCGCGCGCCTGGCTCTTTTGCGGAAGTAAAATTTCGGAGAGCGCTTGCGCTGTCTATCGCTTCTCCTTCGGGTATTTTAACGTGCAGCATTTCCGCAAATGTTGCGGGCAAGTCGTTTAACCCGACCAAGGCACTGCTGAGGCCGTTTACAGCGGCATCTGGATTTACGACTATAAACGGCACCCTCATTCCGCCGTCATATATGTTATATTTGCCGCCTCTAAAAATTCCAGCTGGTTTATGTCCGTTCAAATCGCGTTCTGAATTGTCGTAATATCCGTCGAATACAACGGGGCCGTTGTCGCTTGAAAATATTATTATGGTGTTGTCCAATACGCCCGCATCTCTAAGCGATTTTACAATCTCGCCTACTTGCCAATCGGCCTGCACGATTGCATCTCCGCGTATTCCGCATTCCGAAGTTCCGGCGAATTTAGGATCGACAGTCCTCGGAACATGGGGTTCAAAAAGTCCCACATAAAGAAAAAATGGTCGATTCTTATTTTTCTCTATAAAATCGGAGGCCTCGCGCACGACGTTTGTCGGAATTTCCTCGTCCACGAATCTCGCTGAATGTCCGCCGCGCATGTAGCCTATTCTGCTTATGCCGTTTATTATGCTGCAAGAATGTTGTTTATCTGCGCCTTGTTTGAGCAAATCCGGACGTTCAAGCCCTGTGGGAGTATCGCTGATATTATTATTATAACTGACCTCTATCGGATCTTTTGGATCTAATCCCACAACTTTCCCGTCCCTCAACCAAACCGTAGGGACCCTATCGACCGTCGCAGGAATTATAAATGAAGAATCAAAACCTATATCGTTGGGATTTGGCCGTATTTCTGCATTAAAATTTAGGGGGGCAGACCCGTCTCCCAATCCAAGATGCCATTTCCCTACGGCGCATGTGGCATATCCGGCAGATTTGAATATTTTGGGGAGTGTCAGCGCATTTGTAGGTACGCATAGAGGATCGTCTCCGGCGAGAATTCCTGTCTTTGCCTTTTTTTGCCGCCAGGCGTATTCACCTGTAAACATGCTGTATCTCGACGGTGTGCATGTGGAAGCCGTAGCATAGCCATTTGAAAATACGATTCCTTTATTCGCGAGCGAATCTATATTGGGGGTTTTGAAGGTAGTTGCCCCTGAGAAGCTGATATCTCCATATCCCAAATCGTCGGCAATTATCAATACGACATTTTTTCTATCATGAGCCGCAAAGGCATCGCATAATAAAAAGAGAAGTAAGAAAAAAATCGGACGGAAATTCATAAATTTGTAATTATATGTAAAATAATTATATTCAACTAAAAAGATAACACTATGAGCGTGAACTATCTCAAGTGAGACAACGCATTTGAATTTTTTCATGAAATATGACAGACTTTGAATCACATGGGAAAATTTTATTTAGCATACGCATGATATAGTTCCGGAATTTTTTGGAATCTTCTATGCAAAAATCATAATATAAGATAAGCGCGTAAATTGAAATTCAAGGTTCATTTAAGAAAAAATTATGCTTGTATAAGAGTATGGTATAATCAGTCTAATGCCATGCTGGTATTAAAACGTACTGTTGACACTATTTTATTCTTCTGCTTCTGCTTTTTGGCAGGAACAGGTTTAATGATGAAATTTTCCTTCGTGAAGGGATTGGGACCTCAATCGGTATTAGGTCTGACTAAACATGACTGGGAGACGTTGCATTTGTATGTAGGCATATTAATGTTGGTTGCGGTTATTCTGCATCTCATTTCAAACAGGGTTTGGATTGTCAAGGTGGGGGCAAAAAATAACCGCTGGATTGCCCTCTTGGTTATAGCAATTGGCATCATAACGGTTCTAACCCTAACTCTTGCCCCCACTACTCTGGCTGTAAAATAACGTTAAGTTATGATATTTTCAGAATTATAACGCCAGATAAGATTAGGATAATGGCGAAACTTCTTATAAGAGTTAAGGGATCCCCAAAAAATAGCACGCCCAATATAAAAGTTCCTAAAGCGCCTATAGATGTCCATACAACATAGGCAGTCCCAATGGGAATGCTCTTCTGGGCTATATACAATAGGTATCCACTTAATGCCATTGCAATTACAGCAAAAAGAATCCAAAAGATTTTTATCTGGGAATTTTGCGCAAGTTTAAAACCCAAAGGCCAACCTATTTCCGCAATTCCTGCCAATATTAAGTATAACCATGCCATATATTTCTAACATCGAGGAGTATATGATAATATCGATAAAAAAGAACACCCTTTAGGAATACCTAATAAAAATGCATTAG
The DNA here is from genome assembly GCA_944389885.1 of uncultured Opitutales bacterium. Taxonomy (GTDB): domain Bacteria; phylum Verrucomicrobiota; class Verrucomicrobiia; order Opitutales; family Intestinicryptomonadaceae; genus Merdousia. The sequence continues at coordinate 43,630 of CALXNZ010000010.1, forward strand.
GGAATTACATATATTTTACTCATGCCGTGATTTGCAACTTAAAAGAATAAAATTTCGTCGATAAAATCTGAGGAACTAATCTTGTAAAATTAAATATGAGTGTGAGCCTACTTATAACAATAATCATATACTCATGTACTTAGCCGAAGGATTTTTAGCTTTTTCAAAAAAGCTTGAACTGCATCAAAGTTTCTTTAGAACAAAAAAATCGCATGCGAAAAATTACAGCTATATTGCTTCTTGTGTGCTTCTCGATAAACTCTCTTGCTGGAGTTGTCGATAACTTTATCGTGTGTTTTCATAATGATTCCGTACATATAGATTTTTCATCTTTTCATTGCTGCGCACAAAAAAGCGACTTTGACAATTCCGCATCAAAGATATTGTCTTCTCACAAAGCTTCCACATGTGTTGATTTGCTAATTGAGCCCCAAGACCTTCCAAAAATAATTTCTAAATCACTGAAGTTGTCGGGGCCTCAGATATGCGCTTATTATAATATTTCGTATGCAATATCGAAATTGCCGCTTCCTCACAAGAATACATATAGTTCACAATATTTACAGAACCGGAATGGTTTGAGTATCAAGCCAATATGTGTTCCGCTTATAATTTGATTTGGGTAATTGTCAGAAATGGTGCGCTTACGCGCAATTTTCACAACCCTAAAAATTATAAACGAAATGAAGAAAATTTTGGCTGCGGCAATATGCCTGCAATTTCTCTTTGCATCGGGGGCTTCCAAAAATCCCGTCATTGAATTAACACGTTCGGCAGCTGTAGAGTTCGCCTTAAATAATAATCTCGACCTGAAAGCGGTGCAAGAAGGAATCGCCGCGGCAAAAGGCAGAGCTCGGCAATCAGGGCGCATGGAAAATCCTGTAATAAGCGCCGAATACGGCAACGACACCCTCTTCTCAAATGAAGGCGAATATGCGGTACGGGCAGAAATAGCTCAAAAATTTCCATTGTTTGGGCGATTGTCAAAAGAGCGTGACGTCGGAAATATAGATATAAAACTTGCGGAATTGGAATATGAAGAAGCCCGTAGAATATTAGCGCTCCAAGTAGAAACCGCTTACATATACGTTCTCGAAAAGGTATCTACGGGCGGCGCCAAGCGGGAAATGTTGAAGGCGGCAAAAGAATTTGAGAAAGCGCTAAAATCCGCTGTTCTAAGCGCGGAAAGATCGCCTCTTGAAGCGAAGCGCGCCCAGAGTGAATCTGCAAACCTTCAAATTGAAATAATGCGGGACGAAGTTGAAATTGAAACCGCAATGTCCCAATTAAAAACCCTTTTGGGATTGCCGCCGGACGCCGTCTTAAAGCTGTCCGACAAGCTTGAGGAAATTCCGCCTTCAAGCGAGAAATTTTCCCAACAAGTTTTAGAATCCCGCCCTGATTGGAGAATGTATTCCATTGCCGTTCAAAGTGCCAATGCCCAAATAGCGCTTATAAAGGCGGGACGATTTGAGGATATAGAAATAGGTGTGTTTTTTGAGGCCGGAACTACCGTCGACGAACCCATAGGTAAAAAACCCGAAAAAACCATGGGATTAAGCGTTTCAATACCACTGCCCTTAAATTCTTTTGACGGCAGCATAGATGAAAAACTCTCATTGAGGCGAAAGGCGGAAATCCTTTCAGCGGCAAAAGAAAATCAAATACGCGGAGAAATTGCGGTTTACCGTACGCGCGCGGAGAAATATTTACAGATTTTGCACACTCAGAAAAGCGAGGCGGAAAAATTCTCAAACGAAATTTATGCGGAATATCTCGACGCAAGAAAGCACGCGCAAGCCGATATAACAGATGTTTTTGGAGCATGGCAAACACATTTACAGCTAAAGCTGTCAAGAATTTCTCTCGTAGCCGAACAAGCTAAAAATTCGATATCGTTAAAATACGCTTTGGGAATAGGAGTAAAAAATGAAAAGTAAGAATCTAATTACATCACTGGCATTGCTAATTTTAACATCTTCCCTCTTTGCTCAACATGAGAATTGCGACCACGGAGACGCTCCGGACGCCTCGTTGCAAAATGGCCTTTCAAACTTGGTACAAGTTGACAAAATGTCGCTTGAATCCATAAATCTCAAAACAGCCAAAGCCGAAAAAAAAGCCATAGAAAACCTGGTGATGGCGGTCGGCAAAATTGAGAATATCCCGTCGCGAACAGCAGTTGTGGCGTCCCGCATATCCGGCAGAGTGACAGAACTCTATGTTAGTCCCGATACAAGTGTAAAAAAAGGGGATCCCATATGTAAGATAGAAAGTTTTCTGGCGGGAAATCCACCTCCGTCGATTTTGCTAAAGGCGCCCGATGACGGCATAGTGGAAAGCCTTAATATAGTGAGGGGGAGTCCCGTAGAACCAAATGTAGAGATTGCACGGATAGCCGACATCACAAAACTTTACGCGGTAGCCAATGTTTTTGAAAGCAATATAGGGAAACTTAAAATAGGGCTTCCCGCCCGCATAAAACTTGAAGCTTTTGACGGCAAAACATTTTCAGCCAGGCTTGTTAAATTCGGTTCCAAACTCTCTGAAAGCGGGAATACCCTGCCCGTTTATTTCGAGATAGATAATCCCCTTTCCGAGATAAAAAGCGGCATGCGGGGAATATTCTATATAGTCACTAATTCAAATAAACCATCTGTTATAGTTCCTAAGAGTTCAATCATAGGCGATACTGCAAGGAAATTTGTATTTGTCGAGAAGTGTCCGGAAGATAAAATTTACGAGAAACGCCAAGTTGTAATAGGCAAAACTGATGATAGAAATGTTGAAATATTGCACGGTATAAAAGCCGGTGAGACTGTGGCAAGCGGAGGAGCCTATCAACTCCAATTCATGCCGCCAGCCGATATTACCGGGCATGGTACATTGCTTGCTGATAATATGGGCACTGAAAGAAATTCAGCCAAAGCAACTAAAATTTCCGTTGATACCGCACACGACCATAGCCAACACGCAAAGATGGAAAATCCCGCCCTGCACGACGAATCGGAACATGATTTGCATGAACACAATGAATACGAACATGCCGCCTTTAATGGGAACATCATAAAAAATAGCGTAAATTCAACAGATTCCATAAAGAGCGACGTTTTGAAAAACGATATTTTTAATAGGCTAAAATCATCGGAGTATTTTGGGTATATGATTTATGCGCTATTGGCAGCGTCTATCTTCTTAAATATAGTTTTCGCTGCTGCATTTATACGAAACGCTAAGAAATAATAATGCCATGAAAATATTTTCCGCCATAATAGGATACTCTCTCGCAAACAGGTTCTTAGTGCTTGTGGCAGCTCTAATCATAGCTTTTTACGGAGCGTATTGCGCGAGAGAACTCCCAGTGGACATACTTCCCGACATTGACAAAACGATAGCTACAATAGTGGCCGAAGCTCCGGGTATGGCTCCGGAAGAAATTGAGACGCTCGTAAGCATTCCACTTGAGACAGCCTTGAGCGGGCTAAATGGAGTCACTCGTATTAGATCTGCAAATACTCCATCGCTCTGCCTTATAAATCTTGAGTTTGACTGGGACACCGATCCATACGATATCCGACAGCTCATACAGGAGCGTTTGCAATCCGCTATTCCATCGCTGCCTCCAAACGTGCGTCCGCTAATAGCGCCAATATCTTCTGTTATGGGGGAAATAATGATTCTGGGGCTGTCGAGTGACAATCCCGATATAACGCCTATAGAATTGCGCACAATAGCCGACTATACCGTTGGCAGGAGACTGTCAAATATAGCCGGGGTTTCCCAAGTTTTGTCCACAGGCGGGGGCGTAAAGCAATATAGGATAATTCCCGATACGGCAAAAATGAGCGCTCTTGGCATTTTGCTCGAAGATCTCGAAAATGCGGCAATTAATGCGCAATCCAACACGGGCGGAGGAATTGTCAATCGGGACGGAGTTGAAGTAAGCGTAAGAAACGTCGGCAGAAGTTCCGCCATAGAAGATATTGCCAATGCCGTCGTAAAGGCTGATGCTAATGGAAACATACTTCTCAAAGATGTCGCAGAAGTCCGCATCGACAAAGCCCAGTTGCGTGGAGACGCAGCCATAAACGGGAAACCCGGAATAATAATAACGATTTCCAAACAACCCGGAACTGACACCCTGCAGTTGTCAAAAGATTTGGACGCCGCGGTATCCGAAATTCAAAAGTCGCTTCCGCCAAACACGCAATTAAGCGTAGTATACCGCCAAGACGACTTCATCAAAAAAGCCGTGGATAACGTCGAAGACGCAATAGTTGACGGTGCAATCATGATATTTGTCATTTTGTTTGTATTTCTGTTCAACGTGCGCACCACCTTTATAACGGTGACGGCAATCCCTCTTTCTTTGGCGATTTCGCTGATTTACTTCCGCTTGACGGGTACATCGATAAATACTATGACTCTCGGTGGTTTGGCTGTGGCAATAGGAATGCTCGTCGACGACGCAATCGTAGATGTGGAAAATGTTTATAGGCGCCTGCGCGAGAATCAGAATTCGGCAAATCCCGAGGCACCTTTAAAAGTAATCTTGAATGCATGTGTGGAAATACGCGCTTCGATATTTTACGCCACAGCCTTAATAATGATTGTCTTTATACCTACTTTTGGATTGAGCGGCATAGAGGGCAAAATGTTCAGTCCTCTCTCTGAAGCCGTGATAGTGTCGATGGCGGCATCATTCTTTGTGGCGCTGACGGTAATACCCGCCCTCTGCTCTCTAATGTTGAGAAGGGTTGGCAATACGCGCAGGGAGCCTATCGTATCAAGATGCATAAAATGGATAATAAACAGGCTTGCTATAACCCCTTCGATAAGATATCCGCATGCCGCATTAGCTTTTGCCGCATTTATATCCGCCGGAGCATTCGCATTATTTCCAATTATGGGGCGGGATTTCATACCTCCCCTTAACGAAGGTAGTTCGCTGCTTATTTTACAGCTTTCTCCGGACAGCTCGATAGACCGCTCAAAGGAAATCGGAGGAATAGTTCAAAAAATTTTGTCGGAATATCCCGAAATAAAAAGTTCGGGAATGAAAATAGGCCGCGCTGAAAAAGACGATCATGCAGAACCTGTAAATATAGTAAAATTCAACCTTGAGCTCGACACGTCTAAACGTCCACAATCGGCTATACTAAAAGATCTGCGCGCAAGGCTCGACACCGTGGCGGGAATAACTTATTCGATAGGCCAACCTATGGCGCACCGCATAGACTACATGCTAAGCGGAACACAATCGCAAATTGCCGTCAAAATTTTCGGGGACGATCTTTCTGTATTGCGACAAAAGGCCTTGGAACTATCTGAAAAAATCAAGGGATTGAAAGGCGCAAATGATATAAATATAGAAAAGCAATCCCAAACCGCCCAATTAAAGATTAAGGTAGATAGGGAAAAAGCCAAGCTATACGGCGTTCAAATTGGAAAAATAAACGAAATTCTTCAAACCTTGCTCGGGGGAAAAGTCTTGGCGCAAGTTTCCGACGCAGACGCCCTCTTCGACGTGTTTTTGAGAGTAGAGGAGGATACTGCTGCTTCAAAAGATAAATTGGGCGAAATCTTGATAGAAAATATTTCAGGAGAGAAATATCCGCTGTCGTCATTTGCCGCCGTGGAGGATTCTGCCGGAGCCAATCACATAAACAGAGAGGGGCTCAAACGCAGAATAGTGGTTGGTATGAACACCTATGACGGCGATTCCGTGCGTTTAGCGGGCAATATTAGAGAAATAATAGACAACTCCCTAAATCTGCCGTCCGGATACTACGCCAATATCGAAGGACAATTCCAGAATCGCATAGACGCCGGCAAGCGCATAGGACTGCTATTCGGCTTTGCAATGCTTGCAATATTTGCCCTTCTCTACACGCATTTCAGAAGCACCGCTTTAGTATTGCAAATCATGCTCGGAATCCCGACTGCGTTTGCGGGAGGGATTTTCGCAACATGGTATTTTATAGGAACAATGTCGGTGGCGTCTTTGATAGGCATGATAGCTCTTTCTGGAGTCGCCGCGCGCAACACGATAATGATGATTTCTCACTACAACTATCTCATGGAATTTGAAGGTGAAAAATTCGACGCCCATATGATAACCCGAGGCACGCTCGAAAGGGTAAATCCCATACTCATGACGGCTTTAACTGCGGCATTCGCACTAATACCGCTAATGTTCGATCCGGAAAGTCCAGGAAAGGAATTATTATATCCGGTTTCTGTAATGATTGTAGGTGGACTTATATCATCTACATTTCTAAGTATAATAGTGACTCCCGCGGCATTTAGACTTTTCGGGTCCCCCTTTCAAAAGTCGAAGAATTAACAGCGGAAATGAATAGTATCCAATAGGAGGCAAATCCTACCGGAGGCGGCGGTTTTCTATTCCGTGAAATTTCACAAAATATTCCCGCGGGCCATGCCCGTAGGTTTCTTTAAATTTTGTCGCGAAATATTGGCTCGTGGAGAACCCGCAATTCATTGCGATATCGGTTATGGATATTCCTTCATTTGGATCCGATTCCTCTATGATTTTCTTTGCCCTGTTAAGCCTGGCCCGATTTAACAGAGTCATCGGAGTGGAATTTGCGAGGAGTTTGCAATAATAAGTAAAACGCGTAGTTTTTAATCCGCAGTCCTCCGCCATGGAAGCGAGCGTCCAGTCTTCGTGGCAATAGCTTTCAAGCTGCTCCAAAAAACATTTTACCACATTTATATTGGGAGAGTCGCTGGAATAATCGTTGGAGTCTCCCCTGAAAATAGACAATAATTCCAATAAGATTCTATTAAACAGTATGGATAACACCGAAATTGATTCGGATATATTATTCTCATCTACTATCTTAAACAATTCCTCAAATATGGCCTTTAATTTATTGTTGGATTTGAATATTGTGAGGTTTGTATTTTGCACATATTTAGAGAACTCCCTCTTGTCGGCGTCGCTCAATACCACCCAATCCGGCCATTCCCAGCCTTGGTTTGGACGCCTTATTCCGAAATCTATTATAAGAAACAGCATCTTTGAAGCTGTCAATACGGGATTGCCTATGGCGTGTTCCTGCCAAGGCTTTGTGACAGTGACATGTTCCGATGTAAGTCTTGTGAATTTATTAGAGTTTTTGTCCGCGGAAAAATCCACAGAACCGTTGGAAACAAAACCTATTTCGAGACCCTCGTTCCTATGGAAAGGCAAACGCCATGACTGGTTTTTCTTTGCGTCCCAATAAGCGCACAATCTGACTGCGTCCAACTCGTCAAACTCGACGTTATCTCCAGGGTACAATCCCCTCTTAAAGCCCCGTCAAATTATTTCGCCTCTTGATATCGCCCCTTTGAGCGGTTCGCAAGTATCGCATACATATTTATAATCCCGGCTTAGAAAAACCGTAGGTTTTGTTTTCAAATCTCCCATGACCCCGAATGGATTTCCTTAAATAAATCCCCAAGATGTTTTTTAGTAAAGTAAAAATGCGCCTCCACCCATGCGATTTTCCGAGCAATATGCGAAGGCTATCGAGGATTCATCGGTTTATATCTCCAAAATACAACTCATTACCATTCATATAAATAGAACGACAGCATTTATTATATCCCGCTAAAAAGCGCATGGAATAAGATATAAAATTTTTCACTGAAATATTATTGAAGTATTTTATCCGCGATTTTATTATAATACCTATTGTTGAAAGCTTTCTATTAAACATATTTAGTAGTTTGAAAGGAGTAATATATGTTTCTCAAGTTGGATAAATTCTCTCCAGATGTAAAAATCGGAATTGTCAGCGCGTCCCGCAACTGTTTTCCGCGCGAATTATCGGAAAAGCGTACAGCCAAGCTTTTAAACGAGGTAAGAGAGCTGGGAATTACGCTAATTTGTCCCGACGCCAAATATTCAATCATTGAGACTAAAGAAGACGCAAAAGCCGCGGCGGATTATTTGATAGAGAATGAATGCGACGCCGCAGTATTGTATCTTGGAAACTTCTCTCCGGAAATAGAGGACGCAAATTTCGTAAAAGCTTTCAATAAGCCCGTGCTTTTGATGGCAGCGGCCGAAGAAAATTCCGAAAGCCTATCGGCCGCCCGCGGCGACGCCCTCTGCGGACTGATGAGCGCAACGCTTGCAATAGCAAAAAGAGGGCTTTTACCAAAAGTCACTTTGCCGAAAAATCCTCTTGTTGACGCCAAAAGCGGAGCAAAAGAAATTCTGAGATTTTCCAAAATAATAAAAGTGGTAAGGGGAATTTCAAATGCCACGATAGGCTTGTTCGGGCCGCGCCCAAGAGATTTTGAAAGCTGCAACTACAATACGGCATCTTTGGCGTCCATAGGCGTGGAAGTGGAGGAATTTGGCCTATTCGACTTGGAAAACGAAATCGCAAAAATACGAAGTGAACAGCCATCTTCCTTGGAAGATTCAAAATCATCTATATCAAAAACCGACGGAGTGGAAGACCCAGTCCTTATAGTGAGATTCTCCGTATATGAACAGGCCCTTTTGAGTATGAGGGAGAAATTGAAGCTGTCCGGCGCAACCACTCAATGCTGGACGCGTCAGGAAGAATACTCAAAGCATGTCCCCTGTTTCATAAACGCCAGATTGACTGAACGCGGCTTCCCGATAGCCTGCGAGAACGACGCGTATTCTCTTGTCGGCGAATTGATGTGCCAATACGCCAGCGACAATGCCCCAACCATGCTCGACCTCAACCACACGATTCCTTCTGACATGCTCGAAGGCATGGATATCGAGAATAAAGAAGATGTAATAGGCCTCTTCCACTGCGGGAATGTTCCGTCTAAATTCATGAAGTCGCCCAAAGTGTGCTACCAGTTGATAATGTCAAGATTGATGGAACCGGGCAAAGCCCCGGATCTGACCCGCGGAACTCTTGAAGGGGCGATAAAACCCGGAGATATCACTATTTTCCAAATACACGGTTCCGGAGATAATCTGCGTGCATATATATGCGAAGGCTCATTTCTGGACATGGACCCAAAAACATTTGGTTCTACGGGCGTTGCATACATACCCGGCTTCATGCGCTTTTATCGCAACTGTATTCTCGGTAAATTCCACCATCATGTGGCAGTGGCATTCTCGCATTGCGGCGGCGTCTTGTTTGAGGCGCTGAAACAACTTGGAGTTAAAGAAATATATACTCCTATAACTAATAACACATACGCGGGAGAAAATCCCTTCGATTGATACGCTATGGGAATAAGCAGGAGGAAATTTCTCGAGAGGGCCGCTACTATCATTATAGGAGCGCAAATTCTCCCGTCGCGCGTATTGGGGCGCGGCGGGACAGCCCCCAGCAATAAAATTAACATGGCAATAATAGGCAACGGCCTCATATCCGAAGGACACCGCAATTACTTCGCATGGTGCAGGCAGACCCAAGTAATGGCCCTCTGCGATGTCCACCAAGGCCGTCTGGCATCAGCCAAGGAAAGCGTCGAGGCTGTTAATAAAAAACGGGACGACGTTGGCTCGCACCCGATTTTTACGACGGAAGATTATCAGGAAATTTTAGACAGGGACGATATCGATGCTGTGACTATCTGCACCCCCGACCATTGGCATGTGCAAATAGCCCTAAAGGCGATTCAGGCAGGCAAAGCAGTGTATGTGGAAAAGCCGATGAGCCTTACCGTAGAGGAAGGCAGAATACTTGCGAATGCCGTAAAAAAGGCCAATGGAATTTTACAGGTCGGCTCGCAACAGCGCAGCGAATGGGCATTCCGCAAGGCATCTGAACTTGTAAGAAACGGCTATATAGGAAATGTTCACACCATAAAGACCAATATAGGAGAATTTCCGCCTGAACCAAAAGATTTAAAAGAGGAGCCCATACCAAGCGGATTTAATTACGACAAATGGCTTGGACAGACCCCATGGCGCCCGTATAATCCCGAACGCGTTTTGGGAAATTACGGCGGGGGCTGGCGCAGATTCTATGAATATGGAATACGCAAAGAGGGAGACTGGGGCGCCCACCACTTTGACATAATCCAGTGGGCTCTCGGCATGGACGATTCCGGACCTACGGATTTTTATCCGGAAGGATCTAATAATTCGGAATTCAGGCACTATAAATATGCGAACGGGCCTGTCATATATATAAACACGCCTATGAAGAATAACCATATGATTCATTTTATAGGCGACGAGGGCGAAATCCTCGTTAGCAGGAACGGGCGCATTGAAACTTCTCCAAAATTTTTGAGAGACCTTCCAATGCGCGCCCAAGATGCGCGTTTGCAGATCTCAAACGACCACCGCAAAGATTTTCTCGAATCTATATTATATGGGAAAAAGAATATATGCCCTGCGGAAATTGGGCACCGCAGCGCGACAGTTTGCCATTTAATGTCATTTGCCCGCAGATTAAAAACCCATATAAGATGGGATCCTAAGGCTGAAAAGATAATAGACAATCCGGTCGCGGCCTCAATGATGTCCCGTCCCCGCCGCGCGCCATATTATTTGGGAGTATAAATGAGAATTATTTACACAATCATATCCGTATTTTTGTTATCCTATTCGGCGTTTGCCTCAACCTTGGAAGATGCTAAAAAAAACCTGTATAGCCAAGACATGCGCGTTGCCGACAACGCCCGAATGATTCTCCAACAATTAAATGCAGAAGAATCTCTCCTTGAGGCCCTCGGGAAAATCTCGGAAAGAAATATTCGGGACGGAATAATATACTCGCTCGGAGCGCTTAAGAGCCAAGCCGCATACTCAAAAATCCTGGATATAGCCTCAAAAGAGTTAGACGATTGTCCTGCGGCGATTTTAGCCATAGGCGAATACAGATCTCCCGAAAGTCTTTCAGCTCTTGAAACTCTTGCAAAAAACGGTTCAAAAATCGCAAAGAGCGCCATTTGGATTTACCGTGATACAGAGCCCCGCCCCGATATTTCTGCTAAAGATTTCGACATGCTTGCCGAATCTCAAAAGGTGTTCCTTTTGGGAACTGTTGGCAACATGCCCAATCTTTACGATTTCGCATATAATTATCAGGCTGAAAATAAACGTGTTGCGCTCTCGCAATGCCATGGGTTGGCAACGATTGATTCTTCCGACGGCAAATATGCAAAAAAAATAGTAGAAATAGCAAAAAAATATCCCGACTCAAAATCCGATTTTGCCTACGCCCTCGCCGCGGCGAAAAACTCCGAAGCCGAGATTGTAAAATTGATAAAAAATTCCGATGAACTTGGCATATATGCGGCAAAGTTGCGCGGTTGCAAAGAGGCGGAAGCAGACATATTAAATTTATATTTAAACGCGAAAGATGAATCCATTGGGAAAATGTGCGCCGACGCCCTGCAAGCCGTGGCTATGTCAAAAACGGCGGAAACATTAGTCGCAAACTTTAATTCGATAAAGGCAAAAGATCTCCCGGGCGGCGTAAAAATTTTAACGGCAGCCCTTGCGAGATTGGAAGATTCGCAAAGAGAGGCGATATTGAAAAAACTCTTGGAATCTATGGAAGCCTTTGACGCCCCACATAAAGCAGCCGCTTCAAAACTCTTAAAATAAACATCATGCGCCCCCTCTATTTAGGCATAGACGCAAGCACCCAATCAATGACGGGAATTGTCATAGATTGCGAAAACTCAACAGTTCTCGCAAGCGAAAGCGTAAATTTTGAAAGAGAACTACCCGAATACGAGACAAGCGCCGGAGTGCGCACGGCAAAAGACAATCCGCTCGTGGTATGGTCATACCCATTGATGTGGCTCGACGCTCTCGAGATGTTGTTCAAAAAAATATCCGCATCTATAAATATGGGGGATATATCCGCCGTAAGCGGCTCGGGGCAACAACATGCCACTGTTTGGCTAAACTCCGATATGGCTTTCTCTTCTTTGGATTTCTCTAAAAGCCTTTCGGACAATATCGGGTATTTTTTAAGCAGAAAAGAATCTCCCGTTTGGATGGACGCCTCAACTTCTGTCGAATGTTCCGAGATGAGTGACTCTGCGGGCGGAGCCTCAAAAGTTCTACAAAAAACCGGCTCCATTATGACTGAGCGGTTTTCCGGCGCTCAAATACGGAAAATATCGAAATTTGAGCCTAAAATATACGAAGCCACAAAGAGAATACATCTGAATTCATCTTTTATATGTTCCATCTTGAGCGGTTTGGATTCTCCAATAGATTTTTGCGACGGAGCAGGAATGAATCTAATGAACATAAACGATTTTTCTTGGGATTCGGAAATGTTGGATTCATGCGCCCCAAATCTAATTGCCAAGCTTCCTAAGCTTGCGTCTGCCTCAAGCGTCGCGGGAAATATATCGCAATACCTGTGCAATAAATACGGCTTTGATAGAAACGCAAAAGTTGTCGTGTTTACCGGGGACAATCCGTCGAGCCTTGTCGGCATAGGAGCGTCTTCAGAGGGGGCGGCCGCGGTGAGCCTCGGTACGAGCGATACGCTTTTTTCATCAATGGAGAAGTTTGTTCCCGTAGAAAACGCCCATATTTTCTCTAATCCCGTCGGCGGATATATGGGATTGCTGTGCTTTAGGAATGGTTCGCTCGCCCGCGACAAATTTAGGGAGATGATGGGGGTAGATTGGAAATTCTTCGACGAAACCGCATTTGAGAATTATGCGCCCAAATTAGATAAAAAACTTATTTTGCCATTCTTTACAGACGAGATTTCTCCTAAAATATCCGCCAACGGGCCCGTCTTCGTAGGATTCTCCTCTGAAGATTCAAAGGAATCACGCATTAGGAACTTTATAGAGGGCCAAGTATTCAATATATATCTTCAAGCGCAAGAGATGGGAAATATCCCCAAAAAAATAATTCTCACAGGCGGGGCGTCAAAGAGCTCTGGAATCGCCCAGACATTTGCAGATGTATTCGGGGTCGAAATCTATACCCTAAAAACCTCCCAAAACTCCGCGGCCTTAGGAGCCGCCATGCGGGCGGCGTCTTGCGATTATGACATGAAATTTTTGGAATCGAAATTTTGTCCATTAGTCCGCTCAAAAACGCCAAGAATCTGCGCCCAACAAGTGTACGCGCATAAATTGAATTTATTCCGCTCAACATTCTATACAAATCGCTGAACTTATTTATTTTTCAGCTCTCAAAATTGAGCGTTTTTTGCAATCGCTTTTACCGTCCAAATTTCGGGACAAAAAAACGGGTTCGGTGAAGAACCCGTAAACAAAAAGATTATAATTAATTGCGCCGTTTGCAAGCAACCATAACAAACGCAAAAATTCCGAATAATGCCGCAAATGTCGCAGGCTCGGGGATAACGTGTGTAGCCGAAAACCAATATCCGCCGTTAAGATCATCTTCCACATATGTGAAATCCACCCAATCCCCATTTTTAGAGGATACCAAGCTTAAATCGTCGTCCGGATTTATAGAATCCAAATGAATCAGATATTCTCTAAAGCCATCTATAACCATATTTTTTGTAAGATAGACAGATTCATCTACCGATCCTAAAGTGCCTCCCGCAAGAGTCTCAAGCTCTATATAGGTGACGGAACTGTCTATAAACAAGTTCAAGGTCATAAATTTTATACCGCTGGTATGACTTGCAATCGTAGTATTCTCAAAATTGAATTGTTTCAGTTGCTGATTAGCGTATAATTCCAGATAGCCATTGCCGCGCGTCATGCTTATCATACAGTCCGCTTGTGTTCCAGTATCGAGTTTTTTGAATACGTTGGAAGATCTCAAAATCAGTGTTGAATGATTGTTATCCAAACGAACAGACCCACTTCTTACGATTAAGTCGCCTTCCCCAACTCCTGAAGCGATTTCGACTGTTGCTTGAGCGATATTCAAGCTATCTTTGATATCAAAAGCCGCCCCTGGGTTTATAGTCAACTTGGTAGAATCCAATGATTGAGAATTTTGGTAAATATAGAATGAGCCTACAGTAATTTTTATTGAACCCGATATATTTAATCTCGTTTTATCTCCGATCCATACATTTCCAACCTCTAATATGGAACCTTCCGCCATATTAAATTCCAAATCTCTGGAGACTCCCCAGTCGCTCATTTTAAGCTGCCCGCCATTTAAATTTACACAGGCATTGGCGGAGAGATTTACTTGTTGATTCGCTCCTATTGTCCAACTGCCGGCGTTTATTGTACCATCGATATTATAATAAGGTTGGCACCTGATCCGACTGGAACGTCAGAGCTTTATAGACGTATTCGGGATTTTCCGCTGAACCAGTGTTTTCGCGTACATTTATGGTGCCGTTTAAATTGAAGGTCACATTTGCGCAAGAATTTGCAACACCGAGAATGGTTTCCGCAGAAGCGCCTTGAAATAAGAGAGGTGTAGCGCTATTTATCGTGTTGGATTCAGTAAAAGTGAGAGTCTTTTTTAGCGGATCTGTAAGATTGGAATCCTCATCGGGATTTCCAGTGCCGGACAAACGTATTCCAGAAGTAATATTCGTATCTGAAGAATGGGTTATGTTTATAGTTCCGCCGTCAAAAGTGAGCTTGGCTTCAGGATTATCATTCCATCTGGACTGAGATGTTCATTGCCTATATGGAAATAAAGAGCCCAGCGCATTGATTCGGTATCCCACCAGAAGCTCCGGGCCCCGTTTGAGAATATATATAATCTGTATCTACATTGATAGTGCCGTCTGCTCCGTCAGGGGTGGTCCCATTTAGATTTACTACTACATCTGAATCGCTTGAGACACCTAGAGAAGCATTTGAAAAAATTTTTCCTACGGTATAATTTCCGTCTACGTTGAGCTGTTTCAAATTCCAATTTAATAGCAAGGCTACTTTATTTGAATTTGGATATTTAGATATGCCTTCAGTTTCATAATCAACCAGCGTCGTAGAACTTGGCCCGGAATATATATCCCAAGTTGAAGTACTCCATGTGGGATTTGAGCCGTATGTCACATAACGATAGTCCATCTACTGATATGCCATCGCCGGCGTGTACACAAGCGGTATAAACGGAAGAAGTACAAATATTTTCCTCATATATTTAAACTATAAATGCAGATAGGATAATCAAGTAAAATTTATTCCTGACACAATGGAATTTTTTCGTAAAAATGATCTACAAGAATATAATTGATAAATAATAATGGAACAATCCTAATTATGTTTTAATTCATGACGCAGCATTTATATAACGAGTAAGCTCTCATAATAACTGCACAGTTTATGAGATGTAATTTTAGGATAAAATAAAGACCCGCGATAAAATCGCGGGTCTTTATTGCTTTTCATACCCCACACTTTATATCTTATAAGGTAAAAATTCTTGTTTGTATGGATAATGGCTATTGAAGAATTTATTAGCTTCTTTTTTTGTAAATTGTCGGGTCTTATGGTCGTAAACGAGTTCTTCACCGGGAAAATGTATTGGGATACAACCCAAGAGCACGAATTCGTTTAAATCCGCCGCATAATCTACAATATCCGAATTGGCCTTTTTACCCTCTATGCACGCTTCAACCCAATTTCGGTGATGGGATTTTTCCGTAGGTATATCCGGCGGGAGAGCGTTCGACTTTTTGAGCTCTATCATTCTCTCGCGCGGAGATATTATCGTGCGGGCCCCGAATTGGTCGAAACACATAACAGTTTCTTTGGTCCCGATTATTGCGGCCCCGTTGGGAGTTGAGTCTATCACCTCTTGCGGGATTCTCGGCAAATCTTTAGGGCGCAAAGAAGTGTCATACCAATACATTTTCACCGCCGGCCGCGCACCCTTAGGCGCGAACTCAAATTCTGTTCTGGAGTGTAGAGGCCAAGAATAATCGTCGAAAGGATCGGACGTGCCTTTGATTTTTACAGGCATTCCAAGCTCAAGCGGCGAATAGACCCAATCGAAGATATGGCAGGCATGGTCACCCATTGCGCCGGTTCCGTAAGCGCGCAAACCGCGCCAATGGAACGGCACCATATGGCTTGAATATTGCGCATCAGGAGCTACGTTGAGCCACAATTTGAAATCGAGAGTAGATGGGATTTTTTCGTTTGGATCCGGGCGCGGAAAATCCGGTCCCTGCTTCCATACAGGCCTATCGGTCCATATGTGCATTTCCTTCACCTCTCCGATGAGGCCGTCTTTGTACCACTGGCGGACATTGCGCCATGGACCTACAGTATGCCCTTGATTTCCAAGTTGGGTGACCACTCCGGTTTCTTTGGCAATCCTTACAAGCTCGCGCGACTCCCATATAGTGCGGGTCATCGGCTTTTCTATGTAAACATGTTTGCCGTTCAGCATAGCCCACGCCGCGATTGGAAAGTGGGCGTGATCGGGTGTGGATATAACCACGGCATCAATATCCTTGCCGTATTTGTCGAACATTTTGCGGTAATCGCGCATGCGAGGCACGTCGGGAAACCTTTTATAGGTAGTGGCGGCATTTTTATCGTCCACATCCACAAAGCAAACGGGATTTACTTTATCGAATGTGCATAAATCGCGACACGCCCACTCTCCGCGCCCGCCTACCCCTATAAATGCGACATTGAGCTTTGAGCTCGGCGCTTTTTCCGCCCCTGCCGCCCATTTGGGCAATATTGCAAAACTTGTCGCGGAAAGAGCTGCAGTTTTTAGAAATGACCTTCTTGATTGTCCCATAGAAAAACCTCCTCTTACAAATTAGTATGACCACATTGACATAAAACGTTCTATCAAATTTAATTATACTTTCAAGAAGAAAATAATAAAAAAACTCTGCGCACGGAGGCATTAGAAGAAATATTCCAAAAGAGAATTTTCTACGCGACACAGTTAGGGACTTGTTTTACTTCCGTCATTTAATCTATGTCAGTCCCAATTTATATAATAATTGCGCGCGTATTATGAGTGCGCATTTCTATTGAACCGGCTCCGTGCGCAGAAATTTTACGTCGCCTTTTTTCATGTCAAAGGAGATTTCATTTGAAACTCCCAAATCCACTTTATCGAATATATCGAACATTTTGCATTTTTGTGGAAGTTTGATCGGGTATATCCCGTCTTTTGTAGCGCAAATTGATATATATTTATCGTTGGAGTACACCGCGGCGGGCGCATCAGTATAAATATGCACATTTCCGAGTTTTGCTGCGTATTTTATCAATTCCGGGAAGAATCGGGGCACGGAGCAAAATATGTTTTTACCGCGCACTACAATAGCCGCTTCTCCGCTTACAAATTTTGCCAATACGATATCCCCTTCTTTAACCTTAGGCACGAGAACCGGAAATTTGTTTTTTGATCCGAACCCATTAGGCAAGCCGATTTCCAAACCTTCGAGGGTCGGGAGCGCAGCTATTTTCATATTCTCAGGCGCACATTTCACTTCAAACCCAGTTAGTTCTTCGACCGCTTCCAAACTAAATTTCCTAGCGTCTAAATCTATGTATCCGGGCATCCACATCCAAATATTTACGGAATCCGCCGTAGCTTTTTTCAGTTTCTTTCTATCCTTGTTTGTGAGAGCGTAAACCCCGGAAAAAATATTTAATTTTGTATTAGCCCTTTTAGATATTATATCGCTCGCCAAATAGTGGGCGAACGGGATTCCGCATCTGCCCAACACTCCTCGACCATGATACAATAGGAAGTGGACGGTATCGTAAGCGAGCTTATAGCCCCCGAGCATGCACATCGAATCTTCGTCGAACACAAGGGCCATTTGAGGCTCGTACTTTTGCGGGTTTTTATGGGATAGATTTTCCTCTTTTACTATGGTGGCCATTTCGTCCCAAAGTTTTGAATCGGCAAACCAGCCACTCCCTCCCAAATCCATAAACCAAGACGCAAAATTTCTGACCGACTCTTGCGCGAGATTTCTTCTCAAAACTTTTATCGTTTTTTCTCGAGTGTTTAAGTCAGCTTCAAATCCAGGACAATCGCTATTGTCTTTTGTGGTAAGGTAAGTGGAAGTATCGTCCTCGTCCAACCATATTTTACCCGCCAGAGTTATTGAATCAGCGGCTCCCATTACACTTTTAGCGTCTCCGAATTTTCTATCCACATACGATATAGGTCCGCAAATTATATCAATATCACGCAGCTTTAATAAACGTTCAAGTCCATAATGACCAGAACTGCCGGCACCCTTCGGCGCGCTCGAAAATTCCATTCCGTAGCCGTAAAAGCAAAGAAATAAACGGTTTTTAGCCACCGATTTTACAGTTTCAGACAATTCTTTTAAAGCGTCGATAACGGCATCTTGCATGAATAAATTGAAATCGGCTATGTCGAATTCAGTTTCCGGATTTATCAAATGCGACACCGCTTGTCGGCGTTTTCCGCTCGGCACTTGAACGGTGTCGATAGCGGCTGAAGGATTTCTCCACGCCGCCTGCAAAGCCGAATCCGAAGGATATTTTTTCTTTAACCAGGCTCTCCACGCCGTGAGAGTAGAATCGTCGTATCCGGCGTAGTCTCCCTTCCAAGTGTTCCCGTAGAACCATTCTTGCCCCCTCCCGTTGGTAATGTGGTAGCCCGCCATATTGTCGGGGTAATTCTTTTCCGAAAACTCGATGAATCTTTTCACGGCGAGTTTCGCGCTCTCTATATAAGCTCTGGAAGACATTGAAATATAAATTGGAGACGTCTTGCCGTTGGAAAATTTCATAAATTCCGCCTTGTTGGCGTCTCGCCACTCTTTTGGGGGATATAATATCAGACGCGGAATCAGCCTGGCATTTGGATTGGCTTTTATTATGGAGTCGTAGAATATGCGCGTTTCCAGGAAATCCGCATCGCCATTTTTATTTGTCCACGGAGGCACCAGTGGAAAATTTACGAAATCTACCCCCGCTGCTTTCGCCATTTTCACTTGCGCTGAGACTGAAGATTCCCCTGCGGCACCCATTAGGCGAAAATCTTCAAAATGTTTTCTAAAGCCTATATCCAAGCGCTCATTCTTATCTGTTTTTACCCGCAATTCCACTTTGTAATTATTCCCGGCTACGGCTTTAATGCCTGAAAAATGCAGATGGAATCCTGTTAGATCCAATAAATCTTTTCTGGTTATATCCGCGAGAACCGCGCGTTCCCCATCTTCGACCACACGCGATATAGAAAAAGGAAATTTCCGCTTTTTATCGCTGATGCCCTTCCACCAATACGACAATGCCGGATCTACATTCTCGCAGTCCAAATCTAAGGCTTTCTCAATTTTTCCCGTCGAGAGGTTTTTTATCTCAATTTTAGAAATCCACAATTTCAGTGTCGGGTTGTCGCGCAATCTTATATGTATAGCGCAAAAGTCTGAATCGAAAGGTGCGGTAAATTCAAAGGAAATATTTTGCCATTTGTTCGCCTCGGTTTTAGCTCCCAGATTTCCTCTGGTGACATATACCATGCGCTGGGCAACTGGCCTCCCATTGCATGTAATGAGCGGGACTCCATTTATTTGTTCAACTTTATAAATATTTTTGGCGCAGTCAGCATTACTATTATTAGCAAAGGCTTCAATACAAATTGAAAATATAAAAAGCAAGGGGCATAATACGGCCGACTTTATATATTTCCTACCCATGAATTAGCCTCTATGCTGATGATTATGAGAATTAATTTGTTGAGTATATAAAACCTCTATTTCGTCTTAAAATGCTGGAGCAGAGAATCCGCATTTGAGGCCCATTCTTTGTTCGGGCGCAAGCTCATCTCAAATTCAAGTGCGCCACCGGAGATTAGCTCTTCGTGCGTGAACCAGGCCCTATCCAAATTTTTACCGTTTAATTTTGCGGATTTTATATATTTTTTACCTTCGCTTACCCCGTGCGCCAATATCTTGAAATTCCGACCGTTGGGGAGTTTTATATTCACTTCGTCAAATTGAGGCGCCCCTATCACATATATAGGAATCCCCGCACTAACGGGATAAAATCCCATAGACGTAAATACATAATAAGCGCTTAAAGCCCCGCCGTCTTCATCTCCGGGCAGCCCCATATAATCTACCCTGAACCAACGATCCAATATGAAGTTAAGCATTTTCTGGGTCTTCCAAGGAGCTCCAGCATAAACATACATGTAAGGAATTCCGAAACTGGGCTCGTTCCCCGCCGAGAATTGCCCTGTCATACCCGTAGAATCGGGCATAACGGCATAAAACCTAAATAAAGAAGTTCCGAGATTTTCAACAAAGAGATCGTCCAAAGATTTCTCAAATTCTTTATTCCCGCCGTAAAGCGAAATTAAGTCGCCTATGTTATGCGGAACGTCCCAACGGTAAGTCCAAGCGTTATTTTCCGCATAATATGGGCGTGCTCCGCGCTTTAAGCACTTCGTATCGAAGTTTATAAATTTGCCGTCCTTATCTTTTGGGGCAAAAAATTTTATCTTGGAATCAAATAAATTTCGGTAATTAAGAGAGCGTTTTTCAAACAACTCCGCCCCGCTCTTATCCCCTACCGCGCGCGCCATATTCGCCACGCACCAATCGTCGAAGCTCTGCCCCAATGTCACACTTACGCTCTGCCGCAATTCCCAATTAGTATCAACTTCCCCAACGGTTTCGGTCTCGTTTTCTCCGAGAGCGGGAAAATATCCATGCTCCGTATAAAACTTGTCAAGCGACGTAGGTGCCCCGTCATACCATGGGATTATGCTGCGTTCGAGTATGGTCTTCTTGCAACCCTCATAAGCTTTCTTTAAATCGAATCCCCGCAAACCTTTAGCGTAGGCGTCCCAAAATATAGAGGCGTAGTGGTTGTTTATCATGCCGCGCCTGTCGCCGCAAAAAGACGGGAAAGTCGGCATATAGCCGGACTCCTCGTACATTCGTATATAACTGCGCAAACACTCCACTTCTGCTGCGGGCTCCAATATGCACATAAGCGGATGCAAAGTTCTGTATGTATCCCAAGTCCAATCGTCATTTCGGAAATCGAAGGCTCTTTCCTGGTGAATTTTTCCGTCGAACCCCTTATACCAACCGTCTTCTGAAGCATTTGTCATGCGTTCATAGCAGCGCCAGAGCGATGTATAAAAGAGTTTTATCCTATCCGGGATACCCCCCTTCACCTCTATGCACGAAAGTTTTTCATTCCAAATTTTAAGGCTTTCCGAGGCAAGGTCCTCGCGGCTGCGGCCCTTTATTTCAGCAAAAAAATTGCGCTTGGCCTGTTCCAAACTGATGTATGATACCGCATACTTAAAACTCGCCGACATCTCCCCTTTTTTTAATATAGCTGAAACTCTTTTAGCATTCGAGAAACCGCTATTGAATGAGGCATTTTCAAACTCTCCGTACAGCCAAACTTTAGTGTCGCGCTCCGGACAAGGTTTTCTATTGCGGCTTATTTTTATAATATCGAAACCCTCCACACGGTTGGAGCTCGCATTTATCGTTCCGTTGCGTGATTCCAAGACGATGCCTTTTTCTACGGTCTCCTCGCATTCAAAATTAAAATCGAAAACAGCCCCCTTATTTGCGCAAGCCATTTTTATTTCAGCGTTGGCGGAATCCAGGTAAACGCTATAATCTGCAACTGTAGTTTTTTCACAATCATAGATGTGTTTTCCAAAAGCGGATCTTTCTTTCTCGACCCACGGTAGAATCGCAAATACTAAATGGTTTCTATGGTCTGGCATGCTGAGAGGAAAGGAGTTTACATAACATTCGCGCAAGCCGTTAAACCTATCCACTCTAAAACGCAAAATCCCGTTGGGGCGTTGCACCATTTGAAAAGTAGGAACGCATATATGGCTTATGCCGCCTATTGATGTATCCACATTTTCTACCGGTGTTTGAGCCGTTGCTTGTACGCTTGAAAGCAAAAGAATAATAATGCAAGAGGAGATAGTATTTATATTTAGCATATGTTTATCTTTATAGCATAAATGAAAACATGATTAAAGCAAATTAGCTCATATAAATTTATTTTACTAAATAAATTCTGCAAACCCGCCATATTCACAGTGTAGCATGTAAATTTCCTTTACTTCAAATTTCATAGACCAATATTTAGATGTCCAAATTATTTGTAGGAAATCTCTATTATTGAACCTTTAGCGGGATTTTTTACCAACACATATTTGCTGCCGAATACATCTTCTATATCGGTTTTCTGAGGCTTGCCGTCTATCGTTAAATTCGGATTCTTTGCGCCCTTGGGCAGTAAAATTCTAATCAAGGCGTTTTTATGCCCGGAAATCAAATTCATCTTCAGACGCTTATTTTTTGTGTCGTTAAAAAATTTGTATTCAACGAACCTTCCGGAAGCTGGATATTTCAAAAATACATGGGCGCTCGGCTTATTTGCGCTTACCCAACGCGGAGAAATCGTGACGTCTTCAAACAATGCCGCGTTATCTTTCACCCCGGCGAGCCCCCTCGTAAAGGCGTAGAGCAATTCTGCGCCACTCCAAGAGCGGGGGCCTCCACCGATATCATTGCCGTCTAATCCGTACAGGAAGGCAACTTTTCCGTCGGCTTTGATTTTAGAGGCAAACCTTTCCAAAATGTCGGAACCGTAATCCTCCATGCCGTTTTCATAGGCTGCAACGGCGAGCTGTCCCGCCACAAAGGGCCCTATGGTACCGTTTAGATATTTGCCCGCCTTGTAGCCGTTAAACTCCGGATATGCGGGATCGAGCGTGCGGAAATCGTCAAAATCGCCCTTGTACTTATCGCGCATAGAACGATAACGGTTTATGACTTTGCGCGTCATTTCGGGCGTGGTCACTCCGCGATTTATATTATAGGCGTTTGAAAGACTTAGCTGGGTGGCATCGTCAACTCCGTAATTTACGGGAGTCAAAGGTATGTAGTGTTTGTAAAATTCGCCGTTCCAAAGGTGCTTATTTATGCGCTCCTTAAGCTCTGAGGCCAACTTTTCCCAGTGGGACGCTTTTGAAATATCACCCGCGGCCCTATACATTTTGGCCAAGAGGATTTCTGCTTGATACAAGCCGGTATTGTCGCCGTGCATTATTCCCATGGGGTCGTCCGGGTGTATGGTTCTGTCCATGCTTGATCTCTTATTGTTCAAGAAATCCCAAGTATCTATCGTACGCGGACGCTTTGCTAAATTGTAGGTCTTATCCCAGCGCGTGGGATCGGTCATGATGTAGTTAAGCCCCTTTTCCAATTTCGGCAGACTCCTCTTTAGAAAATCCATATCGCCTGTCGCCTGCCAAGCCAAATATGCGCCCTCCACCATCAGATATTCGACGTCGGCCTCGAGTTCCAATCTGCAAAGCCCGAATCCTTTGTTTTCGTCGATTTTAGCGAAACGCGGTTTTCCCGTCACCAAATAAGCATTTTCTCCGTCTGCATTCTTTTCCAACTTGCGCGCTTCGGGAGAGACCATATAGCCGGCATGGGGGTCGCCGGGATAAGGCGCGATAATCTCGTAAAAGAAACCATCGGGATGTTGTTCCTCCAAGAGAAGGTTTATAAAACTCGCGACGTCTCCGCGCAGATAGCGCGCGGATTTTAAAATCAAGATATGGTCCCGAACCCAATGCGGATTTACATTTATAGATTCGTCGCCATACATCACGTTGAACTCGAAAAAGTTTATAGATGATTTCGCCATGCTAAAAAGCATATATAGCTGATTTTTTCTGTAATTCGAGTCTCCGCGAGTAATGCCTCCTACGCTTATGAAACTGTCGCGCCTGTCAATTTGCTCTTCATCTTTGCAGGCACTCGCGATACATGCCATAGAAATCAATAATAATCCTGCAGTATTCACCGCAGCCCTACGAAATGCTTTGTAATTCATTTTATGTCCAATTTAAACGATTTTTCCTATGTTAAAAAATTTCCAAGTTCCTTTATTATATTAAAGAAATTGATAATCAGAGGTCAAGTTTGCTGTTTGACAATGATTGAGATATTATTTGCGCCTTGCGAATATTTGCGCCTTGCGAACGCAACAAAGAAAGTCAGAACACCAAAAATCGCCGCGCAAGTTGAAGTTTCCGGAATCGCCCCTGTATGGATTACCTTCAAGCTGTCTATGCTTGTCGCATAGTCCCCTGTCATTGTGCCCCCGGAATTGAATGTCACCACTAAGTTTGAAAATTTGTTGTCGTCCCCGTAAACATAATTTCCGGAATTGTCTTTTTCCAATTCCACAGATGAAATTTTGCCTAACTCTACCCCATTTAAATCTGTAAATAATAAATCCGCTGTTATATATCTTTCGTTTTCTTCTGTTAACTTTGTTTTATAAGTAAATGAAAAGTTAAACGTATTTCCAGATTCAGTCTGCTTTAATCCAGAAATTGTTTTGCTTGTTTGAATACTCATGTTGGAGCTCAATCCGGTCGGCGCCAAATTTACCGATCCATTGTTGCCGTAAAAAAATGCGAATGGATAAGCAGCAGGAGTATTAGCGGTGTTAACTTTGGATCCATCATAGAAAGATATTGCGATCCAATAAGCAGACGCATCTCCTTTAGTGGTTATCGTTCCTGATATTTCTATTTCGGAAACTCCCCAGTCTAAATTTTCGCCCTCCCAATCCAAATGCGCGTAAGCGTTATTTACTAAAGTCTGGGTATTTGCTACTTTAGATATGGCATTAGTTTCAGGATTTACCGCAATATAATAATCGGTGCCGTCAGTTTTCTTTATGTCCCAATCATATGATGTTGAATCCCATAAGGTTCCTGCCAAAACAGTTCGCAGCAATATAGAAATCATCAATAAAGATAAAACAAATTTCTTATACATATAACCCCTCCATTTAACCCCTCCATTTCAAATTCATTGAGCAACGAAATTATAACATGCCAATGCCATATAGCAAATTGAAAAATATGGATATATTATTTCATTATGGATATATACTTGACATTGCCCAAAATGCGGTTTTAATAGCTTTATCCAGTTAACTACTGCGCCTATGAAAGGTAAAAAATACTTATGGACGGAAATCGACGATGACAAAATGCTATTGTGGACACCGTCGTCGATGCAGCGTTATTTGACACATCCTACAAAATTCCTACCGAACAATCTAATACGCAATGATAGGCGCGGTAAAATACAGATGCCGCCTAATCCAGATTTCAGCCAACTCCATCACCTTGGGTTTCCAAAGGCCGGATTTGCTTCTAAAAGCGGGCGCTATTTTTATCAATATATAGGCAATAATCCATTTTCAAGTTTTGTGTTAGTTGTAAATGGAGAGCTTCCAATATCATTTGACGGTAAAAAATACACACTTCGCAAAGGGGATTCTATGGTGGTTCCTCCAAATAAAACTTGCATGATTTCAGGAGTGAAACATTCCCCCACCATATTTTGGATGCACTGCGAAAAACGTTGGAAATTTCCATCGCATATTTTGATAAAGAAAATGGAGCGTTTTAAGCAGTTGCTATTCTTGGGATACGCTTATATGGAGGAGATATACTCCGAGAACCCGAATATTTCATTTTTGCGTTCCCTGTCGGAGGCAATAGCCGAATGTATCCGGGTTGAATTTTTCGGCATGGAACATAACTTAAAATATGCTTTCTTAGAAAAAATCCTGCATAAAAATCCGCCGAGAATGAACGCGCGCGCACTTGCAAAAGAATTAAAAATCCCCATTTTTGAAATCGATAAGTTTTGCCTAAAAAAATACGGATTAAAGCTGGCAAAATTGCTATTAAAAATGCGCATGGAAAAAGCGTTGGGCGTTCTAAAAGCAGAAAATTCAAGTTGCGCAAAAGCAGCTAAAGCCGCTGGATACGCGACGCAATTTTCATTCTCCAAAGCTTTTGAAAAATATTACGGGACGAGGCCGTCAATCTTTCTAAAAAATAGCTAAACTCGAGGGTTCTTTGCCGGAAAAACGGAAATTAGCAGAGCGTGCTCATATTGAATCCGAAAGCAAACAAGCTCCACTGGCGCGCAGAGCCGTTCATGCTGTTTAAGAGCCATAAAAATATTTGCAAGATGAGAAGCTAATCGACTTCCCCGCGTATGATTTTCAACAATTCCGGCGAAAGTATTTTTCTGTTGTCGTCGTCAACCAGGCTAAAGCGATTCCCATCGTTTGGAGTGCTCAGATAGTTCCATACGCAATATTGTATTCCGTTTTCTTTCAACATTGAAATAATGTCGCGCATGTAATTTTCGCGGGAGCGTCCAGGGGCGTGCCTTATTGTGCCGAACTCTCCGCACCATAGAATTTTATCCGGATGTTTTTTTGCGAAGTCAAAGGCCGGCTGCAACATTCGCCGCAGGGCATTCTTATCCATCTTTGCCAGATTTTTATATAAAGTTGCATCGGCGCCGATGCACTCGCGATATTCCCTATACGGAGCTATATCCGACGGATAATACATCACCCTGTTGTAAAAGAGAGTTGACGCTTGAAGCACTCCGCGCTGGTGGGTGAACTCGAAGGGCTCGTAAAAGTGGAAGGTGTACACTATGTTTGGATCGTCGAAAAGCTTTATTTTTCCAAGAGAATAAGGGGCATTCCAATGGGTCCCGCCTACAATTATTATTCGCTTCGGATTCAGCTTGCGTATCTCCGATACAGCGGTTTCAGCGAGCCCGTTCCAATCCTTGGGATTTACGTCGCGCACCTCGTTTAGAAGCTCGAAAGCCACATAGTCTAAACCGGAAAAACGCCGCTCAAATTCCCTCCATAATGCGACAAACCGTTCTTTTAACTCCGGGCTTTCAAAGAGGGAAACTTCTTCTTTTATATCGCAGTAATTGCCTAAGGACTTGTGGAGATTTAAAACAAGATTGAGCTTGTATTTTTTGCACCATTCGGCAAAGCGCAATATCATATCGAATATTTCCTCTCTGTATTTATACGGTGATTCTTCTATTACAATTTGATCGAAGCCGAGCCTTATATGGTCAAGTCCCATATCGGCGATGTTTTTAACGTCCTCCTCCGTTATATAAGAGCGGAAATGCTCCATGTCCCCCACCGTTATTTTCATTCGCCATTTATCCGGCAGGACGTTAAACCTCTTGTAATTCGTAAGCCACCCTCCAATTCCCATTCCGCGCTCAAATCCTTTAAATACAACCCGTTCGGCGCCGGCGGCATATAGTCCGCATGCAATAATCAAAATTATAGAAAATAATCTTCCGGTACAATTCATAGGGGTTGAATTTAATTGCTTTTTTGATTGGGTCAACATTGGCGGATAGAAATTTTGCGCAACAGTTGCGTTCATTTTACCCTCTATTTTCCGGGTAATGATTTAATGGTTGAATATTTTTTGAATAAATTGTCTCATATCGCCCAATGGCGCATCTAAAGAAGAAAAAAATATCAATCGCGGCTGTCGCGGCTTACGCAAATGTGTCTAAGAGCTCCGTTTCAAGATGCCTCGCAGGCAAATCCGGTGTATCAAAACAGACATCGAAAAAAATACGCGACGCGGCAAAGAAATCCGGATATTTAAAGAATATCCCGCTTTCAAAAGTGATGTCATTTATAAGAAGTGGAAATGTGAACGAATACGAAACCGTCGCATTGGTAAACGCTAAGCCTATAAGAGATTTTTCAAAACGCTATTCCGCGATATCCCAATATGTGCCTGCCGCAAAGAAAACCGCAGAAAAATACGGATACGCCGTATGCGATATTTGGCTATACGAAAAAAACTTCAACGCCTCCAAATTTGAGAAACTGCTTTTTGCGCGCGGAATACGCGGTGGAATTGTATTCGGCCACTACTATAAAGACAGTATTCCGAAAGAATTTCAGGCGGCGATGATGAAGTTGAAATTTGTGTCCATGGGAGTTAAATCGAATGCGCCCGTGCGCGGGTCTGTATTCATAGACAGGTTCCTCATCGTCAAGGGCTATGTCAAAAAAATCTTTAAACTCGGCTTTAGCCGCATAGGTTTCGCCATAGAAAAATTTGCGGACAAATACGAGGACGGCAAATTCTCCGGAGGCTTTTTGGAGGCGCAATTCGAGTTTGGAAAGGGGGATATTATTCCACCTTTTTACTGGGGCAAATCGGAAGGCAGAAATATTATCGAGTTATTTGAATACTGCCGAAAATATAAACTCGACGCCCTATTTTCCTACTCTACGGACATATCGGAGGCGCTCGTTGAAACTTCCAATCTGGGAGTAAAGTTGTTTCACTATGACGAAAGGTTCGCGGATAAAGATACACCGCGCATATCCAATCAAAAGGAAGTCGGCAGAGAGGCGATAAAAATGCTGTCGGACATACTTTGCGACCTATACTGTGAATACAGCAAGACGAATTCTTTTGAAATATCATTAAACCCCAAGTGGCGCGCCCAATAGATTGGCGATAGCAATAGTGAAAAAGGACATATTGCTTTGCTAACGCGGATTGTAGAGCTTGTAAGTTTTGGGGCTAACAATCTCACCTTTGTATTCAAAGGGATTGTCGGTGTAATTCACGATAGTTTCGCTACCGTCGCTGTACACTGTCCTGAATACCCCCTTTGATATTTCGCCATGGGAATCCATAAATTCGAGCTGGAGGCGTTTATATGGTTGATAGAATTCGTACATCTTGCGCAATTCCGGAACAGTGGCTGTGGTGAGGTCGTATATTACCGGACGCCCACCCCACTCCACAAGCTTGAGCATTCTATTGCGCAATTTATCGCTCTCAAGCCAACCTTCTGGCAAGGGATTCCATGGATTATATCCATCGTCCTTTTTGTGTATGTCTTTAGTGAAGAAGCACTCTATCACGTTGTTTTGTGTAGTGCGCCCAGGAGTCGCCAGCACGATTCCGTGGTAAACTATTTCCCAAAGCGGATATATGCCGTCAAAACGAGGCGGCAATCCCCGTTCTTTTAGAAGTTCATAATGAAAGTAATCCATGCCTGATGTGTAATTTATAAAATCTATATTTTGCAGGCAGTGGTCGTGTAGCCGCCCTCGGAAAGCACGGAACCAAAGAGCTCGCGGGCGTAAGTGATTATCTCGTTTTGAATTGCGGCAATTTCGCGCTTGTTGGCGGGGTGTTTTGGGTCGAAACATTCGTCCGGGGGTCTTGCCGAAAATACGTCAATGTAATATGGCCCCTCAAACCCTATCTCTTTTGTGCGCAGTATTTGCTCTTTTATGAAGAGCGGCCAGGAACGTTTTAAGCATATATAGTGCATGCGGCCTCCGCCGAATACACCCATCTCGCGCAGCGAACCGTCGGATTTCTTTATAATATAGTCTTCGTCCCATAATTTTGCACAGTGGTATGCGCAGGTATGGTCGGCATTTGGTGCGAGCGGATATCCCTTTAGTTTAGCATATTTTATCAAATCCTTCAATCCGGATTCGCCGCCGAATTCTTCGGGTATGGGAAATATATCTGGGCAGCACCCGTTGAATCCTCCGCGCTGCCAGCCTGGGAGAACTAAAGTTATATCTCTTATGCCAGCCTCATTCAAAGCGTCTATAGTTTCTTTCTGGCGCGCGAAAGAAGATATCACCCTTACAGGAGGCGGATTTTTAAAATAGACATTATCTTTTTGAGGAGTTGGCATAACCCCGCAGGCGGCGAGGCGGGCAAGCACGTTATCCCACGTTTCCCCGAGAAGTTTATCTGTCTTTATACGTTCTTTTAGTGGCTTTATTTCTCCATTTTTTAGGCGTATCTGCCTATATTTCCTACCCATTCCGGAATAGTTGGCATCGCTTCCTGTGAGCGTGTAGAAATCTATTACAATATCTTGATCCAAGCCCCCGGACACGCCTTTAGGATTATACTTCAAGAACATTTTATGAATGCCGTCTTTGGCGGAAGCTCCCAGGACATATTCGTTGTGGAGAGTTTTTGCTATCCCCACAAAAGTTTCCGACGGAGTTTTTGCTCCAAATATCGGCATCAAATTTTGAGGACGCGCCATAAAGAAGTCGTCTCTTGTGAAGTTTATATATTCACCGCGCGAAAAGATAAAATATCCGTCATCGCCTTTCTTGGCCACGGCAGTATCGGGATATATTTCTATGGAGTTGGCGTCTTTTGGAATTTCGGATTTGGGTATCCTCAAACGCATTGCCCCATCTTCTGTTTTTTCGAGTTTAAATAATTTTTCAGATAATATTTTACCGGAACGCCTATCAAAAACTTTTACGCTTTCCATTCCAAAAACTAAAGTTGAACAAATTGCCGCTACAGAAGCTAAATAAAATAATTTATATTTCAAAAATATAGATGATTACTTATGTATTAATTAACAAATTACAAAAATTTCTACTAACCAAAACGTTAACTTTTTTCAACACTAAATTAATTTTACGCACGCCAAAACCCGATAAAATCCTTTATAAATTTTTTATAAAATATTCATTCCCCCCTTATAAATAAATCCGCAACGCAAAAGCATAGCGGATTTATTTTTTAATTTATGATTTTTAGATTTGATACTTATATAAACTATTTATCAATTTTAAAAGTAAACATGTCATAGGGAGCCGTTCTCCAGGCCAAGCGCTTTGTCATCGGAGAAATTCCGAAAAATGGAGAGTAGGTAAACACCTTTACAGTCGTTCCGTCCGATTGGAATTCGAGTATTCTCAACCAGCCGTCTCCACCGTTTCCGCCAAATCCACCGCCGACACATTGGGGATCAAACATCATAATCGGAACTTTGCCACCGCTCTCGTTGGCCTCTTCAAGCCAGCCTACGCCCTGCTCAAAATCTGTAATATTTACACATTCATGCCCGCAAAGCACAAGCTTTATGCTCGGCGTCTTCGCCACAAAGTCCTTCCAAAGCGATTTTGCCCCAGCTACAATCTCATTCTTATAGTTTAAGAAACTGTGCGTGACCAAAACAACGCGGGCGTTTTTATATTTAGGTTGAGATAAAAGCTTAGACGCCCATTCTACGACTTCTTTGCGAGGCGAGAATTCAAGCGCAAGAAAATACAATGTTCCCCACTTGCCTCCCATATCCAGCTTATAGAAAGCGTTATCGAGCTGGTCCTGCATATTTGGAAGCGGATAGACGTCAACGAGAGCTTCTTGAGTCAGATAATTTCTGGCGGGATTAAAATACTTTGTAAAGTTCGATGTATTTTTGGTTTTCTGCCCTGTAAACCACATGCCGCCGTAATCGTGATTGCCGGTCACCAATATGCACGGAACCCTGTTGTCTAATCTCTCGAAACAGCGTGAAATACACTCCCACATCTGCAGTTGATTCTGATTGGAGCCGTGTGGAGTATGAAGAGTCCCGTTATGCTCAACAATATCGCCTACTCCAACAACGCCTTTTATATTTAATCTTTTGGCATTCGCGGCTATCCAAGAGGTCATAAGGTCTAAGATGCCCTGGTTTTGCATTTTTGGAGTATATGTTTGAGTGTCGCCCAAAAGAATCAAGCACGACTCCCCCGAGCGGGAAAGTCGAGGCTCTCCCAAATCCTTGAGCGTGGCCAAGTCCTTTTTCATATACTCCTCGCGCAACTGGGCGTCGGTTTTTTTCGGCTCTTCGCCGGCATAAAGCCACGAAAACGACGAGCATATAAATAAAATCCCCGCAAGTATTTTAAGTATGTTATTTTTATCCATAAATGTATATAATAAATTATTTATAATGCAACAATATCATTAAAACAAAGTATCCTAAAATTCAGAGAATTTGTTAAGAGGATAAATTATTTCCTACCCCTAAAAGCCGCAAACGCGAGCGCCAAAACGCCGAAAAATGCCGCATAGTCCGAAGGCTCGGGAATGTAAGTGGCAGAAAGGTAATATCCTGTCCCGCCGTCCGAAACCAATTCAAAATCCGTCCAGTCGCCGTCAGCCGATGAAACGAGGCTTAAATCGTCATCGGAATTCCATGAATTGAAATGTATCATGTTGAGTTTAAATCCATCTATTACAATCTTCGCATCGTTTTCGGAGTTTAGGGTTCCGTTTGAGAGTGAAGTCATATTAAACTCTGTCACTGCAGCGTCGAAAACAATGCTCACCGAGTTATTCGCTTTCGCGAATCGAATACTGTCCAAATTCTGGTTTGCATTCACTTCTATCCGATACGCCGAAGATTCCGACGAGGTGGAAGAGTTTATCGAAATATATATTCCCTCTTGCCCTACATTATCGCTTACGCAAAACGCGTCGGAAGTGTTTAGGACGACTTTCGTAGGCCCGCTAACAGCCGAAGACGTTGACAATAATGAAATCTTGCCGGTACCGATTGTTATTTTTCCCTTCTGGGCGTTTGATACAATAGAACCGCCAACTTCAATAGCCGAATTGCTTCCCTTAGCATTGTATGTGGCGTTCTCTCCAAAATTGAGATAACCTGAATAAAGATACAATGAAGTTCCGCTATTTGAGCTGGAAATATTTACCTCGCCGTCTATATCTATGATAGCTCCGCTATAAGCGCGCAAAAATCCCAGATTTGCGACAGCCCCTTTTGAGACTTCAAATTTGTCAAAAGACGAATTAGACCAATCTCCGCCGGACGTATCATAAGATAAAAATACGCCGCCTGCAGCGTTGAGTGTGCCTGTGACAGACACGGAAGTATTTGGACGCATATAGACAGTATTAGCGTTTACTGTACCGCTTATATTAGTCTTTATAGCATATTCCGAAGTATTATTTTTCACCAATGTATCAGGGGTCCCAACATAAATATTTTTATCGTAAGTCCATGTTTTGGAGGAATCGTCGTAAGTTCCCACATTTACAGTTCCGGCAAAATTGAACTCGCTAATGACAGTAGATTCTCCGCTTGCCGCAGATCTGCCTCCTGCGAGGAGAAGATCTTGGGATACATTGAGCTTATTACCATTAACAAAGCTCAAAGTCATAGTGTTTTGCGTAGAGTATGCACCCAAGACTGCCGTACGCGAATTTGAATCCGTAATATTTACTTCACCGCCAGCAAAAGTTATCTCGCGCGATATCCTGCCGTTCCAACTCCCATAAATTGCAAAATAGTACGACTCTCCCGAAAGCCCCGCAATAGCTGTCACATCATGGGAATTATCCCCTACTAAATTTAACGAACCGTCATAAATATTAGTGTAGTCGGTCCATGTCTGTTCCATATCCACATAAACTTTGCCGGTTGTAGTGGACATATCGTTATTAACATAGAGGCGCGAAACTGTATAGTTGCCATCAACGGATATTCCCGTCTGGTTATATTGAAAATATACGTTCGCCGTATCGCTATTTGGGAAAGAACCGTCCAATACTTCAGTATCGCCAACCCACTGGCTCCAACCAGTACCCCTGCTGGTTCCCGTGGAAGACCATGGAGTACTCTGCTCCGCATAATAGAAACAATAAGTATCGTTTGCAAGTGCTCCCGAAACAGATGATAGAACAGCGTAAACGCATAGAACTATAACATATAACTTTCTCATGATTAAAATTTCGAATAATTTCTCACCTTTAATATTCCCCTCGCCATAGAATGGAATCTGTATTATATATAAGAAAATCTTTTAAAGCGTCAATGTTTTTTATTCTACATATTTCATTACGCGAATTAAAATCTCCAGTGCATAAAAGCTAAAGGAGTTAGACAAGCGGTTTAAGGAATGTAGAGTAGATGTTTTTCGACCAAGAAAAGCACTATGACAAAACCGAAATACCGCCGTCTAACGTATGACGATAGAAGAGTAATAGAGAACATGTGTAAAGCTAAAAAAACGCAATCGGAGATAGCAAATGCGATAGGAGTATCGCAATCTACCATATCCCGTGAATTATCACGCAATCGTGTTGAAAGCGTTTATGCGAACGTATTTGCGATTATTGCTCAAGCCTAAAAGATATCTAATAGGCGAGAATGAAGCCGATATTTTAGAGACTTTTCTAAAGAAGAAATGGTCTCCAGAAACCATATCATCGGTTTGTTTTGACAAGAAGATATCGCACCAGACTATTTACAATTATATTGAGCGGGAGCGTCAATTAGGAGGAACGTTGTACAGATATCTATTTTTTAAGAAGCGGCGCAAGAAATATGGTATAAAAGATTATAGGGGACAAATTCG
>CALXNZ010000011.1 GCA_944389885.1 uncultured Opitutales bacterium
AACATAAAGAAGTTAAAGGAAATGATGAAGACAATGAGATACGAGGCGCCGACAGAGTTTGGGAAATTGGCGGAAACAATAAGCGAATGGTTTGCGCCAATAATCAGGATGTGGAGGTTTACGAAGAATAACGGAATTACCGAGGGCTTCCACCGCAAGATGAAGCTAATCCAAAGACGAGCCTACGGATACAGAAACTTTAAAAATTACCGCTTGAGAGTACTTGTAGAATGCGGGGTGAAACTATGAAAGACAAATCTAAAAAATCAACCTATTCCACAACCTTTGCTGTTGACCCAAAGTATTGCGGCATAAACGCCCAATGTACCGCTTATGGCGGATAAAAATAAAAAAGGCTTCCAGATTTAACCTATGGAAGCCTTTTTTATAAGTACCCGGAGAGGGGGTCGAACCCTCACGACCGTGAAGTCGTCAGATTTTGAGTCTGATGCGTCTGCCAATTCCGCCATCCGGGCTAATTTCAAACTAAAGCAAAAAGGCGCAAAGAGACTATCTTGTCAACTTTTTTATGCAATAAACGAAATTTTTAATCATCGGGCTCCACATGTACGTTTATCAAAGCTTTTTTACCGAGCCGTTCCTTCATTCTATTTTCTACATTTTCGGCAATCTCGTGGGCCTCTACTATGGAAAGATTGCGTTTCACATGTATGTTGACGTCAACCTCATATTCGGCCCCCGCAGAGCGCACACGCAATGCATGCCATTTTTCGACACCGTCGGTTTGGCGTATTATTTTTGCTATAACCTCGCGCATGCCGTCCGGAGCCTTATCCACAAGCTGGTTTATAGCCCTCTTCGCCAGCCTGGCCGATATCCATATTACTATGAATGCAACTCCCAATGCCGCCACGCTGTCCGCCCAATAGAGTCCGAAACTTGCACATATCAATCCCAGCAGAACTACGGCGGAACTCCATATATCGGTTGAAAAATGCAGGGCGTCGGCTTCAAGGGCCTGGCTGTTGTATTTTTTTGCGGCTTTCATGAGCGAACGTGAACGTGTGACGTCAACCGCTATGGATACGCATACCACCGCAAAGCTCCAAAAACCGACTTCAATATGTGTTTCTCCGGATAGTAGGCGGGAGAGCGCCTCCCATATAATCCAACCGCAGGTTATAAATAATAGCAGAGCCTCGGAGAGCGCCGAAAGGTTTTCCACTTTGCCATGCCCAAAATTGTGGTCGCGGTCGGCGGGCTTATCGGAAATCTTAACGGACACATAGGTTATCGCAGCCGATACAAAATCGAGAGCAGAGTGTAGCGCTTCGGAGAGTATTCCCAAACTTCCCGTTGCGATTCCGACTACGGCCTTAAATAATACAAGCAATACCGCCGCATACACCGATAAGATTGCTACCCTCGATTTTTCTTTGTGCGATTCCATCTTATTTTTGGTCGTCTTATTACTACGATGCCAATAAATGTCAACAATACAACATTTGGGGAGTCGGATATTCCCTTTGCCTTTAAATATTTTAAAGCAGAAGTTGACAATTTTGCCGCCAAAGCAAGCGGACAACAAAAATATCGGCAGGCCTAAAAATTCAAGTTATTTGTGCTGACGGCATGGTTATAATGTCAGTACATATGCCTCAAGATCACGCAGCTCGTCGTCTGTAAGATGCGATGTTTTGCCGTGCTTGTCGTTGGGATTGAATTTTTTGAACATATCGAATATCGTGCGGGCGCGGCCGTCGTAGAGATATGGGGCCGTGCGCCAAACTTCGCATAGGGTGGGGGTGTCGAAGGCAAAGTTTTTGTATTCGTCGAGTCCGGAACCGACGTCGTGTTTTTGCATGTCCGTATAGTATTCGCCCGAATGGCAATGCGAGCATCCCGCTTCTTCAAATATTACTTCTCCCCGCGCGGCGGCCTCGTTCATCTTGCCGTCCTTAGTCAGGTGTGGGCTTGGAATTTCTTTCAAGGACATTAGATATTTGTCGATTGCCACGGAATCTTTTTCGGGCCTCCGCGCAAATTGTATATACTGTATTCCCTTGCGCACCGCTATCTTGGCGTTTTCGCGCACTCCGGTAATCATAGATGGCGGCGTGAAATGCGAGTAAAGCATAGATTTAGACTGCTTAGGATTCCCCATGCCGTCGTTTAGCAGGTCCCAGTTGAGAGCGTCCGAACGCACTTCCGTGTGGCATGTCACACAGGAAAGCCAATGTTGGAAACACAGGGACGCGTCGTGGTAAAAAAGATCTCCGCGGCGAATCTCGTTGAGGTTTTCGTTGCCGCCTATTGATATTTTGCGGGACACAGGATTGTTGAGTGGAATGGCTTCCAGAAAATCTGAATAATACATGCCGGTATAGGCTATTCCATTTGAAGCCGATATATGGCGCGGGCCAAATCCGTTCAATTTTACGCGCTTTCTAAGCCCTGACAAATAAGAGAGGTCGTTGCATATAGCGTCGAAAACTTTTGCGCGGTCCGGGCTTTTTTTGTAGTCGTCGTCTATCTTTTTCAAAAGTCCGACGAGGTCTATTATGCTTATTTCATGAGAGCCCGCATGAGCGACTACAAGAGAGCCTTTGTATAGGTCTATTCCGTAGGGATTGGCCGCCCCAAGCTCTATGTCGTCGAGGAGTACGGTTGCTATCAGCGTATTTTTTACAGCGTCGATTATTGATATTGCGTTTGTATTTATCCAACCCCGCTCAACTTGGGTGGTCGGCACGTTGAATCTCGCAACAGAATGGGTACATATGCAAAATCTGCCGTCTTTTGTTATTATTATTTTTTTCCCGTTTATGCTGCCGTTTGGCAGGGCTATCTGCGTTATCGGGGCTATCGGATCTATGGAGTAAACCGATACCGCAGAAGCTATGTTTTCTTCGTAGAGTCCGCCTTTAGCCTCGGGAAGCTGGTTTAATATAAACAGTTTTTTCCCGTCCGGAGAGGGAGCCAAGGAAAAAGGTTCGCGCACGGCTTTGCATTGTCCGAGAAGCGCGAGGTATTGGGTGTCATATATTCTCACCAGGCCCTCAAACTGGTTTGCAACGTAGAGCTTTTTACCGTCGGGGGAAAGTTCCACGGCCCGTGGCATGTGGAAAGCGTCAACCTCAGCTTCTATCTTCATGCCGTCTATGTTTATCTTTAAAAGTTTTCCCGAAGGTGCGGCGCAAGTGACATAAGCGGTTTTCCCGTCACTCGTCACGGCGAGCCCGGACGGATGCGATGGCAACTTTAATTTTGACACCGGCTTTTCGTCCACGAGCTTTAGCAATTCATTGCTTGTCCTGCAGGTCACTAAAATAATATTTGGAGGCAGCACTTTCACAAAATCCGGACTCATGTAGTTTTCTCCATAGTCGGGAATGTCGCCGAAAATTTGCGGATTGCTTGCGGTTTCTTGGGAAAAAATCGGAGGCGTAGGCAGAATCAAAATACCCGTAAAAATAAGTCCGGCCCTTGCGCTTTTTAACAGTTTGATGCAGATATCTGTCAATGGCATCTCAATTATTCTCCTCTTTAAATTTATAATCTCCCCAACGTCCGTTTAGATAACGGTAGTTTATTTTGATTATTTTATGCTCTTGTGCAAAGTTTATTATATTTTTTATTTTAACGTCAAGTTTATATAACAACTTTTAAAGTTTTTTTGTGTTGTCATGCTCAAGAAATATGTCATGAATTAGACAACATAATGCGAATCGAAAAGCTTCCCGGTAGAAAAGGGGCGCTTTTTTGTTGTCAATGCGCCGCCTCATGGCGCGCTAACAAACAAAATTTATCAAAATGGCTCTAACGGAATTCAACAGTCAATTGATTGCCGATGTCGGAATCAGCATGGGCGACGAAGGCAAGGGACGCATAGTCTATGAAATCATAGACGAATTAAAATCGAGAACTAAGCGCAGAGATATTGCCGCCGTGGTCATAAAAGTGAACGGGGGTGCGAATTCGGGGCATACCGCAGGGGGGGTTAAATTGAATCTGCTACCTGCAGGGGTAATAGAAAACGATGTTCAGACGCTCGCAATAGGCGCGGGAGTGGTGGCCGATCCACGCAAGTTCATATGGGAGGGAAAGCCTTTGGAGGCCCGCGGATACAGAATATTCGACAGACTCCTTATTGACGAGCGCACAATGGTGAGCGATATAGGCCATAGGCTTCTTGATTTGGCTTGGGAGGATTATCGTGTAAATTGCATGCGCGAGGAGCCGAGAGGCTCCACCGGCAGGGGAATAACTCCCGCTTATGCCGACGAGACTTCACAATTTCAAATATGGTATTGCGATTTTCTTGGCGGCAAAGAAGAGTTCGCATCCAAGCTATCCATGAAGCTCAGGCGGGCGTGTGATACAATAAAATATGTGTGCAAAGTATCCCCCGAAAAATGGGACGAATTTTTCGACAAGCTTACAAATGCCGAAATTCGCGCAAATGCGGACTCAATAAAAGACGGAGTGTTTTCGGAGTCGGATTTTTCATTCGCAAAATTTAAGGGCGAAGCTCCGTTTGAAATAAACGTTGACGCAGTCGTGGACGCCTATTGGGAGGCGGGAAGATTTCTTGCGGGAAATATAGGGGACGTGCGGAAATTGTGTTTGAAAGCCCTTTCGGAGGGCAGGTACATACTCGGAGAATTTGGACAGTCCTATTGGCTCGATAAACGGCACGGGTTCAGGCCCAATGTCACGGCGTCGCATACGGGGGTTCCTGAATTCTTTCAGAGCGCGGGTATTCCGGCCCAACCCGTGCATACGGTCGGGTGCTGCAAAGCTTACGATACCAAGGTCGGTACGCATGTATTCCTGACGAGAATGGAAGACTCCCACCCCTTGGCGGCAAAATTGAAAAAGCTCGAGTACGGCACAAGTACCGGACGCCAACGCATGGTCGGCTGGTTTGACGCCGTAGAGAAAGGCGACGCCGTAAAGTACGGTGGTTGCGACGATATAGTGATGAATAAATTGGACGCCCTATCGTATTCTGGAGAGTGGCGCGAAGGCGGAGAGCTTTTAGTTTGCGTAGCCTATCGGGACGACTCCACGGGAGCGGTTTACCACGGCGTGCCAAGATCAGATTCCCTTCGCAGGAAACTCCGTCCGTTGTATGTTCAATTAAAGGGTTGGAGTCAGGATATTTCAAATGTGAGGAGTTTTGAAGATCTTCCAATAGAGGCAAAACGCTATGTGGCTTTCTGTATGAAAAGCATCGTAGATGTGGCCCAGCGAGATTTTCCCTTAAAACATATTCCTAATTTGCGATACATAGGTGTTGGCCCGATGCAGTCACAGATAATAAGAGACGTTCCTCCAACACCGGAGCTAATAGAACGCTATTGCTGAGGGGCCTTTGAAAGGCAGCCTCTGGAAAGGATTTAAACGACATTATGGCAGGTCAATATAAATGCGATATATGCGGCAAACCCGCTACCGTCCATATTACGCGCATTATAGACGACAAAAAAATCAAGGTTCATCTTTGCGCCGATTGCGCCGCGAAGATGTCTCCGTCCGCTGGCATAAATCTCCCTGAAGACATAATTCCGGCGATAAAGAAATTGGAGGAAAACCTCTTTATGGACGTTGCGAAAGCCGCAAAAAATTCCGTGGGCATATGCCCGTCGTGCGGAGCGCGTCTTGATGCTATAGAAAAGGGCGAGCGCTTTTCTTGCCCAGATTGCTATGAGGCCCTCAAGGAAAAACTATTTCCCATGCTTTCAGAAATGCACGGAGCCACACGCCATGTCGGGAAGCGCCCAAAGAAGCATGAAATTCGCGCAGATGAAACGTCTTTGCCCTCCGATTCTTTACAGGACTTTTCCGAACCGGGAGATAAAGTTGAGGAGGAATTTCGCGATTTGCTTGAAGCCGGAAACATCGGGCTGAAACAGGAAGAAAAGAAATCCAACGCTGGTGGGAATTCTGACTCGGAAGTTTCAAAAGCCGATTTAATGCAAGAGCTTTCGCGCGCAATTTCCGACGAGCGCTACGAGGACGCCGCTTTGATACGCGATAAACTTAAGTCGATGTCCTAAAATATACCGTTCATGCCTCTGTTTCAGAAGAAAAACAGCGCCATATATATAAGTTCCAGAATACGCCTGGCGCGCAATTTGGCCCATACGCGTTTCGTAAATTCTGCGGACGATAATCTATTGGAAGATATTAGGTCTAAATGCGCAGACGCCCTGGCAAAAGTCCAGAAATTTAAAGGCGGCAAATTTTATGCGATGGAAACTCTCGAATCGTCGCAACGGCATATGCTTGAAGAAAAGCATTGGGCAAGCAAGGAACTTGCCGACGCTGGGGTGTCGAAAATGGGCTTGTATGTGTCAAAAGACGAAACTTGCTCTGCAATGATTAACGAAGAGGACCATTTGCGCTTTCAGTCCATATCTTCGGGACTCAGCTTGGGAAAGATTTGGCGCACGATAAATTCGGTGGATACTTCTGCGGAAAGATTTCTTGAATATGCGTTTTCACCGGAATACGGATATCTTACCGCATGCCTGACAAATGTTGGAACCGGCATGAGGGCTTCGGTAATGATGCACCTCTCCGGACTTACTCATATTGGTGAAATCGAGCGGGTTGTTCGCGGATTAAACCAGTTGGGAATGGTCGTGAGGGGCGCAAGCGGGGAGGGCAGCGACTCTTACGGGGCTTTTTATCAGCTTTCAAATCAACAAACTCTTGGGATTTCGGAAGATGAAATTGTCAAAAAG
This sequence comes from uncultured Opitutales bacterium, assembly GCA_944389885.1. Classification (GTDB taxonomy): domain Bacteria; phylum Verrucomicrobiota; class Verrucomicrobiia; order Opitutales; family Intestinicryptomonadaceae; genus Merdousia. The sequence goes on from CALXNZ010000011.1 coordinate 6,714, forward strand.
ATTTCTAAATTTGCGAAGAAACTCGCCGAATTTGAAATCAATGCAAGATACAAATTGCTGGAGGACAGGCCTCTCTTTCTCGCCGACAAAATTGAAAGGGCGAGGGCTGTTTTGGCTTCTTGCAGGCTGATAAGCGCATCGGAAGCCATAGGGCATCTGGCCAATTTGCGCATGGCTTCAGATATGGGACTTCTTGATGGCGATTGTACGGAATTATTGGATTCTCTCATTACATCGGTAAAGCCGGCCCATTTGCGGGAAATATTTTCGTTGCCTTCGGAGGTGTCGGCGGATATTCGGGACGCGGCCAGGGCCAAGTATCTGAAACAGCACATTGGCAAAATTCCCGTATTGCGTAAACTTTAACCCATGGGAAATTGAATTGTATCCGATTCTTCGTTTAAATCTTGCAAAAGAAAAAGGGTATATTTCACTGGTGGCTATTTCCATTTATATTCGGGAGAAAGTCTCGTTTAATGGGATTCTAAGTCGAGTTGGAGTAATGACATATAATAGTCTAAATAAATAATAAATTTTACGATAATAATTCAATGCATCAATTCACACCCAGAGCTCAACAGGTAATGTCTCAGGCTCGCAAGGAAGCCTTGCGATTCAAGCACAATTACATAGGTACGGAGCACATTCTTCTCGGATTGATAGATTTAGGAGAGGGTGTGGCCGTAAACGTATTGAAGAAAATAGGCCTCAGCCTCGAAAAGGTGCGTGAAATGGTAGAGCGCCAAGTAGGCATGGGAGACCAGCCGTCTTCGGACATTCAATATACCCCGCGCGTAAAAAAAGTAATCACTTTAGCCGCATATGAGGCAAATCAACTCGGTCATAATTACATAGGCACGGAACATATTCTGCTCGGCCTCTTGCGCGAAGGAGAGGGAGTGGCCGCTCAAATCCTAAAAGAACTCGGGGTGGACATTGTAAATTGCCGCAAGTTGATACTCGCCGAGCTCGATCCCGATGTTATTGGCGATATTCCGGATATTGATAACTCCCAAAATATGGAGGATCCATCAATGCAGGGACAGTCGGCTGGACAACAAAAACAGAGCGCTTTAAAAGCTTTCGGGCGCGATCTCACCGAACTGGCGCGGGCAGGTAAACTCGATCCCGTAATCGGGCGCTCAAACGAGATAATGCGCGTGGTGCAGATTCTTTGTCGGCGCACAAAAAATAATCCCGTTCTCGTAGGGGAAGCCGGGGTGGGAAAAACCGCCATAGTGGAAGGGCTCGCCCAGGAAATCGCAAGCGGAGAAGTTCCTGAATTGCTTTCTTCAAAACGCGTAATCAGTCTCGATATGGCTCTAATGGTGGCCGGCACAAAGTATCGCGGGCAATTTGAAGAGCGCATAAAGGCCGTGATGGAGGAAATCGAAAAAAATAAGGACGTAATCCTGTTTATAGACGAACTCCATACGATTGTCGGGGCGGGAGCCGCCGAGGGCGCAATGGACGCTTCAAACATATTTAAGCCGGCTCTTTCTCGCGGAGCTTTGCAGTGCATTGGCGCCACGACAATGGCCGAATACCGCAAATTTATCGAAAAAGACAGCGCCCTCGATAGAAGGTTTCAAAGCGTAAAAGTGGACGAGCCCTCTGTGGAAGATACCATAAAAATTCTTCATGGGTTGCGTCCCAATTACGAGAAACACCACCATTGCCTATTTACTGACGAAGCTTTGGAGGCTGCCGTAAAGCTTTCCGAACGCTATATTACAAGCCGCTTTCTTCCCGACAAGGCCATCGACGTAATCGACGAGGCCGGATCGCGCGCCCGTATAAGGTTGATGGAACGTCCTCCGGAGATAGTTGAAATCTCAAAACGCATAGCCGACGCAAACTCCGCCAAAGAGGATTCTATCCGCGAACAGCGTTTTGAGGACGCCGCAAAATTTCGGGATTTGGAAAAGTCGCTTTCAGCTGATAAAGCCGAAATGGTAAAAGTGTGGAAGAATTCGCTTGAAGACAAGAAAGTGACAGTGGGAATCGACGATATCTACGCCGTAGTGGCTTCATGGACGGGTATCCCGTTGACCAGAATGGAGGCAAGCGAAACAAAAAAACTTCTGGCTCTCGAGGATTGCCTCAGGGCTAACATAGTTGGACAGCCTGAAGCAACAAGCGCCGTGGCAAGGGCTTTGCGCCGTTCGCGCGCGGCGCTCAAAGATCCGAAGCGCCCAATAGGCTCCTTCTTATTCCTCGGCCCTACGGGTGTCGGTAAGACTTATTTGGCTAAAATACTCGCCGAACAGATCTTCGGCAAACAGGAGTCCCTTATTCAAATAGACATGTCCGAATATATGGAAAAATATTCGGTGTCGCGTCTCATAGGCTCGCCTCCTGGATATGTGGGGCATGAGGACGGTGGACAGCTCACCGAGGCTGTGCGCCGCAGGCCTTACAGCGTCATTCTGTTTGACGAAATAGAAAAAGCCCACCCCGATGTCGCCCAGTTGCTCCTTCAAGTTTTGGAGGACGGCAGATTGACCGATAGCCTGGGAAGAACTGTCGATTTTAGAAATACGATAATAATCCTCACAAGCAACGTAGGGGCGAATATACTCCAGCGCAATTCCTCTATGGGATTTGATACCGGATTGAGTTCCGATTCCGATTATGAGAAGACTAAAGAGAGGGTTTTGGACGAGATGCGAAAATCTTTTCGCCCGGAATTCTTGAATCGCATAAGCGACATTGTTTTGTTCAGAATGCTTGATAAGAACGATATGGGCAAAATAGTCGAATTGGAACTCGACAAGCTGAGGAGCCGTTTGGCTGAGAAAAATCTCAAGCTTGATTTGGATGTTGCTGCTACGGAATTTCTCATATCAAAAGGTTGGAATGAAAAATACGGGGCGCGTCCGCTCAAGAGGGCTATTGAACGCGAACTTGAAGATAAGCTCGCTGAGGCGATTTTGCGCGGTGACGTTCCCGATTCCGACGCCTGCATATCCGTAAAGGTTTCAGACGACGGAAAATCGCTCGCGTTCTCGCAGGAAACCCATAGAAGGCGGAGCAGGGCGGGAACCGAGAAATAACCATTTGCGAAATTTTTAATTTCGCGCGGTTGATACTTTTCTATTTTTCAAGCTTTGCGGCGAAACTAAGATTCGCCGCTTTTTATTTTACGGGCAAATGCTTTGCGCCTTGACGCGTATATGCGTATTATGTGGTCTAAAGTATTTTTTATCGGCGCGTTGGCCGCTATGGCTATGCCGCTTTTCATGTAGTATGGGCGCCTTTTCTCCATTAGCTCCCTTATCTTGGAGAGTTTGTCGTCGACGTTTAGCAGGGGACGCTTATCGTTGTTTGCCGTTCTTGCGTACACTTCTTCGGGAGTGGTGAAAAGGACAATGCACACTCCCTTTGATTTTACGAGTTCCGGCATGCCTTCGCTGCATGTCATGCCGCCTCCGCAGGAAATTACACAACCCGAGTCCGGATGTCCGGATTCGATGAACTTCTTTTCAAGTTGCCGAAAATACGCCTCGCCTTTTTGGGCGAAAATATCTGAAATGCTTTTACCTTCGGATTTTTCTATTTCCGCGTCGGAATCCAAAAAATTAAGTCCAAGTTTTACCGCGACCTTTTTTCCTAAGGCGCTTTTTCCCGTGCCCATAAAGCCTAATAGATATAGGTTTGGCTTAAGAGAATGTTTTTGTTTTCCGCGCGGCATCTTGCTTGCACTATTCTATCTATTGCGATTTTTTTCAAGATTTTTGTTTTTGGCGATTCCTCCATTTTCAAAACTTCTTGTATTGGAATTTTGCGGCTCCGAATATAAAAAAGGCGCGGCAATTGCTTGCGCGCCTTTTTCATCAATATTATGTCTGCCTATTGGGTAATCAAAGATTTGCCCGTCATTTCTTCCGGAATCTTCAAGCCCATAAGCTGCAGCACCGTTGGGGCTATATCGCCGAGATTTCCACCGTCGCGCAGCTTCAAACCTTCTAATCCCTTGCCGTACACAACTACCTCAACTGGATTCATGGTATGTCTGGTATGGGGTTGATTTGTGGCGGGTTCAAATAATTGGTCGCTATTGCCGTGGTCTGCGGTGAGCACCATTGCGGAATCCGTCTCGTACGCGGCGCGCGCTATTTTTTCCACGGCTTTGTCAACGGCTTCTATGGCTTTTATTGCAGCCTGCATGTTGCCGGTATGCCCCACCATGTCGCCATTGGCCAGATTTACCACAACCAGGGCGTACTTTTTCTCGCGTATTGCCTTTGCAGTGGCTTCGGCAACGGCGGGGGCGCTCATTTCCGGCCTTTGGTCGTAAGTCTGCACATCGCGCGGAGAATCTATTAAAATTCTATCCTCGCCCCTGAAAGGTTCTTCGCGGTAGTCGTTAAAGAAAAAGGTCACATGGGCAAATTTCTCCGTTTCAGCGCAGCGCAGTTGAGGGAGATTTTTTAAGCTTATATATTCCCCAAGTATATTTGCCATCTTCGGAGGTTTTGGGAATAGCACGTTGGGGCATAGCCCGACTTTATATTCTGTCATCGTGGCAAAATATACTTTCGGGTGTATCTTGCGCGCAAAGCCGTCAAAATTTTCATCTATGAAAGCCGAGGTTATTTCGCGCGGCCTATCTCCGCGGAAGTTGAAGAATAGAACGGCATCGCCGTCCTTTATACGGCCTATGGGAGCTCCGTCTTCAACTATCCATGAAGGCACTATGAACTCGTCTCCATGCATATTGTCCTGCAATGGGTGCTCGTAGTATTTCTCAAAGGCTTCTTCCGCGTTTGAAACGGGATTTCCGGACACTCCCGTAAGGCAGTCGTAGGCTTTTTCTACCCTGTCCCAACGCTTGTCTCTATCCATTGCCCAGAATCTTCCCATTACTGACGCGACCTTGCCCGCGCCCAACTCTTTCATTTTTTCTTCAACTTGTTTTATGAAGCCAAGCCCGCTTGTGGGAGGGGTGTCTCGACCGTCCGTAAAGGCGTGCAAGTAAACATTCTTATACTTGCGCTCGCCGCATAACTTTAAGATGGAATACAAATGCCTTAGCATTGAATGCACTCCAGCATCGGAACACAATCCGAATAAATGCAGGGAGGCTCCGGAATCGAGTTTTTTGAAAATTTCTTTTAAAACGGGGCTTTCCAGCACAGAGCCTGTCTGGAACCCTTTGTCTATGCGCACTATTTCCTGATCGACGACTCTTCCGGCGCCTATATTTTGGTGCCCGACTTCGCTATTGCCCATTATGCCTTCAGGCAGTCCAACATCAAGTCCGTGGGCTTTAATTTCCGTTCTTGGCCATTTTTTTGACAGCTCTTTGCAGAATGGAGCGTTTGCCTGTTTTATGGCGTTAAACTTATCCAAAGAGGCGTCATGGTTCTCTCCCCAGCCGTCTCTTATTACTAATACTACTGGTCTTCTTATTCCTTCCATAATCTTAAAAATAGCATTTGATAAAACGCCGCCCATAAAATTTGGCAATAAAATTTACATTCTAACGGTTCCGTTTGAAAGTTCGTTTAAGTAAGATTCGTAAGCTTGGCGAATTCCGCTCTTGATGTCGTATTTAGGTTTCCATCCAAGTGAACGCAAAATTGATGTATCGGAGAGTTTGCGCGGAGTCCCGTCGGGTTTGCTCTTGTCCAAAACTATTTTTCCTGAATACCCTACGGATTCGGCGACGATTTCAGCCAACTCTTTTATGCTCACTTCCTCTCCGCTCCCGAGATTTACCAAATCTGGAGGATTATCGAGCTCCAAAAGATAAAGACACGCCGAAGCCAAATCGTCCACATGCAGGAATTCGCGCAATGGGGTTCCTGTTCCCCATATTACTACTTCTTTATCGCCGCGCATTTTTGCTTCATGAAAGCGACGGAGCAGGGCGGGCAGAACATGCGAATTTTTTTCGTGATAGTTATCTCCGGGGCCGTACAAATTTGTGGGCATGGCGCTGTGATAACACACCCCGTATTGCTTCCGGAAATATTCGCACAATTTTAATCCGGCTATTTTTGCGACAGCGTATCCTTCATTGGTTTTTTCCAATGGCCCTGTAAGTAGGGCTGATTCCGGTATTGGCTGTGGCGCCATGCGCGGATATATGCAGGTGCTTCCCAAATATAGCAACCGCTTAACTCCCGCCTTGTAGGCTGCGCGAATTGTATTTAGGGCAATGGCGAGATTTATCTCTAAAAAATCGGCGGGATAGGTATTGTTTGCGTATATGCCTCCGACCTTTGCGGCGGCGATTATTGCGATGTCGGGCCTTTCTTCTTCAAAGAATTTTTCTGTTGCCGCTTGGCTTGTTAAATCGAGCTCTTTATGCGGTCGCAAAACAAGATTTGAATATCCTGCTCCATTCAAGGCTCGCGCTATTGCAGATCCCACCATGCCGGCGTGTCCGGCAACAAAAATTTTATCAGAACTTTTCATTATTATAAGGCTTCTTTTTGAGCCAGTTTAAAGTCGGCGTCCGTCATAATTTCCACAAGCTCTTGAAACGAAGTTTTAGGTTCCCAACCCAGCTCTCTTTTCGCCTTGGACGGATCCCCCAATAAGAAATCCACTTCCGTTGGCCGATAATATCGCGGCGATACTTCTATGACAGTTTTTCCGGTTTGCTTGCATATCCCGCGCTCGTTTTCAGCCTTTCCGCTCCACTCTATGTCCATGCCGAGCCTTTTGAAGGACAATTCGGCAAATTCGCGTACAGTATGGGTTTCGTTAGTTGCCAGAACATATTCGCCCGGCTCTTTTGCCTGTAAAATTCTCCACATGCCCTCGACGTATTCAGGAGCGTATCCCCAGTCGCGTTTAGAATCCATATTTCCAAGTATGAGTTTTTCTTGAAGGCCTAATTTTATTCTTCCTGCGGCTCTTGTTATCTTCCGCGTGACAAAAGTTTCTCCCCTGCGTTCAGACTCATGGTTGAACAGTATTCCGTTGCTTGCAAAGATTCCGTAAGCCTCGCGATAATTTATTACAGTCCAATAGGCGTATTGCTTTGCAACTGCGTACGGGCTGCGCGGATAAAATGGGGTCGTTTCTTTTTGGGGAATCTCTTGAACCTTGCCGAAAAGCTCTGAAGTAGATGCCTGGTAGAATCTCGCCTTGTGTATAAGCCCTACTTCTTTTATTGCGTCCAAAAATCTCAACGTCGCAATCGCGTCAACATCTGCGGTGTATTCAGGCACTTCAAAGCTTACTTTGACGTGGCTTTGAGCCCCGAGATTATATATCTCGTCGGGTTCGGTTTTATCGAGTATTCTATTTAGATTTGAGGAATCGGTCAAATCTCCGTGGTGTAGAAAAAATCTGTCTTTAAAAGTTGGGTCGTTATAGATATGGTCTATACGTTGGGTATTGAAGGAACTGGAACGCCTTATTATGCCGTGTACAGTATATCCCTTCTCTAAAAGAAGCTCCGATAGATATGATCCGTCCTGTCCGGTTATGCCTGTAATCAATGCCGTCTTGTTCATCTTATTTTCTCCTTTATTAAATTCGGGAAATTTTGTTTCGCGTTTAAGTTATATATTTATCTTATATTTAATTCTATGAGAGTCGTAAAAATGTGTAGAATTTGCCGCTATTAAAAAGCAAAAATCTATGAGGCATAGAATTTTTCCCAAGTATCTATTAGTCTATCTAAAAAAGAGCAAATTCTATTCGTTTATCAAGGAATATATTCAATTTGACATTTTGCTTTTGTCAATGCGATAGGGTTTAAGATGTCTTTTTTATTATAGGAAAACTCAAAAAAAACGCCCGATAAGTTCGGGCGTTTTTGGGCTTTTTAGATTTATTATTCAATGATGTCCAATTTTATCGACAAATCCTTAAGCTGTTTGTCGGATACGGGAGAAGGACATTGCGCCATGAGATCCTGTCCGCGCTGAGTCTTTGGGAAGGCGATTATATCGCGTATGCTTTGGCGCTGGGTCAGTATGGATACCAACCTGTCAAATCCCAATGCTATACCGCCGTGCGGAGGAGCTCCGTATTTGAATGCTTTCAGCATATATCCAAAACGTGATTGGACAATATCGGCCGGAATCTTCAAAACGTCCTTAAATACCTTTTCCTGCAGAACTGGATTGTGTATTCTTATTGAACCTCCGCCAAGCTCGGTTCCGTTTAAGACGATGTCGTAATGCTGTCCGCGCACTCTGAGCGGATCCGTATCGAGGTACGGAATATCTTCTTCAACGGGCGAGGTAAATGGGTGGTGGGCGGAAACGTATCTTCCTTGTTCGGCGTCGAAAAGCATTAGCGGGAATTCTATAACCCACAGAAAGTTGAATTTATCTGCGGGAATGTCGAGCTTGCCGCGGGACTGCAATAGGCGCGCGCATTCAAGGCGTATCCTTCCGAGAATCGAACATGCTTGTTCCCATGGGGCGGCCGCGAAAAATACGATGTCGCCGTCTTCAACTTTTAGGGTCTGTCGCAATGCGTTTTGTTCGTCTTCGGATAGGAATTTTAAAATGGGACTCTTCCAGGCCCCGTTTTCGGCTTTTATGAAAGCGAGCCCTTTTGCGCCGAGGGTTTTTGCCACATCTTCAAGTCCCTTTAATTCTCCTTGGGTGATATCTGCGAGCCCTTTTGCGTTTATTGCTTTTATTGCTCCCCCATTGGAGTTGGATATTGCGGAAAATACCTTAAATTGGCTCTTCTTGAATATTTCGGTAAAGTCGGCAAGCTCCATTTCAAATCTGGTGTCGGGCTTGTCCACTCCGTAGCGGTTCATTGCCTCGTTGTAGGGCATGCGCGGGAAGGGTGTGGGAATATCCACTCCAAGAGTGTCCTTCCAGACCTTCTTGAGCATATTTTCTATGAGAGCATACATATCTTCGCGCTCAACAAAGCTCAATTCTATGTCAACTTGCGTGAATTCCGGTTGGCGGTCCGCCCTGAGGTCCTCGTCTCGAAAACATTTGGCGAGTTGATAATAGCGCTCTATGCCAGACACCATGAGCATCTGTTTGTATTGCTGGGGCGATTGTGTAAGGGCATAAAATGTGCCCGGATTCAAACGGCTCGGCACCAAAAATTCACGCGCTCCCTCTGGCGTGCTCTTAAAGAGTATCGGGGTTTCCACCTCAATAAATCCGTTGGAATTGAGGTATTCCCTAAGCGAAACCGCAGCCTTATGCCGCATTCTTAGCAGGTTTAAATTGCGCGGCCTGCGCAGGTCCAAATACCGGTATTGCAGGCGCAAGTCTTCGTTTACTTTATCGGCGTGGGCATCGTCGAGAGGGAAGGGCAGTACATCGCAAATATTATGGATTATAATATCGTCGCAAACGATTTCTATTTCCCCTGTCTTTAGCGCTGTGTTTACTGTCCCGGCCTCGCGCGGGGAAACCTTGCCGAAAATTTGAATGACACTTTCGTCCTTCAATTTTTGGGCCTTTTGATATACTTCTCCGCTTTCTGGATGAAATACAAGTTGCGTTATTCCGTCGCGGTCGCGCAAATCCACGAACAATATTCCGCCGTGGTCTCTTACGGATTGAACCCAGCCTATGAGCGAAACTCTTTTGCCGGAATCGGCCATTGTCAATTCATTGCATGTATTGGTTCTTTTCATCTTCTTATTAAGTTTTAATGCTCGACTTTATCCTTTAAAGAAAAAGAGCCGCCGACGGTTAGGTCGGTTCGGCTCTGTCGAAAATAAATCATAGCCCTTATTCCGCGGCATATGGCGCCAACTTAGGTTGTATGCGCTCTTTTGAGAGCCGCACATACGCCGGAAGCCCATTCTCGTAAGGAACTTGGACTTCCCCTTGCAATAGGGGCATTACGTATTTGTTAAATTGGTAGGAAACCGATATCTTGTCGTCGCTTATCCAATTTTCAGGGAAATGCTTTACTCCGTTTGCGACGCTTGATAGTTCGGTTAATGTGGTTTCGCAGGTATATTTTTCAGTGTCTCCCCTTATTAAGGCCACCATTTTGCCGCTCTCTCCGTTTACCGCCGCCCGAACCGCCATTTGTCCGCACATGAAGGCCTCGTTGGAATCCGTCTGGGAGGCGCATTGTTCCGCGCATCTTTGGGCGTGCCCCAATTTGCAGGAGCGCGCTCTTACTCCCGGGAGATTTTTGGCCACGAGCTGCTGCAGATATTCTCCGACTCCCCCGAGTTGCGAATGTCCAAAGGAGTCGTGCGCGTCGGCCGCCGCCACATAGTTTCCGTTGGCGTCTATAATGCCTTCGCTTGCCACTACAAGGCAGAACTTATTCTTTTTTAGGCATTCTTGCACTTGCGACAAAAAGTAATCCGCATTAAAAGCCACTTCGGGGAGCAGTATGATATGCGGGGCGTCCTCCGGTTGATTGCGGCGTTTTGCGACGCTTGTGCCGGCGGCTATCCAACCAGCGTTTCTGCCCATTACCTCAACTATCGACACGAGGTCGTGATTTCCCATGGACTCGTGGTCGAGGGCGAGTTCCCTAATCGACGTGCAAAGATATTTAACCACACTGCCGTATCCAGGGCAGTGGTCTGTCACGGGAAGGTCGTTGTCTATCGTTTTTGGAATGCCTATTACTCTGAGTTCGTATCCGCTGCTCTTTGCGCATTCGGCTATCTTGTTTGCGGTGTCTTGGGAATCGTTTCCGCCTATATAGAAAAAGTAGCGTATATTATGGGCTTTGAACACGTCTATTATTCGGGCGAAATCGCGTTCGCTCTTTAGCTTGTAGCGGCAGGTTCCAAGAGCCGACGCGGGAGTTGTGCATAAGCCGCGCACCGTCTGTTGCGATTCGGCGGCCAAGTCAATCAGCTGTTCGTTTAAAATTCCTTCGACACCGTTTAGTCCGCCGTATATTTCTTCGATGCACTCATGGTTGAGAGCTTCTGTTATAACGCCTGCCAGACTCGCGTTTATTACTGCCGAGGGACCTCCTGATTGGGCCACCAAAATGTTTCCTGTCAATGTTTCTTCCATAAATCGAATTCAATTATTCTCAAAATTGTGGTCGATTTTATTCTCAAGGCAAACTTTTTCTCATCTTTTACGGTACAAATTTTGTTTACAGGGGGCTTATTGAGAGAGTTTAAGTAGAAATTTTACATTTTGCCTGACGCCTAAAATTAGCCTATTTTGAATTATGGTTTGCATTTCGGGGCAAATTGGTAGAGAAATTTAGTCTTTACCTATGGCAAGGAATCAGAAAGACGACGGCTGCGCTAAGCATAGAATCCCAAAGAATAAATCCAAACCCCGCGATTTATCTTCGGCGAGCGTTTCCAATGCTGAGGCGGGCTCCCCGGAAAACGAGGAACAACTTCGGGCGGATTCTTTGCGGCGCAGAGTTTGCGCGGATATTTCCATGTTGGAAAGCCTGGGGCTTTCTCCGAGCCTTTTTAAGACCTCCCATCCCTCTCCCGAATCTCCCTTTAAATGCGAGTATCCGCGTAAGATATCAAAAGAAATCATACGCGAGCTCCCTATCGTAAAATATGCGGGTACGCCTTCGATTATTGATAATGCCGACGCAGCCTTGTCGGCAATAGGCGAAATTATGTCGGAGAAACTTTTGGGGTTCGACACCGAAACGCGCCCGAATTTTGGGGGAAACTCCAGGCACCACACAGTTTCCATCTTGCAGTTGGCGGGCTCGCAAAAGGTGTGGATTTTCAAGCTTCACTTGCTTTTGGATATACTTCCGGAAATCTATAAAATTTTTGAAGCGGAAAACATCAAAAAAGTCGGGGTAGCTGTTCACGGGGATATTGTTTCGCTAAAAGAGCATCTCGATTTCACTCCGCGCGGATTTATAGACATTGCCGATTACACCCAACTTGTGGGTGTTGTAAATACGGGTTTGCGCAATCTCACAGCACTGTTCTTCGGAGAAAGACTTTCAAAAGCCGCTCAACTGTCGAATTGGGAAAACAATCCGCTTGAGCCGCGCCAGGTTGAGTATGCTGCCACCGACGCTTGGATAAGCCGCAGATTGTTTATAGAGGTCTTAAAGTCCCTCAATATGTCGCGGCATGTCCTCGCTCCGATTCCATTGCCGGAAAAACGCAAGCTGACTTTCAAAATCATATTGCGCAGCATGCGCAATGCAATCAAGCGCATTGTACATTCGGCAGACACTGTGAAATTTGTGCTTTCCAAAAACGGGCGGACCGGAATCTTTAAAAAGTTTTTTGCAAATAACGCCCCTCAAAAAAAACGCCGCCGTTCGCATCGCCGCGAAAAAAATGGAAAAAACGGCCGGCATGGCTATTAAAAAAGCGCCCCAAATCTTTGAGGCGCTTCTTAATTGTCAGTAAATAAACAGCATCTCCGAATATTTTGGAAGTTCCCAGAGATCGTCGTCAACTTCAGTTTCAAGCTTGTCGGCGGTCGCCCTCACGGCGTTCATCGCATCTATTCGCTTTTCCGTGGATTCGTTATTTTTTATCAAAACTTCGAGAGCGTCGTTGGCCTGGCACAACTTCTCTATGAGAATTGAAATTAATTTTATTTTGGAAGTCAACGCGGAGTTCTTGACCCCCGTTGCCGCGAGCTTGCCAGAGGTTTCCGCAAGCCTATCGAGATATTTGAGCGCCGACGGAAGTATAGTGGTTTTTGAAATGCTTAGAGTAAGAGATGTCTCTATGCTTATCTTCTTGACATATTCTTCCATGAACACTTCATAGCGCGATTTTGTCTCTCCGCTGCTGAATACCCCGTATTTCTCAAAAAGTTCTATATTCTTCTTGTCTATCAGGGGTTTTAGGGCTTCGGGCGTAGAGCGCAAATTCGGCAGACCGCGCTTTTTAGCTTCGATTTCCCAAGCGGGAGAGTATCCGTTGCCGTTGAAGATTACGCGCCTATGCTTCTTTACTATATTTTGCAATATCTTCTGCAATCCCTTGTGGAATTCCGAAGGCTTTAGCTTCTCCAACTGCGTTGCAATTTCGTCAAAAGCCTCGGCGACTATCGTGTTCAGCATAATGTTTGGCCCCGCGCAAGAATGCGATGAGCCGGCGGCCCTAAATTCAAATTTATTTCCGGTGAATGCGAATGGACTTGTTCTGTTGCGGTCGGTGACGTCGCGCGGGAGCGGCGGAAGCGCGTCCACTCCTATTACAAGGGATTTGCTATTCTTTGAATGGCTTACGCTGCCCTTTTCAATTTGGTCGATTATATCGGTTAATTGTTCTCCGAGGAATATGGATATTATTGCCGGCGGGGCTTCATTTGCCCCAAGGCGGTGGTCGTTGCCGGCCCCGGCAGTAGCGCTGCGCAGTATATCGGCATGTTTGTCAACCGCTTGTATGACAGCGCAGAGAGTAGTTAGAAATATAGCGTTTTCGTGCGGGTTGTTCCCGGGGTTTAGGAGATTGCGGTCGCCCACCGAGAGCGACCAGTTGTTGTGCTTCCCTGAGCCGTTTATTCCCGCAAACGGCTTTTCGTGCAAGAGGCATACAAAACCGTGTTTATCGGCAACGTTCCTCAATACTTCCATGACCATCATATTGTGGTCCGTGGCGAGATTGAGTTCCTCAAATACGGGAGCTATTTCAAATTGAGCCGGAGCGACTTCGTTATGCCGCGTCTTTGCAGGGATTCCAAGTCTCCATAATTCCCTATCCACCTCGGCCATAAAATTCATTATGCGCGGCGGAATTGATCCGAAATAGTGGTCTTCAAGCTGTTGGTGCTTTTGCGGCGGCGCTCCGAATAGGGTTCTTCCGGTCTGCATTATGTCGGGGCGCAGCAAATAGAAATTTTTGTCTATTAGGAAATATTCTTGTTCCGCCCCAAGCGTGGCTTCGGCTTTCGATTCTTCCTCTATCCCAAAGCATCTCAACAAGCGCTTGGCTTGAAATCCCAAAACTTGTATTGAGCGCAGAAGGGGGGTCTTCTTATCTAAAACTTCCCCTGTATATGAGCAGAATATGGTGGGTATGCAAAGAGTTGCAGCCCCGCCCACACGCTTTATAAAAGCGGGGCTTGTAGGGTCCCACGCGGTATATCCGCGGGCTTCAAATGTAGAGCGCAATCCGCCCGACGGAAAACTTGATGCGTCTGGCTCGCCAAGTATCAGATTCTTTCCCGAAAAACGCGTTATGGCTTTACCGTCGGGAGTAGGGTCCAAAAACGAATCGTGTTTTTCCGCGCTCGAACCTGTGAGCGGCATGAACCAGTGCGTGTAATGGGTGGCTCCACGATTCATGGCCCAGATTTTCATTGCGTGCGCGACGTCGTCAGCCACCGCTTGGTCGAGGGGAACCCCCTTCTTTATAGTTTCGAGGAGCCTTCTATAAATCGGCTTTGAGAGGTAATCTTCCAGCGTTTTTATCCCAAAAGAATCTGACCCATAGTTTTCGTCAACCTTGTACGGAGTTGTTATATCTTGATATGTTTCATTGCGCTCTGCTATCTTGACCAGAGCTTTTTTTCTCGCGTTCATTTTTGTCCTTTAGTTGCTTTCGCCATAAATACATACACTGTGAATATCGCAAATGAATTCCACATGTAAATATCGGCCGCTTTATGAGCTTTAAAAATCGGGTGAGTTTTTATATCTAAGCTCTCTGATTGTCAATTTCCAAAAAAAGCGAATTTTCTTTTGCAGGCATTGGAAATTTTTAATACGTGATTTGCGTAATAACCTTTGTGTCAATTATATAAATGTTATATGATTGATTTTTTCAGGCCGGCCATTCAATAAATAACGAGTCTTTGGCAATTTCAGAGGTGCGCAAATATATTGAATCTTGCACCGCAAGAAGTCGCGTATTATTCAAAGGTGTTCATGTCGGACTCTTTAATCGAGGTGGAGAATCCGGCAGTGCCTTTTGAGTCGATAAATGTGAATTTGATTTCCCTTGAATTTTCGGGGCCTATTACGTCTATTTTTACGAAAGAGCGCTTGAAAGTCCCGCTGTTTGGAAGTCTAAAATAGTTGAGCTCCGAAGTCTCTTCTGCCGGGCGCGCAGTGACGGGGCCTGCGGTGACGTCGAAAATTGGATATGCCCCCGCGCGCACAAGCCTGGTAATTTCGCCGTACGGCTTGCCTGCCGAAAGAAAGAGCAACCCGGATATTTTCTTTGATAGCGAAAATTCTATAATGGCATTCCGCTCCCGTTCGGCTTTTGTGAAATTTTCTTCTGATTTTGCGGGATTTAGGGCGGGGGATCCCATCACGACCACCTTGAACTTTGCGCTGGAATTTGCGAGCGCGCTAAACAGCCAGTGCAGTTGTCTTTCCCCCAAAAATTGCGGTACGCTTTCGGAAAAATCCAGAGTGTCGCGATTTGAGACGTCGTCTAAAACGAAGAACTCGGCATCTGCGTATTCAAATGAATATGCCTTGCAATTTTCCACGGTCGATTCGGGATTTGCCCAGAATGTGTCGAAGGCTTCCGCAGCATTTGTCTTCGATTTTGCGGAAATATTTTTAACGCCGGTTGAGGATTTTGAGAAGACTCCGTAGTTGGGGACATTAGCCAGAAAATCTTTTTGCTTATCGAGGTTGCGGGCGTTGATATAACGGGCGAATATTCCGCTGCGGGAGTCGCAGTCGGCCCTTTTCAACATTGTGGCTCCGTCGGCCCAAATTGCAAAGGCCGGGTTCAGGCTTTTGGCGGCGTCGAATATTTCATACTCGCCGCCGTTTGTTCTAAACGGTGGGTCGAAAGGCTGCTGGTTGTCGTAGGCGCTCCCAAAAAGTAAAAATGTGAATTCGGGGGGAGGGGTGCGCCCTTCGTAGTCCGGCTTCGTTTTAAACGCGCCTTTTGAAAGAATTTTTGAGCCGTCTTCGGATTTTATAAAATATTCGTATTTTGAATCGGGAAGCAGATTTGGGAAGGCGGCTTTTCCGGTATGGAAATTTTGCGGGGTTGGAAGATTCAATATTATTGCCGGGACTTCCGCGGTATCGCCTTCTTTTTTGAATGTGATTTTGGGTTGTGCCGCCCCGATTTCGGGGCCGGATAGCTGGTATACGATTTTAGCCTCGCGCATATCGCATGCTCCGAGCGTTGCCACAGCCGCGTCGGAGACTTTGGAAAATGAAATTATGAGAAGTGTAATAATGACGGGGTATATGCGCATTTTCATCGGCTAAATTTTCTTTTTGGTTGATTTTTTTGAGAGGTCTAATGAAAGCTGTCTGAGGTCAAAAATCACGGCATTTGCCCTGCGTAAGCGCTCGCGGCCCTGTTCGGATTTAGGCTGCGGAATGTCGGAGAGCTTTGCGAGTATATTATTCAAATGGAAGAGGGCCGTTTTATAATTGCAGCGCGCCAATAAATCCTCGCCCATATCGATGCAGTTTACTCCGCCAGACATATAAGAGGCCGCTTCGTTTATTGCCGCTGCCAGATTCCATGCAAAATCCGCCGAAACTCCGGTTTCCTGCAAAAGTTTGCCGGTGTATTCCCTCAAACAGCGAAACAGCGCCCTTGTTATTATGTAAACCGGGTGGTTAAAGATAGTCCACGGCTCTTCCGAGAATTCCGCGAAAGGTTCGTCGTCGTCGTAATATATGGAATCGTCGTTTTCCGGTATTGCCCAACCGGATATCTTTGCTATTTCAGGAAGCTCCATTCCTCTAAGTTTATTAACGGCGTATGCGGCGGCAAAACGGCGCACTTCAAGCTCAGATTTCCTGAGATAGTCGTGCCATTGCTTTTCGCTCCAATTCGGAGTTTGAGAATCCGAATCTCCGTCGTAAAAACTGTCTGAATAGTAATCGTCCATCTTATAATTGGCGGGTGTATATTCGCCGAATCCGACACCTTAATCAAGCGATTTTCATTCTGAAAACCGTTTGATTGCAGGCATATGTATGCTGACTAAAAGCCCTTGACTTTGAAGAGCGAGGTCACCGACATATTGTTGTGGACGCGCAATATGGCTTCTGTGAGAAGATTCGCTACCGACAACACGGTTATGGGATAGTTTTTATAGCGCGGATCCGGCGGCGTTGAGTCGGTGATTATGAGCTCGTCAATCCAATGTTCGTTGAGCCTGTCGTAGGCGGTGTCGGTGAGCACGGCGTGGGTGACTGCCGCGCGCACAGATTTTGCCCCTTTTGACTTTAATATTTTGGCGGCCGCCGTAAGAGTTCCAGCGGTTTCCGTCATATCGTCAACCACCAATATGTTGCGCCCTTCCACTTCTCCGACGAGACTTGTCGCTTCCACGACTTCCGCGCTTATCCTGCGCTTTGCTATAAAGCCCAGTGGGCAATCGAATAGGGTAGCGAAGCTTTGGGCGCGCTTCAAGCCGCCGACGTCCGGTGAAAACACGGTGAGGTTATCGAGTTTATGTGCATTTTTAAGATAGTCGAAAATTACGGGGGAGGCGTAGAGATGATCGCAGGGTATGTCGAAAAATCCCTGGATTTGAGTTGCGTGCAGATCGAGGGCGAGAATGCGGTTTGCTCCGGACGCGACGAGCAGGTTTGCCACAAGCTTTGCGGTAATAGGGACTCGCGGCTGATCCTTCCTGTCTTGGCGGGCGTAGCCGAAAAACGGCAGAACTGCGGTTATGCGTTTTGCCGATGCGCGGCGGGCCGCGTCGATCATTATCAGCAATTCCATCACGCTTTCGTTTGTCGGACGGCTTGTAGGTTGGATTATGAAGACGTCGTCGCCTCTGATATGGTCGATTATTTTAACAAAGGTTTCGCTGTCCGGGAAGGATTCGACTACTGCATTTCCCAGAGGTAGGGAAATCTGCTTGCATATGGCTTCGGCCAGAGCAGGGTGGGCCCTCCCCGTAAATATTTTAAGATTGTCGATTTTCATTTTATTCTAATGTAAGTAATTGAAAAAGAGTATTAAAATATAATCCGAAAATCCTACTACAACCTGTGTTTAAGTCAAGTTTAAAGCAATTTATCCAAGATTTATGACGGGGCTTCAAAGATATATATATTCTTGTTTAGGCAAGGTTTGCGAATCTTTATCTGCGCCTGTGAAAATTTCCATAATTGGGAGAAAATATAGGAGAGTCTTATTTATTTTGAAAGGACTTGTAGGGAAATCCATTGGACGATACCCTAAAATTCCACTTTTGTTTTTACAATAAATGTTATATAATTTTATTTGTGAAAATTCCATTGCTGATAAAGGAAGGAATTAAATGTTTATAATATTTTCTTTTTTTGCCTTGATAATGGTGTCGTTAGCCGCCCGTTTTTTTGAAGGGAGACTTTCCAAATATAATTTTGTTATTTTTACCTTAAAATATGTTCCGGCAGTGTGCGCGTTTATGGGGGCGGCATTTGTATTTGCGCTAATCCTCCAGCGTTGCGTATCCGGTTCTGTTTCTAAGCAAGCATTTATATTTATTTTTTTTGCGCAAGTATTGGCGATTATAGCGGCAGGATTTTGCGTTTTTTTGCATTGCGCGAGAAAAATGAATTTTTCCTTTCTAAAAACCTGTCTTTCGTTCCTATTGGGATTTGCGTTTTCGTTGGTGCTTACATTGGTTTTGTTTGCCGCAAATTGCTTTTTATACTTTAATACTTTCCAGTATTTAAAAATACATCCGGATCATACTTGCCAGATGCGCTTAAAGCCGCTATTTTCTTTCTGTCCAGAATATGACAGACAAATTGTATTTAAAAGCGGAAAGATAATAGGAATACATCTGGATACCTGCGGATTGAGCGACTTTAAGGTCTATAAATTGAATAACGGAAATTTGTATTTGGAGTGCATGCAGAATTTTGGAAACTCGTATGTAATAGACGAGGAAAATGAAAAAGTCTATATGGTACTGGGAGGGAATGTTGCCGAATTGAAAATAGGGGATCCGATAGATGGAATGGATATTGGGCCAGATATTATAACATATCATACATACGGTGAGTCGGGGCGGAAAACCTACAACTCGAACATAGAGGTGAGATCGCGGCTTTTGGAAAATAAAAAATTTTTGGGAAGTTTTTTTTCGCGATACGGATTTTCCGAAAAATGAACACAGCGCAGGGCCATATAGTGGTAGAAGCCAGGTAGCGTTTCGATAATGCGCCGTTGATGGAAGTACACTGTTTTTCCCTACAAATAAATAGAAAAGCGAACCGTTCTGTTTAACGCGGTTCGCCTCTTCGCCAAATGGTGGAGGTGGCGGGAGTCGAACCCGCGTCCCGAGAACTTTCAACAATGCCGTCTACATGCTTAGCCTTCGATTTGTCTTTTGCGGAACTTAGGCCGAGACTGCCTGTTTCGCAGCATCGCGCGGCAATATGGCGATACGCATTCCGCGCGAACTTTGCGTATCCCTTTTCCCGATGTCGACGCCAAGACCCGTTTATCGGGAGTCAACGGCTTGACGCGCCGCTTAATTAAGCAGCAATAGCGTATTCTTCGCCATTTATGTTTGTTTTGGCACATTTTTACGGAGCCAAGTGCCGTCTCCGACATGCAAACATTGATTACGATCCACGGTCGAATTCCTGAACACCCCCATTTTAGGGAATCAAATCTTCGAGCGCAATTCGCCCATATGTTTTTATAATTTATCGGACAAAATAACTTTTTATTCAAGTTTTTTTACTTCCACGATATCTATTGACGATAAATTCTCGCCTTGAAAACATTTTGAATTACTTTGTAAGCCAAATTTAAAGCACACTCTTCTTTTGTTGACAGATACTTGTAAACAAAATATCCAAAATGAGCATGAAGAACTTGTTTACTTTTATAGTTTGTTATTTGATCTCAACTTACGCTGCTTTGGCTGTCGATGTTGCTGCGATTGTCTGGCCGGCTTATCAGCCTGAACCTCGCTGGGCTGAATTGGGTATTTTTAAGCACGGATGCGGCGAATGGCAGAACGTTTACGAGGCCGTTCCTAAATATGACGGACATAGGGAGCCCCGGACTCCTCTCTGGGGATATGAAAATGAAGCCGATCCGAATGTAGTTGCCAGAAAAATAGACGCAGCCCTGGCGGCGGGAATCAATGTTTTCATATACGACTGGTATTGGTATCAAGGGCGTCCTTTCCTTGAAAACGCCCTAAATGAGGGCTTCCTGAAAGCCCCAAATAACGAAAGAATGAAATTTTACATAATGTACGCCAATCACGATGTGGATAATACATGGAACAATAAAATCGCAAATAAGGAAATGAAAACTCCGCACTATAATGCGGATATAACTTTAGATGAGTTTAAAAAACTCGCACATCGTTGGGTAGATATGTATTTCAAAAAGCCAAACTATTATAAAATAGACGGGAAACCTGTATTTTTCCTCTACCTTCCCGAAATTTTGGTTCGTGGAATGGGCCCCGAAAAGGCGAAAGAAGCTTTAGAATATCTTGATAAAATCACTAAAGACGCCGGATTTAAAGGCATACATCTACAGTTCCCCGGCGGATGGAATAGGGGAACCTTTGCCATACCGGGAAATAAAAAACCTACTCCTGCGGAATTATTCAAGTATTTCAACGTTGACAGCTTTACGGCTTATAATTGGCGCGGGGTTGTCCCTATGAAAGGAAAATATCCATTTGTGGAGGACGTAGATTATGAGACTTGGGGCGCGGAG
The DNA here is from genome assembly GCA_944389885.1 of uncultured Opitutales bacterium. Lineage (GTDB taxonomy): Bacteria > Verrucomicrobiota > Verrucomicrobiia > Opitutales > Intestinicryptomonadaceae > Merdousia. The sequence goes on from CALXNZ010000011.1 coordinate 27,226, forward strand.
TGTGTTGCTCGCTGTAGCGCTCTTCAAGAGAGGTATATGACGCCTTATTGCCCCAATGTGACAATCGCTTGGGACAACAATTCCCGCTTTCCTAAAGGCGTAAAGACGGGAGTCACATTGAATGCCACACCCAAAGCTTTTGAGAAATTCTTGCGCTTAACAAAAGATTGGGTGGAAAAAAATCCGACCAGGGACGGAGCTAAGCTCATAATCATAAACTCCTGGAACGAATGGACTGAAGGCAGCTATCTTGAACCCGACACGCATTTCGGATATGGATACCTCAATGCATGCGCCCGCGTCTTTGGCGGATCAGGGCAACAGACTCAATAGCGCCACATGGCGTTATTGGATTCTTGCTGGCATTGGCTTCATAAAATTCAGGCAGATACTTCACTCAATGTACCCGCGAGAATTTCTTTCAAAAAAATATAAAAAAAAGCTTGTCAAGATAGTCTCTATTCATAGCGTGTAGTGCTTTAAAAATTCTTTGGATTGTCCCTATCGTCTAGCCCGGTCTAGGACATTGGATTTTCATTCCAAGAACCGGGGTTCGAATCCCCGTGGGGACGCCAGAGGGTTTTTAATTACTAAAGGGGTTTACTTAACGGTAAACCTCTTTTTGTTTTTCGGCGGTTATTGCTTAATATGGCTACATTGCATTTGGCTCATTCTTTGGCGCATTTTCTAAAAGTTTTTGATTGTGCTTAGGCGAAATTTTTCTCGAAAATTTTAAAATACAGCCATATGTTTAATTGTATGAAGATAGTACTTGGCGCAGATCCTTTTGCATATGAATTAAAGAGGGCCGTGGCGAAGCGGCTCCAGGAACGTGGAATAGAAATTGTGGATACGGACGGGTTCGCAGAGGAGCCGTATTATGATATCGCCGAAAAGTCCGCGAGAATAGTTGCTTGCGGAGAAGCCGACGGAGCCGTTCTCTTTTGCGGCACGGGAGCAGGCATGAGCATAGTGGCGAACAAAGTTGCGGGAATAAGAGCCGTTTGCGTAGAGTCTGTATTTGCGGCGGCCAAGGCCAAAGCAATCAATGGTGCAAACGTTATTTCTATGGGAGCTATGATTGTAGGCGAATCAATGGCTTGCGAAATGGTTGACGCGTGGCTCGATACAAAATTTACACAAGGCTTTCCGGGACTCGAAGATTTCCTTGCGCAGGCTAAAGACAAAGTCTCCCAGATTGATTCTAAGTTGCGCGCATAAAAAAATACGCGCGCATTTTTCATTCCCGGCATTTAAATGATAGGGAATTTTTTAATGTTAAAGCGCGGAACGAGTCCGCGCTTTAAAATATTATGATTTTTTAGTTGCGTCGCTTTCTATGTAAATTGACGTGGACGGGAATGCAAAAGATAGGTTGTGGGCGGCTATGAGTCTCATAATCGCCAAATTGACTCTGCATTTTGTAGCGACGAAGTTGTTGTAATCTATTTGTCGGGTGTAGTACACTATGCTTATATCCAATGATGATGCGGAAAATTCTGTAAATTCCGCACTTACCCCGTGCCCAAATGCGACTCCCTCTATTTCCGATATCGTTTTGCAGATTTCCGGAAGTAATTTTTCGATTTGATCGGCGGTTGTAGAGTAAGTTATGCCTATTGTTTGTAAAACTTTCCGCACGGGCATTTTTGAGAAATTTTCAACGGAATCCTTCGCCAAAATCGAATTTGGTATTGTGACGATGGTTTTTGAAAATGTCCTTATGCGCGTAGAGCGAAACCCTATAGTTTCTATATGGCCTTCGCATTGTGCGGTTTTTACCCAATCTCCGACTATGAAGGGGCGGTCTATTATTATTGATACGGATCCGAAAAAATTTGCTATTGTATCTTGTGAGGCGAAAGCCAAAGCCATACCTCCAATTCCGAGGGAGGCGATAATCGTATTAACATTTACGCCGCAGTTTGTGAGTATGGAAAGAATTGCAATTACGGTTATGAAACATTTTGTGACCCGCCTCAAAAACTCCACAAGGTTTGCGGTTGTATTGGCCGATTTGCGCTGAAGACGCTTTCCCGCAGCGGAGAAGAGGGCGTCCGATACAATCAGTATCGCCCAGAATACGGCACACCAGAACAATACGCCAACTGCCCGCGACACTATTGCCACTGTCATGGCGTCTTTTATTAGAAAGGCTAAGGCAAAATATATTCCAATTACCCACGCAAACATGTTTACGGGGCGTTGTATGCTTAGAATAAAGTCGCTCGCAAAGCTGTTTTTGCCGTCTCTTCTTGATAGATTTGATATGCGGCTGAAAAAGAAGCTCATCAAATATTTTACTACTATAAGAGTTGTCAGGAGAATCAGTAGAGACGCTATGTATTGGACAACCCTTATGCCGAAGTATTTTTGTGCCAGAAACTTTGCCGTCGATGGGGAGAAATCGTAAATTTCTATCATGATGTCGCGCAACTGAGTACGTATATTTTTTGCGTTCTCTATTGCCGCCATATCCATTTTTCTCTGTTGGATCTTATACTGTTCCTCTGGAGTCAGTTTCTTTTCGGAATCCGCATTCGGCAATATTGTAGTCTGGGATATATTTTCTTCCGTTTTGCTTGCTGCGGCAGTGTCGTCGGCATGGCAGGGAATGCAAGGCAAACATGTCGCCAGGAAAAATAAAAAGCAACTGATATATTTCATATGCATCTGAAATTCCTATTCCATTTTGAAGTTTTAATGGCAGATGTTTTAGTAAATTTCAAACTTAATTGCGCTATTTGACATGTTAAATTCTTTCTTTGGAAATTTTCAGGCGAGTTAAATTTTATTAAAAGTTGCTTGCAGGCTATTAAAGAAGGCGTAGTTTCAATAGACCTTTTGAATCGCATCTTGCTGGAAGATGCAGAAGTGTATTTTAATCGCTTATTTTAGCCATGAAGGTAGCCAACCACATACTTGAACTCATAGGGAATACCCCTCTTGTTCGTTTGAACCGCGTGAACGACTCACACGCCGAAATACTTGCAAAATTAGAATTTTTTAATCCGTCCGGATCGGTGAAGGATAGGGCAGCGCTCTCTATGGTTGAAGATGCTGAGCGCAAGGGCATTTTAAAAAAGGGTGGATTGATAGTCGAGCCTACGAGCGGCAATACGGGCATAGGCCTGGCTATAGTGTCGGCGGTCAAAGGTTATAGGCTCATTTTGACGATGCCGGACACGATGAGTTTGGAACGCAGAAAGTTTCTTTTAAGCCTCGGAGCGGAGCTTGTGCTTACCGACGGTTCAAAGGGAATGTCGGGGGCTATAGAAAAGGCCGTTGAAATTAGAGATGCGAACGAAGGCTCGTTTATGCCGCAGCAGTTTGAAAATCCGGCAAATTCGGAAATACACGCAAAGACCACAGGCGTGGAAATATGGAACGATACCGATGGAAGCGTTGATGCGGTAGTTGCCGGAGTTGGTACGGGAGGCACCATAAGCGGAATTGGAAGGGTATTAAAGTCTCTTAAACCCGCCGTCAAAATATATGCCGTGGAGCCGGATTCATCGCCTGTATTATCTGGTGGGAAGGCCGGTCCGCATAAGATACAGGGTATAGGCGCAGGCTTTGTGCCGGAGGTTTACGAGGCGGTTGTTGTTGACGATGTGATTCGGGTAAAGGACGAAGATGCTGGCAATATAGCGCGGAGGCTTGCGAAAGAGGAGGGTATTCACACAGGCATATCTGCGGGGGCCGCCGTATTTGCTGCCATAGAAATCGGAAAACTTCCCGAAAACGCCGGCAAAAAGATAGTGGTGATAATTCCGGATACCGGTACGCGCTATCTGTCCACTTGGCTGTACGATGAGTAGAATTTGGGGGATATGGGTTGTTATGGTAAAAAAGCGCCGCGCGCACTGGATTTGTTTTACTTGACAGCATCTGCTTTAAATTAAATCCTATAAAAGTTTTTGCGCCATGCTTTGCACGGTAATTGTTTGTTTATGAGGTTTATTGCATTAGTTTTTCTCGCGGCTTTTGTGCTGTCGGCGTGTACGCCTTCGGACGATTCTTCCGCCGCTTCCAAAGCAAACATGAAGATAGCTTCATTTAATCTGCGCTATAATGAAGCCGCAGATCCGAAGTATCCGAATCCGAAAGCGTTTGACCATTGGAATAACCGAAGGGATACGATAGTACCAATGATGCGTTATCACCAGGTTGATATTTTCGGCACCCAGGAGCTGATGTCTGATCAAATAAAGTACCTTGAGGGCAAAGGGATATACAAGGCTGCTGAGGATTTTGATAAAGTGGCGTCCTTCCTCCCCGAATTAAAGCCGGGGCACGGGCTTCCGCCTGAAAGGGTTTACAGGGATTGCATGGGCGAGTTTGATACTGCAAAAATAGATGCTTCCCGCAAACGCATAAAGCCCGATGCCGTGGAATATAGAATGCACAACGCGATATTTTATCGACCGGATAAATTTGAGTTGTTGGAGCAGGGGTCGTTCTTTCTCTCGGCTACCCCTGATACGTTTTCAATAGGTTGGGATACCGCGGATCCCAATGCCTCCCAAATGCGCAGATGTTTTTGGGCAAAATTTAAGGACAAGCGTTCTTCCCGTTCTTTTTACGTTTTCAACACCCATACCCCTTCCGCCAACGGAAGCGCGGGCGAACGTCTAAAAGCCGCAAAGCTTATATTGCAGCGCGTAAAAAATATAGCCGCGGGATTTCCGTACTTTCTCACGGGTGATTTTAACGCCGAAGATAGCGAAGCCTCGATAAAACATATATTATCAGATTCCGAATTTAGGGATTCAAGAGCAGTTTCAGAAACGCCTCCGTACGGCCAGCGCAATACTTTTAACTTTTGGGGAGAATACGTCCCCCTTAGAAGCGCGGATAGAATAGACTATATATTTGTCTCTCCGGGTGTGAGGGTTTTGGATTACGCCGTGCTTTCCGACAGGTACTACGAAGTTTATCCGTCGGATCATTTTCCCATTTGCTCGAGGGTCGAATTTTAAATTATAAATATAACGATTATGATGGATAAAATTAGAAATAAATTGCTTCTATTGGCAATCTTGGCTGCGTCAATTTGCGTCGCTTCATGTGCTTCGCGCGGGGAGAGCCCGAAAGTTTATGAGGCGGATGTCGTGGTTTATGGCGGGACGTCCGGCGGTGTTGCGGCGGCGGTGCAAGCGGCCCGCGAGGGGAAGTCGGTGTTGCTGGTGGCTCCGGATAAGCACCTGGGGGCTATGACCAGTTCCGGGCTTGGATTCACCGACGCCGGCAAGGCCTACGTCATAGGAGGGGTGTCGAGGGAGTTCTATCACAGGGTTTGGAAGTTTTATCAAAATCCTGCCGCGTGGAATTGGATAAAACGCGAAGACGACAAGCTCGTAGGGCAGGGCACAAAAGCCATTAACGACAAAGAGCAGACGATGTGGATATTTGAGCCGAAGGTCGCTGAGGAAATTTACAACAAATGGCTTGAGGAGGAAAAAGTTAGGGTATTCCGCCAAAAATTCTTGGATCGCGGAAAAGACGGGGTCGTGAAAGACGGTTCTCGCATAGTATCTTTTAAAACTCTCGACGGCGATATTTTCAAAGGCAAAATGTTTATAGATGCCACTTTTGAGGGGGACTTAATGGCCGCTTCGGGGTGCTCTTATCATGTGGGCAGGGAGGCGAACTCCGTTTACAACGAGAGCTGGAACGGTTCGCAGCCGGGAGTTTTGTGCCATGACCATTTCTTTACAAAACAGGTGGATCCGTATGTGCTGGAAGGTGATCCGTCGAGCGGCTTGCTAAAACACATAAGCAAGGAAAAACCTCTGCCAAAAGGCTCCGGTGACGATAAAGTCCAAGCGTATTGCTTCCGCCTTTGCATGACAACCGTTCCCGAAAATAGAAGGCCCTTCCCAAAACCCGCCAATTATAATGCCGACGACTATATACTCGCTCTGCGCACTTATGCGGCGGAAGGGCGAACAGATATAATGAAACCCGATAGAATGCCCAACGGTAAAACCGATACAAACAACCAATCGGCATTCAGCATGGATTTCATAGGCGGAAATTATGCCTATCCCGACGCCTCCTACGAGGAAAGAGCTAAAATAGTTGACGCCCACCGCGATTATCAGCAGGGCTGGCTATACTTTTTGGCTAACGATCCGCGAGTTCCCGCGGAGTTGCGCGAAATATTTAATCGCTACGGATTGGCAAAAGACGAATTTGTGGACAGCGATAATTGGCCGTTCAATCTGTACATAAGAGAGGCCCGCAGAATGATAGGCGATTATGTCATGACGGAACATGACTGCAGGATTGCGGTAGAAACTCCGAAATCGATAGGAATGGGGTCATATACTCTCGATTCGCACAATATACAGCGCTATGTCACCGATGAAGGATACGTCCAGAATGAAGGCGATATAGGAGTGCATCTTGACGCTCCTTATAAAATCGCCTACGGGGCGATAACCCCCAAACGGGGACAGGTTTCAAACCTCCTGGTTCCGGTGGCATGTTCGGCATCGCATATGGCGTACGGGTCCATCAGAATGGAACCTGTATTCATGATATTGGGCCATTCCGCAGCAACGGCCGCTTCTATTGCAATCGACGACAACTGCGATGTTCAAGATGTGGATTACGCCAAGCTACGCGCAAAACTTCTCAAAGACGGTCAAATATTGGAAGCTCCTAAGAAATCTTCAAAATAAAATCTTCGCGCTCCATTATCTTTCCTTTTTTGATTGGGCATTGTTTGAGGGATTGGAAAAATCTATTTTGCATAACAAGAACGGCGGCTGTCATTTAGTCGCCGTTTTTTTAGCTCCCATAAGTTTTCGTGGGCAGAGGCTATTTTATAGCCTTAAATCCGAAATTATTTGCCTCAAATTCCGGCTTACTCTTTGAAAAACAATAATAAAAAAAGAATCGAAGGGTTGTAAGCCGGATTTTGTAGCCCCTTAGAGGGACCGACATTCATTTATCTGTCGCGGATATCCAAATTAAGGCGGGATTGCCGCGCATAATCTCGAAATTCGCGCTCCCCTTTCGGGAATGCGACATACCCGGGGCGATTGAACGAGCAGCTCCGCCCCCTACATTGTCTTGCACCGAACTGGGTTTACCATGCCCGTCGCGGTTGCCCGCGGCGGCGGTGGGCTCTTACCCCTCCTTTTCACCCTTGCCGATGCGCTTTGAGGCGCATAGGCGGTTTGTTTTCTGTGGCACTGTCCATGCGGCATTCTTGCAAATGCCGCCCCGTTTTTTCAAACGGAGTTCCGCTCTGTGGTGTCCGGACTTTCCTCCCGCGGAAAAACCGCGAGCGAATGTCCACCCTTCAATTCTTTCCGTATAATCGGAAAATTTATTTTTATTGCAAGTTTTTTGTCTTTAGGGGATAGGGCAATTCGGGAGCCAATGCGCGAAAAAAAATTTTACAAATTCCCAAAAGTATTCAGGATTTGCGAACTTTAAAAATGACTGACTACATATCTAAATTGTCCGCGGAACTATCTTTGGAACCTCATAGGGTTGAGGCCGCTGCAAAACTCCTTTCAGATGGGGCGACAGTTCCATTTATCGCGCGTTATCGAAAAGAGGCCACGGGGACTCTCGACGAGATTCAAATAGCCGCCATACGCGACGGGCTTGAGCGTTATAAAGCTTTGGACGAACGGCGCGAATCTATAAAGTCGTCTTTGAAGGAGCGCAATCTTCTGAGCGGCGATATCGAGAAGGCTCTTGACGCGGCCGACACTTTGGCGAGATTGGAGGATATATATCAACCTTTCAAGCCGAAGCGCCGCACTCGGGCTACGATTGCCCGCGAGCGCGGCTTGGAAAACCTGGCGGCTTTTATATTTGAAAATCAGGATTCCGACTTTTCTTTGGAGGCGGAAAAGTTCATAGACGCCGATAAGGAGGTGCCCGATGCCGAAACCGCCTTGTCGGGCGCCAGAGATATAATTGCGGAAATGGTGGGAGACAATCCCGATGCCCGCTGCGCTATGCGCGAGTATTTTGAAAAAGAGGCCATTCTCACCTCAAAAGTGATATCGGGCAAAGAAGAGGAAGGCTCGAAATATAGAGATTACTTTGATTGGTCCCAACCGGCCAAAGACGCGCCATCGCATAGAATTTTAGCTATACGCAGGGGAGAGTCGGAAGGGTTTCTCATAATGCGGGTGTTGCCTGATGGCGATGGGGCTGTATCGCTTTTAAAGAAAATGTTTGTAAAATCTTCTGCGCCTTGCGGATTGCAAGTAGCCGCAGCGGTTGAAGACTCTTATAAAAGACTATTGTTGCCTACTACCGAAACCTATATGCGCCTTGAGATGAAAAAACGCGCCGACGATGAAGCTGTAAAAATATTCGCCGGCAATGTGCGTGAACTTCTCATGGCGGCCCCTTTGGGACAGAAGAAAGTCATGGGTATAGATCCCGGATTTAGAACCGGCTGCAAAGTAGTCTGCCTCGACGCGCAAGGGGCATTGCTCTTTCACGACGTTATATATATCGTGCAGTCCGATGCTAAACTCAATGAGGCTAAAGATAAAATTCTCGGGCTTTGCGCCCGTTTCGGGATAGAGGCGATAGCCATAGGAAACGGTACGGCAAGCCGCGAAACAGAGGCATTTGTGCGCTCTCTCGGACTCCCCAATTCCATGAAAATCGTCATGGTCAACGAGAGCGGAGCATCTATTTATTCGGCATCGGACGTCGCCCGCGAGGAATTCCCGGATCAGGATATTACGGTCAGGGGGGCAGTTTCGATTGGTCGAAGGCTTATGGATCCGCTTGCCGAACTTGTTAAGATAGATCCGCGTTCCATAGGTGTTGGCCAGTATCAGCACGACGTCAACCAAATCCTCCTAAAGCGTTCTCTTGACGATACCGTAATTAGTTGCGTAAACAGCGTCGGAGTTGAGGTGAATACTGCGAGCAAACAATTGCTTTCGTATGTGTCGGGCTTAAATTCATCGGTTGCCGCCAATATTATCGAATACAGAACGGCAAATGGGGCGTTTAAGACTCGCAAACAACTCGCAGAGGTTCGCGGTTTGGGAGCAAAAACTTTTGAACAGTCCGCGGGATTTTTACGCATTCACGGCGGCGAAAATCCTTTGGACGCAAGCGCAGTCCACCCAGAGCGCTATGCCTTGGTTGAGCGTATGGCAAAGGATATGGGCACAGATGTGAAAACTCTTATGCGCGATGAAAAATTGCGTTCTCGCATAGATTTAAAACAGTATGTCTCCGAAGACGTCGGACTTCCAACACTTAAGGATATTTTGCGCGAACTCGGAAAACCCGGTAGGGATCCGCGCGAAAAATTTGAAGCTTTTGAATTTTCAAACGAAGTTCATTCAATGGAAGATTTGCGCGAAGGTATGCGCTTGCCGGGAGTCGTCACAAACGTCACCGCGTTTGGAGCGTTTGTTGATGTGGGAGCCCATCAAGACGGCCTTGTGCATATAAGCGAGCTCGCAGATACATTTGTTTCCGACCCTAATGCGGTTGTAAAACCCGGAATGAGGGTGAGCGTATATGTTTTAGAAGTCGACGTTCCCCGCAAGAGAATATCGCTTTCCATGAAATCCAATCCTCAAAAACGCGTATCACCTCGGGCAGGCGGCGCCATGCCTGCTTCTCCCGATTCCCGCTTAAAGCCGGGCAAACGTTTCCAGAGCGAACGGCGCGGAAATGATAGGCCTTTCGGGAATTCTCTCGGCGACCTTTTCAAATAAAAATCTTTTATGCGGTTCTCGCTTTGAGCGACGCCTGAATTCAACTAAAAAAGCTTCGGGAATTTATTTCCACGAAGCTTTTTTAGTTGGAACTTTGGTCATTTATTTTTTCTTCTCGCGATAAACGCGCATAGCAGCGACAACATTCCAAAACATGCCGCAATAGCCGACGGTTCAGGAATTACATAATATGAATAATATGTAGCGCCGTCCCATGTTATAGTTTCCACTTCCACGCTCATGCCTTCGTAGCCTTCAAAAACGAGCAGTGAATCTTGGAGAGAATCTGATAATTTTGTCCTAAATAGAACCAAATCGCTTTCTCTATCGTAATCCAGAAAGTGTATTTCGGCGTTCGATATTTGGCCACCTCCAACAGTGTAGTTGGCGAATACGACTTTCCCGTCGCCGTCGGCATCGTCTCCAAATGTGACATTGAGGATTGAATTGGGATTTTTTGCGTCTTCCGACACAAAAGTTGCGTGCCCGATGTAGTTGTATCCGTTTAGATTCATATTCGCGGGAACGTCCGCGCCGGGTTGCATATAGAATGCGCTCAATGAATGCAAATCCCCATTAAGATTTATGTTGGCTCCGCGCCACAAGTAAAGCATTCCGCAAGTAAGTGGACCTGTGAGATAAACGTCGGCATATTCCGAATAAAGGGTGGAATAGCCTATGGAATTATCTGCGGCGGTGAAATAGATTTTGGCTTGAGCCGATGATGTGCCATTTAAGCATGTTCTCGAACCATTTGCTACGGAGTCTCCCACAACTTTAAAGTTATCAATTTTAAGAGTTGCTCCGTTTGAAACTATGAATTTTACATTAGTGCTTGTTTCGTAAGATGTGCCTTGATATTCTATTTCTATGGGGCTTTTTATCTCAAAGTCCGATTTTATTTCAAAAATATTTTTGCTTGTTGCTCCTGAAGATGGAGGAATAACATATGATATAGTGCCGCCTTCTATGCCTGCATATCCGTTATCTCCCGAGTTGACTGTCACCATGCTCGGATTGCTTATGGAATCTATAGTCAAGAAATCTTCGCCGCCGCCTATGATAGTTGTTGGCAAAGTTTCTGCGGTGAGGCAGGCTGCAGAAATTGCAAATGCTAAAAGGGGTAATTTTTTCATGCCAAAAGACCTATAAATGAAGTACTTTACTAAATCTTGATTTAGATTCTTTATTCGAGATATTCAAGTAAAAAATAGATATTTTTTAGGCATTTAAGATGTGAAAAATTTTTCGAAATTTTATCTTTAAAAAAATTGCGAGAGAACATAGTATTAGTGCGATAAAGATGAGTATTGACGGAGATTTATTATATTTACTGATTTTTTTGGGAGCTATAATTCTTCCGGCATTTTTCAATTCCGGAAAAGAGGAGAATAATCCTAAGCCCCAGAGTAGGCGAATACCGCCGCATAAACCTCAATATGGACAATCCAACCCCATAAATCCGCCGAAAGATTGGCCCGAAAAAGTAGTGCGGCAGTCTGTATTTCAAGAGCAAATTAGAGAGGCTCCGCCTGCCAAAGTCGTTGGTGCCGGCCCCGAAAAAACTTTTGACGGGATTCCCGATATGTTGATGCATGATTTCCTTAGTCCTGAAAAGCCATTTGCCAATAAGAAATCGGAGCCTAAATCCGCCAAATATAAAAATGTAGGAAACGCCGATGCTTCCGATATGCCTTCTAAAATAAACGATGTCCTTTCAGGTAATCCGGAAAACCTTAAAACGGCGTTTGTCATTTCCGAGATTCTTTCAAAACCCGTCGCCTTGCGCGACAATAAGCCGCCATTTATATGATAATATCCCACGACGAATTAAAGCGTATAAAATCCGCAAGATGCGGAGAGCCGCACGGACTTTTAGGAATGCACAAATGCAAGGGAGGAATTGTCGTCCGCGCCTTCCTGCACGACGCAAAAACGTGCCAATTGATAGACCTTCGCGATCCCGCGAAGTGTCGCTACGATATGGTTATGCTCGACGAATCGGGATTTTTTGAGATTTTTTTGAAAGGCAAGCGCAAACTCTTTCCGTACAGGCTGAGAGTTGAGCGCTATAACGGCGAGGTCCGCCAGTTCTTCGACCCCTATTCTTTCATGCCGACGCTTTCCCAAGACGACCTATACCTAATAGGGAAAGGCGACGACCGTAAAATATATTGTAAACTTGGGTCGCATTTGCGGATTATAAACGGGGTGGAGGGTGTTTCATTCGCCGTATGGGCTCCCACGGCCCGCCGCGTAAGCGTTGTGGGAGACTTTAATTCTTGGGACGGACGCTACCATCAAATGCGGCAGCTGGGCACTTCGGGAATCTGGGAGATTTTTATACCCGGCATATCCGCAGGAACAAAATATAAATATGAAATCCTTGCGGCAAATAACGACGCCCCGTTTTTAAAAATAGACCCCTATGCGATGTCTTTCGAGGCCCCGCCGTACAATAGTTCGATAGTTTGCGATATTTCCAAGTACGAGTGGCATGATTCCGATTGGCTAAAATTTAGGGCTTCCGCGAACTGGGATAAAAGGGCGGTGTCGGTTTACGAAGTCCACCTCGGTTCATGGATGACCGTCCCTGAAGACGGGCATAGGCCTTTGCGCTATACCGAAATAGCCCCTAAGCTTGCGGAATATTGCAAAAAGATGAATTTCACGCATGTGGAGTTTATGCCATTGTCGGAATATCCTTTCCCCGGCTCATGGGGCTATCAGGTGACGGGATTTTATGCACCCACCTATCGCTATGGGACTCCGATGGAATTTATGCAAATGGTGGATATCCTCCACCAAAACGGAATAGGAGTGATTCTCGACTGGGTTCCCGCGCACTTTCCGCGCGACGCCTTTGCTTTGGCCGGTTATGACGGTTCCTGTCTTTATGAACACGAGGATCCGCGCAAGGGAGCCAATCCCGAATGGGGAACTCTCTGCTTTAATTACGGGAGATCCGAGGTGTCGAATTTTCTCATGGGAAGCGCATTGGCTTGGTTTGACCGTTTCCATATCGACGGGTTGAGGGTTGATGCCGTGGCATCAATGCTTTATCTCAATTTTTCGCGCTCCGACTGGATTCCGAACAAATACGGCGGATCCGAAAACCTCGAGGCCATCGAATTTCTCAAGCGCACTAATTACGCGGTGCATGAAGACTACAAGGGAGCTTTGATGATAGCCGAAGAAAGCACCACTTACGAGGGCGTCACAAAACCCGTCTCCGAAGGCGGGCTCGGATTTGATTTTAAGTGGAATTTGGGCTGGATGCACGACACTCTCGACTACTTTAAAGAAGATCCCATAAACCGCAAATACCACCATAACAAAATGACTTTTCCCTCAATGTATCAGTTTACGGAAAAGTTCATGCTGGTGTATTCGCACGACGAGGTCGTTCACGGCAAAAGTCCTATGGTCGGCAAGATGGGGGGCGCGTATTGGGGCGATAAAATCGCGAATTTGCGGGCCCTTTACGCGTTTATGTGGATGTGGCCCGGCAAAAAGACACTGTTTATGGGATCGGAGTTTGCACAGGGGCACGAATGGCGCTACGACGATTCCCTTGAATGGCATTTGCTTCAATACAAGGAGCACGAAGGCGTACAGCGCGTGGTTTCTGACGTGGCTGGAATATATCTCGGAGACAAATCTTTGTCGGCGAACGATTTTAATCCAATGGGATTCGAGTGGATAAACGCCGACGACGCCTTAAACAGCGTATTCTCATTCTTGCGCTTTGACGAAAACGGCAAGGACGCCTATTGCATAGTGGGCAATTTCACTCCCGTAAAACGCGAAAATTACACCTTGGGACTTCCGTGGGGCGGCGTTTGGAAAGAAATCCTAAACACCGACTCGGAATTTTACGGGGGCAGAGGGTTTGGCAATAACGGCGCGGTATATCCTTCTCCAATGAAAGTTAACGGCAGAAAATTCGGCGTGAAGCTGCTGTTGCCGCCGATGTCTACTCTCATATTCAAATCAAGCAGAGCGATAGATTGACTCCATATCGGAAACGTCCAGCTTGGCAATTTTTCCTATTGTGCGCATATTGCCAAAACTGCATTTTTCGGCGAGCTCTTTTATTGCGCCTTCATCGAGATTTATTCCGAGTTGAGACATATTTATGGGCATGCCCTGCGATTCCCAGAATTTCTCGTAGGCTTCTATTCCCTTTAAAGCGGTATGCTCAATATTGTTGAAATCTATGGCGCAACCAAACACGTTTGAGGCAAATTGCGCAAAACGAGGAATGTTTTTCCTATAAACGTATCGCGCCCATGCGGGCCAGATGGCGGTCAATCCCGCGCCGTGGGGAACGTCGAATTTTCCGCTCAGTTCGTGTTCGAGTTGGTGGCATGCCCAGTCACCGTTGTCGCGGCTTCCGGTGACGTCATTGTGCGACATGGCCGCGGCGAGCATAGTTTCGGCCCTCGCATTGTAGTCAAAGGGATTCTCTTTGAGCTTTTGCGCGGCCTCCATGAGTGTTCTCATTAGCGATTCCGCAAATCCGTCCAATAATTTTCTGCCGAAATCGCCGCAGAAATACCGCTCCATGGTGTGCATCATAATATCGGCGCAACCGCATTGGGTTTGGGAGGGGGACAGAGTAAATGTCAGTTCGGGGTTCATGGCGGCGAATTTGCAGCATATCAGTTTTGAAGTAAAACCTCTCTTTAGCATGCCGTCTTCGTTCGTTATAACGCTTGAGTTGCTCATCTCGCTGCCCGCCGCGGGAAGGGTGGGCACGCAGCCGACACCGATTGCTCCGGAGGGCAGGGCCTTCCGTGAATAAAAGTCCCATACGTCGGTTTCCGGATTCGCCGCTGATAAGGCTATTGCCTTTGCAGAATCAATCACGCTGCCCCCGCCTACCGCCAGTATAAAATCTACTCCGTTTTTTTTGCAGAGTTCTGCACCCACCCTAACAAGTCCAAGCCGGGGGTTTGGTTGCGCTCCCGCCAACTCCACGAATTTAAGGCTGGATTCGCTGAGCGATTTTCTGATTCTATTCAGCAGCCCGGATTTTTCCGCGGAGCCTCCTCCGAAATGCAGAAGAACTTTTGAGGCTCCAAATTCTTTTGCGAGTTCTCCGGAGCGGTTTTCGACCCCTTTGCCGAAAATCATTTTTGTTGGCGACCAGAACGTGAAATTATCCATGCCGCAATTGTTTTTTCGGAAAAATTTTTGTCAAATTTTTAGAGATTATTTAATCTAATAAAAGCTTGCTCCATTTATGGCGTATTGTATTTTTATAAAACTATGGTATCTTTGATATTCTGGACATAGGTTTTAATTAAAAATGAACGTTAAGAAGACATCGCTAAAAGATATTGCCAAAGTTGTTGGTTGCTCCACTACGACTGTTTCCAACGTCTTGAACGGCAAGGGTTTTTTCGGGGAAGGCGTAAAGGCTAAAGTTTTGGCGGCCGTAAAAAAGTATAATTATGCGATAAACGCTTCTGCCCGCAATTTGAGAATGGGTAAAACAGAGACGGTAGGGGTGTTGTTTTACAGGCCAAACGCCGACATATTTAAAAGCGAATTTTATCTAACTATGATGTACAGCTTGCAAAAAGAGCTGTTTAATCTCGGATACGAGATTCTCCTTTCCGAATATACCGACGCAAACGCCAATTCTGCCGAGATTCCACGCATAGTCAGAAACGGCAGGGTGGACGGGGTAGTAATACTTGGCGGCTTCCCGTTTATCGCCTGCGGGCTTCTGTCGGAAATGCAGATACCAACCATAATGTTGGACTCTTTCTCGCCGCGCCTTGATTCGATTATAACAAACGGAGAAAAGTCCGGTTTCGATTCAGTCAAGGCTCTCGCCGATCTCGGGCATCGCAGAATAGCGTATTTTGCATATTCGGCCGAAGATTATAATACCGACAGGCGCATAGACGGTTTCTTGAAAGCTGTAAAAGAATTGAAACTCGATGTTTCAAACTCCCCTCTAATAAGGGATTTCGCCGACAATGACGGCGCTTGCGCGGCTTTCGACAAGCTCATGAAAAGCGCCTCAAAACTTCCCACGGCGATAGTCGCCAGCAACGATAGTTTGGGGGCTTCTCTTATGACTCACGCCCAAGATGTCGGGTATTCTGTCCCGCGGGATATCTCATTCTTTGGACACGACGACACTTTTGTATCGACTCGCTCTACGCCCCAATTATCCACTGTTCATGTGGATACGTCGGCAATAGGCGTCATAGGGGCCCACATGATAGTCGATCGCATAAAAAATCCTTTGGGTCCCTTAGTTCATAAGATATTTGATTGCGCAACATGCCTGCGCGGTTCTATCGCCGCCCCGTCTGCGTAGAATTAGTGGATTATTTCTCAAACATTTGATTTTTTCTACGGGAATAGAGAGATTCTTGCACAAAAAACGCTTCGCATATTTTATGCGAAGCGTTTTTTGTGCATTGAATGTCGCTTATTGCCTTTTATGCCGCAAAAACGATATCGAGAGGATATACAGCGTGCATATGGCCGGCACTGAAAAACCGCATAAAATGGAAGTGCTGTCGGCAACAGCTCCCATTACAAGGGGGATTACGGCTCCGCCAAGTATTGCCGTCACCATAAGGCCGGAAAGCTCGTTGGAATATTCGGGCATTTTATCTATAGCCATGGAGAATATGAGCGGGAATATATTGCCGAATCCAAAAGCTATGATTACAAGGGCTATTAAGGCAGCAGTTTGAGAGCCCGTAGCGAGTATCGCAAAGCCGAGCATCGAAAGTACTGTGGTGGAAATCAAGAAAGTGCGCGGAGAAATAAATTTGAGAATTATAGACCCTAAGAATCTGGACAACATTATCACAATAAAAAAGTACATAACGTACTGTGTTGCGGCGGTTCTTTCGACTTTGAATGTGTCGGAGAAGTAAACGGGCATGCCCGAGGACATGCAAACTTCAGCTCCGACGTAGAGGAAAATTCCCAGAACCATCATAAACACATATGGATTTCCCAATATTGAGAATGTGGAATATATTGAGGCCGACTTATTTTCAGATTTCTTTTCGTCGATTTTAATGCTTGCCACGGATATTAGCGATACCACGATGGCAATCATAAATACGGGGAATAGGACATTCCAACTTTGGGCTTCCGTATATCCTAACAGGTGGGCTGCAAAAAATACGAGGGGTGCGGTAAAAGAGCCAATGGCTTTTATAAACTGGGCCATTGAGAGGTTCCCGGAATATTTGCCCTCATCAGATACGTCGCGCATTATCGGATTTCCGGATACCTGTAAAATAGTGGCTCCGCCCCCGAGCAATAGCAGTGCCGCCAAGAATACAGTGTAATTGCCGAGAGCTCCGGTGGCGAATAGAATTATGCTTAAAAGGGAAACTATGAGCCCTATTAAAAGCGTCTTTTTTCTCCCTATGCGGTCTTGGACTATTCCCATTGGTATGGAAAGCAGCCCGAACATTAGAAATCCCGTAAATGCCACAAAATTCGCTTCAAAGTTGGTTAGGCTGAAGTGACCTTTTGCTATGTTTACAAAAGAGGCTACGGAATCCCCGAAGCCCATACATACGAATGCCAAAAATATTGGTATAGTCTTTTTCATTTCTACTTGACGTATTAAAATAAAATTTAGTATAACGATAAACTAAGCGAAAAATATAGGTCATTTTAGGAATTTTGTCAACGAAAAAACCTTTATGGAAAATTATATAGGAGTAAACATAGGCGGCACAAAATGCTCGATTTCTTTAGGAAAAATCGAACAGGGAAGAATAAAGCTAATTGAGAGTCAGACTCTACCTACTGTAAAAAATCGTCCTTTGGAGATGATAGACAATTTCTGCTCTAAAATTGCCGATATTTGTTCGCTTTCCGGATTGAAAATCTCCGATATAGCTTCGGTGGGGATAAGTTGCGGCGGGCCGCTCGATAGCGTAAAAGGCGTGGTTCAGTCTCCCCCAAACCTTCCCGGGTGGGACAATATTGAAATCGTGGATATAATCCGGCGGAATATTGGACTTCCGGCGTACATTCAAAACGACGCCAACGCATGCGCCCTTGCGGAATGGCTATACGGGGCGGGTGTAGGCTTTAAAAATCTCGTGTTTCTCACTTTCGGCACGGGATTGGGTGCCGGAATAATCCTCGACGGCCGCCTGTATTCCGGCACGAACGACAACGCCGGAGAACTCGGACATTTCAGATTGGATAACTTCGGGCCTGTCGGGTACGCCAAATGCGGCTCCTTTGAAGGCTTTTGCAGCGGCAGCGGAATCGCCCAGTTGGCCAAGCTCAAAGCTGCGGAATTGTTTCAGTCCGGAACTTCTTGCGCGTATTGTAGAAACATTGACGACATTGACAAAATCAGCGCAAAAACGGTTGCGGAGGCTGCAAATTTAGGAGACGAAACCGCTAAAGAAGTTTATAGGATTTCCGGAGAGTATCTCGGCAAGGGATTGTCCATAGTAATAGATTTGCTCAATCCCGAAGTTATAGTCATAGGCAGTATTTTCGCGCGTTCAGAGGCCTTATTGCGCCCCTCTATGGAGGCCGCGATAAAGCGTGAGGCCCTCGTCCAGTCAGCCCGTGTTTGCAAAATTGTACCCGCAAAGCTCGGCGAGGATATCGGCGACTACGCGGCGTTGTCTGTGGCGGTAAACGGAGCTTTAAAATGAACTTAAAAAATATAATAAACAATTCATTAAACGAGGCTCGCAAGACTCTCGATATTTTTCTCTCGAATCCCGAAAATCTCGAAAAAATCGAGGCCGCCGCGAATCTGATGTCCGGTGCGATAGCAAACGGGAAAAAGATAATATCGTGCGGAAACGGGGGGTCGCTTTGCGACGCAACCCACTTCGCCGAAGAATTGACTGCCCGCTTTAGGCTCGATAGGCGGGCATTTCCCGCCGTCGCCGTGAACGATCCCGCTTTTATAACCTGCGCCTCGAACGATTTCTCTCCGGATACCGTATTTTCCAGATATGTGGAGGCCTTGGGAAACGAAGGTGACGTGTTATTGGCCATAAGCACCAGCGGCAACTCTGCCAACGTAATCGAGGCCGCAAAGGCGGCAATTTCAAAAGGAATAAAAGTTGTTGCCCTTACTGGAAAAAATGGCGGGGAACTCTCAAAAATCTGCAGTATTGAAATTAGGGCTCCTATGTCGAAATTTTCCGATAGAGTCCAAGAAATCCACATTAAGGTGATTCACATTCTTGTTGAATGCATTGAGGCTTCTCTGCTGTAATCGACTTTTTACAAACTGTCTTTTGCCTATCTACAAATAAAAACCGATTCCAATGCGGAATCGGTTTTTCAGTCTCAAACAATAAATGTAAAAATTTATTCGTCGGCCTTTACGGAAACTTTGCGATGGGCGCCGTCCCAGACGACAGTTCCGTCAACGAGCGAGAACAAAGTGTAGTCCTTTCCCATTCCCACGTTTTGTCCCGCGCGAACTTTTGTGCCGCACTGGCGCACCAATATGGAGCCGGCAGATACAAATTCGCCGCCGAATTTTTTGACGCCTCTGCTTTGCGCGTTAGAATCGCGTCCGTTCTTAGCGGAGCTTTGACCTTTTTTGTGTGCCATAAAAATTCCTTACGCTTTGATGGATTCGATTTTTAAAACGGAAAGTTCCTGCCTGTGGCCTTGCTTGCGCTGATAACCCTTTCTGCGCTTCTTCTTGATGATCACAACCTTTTCTCCGCGCTTGTTCTCAAGGATTTTTGCCGTGACGCTTGCGCCTTCTACATAAGGCGTTCCAAATTTTGTTTCTGCTCCCGATCCCGCGGCAAGAACTTCTTTTATTTCAATGCTGTCGCCCGCTTTTGAGCCGACAAAGCGATTCACTAAAATTGTGTCGCCTTCCGAGACGGTGACCTGTTTTCCCTGTATCTGTATTGTGGCCTTTTTCATCTTATTGAATTATCAAAAAGCGCTCTAATAAACGGCATTTAGGTCGCACTGCAAGCTTTTTTTCAAAAAATCGGACAACTTTTATTTCTTTTGCCGCGATGGCTCCATTATCAGCAAAAATCGTTTTTTGGGGCGTTCGCCTATTATCCCGTAGTATGAATTGTCCGGGGCGCATGCGGGTTTTTCCCTTATAGTGAGTTCGTATTCTGAATCCGTAATCCATTGAATCTTTGCGGTGTTAGAATCGGATTCCGAAAAATTTTCGGAGGGACCTCTTATCGCGTACATGCAAAGCCATGTGCTGGTGCAAAGAAGTATGAATACCGCCGCCCACTCTGTCCATGCCCTTAGCTTTGTTTGCGGGCGATGCTCTTTGGGAACCGTGAAATTTACTCCCCGCAGTTTGCCAAGCTCGCATTTCTTCCCGTATAAACGGCAGGCGGCAATGTGCACCCTGCACGCTGTGACAAATATTGACCGCATTCGCGGATCGTCGAGAATGCAGTCGGAAAGAAGGTCGAGCTCTTCCTGCGTAGCCTCGTTGTCGAGGTAGAGCGACACTAATTCCTCAAATCTTTCTTTTGATATTTTCAAACATTCTGTTTGACACCAAAAATCTGTCAAGGTGTCGTATTTTTTTTGAGCGAATCTGCGATATTGGGAATATTTTGAGGCTGTTTTACCCGAGCAAGTCGGATACGATAGAGTCTATCAGATCCGGAGTGAAATATTGCATCACCACTATGTGCGATAGTTCGCCCAGGCGTTTGTCGCTTCCGCAGGCCAAGGCGTATTTTTTTATTATCTCGCGGCGGGGCCGGCGGAATATTATTGTGTCTGAATACGGGTTGCGCCAACATTCCACTCCGGCGGATTTAAGGGTATTGTAAAATAATTCGGCCATAGCGAGGGTGTGTTCGGCCTCCTCGCGCAGGCCTTCCTCTCCAAGGCTCTTTATGCGCCAAAATAACTTAAGGGCGTCGAATCCGCTGCGCGAACAGTTCAAAGTGGGTATTGTTCCATTTAAGTATTCTACTGGATTCTCATTGACGCTTCCGAGTATTTCTTTGCGGCATATGAATATCCCGATTGGCTCGTTCATGGATAAAAATTTATGCCCCGATACCGCTACGGAATCAAAGCCGGATTTTTTTGCGTCCACGATGTGCCTCGCGGTTTCGTCCTTGAGAAAGGGAAGATAACCGCCAAAAAGAGCGGCATCGAGATGCTTGTAAACGGCGGGGGGATTTACTTGCGCTATGGCATCGGATATCGCGGATTGGTCGTCTATCGCCCCCTTAAAGGTTCCGCCTATGGCCACCGCCACAAGCGCGGGACTTTTGGAGGACATCTTTCTTTTGAGGTCTTCGGTATCCATTTGTCCCATTTCAAGAGTGTCGATTATCCGCGTCTCTATATTTTGTATGTCGCCTATCTTTTGGAGCGAGTAGTGGGCTTCTTTCGACACATACAAGATTGGTTCGCAGCCGCATTTGGCCTTTAGGAATTTTCTGCCAAAATATATCCCGTGCATATTGCCGTCGGTTCCGCCGTTTGATAGAACACCCCAGTGGTTGTTTTCAAACCCGTAATGGCGTGCCATAAAATCTATCGATTCGCGTTCAAACTCGTCGGAATTGAGCATATCCCAATCGGCTTTATAGGGATCTCCGACATTTATGAGAGTTATCTTGCCGAGTCCTGTCTGAGATATCCAGTCATGGAATTTATCCATGCCGGTGTTTTGGTTGAAGGGATACCCCAACTGGTTGTATTTGTGTTCCAACAGATACTTGGCCGCCGCGTTCAGGCGCATCAAAGATTCTTTATCCGGAATTTTTGCTTTTTGCATATATGATTTACTTTACCGCTTCATGTATTAGTCAACATTTTATTTATGCTTTGGCGCCGCATCTATTTTAGAATTTTTATTTAACTGCCAAATTCATCGGACTCTATTTACCGGGCATTTTTTTGAAATCCGATAAATTCTTTCTTCGTGGTATCTATTTAACTAATTGAGAAAGTATAAAATGTTTGACTTTTTTGATTATTTTTGGAGTAGTCGTCTTTGGGAGGTGCGCATTTGCGTGTAGATTTTATAATTATATTCAGAAAAACAAATATGAAAAAAATACTGTTATCATGCATTTTTGCTTCGGCATCTTATATAGCTGTTGCCGACGTAAATATAAAGTTCGACGATTATTGCAAAGAGGGGGACAATGGCTTTGATGCAATGGCAAAAATTATAGAGATTGCCAGATCCAAGAATGGTGAACCCGTATTAGTCGAATTTTCAAACAAAACGTACGACTTTAAAAAAGCCCCGGAACATTCATGGTTTTTCCCTATCGTAGGCGTTGAAAACCTTACAATAGACGGCAAAGGCGCAAAGTTGATGATAGATCCCTTTAACGCCTACTGTACGATAAATAATTGCAAGAATGTGACATTAAAGAACTTTGAATTCGTCCATAACAGGCTCGCATTCACTCAGGGCGATATTGTAGAAGTCACTCCGGAATATTTTGTCTTTAAGCTTGATGACGGTTATCCGGAATTTCCCTCGCACGAATTTGTAATGAAGAATTATCCCGGCTCGCAATGGGTGTGGGGCAGCTTTATGGACAGGGAAGCCCGCACGCTTAAATACGGCTATCCCGACCACATCTTTGCCGCGAAAATAGAGCCTGCCGACAAGCCCAGACACTATAAATTTTATCCCCAGAAGCTGTACACGCATATTTTGAAAAATATACACCCCCCGGTGGCTTTTGTTATGCCAATACATCAAGATCCAAATAAAAGTTGGCGGAACAGCCATGGCCCATATACAATAGGAATTGCGGGGTCTTCCGATATTCTCATCGAAAATATTACTGCGCGCGCTACGCGTCATGCCGGGTGGTCTGGAGTCAACAACGAAGGCAAGATAACTTTCAAAAATTGCGTAGTCACTTGGCGCGAAAATTCAAGCGACCTAATATCCTCGTGGCGCGACGGCTCCCATTTTAAGAACAACAAGATAGGTCCGGCATTCATTGGCTGCAAATGGGAGGGACTTCTGGACGACTCTATTAACATAGGCGCAAATCCGACTATGATACTTGAGGATATGGGAGACTCTACTTATAGGATTCGTGAGGGATCACTTAAAAAAGGGTGTCCCATTGCCATTCTTAATCCCAAGAACGGACAATGGCTTGAAGGCAAGGAGTGGTTTGTTGAGGATATTAGCGGGAATGTCGTAAAATTATCCAAACCTATTCCGGACTTGGTGCTCTATCAAAACCTAACAGATTACGAGAGAACTAGCGGCAGAGGCGGCATAAATATGGCCGCAACAGAAATCTTCAATATGGATTATGTGGGGGCCGGTTATGTTGTGCGCGACTGCAAATTCGGCAAGCAGCGCCGCTATTCCATGATAATTCGCGCTCCAAACGGCACTATAGAGGACAATAAAATATACGGGGGAACAGGTATTCATCTCTCAAACGAGATAGGGAGTTGGTACGAAGGCCCCTTGCCGCGGAATACAAAGGTGCGCGGCAATACTTTTGAAAACACTTGGGGGCCATGCCCCCTGGTGGTGTCCGTCGGGATATTTCCGAATATAAAATTCGGGCTTCCCTACGGAATTTCGATTATAGACAATACATTTAAGCTTACAATGCCTGAAAATAAGTACGCTATATCGATATACAACGGTTCCGACTTTACGATAAAGCGCAATAAATACTTCAATGCCCTTGACGAGCTTATTCCGGAGTCTGAGGCCGTGCATATTTCCGATTTTGTTGAAAATGTAAAAATGAAGTCCAAAACTCCTGAAGCAAACAATGAGAAAAAATAAAATACTATTTCTTGGATTTTTTCTTTCTTGGCTTGCTCCCCTTATCGGGGAGCAATGCGTTATAAAGTTCGACGATTTTCTAAAAGGGGGAAGCGACGGATTCGGGGCTATGAGCGAAATCATAGAGAGGGTTAAGGCAAACAACGGCGCTGAAACAGTGGTCGAATTTTCCGGGGGAACATACGATTTCAAGAAAGATCCCAATCATTCATGGTTCTTTCTCCTAAAAGATTTGGAGAATCTTACTATAGACGGCAAGGGCTCCAAATTGATGATTGATTCTTTTAACGCGTATGTTCGGATAGATTCCTGCAAAAATATTGCCATAAAAAATTTCGAGTTTGTGCATAACAGGCTCGCATTTACCCAGGGCGACATTGTAGATGTGACGCGCGAGTATTTTGTCATGAAGATAGACGACGGATACGACGAACCCGCATCGGAGGAATTCGTCAAAAAGTATTATCCGAATTTGATGTGGATGTGGGGCAGTTTTATGGATAGGGAAGCCCGCACGCTTAAATACGGCTATCCCGACCACTTGTATATAGACAGGGTAGTCCCCGACGGCAAACCGCGGCATTACAGAATATATCCGGTCGCGCGTGAAAAAAATGTTTTGTCCATGTTGGAGAAGGGCGTCGCTTTTGCTATGCCATTGCACATGGAGCCAAATAAGTCATGGTTGGGTGGAATCGGGCCTTATACGATTTCCATACTTAATTCCTCGGATATTCTGGTCGAGAATATTACCGCGCGCGCGACGCGGCACGCCGGGTGGTCGGGCAATAATAACCAGGGGAAGATAACATTCAAGAATTGCGTCCTCACTTGGCGCGAAAATTCAAGCGACCTAATATCATCGTGGCGCGACGGCTCGCATTTCAAGAACAACAAAATAGGGCCCGCGTTTATAGACTGCAAATGGGAGGGCATGTTGGACGATTCCATCAATATAGGCGCAAATCCAATACTATTGGTGGAAGACAAAGGTGAGGGCATATACAAGATTCATGGCGGCAGATTGAAAAAAGGAAGCCGCATTGGCATATTTTATCCGAATACTGGAAAATGGATTGAAGACAAAGACCTGCGGGTGGAGGAAATAAATCAAAATGTCGTAAAATTTTCCAAGCCAATTCCCGACGCAAAGCTCTTTAAGATATTGTCGGCGGAGGATATTTTGGCGGGGAAAAAAGGTATAAACGCATCTTCCACGCAGCTCTATGACATGGATTATGTCTCCGCCGACTTTGTGGTTCGAAATTGCGAATTTGGAAAACAGCGCCGCTTCGCTATGATAATTCGCTCGCCGGGCGGAGTCATTGAAAACAACAGGATTTTTGGGGGCACCGGAATTATGCTTTCAAATGAGGTCGGCTCGTGGTACGAGGGCCCATTGCCGAAAGATGTAAGGGTGCGCCGCAATACCTTTGAGGGCGTTTGGGGAACGGCGCCCCTAAAAATCTCCGCAAGCCTGTCGGCGAGGGTAAAAGTAGAGGAACCTTATAATATGCGCATATCCGACAATGTGTTTAAGCTTACAATGCCGGAAAATAAATGCGGAATTTCAATTTCCAACGGTTCGGGTTTCACGCTGAGGCGCAATAAATATTACAATGCCCTCGGCGATAGGATTCCGGAATCCGAAGGGTTGTCGGTATCTCCATTCGCTTCGGGGGTTGATACAGGGAAGGAATCCAAAAAAGTTCAAGCTAATTGACTTTAAGCCAGAAATAAAAAAATCCCGCGCCGGTTTTACAGCGCGGGATTTTTTGTGGTTTATAAAACTATTTTCTTTTCAAGTTGAAATCGGCTCTTTCAGACGCCTTGTATAGTTCGTAGGACATCGGTTTTACGCTTTTGCCCATATAGTCGAAAGAAGATTCGTTATAATTGCACACCATTTCGCTTCCGTCGGAATATTTTACTAAAAATACGTTGGGCGATATTTCAGAATGGGATTCCATAAACTCGAATTGCAAATGGCGCAATTTCATGTATTCGTCATACATCTCTTTCATAGGCTCCAGATTTTTATAGTCTATGTAATAAAAAGCGGGGCGGCCGCCAAATTCCGTAAATTTTAATAGGCGGTTTTCTGTTGAACCAAGGTATGAATAGCTTGAGTTGCTGTCGGAAAGCTTTTCGTTTTCTCTTGGATAAGAGGCGTCTATGGTTCCATAGTACGGGGCGCTCAGTATTATACCGTGATAGACGATTTGCCATAGGGGCACCATGCGCTTTACCAGAGGATTATTTTCAGTTCCAGACCACAACACATAGAGGGCGTAGTCGGTCACTCCAGCTATATGGTCGAATCCTGCTTCGGAACTGTATGCTCCAAAGGTATCTATGCATTTTTGCGATATTTTTCGCTGATATTCGGCCTGAATTTTGCGGTTGCCCGGGTGCAGGGGATTATGGCATGGATGCGGCAATATGGCGGTTGTCACATCTACATGTTGCGTACCGTTAAATCCCACTTCTTTGAGCTTTGCCAAATCCTCGTCGAGGAAGCGGTCGTAGGACACTTGAAAGCATGAAAAGTAAACTTGTCCGCCCGGAAGCATGGTATATTTGCGCTCTTTTCCGTCAAGGCCCCACATGACATTTTTCGGATCATACCGGCTTGCGCTCTTGACAGTGTCGTGGTGGTTTATGTGAGAGGTGATTTGGAATCCGAGGCTCTTTCCGTAGGCTATGGCGTCAACCATTCCTTCCTCTCCACCAAATTCCTTATTTATAGGGAAAAGATCGGGGTAGGGACCGTCGTGCCCGCCTTTTTGCCAACCTACAAAGCATACTTCCACATCTTTCATTCCGGCCTCGTGTATGCGCTTCATTATGTCTTTTGCGTCGGCAAAAGTGTTTAGGACTATTATCGGCAAATCCGCCCATTTTTCCTTGGGGGCGGCTCGGCGGTCCCTCCAGCCGAATTTTATGCGCACATAGATTGAATTTGCGGTATATTCAAGAGTAGGATTGCCTTTTATCCTATCCTTTAAAGGCTTTACTTCCCCGCGGGAGAGTTGGTAGTTGCGATAGGTTCGCGCCATGCCGGAATAATTGGCGTCTTCCCCTCTTAGCTTGTAATAGTCTATTACTATGTCTTCATAAGGGTCGAACTCCATATTCTTTATTTCAAATCGGGGGAATATCTCATAATTCCCGTTTTTTACTTCTACTGTCGGCTTGTATTCCAATGACAATCCCTTTACTATGGCTACCGCAGCCCCGCGCGGTGTCTTCATTCCCAATATAGGCATCAAGTTTTTAGCGCTGAAAAATCCCTTGTCTTGGGTGAATTCCATATAAGAGCCGTCCGGCGTAACGAAAAATCCGGCTTCGCCTTTCTTGGCTTTTGCGCAGTCAGCCACAACATCGATAGTCGTGCAATCTCTCGGAATCTCTCTTACGGGAATCATAACTCGAAATACATCGGGCTGAATCTCCTTCATCTCCACTTTTTTAGTCTCGTTTTTGCCATTCGGCCGATTTATCCGTATTTCCGCGCTTTCAAATGCCGAGCTGGTTATTGCCGAAAGCATTATCAACAGCAATATATGCAATTTTCTCATTATTTTCATTCCTTCTCCTTAAGCGTTATTTTTACTTTTTTGCTCTAACGTTAGTTCAAATGATGTTATATGCGTTTAGGTTTGTAAAGCTTTATTTTTCCACAAGCGAAAAAAAAGCGCAAAAGCCTGGGGCTTTTGCGCTTTATGAGCGTTGTTTATCTACTCTTGCGGCCGCGAATTTCTGCCTTTTCCGCCGCCTCCGTATGGGCGCTTGCGGTTGCGGAAATTCTTTTGATATTTGCGATCGCCGTTTTTGTACTGGTTTCCGCTTTGGCGTCTCTTAAAATCGCCTTGGCGATTATTTTTCCAATCGCCTTTTCCGCCGTGTTTGCGCTTTTTCCCTCCTTTTTTATCTTTCCCGGAGAATAGGGAGCGCACGGCGTTTTTTATTCTGGCAAATAAGGATAGCGGAGGACATTCCTCGGCTATGTTTGAATTGTAAGAGACCACGCCGTCATCGGATTTGTCGCGTTTAGTTCCCATGCGCTTGTCGGTGAGGGGAACTTCCACTGCGCGCGGAGTGAAGCTTTCGGTTTCAAAAGAGGGCCCGGAATGTTCTTTTTCAGGAGTGTCGAGATTGTCGTTTTGCGGTTCTTCAATCTCGTTATCGCGGTGCTGACGTTTTTCGGAACGATCGCGCGGCTGTTTATCGGCATAGCCCTTTGGGGATTCGCCGCTCAACTTTTCTTTGAACGAAGCCAGATCGGAAACTTCTCCGCAGGATTCGGATATGCCCGGTTTCGGGGTGGACGATTTCGCTGCGCCTCTATTTCTGCCGTTCTTGTGGAATTGTTTTTTTACGGGAACTTTTTCTGGTTCTGGCGCTTTGATTTCGGATTGCTCGCAGGGCGCGGGATTTTCAACTGACTCCGCGCAGTCGGGGGCGACGGTCGGTATCATATTTTCGGCGTCGCTATTATTATTGTCTTCCATGATATATTTTTGTTTTGGCGAGGCTGCGGCGCATAAATCTTTTTGCAATCTTATGATTATAAATAAATAACGATAGCAAACGGCAATCGCGCCAATGCCTCTGATTATTGATTCGGTTATTTTTATAGCCAGTGAAATAAAAAATAAACTTGGCTCTTTGGAGAAAAACGCTAAGTTGATTCACTGAAACTGAAGCGAAATACAATCATATTTGTCTAAAAATACAACATTTTTTTGATATATATGGGACAATTTCGTTTACATATAATAAATATTTTACAATGAGAGAAGATTTAAAAGATATGTTCGCGATTTTTGAAAGTCGCGGATTTATAGTTAGATACTTTGACACCTCTGCGCGGGCCCGCGATTTTATTTGCGATGAATTAAAAGATTTGGACGTGGGCATTGGCGGCTCTGTGACAGTCGAGCAGATGGGATTATTTGAGGCCCTGAAAAATAACGGAAATGCTTATTGGCATTTTTTTGGAGATTCTTCAGCTATCGAAAAATCTTCTATGGCCCAAGCGTACATTAGCGGAGTAAACGCGATTTCCAAAACTGGGGAAATTGTAAATATCGACGGCAGGGGAAATCGCGTAAGTTCTTGTATGTTTGGTGTAAACCGCAAAAAACTTGTCTATTTATGCGGCGTCAATAAAGTATGCGACGATCTCTCGCAGGCCGTTTGGCGCGCTAAAAACATTGCCGCTCCCAAAAATGCCCAGCGCCTTCATCGCAAGACTCCCTGCGCTGTAAAGGCTGACAAATGTTATGATTGCAGAAGTCCGGAACGCATTTGCAATGCAATGGTTATACAAACTCATCC
The DNA here is from genome assembly GCA_944389885.1 of uncultured Opitutales bacterium. Lineage (GTDB taxonomy): Bacteria > Verrucomicrobiota > Verrucomicrobiia > Opitutales > Intestinicryptomonadaceae > Merdousia. Next base: position 56,074 of record CALXNZ010000011.1, read on the forward strand.
CACTTCCGCCCAAACTTATATTGTAATTGTGGGCGAGGATTTGGGCTATTAGCGCCTTTATATGGAATTTTGGCAAAATTTAGAAAAAAACTGTTGATTTTTTACACTATAAGGCTTTAATGCGCCATCTTTACTGACTTTAAAAAGGAGTACCGTTTATGTCACAACACAGCAGTCTTAAAAGCGGCGGATCTTCTTCCGCTAAAAAACGCAGCGTTCTCAAGCGCTTTGAACGCATTGATCTCTTGCGCAAACGCGGCGCAATAAAACAAATTACCCGCGTGACCGGACTTCCCAAGACAAAACCAGCCGAATAAGTTCTGGCTTGTCTTTATGCCGGCCCAATGGGGTTGGCGGGCTTAGCAGTGTAATCGCACATGGGCGCGTTTATGCCTGTGTGCGATTTTTGCAATATTTCTAAATTATGCTCTTTGGCCTAAGCAAATATAGCTTCGCTACGCTTGGAAGTACCTTGTGTCGAGGAAATCTATAAGCCTTTTGGATATACTGTCTTTTGTACCTAAATTAAACTCAAATATTTCGCCCGAACGCATTATGAGAGTTATTTGGTTGTCGTCCGAGGCAAAACCACCCTTGCTGCCGCCTACTATGTTTGCGGCAATACAGTCTAAATTTTTTTCTACAAGCTTTTTTGAGGCGTATTCCCGCAGATTGTCGGTTTCGGCGGCAAACCCGACAAGGATTTGATTCTTCTTGCGCAATGAAAGTTCTTTTAATATGTCGGGGGTCCGTTCCAATTCGGGGGTTAAGTCTATATCTTCCTTTTTGAGCTTATGCTTTTGCGTGTTTTTGGGACGCACGTCGCTTACAGCGGCCGACATTATCAAAATATTGCTCGAATCAAAATATTTCACGCATGCCTCAAGCATTTCTTGCGCGCTTACAACGCGCACTGTCTTGACGTTTTCGGGATCGGGAAGGTCGGAGGGTCCGAGTATCAACGTGACATTCCAGCCTGCGTTTGATGCGGCTTTTGCCAAGCTCACTCCCATCTTGCCGCTCGAAGGATTGCTTATATAGCGCACGGGGTCAAAGTACTCGCGCGTGGGGCCCGCGGTAATGAGACAATTTATTTTAGGTTTCATCGCCGGAAATTCTTTCACAGTACATATGCAATCTTCAACTATTTTTTTAGGCGAATCCAGCTTTTCAATCGGCATTTTTATCGCTTTGGCCTCTGTCTCAGATTCCGCGGGAATATGCGATTTTGAAAATTATGCTTGAGGATTGGTTAACTTTGTTTTCTTTAGGGTAAATGGAGCGTATAGATTGTTCCGAAATTAAGAAATATCTGCGGGGCGAGGCTGATATTTATATATTCGACTCTGTTTCGAGCACCAATACTTTGGCCCTCGAAATGTTGCGTTCAGAAAAAATATCGCCAACTTGCAAACGCCCGGCGGCGATTATTGCGCGCCGTCAAGTTGCCGGTCGCGGAAGATTGGGAAGGGCGTGGTTTGCCGCCGACAACATTGAAGGCGCAAGCCTTTGTATGTCGGTGGTGGTTCCTGTCAGGGTCGGAGCTTCGGGATTGGCGGCTTGGACTGTTCGCGCGGGAGTTTCCATATGCGTGCAACTGCGCAAATTGGGGGCGAATGTATTCTTAAAATGGCCAAACGATATATGTGATGCACAAGATAGGAAATTGGCGGGAATGCTCTCTGAATTTGATATGGCCGGCAAAGGGGAAGAATGGCATAGAATAATTTTCGGGGTAGGGGTAAACTGCAATTTCAATAACGTGAAACTTCCAGATGATTTGGAGGCGATAGCGTCGGACGTTTCAAAGGCCTGCGGATATGAAGCCTCCGTAAACCGCTGTGCGGCTGTTGTAATTGACGCAGCCATTGAAGCTTCCGACTTCTACAATTTTCCGAAAGCCCAATCCGAGGTCTCTCTGCCGGCCGCCTTCGCCGCGGTAGATGCTCTCGCCGGCAGGCAAGTATCTGCCGACATCGGGTTTAATTCGTATTCTGGAAAGGCCTGCGGGATAAACGACAATGGAGAGTTGTTGATTAAGATATCAGACTCCGAAATTGTTGCATTGGGTTCCGGGGAGGCCTCTTTGAGTAAGAGTTTTAGAAAAATATAACCCACCCGAATCGCAGCTGTCTTTAAATATATGTATAGTTTAAACTTTTAAAAAACTTATACATATTCAACCTCGTCCGCAATTATCAATCTGTCGGAACATGCCAGGGACAAGGGGTCTGTGGATACTATGCTGCCGGGTTCAAAATCGGTTGGGGCTCCTATATGCGCTCTCCAGATTATGGCTCTCCGTCCCTCCGCATCAAAGAACGCTCCGGGGAAAGGACGGCTTACAGCCCTAATGAGATTGAACACTTCTCTGGCGCTCTTTGAAAAGTCAATAATGCCGTCTTCCGGCGTCCTCTTTCCGTAATATGAGGCCTTTGTCTCGTCTTGGGGAGTTAGCTTCGGATTGCCGGATAATATTGCCGGCATAGATTCTTTTAATACGTCAAGGGCGCATGAAGCTACTCGCGGCAATATTTCTCCCACATATTCTTCAGGCCCTATTTCTATTTTCTTCTGGCATACAATGCAACCCGTATCAAAGGACTTCTCCATAACATGAAGAGTCTCTCCGCAAAAATTTTCACCGTTTATTATAGCCCAATTCAGGGGAGCCCGCCCGCGGTATGCCGGCAGGTACGAGCCGTGCATGTTGTACGCTCCAAGAGTCGCGCATGAAAAAATCTCCTCAGGTATAAAATTGCGATAGTATAGCGACAAAATTAAATCCGGTTTCATGTATCTTACTTTGCGAAACCACTTTTCCGTCTTTAAAGTCTTGGGCTTAAAGACGTCGATACCGTACTCTTTAGCCAGAATCTCGGGAGATTTAAACCAATGCTCTTCATGGGGATCGGTGTCGTGGGTGAATACCGCCACGACATTGTATCCGCTTTCCAGCAGATATTTTAGGCATTGATGCCCGACCTCGCTGAATCCGAAAAATACAATTCGCTTTTGACTATCCATGCTATTTGTCGAAACCTATGAGTTCGCGCAACATGTATTTTGGACGGGCCTGTACCACTTGATAAATTCTCCCTATGTATTCGCCGATTAGCCCTATCCCAACCATCACTATCGACACAAGCATGAAGAGAATTGCGAACAGTGTGAAAACTCCTTCCGCTTCCGAACCAAGCACGAAACGTCTAAACAACAATAGGCATACAAGAGCCATGGACCCCATGCTTGCAAGGAATCCGAAAATCGTGAAGAATTGCAGGGGCATCAGGGTAAAGCCCGTTATCAGGTCGAAATTCAGTCGTATAAGCTTGTATAAATTATACTTTGATTCCCCGGAATATCTCGCCGAATGTTCCACTTCTATCTCGGTCGGATTCGCCGCAAATGTATAGGCAAGGGCCGGAATAAACATTGAATGTTCGTTTGTCTTGGTTATTGCGTCAACTATGCTACGCTTGTAAGCCCTCAGCATGCAACCCTGGTCCTTCATTCTTATTGAAGTCATCTTATCCCTGGCAAAATTCACTATTTTTGAGGCGTATTTGCGCATGGCGTTGTCTTCGCGCTGCTTGCGGTATCCTCCTACGGCGTCGTAGCCTTCGTTGACTTTGTCCAAGAGCTTGCCTATCTCTTCGGGCGGATTTTGCAAATCGGCGTCGAGCGTGACGACTATGTCTCCGGATACCCGTTCAAATGCGGATATTATTGCGGTGTGTTGCCCGAAATTTCCGTTGAAATCTATTATCTTTACGACGTCAGGACGCTCCTTGTGGAAATCGCGCAATATCGACAGGGAACGGTCTTGGCTGCCGTCGTTTACGAATATTACCTCCCATGTCTTCCCGAGGGAATCCATGGTGGCGCATAAACGCTTGAAGAGTTCCGGAAGATTGCCTTCTTCGTTGTAAACGGGGATTACTACTGATACGTCCATTGCTTTTATTGTTTAATTGTCTATAGGGGGTAGCGGTTAAATGCTCAGAAGCCTATGCGCTGAACTTTTATGTTCTCGACTCTTGCTTTGGCTATTGTGTTTTCTTCGAGGTATCCAACAAAGGGTATGCAGGATAGCACTATTGCGCGTTTCATCAGTATGGAGCCGGGTTGAAGCACCGCATTGCATCCGGCTTCGGCTTCGTCTCCAAGCATGGCTCCAAGCTTTCTCATTCCGGAATTTATCTTGCCCGACGGCGTGGATACTATCACATTCCCTTTGTCGAGGCGCAAGTTGGCGCATATTACGCCGGCGCCAAGGTGTGATTTATTTCCCAGCACGGAATCCCCCACATAATTGTAGTGCGGGGTTTGTACTTTATCCAACAAGAGGCTGTTTTTATATTCGCACGAATTGCCCATTACACAGCCTTCGCCGGCTATCAGATTTCCGCGGACAAAACATCCTATGCGCACTTCCGTTCCGGCCCCTATCCATGCTGGGCCCTTTATATAGGCGTAGGGCGGAAGGCTCACAGACGGATGGATATATACGGCTCCTTCTATCTTTACTCCCGCGGGAATGTCGCGTTTAGAATCTAAATCCGAAAAGTCAACGCTCTGAAGGGCGTCGCTTATGTTGTTTACCCATTCCCACGGATGCATTTCCGGTTTGAAAAAATCGGAAAATATATTTAGGGATTCGGGTAGCTCGAAAAGCTGGCTTGATTTCATTCTCGGATTCCGTTTGTTTTAGGGCATACTTTGCGCTTTATTGCGTTTTTTCAACCATTTTAGGGTGTTTTTCGCCAATAAAAAAGGCGCGGGATTCTATAAATTGTTCCCCGCGCCTTGAAAAATTTTTTATGCTAATCGGCTTCTGCAAATGATACTTGCGATATCCCAGCCTTAGTGCATGCGTCGAGAACAGATATCGAAGCCTGATGGGGAGAGTCCGCATCGGGATATATACTTACCACGGTGGATATTCCGCCCCTATCTGCGCTTGTCTTGAGCCTCTTTAAGGTTGTCGCCAACTCATTGAGCACTATGTCTCCGGGATTGTCCACCGGCGACCCGTTCAAAAACACGCTGCCATCGGGGGCTATATCCACGACCTGTTCGCTCGGCATTGCCACGTTTGTCTGCGGCGCCGAAAAGGACGGAAGGGAATATATTAGGTCAGCCTCCTGTTGTATAGGCAGGTACATGAAGTAAATCAAAAGCAGAAACACGACGTCTATCATACTCGTCATATCGAACGAGTCTTCAGATTCGAGAGCTTCGTTTCTTTTTGCCATATTGTTTTACGCCTTATTCGTTTAGTGTGCCGAAGAGTATGTTATACACACCCGCGTCGGCGCAGGTTTTCATAAGTTCGCTCACATATTTGTGCGGCGTATTGGCGTCGGCTCTTATATAGGCTCCCTTGAATCCTTTTACCGTTGAACGCTTTATTAACGCGTTCTTGATATTTTCGAGATCGGATTTGAATGCGCCTAAATAGTACACGCCTTCTTTGCTTATGGAAATAAACTGCCTGTCGCCGACTTCTTCAGGGACCTTCGCTTCGGGCGACAGGGGCATCACAACCTGTATGAGCTCCGCCGACGCAAAGCTTGTCACCGTCATGAAGAAGGTAATGAGCAAGAATACGACGTCTATCATCGGCGTCAGCTCAAACTTGTCATCACCTTCTGGTAGTTTCCAAACTTTCATTTATTTTCAGGCCTTGAAATCTCTATTTCTCTTCTTTGGCGGCTTCGGCAACCACGTCGCGGGGAGTTCCGTCGGCGTCGGAGAGAATCTCGCCTATGTCTTGCGGGCCATATTTTTGCGACATCTTAAGCGTAAACATAAGGTCGCCTATGATACGGGACGATCCGGAAATTATGGCGCCGTATCTGTTCTTGAAGAAGAAGAAGAAGAACATCGAGGGAATACCTATTATCATGCCGGCCGCCGTTGTGATTAGCGCTTCGGAGATATTGTCGGCAAGTTTGGACGCGGAACCGGCGCCCTCGCTGGCTATTGTATTAAAAGCTTTTACCATACCGGAAACTGTACCATACAGTCCCAACATAGGAGCGAGAGAGGCTATAACTGAAAGGTAGTTTATCAAAACGTAGGGGCCTGCGAATTCTTCAGTCGAAGCTTCCTCCATGGCGTTTGCTATTTCCGCAGGATCGGTTTCCTTATCGTTCGAGCGTGAGAGTCCGTAGCCTATTATATTGGTTATCGGAGACGGATTCTTTTCGCAGAATTCTATCGCCTCGGCTATTTGGAGCTGGTTTACCATCTGCTCCACCTTCTTTACATTGTCGGGGTTCAAGAACTTCTTTTTGCGGATTACTATGAAATTGTAAACTATCAAAGTTGTTCCGAATATTGCAAAAAGACCGAGCGGGTACATTGTCAATCCGCCGGCTTTCCACATGTCAGCGAGGGATTTTTCCACTACCTGCGCTTCTTTAGGTTGGGCAGGGGCGTCTTGTGCGGGGGTGTCCGCGGTCTCCTGGGCTTGGATAGCGCCGGAGAATCCGAGTATTGAGGCTGCTATTATCGCTAAGATGCTGAGTTGTTTTTTCATCTAATTTAATCTTTGGGTTATAATAAAAATCTTAACAGCGAACTTCTAAACAGTCCGCTCTTTTTTACAGATATTGTCTATAAACTTTTTCTGTTCAAGCATATTTTCTCTTTTTTTCTTTCAGTTTTTTAGAAATCCTTTTTGAAAATACTGTTTTAGGCGGCTCAGCGCGCAAGTCAGGCTTTATCCTTCTCAAATTCCGCGAATCTGCGTATATGCGAGCATAATTGGGCAAGCCCGTTGCGCCTGTTGGGTGATAGTTGCTGGCTTATCCCGAGTTCGTCGAGAAATTTTGGATCGAAATCGAGGACTTCGTCGGGCGTTAGGCCGTCGTAAGCCTCGCATACGAGCGCCGCCACGCCGCGCGTTATGAGAGAATCCGCATCGCTCTTAAACTTGCATTTGCCGCCGTCGAATCCAGGCACAAGCCACAGGCTTGAAACGCAACCTTTTATGAGAAATTCGTCGCGCTTAAAATCCGAATCCAGTCCCTTGGCGTGTTTGTTCTTAGATATAATATATTCAAACAGCTCCTGCGGGGAATCAAAAATCCCGTATTCCTCCAACAGCGCCTGTTTGCGCTTTTCTATTTCCGCGTTCATAGTCCGAAAATCCGTATGCCGTTCTTTTCCGCCAGGCCCTTTACAATATCGGATTCGAGAATAAGCGTCTGCTCCGCTTCCAATACGGCCGTTCTTATGTCTGCTTCGGCGAGTTTCTTTATGGTGCGCTCCCCTATAACCGGTACGTCGAAACGGTAATCCTGTTTCGGCTTCACAGTTTTTGCGAATATCGCATCTTTTGCCCCGAAAGTTCCCGCGCGCTCTATCATCTTGTCCGTTCCCTCAAATCCCTCTACGGCGAGCACTGTGCCGCGGCTTGTCACACAGGATTGCCCTATATCCAAACGCGCACATTCGCGGGCTATTTGCATGGCGTGCCGGGCGTATTCGAGCGTATCAGAATCGGGGGCATCTCCGCAAAATGGACCGCGCGGTGAGAGATGTTCGTCGAGGAAACTTCTGGCGTCGAGCATTTCTGTGCCCACTTTTGAAAGTTCTTCGGCAACTGCCCCAAAAATTGTCTCGGCGTTCCTGCGCTTTAATCGGGCAAGTATGGACATGGCTTTTAAGTCGGGGAAAAGTCCCTTGAACAATTTTTTAGGGGTTATTTGTCCCGCCATTATTGCGTATTTTGCCCCAAAGTCTCGCGCCGTCTTCAAGAGCTTGCCGAGCTGCCCAACATTCATCTTGCGCTTGTCGGAGTCTTTAAAAGAGTCCCATAGCTCTAAAGGCGTCTCGTCCTCAAACGCGGCAAGCTTATGGTCTATTCCCTCCGATTTTAAAGCGTCGCGCACAATAGATGGGTAAACGCCCTTGCCGGCAATCAGCAAGATTGTCGCAGATCTATCGAAATCTTTTGGCAGAAATTTCGACATATTCATCACCAGCGGTAGTCGTATTTTGTTCTCTTTATGAGAAAATCTTTTGGGGTGAGGCGTTCTGCCTTTATCTTTTTCACGCTTTTATCAAAGTCGAAAAATATTGAGTTTAAGGCCATCTTGCATAATGAAAAATTATATTCTTCATTTTCTTCCTGCAGTAGGGTGAGCGTATTTATCTTTAAAGGATACATCTCTTTAGAGTGCGATTTCTCCACTAAGCCCGCCTCTTTTTGCTGTATAAAATCGGCTTTCCCGTCCAACGCCTTGAATATTGACTGCCCCTGGAAGACGTCGAGCTCCGCCATTTCGGGAAGGCAAGAGAGCTTAAATTGTTCGCTGCGGGGTTCAAAATTGCCAAACGGCGTTTTTAAAACCATGCGGCTCGTGGCGCGGGGCGTGGGAGACGATAGATAATAAATCCCGCTCTTTACAGAAATATTCAACAGGCTTGTGGTGGGTTCCTTTATATCTGAGAAATCCATTTCAAAGGGCTGCTCCTGCGAAAACTCCTCTATCGAGAATTCCGCGGGCCCCCTGGCGTACAAGACAAGCCTGTTCGAGAATACGAGCGTGACCACCTGCGACGAGTCGCATTTTACGCTTATTCCACCGGCTTTTATAAGCTCCCCGGCGGACGCGTTAAATTCTTTTCCATCTTTAAGAAAAATGGGAGAATTTCTTGCGGTATGCACGTAGATATAGCCGTCCGACAATTTTGCGCTGTCTTTTGGGGCGGCCTCTTGGGCATTCGCATGTGAGCACGCGAATATGCCGAGAATTAAAAATATTTTTAGGAATCGGTTCATTGCGCCACCACAAAGTTTACGATTTTTCCCGGCACGCAAATTTCTTTGACAATGCGCTTTCCCTCGAGATAAGGGGCGACCTTTTCGAGGGATTTTGCCGCCGAAATAATTTCTGCGGGAGGGGTTGAGCGGTCAATCTCAATTTCTCCGCGAAGCTTCCCGTTTACTTGTACTGCCATCTTTACAGAGTTTTGCACGAGTTTTGAGGGGTCGAATACGGGCCAGGGCGATTTTGATACGCTGCCTTTGTGCCCGAGTTTTGACCATATCTCCTCGGAAATGTGCGGAGCGAAAGGCGCGAGGAGCTTTATGAATTTTTCCGACGAATCCCGCGATATGCCTTCGGCCCTCTGAAATGCTGAGATCATTATCATCATTTGGGAAATTGCCGTGTTGAATCGCAGATTTTCGATGTCCTCACCGACCTTTTTTATCGTTTCGTTGAGAAGTTTGAGGAATTCCGGGGAATCCTTGTGGGAGTCGGAAATCTTTTTGGATAGGGCGCCGTCGGGGCCGACGTATTCCCTCCAAACTTTCTTCAGAAAACGCGACACTCCTTCTATGCCGCCCGTATTCCACGGTTTTTGGTCCTCAAGTGGCCCGAGGAACATTTCGTAGAGCCTGAGGGCGTCGGCGCCGTATTTCTTTATAATATCGTCGGGGTTTACGACATTTCCGCGGCTCTTGCTCATCTTGTAGCAACGCGCTTCAAGCTTGATGTTTTTATCGGATTTGAGAACGAAATTTGTTCCGGATTTCTCAACTTGCTCTTCTGGAATTTTTACGGGCTCAGCCGCTGAAATATCGGCGTCGGCGCTTATCCATTTGCCGTCTTTCGATTTATAGGCGGTGTATTCAAGCTGCCCGAGAATTATTCCCTGATGGAAGAGCTTTTTGAAGGGTTCATTTCCTTTTACAACCCCGCAGTCGAATAGAACTTTGTGCCAGAAGCGGGCGTAGAGCAGGTGTAAAACTGCGTGTTCGGCTCCGCCTATGTAAAAATCGGGATATTGCCAATATCTTTCAAGTTCAGGTGAGATTGGCGCGGTTTCGCAATGAGGGTCGCAATAGCGCAGATAGTACCAGCAGGAACCCGCCCATTGGGGCATCGTATTGGTCTCGCGCGTGCCGCTTATCCAATCTCCCGCTGAAGTTGTTTTGTCGGAGCGCGGCTTTACCTCTCCTGTGGAGAGGTTTGCCTCGACATTGAGCCATTCGCCGGCGTTGGCGAGCGGGCTTTCTCCAGTGCCAGATGGTTGGTAGGATTTTATCTCCGGCAACATCAGCGGCAACTGGCAGTCGGGAAGGGGCAGGGCGCAAAGCCGTTTTCCGTCAGCAGCCGTATATGACACCGGAACCTCCGGCATGTTGGCCTTCCATATTGGGCTTTTAGCGGCTCTTTCGTAATCGGATTCCTCCACCCAAATTATGGGGAAGGGTTCGCCCCAATATCTCTGCCTTGAAAATAGCCAGTCGCGGAGTTTATAGTTTACGGCGCTCTTCCCGATTTTTGCGGATTCGAGCATTTGGGTGACCTTGCGGGCTCCCTCTTTTGAGGGAGTCCCGTCCCATTGGCCGGAATTTATCATTTTGCCCTCGTCGCAAAACGGCAGCGGAATTTCTTTGCCGTCGGCGTCCTTCTTGTCTATCACCCTTATTATTGGAAGATCGAATTTCTTGGCGAAATCGTAGTCGCGCTCGTCGTGGGCGGGAACGGCCATAATGGCTCCCGTTCCGTAGCTCATCAGAACGTAGTCGGCGGCCCATATCGGGATTTCCTTCCCGTTTACGGGATTTATCGCGTGGGCGCCGGTAAACACGCCCGTTTTCTCCTTTGCCAAATCCGTTCTGTCGAGGTCGCTTTTTGAGGATATCGAGGCGACGTACGCTTCAACCTCGCTTTTGCGTTCCGGAGATGTCAAGCTGGACAATAGCGGATGTTCGGGGGCTATTACCATATAGGTTGCCCCGTATAAAGTATCGGGGCGGGTTGTATAAATTTTTAGCTTTTTACCTTTGGCGTCTGAATCGGCGATTTCAAATTCGACCTCCGCTCCTTCGGATCGGCCTATCCAATTTTCTTGCAGGCGTTTTGTGGATTCCGGCCAGTCGAGATCTTTTAGATCCTCCAGGAGCCTGTCGGCGTAAGCTGTTATTCTTAAGACCCATTGGCGCAGCTTGCGGCGTTCCACGGGGTGTTTGCCGACTTCGCTCTTGCCGTCTATGACTTCCTCGTTGGCGAGAACCGTGCCGAGAGCGGGACACCACCATACGGGTTTTTCATCTACGTATGCGAGTCCCCTCTTAAACAGTTGCAGAAATATCCATTGAGTCCACCTGAAATATTTGGGATCTGTGGTGTTGATTTCCCTTTCCCAGTCTATGGCGAACCCTATGCTTTTTATTTGTTTTCTAAAATTGTCTATATTGGCTGCGGTAGTTTTTGCAGGGTGGGTGCCGGTTTTCACGGCATACTGTTCCGCGGGGAGCCCGAAGGCGTCCCAACCCATGGGGTGAAGGACATTGAATCCGCGGGCCCACTTGTATCTGGCTATTATATCCGAGGCGGTATAACCTTCCGGATGGCCTATATGCAGCCCCTGCCCGGAAGGATAGGGAAACATATCCAAAATATAATATTTTCCCTCCGGGGTGGTAGTGCAGAAATCCGATGCGTGAAAAGTCTTTTCATCGTCCCATTTCTTCTGCCAAAATTTTTCAATTTTGCTAAAATCGTAATCTCCGTTATCGGGTGTCATAGTTGGCTTAGTTATAATTCGGAGTATTGTCGCAATTTTTTTGTCCGCGTCAAATATAAACTATGCGCGGCGCTGCTTATATCGTTTATTTTTTATGCCATATTTTTATTGTTTTGACGGGCAATGCTATTCGGGAAAATGTAAAACGTTTGAGTTGTCGGAATTTTTTATGCGATTTTCACCGATTTAAGCGGGTAATAATTAAAAAAAAGTCTTGACTTACAATAAGAAAAGTGAGTTGATGACTACTGGAGGAACAAATTATGTCTGGGGAGACTATAATGAAGCGGTTCCCGCTAAAATTCATAGCGTTAGCTGTGCTCTCGTTGTGCCTTTTTGTCGGGAATGCTAATGCTGCAGCCGCAGCGGCTAAACCTGTAAAGGAAGCCGCCAAGACTGTAGCCAAGGCTGCGCCTACCCCAGCGGCAAAGAAAGCCGTCCAGAGCGCGGCTACCAAGATTCCTACACCCCCGCCTATGGTGGGCCTTCAAAAAATTGTGGCTCCCGATTCGGCGAAGAATCTTGTGCCTGACAAGTCTAAAATTGTGACGCCTGTAAAGTCGTTTACAGAGGCTTTGAAGGAATTGGAAAAGCAAAAGGCCAAAGATAAAAATGCTAAGGCTGCGGCAAAACCTGCAAAGAAGAAAGTAAAATCCCGCAAACAGGTAATTGACGCTTTGCTCACATGTTGGGCAAAACGCGGACCGGACGCGGAATCTTATGCAAATAACGCAGCAAGAAAACTTGTCGGAAACAAGAGCAAGTATCTTGTTAAAGACAGCGTTTTTATCGCCGATTCGAATGAGGTCATATGTCAGCTTCGCATCAATTTCACGACCCAGATTCCAGAAACATGGTATCTGGAAACTGAAATGACGACTGGCTTTGGCTCTACTTACGAACGCGCTTATAACGAATCGCTCGCAAAGGCTGCGGGAAAGGCTAACAAGGTTCAGTCGGTTGCCGATTGGGCCAACGCCAAGGCCGAGTCCACCGCAAGGAACGGCGCCGATATGGGCGTTATTCCCTACTCGGTCGTTTTTGCGACGATAGGCAAAGAAAAATACTGCAAATTGTATTTTAGGTATTTTATGCCGAGATAGGCGTTTGTGCCATTTGCTTGCGGCGCGCGACAATAAGTCGCGCGCTTTTTTTGCATATTTAAAAGTTTAAAATTTTATTGTTTTATATAAATCGATAAAAAGTGGCGCTTCTACAAATTTATAGGAACAATTATGAATTATTATTGTCCTAAGATACAGATAAATATTTCCTTAAAAGCCTTAAGGTTCTTTTTGCGGAATACTTTGATTCGATAGGGAAATAATTGACATTTTTATGGGAAAAAAGACTGCTTTATTACTTTGGAATACTTTTTTCCCTAAATAATAAACATAAAAAAAGTAAAAAAAAATATTTGACAAGCAGTTTGCGATGTAAAATCTTGTTTAAAGAACGCACAACATTTAAGTTGTTCGATGTTCGGTACAATCGAGATTATATCTAATATAAAAGATATATGATTTGATTTTTTATATAAATTATTAAACGTATAATAAAATTAACAAGGAGTATAATTATGGCACGTAAAAAAGGTTCTACAAAGGTAGTGGGTATGACGCAAATTTCAATCAGCCTGCCTCAGGCGCTTGTTGAACAGATTGATAAAATGGCTGAAATGGATAGCAGAAACCGCTCTAACTTTATTGCAAAGACCTTGCAAGATCTTGCAAAAGATTTTTCAAGTGTGGCGGAAGCCAAGAAGAAAATTAAATAGTTTACCGTTATTGCGCCGCCCCTTTTCGGGCGGCGTTTTTTTTGTTAAAATATTCGCAGGTGCCGGATTTTTAAAATTTTCTCGTTCGTTGCTCCAAGTTGTTTTTCTGTTTTTTAAGTTATATTTTTATGCCGTTTTTTATGGCCTAATCTAAGCAATTTGTAGGGTTCGGGTTAAAATGCGGGATTGGCATAAATTTATTGCTGTGCATTTCGGAATTAATGAAAACTTGCAGCGTATAAAAATTTTCTTGCAAGATGGCGATTCAATGGATTGAATCGCACGTTTTATAAAACTATGGAAACTTTAACTAATTTTATAATACTTGCCCAAAGCACTGCCGCTCCGGCTACAGAACAGCCCCAGTCCGGCGGAATGTCAATGCTCATGATGTTGGGCCTTATGTTCTTGGCTTTCTATTTCCTATTGATAGCCCCCCAGCGCAAAAAACAAAAAGAACATGAGAAAATGATCTCAAATCTCCAATCCGGAGACGAAATCGTTTCAATAGGAGGTATTTGCGGAACAATAACAAACATTAAAGACAAGACCTTTGTTGTGAGAGTTTCCGATAACACCAAGATCGAATTTCTCAAATCCGCAATACAAAGTAAAATATCCGGCGGAAATGATGCCGAAACGTCGGAACAAAAGTAGAGCTTTATGATTTTACCGTGCGCGCAATCCCGATTGCGCGCGCAAATTTTCAATTTTTCATATTTTTCATACAATAAAAGGATTAAGTACCATGTCGGGGAACAACTTGGAAAATAACTCAGGATCGAATAGCAGTATATTGTGGAAATTCATCGTGACGGCTTTGGTCATTGCATGGGCGGTGATTTCTATGATGCCTTTTACGGATACGCCTTTCGAGGAGTTCATAAAAAACCGCGCAACTGCGAACCAGTCGGAATTTGCAAATTTGCTCACAATCGCGGAATCGCGAGTCCAGCCGGGCGTAAAGAATTCCAAAGACAAATCGCCGACCCTTTATATATCCTTGCGCGATTACGCAAATGCGAACGAAATCGATCTGGCGAAGTTCTTTCCGGATATCAATGTGTCGGATATACCGCTCTTGAAAAAGCGCAACGATATCCTCTTAAAAGAGTTGTACAGGCAAAGCAAGGGTGCTCTTAAAAAAGGCTTGGATATTCAGGGCGGAGTTTCCTTCACTCTCGAAATCGACGAAAAAGAATTGCGCGGGGACGACGGCATGAGAGACGCACAGTTGGAAGACGTTCTGACTGTTATGAATAACCGTATAAACGGACTTGGCGTCACTGAACCCACCATGCGCATACTAGGGAGGCGCGCCCTTGAAGTACAAATGCCGGGAGTTTCCCTTAAAGACAATCCGGAGGCTATCGAAGAGCTTTCGCGTCCGGCGAAACTTGAGTTTAAATTGGTTCACCGCACTGAAAAACCCACTTCCGCAAAGCCCTCCATCAGGGAAATTCCTGTGGGATACGAGGTGATGACTCTTGAAGAGGAGCGTCAGGGGAAGCTTATTACCGATTATCTTTACATAAAACGCAAGCCCTTGGCTACGGGGGAGATTATATCGAAAGCGGGAGCGGGTATCGATGATGTAAACAAGTTTAGGGTAGATATGAAATTTACTCCCGAAGGCTCGAAAGTCTTTGAAAATATTACCCGCACTATTTTGGAGGGCGATCAACAGACCGGAACAAAACAAAGGCTTGCGATAGTTCTCGACGGGCGCCTTCTTAGCGCGCCCCAAGTTTCAAGCGTCATAAGCGATAGCGGAACCATAACAGGTAATTTTACGCGCCGCGAAGCTATCGAATTGGCGAACGCGCTGAATAATCCTTTGTCCGTCGGATTAAAGAGAACTTCCTTGAGCGAAGTCGGGCCGTCTTTGGCTCAAGACGCTAAGGATAGTTCGCTGTTGGCGGCTCTTATCGGCACGGCGGCAACCGTTGTATTCATGATATTATTCTATTCTACAATGGGATTTATAGCCGTGATATCCGTTATGGCGAATATCCTTATAATCGTGGGCGTTTTGGCGAGTTTTAACGCCACTATGACGCTTCCCGGCATCGCGGCTTTAGTGCTCACTGTCGGAATGGCAGTTGACTCAAATATTCTTGTATTTGAAAGAATGAGAGAGGAGCTTCGATTGGGGAAAAGCCTGTGGACGGCTTTGCAAATGGGGTATGAAAAAGCTTTCTCAACGATTGTTGACGCCAATATTACAACGCTACTTTCGGCAATAATTCTATGGCATTTTGGCACCGGACCGGTAAAGGGATTCGGTGTGACTCTGGCAATAGGTATATTTACGACTCTTTTCTGCTGCCTGATTTTCAGCAGGGCAATGCTTGAATTTTGTGTAAAATACGGCGTTATCCGCAGCGCCTTGAAACACTCCATAATAAAAAATACTACGGATATTCAGTTCCTAAAATACGCGAGAATGGCTTTCGCAATATCTTGGGCCGTGGTTCTGATGGGCGTTGCAACTTTGTTTGTGCGCGGCGATAAAACCCTCAGTATTGACTTCACAGGCGGCGATGTTCTCGTTCTCGGATTTAACCCCGAAAATAAATTGCCAATAGGGAATATCCTCGCCCTTAGCGAATCCACCTCGGAAAAAGGTATAGGCGAAATCCAGGCGTCCTATCAGACCGACCTCGCTTCAAAAGCTGAAACCCTTGTATTGCAGGTGGAAAGCGAAAAGGGCGGAATGGTGCTCGAAAAACTTCAAAAGCTCTATCCTAAAGCAGACTTGAAGCTAATCAGCCAGACAAGCGTTGGAGCTTCGGTGAGCGGAGACATTACAAGAGACGCGTTTATTTCCGTGGCGCTTTCGCTGCTGGTAATATTGATATATGTGGCGTTGCGCTTTGAATGGAGCTACGGTATCGGAGCTCTCGTGGCTACTTTCCACGATGTCGTGATGACCGTGGGCCTCTATGTAGTATTCGGGCTCCTTGGTGTGGGATCCGGACAATTCTCGGGCTCTATGGTGGCGGCGGTTCTAATGGTTATGGGATATTCCATAAACGATAAAATAGTCATATTCGACCGAATCAGGGAGGAATTAAAATTGCGCCCTGAGATGTCGTTGAAGGACGTAATCAACTACTCTATAAATCGCACTATGTCCAGAACGCTATTAACGAGCATAACAACATTCTTGGCGGCGGCGGCGCTGTTTGTGTTCGGCAAGGGCATAATAGTCGATTTCTCGTTGGTGTTCTTGATAGGCATTTTGGTGGGCACTTTCTCGTCTGTATTTATCGCGAGCCCGGTTTTCTATTGGTGGAACAAAGGAAATCGCGCCAAAGTGGAAAAAGAAACTGTGACAATTTCACACGATTGGAACTAATAGTTATTTTTTAATTGATGCAGAAGGGCGGACATCATAGCCGTCCTTTTTTTATTCCGATTGTTTCCATAATAAAATTGACATGCATCTTGGCCGCGCTAACTTTATTAGGCTTTAAAGTTTGGGGGAGAATAGATTACAGTGAAGTGGGAATTTGTAGAATACGACAAGAAGCTTGCGGCCGATTTGGGAGCGTATCTTGGAGTGAGTCCTATTCTCGGAGCTTTAGTTTTGCAGTGCGGTTTTACAGACCCAATCCGCGCAAAAATGTTTCTTCGGCCTAAACTGGCGGATTTGGACGATCCGTTTCGCCTAAAAAATTTGCGTACGGCGGTTTTGCGGCTGATTTCAGCGATAGAAAACAAAGAAAAAATTCTGGTATTCGGCGACTACGACGTGGACGGAATTACGAGTACGACTCTTATCGTAGAAGTATTGCGCCATTTCGGACTTGAGCCGAACTACTTTGTGCCGCGCAGAATGGAGGAGGGATACGGGCTTAGCAAAGCCGCACTCGAAAGGGCTATGGCCGACGGCAGTCCAAACCTCCTAATAGCCCTGGATTGCGGAACCAATGCCGCCGATGCCATAAATTATATAAGGGGCTTGGGAATAGACTTGATAGTGGTGGACCACCATCAGGCAAAAGAGGCGGGAGCGGCAAACCATATCCTCATCAATCCGCATGTATTCGATTTTGAGGGGGCTCCGTGGAGGCAGCTCTGTACTGTTGGGCTCGTTTTTAAGCTGGTGCACGGCTTGATAAAAGAGTTGAGAAATCGTCAAGATCCCTTGGCTATGGCCTTTAACTTGAAGGACTATCTCGATTTGGTCTCCATGGGTACGGTTGCGGATTTGGTGCCGCTTATAGACGAGAATCGCATATTTGCCCGTTATGGAATAAAAAGACTGAAGGCAAGCAAGCGAAAAGGCATACAGGCCCTGATTCAAGCCAGCGGAATCGCGCTTGGAGACGAAATCACCCCGGTTGACATATCATTCAGGCTGGGGCCGCGCATAAATGCGAGCGGGCGCCTTGCGGACGCGTCGCTGCCTCTTGAAATGTTTTTGAGCGACAACTTCACCGTGTGCTATAGAGCCGCGTGCGAATTAAACGACATAAATAAAGAACGCCAGGAAATAGAGCGTGGCGTGCTCGAAGACGCGATGAAACAAGTGGAGTCTATGGATATAGACGCCAATCCGTGCATAATAGTTTACGATCCCTCTTGGCACCCTGGTGTGGTGGGGATAATCGCAGGAAAGATGAGTCGGGAATTCCACAAGCCGGTAATTGTATTCGGGGAGATTGACAACGGCTATACGAAGGGCTCGGGGAGGAGCATACAGGGCATAGATCTCGTGGATTGCTTGGCTTCGTGCAGCGAAATGCTTGGCAGTTGGGGAGGTCACCCCATGGCGGTGGGAGTTTCGGTAAAAGCCGGAGAGGTGGATTTATTTAGGGAGAGATTAAACGATACCATAAAACGTAAATATGGGGAAAATCTGGATTTTACTCCGAGCGTGCGCATAAACCTTACCCTTGACGCCTCCGATGTTGGATACGAACTCTTTAACGAGCTGGAGTTATTGCACCCGCATGGAGAGGGAAATCGCGAGCCGATTTTCGCCCTTAAAGATGTCGTATTGGAAAAGCCGCCTGAAATTTTCGGAACGGGGCAAAACTGCCGCTTCCAAATCCCCACGAGCAACGGTTTCTGGCTAAACGTGGTGGCATGGAGGGTGGGGGAGAATATTCCCCCCGCGGGCAAAAAAGTAGATTTCGCGCTAAAACTCGGTTGGAACCGTTGGAATCGCAGAAAAATCCCGCAGGCAACTCTCATCGATTGGAGGGAATCGCAATGACTTTTTTGAATTTCTTTAAGATGAAAACTACAATACTAAAATCTATCGCAACTCTGCTTGTCGCCGTTTCGATGGCGGCAGCGGCGTATGCGAAAATATCAACTCCGCGCATATTCTCGGACAATATGATATTGCAGCGCGATATGCCGGTTAAAATATGGGGAACGGCCGATCCAAACGCCATGGTAAATGTGGATTTTGGAAATCAAAACGTTTCTGTAAAATCCGACGGTTGGGGTTTTTGGACTGCAACTTTCGCCCCTATGCCGGCTTGCAAAACTCCGCGGGATATCGTTATAAGCGAAAACGGGTCGATCTCAAAAACGATAAGAGACGTTCTCGTGGGAGAAGTTTGGGTTTTAGGCGGACAGTCTAATATGGAATGGACTCTCTCGGGTTCCCCCAAATTGTTGAATGATGTAAAAGCCAGGGCGGATTATCCGCAAATTAGGTACTTCCGCCAATACGGTCTGATGGATTACAGCAATGGCCCAAAATCCGACGTGAATGATTCCGGAAAATGGCTGACACTTTCTAAAGGAGCAAATTTCGGAGTATGCAGTGCGGTGGGATTCCTCTTCGCCGAAATTTTGTCGAAAGATTTGGATATGCCGGTTGGACTGATCCAAACAGCGGTAGGCGGAACGAGTATGACTGCGTGGATATCCAAGAATAATTTTGAATGTTCCGATTACTTGAAGAAATTCAAGGCCGACTATAATGCGGCAATGGCGAAGTATGATTACAACAAGGCTATTGCCGATTGGAACAGCCAAAATGAAGCATATAAAAAAGCTTGCGCAGAGGCTAAAAAAGCCGGCAAACCAGCGCCCGAAATGCCTTTTAAATTGCGTTATTGCAAACCGAATCCGGAAACTTGCTACGACACATTCAGAAGTCCTTCCGGGCATTTCAATACGAAAGTCGCCCCACTCGGAAAATTCGGAGTTCGCGGTGTGCTGTGGTATCAGGGAGAAGCGGATGCCCAGGGAGATTCCCTAAAAAATTTCCGCTCTACATTCTCGGCGGTAGTAAAGAGCTGGAGGGAAAATTTCGGGAAAAAAGATATGCCTTTCTTCTGGGTTCAGTTGCCGTCTTTTAATTCCAACTGGGGTG
This sequence comes from uncultured Opitutales bacterium, assembly GCA_944389885.1. Classification (GTDB taxonomy): domain Bacteria; phylum Verrucomicrobiota; class Verrucomicrobiia; order Opitutales; family Intestinicryptomonadaceae; genus Merdousia. The sequence continues at coordinate 75,750 of CALXNZ010000011.1, forward strand.
ACGTGCGTATGGCTCAAATGTTGTGTCTCAACGACATCAAAAATGGCGGAATGGTGTGCTCCATAGATACCGGAGAGAAAAACGATATACACCCCAAAGACAAGGCGCCGGTGGCTACACGCATGGCAAACCTTGTTCTCCAAAAGGTTTACGGCAAGAATGTCAACGCGGTGGCTCCGATTGTAAACCGTGTGGAATATGAAGGAAATGTGGCTGACGTTTACTTCAATACTTTTGGAAAAGCTCTCGTTCAAAAGGGAGATTTGAAGGGTTTTGAAATTAAGGTGGGAGGAAAGTGGATAAAACCCCAAGCTGAACTCATGGGATTTAGAGCCAGACTTACTCTGCCTAAGGGCACCCCGGCAAATACTATAGACGGCGTGCGCTATCTGTATGCTGGGTGGTCCGCGCCCGACGTGTCTCTGTTCGATACGGAAGGGATTCCTGTGGCTCCATTCATTTCAGATAGGGCAAATTCAACTCCGGTAAAATAGCCTTAAATCTTTTACTCCGAATTGAATCGCAGATTGCGCTATAAGCAAAAATTGAATTTTGCGATTACTTAAAAATTAGCTCGCAAAAAGTGATAAAATTTAGAGAGTATCAGCATTGTAAGCTCGGGTGGCGGAATGGTAGACGCAGCGGACTTAAAATCCGCCGATGAAAGTCGTACGGGTTCAAGTCCCGTCCCGAGCATAAATTTAAAAGCCCGCAAGCAAGATGCTTTGCGGGCTTCTTTGTTTGTGCATTGAGTCCTTTGCAAAATACGCCTTGCTTCAAAAAATCGGGTCAATACCAAAGGTTGTGGAATAGGTTGATTTTTTAGATTTGCCTTTCATAGATTCACCCCGCATTCCACGAGG
>CALXNZ010000012.1 GCA_944389885.1 uncultured Opitutales bacterium
TTGTAGAATGCGGGGTGAAACTATGAAAGACAAATCTAAAAAATCAACCTATTCCACAACCTTTGGTGTTGACCCAACTAATTTATAGTCTCTTAGATGCAAAAAAGCGAACCACACTGTTTAACGCGGTTCGCCTCTTCGTCAAATGGTGGGGATACTCGGACTCGAACCGAGGACCCCCTGCGTGTGATGCAGGTGCTCTAACCAACTGAGCTATATCCCCTAACTGAAATCCCAAAAATAACTTTAGGATCGCTAATTCAAATCACGGAGAGGATGAGATTCGAACTCACGGTAGGGGTATTAGCCCCTACACCGGTTTAGCAAACCAGCGCGATCGGCCACTCCGCCACCTCTCCAATGATTTGAAAGTTTATTAGTCAAAGAATTTGACTAATCGGGGCAAGAAAAAAATTCGCATTACTTTGCTTTTAGATGTTTTTTACCCTAAAATGCAATCTTGCTTTCTAATCCATTCTTCAAGACTTTAAGAGCGTGCCGCAAGATCTAAAAGAAAATACAAACAGGAAAATAAATCATATCGTAATTTTTAACACTTCGCACATATAACGCTCAATATCTCTGCCAAAATCTTTTATTCCTATCGCGCCATTTGAGATAGATTATTCTAATTCTCCTACGGGAATGTCATCTGTATGCTCTCCGGCTCATGCGCGCATAACCTTGCTCTGGTGCCTTTTGAAAAAAGCTTTTCAATGTCGCTGCAAAAAGAAGGCCGGTAGTGTACCCCCACACTACCGGCCAATTTATTTTCTACTTTATTTATTTACCCCATCTCCTTGCGGAGAAATTGATAATCTTTATTTTCAACGACTATAATCGGAATTTTTGAGCTTATGTCAATATTTTTTTTATCTTTTTTTCAGATTTTTTTCCGCAAGCTTTATTAAGTCTTTTGGAGCGCCACTTTCTCTCAGCGATTTTATCTTTGACGGGGTGGGGTTCTTTACAGATTCCGCTCTGCAAATGTCTCTATCTTGCGGACTTATGGCGTTCCTTAGCATGTAGTCCGCCGCGGCGTCGTCAAATCCCAGTCGGCTCCCGACTCCAACTAAGGCTTTTTGGGCAAGCGCCTGGCGTTTGGTATCGGGAGCCGTCGCCTTTGCAAGATCTACAAGAATCGGCATTACTTCCGGGAAACGCCACTGGGAAAATGTCCTGTAAGCCACCTGCTCAAGCTCCGTTCCAACAGCGGATTTACAAAGGTCTATTGCATTTTTAGATGTGCCGCGATTAACCATAGGCAGCAATTTTATCAGAATTGAACGCATGGAGTTGTCGGAATTCTTCCACAACTTGGAAAGTTCCGCAAACATGTCGGCGTCTATTCCGCCTTTAGCACATGTGAATATAGCCTGTATTGCGGACTTTTTTAATCCAGCGTTCTCCTCCGACCCCAAAATCTTCATAAGTCCCATAAATGCGTTCTTGTCGGCCATCGCTTCGGCGGCATTTATTGCTCCAAGCTTTGCCTCCGGCGGATTTTTTCCGTACCCGTTAAATATATCTATGCCGCTTATATCAAGATGCGATAATGCCTCATACACAGTCGCGGCGCGTTTCCCGGAAACTCCTGCAAAACTTTCGTTAAGCAGTTTTACGGCTGTCGGATTCTCTTTTGGAAAATCCTGAGGCGTTGTATATCCTTCGGGTTTTGGCGGATTCTTGGGGCAGGGGAGAGCCAAAATACAAGCCGCGAGTTGGGTTCTCTTCTTGTCGGATACCAAGTCCGACATTGAAAGTATGCGCTCTATTCCGTCCTCAGGTCCGATTTTTGCTACGGCTCTTGCCATTGCAAGCGCGAGAGCTTCGGTTGAGACTCTCAATTTTAAGGCCGCCGATACATCGTCGCCGCGCTCCAGCATGGCGCCCAAAAGCATTGCTTTGCCGTTCTCGTCGAGATTTTCAAAACACAGCCATTCAGGAATTTTCTGCGACGGGTTTTCGGCGAGGAATCTTATAGTGCGAATGAATTCTCTGCCGTCGCACGGAGGTTCTTTAGGCACCCTGAAAGAACGCTCTTTGAGAGCTGCGCTATTATTGGTATGGGCTATTGCATTGGAGAGGCGGCCGCGGATACTTTCGCACTTTTCGGATTTTTCGAGCTTTTTGAAGTGCACAAGATTTCGCGAAGATTTTATGCCGGTAAACCACAATATTTCCGCCAAAAAGGCGCGATACTCCTCGGTTCCCACGGAATCCTCAAGTTGCTCGAGTATGAAATTCTCAAGTTCCCGACAATATGCCTTGTTCCCGTTATTGGCGCATACGCCAAATATTATAGAATTCAATTCGGCGTCCATCTCGCCGTATTTTAGGTTGGATAAGGCCGATATCTCTTTTATAGATGGCGCCGGAAGAATCGGAATGTACGCCGATTTCTCGGTCTTGGGAAGCGATTCTACATCGGCGTCGATGTCGCCCGTGGCAAATTGCAGAAGCCTCAGATAAAGTTCTTGAATTTTCGGATTGGAGGCGTTGCGTTCGTCGTGCAGGAACCCTCCGTAGGCTACGCGTCCCTTGCCGAATTCCTTTATCCACACCATTGGAATATCCCGGTCAGGGCGCACCTTTATATTGTTTCCTGACGCCAAGGGCATCACTGGGCTGTTGTCAACGTCTATCGACATCAGCACGCGGCAATTCTTCCGGTCAAAAGAGTCTCCCATTTGATAGATTTCATCTTCTATCTTGAATGCATTTTTATCCCAAATGCCTTTTGTAATAGGGGAATCGGCGTCGTCTATCAGCACCGTCACGGCGGGATTTGTCGAGTACCACGGGTGCGATATGAATTGCCCGCCCAGCATGTCGGTGAATTTTTTATTCATGAACAATGGCTTGTTATAGCAGTCTACCCCTCCGTGAATGGCGAATAGACCGCCTCCGTTTTCAACAAATTTTATCAGCTGGTTGCAGCGGGCATTTGATAATCTTTGGGCATTCTTTAACTCTTGTGGCGTCATCTTTTCAAGTTCAGCAAGAGTCGGGCCAAAGGCCATTCCGGTGGAATGGCATAAGATTACGGCGTCGTATTTTGCAAGGTTTTTGGAGGATATGTCCTTGGGGTTTTCAGATAGGTCGATTATAAACGCACCGTGCATTTCCGACATCTTTTGGAACATTATCTTGCAAGCAACTATTCCCGTATTGTGTCTCCACGTTCCGGTCTTACTGTAAAGCAAAACTCTGCGGACGCCGTTTGTGGGGGCGGCCTTAGGCGGACACGCGCTTTGTATGGCTCGAATTTGTTCGGGAGTAAATTGCGGATCTTTTGGCTGGTTTTGGGCGCAGCAGAAAGTTGCCGTCGCGGATATGAGCAATATGGTTAAAAATGTTTTCATAGAATATCCCGTTTTTATATTATGTTTTTCCATTCTCCCCTGTGTTCCCGCCATAGCAGGGCGTTTGTTTTTGGGTCTCCCACAAAGCGTTTCTTGCGCCAATCCCATTCAAGATAGCGGCCAAGCTTGTGGGCTATATTCCCGATTAGGCACATGTTGCAGCTCGACTCTCCGATTTCTACGGGGCATATTACGGGAGAACCCGTCAATATAGCCTCTATGAAATTTCCTATATGGTTTGTATTGGACATTGGAACATCTCCTCCGGGGCGCACCTTTACGCTTCTCAAAGACGGTTTATCGGCCCAGAATATTCCTCCTCTGCTGGCGCAGGCTATGCCTTCATCGCCTATGAACGTCACCATGGCGCTTGGCTTATTGAAACCTTTTTTTTGGAGGATTGACGGGCTTCCGTAAAACACCTTGGCTCCGTTTGCGTATTCGTAGTAAATGCATTTCTTGTCGTTGGGAAACGACGGATTCTGTTTGGGATAAACATAAATGTGCTTTGGCCCTTTGCCGTCCATGCCCAATCCCCATTGGGCGATATCGAAGTGGTGGGCCCCCCAGTCGGCCTGCATTCCGTTGCCGTAATCCGAGTGCCAGCGCCACTCACCCCACGGGTAGGCGTATGCGTATTCTGGCGCGGGACGAATCAAGTCTAAGAGGTGGTGGGTAAATGAACGCATGGGCGCCGGGCCTATCCACATATCCCAATCTATGGATTGCGGAAGCACTTCGGCGTCCCAGTTGTATATGGTCGGGAAACGCCACGGAACATTGCAGTAAACCTCGCGAACGTTTCCGAGCATTCCGGATCTCGCAAGCCATACAGCGTTTCTAAAGGCGGGTTCGCTCCTTTGTTGGGAACCTGTCTGGAATACGACTCCTGCCGATTTTACGGCTTTGGCAACCTGTTCTCCTTCAAGCACCGAAAACGTCATGGGCTTTTCGCAGTATATGTGTTTTCCGGCGCGGGCGGCAAGTATCGACATTATTGCGTGCCAATGGTCCGGGGTCACTATGAATACTGCGTCTATTGATGGGTCGGCAAGGAGCCCGCGGAAGTCTTTATATGTCTTTACTTCCACTTTCTTTCCCTGTTGGGCGTATCGTTTTTCCACGTCTTGCTTGACGTAGTTTAGACGGGCGTCGTCAACGTCGGATATTGCAGTTAGCATACATCTAGAGTCGCTTGCCAGTTGCGGTATGTGGGCGTACGACTGCTTGCCGAGCCCTATTACGCCAACGTTTATTTTGGAATTTGCCCCGCCTTCTGCGAACAATCCTTTGGACAGCATCGCCGCGGTGAAAATTCCGGTACTCTTAATAAAACTTCGCCTATTTATAGTTCCCATAAAAGTATATTCCCCAAAAATACGTTAAACAACATAAAACACGCGGAGAACTTTTACCCGCATGTCATAAGAATATTTTTGACGATTTATATCGGCGGTCAAGCTTTTATGAGACATGAAAACAATGATAAAAAGTTATGGAGTTGTAGTATTGTTCAAAAAAATGCGAATCCCGTGCAAAATGGGCACGCCTAATGTCTTGACTGAAATTGGATATGTGATTAGAAAAATTGCGTTAATTTCTTATCTGAACAGTTGAATAAGGAGGAAAAATGGACAGGAAATCTTTTATAAAGACGTCGGCTCTCGCGGCTGCGGCGTTTGCCATGCCGCGGCATTCTTTTGGGGCCGTCGGGGGTTCTGATAAAATAAAGGTCGCCCTCGTGGGGTGCGGTTCTCGCGGTACCGGGGCGATTTCCAATATGTTCGACGCCGACAACAACATACAGATTGTGGCTCTTGGAGATTTGTTTCCTGATGCGGTCGCCAAATGCGAGAAAGTTTTTAAGGCTCATGTTGATAAGCGCAACGCCGTAAAATCGTCGGAAGTCTGGAAGGTAAAGCCGGAGACTACTTTCTTCGGGCTCGACGCAATAGACAAAGTTCTAAATACCGACGCCGATGTTGTGGCTTTGGCGACGACTCCCGTATTCAGAACCTCGCAAATAGAAAAATGTTTGAAGGCAGGCAAACATGTGTTTGCCGAAAAGCCCATTTGCATAGATGCCACCCAGTATCGCAAAGTTGTGCGTGAATTGATACCGCTGGCGGATTCCAAAGGCTTGAACGTGCTTTGCGGGACTCAAATGCGCTATCAATCGGCGATAAGAGAGGCCGTTGACAGGGTTCGGGACGGACAGATTGGCGATATAATTTCCGGAGTGTTCTTGCGCTATGAAGGCACATATCTTACAAAATCGGGTTGGATAGAGCTTCCGCAGAATTTGCGTCCCGAGACTGTTGAGTACCAGTTGCGCAACTGGCTGGCTTTCAGGTGGACCTCCGGAGACCAGATGGTGGAGCAGTATGTCCACAATTTGGATATGGCCCTCTGGGCTTTCGGGGAACTGCCCTCCGAGGCCGTTGGCTCCGGCGGAAGACAGTCGGATATTCCGCATCCGCAGATGGGGGACAGGTATTCAAACTGCCATGTGCAATTCGATTTCCCATCAGGCAAGACTCTCACGGCGGCATGCCGACAGGAATTTTCAACTACTCCTTACGCGCCGTTTAGAGTCTATGGCACCAAGGGAGTTCTCGAGATGTCGTTCGGCAAGCAGAGAATATCGGGAGAAAAACCGTGGGAATCGGAATATCAGAAAAAGCCGGAGCTCGTATGCGAGCACGAGGCGCTCTTTGGGGCAATACGCAAAGGAGAGCATCTCAATACCATGAAGGCATGTGCGGATTCATGCTTTGCGGGAATCTTGGGCAGGGAGTCGTGTTATTCATCAAAGCGGTTGAAATGGGATTGGATATTGGCTAAATCAATGCAAAACTATCTTCCCCAGGCATTGTCGCTTGGAGGGGAAAAACCGATAGAGCCAGTTCCGTTCCCGGCAAAGTACAATCTCGAAAAAGGCGCAATGGAATCTTAGAGGGGAATTGTTTATGGAAAAGAAACTTTCAAGGAGATATTTTCTGTCCAACGGCATAAAGGCTGCGGCTATCGGAGCGCTATCCACAAGGTTTTTGTCGGGTTGTTGCAAGCTTTGCGGGGAAGGGAAAAAATATAAGATAGCCGTTTGCGATTGGTCGTTGGGCAATAAGTACCAGGCAAACCCCGAAGCCTTTGATTTCGCAAAATCCATAGGCTTTGACGGCGTACAGGTATCCTCAAATTTTGCGAAGGGGAAAAAAGAGTTTTTTACAAAAGACCAAATCTCCGCCTACAAAGACAAAATGTCGAAGCTTGGTATGGAAGTCGCCTCGACCTCTCCGAGCGGCATGAGCTTTCTCAATGATGCCGATTCGGTAGAGTTCACAAAATCCGCCGTGGAGGCTTCTGCAGCTCTCGGGGGAAAGGCGATATTGCTGCCTTTCTTCGGAAAGGATAAAATGTCGGGGGAGGATTTCAAAATGCGCGAGGAGTTCTTTGCGCCTTTGGTATCGAAGCTGAAAGAGGTGTCTCCGCGCGCCGAGGAGTTGGGAATAGACATATGCCTTGAAAATACGCTTTCGTCGGAGGAAAACATACGCATTATGGAAGCTGTGGGAAGTCCGAATGTGAAAGTATATTTCGACACTATGAATATAGAGTATTACGGGCATGATGCGGTGCCGTCGATATTGAAGCTCAAGGGGCGCATTGGGGAGATTCATCTCAAAAACATAGCCCACAAACTCGACGCTTCGCAGAACAGCATGCCTAAGGATTTTGCCGGATGCCTTAAGGCCATAAGGGATATCGGCTACGAAGGCTGGCTGACTTTGGAATTGCACGCCCACAATCCCGCAAAAGACGGCTCTGTGGAATCCGTTTTAAGGCACAATGTGCAGTATTTGCGCGATTGGATTGCAAAAGTCTAAGAGCCGTTATTCGCAAAAATCCGCCTCTTATAACAAGGCGGATTTTTTTTCGGAGAATTTTCCGGGCGGGAAAAAGTCGGATTTGGGCGTTAGTCTTGCTCGTCCTGAATTCTTTCGTTTCGGGATTTTGGGCAGCCCGCCCGCAGCCAAGCGTCTATGAAAAAGTCTATATCGCCGTCCATTACAGCTTGCACATTCGCCGTTTCCGCGCCAGTCCTAAGATCTTTGACCATTTGGTAGGGTTGAAACACATAGCTGCGTATTTGGTTTCCCCAAGATATTTCGCCTTTTTCGCCATAGAACTTGTCCATTTCGGTGCGCTTTTCGTCTTGGAGCTTTTCGTATAGGCGGCTTTTTAGGTTCTTCATTGCGCTTTGCTTGTTCTTTAGCTGTGAGCGCTCGTTCTGGCAGGATACGACTATTCCGCTTGGAATATGCGTTATGCGCACGGCGCTGTCGGTCTTATTGACGTGCTGGCCGCCCTTGCCGCTTGAACGGTAGGTGTCTATGCGCAAATCTTCCTCTTTTATGTCTATATCGACGTCCTCGACTTCGGATATGACATCTACGGAGCAGAATGTCGTATGGCGGCGTTTATTGGCGTCGAAGGGGCTTATCCTGACCAATCTATGTACGCCGCGTTCGGCTTTAGCGTATCCATAGGCGTTCACGCCTTCAATCCTAAAGGTTGCGCGGGTTATGCCGGCTTCCTCTCCGTCTTGAACGTCTTGCAATTCCACGTTGAATCCGCGGCGTTCGCACCAGCGCGTGTACATTCTCAAAAGCATAGAAGCCCAGTCGCAGCTTTCGGTTCCGCCTGCGCCGGCATGTATGGTGACTATGGCGTTGTTGCCGTCGAGTGGGCCGCTTAGAAAAGACGCAATCTCGGCGGAATCTATTTCCGCCTCGATTTTTTTTGATTCCGAAGACAATTCCGCGGATAGGGCGGGGTCGTCGTCGGATTCTTCAGCGAGCTCCTCAAGGGCGGATATGTCTTCAATCTTTTTTGATAGGGAAATAGCGGGGGCGCAGATATTTTTTAAGTGGGACAGTTTGGATATTACTGCGTGGGCAGATTTCTGGTCGTCCCAAAATTCCGGCTTCGCCATTTCCGCCTCAAGTTCGGATATTTCGATTTTTTTGCCGTCGACGTCAAAGAAACCTCCACAGCTGCGAGATTCTCTTTCTGGAGTTTTCAATAAGGGCTTTGGTTTCTGCGTCTATTATCATGAGTTTTAGATTTTTGAGATATGCGGACTCTTATCAATATAAAAAAGCTTGAAATGAAAGTTTTTTAAGGAATACTGTCTAAAGTTTTGCATTGCTCGAATGTTCAATGCCGCATAGCAACAATAAAATTTCTAAGGACTAATATGTCTGACGACGCCAATAATATCCCGCCCCAGAAACCCGAACTCCCCGAGGCTCCCGCAGCTTCGGAATTTCAAAAAGTCGAACTTCCCGAAGCCCCTAAGAAAGCGGAGCTTCCCGAAAATCCTTCGGCGCCTTCTGCCGGGATTCCCAAGGCGTCCTTCGATTTACCCAAGGCGAACTTCGAGCTTCCCAAGGCGTCTGCGCCCAATTTGGCCCCGCGCGTGAATATTCCCGCGCCTTCGGCGGCTCCGCGGGTTCGCGCGCCTTCGCCTGTGGTGTCTCCGCGCTCCGTACCAGCCGCGTCCGAAAAGCCCAATGTGCTTTCCCTTGCGATAGATGTTATTGCGGCGGCGGTGGCAATCGCATTTTCTGTGATGATTGTCATTGATAAATAAAATGTTTTTCCGATAAGAACTTTGAACAGTAAAAAATATGTCAGATAAAGTTCTCCATTTAAATTCGTCAAATTTTGACTCTACGGTATCTTCGTCGAAACTGACGCTTGTAGATTTCTGGGCTCCGTGGTGCGGACCTTGCAGAATGCTTGGCCCGACTATTGACGCCCTCGCCGAGGCGGTCGGCGACAAGGCATCGATATGCAAGCTCAACGTAGATGAGGAGCCGGGAATCGCCCAGAAATATGGGGTAAATATGATACCCACTATAATCTTCTTTAAGAAGGGCGAACGCATAGGAATGAGCGGAACGGCTACAAAAGACGCCCTATTGGCAAAAATAGAGCAGATGCTTTAGAGCCCGCGTTAGGGTGCCGTCGTTTCAGTTTGCAAACCATAATATAATCGTTAACGGGGAAATAAAAACTTCCCCGTTTTGTTTTTTTAACTCAATAATATGCAAGCAGCGATAGCCGTTTGAGACCTAAAAAGCTTGATTGGACAACGGAGTTCTGGCATAAGAAAAAAATTTGTTTAAAAGATGAGCAGCACCAGAAAAGTAGAAAGTCAAAAAAATCTTCAAGAATGGAGTCCTGTGGCCCGCTATGAGAACGATTTTAAAGTGAGCGGGGCGTACAGAGCCGAGTTGCCGGATATCCAGAATGCCGACAAGTCCTCCATATTAGGGGCAAATGTACCGATAATGCAGGTGGGCATGCACAATTTCAGGCTTCCCCTAAAATTTCTTTGCAAAGATTGTAGCGTTAGGGAGCTTGAGGCGTCAGTGACGGCTACGGTGTCATTGGCGGCCGACTGCAAGGGAATAAATATGTCCCGCATAATGAGAGTGTTCTACGAGTTCTCCGACAGGGTGTTTACCCCGTCCCTGCTCGAGGAAATACTTGCCCATACAAAGGAGGAATTAAAAACTTCCCGGGCCCGCCTTAGGATAGATTTTGACTATCCGATAATTCAAGAGAGCCTCCGCAGCGGACATAAAGCTTGGCAGTATTATAAATGCTCTTACGAGGGAACGATGGACGATTTGGATATTTTTAGGAAATTTATCCATTTCGATTTTGTGTATTCGTCGGCGTGCCCGTGTTCCGCGGAACTCTCCGAGCATGCCCGAAAGACGCGCGGGATATATTGCGTTCCCCACTCGCAGAGAAGCAAGGCGCGCATATTGGCGGAGCTGGAAAAGGACGCCCATGTGAGCGTGGAGGATATGCACGCCATGTGCCTGAGAGCCCTCCGTACCGAAACTCAAGCAATGGTTCGCAGAGAGGACGAACAGGCCTTCGCCGAACTTAACGGCGCCCACATGAAATTTATAGAGGACGCAGCCCGCCTGCTTTATGAGGAATTTGATAAGAATAGGGACATAAAGGATTTTGAAATAGCGTGCATTCATCTTGAAAGCCTGCATTCCCACGATGCAGTAAGCGTTATTTGCAAAGGGAAACCCGGTGGATTCGCGGCAAATTTCTCCGATTTTGGAGATTTAGTGTGTTAGCCGTTATTTTTAGCTTAGTTCGCAACAGTATCTACTCGGAAGGAATGATGTTGTGTAAATTTATTATTTCTTTCAATCGCAGTGTCTTGAGGCAAAGAATAATGTTTGTGTAAAAATCTTTGACAAGACGCCTGCGTTCATATAGGGTATTGTCCAGATGAATTCAAATGCCCCCCTTATTTTTAAGAAGGCTCGCGGAGCCTTTACCCTAATCGAGATTCTCATAGTGATGAGTCTGATAGTGTTGCTTTTTGGCATCACAAGCCAGCTGATTACAAGTGTCGGACAGTCGCAGGGAAGGTCGAGAGCCAGAGCAGATCTGGAGCTGATAGCCTCCGGACTCGAAGCGTTTTCCGGAAAATACGGGGGGTATCCCCGACTCAGTTGCGCGGCCAATGAAAAATTCGGAGCAGGCGAAATCTATAAGTGCCTTACCGGTAAAATGGCTATGAAATATGAGGGCGGTCAAATAGTAATGTACGAATTGAGCTTTCAAAGCACGCCGTTTGTGGATTCCACAAAACTTATGCTCGGAGATCCCAGCGACGAATATTTGACAGATGTAGACCCAGAAAAAAGCGGAGTGTATTTCGTTGATCCTTGGAGAAATCCTTATCTTTACTTCTACGATACTTCCACAACGCAAACCACTATAAATTCATCGTGGCGTTCCGCCACTTTTATCCTTTTGAGCAAAGGTCCCGACGGTAAGGAAGCCGATGTGCTATCTATGTATTCGACAGGTATAATTCCCGATTATCTCGACTATACCGGCAAACAGGAAAATGTAGACAATATAATACAGGGTAGGGACGAATAATTTATACAGATTTTTAATTAATAACATTTAAACAATAGGAAAATAAAATGAAAACAAACCAGAAAAAGGGATTTACGCTCGTAGAGCTGATGATAGTAATAACAATAATAGGTGTTCTTGTGGCTCTATTGACGCCTATGGTGCAGAGCGCCCAACGCAGCGCATTAAAGACAACAACAAAAGTATTGCTGACGGATATGTGCACCGCTCTTGAACGCTATAGAGATGAATACGGCTATTTCCCCTCCTTCCTGACCGCCCGCGAACGTACGAATCTCGACGACGGCAGCTATTCTGAGAACATGGTTAAAACTTTGACCGGAGCAGATCCGACGGGGTCGCAGCTTTCGCCGTCCGACAGGAGGGAATTTAACCGCAAAGCGCGCCGCTTTATGGAATTTACCCAAGATAATCTTGTTCAGAAGGGCGGCAACAAGTGGAAGATTGTGGACAGCTTTGGCAATCCTAATATATATTTTTGCGTTGACGGAGATGGGGACGGATTTATAAAACAAGGCTTTCCGACAGTCACCGACGGCATAAATTCTGCCGATTTGCGCGAGCTTGTTCCAAACCAGCAAACAGGCCTGCGCGCCAGGGCGATAGCGTTTACGCTCAAAAAAGACTCAAAGTCGGCAGCCGCCGACTTTAGTTCGGAAGACGTATTCAGCTGGTAAACGTCAATAAATATCAATTATGAAAGGCAAATCAGGATTTACTCTCATAGAGATGCTCGTGGTTTTGGGCATCATTGGATTGTTGTCGGTGGGTATAAGCATGTTGCAAAACTCAGATCCCGAACAGGCAATCTATTCCGCGCAGCGCTCTTTGATGACATCGTTCTACGAAGCCAGGCTTGCGGCGATAACCCGTCAAACAGACGTTCGCGTGATAATCTATAAAGGTCCTGACGAGACTCGCAAGCTTCGGCAGGTCGGGATAATATATCGCGTAAAGAACGAAGACGGCCTCGATTTGGGATGGGTTGCTTTGAACAGCGGTTTTATAATGCCCCGAAATACGTTCTTTGTTCCGTCGGCGTCCGATTTTTCGAGTTTTGTCAAGGTGGGCAAGAACGTGTCGGCAAGCGAAGTATTTAAAAGCACTTTCAACAATGTTTATTCCGGAGCCTACAATATAGTAGGTATGGACACTTTTCCGAGCGTGACTCCAATTACCGTTTCGGAAGGGAACGGCGACTGGTTTGCATACCAGTTTTCATCGGACGGTATGTCCCTCAATCCCGGGGCGCAAGTCATGTTGGCGATGGGACACCTCGATGCCGACGATTATTATGTAATAGAAAATCCCTATAGCCAACTCGGATTTGTGATTCGGCGCATAGGCAATACCGTGGCCTTCTCGGGCTACGATGTTATGGAGCAAACCCTTAAATGATTGCTTAAAATGAAATCTTTAAAGGAAAATAAAAGAGCGTTTACGCTCATAGAGGTAATGCTTGCGGTAGGTGTCATAGCGGTGACTCTTACGGCAATGATAGGGCTTCTCGCCGCGATTACTTCAAACGTAAACCAAATACGCTATCAGACAAAGTCCGTTGCGCTGTTGGCGAATTTGGAAACACTCCTAAAAATGAAGAGCTTTGATACGGTTTATAAATGGGTTGCGAATGCGGGAGAACCGTATGTCATTTATTTTTGGGACGAATATCAAAATCCCGAAGACGTTGACAATTCAAGCTTGGTGACATTGTGTTCCGAAATGAACGGAATGACGCCGTCCAATCCTCCGACGCAGGAGCATATTGAGAACTCCGAAGGGGAAGTGTACAGGGTTTTCCTGTCTTTGTATCAGGCCGGGCTCAAAGGCCAGAAGACAAGGATAAACGACGAAACCGAATATAGCGGAGGTTCGCTCGACGGAGAATCTACCAGCTATGCGCTCTCTTATCTGCCAATGAAAGTACAGATAATGGTCGATCCCCGCGACGACGTCATAAACGGTACGGGCGACGAAATTATAAACGAGCAGCGTCGCGTTTACGAAGACATAATCGTGAAAATGAGATAACGATGAAATTTAAAAATAAAAAGGGATTCACGCTTGTCGAAATAATGGCCGCGACTGCCATTATGACGATAATAGTGTTAATAGTTCTCTCGATAACTTCGCAGGTCTTGAATACATGGAATCGCGCCAGCGGACAATTGCAGACCTACTTTGAGGCCAATAATCTCGCTTCCGTCATACAGGAGGATCTTGAGAGCATGAAAATCAAGAAGGACGGCAGGGCGTGGCTCGAGGTTCGCTATCCTGAGAATGTCGGGCTTATGACGGGAACGGAATATTTGGACTCGCTTCCAATGCGCCCGCCGGAAATAATGTTCTACGCCCCAACTTTGTTGCGTCCCCGTTATACGAGGGAACATATGTCGGACGCAATATCCGACAATCCGTCGGGGATTGTGTCTATACCCGGAAGTATATGTGCCATAAAATATCAAGTTTCCCTAAAAAGCCCGTTCATGCTTGCAGCGGCGAGCAATGCTGAAAATGAGACGCAATACGATGCGTTCTACGGTTTCTATAGAGCCGTAATAGATCCGAAATCTACGGCGACTGAAGGTATGGGCATGATGTTGCAGGGATATTCTTCTTCAATGGATTCGGAGGATTTTCTGTACGCGCTATCGACAAATCTTTGGGAGAAAACTTGTACTGTTATAGACGAATCCGGAGAGTATCAACCGGGAGCTAATCTTAAGACTTGGGCTTTGGCGCCGGAAAATATGCTGGTGATGAACGTTGTCGATTTTCGTATAACCTTCGGTGTTATGTATCCCAACGAAGAAGCCGAAGGAGATCCCGAGGCGGAGCCATACAAACTTGCTTACATTCCGCCGGGCGTCGGTTTTACAGTGGGGCCGCGCATACTGTTTCACGACCAGGGGAAATATGCGTACGAGTATAGTGACGGCGGCGGAACGACCCCTGTTGACCCTCGCCTGCTGGAAAACGGGTTTCTCTCGTTTGCGGAAATTTCGATGACCATAATATCGGAAAAAGGCGCGAAAGAGATGAAGGCCTTAATGAAGAATTCGACTTTAAGTCAGGAAAAATTTAAGGAATTGATTCTTGAATACGGGAATACGATAACCCGTCGCATACAATTCCTCGCGGAGCCGATGTAATATGGATTTAAGCGGAGAGCAAACCGATGCCGTAAGGCAATGGATAAGGAGCGGAGCTGGTATTTCGGAAGTGCAAAAGCGTTTGGCTTCAGATTTTGGGATATCCATGACCTATATGGACGTTAGATTCCTGATAGATGACTTGGGGGAGGATTTAAAAGAGCCTGCTTCCCCGCAGCCAGAAAAGGCCCTTGCGGAGAATTCAGAGCCTGAAGAAAATCCTGGAGCGTTGCCAGATTCGGAAAATGCTGCCGGGGAGGTTAAAGTCAGCGTGAGCCCCATACAGCGCCCGGATTGCCTGGCATTCGGCGATGTAGTGTTTTCAGACGGCTCTAAAGCCGAATGGTTTTTGGACAGGGCGGGGCAGCTTGGCCTCAAGCAGGAAGACAAATCCAAACCGATTCCGGAGGGGGATATACCTGTATTTCAGCAAAAACTTCAGGAGGAAATACGCAAACTTTTCGGGTAGGGCATAAATTTTCAGTCGCGCTTTCTGGTTTTGCGCAAGCATTTTAAAAAATGCTGGACAAGAGGTATGCAATGTGTTTTTTTCACAGCTTAATTTATTTTTTTCAACGATATGGCAAATATTAAATCATCAAAGAAGGACACGCGCAGAACGAAAACTCGTACCGCGAGAAATAAGACCATTCGCAGTCGTATCAAGACTTTGGCAAAGAAGGTGGATACAGCCGCCGACAAAGATTCGGCGAGCGCTTTGGCTTCGGCTGTCGACAAGGCGGTTAAGAGCGGCGTTGTGCACCCGAATAAAGCGGCTCGCATAAAGAGCAAGCTTGCTAAAAAAGTCTTTGCAAAAGCATAATATAAAACTATGACGCCGTATTCGGCGTCGTTTAGACGGCGCGTTCCCGTAGGGCGCGCCATTTTTTTTGGGGAATCGTGCCGCTTTTGCCTCGCATATTGGGCGGATTTTATTTAATCAGAAAAATTCCGAATTTAACTTGATAGAAATGAGTTCGTTGCAACAGGCAAAAATAGAAGAGGTGGCGCCGTCTCCATACGGATATGCGGTTTTTGTCTCTGCGGGAGGGAAGGTGTTCGTGATATATGTGGAACGCTCGCGCGGAGCGGCTCTACTGGCGGCCTTTCGCGGTGAAAAATCCGAACGCCCGCTCACGCATGAGTTCATAGTGCAGATCCTCGACGGATTTGGGGCAAATCTTCTTTCAACTACAATTTACCACGAGGATTCCGGCACTTTTTTTACGAGAATGACGCTCTCTATGCGCAACGAGGTCGCGAGTAAGATTCTTGAGATAGACGGAAGGCCGAGCGATACTTTGGCGTTGGCAATGCGCACAGGCACTCCGGTTTACGTCTCCAAAGACGTGTTGGATAAAGTGGCCGATATGTCGGAAGCTTTGCGCAAAATTAGGGGCGCGCAATAGGCTATGAGAAAAACGCCCTTCAAAATCCCGTCGAAGGCGTTGTTCCTTGCGCCCATGCAGGATGTCACCGATTTGCGATTCATGCAGGCTGTGAATGCGATATCCTCGCCCGACTTTTATTGCGCGGAGTATTTTCGCATACACGAATCTTTTGAGCTTGATAGGCGCACAATGGAGGCTGTGAATTCGCAGGTTTTATCGGCGCCCGTCGTGGCTCAATTTATAGGGGGAGATGAGTCGGATATCGCAAAAGCCGCATTGGAATTGTCGAAGAGGGCACCGCGCCTCTTGTATTTGGATTTGAACATAGGGTGTCCGGTGGCAAAGATATACCGAAAGAACGCCGGAGGTGGATTGTTGCGCTTCCCGGAGAAAATAAAGTGCATAGTTAGGGTGTTGCGGGATAACTGGGAAGGCGTTTTAAGCGTAAAGATGCGGGCGGGTTTTGCGGAGTTTTCCGAATTTGAGCACCTGTTTGAATCGGTGATGGAAACGCCTCCGGACTACATAACCATTCATGCGAGGACGGTCGCCCAGCTTTACAGGGGCAAGCCTGACTATTCCATAATAAAGAGGGGCGTGGAGTTGTCCGGCGGGGTTCCAGTCGTCGCCAACGGCGACATTTCCAGCGCGCGGAAGGCTGTCGAGGTTTTTAATGAGACGGGCTGCGCAGGGGTGATGATAGGCCGTCCGGCGGTGCGCAATCCGTGGATATTCAGGCAGATTCGCGAGTTCTTAAATGGTGAAGAGGTGTTCAATCCGCTGCTTTCCGACGTCAGGGCTTACGTTCAAAATCTTGCGGACAATATTATCTGCGGCGGAGGAAAGATTCTGCACGCGGATTCCCGCCTCAAGAAATATCTGAACTTTGTGGCGTTGGGAGTGGATCCTGAAGGAAAGTTTTTGCGGGAGATGAGACTTGCCCGCGGAATGGATTCTCTGCTCAGAGTATGCGACAAACATCTTTTGGATAATGGAAATGCGGAAAAGAAATTTTCTCTCGACGCGTATGAGGGAATCTGCGCGCGTCCAAACTGCGAATTATGAATTCGGCAAAGGCACAGATAGAGTCGCTCGCGGCTGAGATAACCCCTGAAAGATATTCCAAATTACTCAGGGCTTTGGCAAACAGAACCCGTAAAATTTGCGTCGTTCTGGAGGACGTGTTTCAGTCGCACAATGCGGCGGCAGTTCTGCGAAATTGCGACGCTTTCGGAATTCAGGATATATGGTTTATTGAAAACAAATATAAAGTAAAAATAAGCGACAACGTGGATATGGGAGTCTCAAAATGGCAGACTATCCATAAGTTTACGAGCTCTTCGGCGATTTTTTGCCGGAGCGGAATGCCTAAGCCAAAAGTCCCGCAGCCGTTTGAGTCCGAAAATTCCAGAAATGCGCTGCTCGAAATAAAAAAGCGCGGTTATGCCCTTGTAGCGTCGGTCATAGATTCTTCGGCAGTATCTTTGGATTCTATTCCGGTGGACAGGCCTCTCGCCCTGATGATAGGCACGGAGCTAAGCGGCCTGAGCCCCACGGCTCTTGAATTGGCGGACTTTAAATTTACCGTGCCAATGCTCGGCTTTGCGCAAAGCTTTAATCTTTCAGTGTTTAGCGCCCTTTGCCTTTCAAACCTATGTCGTAGAATGAGGGAGCTTGGAGATTCGTGGAAACTCTCGGAACAGGAAAGAGAAGACATTCTTTTGTCTTGGTTGTCCAAGGCTTGATTATCTGAATCATTTTGCCCGCCTTTGCCATGCGCCGTTTTTATTTTTGCCGGCGAGTTTTTTTATCTCCAACATCAACAGGGCCGCGAGGCACTTTTGTATAGGGAGTTTTGTCAGTTCGGATATGGCGTCGGCGGTGGCGTCGTCGAGCGCGTCCAAAGCTTTTAGTACTGAAAATTCGTCATCGCCCAGGTTCCCGGGCAGTTCGCTTTGGACAGTTGCAGAGGAAGGTGCTTTGTCTGACGGATTGCAGGTGTCTCCTAACGACAATTTCAGCTGTCCGGAGAATTGCAGGGCTTCCAATACGTCTTCAGGCGAGGCCGCAAGAGTGGCGCCGTCGCGTATCAAAGCGTGGCAGCCGCGGCTCGACGGACTGTCTATCCTGCCGGGAATCGCGAAAACGTCCCTTCCTTGTTCGGCCGCCAGACGGGCGGTTATCATGCTGCCGCCGCGCGTATCGCTTTCGACAACTATTGTGGCGAGTGATATTCCGGAAATTAGCCGGTTGCGTATAGGGAAAGTCTGCCTGTCGGCGCGCGTGCCGAGCGGAAATTCCGAAAGTACCGCGCCGTTGTCTATTATTTTTTTGTATAGGTCGATGTTTTCCGGAGGATATATTACGTCAACTCCGCAGCCGAGAATTGCGATTGTTTTTCCGCCAGCTTCCATAGCCCCTATATGCGCGGCGGTATCTATGCCCCTTGCCATTCCGCTCACGACAGTCAATCCGGCCCTGGCGAATGCGGCCGCAAATTTTCTGGCTACGCTCTGTCCATACACGGTGCATATCCGGGAGCCAACTATCGACACCATCGGGGCGTTGAGGTCGGCGTTGCCCATGCAATACAATCCCGTGGGGGAGTCTTGCAGCGAGCGCAATAGGCCCGGATAATTGTTATCTTCGATACATATGAAATTTCCCCCTATATTTGCGAGAGCGTCTTTTACGGGAGAAATATTTATTGATTTGGAAAATTTAACTATGGATTCAGCGGCTTTTTTTCCTACCCTTTCAACTTCCATGAGGCGCTCTTTTGTGGCGGAGAATATTGCCGCCGGCGAACCAAAGTGCCTGAGAAGCCGCATGGCCGTAGTGGAGCCGATTTCGGGGATTAGCCCGAGAAGCATATAGGAATCTTTGTCTGGTTTGCACATTGGTATGTTTTAGTCTTTGGCAAATTTAAATGCCAGGCTAAGGAACGGAATTATGTCAGATGTTGCAACGGAATTTTCCCCGTATTTGTCGAATGCAGCCTGAGCCGCGCAACCAAGCCAGAATGATGATAGGGCTAAGACATCTTTGCCGGATAGATTTAAATCCTTTCTTGAAAGCAAAGCCCCGCATATTCCCGCCAGAATGTCCCCGCTGCCGCCGCGCCCGAGGATTGGACCACCGCTTAAGTTGTATACGATGCTGTTCCCGTCGCAGATTCTGGTTATGTTTGATTTTAACGCTATCGAAGCTGAATATTTCGCGCATGCGTTCCTAAGCGAGGTGTTGGAAGCGTCTGATGCTATGCGCAATATTTCTCCTTCATGTGGCGTCATGAGAATTTGCCGCTTGCTGCGGCATGCGTGGCCTGCTATTTCCGGGCATATGGCGTCGGCGTCGAGCACGCACGGCGTGTCGGGATATTTTTTCAAAACCTCCGCCATGAATGCGCGCGTGTCTTCAGATGCGGTTGTACCAGAACCCATCAGCAAAGCCGTTGGCCGCGCGGATTTCTTTAGCACAATGTCGAATCCTTTTATTGAGATAGAACCGCCGTCGTTTTCAGGGCAGGCGACCCATATGGCGGAAGGCTCAATCGCGGCAAAACACGGTGCCAAAGTTTCGGGTACAAACGCCGTCACTATTCCGGTTCCCGCCCTTAGGGCCGCCCTTACATTTAACATCGCCGCTCCGGGAAAGGATTTAGAGCCGGCTATCACGAATAGATTCCCGTAGTGGCGCTTGTCGGTTTGCCATGCTCTTGGCTTCTCAAGCATGGCGAAGAATTTAGGAGATATTACGGAATCTCCGATGTTATTAAAGGAATTTTCTCCGGGCAATGCATCGAACAATCCTATGTCTATATATCTCAACCTCCCTGTGTGGGGATTGTTGAATTTCTCAATAAGGGCGCGCTTCACGGAGGCCGTTGCGTATGTGACATCCGCTTTAAATATAGGGTTTCCCGGATGCGATTCCGAGGCTCCAGATGGTATGTCTATTGATATGCGGTATAGTGCGGGAACTTTGTTTATGGCGTCTATTACGGCGCAAAATTCCGGTTTTGCGGGAGGCTTGAATTTCATACCCGACAGTCCGTCTATGATGATGTCGGCCTCTAAACCTTCTGCTTGCCGTATGAGCGCTTCAAAATCTATAATGTCTGCGCGGGTATTTCCAAATGTTGCGGTTAGAGAGTCCAGGGCGGCTTTCGTATTAGGGCGCATTTGCTTTGAAAGATTTGCCGCGACGCAAATTGTGGCCCCGCATTTTTTTGCTATTTCTCCGGCTGTGATAATTGCGTCTCCGCCGTTGTGCCCGTTGCCGGCAAGAACGAGTATTTTTACTTTGGACGGAAGCCTGCTTCCGAATTCCTTAAAAAACATGTCGGCGCATTTATTGCCGACCTTCAGCATTGCTTCTGCGGATTTTGCGTCGTCGCCCCCGAATATTTTATATTCAAGAAGCTGCGCTTCGGCGCAGGATAATATAGGGTGGTATTGCTTCATTTTGATAATATCGCTATTGCTTGGGCGAAGTCTTTCAAATGCGTAAGGCTTATATGCATTGTTTTCCCGTTGAGATGGTCGATTCTCGCCTTGGCCGCGGAGTCGAGTATTGCGTAAGGCGATCCGTCTTTGGCGTTTCCCACACATAGGCTCTTAAGTGTAATTTCTCCGCTAAATCCAGTTCCAAGAGCTTTAGACATGGCCTCTTTTGCCGCAAAACGCGCGGCGTAGTGAATGGCTGGATTGCTTTTTTTCGAGCAATAGGCAATTTCTCCGTCGGAAAATGTGCGGCGAAGAAACGCTTCGCCGTACTCGTCGATGAGTTTTGCAATTCTCGCGACATCGCAGACGTCTATCCCGACGCCAGCTACGCCTTTTAGTTCAGAAGCATCCATATTTTACTAAAAGCTCTTTCATCTCCCTTACAGCGTTTTCGATTCCGCATAACAAAGAGCGCGATATTATGGTGTGCCCTATATTTAGCTCGTTAAAATTCGCCGCTTCGAGGAGGCGGGAGACGTTGGCGTAGTTTATGCCGTGCCCCGAATTGACCGTAAGTCCCAATTCAGCCGCGCGGGTTGCGGCCGCGGATATTCTGGAAAGTTCCGCTTTAATCTTGTCCGGATTTCCCCAAGCGTTTGCGTATGCGCCGGTATGGAGTTCCACCATTTGCGCCCCTGCGGCCGCGGCCGCCTCTATCTGCGAGGCGTCGGGATCTATGAATACGGAGCATTGTGTTCCGACTTCAGTAAGCTTGCCGACATAATAGGATATTTTTTCCAATTCCGACGCAGCGTCAAGTCCGCCTTCGGTGGTTATTTCCATTCTGTTTTCCGGAACAAGGCAAACGTAGTCGGGCTTGATTTTCAAGGCTATGTCGAGAATTTCCGGATTGCAGGCCATTTCAAGATTTAGCTTTGTGGCTATTTTTTTTCTTAGCTCGAATATATCTGAATCTTGCATATGCCGCCTATCTTCGCGCAGATGGGCGGTAATGGAGTCGGCTCCTCCGCGTTCGGCCGCGAGGGCGACATCTATTATATTAGGTTCTACGATTATTCCCGATTCGGCTTCCAGTCCCCTATAACGGGCCTGTCTCAAGGTCGCGCTGTGATCTATATTTACCCCTAACTTTGTCATAAATTTAAATTATTATTGAAATTTTCTCCACAGGGACGGCATAAAAAGAACGAGTATTGAATAGAATTCAAGGCGTCCCATAACCATCAGGCAACTAAGAAATATTTTCGATGCCCCATTCATGAATCCGTAGTTTTTAACGGGGCCAACTTCTGCCAGCCCGGGTCCGGCATTGCTTGTGCAGCTGACTACCGCGGATATGCATCCGCTAAAGCTCATGTCGGGTTCAAGCGCCGCCAGTACCCAGAATCCAAATATGCATATTATTGAATAAAGGCATATGTGGGACATAATTGTGTCAGCGTCTTCCGTATCCAAAACCTTCCCGTTCAACCTAAGAGGGAGAACCAATCTCGGCCTGAATGACTTTACAATATCGCGCTTCACAAATTTGAAGGCCACTACTCCCCGCAGGACTTTGAGCCCGCCGGCAGTGGAGCCCGCGCATCCTCCTAATATCATTATGATAAATAGGGCAACATGTGTAAAGGGCAGCCATTCTTGATAGTTTGAAGTGGCGAACCCGGTAGTAGTCATTATGGATACCGTTTGAAATGCGCTTTTTGTTATTGCATTGCTCCATGTGTCTATAGTGAACAGATTTTTGTCATGCAGCAGTATAATTGCTATCGCCACCGATACCGAAGCAAGTATTGCTATATATGTTTTGAATTCAGTGTTGCGAAATACACTTTTGAAATTTCCCCTGAGGAACATTATTATGGTCATAAAGTTCACTCCGCCGAGGGTCATAAAAAATATTACCGTCCAGTCAATCAACGAATTTTTGTAATGGGCGATGCTGTCGTTATATACGCTAAAGCCTCCCGTAGATACGGTAGCTAACATATGGCATATGCCGTCGAACCAGCCCATTCCGGTGAGCCTAAAAGCGGCAAGACATATTAACGATATTATTACATATATGGCGAGTATGCGCATTGTTGCGCTTTGTATGCGTTCGTAATCCGACACGTCTCCGGCGTGCGTTCCGGATTCTCCGCCTCCCATATATAGGGTTTTTGCTCCGGATCCGAGAAACGACATTATTGCCACAAAGAAGAGTACCACACCCAATCCTCCTATCCATTGTGACAGCGCTCTCCAAAAGAGAAGGCTTCGCGGTATGCTTTCAACATCTCCGAAAATTGACGCCCCGGTTGTAGTGATTCCGCTTGCGGATTCAAATATGGCGTCAGGGAAAGGGCATGCGAGTATGAGAAAATATGGTACAGCCCCCAAGATGGATACGAGAATCCAGCCCACGCCGACTATGCACATGGCCTCCTTCTTCTGTATATTTGTAGGGGCGTTGCGGCTTGGAAGATAGAATGCCAGAGCGGACATCGCCGACAGCGCTATGGCGCATACCCATGAGGGCATTGCCTCCGCTTCGGACACTTCAGCCGCATAAATTTGCGACACTCCCGCGCATAGCGAAAACGCCACGGTTGTCGTCCACAACACGAGCGAAAGCATTTTGAATATTATAGGATAGTTCATATTCGCTATCGCACCTTACGGCAGAAACATTTGCGCAACTTCCCTGCGCTTGTCTTTCTCAAGTATCACTATTATTCTGTCTCCGGCTTTTATTTCGTCATCGGCGTTTGGAACTTTTGCTTTTAATTCGTCGACTATTGCAGCTACTATGCATGCCGGGGGCAGTTTCAGGTCTCTCAGCTTTTTACTCAGGCATGGCGAGTTCTCGGGTATTTTAAATTCTATAAACTCGACCGTTCCTCCCTTTAATTCCCCTATGGCTATGAAATCCTTGTTTGTGATGTATTTCTTTATCTCGTTTACCGTCACCTTTCGAGGTGAGACCGCCGCCCGTATGTCGAGAAATCCGCTTATGTTTTGCAGCACTTGCTCATAGTCGGGTTTGTTGATTACCAGTTCAACATATTTCACTCCAAGCTTTTTTGCCTGCAAACAGGTCATTACGTTTTCTTCGTCGTCTTTTGTGCAGGATATGAAATAGTCTGCGCTGCCTATCTGCTCCTCCTCCAAGAGCCGCAGGCTCGTTGCGCTTCCGTTTATTACGGTGACATTCGGGAACGCTTCGGCGATGTCTTTGCATTTTTTCAGGTCGGGTTCTATTACCCTAATTTTAAATCTGTAATTGCTTAGCCTGCGTATGACGGATATCGCGGTTTCCGTAGCGCCGTTGAGTACCACCCTTATCGTGGACGACGAGTCTTCGTTCGTAAATAATTTGCGGTTTGCCAATAACAGTTCGGGAGTCCCTATTACAGTTATCTTATCCCCCGCTTCAAGTACCGTATCGGCAGTCGGAACAGCAAGTGTTTCGCCCCTCACAAGGTATCCGATTTTAAGGGAAGAGGGCAAGCGTATTTCTTTGAGGGGCTTTCCAAGCGCTTTTGCCGAAGGGCTCGTGACTATTTCTTGTAGCTCTATTTGGCCGCGGGCAAAGTCCTCCACCGCCATGCGCTCCGGGTTCCTAACGTGCTTGGCGAGCTCTATGGCAGTCAGCGCTTCCGGATTTATCAAAGTGTCTATATGAAAATATTCCTGGAAGTTTACGCGTTTATTGTCGGAAAATATGAGGTCGTGGACCCTGGCAATGGTATATTTTGCGCCGAGCTTTCGGGCTATAGAACAGGCTACTATATTGAGCTGGTCGTGGGCGGTCATAGCAATGAAGAAGTCGCACGACGACACCCCCGCCTTTTCAAGGCATCTGGCCGAGGCCCCGTTGCCCCTTATTACGCGGGCGTCCAAGCTGCTTTCGGCTTCGTCGGCTATTGCGTCTTGTTCTTCTATCATTGTCACGGCGTGGCCGTCTTCGCTTAGAACTTGGCACAAAAAGAATCCGACATCTCCCGCGCCTGCTATTATTATTTTCATATTGCTTTAAATTTAACGGTTTTTATCCAAATAAAAAGCTTTTTCAAGTTGCTTTCGTCAATGAGTTTTTAGGATTTTGAATTCCAAGTCGTCTATAAATACAGTTTCACCGTCTTTCATATACGATGCGAATACCGCCGCGTTTACGCTCGCGGAATCGGGGGGTGCGGCCTCCATTAGAAGAAATTTTGAGAAATTCTCGGAAGATGGAAATAAAATGAGAGTTTTTCTGCCGATGATATTTCCCTCGGCATTTTTAAAAGTGAGATTTGCGTAGATATTTGTTCCGGGGGAGAAATCTCCCTTTGCGTATCCGGAAAACGCGCAAATTTCTCCCGCTTTCGCGGAGAAATTCTGGGCGATTGCGCTCGTCTCGCAATTCGATAAAAGCAGGCCGTATTTTCCGCTTCGCGCGGCCGATTCCGATACCGCAAATCTTCTGCCTTGGCAATCTGTATCTATCGTTGTCCAAGGACTCTTATTTACTGGATATCGGCAATCGAACATGTATTTTTCAAATCCGCCGTCCAATATCAGATTTTGCGCGTTTGGCGATGATTCCGCATAGCGCTTTGCATTCTCGAACACCCGTATTCCCACCAAACTCTTAAGCTTTTCCATCTGTTCAGGCGAAGGGTTTGAACTCATAATGATTGCCGCGGCGGCGTCTATTGGAGCGCACATTTCTTCGCGCTTCCATATGCCCGTTGGCGGCCGCGGATAGACGGATTTAAGCTCAAGCTCTCTTAGGGATTCCATGCGCCGTTTCTCGGCGGCTTTTAATTTTTGAATAGAGTTAAAAATCTTATCGGTGTCTGGGGAATTTCTAACGAGCTCCGAAAGCTCGACTTTTGCCAGGTAGGAGTAAATCGAATCCTTTGTGAAATTAAATGCGAGGCGCACCTGCGCTATGCGGAGGGCGACTTTCCCCGATCTTTCCGCGCGCTCTGCCTCAGCGAGAGCCGACTCCATTTTGCCTATGGTATCGCCGGAAAATATGAGAGCCTGGGACTCGGAGCGCATTAGCGATAGCCAGCGCGGAGCCGCTTTGCGCGAATCCCAAGCTTGTCGGGCAATCTCGAAAAATTCGAGCATAGGCGCGGCCGCCTTATGGTAAAATTTGTCGAAAAACAATTTTTGCAATTCTTCAAATTCTCTGCCGTCACCATTGAGTTTTGTTGCCATTATCCATGACTTTTGCGTGTCGAATGCCCAGAATGGGACTGCTTCTCCAAAGTATGCGACGGCGTTTGCTTGCGTTGCGGCATTTAGCGCCTTAAACGAATGTTTTTCCACGGGATTCGGTATAAAATATCCTTCCCCGTCGAGATAGTCCCATATCATTAGAAATCGCGAAATCTTTCCCCATGCCGCAATTCTTTCGGCGTCGAGTTTTGCGTATTCCGCGTCTCTCCATTCCGCCTTGTCGCTCGAATAGGCCACAATAACATTCTTTTCGAGAGGGAAGGGCGGAGGGGATATCGTTCCCCTATACGCATGTTGGAATATGAATTTCTTGGGGAATCGTTTTGCAACGGCGTTGGTAAATCTAAATACTTGCGGGGAAAAGTTTCGGAGGCCGTCTCCGTATCCGTCGGAGTTCGCGAGGCTTTCCGGGGTTTCGGAATAAAGGTCGTTGTCTTTCACTCCCAGGCTTGCCCCTTCTTTCGCAGGATTGGCAATCAGGAAACGCGCTATGTAATCCGACGCAAATTCTTCGCATTCCTTGTTTAGAAAGTCAATTTGGGCATTGCGATTGTGCCGCAACTTGCCGTTTTTTACTCTGAGCTTGCCGAACAAATTTGGATTTTTCTCGAAAGCATGTCCGTCGAAAATTTTTTCCGTGTTGTGCGCCGGAAATCCCAGCATATTTGACGCTCCCTTGCGATTAAACCAAGAAGTTCCAGGGGCGTAAAACTTATAGCATATAAAAGGGCGCGTGTATTCGGCGTCTGCGTCTGGAATTTCGAGATGCTTTTTTCTCTCATATTCTTCGCCGAGAGCGCCCGGAGCCATATTGTAAAATCCGCAGAATTTCTCCAGAAATATGTCGGCGGCGGCGTGCGCGCTGTCGGAATTTGGATATTCTATTAAAGCCTTATTTTTGGAAACATCTATGCGTATTCTTTTTAGCGCGCCTATATGGGAATCGTCGGAATTTGGATTTAAAGGGGGAATTCCAAGATTTCTCATCTCTATGTTGAAAGCCCCATCGCGCGGTTTTGCCCCGAACCATTCCACGTTTACAATCCCGTTGTCGGCGAGTTTTGCGAGACTCTTAGCCATTAGATTCGCGGCGTCTGCGTCGGCGATTCTAATATCTTGCGGAAGCATTATTTGGGCGTCTATGCGGCCGTCCGAAACAAGCGTGGCTCCGATAGCGCAGGGCGGAGTCAAAGCCAAAGACAAAATTGCGACTATGTTGTGCTGATTCAAATATGTGTCCTATCTGGCCATAAATGGAAAGTAATTTATTAGAATCATATCTTTCCATATATTGTATTTTCCTTCTTCTGTAAAATATTCATCGGAATTTATATCGGCGCTTACAAGCCCTATCTTGCGGTTGTATTCCTCGATTTCACGCATCGTATCGGCGGAATCTTCCATTGGGTCGGAAAGTATTTCCGACATGGAATCCTTTCGGGCCTTAACGCGTTTTGTATGGATTTTTACTATCTTTAACGGGTTCTCAATCATGGGAAATCTCGATACCTTGAACTTCTTTGGGTATCTCAATCCAAACGCCAATGGAATTGCTTCTGTGTACAAGATGTCGCCGTTCTCTGTTTTAGAATATGCGCTTGAAGCGGTGATCCAAACTCCTCCGTGCAATATGAAAGCCACGCTCAATCTCGTCTTGCGGTCTGAGGAGTCAAAACAGGTCTGGTATATCACAGGAGTCCCGTCTATCTTCGACACCATTGCGGCTTCTTGCGTAAACCCCAATGAAAATATTTTTTCTTTCAGCTTTATAAATCTTCTTTCGGGGCGCCATGCGTTGTCGATGCTCTCATATTGGCGCGGTCTTGCGCATTCTGAAACGCTGGCGGCGTTTATGTTTATCCAGTAGAGCAGGGTCTCAAAAAAAATATAAATTAACAAACCGCAAAATAGCATGTAATTTACGGGTTTTTCGGGCAATAAGGCCGACAGCAGCAGTCCTATCGCTATTGAGAAAAACACACACCTGAGCCATCTCTTCAATAAAAACAGCTTTGGCGATGCAAAAAAACGCGCATTCAAAAAATCCACCGCAATCATCGCGGCAAAGCACGCCGCAATGGCTATATGGAGCGGATTTGAAAATATATTCTGCATGCGCAAACTCGCACCGCGTCACGCCGAAGGCGTCCGCATTTTTCACTTCCGCCCAAAGGGCGGAGAAAGTTGCAAACGGAAGCTATCCGTTAATTCTAAGCGGCATTACCACACAGAGGAAATTGTCGAGAGTCTTGAATACTCCGGGACTCATTTCGTCTTTAAACTCGAAAAATATTTCGTCTTTGGTGAGGTTGCGCAGCGGGCTCAGCAGAAATTCCGGGTTGAATCCTATCTGAACGTCGGGACCCGAATAATCGACTTCGATAGGCTCTTTAGCCTCGCCGAGTTCCGCGCTCTGCCCCGATATTTCGAGACAATTATCGGCAATCCTAAGCTTTACGGAATTTTGCTTGTCCGTTGTCATCAATGCCACGCGTTGGACTGTTTCGAGCATGAGCTCGCGTTCCACCTTTATGCGCTGTTCGGATTCTTTGGGAATCACCTGTTTGTAATTGGGATAATTTCCCTCGACAATCTTGGACACGAGGTAAATTGAATCCACAAGGCCGTTGTTGCCCGAATCTTCATTTATTTCTATGTCAAAGGCGACTTGGCGCTCGCTAAAGCTTATTTGGACGTTTTTGCCCTGAGCGAGCAGTTTTTCCAGTTCCGATACGGTTTTGGCGGGTAGTATTATGCTGCCTTCGTCTTCTTTTTCGACTTTCATGTCGCGCGATATGAGGGCGAGCCTTCTGCCGTCCGTAGCAACCAAGGTGAGTTTTCCCTCTGAAAAGTTAAAAAACACGCTGTTCAATATATAGCGATTTTCGTCAGTACTTTGGGCGTATGACACAGAGCGGAGCATGGACAGTAATTCCTGCGAGCCGACCTCGTATGTATGCTGGTTTACAAAGCTTGGAAGGGGAGGGAATCCGTCGGCCTTCAATCCGTTGAAGCGCTGGAAGTCTGAACGCCCGGAGCGTATTCTCGCGGTTTGGCCGTCTTTGCTCTCAAAAGTTATCTCTTGTTGCGGCATCGAATTTATTATGGCCGACAGTTTCTTTACGGGCAGCGTAATTTCCCCGTCTGTTTCCACCTCGGCTTTTATTGCGCATCTTATCCCAAGATCGAGATTGGTGGTAGTCAGCATCACTTTTCCGTTCTCGGCTTTTATGAGGACGTTGTTAAGCACTGCTTGTTGGGGCTTGCTGCCCACCACATTTGCCACCTGTTTAAGTCCTGTTGCGAAGTGTTCCTTGTTGATTTTAAATTTCATTGTCGCTTTCCGTTAATTTTTAAAGGAAATTATATCCGCATAAGAATTGACGTTTTTTATCTCATTTGAGTCCGAAAATCCAGACTTTTTTTCTTTGCGTTGCCAATGTGAACCGATTTTGTTGCGCTTATTGCGCTCCGGGGAGGAATTCGAGCCCATCGGACTTGCCGTCCTTAATTTTTATTCTCCTGTAATAGCAGCCGTATCGGGCTATGCCGTCCTTGTTCTTTGTGTGGCACGACCCTTTTCCCTGGGGGGTGACCTTGTACACTATTGAATTTTGCTCGCAATTCACTAAAACATCGTCGAGCTTTAAAAAATCTCCGCTGGTCTTGCCCTTTATCCACAACTCGTTGCGCGAAGTGCTCCAAAATGTGGCCATGCCAAGCTTTAACGCCGTTTCGAGCGCGAGTTTATTTGCGTATCCGACTATCAACACTT
Organism: uncultured Opitutales bacterium; assembly: GCA_944389885.1. Classification (GTDB taxonomy): domain Bacteria; phylum Verrucomicrobiota; class Verrucomicrobiia; order Opitutales; family Intestinicryptomonadaceae; genus Merdousia. Next base: position 29,359 of record CALXNZ010000012.1, read on the forward strand.
CTCCGGTTTTCGAGCATTGCGCAATGGCGGGAATTACGTCTTCAGCGCATGCGGCTATCTTCTTTAGCTTCTTGAAGTCGAGATTCAGTTCCAAACCTTCTTCTATTTCTTTACTCATGCCGATTAATAGTGCGCTACTGCGCGATACTTTCAACTTTTTTCTGAAATATCTGCGATATTTATTCGGTTTTATTTTTCAAAATGCAAAAAGCGCAAGGGGCAATCCTTGCGCTTTTTTTCAATGTGTGCTTCCTTTATCTTGAGCGTCTGCGATAAGCCATAAACAGGGCCATTGCTCCAATCAGCGCGGCGTACGAAGCCGGTTCCGGAATGAGATTTACCGAATACGAATAGTAATTTTTCCCATCGTAGAGTTCTTGAGTGACTATAATATCGTCTCCGGAAAGCCCGTTTATAGTCAGTAGGGAAAGCGTGGAATCGTCTATTTCTTTGGAAAAATATATTTTATCCCCGACGCCAACATTTATAAAATCCAGAGAGAAGTCTTCCTTTGGATAGTTCGCATTGAACCCTATAGTGCCGGTGGATATAAATATGCTTGCGCTATCTCCCGTCATATCAACCGTAAGGCTTCCGCATTGCGAAGCGCTGTCTGGATTGAAATCAATACTGCCGGTCGTCAAGGTGTGGCCGTTCATCATTACAGTCCCTATAAGGTTGTTGGCGGGATTTGAAACAGATGAACGCGGCGCCAGTTGGAGTGTCCTTACATTTGTTTCAAGATTTAAAACGGATCCGTAGAATATATGGGTATATTTTCCCAGATAAACCGTTCCGGACGGATTGTCAGTGTTGCGAACAGTGAAATTTATAGAAGTCAGTATAAGTTCGGAATCCGTCATGTTTGAATCGGAGTTGATTATTGAACCGGATACTGCATTCAATATTACGTTGCCGATTGTGTCTTGTATTTTCCCTCCGAATCTTAGGCGCGTGTTATTTGCGGCATTCTTTACTGTTATGCCGTTTTGGAATGTGAGAGTTGAAGCGTTTAGAACTTGTGTGCTGATGACGTGGTTCCCGGCTGTTGTGGCAGTGCAATCAAGTACTACGGGCCCGCTAAAAACATAGTTCGCATAGGCGTTGATATAAGAGTTATCCGCAGAAGGGTTGAAATCTGTTGTAGCGGTTGTCCTCTGTACGGTTATGAGGCCAGATGAGGAATTTCCCATATAGCCGTCGGTTCCGGTTTCTATTGTAATTTGGTCGTAAACTCCGGAAATATCGGCGGTGTCCATTTCGCTGCCTCCGCCAACGAGCGTTAATGAGGCGGCATGAGCGGCAGCCGCAAGAGCTATGCATGGAATGAAAGCAATAATTTTAGTTTTCATAATCTACTTGTTATCTATATAATTTATAAAGTTTAAAGTTGTCAACAAGATTTCACATATGCCATTTTTTATATTGGAAAAGCAGTCGTAGATAAAATTAAGTGTTTACAATATGTGTTTTGCGGCTAAATTAACGCCGCATTGATGAATGCGGAAAGTTGGAGTTCGAGAATCGGCGTAATCCTTGCCGTTTCGGGAAGCGCCGTTGGTTTGGGAAACTTTTTGAAGTTTCCCGGACAAGTGGCTCTCTACGGAGGCGCCGCATTTATGATTGCGTATGTGATTTCTTTCTTTGCACTTGGTCTGCCAATATCGATAATCGAATTTACAGTGGGCAGGCATGGCGGAGCAAACGGTTATAACTCTCCGAGCGGCATCTTAGGTTTTTTTTGCAAATCTAAGAAAATGGCGTACTTCGGCGTTTTGGGCTCTTTGCTCACACTAATGATATTCTGCTATTATGTGTATATAGAATCTTGGTGTTTAGGTTATGCGTACAATTTTGCCGTAGGAACTTTAAAACTCGATTCGGTAGAGGCGTCGTCGGCGTTTTTCGCAGACTTTATAGGGGCGGATTCGGACGGTTCCGCATTCGGACTCGGCTTGGATAAGGTGCTGGTATTCCTGATATTCTCATTCTTCCTCAATTTTTGGATGATATACAGGGGGGTGTCGCGCGGCATTGAATTTTTTTGCAAGTATGCAATGCCGACCCTCGTTCTATTGGCTATAGTCATCGTAATTAGAATGATGACTGTATCAGGCCTCTCTCCCGACCACCCTGAGCGCACAATAAATCAAGGCCTGGGATTCATGTGGAATCCCGTAAAAGTTGTATTGCAAGAAAATGTGGGAAACGCCCAAAATCCAAAATGGGTAGATGCTCGCAGACTCGTCGGAGAGTCGGATATGTCGGAGGCAAAAAAAATAGTGGCGGAAGCCCCGACCATTTCAGGCTCCCCGTCTATGCGGATACACAGCATATCGGTGTTTAGGCAACTTCAGAACCCTTCCATTTGGATTGCCGCGGCCGGACAAGTGTTTTTCAGCCTTACCGTGGGATTCGGCTGTATCATGACATATGCGAGCTACTTGAGACGCAAAGACGATATCGTCTTAAGCTCGATTACATCGTGTAGCGCGAACGAATTTTGCGAAGTTTGCCTTGGCGGCATGATTACTGTGCCTGCCGCCGTTGCCCTATTTGGTGTGTCGGGAGTTCTTGGCGCGGGATTGAGCCTTTTCGACTTGGGCTTTAAGGTGTTGCCGCTTTTCTTCCTCTCAATGCCCCTCGGTGAATTTTTCGGATTCCTGTTTTTCTTTCTGCTGTTTTTGGCCGCCGTCACAAGTTCGCTCTCAATGCTGCAGCCGAGCATGGCGTTTATCGAGGAAGCCACCGGATTGAAGCGAAGATTTTCAACATCTCTATTGTGCCTCATAACATTTTTCATATCGGGTTTCGTTGCGTATTTCTCCAAAGATTTGAAGGCTATGGACACATTTGATTTTTGGATGGGGCAAGTGGCTGTTTATATTTTTGCAATGGTATTGGTGACGGCGTTCTCATGGTATTTCGGGGTAGAGCGCGGCATGAAACTCGCCAATTACGGTTCTATAATAAAACTTCCGCACTGGTTTGGCTTTCTGGCAAGATACATAACGCCAACCGTTCTGCTTCTTGTATTTGTGGTCTGGATAGGTCAGGATATATTGGGTGTTATAGGCGACGGGAAGCTCTCGCCCTATATACGCGATCTCGTTGGGGGCGAAGATTCGCCCCCGAATAAAGTTGCGTGGAAGTCCGTGGCAATAATGGTTATGGTCGGAGCTTTTTACTCGCTGATAGTCTTGCGCTCAGGACGTTATTCGGATTTGAAATCTTTAAAGAGGAGGAAATGACTATGACGCTCGGCGGCTGGATAACATTCCTATTTTCGACAGTCTCTTTTACGTCGCTCTTTGCGTGGTGTCTCTATAAGGTGCTGACCACGCCGCGCGCCGATGAATCCGCCCTGCACGGAACTTTTGACATAGATGACGACGATTAACCCCCTCTTCCTTCACTATTTTACAATAAACGGGTTTTATGTCAATTCTTGGCGCGATTTGTTTCATGTGCTAAAAACTTTCTGGCGCGACTAATTGTTGCCAATCATAAAAAAGGGCAGAATTGAACGGATATAAATAAAATAAGGCGCCTTGCGGCGCCTTCCTTTAATATTTCCGTAAGATTTACATAACGAGGGCTATCTTTATGCCCTTCATTGAGACGTTTGTTTCGAGAGCCTCGCTTACTTTCTCCAAGGGGAACTTGTGGGTCACCAATCCTTCTATGGGAAGGCCTATGCCAACGGCCCGCTTTAAATAATCGAATGTAGTAGGATAGTCTTGCGGAGTGTAAACCCACGAGCCCACAAGCGATATCTCCTTGTTGCAGATGTCAAAATGGTGGTTTATGGAACATTCGCCGCCGTCCATGAAGAATCCGACTTCACACATTCCGCCGCCGCGCTTTACGTATTTCCACGCGTTTGCGGCGGCTTTTGCAGAACCTGTGCATTGAAATACAAAATCCGCTCCAGCTCCGCCTTTTGTGGAATCTTTTACTTCTTTCAGCAGGGATTGAAAATCGGGATATTTTGTAAAGTTGAAAGTCTTTGACGCTCCCATGTTCTTTGCAATCTCCAAACGCGAATCGTTTCCGTCCACGGCGGTAATATTTTCTATGCCCATAGCCCTCAGCACGGAAATTACGAGCAAGCCTATCGGCCCGGTACCCTGTACCAAAACGCCGGTATCGAACTTCAAAAGCCCTGTCGTCTTTGCCCTCTCAACCGCGTGAACCGCTACGGCCGCAGGTTCTACAAGTATGCGCATATCGAGCGAGAGGTCGCTTACATTGAAAAATGTGGAGTTCTTGCGGATAACTATATATTCCCCAAAATAGCCGTTCAGATGTATGTCGTCGTCGGGCATAAGTCCGTATATGCCGCAGTTCTGGCAAAGGTTTGTTCTCGAGGGGCTCATCTTGCAGACCTCGCATTCCCCGCAGGGTATTATGCAAGTCACTATCTTATCGCCAAGTTTTACGGGCTTTCCCGAAAAGTCGCGCTTTACGTTCTTGCCTATTTTTACTATTTCTCCCGTGCCTTCGTGCCCCAATACCACCGGGCATAAACCAAAGGGATCGCGCATGTATTCATGCCCGTCCGTGCCGCATATTCCGCACGACTCCACTTTTACAAGCATTTCGTCGTCGCCAATTTCGGGAATTTCGTATTCGCGTATCTCAAATTTCTTTGGCTCTACAAGCACTGCCGTCTTCGATTTCATTTCTTTCCTTTCTGTTGTATTGTCTTGTTTTTATCATCATGCGATTCTTTGTAAAGAATAAAAATCAAAACAAAACCAATAAAATCCAATATAAATTTATGTTCCGTATGCCAAAAGCAATAATTGAAAAAAAATCAATCTCGATGCGGCATAGTTTTGGAATTCTTTGAGTAGAAAACCTTGTCCAGAAAAAGTCCCTTTGCCGGAGCGGCTTGGAAAAGTGTGCCGCGCTTCCGGCTCTCCAGAGCTTCGAGAAGGTCGCACGTGCTGAGTTTCCCAAGTCCAACGCTTACAAGCGCCCCAACTATAAAACGCACCATTTTGTAAAGAAAACCGTCGCCTTCCACTGTTATAGAAATATTCCGGCCGCGCTTTTTTACGTCCAAGCGCGTCAAAGTCTTGAATGTGTCTTCATCGGGTTTGCCGCGGTTTGCCGAGAGCGCAGTGAAATCGTGCCTGCCCAAGAGAAGTTTTGCCGCCTCGAGCATCTTGCCGACATCGGGAACCCTATTCCCCAAGGACCAGCGATATCGCGTAAGCTCCGGAGGGGCGTATCCGAGCATAAGTTTATAGACATAGCGTTTCCCGGAGGCGCTAAAGCGGGCGTGGAAATTTTGCGGAACCTTTAAAACCGATTTTATGAGAATATCGTCGGGATAACCGCATCTTAGGGCCGAAAAGAGGGTGCGAGAACCGTGTTTCCACTCGGCGTCGAAGTGGAAGACCTGATTGTTTGCGTGCACTCCGGCGTCTGTTCTCCCGCTCCCGTGTATGCGGGTTTTTTGCCCAAGTATTTCGGCGAGGCGCCTCTCTATGAAATCTTGCACTCCGAGGCCGTTAGGCTGGCTCTGCCAACCGGAAAACATAGTTCCGTCATAGGCGCAGACGCATTTGTAGCGTTGTGTTTTTCTATCGGGCATTGGAAGTATCGAGATATTCCTGCAAAACAATGGCTATAGCGCGGGAATCAATATCTCCGCTGCGCCTATATTTGCGGCGTTCGGCAAGGCTTTTTTTAGATTTGAAATTGAATGCGGCGGCGTCCTGTTCTGCTTGAAAAGAACTCAGCCTTTCGTCGGCGCGCTCCACCGGCAGACCAAATCTGTCTTCGAGGATTTTTATATAATCGTCAACCTCGCGCGCCTTATATCCCACGCTGCCGTCCATATTAAACGGATAACCTATTACAATTTTATCTATCCGCCTCGCGGAAATCTCGCGCCCTATATGCGACAGCCTGTCCTCATGGGCGGATTCAACCGCCGCAGGTATCGGAACCGCCACGCCGATGTCGGTATCCGCATATGCGAGCCCCACGCGCTTGTGCCCGTAATCTATTCCGAGTATGTTCATAAAAACCGCGCATACTTTAGAAAATTTTTTCTATAAGCCAATGCAAAAAAACGCTTTTGGATATAACAATAGAATTGAAAAAGTCACAATGCGAGCTAACTTTCCAATCGTGAACAAGCACATTGAATCTTTGCTTAACGTGCAGGAGAAGGATTCTGCATACTCGACATTGAAAGATATGCTGGTCAAGTTTCCTGCCAGACTTGAAGCCGTGGACGCCCGCATGGCGGCTGTTGAAAAACGCTACGATTCCGCTTTTGAAAAGCTCTCGAGCCTTGAAGCCAAGCGGGCGGATATGCGTCTCAGCCGCAGGGCAATCGAGGAGAAAATTACAAAGTATAAAATCCAGCTCGCAGAGATAAAGAAAAACGACGACTATATCGCGGTCAACGCCGAGATTGAGAGGTTGTCAGGCGAAGTCTCGAAAATGGAGGAGGCGGAACTCGAAGTCATGTTCTCGATAGACTCCTTGAAAGCCTCCCTTGCCTCAGTGAGAGCCGATTGCGACGCGGAGATTGCCGAACTGAAACGGCAGGCCGACGAACTTAAAATCGAAGGCAATCGCATAGAGTCGGAGTGCGCGGCGGCCCGGAGGGAATTGGACGCGGCTTTTGCCCTGGCTCCCGCCCCCGCGGTGGAACTCTACAAAAAAATAAGGGGTATGGGGAGAAAATTGCCCATAGTGGTTCAGGTTAAAGCCGACGCCCTATGCGGCGGATGCCATCTAAAAGTTTCGTCGGAGCAACTCTCCAAGCTCTCAAATTCGGACTTTCCGGTTTTGTGTGAGCATTGCGGCCGCATTTTATGGTCTTGAGGGAATTTTCAAGGCCCGTAAACTTGCTGCCAATGAGACTTGGGGGAATAGCCCATTTTGCGGTTGACCTGTTTTAGTGTGTGAGAAGGGGGTAATTCAAAAGATTTTTTTGTTTTCTTCCCTAAAAATACAGTTTGGAGCCGGAAAAGTTTTTTGAGCCGCATGGCAAGGATTTTATTCAAAAATTTTTTCACATTTGAAATGTTGATAACTTGTCGAAAAGTTCTTCTTGAAACTTTTCAGAATATAATAAAGATACATTCCGAAAAAAACGGAATAACCCGTTGGAATCTTTCGAAATTCTTAATTCTTCATGCGGGATATCGAGGGAGGTTATAAGGCTAATGCCTTATAAATAAACAATTTACAATCAAGATGACTTTTATTTTCAACAGTTTTGCGGAGTTTATTGCGGATTCGGAAATCGGGTCGGCCGATGTAGAATCCGGCAAATTCCACACAAATGCCAAATCGGCGTTCCGTTGTGAATAAATGGTCGTTCACTATGGATATGGCTGATATTTTCACAACAGGAAGCAATGTCGAAATTTGGCAAAAAGCGAAGGCCGAATTGGCCAACTCTATAGCCAGAGATACATACGAGTCGTGGTTTAAAGACATTCAGTTTGAGGGCGGGGACGAATCTTGCATAAAACTCTCCGCAGAGGGGGAGTTTGCGACAATCTGGATACGCGACAATTATATGGACATTTTGTCGTCCCATGTGTCCATGGCCGCGGGTAGGTCCTTAGCCGTTGAACTAATTTCGCGCGAGGAGCCGTCGCCCTCCCCAAAAGAGCCGACAAACCCTGATTCCGAAAGGGTTATTTCTTTTAAGGCGGAACCGGCGCCTCTGCCCAAGTCCATAAATCCGCGCAACACTTTTGAGAATTTCGTAGTGGGAGAGAGCAATCGCTTTGCCCATGCGGCCGCTATGGCCGTGGCCCAGAATGTGGGGGTGGCTTATAATCCGCTTCTAATATACGGGGCAACAGGATTGGGTAAAACACATTTAATGCATGCGATAGCCCACTTTGTATTGCGCAATAATCCTTCCGCAAAAATTGCGTATATATCCTCGGAAGCTTTTGTCAATGAGTATGTTGATGCTATTTTAAAGAAAAGTCTTGTGAATTTTAGGCGCCGCTATCGCAATACCGACGTGCTGCTTATCGACGATGTCCAGTTCTTTGCCGGCAAAGAGGGGTGCCAAGAGGAATTCTTCCATACATTTAACGAGCTCTTTAATTCTGGGAAACAGATAGTTCTTTCTTGCGATAAATCGGTAAATGAAGTTCCGGACATAGAGCCGCGCTTGGTCACCCGCATAGGCTGGGGGGTTTCGGTGGATATTCAGAGCCCGGATTATGAGACAAGATTGGCCATACTGCGCAAAAAGCTCGCAGAAAGGGGCGAGGGGGTTAATGTCGATCCTGCGGTTCTCGAATTCTTGGCCCGCAGATTTACAAAGAATGTCCGCCGCATGGAGGGCGCCCTAAATAATATTGTGAGCTACGCAATTCTCGTCAACGCCCATACTCCCTCTGCATCCCAACCGATATCCGTAGAAAAAGCTCAGGAAATTCTCGCAAACTCTCTCGGCGCCGCCGACGACAATAAGCTTGTTGATATAGAACTCATACAGAGAAAGACCGCTGAGTACTATAAAATATCTGTCAACGATATTGTCGGGAAATGCCGCACTTCGCATATAGCCTTGGCGAGGCAGGTGGCAATGTATTTATCCCGCCATCTGACATCGCATTCTTTAAAGGAGATAGGCGCAAGGTTCGGAGGCAGAGATCACGCTACGGTCATTCATGCTCTGCATTCCATAGAGGATTTAATGGTTGTTCGCGAGGAATTGAAGCACTCCGTGGATTTGCTCACAAAGAGCGTATTATAAGCTCCGCGCTCTATCCTTTTTTAAGGCGCTTTGGAAAAAATTTTTTTTGCTCGCGGCGGAATTTTTTCTGGGGCGGGGATTCGGGGTTTTTTGCGACGCTTAACGGGCGTTTGCCGGAGTGCGCATATATCTGGGAGCGCCGCGGAGAAATGGATATGAGGCTATCTCAACCTTCGGATATTATATATCCGCCGCCTTCTCCGCCGACTGGGCCGAGTTCCATCTTATAATCGGCGTATTTTATAAAATCCGGGTGGTGTTCTATCACTATTATGGTGTTTCCGGCGTCGCGCAGCTCAAATAGCAATTTTAAAAGTTTATCTACATCATCCCAGTGGAGGCCGGTGGTGGGTTCGTCGAGTATGTATAGCCCCTTTCCGTTCGTCCTGCGCGAGAGCTCAAAGGCAAGTTTTATGCGCTGGGCCTCTCCGCCCGACAAAGTGTTTGAAGCCTGGCCCAATTTAATGTAATCAAGCCCGACGTCGTGCAAGGTTTGAAGCTTGTGCATTATCGCCGGTTGGGCGGAGAACACGTCCATGGCTTCGGCTACGCTGAGGTCGAGGGCATCGGCTATATTCAGGCCCTTGTATCGGACTTCGAGCGTTTCGCGGTTGTAGCGTTTGCCTCCGCATGCAGGACAAGTGACATATACGTCGCCGAGAAATTGCATATCGAGTTTTATCGAGCCGTCGCCTGCGCAGTGTTCGCAGCGCCCTCCCTTGACGTTGAAACTGAATCGCCCGGCTTTGTATCCGCGCAGCTTTGCGAGGGGGCATTGCGAATAAATATCGCGCAAAGCATCAAAGATTTTTGTATAAGTGGCAGGGTTTGAACGCGGGCTTTTCCCTATTGGCGATTGGTCAACCCGCACGCACGTCTTGAAATTTTCCAATCCCTTTATTCCGGAATGTGCGCATCCGGTTTCTTTTGCGCCGTTCAATATGTGCGCGGCCGCGGCCGCGAGCGTGTCTATGACCAGTGTGCTCTTTCCGGACCCCGATACTCCGCAAACCACCGTAAAAAGTCCAACGGGAAACTTGGCGTTTACATTCTTTAGATTGTTGCCGCGGGCGTTTCTGACTTCGAGCCAGCCTTTGCTCGGGGCAAGTTTCGGGGCGTGCCGGGGTACGGATAATTTTCCTGAAAGGTAGAGCCCCGTGCGGCAATTAGTGTCTTTTATGCAGTCGTCCACGGTTCCGTTGAACGTTATCTCGCCCCCGCGCGCGCCGGCGCCAGGGCCCAATTCCACAATCCAGTCTGCGGAGCGTATGGCAGCCTCGTCGTGTTCGACCATTATTATCGAATTTCCGCGTTCCCTAAGTTTTTTCAGGGCGGCGAACAGGCGGGCATCGTCGGACGGGTGCAAGCCTATTGTGGGTTCGTCCAATACGTATGTGACGCCGCTCAAATTCATTCCAAGTTGGGTCGCCAAACGCGCCCGTTGCGCCTCTCCGCCGGACAATGTCGAGGCTTCACGATTCAATCCCAAGTAGGAAAGTCCAACTTCGTCGAGAAAATCGAGGCGTTGGACGAGCCCTATTACCGCGTCTTTGACGGAATCGTATCTTTTATCGGATAAAAGTTTTTCGGCGAATTTGCGGGCGTCGGAGACGCACATCGCGCAGAATGCGTCGTAGGATATTCCTCCGACAAGCACGTTGCGGGAGCGCTTTGAAAGCCTCGCCCCGCCGCATTCCGGGCATGTCTTAGAGACCATAAATTGGGCGAGCCTCGCCCTCAGGCCGTCGCTTGGGGTTTCTTTGTAGGTGCGCTCCACGTCCGCAAGGACGCCGCCGAATATACACGGTTCGGGCTTGCTGTTCCCACGTTTCAATTTGAAGAAAAATGGGCGTTCCGCATCCCCGTATAGGATTGTTTCGCGGGTTTCCTCGGGAAGCTCGCGCCACGGAACGGTTGGGTCGAAAGGTATCTGTTCGGATAGCTGGCGCAGTATGGCATTGCGCTTTATAATCATGTTCTTAGCGCCCATTCTCCACGCTTTTATCGCGCCCTTGCGCACGCTTTTTGTTGTATCGGGAACGGCGAGATTTTCGGCGGCCGCCATAACGCGTCCTATTCCGCCGCACGTCGGACAAGCTCCGTCCGGGTGGTTGAATGAAAAACTGCGCACCGATAAATCGCCGTAGGTCTTTCCGCATTTCTGGCATGCGAATTTCGTGCTCAATATAATCTCGCGGGATTCCCCCCCGCTTTGATAAAGGGCGACCGCTGAATCAGAACCTTCGCGCATTGCCAATTCCAATGAATCCGCAATTCTGCCGCGCGAAACCGACGACAGCGGAAAGCGGTCTATTACAAGCTCCACTTTGGCGGTTTTTGACTTTAACTCCGAAAAAACCTCTTTTTCTTGCGATGGATCGTCCAACTCGATTATGCGGCCGTTTACGCGCGCCCGCGCCCACGCGTTTTGGCGCATGTCCCGGAGGGCCTCTTTAGCTCCGGCCGGTCGGCCTTCAAAGCGTTGTACGAGCAAGTATATCTTTGAGTCGGGAGGAAGCTCCATTATTGCGTCGACACATTCGTCGGTGGTTCGGCGCATTATTCTGCCGCCGTCGTCCGGGCAGAACTGTTCTCCGGCAAGGGACCATAGCAGCCTCGCGTAATCGGCTATTTCGGTGAATGTAGCAAGGGTGCTGCGCGGATTCGATCCGAGAGATTTCGCCTGCTCTATGGCTATTACAGGAGTAAGGCCGTCTATGGAGTCCACGGCGGGCTTGTCTATCTGGCTTATGAGGCGCCTGGCGTCGGCCGAAAGGCTCTCCATGTATTTGCGATAACCTTCGGCGTATATTGTGTCGAAGGCCAGGGACGACTTTCCGGAACCGCTCTTGCCCGTGAATACTACGGTTTTGCCGCGCGGTATCTCAAGGTCGAAACCCTTTAGGTTGTGCTGTCTGGCCCCCTTTATCTTTATAGAGCCGTTTTCAAAGAGTTTTGAATCCTTAGAATTTGTTTGCATCTTGAAATCTTATGCGGTTATCTTTTTACAAATGTTGGGAGCTTTCCAGAAAAAAGTTGCGGCCATCGCCATAACGTGCCTTTCAATATGCGTAATTTGCGCATTTGTCGTCTTGGCTTTTTCGCTGTTTGGCGCGTTCCTCGACAAGTTCGGCACGGTGATATGGCCGCTGGCCGTGGCGGTAATCGCCTCTTTTATTCTCAAGCCGGCGGCGGTTTTTTTATCGGATAAACTCAGGATTCCCCCGTCAATGTCCTGCCTTTTGATATTTGTGATAGCTGTCGGGCTCCTGACTGCCGTCGTGATTTTTGTGTTGCCGGCTTTCATAGCGGATATAACGCAAATGGCTTCTCTGTTCCCAAACGCCCTCCATGATTTTGCGGTTCGCATGGCAGAAAAATTCCCGGCCATAAAAGACGTTATAATGGAAAAGGTTGCCGCAATAAAGTCCGATTTGGCCGGAAATATATCGGCAGACGCCATATGGAAAGGCGCTGTGGAAACTTTGAAAACTCTCAAGACGGCAACGGGAGGCGCGGTCGCCTTTTGCTCTTTTTGCGCGGCATTTGCGGTGGCCCCAATATATCTCTACTACCTGCTCGTCTCTAATTTTGACTTTACGGATTTTGTCGAGAAAAAGCTCGATTTTGTCGGCGACGGCGCGAAGTCGGACATCGTATTTTTCATGCGGAGATTCTCCGACATAATGTCTGCGTTTTTCAGGGGGCAGATTGCGGTGGCTCTAATCATGGCTCTACTCTTGGGAACGGGGTTCGCTGTATGCGGGATAAAATTCGGGTTTATATTGGGATTTTGCGCGGGAATGATAAATATAATTCCGTATGTGGGCACAGTTGTAGGATTGGGCACCGTATTGCCGGTGGCGTTTTTTCAGGACGGCGGCGGCATTTGGCTTGCGGTGGCGGCCCTCGGAGTGTTCTGCGCGGTTCAACTCCTCGAAGGCTATGTTCTAACCCCGCGCATAATGGGAAGCCGCACGGGGCTGCATCCTGCCGTTATAATATTTTCGGTGTTCTTTTGGGGCATAGCTTTGAACGGAATAATAGGCATGATTTTGGCCATACCCCTAACGGCACTCATAGCCGCGGGTTGGGATAGAATATCCGCCAGAATAAGGCAGTTGACCCTTTGAAAATGTTTCGGCGCAATAAACAGTTGAGACTTGCAGCAAACGCAAAGAGCGTTCAGCCGAAGGATCCTCTCTACGCTTTTAAAAGCGACTCCCAAAAAAAAGAAACCGGTAGATTTGAGGTTCGCGGGGAGATATGGAAACAAGTAAAAAAATTGCTGTACGTTGCGGGAATTCTTATAGCCTTGTGGTTTGTAGTTGAGTGCTATGACGCATGGAATTTTTTTCAATGAATTTTTGTATTGGCGATGATTCGCTGTAATACTTTGCCTTAAATGGCGAAAATCCAATGCGCCGCAACTTATGGGAAGCGTTATTTCCCGCCGCGGACTGCTTTTCCCTATATGGGCCTCTATGCGGGAATTCAGGATTTCTTTAAACTTTTCTTGGCGGCTATTGACGATGCAAGGGAAGCCAATATGAAAGCCATGCCCAATCCCCCGGTGATTATTTCCGGAACCTCGCATATCGTTGATATAAACATTATGGCGGCTAAAGAACCTATCGCCCAATAGGCTCCATTAGTGAGGTAAAGAGCCTTGCTAAGCGTCTTCTTCTCGACGAGTATTACAGTGATAGAGCGCACGAAAAATGCCCCTACGGCAAGGCCTATTGTTATTATCACCACATCTTTAGTAAGCGCAAATGCCCCGAGCACCCCGTCGAGCGAGAACGACGCATCTATAAGTTCAAGATATATGAAAGCTCCCAGACCAGCATGCTTCAACGCAAATGCGTTTTCCTTCTTTGCCAGGCTGTCGAGTTTTGCGCTTGCCCCGTGTATTGCAAGGTGCACGAATATCCCTGCCGTTCCTGATATTATGGAGATGATTCTATCGTCGCTATCCAAAAATATTTGTGTGATTAGGAGAAGTACAAACGTTAGGAGAGTTGGTATGAACGGTATCTTTCCGGCGGCCTTCATCTTCAGCTCGATAAAAGGCAGCCAATGTACGTTCTTTTTTCTGTCGAACATGAACTCGCAGAAAAGCATCATGAGGAACGCCCCACCGAACGACGATATTCCAACATTTGATTCGGATAAATGGCGGGCGTATGAATCGGGATCGTGAAGGGCAAGGTCAAACACCGCGCGCATTGAAAGCCCCGAAAATAGAGATACAATAAGAATCGGGAATACAAATCTCATGCCGAACACGGCTATGGCGATGCCCCATGTCAAAAATCTCCGCCTCCATATTGGGGCCATATGCTCCAACTTTTGCGCGTTTATTACGGCATTGTCAAAAGATAGGCTTATTTCAAGGACGCTTATTATCAAGGCGGGAATTAGAAAAGAAAATCCGTGTCCGGGAAATACGCTTTCTCCGCGCCAAAACGCCAAAGACAAACCAACGACAAGTACCGCAATCGACCATTCAAAATATTTAAGTGTGTGCATTTCGGGAAAATTTTATGATTTTTTCTTTTCGTTGAGAGGAAGCATTTGGCCTTTTCTGAATATCGTGATTTGTCCCGTACTTGAAGATACGACAAGCGAAATGCAGTCCGACATCAGCGATATCGCGTATGCGGCTGCGTGGCGGGCGCCAAGCCCACCCGGCAGCTGCAATTTGAAGTCGGGGGTATGTATCAAGGCCCCGGCGGCTTCGAGTATTCCGCTTCCGTCTATTATAAAGGCCCCGTCTATCAGAGAATATTCCTTGACGGTCTCGTCCATGAAAGGATTGAGAACGTTTCTGTCCTCGGGATTGTATCCGTAGAAGGGATTTAATATGAGCTGTTTCAGGTGTGGCTTTAGGTTTTCCACATTCCCTATGACGAATATGCAGCCTACGGGCTTGCCTTCGCGCCCCTCCACGGAAAGCTCAGTGGCTATGTCTATCACGCGCTCTATGACCTCTGGCTTGACGCCTTCCGGAAGCATGTCGCGCTGTATAAAAAGTTCGGAGAATTCCTTCGCGATATCCAATACTACTATCGTGTCTATTTGGTTGCTGTCGCGCACGCCGCCTATGCAGCATATTTTATCTCTCGGGCTGAATATGCCGCGCGTCAATCCTATCATTATTGCGCTTCTCAGCTGCGAGAAACGCATCTTAGAAAAACTGCGAACATTTATTACGTCCCAACGCGGCAGCTTTATTGACGGATTTTTTTCCGTCACCATGACAACGTTAAAATCCCCGAAATACTGCGACAGTTCTGGCAGGCTTTGAAAGGAATCGGCTTGAAGCAGTATTGTTGAACACTTTGCGACTTTTGCTATCTTAACCGCGCTCCGGGCTATTAGGGCGTTTATTTTATCTCCCCTCGTAGTCTGCAGGATTGTCGGATTTACAGCCTCGCCTATGCGCTCTAAAGGGGACTTTTTCACTGCTCGGCTCGGCGAAGTTCCGGCTCCGTCGAGTATAGACATCACTGCGTCCTTGAAATTATGGAGTTCCGCTGCGGCAAGTAATTTAGATATGTTTTTTGCGTCGGAGAACACACGCGCAAGCTTTGATAGGACTTGCAAATAGGAATCAACTTCGGAATCGGCCAAGAGCAGGAAAAGTATGCGGGTGTCCTCATAATCTTCCGCCCCGTTGAATTTTATGCCGTTGGGACATTTACCGACTGCGAATACATATTTTTGTTTTAGTCCCACAACTCTCGTATGGGGCATGCATATCCCGTTGCCCAAATATGTTGAAATGGCTTTCTCGCGGTTTACGAGATCCGCTACTACGGTGTTTCTGTCGGCCCCGGAAAGAACCGAGTCCGGAATGGTTTTCAAAAGCTCGCCTACCGCCTTTGCAAAATCTGTATCGGCGACGTCCGTGATTCTTGACTTTGATAGGAACCTTATGAGCTTCATCTTTTATGTGAAACGAGCTAATTTGATTTCGGAATATTCCAGTTTAAAACGTCCTTTTTTATTTCGTAGATTATGCCTGCCGCCGCAGCGGCGATGAATACAAAAGCCGGGATAACTATGGCTACGCCGTCGGCGAGGAGGTCGGAGTACGCCATCGCCAATGGCAGCATAAAGACTATTTCTATATCGAATATCACAAAGAGCATTGCAACCAGATAGAATCTGGCTCCAAACCGCGGGTGGGGGGCCCCTTCCGGAACAATGCCGCATTCGTAGGCGGAGTCTTTTATTTTATTTTTTGGAGATCTCTGGCCGAAGATGTGGCTTGCCGCAACTATTGCGACGCCGAGCCCGACGGCGACAATTATCTGAACCAATAGGGGAATGTAAGAAGACAATTCCATATTAGACAGCAGTTTTTCAGTTTTTTGACGCTTTGCAACTTTTTTTATGGGTTGACAGGGCATTGCGTCTGTCCGATTTATTGTCGCATGCCCAATTTTGTCCACCTGCATGTACATACGGACCACAGCTTTCTCGACGGTTGCGCAAAAATAAACACTTTGCTCGCCCGCGTTGGAGAGTTGGAAATGCCCGCCATAGCTATGACCGACCACGGCAATATGTGCGGGGCCATAGATTTTTACCACGCTGCAAACGCGGTCGGAATAAAGCCTATTATCGGCATAGAGGCGTATTTCGTTTACGACCAGAAAATGTCCGACAAATTTAAATGCGATAGGGAAAAATCCGAGGACATAGGCGGCACTGACGACGCCGCAAATTTAAGCCCCGCAAACCACCCCAAGTATCAGATAAACCACAAGACTCTCTTAGCCAAAAACTATAAGGGATTTCTCAACCTGTCCAAGCTCACAAGCGAGTCCTACGAGCGCGGATTTTACCGCAAACCGCGCATAGACATGGAAACTCTCGCGGCGCATTCTGAGGGAGTAATAGCCCTCAGTGGCTGTCTTAACGGCGTTGCCTCGCAGTATCTCCTGTATTCGGATTATGACAAGGCTCGCAAGGCAACGGGAGAATTTTTGGATATATTCGGGCGCGAAAATTATTTTATAGAAATTCAAAATCATTTTCTTCCCGAACAGAAAAAAATAATGCCCGGATTGGTAAAGTTGGCCCGCGAGTTCGGGATACGCCTCGTCGCCACAAACGATACCCACTATGTGCGCAAGGAAGACGCCCGGGCTCATGAGGCCATGCTCTGCGTCCAGACAATGACAACTCTTTCCGACCCGGACCATTGGAAATATCCTTGCGACGAATTTTATATCAAGAGCAGGGCGGAAATGGAAATTGCGTTTCCGGATTTGCCGGAAGCTCTCGACAGCACTCTCGATATTGCCGAAATGGTGGATATAAAAATACCGTTTGGAAATAACCATTATCCCAGGTACGAACTGCCGGTGGACGTCGATTTCAAACCCGACGAAGTGGATTTTAACCGCATTTTGGATCTCTATATAAAAAAGAAAAACGAGGTTTTGGCGCAGAACGGCAAACCTGCGGATTTCAATTTGACTCCAGATGAGCGTCGGGGATTGATGAAGAACGGGCTCTTCCTCTTTGATTTGGCCAAAAAGGGACTGAAGAAACGCTATGGGGTGGATTATGAAAATCCCGAAGCCTACGTCCCCAAAAAGGGCGAAGCTCCCGATAGGGCAAAAATGCTTTGCGACAAACTCGATTATGAGTTGTCTATAATTGTCGGCGCGGGATTTGTGGACTATTTCTTGATAGTGTACGATTTTATAAATTGGGCCCGCAGCCACGGCATTCCCGTGGGGCCGGGCCGCGGCAGCGGAGCAGGCTGTATGGTGGCGTACCTTATAAAAATAACCGATATTGAACCAATAAGGTTCGGACTCCTGTTCGAGCGTATGCTGTCATTGGAACGCGTATCTCCTCCCGACTTTGACGTCGATTTCTGCCAGAGGCGGCGCGACGAAGTCATAGATTATGTGCGGGCAAAATACGGCGAAGACAGGGTCGCAAATATAGTCACTTTTGGCAAGTTGGGGGCAAAGCAGGTCGTCAGAGACGTCGCCCGCATACTCGACGTCAGTTTTGACCGCTCTAACGAAATCGCCAAAAAGGTCCCAGACGATCTCAAAATGACTTTGGCAAAGGCCCTTGAAATATCTTCCGAGTTGCGCGAGGAGTACGAAAGGGATCCCGTTGTTAAGGAAATATTCAAAATAGGCTCCGTTCTCGAGGGCATGATACGCCAGACCGGAAAGCACGCGTGCGGAATAATTATCGGCGATCAGCGGCTCGACAATCTCGTTCCCATGATGATTCAAGAAAGGGCTCTCACCACCCAGTTTCCCAAAACTCCCGTGGAGGAACTCGGCCTTTTAAAAGCCGATTTCTTGGGCTTGAAAACACTCACCGTCATATCCGACGCCCAAGACAATGTGCGCCGCACTCGAGAAATGCCGGGCTTCGACATAGAGGAAGTGTCTCTTGACGATCCGGCCACCTATAAACTTTTAAATTCCGGTGTCACAATAGGCGTGTTTCAACTTGAAAGCGAGGGCATGCAGAACCTTTGTCGGCGCATAAGCCTGAGCTCATTCGAGGAAATCATAGCTTTGATAGCCCTATATCGCCCGGGGCCCATGCAGTTTATAGACCAATTTATCGAGGCTAAGAAAGACCCATCAAAACTTCAAGTTCCGCATCCGCTGCTAAAAGATCTGGTACAGGAGACTTACGGTGTGCTCGTCTATCAAGAGCAGGTTATGATGGCCGCCAGAATAATATCCGGATATACTCTCGGTGAAGCTGATATATTGCGCAGGGCAATGGGTAAAAAGAAACCGGAGGTCATGGCCAAACAGGAGGCTATATTCGTCCGAAAAGCCAAAGAGCACAATAACATAGGAGAAAAAGAGGCTTCGGAAATATTTGCGGTTTTGAAAAAATTTGCTGAGTACGGATTTAATAAATCGCATTCCGCCGCGTATGCCATGTTGAGTTATCGAACCGCGTATTTAAAGGCCAATCATCCGGTCGAATTTATGGCTGCTCTTCTTTCCAGCGAATTGGGAAATCTCGACAAAGTCGCAAAGTTCATAGAAGCGGCCGAACAGATAAACATAAAAGTTCTCGGCCCCGACATAAATATTTCCCGAGAGGGCTTTACTCCCATTATAGACAAATCGTGGAAACCGGATATGAAAGGATTTATATTCTCCAAGTCGGCAGGTTCCATACGTTTCGGCCTCGCCGCAATAAAGGGGATAGGGGAAGCCGCCGCCGCGGCAATAGTGTCTGAGCGCGACGCAAACGGCGAATTTAAGGACATATTCGATTTCTTGGGCAGAGTGGGATCCAAAAAACTAAACCGCCGCGTTGTCGAAAATTTAACCCTCTCCGGCGCTTTCGACAGGTTTGGCATAGACAGGGGACATATCATGGCCAGCCTCGACGCCGTCCTAAACCATTCCCAGGAATTGGAACGCGACATGAGCAGCGGCCAGACAAATATGTTCGACTTGTTCGATATAGGCGCGTCTTCAAGTTCCGAAGATTCCCACGGCGGAATAATAGATACGTCGGGACCGATTATGCCTTTGGCCCAAAAATTGTTTTCCGAAAAAGAGCTTTTGCGCTTCTATATATCGGGACACCCCATGAACGATTACGCAGGTTTCGACGACGCCATGGACGAAGTCCCCGACGCCGCCGCGGTTCGCTCGGCCGGGAGGCTTAGATTTAGGGCATGCGGAGTCGTCTCAAACAAGACTAAGCGCATAACTAAAAAAGATAATAAACAGTGGTGCTTCTTTACTTTGTCCGGCCGCGACAGCTCAAAGACCTGGCAGATAAATTTCTTTCCTTCCGCATATGAAAAATACGCAGCGGATATAAACGACGGCGATTGCGTGTGCGTCATAGGGGAGTGCAGGGCGGACCAATCGGGAGAAATTAAAATGAACGGAGAGTCCATCGAGAGCATGCCGTACGCGGTCCAGCGCTTTGCCGAATCCGCGGAATGGCTCGTTGACAATTCCGATGCTACCGGAAGATTCGCTAAACTTCTCTCGCATTGCGTCCACGACGATTCTTCGCGGGGTATGGAAATATCGCATAAGGTTCGCATAAAAATCGGGGAGCGCGATTATGTAGAGATGGACGGGGCGTCTATTACAAGCCGCTTTGAGCCCCGCATATTCAGACAGATGAGAAGCGATCCCTGCGTTTTGCGCTTTAGGGCTAAGGCGCGTCCTATTCCCGAGCCCGAACGCAAATTTTATTCAAACCAAAAAAGTGCGTATCGCAGATAAAAAATGCCAAAAAAAACATTCATTTCGATTTCCATTTTCATCTTATTTATATTGTCGGCTTGTTCGCGCCACGACGACCGGAGCGATGTGGATATCGTTCTCGATTCGCAGTCCTATCTCATCGACGGAAATTTGGCGGGCGTTGAGGAGTCTCTTGAAATACTGCGCGACAGGGGGTCCGAGTGCGCGGATTTATTGGAAGCGGATCTGCATCTGGCCCGCGGAGACTTGGCGCGCGCGGAGCTATCTCTCAAGAATGTCCGCGGGCAAACTCTTCCCGAAATGAAAGCCGCGCGCAATATTACGGCCATAAGTATTGCCTTTGCAAAGTCTGAGAACCCTTCATCGGATTCCTACGATTCCCTTCGCAGGGCCGATCCCCGGCAAACTAAAAGAATTGCGGGGCTTTTGCGGGCGGCGTTGGAAAAATCTGACTTTGATAGCGCGTATAGGCTCGGCATGGAAGTCGTGGACGACTCCTCGTGTTCGGCTATGCTTGCAGAAGTATTATTGCAGGCTTTGGAGCGCAAACGTCCGGACGTGATATCGTCGTACTGCGACAGGTTTGCCCTATCGAAAAATCCGGATTCGGAAGCGGGTAATTTTGCGAAAGCCATCGCGGAATTTTATCGCAAGAGGTACGGATTGGCGGCCAAATTTTTTTCTAAAAGCGGGAAATTGGTTTTGAGTCCAAAGGCGGCGCGGCTTTGCTTTATGTCGTATAAGGAGGCTGGGGAATTTTCCGCGGCTGCGGACTTCGGCGAGTTGCTTGCTAAATCCGGGGACAAATTTAAGGAGTCGTCCGTAATTGTTGCGGACACCGCATTGTCGGCGATAGAAGCGGGAAATATTGGCGTTGCAAGGAGCCTGTTTGTTGTCGCCCAGAATATGGGATTATCGGACGCCCTCGTCATGAAAATGAATCTCGACCTAAAATTGCTTGATTTTGCGTCTGCCGAAAAGGCGTCAAATTTAATTCTAAAAAAAGATCCTTTGAACTTCGACGCCAACATTGCGCGGGCCCAGATTATTTATGCTAAATCCGGGGCTAAGGCTGTTGAGGCGGAGTTCGGGGGGCGCAAGGACATCGCCGCTCTTATCGTATTGGCTCGCCTCTCCGAAGCTCCAGATTTGAAGGCTAAATATTATTCTATGGCCATTGAAACTTCCAATTATGCCCCTTATGTGCTCGACGAGGCTCTCTATGCGCTTGTGGATCTGGAGGCTTCCGAGAAGCTCGAGCCTGTAATAAAAGAGCTCGCGAATATAAAGGAAAATAAGGAGGCGTATGCTTTGGGGCTTGCGTGTACGGCGAAAATAGACATGCATGTCGGAAATTTTGATTCGGCCGGAATGCGGGTTGAAGACGTCACGAAAATGATGCCTAATTTGGCGCGCATGTACGTTTATTCCGCGGAGCTTTTGGAAATGAGGGTGGGGCTTGATGTTGCAGAATCCCTGTGCAGGCACGCCATGGCGATAATAGGCAGGAATTCTCCGATTATTGCCATGGAAAATGTGAGGCTGCTGCTGAAAAAAGCCGAAAATTCCAAAGATTCGCGGGCTGATAACCTGGGCGCGGCTGTTAAGATTCTCGATAAGCTTTTGCTGTCGGATCCGAACAATTTAAATTTCTTGAGAATGCGCCTGAAATTGACGGACGAAGGCAGCCCGGAATATAAAAATCTTGAGGCTAAGATAGAGACTCTTTCGCAGTCTCCGGAAAAGAGGGCGTACGATAAACTCTCAAAACCCGAATCATTTAGCGACGGCGATTTATAAGCCGACTTTTGGTTTTTCGGCGCGGTTCGTCCATCGTAAAAAAGCTGCAAAAAAAAGCGGCGGAAAACATTTCCGTCGCTTTTTTACAGAAAAATTGCCGTGGAGAAATGGCAATGGCTTTATACCATAAATTCCTTGCGGTAGTCGTAGAGGGAACGCACATATTTGTTGGCTTCCGGGCAGTCCAAGAATTCCATGCTCTCCGATACGTACGAGAGTTCCCTGTCGGGCTGGGTAATTGCAATCATACCCAGTAGGGCCATTTCCGTAAACGGAGCCGCATACGAGAAATTGCCCATGGGCTGCTTCCCGTCTATGCACGCCAAAGCCCACTCCCTGTGCGGATTGCCGGGGGCTGTCGAGCGCGGTATGGTCTTGCCGGGAAGCGATTTCGATTTCATCGCGGCGACCATTTTTTCGCGCGGGAACAACATTGTGCCTATTCCGTATTCATTGGTATATACGGTTTCCTTAGTGCCGACAATGAAGGTGCAGTTGTTGTTGCGCGGATCTTTCAGGAAGGAATCCGGAACGCGTTCTATCTCTTTAGGTTTGCGGCCGCCGTCGTACCAATGCAGGCGTATTATTCCATTGTCGCCGTATTTGGTGCTGCGGAAAGTCATAACAGTCGAGGCTTCTTTCGGCCAACTATAGTCGTTGAACTTGGAAGAATTCCCGACAATCTTGAATGGGCATCCGAGTCCGAAAGCCGAATAGGGGACGTCGAGGAAGTGGCAGGCCATATCTCCGGCCGCTCCGGTTCCGTAATTGCGCATGCCCCTCCACTTGAAAGGAATCACGCTCTTTGAATATGGCTGGTATGGAGCCACTCCGAGCCATAGGTCGTAGTCGAGAGTAGATGGAATTTTTTCTCCCTTTGGAATTTCAAGGTCTCCCTGCGGCCATATCGGGCGATTGGTCCATATATAAATATCTTTTACTTTGCCGATTACATCTGAATCGGCCCATTCCTTGACGATGCGCCAGCCTTCATTAGTGTGCCCCTGGTTGCCCATTTGGGTAAACACCCCGGCTTTGTCGGCCAGTCTGCGCATTTCCCGCGTTTCCCATATTGTGCGGGCGAGAGGCTTTTCGCAATAGACATGTTTTCCCTTGGCCATGGCCCATGCGGCTATCGGGTAGTGCATGTGGTCCGGAGTGGAAATTGCGACACCGTCTATAAATGATCCTGCCTTGTCCAGCATTACGCGGAAATCGCGAAAACGCTGCACATTGGGATATTTTTTGTAAAAGCCCGCGGCCCTATCGTCGTCAACATCGCAAAAGGCTGCTACGTTGACTTCGGGGGATTCCATGAAAGCTTTCACTGCCGACCCTCCTCTGCCGCCTACCCCTATAATGGCAACATTAAACTTTGAATTTGGGCCTTTGCCTTTTCCGGCAGCCCATGCCGGCAAAAGCATTAATCCGCTTGCCGCTGCTGCACTTTTTATGAAGTTTCTGCGATTTATCATGTCTTATATTCTATTTTTATGTATTTTATTGGTATAAAACAACTAAACACATTCCCTTTCCATCTTCGGCACTTATGCCTCCAAGTGGCGGTATACGTTTCTTGTTTGAACACCATATTGTTATAGATTGCATATTTGTCAAGCAGTTTGGAGAATATGGGAAATTCGCCAGTCTCATGAGAAAGCTTGCCTTTTTTCGCCCGGGCCAAAAAATAAGGGCATGTCTAATGTAATCGTGGTTTTTACAAGCTTTCCGGATTCCGATTGCGCGAAATCGGTGGGAATTGCTATGGTCGAGGAAAAATTGGCGGCTTGCGCGCAAATTGGCGCAAGCATTGAATCATTCTATGAGTGGAACGGAGAATTTTGCCGCACTCCCGAAATCTCCGTCACTTTTAAAATTTCCCCGCAAAAAATAGTCGCGGCAAAAAAACGCTTTATGGAGCTTCACCCTTATGAATGTCCGGAGTGGGTCGAACTTTCGGCGGAGGCGTCGCAAAAATATGCGGAATGGGTGAATAAAGTGTAAATAAATTTTAGGCCGCCTGTTCTCCTTTGCTTCCTTAAAAATATCGCAAAAATATGCTTTTGCGGGAAAAAATCGTCTCGCCGCAAAGAAAGAAAGTAAAAATATGAAAAATTTGGTTGCTTTTGGAGAGCAGAGAAATAAAGTTCACGCCTTTTTAAATGTCGAAGTGTCGGAAAAATAAACCGACACAATGTCGGCGTGGAGAATTTTAAATATATTAGCAAGAGACAATGAAACAGATAAATCTAAAGACAACAAGCAGAACGCAGGTTGGCGGCAATTCCGCAAAACGATATAGAAAAAGCGGCCAAGTTCCCGCCGTAATATACGGGGAAAGCGGAGAAAAAAATCTGCTGATAGACGCCAAAGAGCTGTCTGTTGCCCTTAAAAGCGTAATTGGTAAAGCCGTTCTCATAGATATGTCGTTCTCCGACGGAACGGAATCGCGCTATGCAATGGTAAAAGCGGTGGACAGGCATCCAATCACAGACCAGCCAATCCATGTGGATTTTGTAGAAGTGGTTCGCGGAAAGCCAATGCACGCGGTTCTTCCCCTTCACTTTAAAGGAGAGGCAGAAGCCTATGGGGTCAAGAATGAAAACGGCGTCATAGAGATCCACGAGCGCGAAGTTCGCGTGCGCTGCCGCCCGCGTGACCTGCCGGAAATGATAGAAATAGACGTCACCTCCCTGAAAGTTGGCGAGGCCTTGCACTTGAAAGACGTGGTTCCTCCCACCGGCGTCGAATTTACCGAAAATCCGGATACGCTTTTGGTCACTTGCGACCTCGTAAAAGAAGAGGTGCCCGAAACGCCCGCTCCCGAAGCTGAAGCGGCCGAAGGCGCTGCGGCTCCCGCCGCCGCCGCGAAAGCCGCGGCTCCGGCTGCCGAGGAAAAGAAGTCTAAATAGAGATTTGCTCCTCTTGCCGCAAATCTTCTATACGGCAGAAACGTTCTTTTATAACACTTTAAATTAGGCGCGAAAAGCTGCGGAATGCTTTCGATTGTTCCGCCCCTGTGCTATCCACGTTCTGTGGGACGGCGCGGAAGCGGGGCAAATTTTTGCGGAAGCGTTCCTCGGAGGGCTTAAATGTCTATAAAACTGGTATTGGGACTCGGCAATTCTGGCGCGGCATATGTGGATACAAGGCATAATGCGGGCGTAATATTGCTGAAAAAGGCGGCGGATTGCTACGGGGCAAGTTTTGCCTACAACAAATATTGCGCAGCCTATACCGCCTGCGCAAAAATTGCGGGCAGGCCGGTTCTATTGGCGTTTGCCGACGGATTCATGAACGAGAGCGGAGTCGGATTGGGAAAAATACTCAAATTTGCAAAACTCTCGATATCTGAAACGGCTGTGATTCACGACGACATAAATCTCGATATCGGGCGGCTTAAAATTTCCTGCGGCGGGTCGTCTGGCGGACACAACGGAGTGGCCGATATAATATCGAGATTCGGAGGCGGATTCGCGAGGTTGAGAGCCGGGATAGGCGCAAAGCCCGATAAGCGCATGGATCTCGCCGACTATGTATTGGGCCGCATGGCGGAGTCCGAACGCGCGAAGCTGCTCGAAATAGACGTGGCCGGGTGCCTTGAAACGCTTGTCGTAAAGGGAGTATCTGAAGCCCAAAACGTCTATAATAGGGCGGGGGCGTCCCAAACAAAGAAAGAAATTTAACAACTCACATATCAGATAATATGAACAACAAGAAATATACAGCAACCTTCATTCTCGACACGAGGGGATACAACGACCCCGTGGAAACACTCATTGAAAAATTGAAGGGCGTGATAGAATCGGCGGAATGCAAGATATCCGATGTCCGGAATTTGGGGCAGAAGACTTTTGCGCGCACGGCGGATAGAAAATTTCCCGCCGGGATTTATGTTGAATTTAAATACGAAGGGCCCAGTACGGCAAACTCCGTCATAAGAGAAAAACTTCGTTTGGACAAAACCGTAAACAGAATTCTCGTCATATCCGAGAAATAATCGGAACATTCGGGCTTTCGGCGGATAAGCAAGATTGAGAGGACACCGCAATGGCATCTTTCAACAAAGTCATCATAATGGGGAACATCACTCGTGATCCCGAACTTATGCAGACTAAAAACGGGACGAGCATATGCCGTTTTTCCGTGGCGGTGAATCGTTCCTACAATTCCCAGGACGGATCCACCAGAGACGAGACATGTTTTGTGGAGGTGGACAGTTTCGGACGCACGGCCGAGAATATAGCAAAGTTCTTCAATAAGGGGAAACCGATACTTATAGAGGGGCGTCTGCGCCAGGATTCTTGGGAGGATAAGCAGACCGGTCAAAAGCGCAGCAAGCTTTTGGTGGTTTTGGAACGTTTTGAATTTGTGGGCGGCCGCGACAACGGTTCGTCGTTTGGCGGCGACTATGAGCGTTCGGCCCCGTCGCCGAGACAAAACGGGGCTGCGGGCCCGCAAAGAGTAGTGGACGATATGGACGACGACGACGTTCCATTCTGATATAAATCCGGAAACAAACACTGTAATTTTTAAATCAACTAACAATTATGGCAACAAGCAATGTATTACTCCTAAAGCCCGTGGAAGATTTGGGCGGTGAAGGCGATCAGGTCACAGTGAAGGCGGGATACGCCCGCAATTTTCTTTTCCCAAAGAAGCTGGCGATTCCTTTGACAATGGCCAACAAAAAGCAGATAGAGGCCCTGCAAAAGGCGCGTGCAATCCGCGAGGCTAAAGAGCTTGAAAATGCCCAGGCCCTGCAAAAGGTAATAGCGGAAATGTCTATAGCATTTGCGGTGAAAACCGGCGAGGGCGGCAAGCTTTTCGGCTCCGTTACTGCAGCTGACATAACGGCTAAAATCAAGGAGGGCGGCATAGAACTTCCGAAAAAAGCCGTGCGCATGGACGCTCCAATCAAGGAGCTCGGCAAACACTCTGTTCACGTCAAACTCCACAACGATGTGAAGTTTGATATTGAAGTAGAGGTGGTCTCTGAAAATCCGATAGAAAAATCTGCCGAGGAATCCAAGTCGGAATAATTCGGCGCGGGAATTCGGAACTCTTTTACGGCGAAATGCTCGAGGCACTTCGCCGTTTTTTCTATTTAGGACTTATGTGGTTTCTTGTGCAAAAATAGGCTCGCAAAAACTTTGCGCGGCGTTTTTGTAATCGTAAAAATCCGCTTAAACATGGGAAATTCCATAATAAAAATTCGTGATTTGCGCCATTCGTACGCAGAAGGCGACGGCGTAAAAGAAGTTTTACACGGAATAAATCTCGATTTTGAGGCCGGTGAAATCGTTATAATAATGGGCCCTTCAGGGTCGGGGAAATCGACGTTGTTGAAGCTTATCGGGGCCCAACTGACGCTTCAACACGGGGACATAATTATAAACGGGCAGAGCCTCAGCGGAGCAAGCCCTTCAAAACTGCGCGACATAAGGCGCAAAATGGGCTTTATATTTCAGAGCCACCATTTGATAAATTCGATTCGCGTAGTGCAAAATGTTCAGCTGCCGTTGGCCTTTGATGAAGAAGCTACGGCAGAGTCTTCAAAAGCGGTAGCGCTTGATGTTTTGCGAACTGTGGGAATAGAAGACCAGTCGCGGAAATATCCGGCGCACTTGTCCGGCGGTCAGCGCCAGAGAGTGGCGATTGCGAGGGCGTTGATACGCAAGCCGCACATAGTTTTGGCAGATGAGCCCACCGCGTCTCTCGACGAAAAAAGCGGTAGAGAAATAGTGGAAATAATAAAAAAGATGGCCTGCGATTTGGGAGTGACGGTAGTGCTGGTGACCCACGACAACCGCATTTTGGATATAGCCGACCGCATTATAAAGCTTAGCGACGGCCGCATTATAAGTTGACAATCCGGTTTTATGCGCCTGTTCAGGCAGGTCGCGCTAAATTAAGAGTATGCGGCCGCAAAAAAAGCTTGAAGGGGAGAACGTGGAGTGTTTATATTTAAAGCATGAATGCGATAAAACCCCTTTTGATATTACTTTTCTTAGCTTTAGTGCCAACCTTGGCGTCGGCAAAAGACGATGATCCGATAATAATTTCCGGAGCGATAAAGTTCGATAAGATAAACGCCTCGGACATAATGAAATCGTCCGGCACATGGAATAAAGTAGAAGTTCCGATACAGGCAAAATTTAATCCCGATGACGGGAGCAAATCTAATTGGGTGAGAAACGTTGGGGTGACTCTTACTCTTGTCTATCAAGATGAGAAGGCTGTCGATAAGAAATCGCCATCGAGCTTTATCGTTTTGCAGGCGGAGGCAAAAATATTTGCGATTGAGGTCGGAAAGAAGATACCGGTTGTGTTTTATATTCCATGGGAGGCCTACAAAGTTTACAGGCTTTCCGGGGAAGCTTACGCATGGAGTGTAGAGCTTTCGGCAAACGGGTCGAAAATTCCGCTGACGAAAAAGAACCTGAAGACAATGCTCTCCAAGACAATATTGACTTCAAGCGATCCGCGGAAGGCTTATGAAGCGTACAATAAGCTTGTGGAAGGTGCGGTGAAAGCAAATAAGGGAGTTCTCATGCCCCTGAATCAATGCCCGTTCAATGTTCAGTACTATGAATATTACACCAAGGGCGGAAGCAATTTGCCAATTCCAACTTACATAAACGATTAAATTTTATGCAGGGCTGGCGCTATACCGTAAAGCGCCGGCTCTTTTTGCGGCAAAAAATTATGCCGAAAAACAAAATTTTAAAATTTGTCATTCTGCGGAAAATTGCATATTTTTGGAAATCGGCGTAAAAAAATCTTTACTAAATGAAATATATGGGCAATACTTTAAGGGTTTATCGGATACGCCTTTATTGATACCCCTAATCAATCTCCGAAAATGAGTTCAAAAAATAAGTTGATAATAAATTGCGGAACAACCCATGTAAGCGCGGCGGAATTTAGTGTGTCGTCAGGACGCCTCCTGCTGGAAGACTTTAAAGTTCAGGAGCTTAATTACGATTACACTTCGCAGGCTGAGTGGCTTTCCGAACTTTCCACGTCGTTGAAATTGTTAAGGGTTTCAGGCAAGGCAACTCTCATAGCGCCTTCACACCTGCTTCTTACGAAGACAATAAAAGTTCCGCATGTTGAAGGCAACAGGCAAGACGAAGTAATACGTTTTGAAGCGGAAAAAAATATACCGTACGATTTGAAGGATGTCACCTGGGGATATCAGGTAATATCCGATGACGGTGTGGAAAAAGAAATATTGCTAATTTCCATGAAGGCCTCGGCCGCAGACGAATTCTGCGCCGCCGTTCAGTCGGCGGGCGTTGTGCCGGAATCCATAGAGGCGTCTTCAATTTTGGAATACAATACTTGGAAGTATTGCGGACTCGAAAACGACGTTATGATATTAAACGTAGGGGCCCGATTCTCCAATCTTACAATCGCCCGCGAAGGAGGGCTTTTTGTGAGAAGCTTCCCGGTTGGAGGAAATACCCTGACCCAGGCCATAGCCGATTCGATGGGGCAGACCTTCCACAAGGCGGAAGAGCTGAAAATAAGATTTTTTAACAGCGAGGCTCTAAATTCAAACTCGACCGGAGCGGAACATTTTACAAATAGCGCCCAAGGCGTAATGCGCAGAATCGGAGTTGAACTGACGCGCTCGATAGTCAATTATAGAAGGTCCGGCAGGGTTGAAACTCCGCACAAAATTTATTTGTCCGGAAGGGCGTCGCTCCTGCCGGGATTCGCTGAATTTCTCGCCGAAAATCAAAAGATGGACGTCGAATACCTCGACGCGCTTTCAAATATTTCCGTTTCACCAAAAGTAAACCAATCCCTGCTCAACGACAATGCCTCCATATTTGGAGAGCTCGTGGGAGAGGCTGCCTGCATGGTGCTTCCCGATGCGAAGAGCGTCAATCTTTTGCCGCAGCACATAGTAAAAGATGCCGAATTTTCAAGAAAGCGTCCGCTGGTGGTAATCAGCGCGGCGATACTCGCGGCGGCGATAGTTCCGCCTTACTTGTATCTCAGCGAGGCCATAAAAGAAAAGAAATCGGCGACTGTCGAGTTCAACAAACTTGTGCAGCCATTGGTGCAAAGATATGAGACTTTAAAGGCGAACGAAGCTAAAGTGAAGTCGCTGACGACTAAAATATCTGGCTTGGAGGGGCTGGCCGAATCTAAGTCGAATTGGATAAACCTATTTATAGACCTGGAAAAGCGCCTGATGGAGCAAAAGGACGTATGGCTCGACAATCTGCGAGTGGTGCGCAGCAA
Organism: uncultured Opitutales bacterium; assembly: GCA_944389885.1. Taxonomy (GTDB): domain Bacteria; phylum Verrucomicrobiota; class Verrucomicrobiia; order Opitutales; family Intestinicryptomonadaceae; genus Merdousia. The sequence goes on from CALXNZ010000012.1 coordinate 59,422, forward strand.
TCCGGAGAAAGGCGCGCCGGAATATAAGCTTGAGCTTACGGGAAGGCTTCTTTTGCGCGAAGTAAATCCGGACGATCCCGCCACATACGACAATACTGCGGCTTCGGAAAGAATACAAAAATTGCTGACGTCTTTTACGGATTCAGAATTTATAAAGTCGTTTGAAAACATTACAACCGACCCGTCCAATCCAAGAATATTGAAGTTCGACTTCACTTTGGTAGTGAATCCGGACAAACCGATATAGTTTTGAGTTCGGCAAACATTTAAATCCGGAGAAAAATTGATGAAATATCTTAAGAAATATCCGTTATTTTTCACAATAGTGTCGCTTTTGTGTCTGGTATTTGTGGCCGGAGCGGTTTATGATGTCTATTTGGAAAGCGTCAGGCTGAAATCCAGCGCAAAGCTCGACAGCTCTATGCGCGCTTATAGCAAGGCGTTGTCGGAGGATCCCACGCAGAAAGCAATAGACGCCTCGGCCGCAAATATTAAAAAACTTGAAGGGCGCCTTGAATTTCTCGTGAAGGACTTGACGCGAGCCGGGGCCGATATCTTTAAGCCGCTTACGGCTAAGGAAGGTTATCAGCTTGTGGAACAGTTGCGCGGAATGGTAAACAAATGGCGCAGGGACGCAAAAAATCTGGGAATATTTGTTCCCGACGATATGGATTTCTCCTTCAAAAAATATGTTGCGCCGAATTCGGTGCCTCCTCGCGTGGAAGCAATTCCCGCGATTTGGAAGCAAGCGTGCGTGCTCGATTATATAATGAAAAAGCTGTATATGTGCAAATCGGAGGAGTCTCCGATGGTTATATTATGGGTGCAGCGTGAGGTTCTAAAAGAGGAGGGAGTAAAATCGACTACCGGCAGAAAAAATGTTGTGACCCGAAGGCGTAAAAGCCAAAGTGTGGGCGGGGATAACTTTGAAATAGACAAGGCCATAACTGCGCGCAAGGAGGGAAGCCTGAATACATTGGCTTACAGGTTCGTATTTGCAGGGCATACCGATGTGCTGAGGAGATTCCTCAACCAGTTAAAGGATTTTGACGCGATGCTCGTAGTGCGCAGCATAGACGTGCGTCCGGCGGATAATTCGGCTCTTTCGGTTCTAATGTCTCCGACTGTTGACGAAGGCGGCGAAGATATGGAAACTTCTTCCGACGCGGCAGCTTCAGCTCTGTTTGGAGGGGAAAATGCGGACGGCGGTAATGCTTCGGGAACCGACGACGGATCCGGGGGAGATGCGGCGTCTGGAGACGGATCGGGAGCGGCGGCTGCCGACGGAGGCGTGACCGTAGAGAACCGCACTCCGGTTGTGACCGACAATATTTCGGAATTTACGGTTGTTATTGAATATGTAGATGTGGTAATGGATTCTGACAAGCCTGCGGCTGAAGATAAGGAAGGCGCGGCAAAGGAGGACGACGCATCAAAGGACAACTCTAAAAATGCGAAATAACGGAGTTATGAAATATTACGATAAAATATTTTTTCTGGTTGCGCTGGTTGTGATAGGGGCGTCATGTGCTTTCTATTTTGTCAAGAAGCCCAATATAGCGCAAGAAGAGGAACGCGTCCAAAAGCTTTTGAGCGAGAAGCCTAAAGGCGTTGTGTGGAAAGAAATCGCAGTTCCGGAAATGAAAATAACCATGATAGAATGGCCGGAAGTCCGTCCCCAGGACGAGGAGGGCAAATGGTTCTTTCAAGTATTTACGCCGCCCCAGATCTGGGTGGATAAAGACGGGAACTTCATGACGGAGTCGCCGTATATGAAAGAAAAGGCGCGACAATCGTTTGAATTCAAATATACCGGTGTTTCAAACGAACCTTACCCGATTCACTACAAAGGTTATATCGGCGATATAAAAAATCCAATAATACAATTGGAGAATGTAAACACCAAAGAGATGTTTAACGGCAAGCTGAATCAAGAAATAGTTTTGCCTAAGACATCGGTATCCGCTGAACGCAATCTTGGCTTGACGGTGAAGTCTTTCGATATGAAGCGCATTAAAATGCCCGACAATACAATAACCTCGGTGTCAACTTTGGTGATTTTCGACCGCAAGCTCGGCAAGGATATAACGATAGTGTCTAATAAGGAGACCGTGCTTTTAGATCAGCGCAGAATAACCCTTACGGCAAACGACGGAACGCCGTGGCATATAAAAGCGGTAGGAGAAACCACAAATACTAAAGGTGCTAAATACGTGGTGAAAGGACTGGATTTCGACGCGGGCAAAGTCACGGTGGAAATGATACCCAACGATAAATCCATAGAACCCCAAGTTATGGAATTGTCAGAATCGGGCATTGAACCGCTCGGAAAACAAAAAAAATAAAAATAAGCTTTAAATTTTAAAAATAACAGCTAACTTTAACTTAAAACAACTACATTACGGCGAATTATATGAAAAGAGACAGACTCCAAAAAAGAGTTGCCACGCTTGCGGCGTTCTTGGCTTGCCTCTCGTTTGCGGGCCTCGGCTACGCAGACCAAGACAAAACCCAGGAGAAAATCCGCTTGATGGTGACTGCGGTTCAAGCACGCGATAGCGGCGACCTCAATACATCTAAGCAGGCTCTTGAAAATCTGCTTAAGATTGCCCCCAACGATGAAGGCGTCCAAAGACTTTTGTCGGATGTCAATAAAGACATAGAACGCCAGAGCAAAGGAGAATCTCCCATTCTGGTAAGCGCTCCGGCTCCGAAAGAAGTTGCCGAGGCTGTCGAAGTGAAAGAACAAGCAAAACCAGAGGGCCAATCTGAAACAGCAAAAGTTTCGGTGGCCGTCGCCGATGCTAAAGGAGCAGAAGCAGTCCCCGTAGATGCCGCTACTGCCGAAGCTATACGCAAGGAGCAGCTTCAAATAATAGCCGCTTACGATCTTATTGACGAGGCTTATGATTTGATGGACGAAGGCAATTGGAATGCCGCGAGTCAAAAACTTGCTCAGGCTACTTCCAGACTTCCCGCTGAACAATACTCGCCGATGAGTGACGATGCCCGCGCCGAACTGAAGCGTGCAAAAGCCGTTATGGCAAAGGAACGCGCTCAACTGGCAATGGCCGATAAGAACCTCACCGAAGCCAAAAACTTCGCGGCCGAGTATGCCTCAAACGAGGAATCCCCGGAAAAGGGCGAGATGTTCGTTGCCGAGGTTGCAAAATTTGAGGAAAATCCTTATAACCACGTAATCGAAGATACAAATCCCGATTATGCAATCCGCCAGAAAAAGGTACATGTTCTCTTAGAAAAAGGTCGCCGCCAGTATCTCTACGGCGATTACCAGGGGGCGCGTTCCACATTCCGTCAGATTGAAACTCTCGATGCCGATAATATACAGGCAAAAGCTTACCAGAGGTTGATTTCGGAAAAGCTTGCCGATAGCGGCAGACTAACATACTTGGCAACCCGCGAAGCAATGTTGGACGAAGTCAATAAGTCCTGGCAGCGTCCGCAGGTTTATACCGGAACTACAACCGGCATAGACGGACAGCAGACTGATTCCATAGTGGACGCAAAACTGCGCGAAATAATAATACCAAATGTAAGCTTCCCCGATCCCGGAGTTCCGCTTGCGCACGCAATCAATACTTTGTCGGTACTCTCAGTAGATTACGATAAGTCAACCGAAGGTAAAAAAGGTGTAAATATAGTCCTTTTCGATTCGGGAACTGAGACAAAGAATGTCACTCTGACTCTCCGCGATCTCTCTCTCGGACAAATATTGGACTGGGTGACCCAGCAGGCAGGTTATCAGTATGACATTGAAAAAGATACTATCGTAGTCCGCAAGGCTGCCGATAACACCACGGCGTCGATGGATACCCTCGACTTCCCCTTGCCGAGCTCTACTGTCACGCGTATGATAGGCTTTAAAGCCTCTGGCGGCGGCGGCGACGGCGGCGATCCCTTTGGTGGCGGCGGTGCTGCAGCTGCAGGCGGTGACAACCAAGAAGAGCAAATCAAGAACTTCTTCGTAAAAGCCGGTGTGGAATTTGGTCCCGGAGCGAGCATAGCGTTCGACGGTACAAAATTGTGGGTGACAAATTCGCGCCGCAATCTTGACAAAATCCGCAATATACTCTTGCGCTATAACGAGGTTCGCCAAGTTGAAATCGAAGCCAAATTTATGGAAGTCAACCAGGGCGCCCTCAAAGAATTGGGCTTCAACTGGAATATAGCAAAAGGCGACAATACTTTGTTCTCCACCTATAACGGTTCAGTGTACAACAATAGGCCTTTGAATGATACCGGTTCGGCAATTTCAGCCGGCAGTGTTCCGATAACAATACTTGGAGGTACTTTCACAGAGCCTTATAAAGTAAGTCAGCTTCCGCCAGATTTGCCGTCAACTATCAACCTTGCAAGCACTGCCGTAAAGACTACCAATACAGTATTAGGAGCTCTTAATGGTTATGAGGTAAGCATGGTGGTAAACGCTCTCGAACAGAAGCAAGGGTCGGATTTGCTGTGCGCGCCTAAGGTCACTGTGATTTCCGGCAGCACGGCTTCCATCACGGTTTCGCAACAGATGCGTTATCCGGAATCCTGGGGTGATGTACAGTCAAACGTAGGTTCCTCAGGCGGTAGCGGTGATAGCGGATCAGCCGGTGTGACAATTACTCCCGGTACTCCTCAGGACTTCACCACGACTGATATTGGTGTACAAATGGAAGTGACGCCAAACGTTGAAGAAGACGGTTCTATAAACCTTACAATGAACCCGAGGGTTACGGAATTTGAAGGCTTCATGGAATACGGCGGCGTTGCGGTCGCAATCTCCAGCGGAACTACGGTCACTGTTCCTTCCGGATTTATTCAACCTGTGTTCTCTATAAGAGAAGTCCGCACAAATGTCACTGTGTTCGACGGAGCAACTGTTGTGATGGGCGGTTTGACTCGTGAAGAAGTCCGCAGCGTTGACGATAAAGTTCCGGTTCTCGGCGATATTCCTTTCATCGGAAGGCTCTTCAAGAGCAAGGGTGAATCCCGTCAGAAACGCAACCTCTTGATATTCGTCACCGTGAACAGGATTTCCCCCGGAGGCAGTGTGGGCCGCGAACAATTCCAGGAAATGCGTCCCGGAAGCGTGTTCCAGAATCCTGTCATAATCTCCCCCGGAGGCGCAGTAGAGCGCGTTCTCGAAGACGAAAAGAGCGCAAGATAGTTTAATACACTTGCTTTAAAGGGCGCCTTGTTAAGGCGCCCTTTTTGCATTTATTTTTATTAAAAGAAATTTTATATTGAATTGCATACTTGGATTTAATCGCGAAAATCTTAAATTGGAATATGCGGTATGAAAAAATTCATGCAGGCATTTTTATATTTCCTGTTTCAATTACTTGAGTCCACACTGTTGCCGATATTACATTTTAGCGCATTTAATGATTTGTATAGAATTCTTTGATGTTCACTTTTTGTGTGAATCATGCTTTTAATTCGCTGATACGGCTTTTTGGATTTAAGATTGAAACGGTTAGAAATTTTTAATAAAAGTTCTAAATCTATCGTTTAAAATCCATTATTAAGCGTAGATGGGAACAGAAATTAAGGCGCAGCTATGTCCATAATAAAATGTTTTGAATGCGGTAAAGAAGTAAGCAGCCATGCTAACCTATGTCCGCACTGTGGATACGATATAGCCGCGCATATTCTAAACATTATGCCGCCCCTCGATTTGGACCTGCATATAGGTCCAGTGACCAAGAATTCAACACTTCTGACGGAGATTTTAGGCGGGAGTAAAACAGTGCGTTTGGCATGCCATACTCACGGTTTGTCATTGTCGAATATAGAATGCGATAGAGTGGATTTAATCCCGTTTAACCATGTCATAAGCTTAAGCGTAAAGTATTTTACATATTTTTATCGCGGTATTTTTCTGACTCCATATTCCGCTTCGTATTTATATCTCGAGTATTGGAATTGGCGTGATAAAAAAAGAAAAAAAATAGAATTAGTTTTAGTGGACAGGCGCAGCATATTCGTGAAAGAAGAAGCCGTGTATAAGAATTTTGTTAAAAATTATAACAAGGCTTTATTGGAGTCTAAAAGCAAACCGGCCGAAAAGATATCTCCGGAAGAATTGCTAAAGGACGAAATAAAAAAAATTGAGAAATCTGAACATAAGGCGACATTTGCCGGCTGCGCTTTTATGATTTTTTTTGCGTTGTTATTTTTCTTCCCGAGCTTTTCCGGCTTGGAACCTGATAGTGCCATTGCGCGCGTTTGGGTAATATTGTTTGGGATTTGTGTGTTTATTATATTTATAGCGTTTCTACGCATAATAAACTGTATATTATATAAATATTTAGGAATATGATTTTTTATTATAAAATCATGCCATATTCATAGTATAACACCCTCTTTCCCCAGATATTGAAGGCTTATGGAATTTTTGCTGAATCTGCGCTTTTTACGGTAAAATAACTGATATACAAGCCGTGCGCTACATTGTCTGAAAATTGACGCAACATGATTATAGAGGCGAATAAAATTGGGGAAAGGCCCATATCTCTACAGCTTTATTTTCCTAAAAGCGTGATATATTTTTGTTCAAGTTCGCTAAACTTGCTTTCAGAATACCATATTTCATCGGTTTGCGGCGTATATATGGAACCGTCCACACATTCTATCTGGCTATTCGCTTTTATTTTCAGTATGGGACTTTGATAAATATTTAAGTTCGGAGCGGCGACGTTCAAGGAGCGCGTACAGGCGCTCTGCGCGACTGTCAAGACGCATAGCGTCGCCAATAGAGTCGCAATCCGACAATGCATTTCTGGTTTCGATAATTTGCCTCTCAAGTTCTTCGCATTCATTTTTAAGTTTTTCAATTTTTTCGGGCAGGGCCGAATTTATTTTATATTTAAGCCATATGCTTCCCAAACGGGCTATTGCGCATATGGCGTTTGCAATAGATGTAAAAATTGACATGTTTTTAGACATCGGAGCGGCGGAATATATGTTTTATACCGCCGCCCCTCCTTTTTAGTATCCGAGCAGAATTTTCAAAGCGTTGCATATGCCTTCAAGCCAACCCGTAGTGCCTTCAAGTATGCCTCCAATCACTACGAGTGCGCTTCCAATGGCAACTCCGCGTTTGCTCAACCATGATCCAAGATTTTGGTACCATTTTGTCTCGGATGTTTCTTCCTGAATTTCGCTCATTTTCTTTCCTTTGTTTATTTAAAATGGAACGCATATTCGGCTTTGCGGATTGCCCGCATTATGCGGCCATTTATAGGCGCATTTATAACAGAATCCTTTAAGCTCCGCAAAAATGTCTTGTAAGTTTTTGATTGCACAAGAAGTTTTGATATTTTTGAAGCTCTGTTTTAATGTCTGCATAAAGAGTTTTTCTCGCCCATTTTGCGCATCTGTTTATTCTTGCAGCTTTTCTTGAACCAATATATTTCAATTTAAAGCTCTTGACATGTGGCCTTTTGTTTTTAGCATAAGCAAGCGGGTTTAACGATTAATTAACATCGGGAGGCATGATGAAGAAATTTCTTACATCGGGTTTTTTTGCAATTATAGTTGCGGCCTTAGTATGCGTCTGGACAGAGAAAGTTGGGCGCGTTTCTACCAGTGAAAATGAAGGTCAAAAAAAGCATGAGGTCGTAAAACAAGCTGAAGACCCGCGCGTTCAAAATCTGAATGGAGATAGCTGGACTTTAAGCTTCTGGCCGCAGCCCGATTCGGGAGCTTTGAGAACCCCGGAGGAAACTTCAAAAATAGCGTCGCAAAATGTACAAGCAAGAGTGCCGGGAAATGTGGAGCGCGATTTGTTTAGAGCTGGTATTGTAAAAGATCCGGAAGTTGGGGATAACTCTTACAATTTGCGAAAGTATGAAGGTTATCAATGGCAGTATACCAGTGATTTTGACACCCCAAATTTGTCTGACGGGGAACGCGCAATATTGAGATTTGACGGTGTGGACTGCTTTTCCGATATCTATGTGAACGGTAAAAAAGTCGGAGAAACCGATAATTTCTTTTTAGAGTACGCCTTTGATATCACTGAATACTTGAATCCTGAAGGAAGAAATCGCCTCGATGTGATAATACGTTCCGCCGTGATAGAGTCGTCAAATTATAAATACGGAGTTTTGGGGCATTTCCATGTGAACGGGCCCGACGGTGAATATGTGCGCAAGCCGGCCCATTGCTATGGTTGGGATATTCTGCCTCGAATCGTGAGCGCGGGGCTTTGGCGCGGCGTGAAAGTAGATATTCAAAAGCCCGTAAGAATAGAAGACACTTATTGGTTTGTGTCAGGAATATCTAAGGACAGAAAAAAAATCGGCGTTAATGTGGATATAAGTTCTAAATTTCCATTCTCAATGTTGGATTCGGCGTCCTATAATGTAAAAATTTCAAAAGACGGAAAAATAATTGCGGAAAAGAGCGTTCCTGTGACGTCTTATAATTTGCGTGTAAGATTCGATAATGTCGAGGCTGAACTTTGGTGGCCGCGCGGATATGGCGCCCAGCCCCTGTATGACGCTGAAGTGTCGCTGCTTGACAAGGACGGCAAAGAGCTTGCAAAAAATATCCGCAAGATAGGATTTAGAACTGTCGAGTTGGAATATGCCGATATATGCCCTCCGGACGAGAAGGGAAAATTTCTCTTTAAGGTTAATGGAATCCCGATTTTCATAAAAGGCACAAACTGGGTTCCGCTGGACGCCCTCCACGGAGGAGATAGCGAAAAGCTTTCGTCGGTTTTGGAAATGCTTGCCGATTTAAATTGCAATATGGTCAGAATCTGGGGCGGCGGCGTGTATGAGCCAAAGGAATTTTTCGATTATTGCGACGCCAACGGCATTCTGGTTTGGCACGACTTTTGCATGGGCTGCACCTTCTATCCGCAGCGGGACGATTTTGCAAAAACTATTGAAAACGAAGCCATACAAGCCGTGACGAGAATTCGCAATCATCCGTCTATGGCTCTGTGGTGCGGAAACAACGAAAATGATATTTCCTTGAGATGGCAGCTCGGACGTTATCGTATAAATCCCAACGACGATAGAATCAGCAGAGAAGTTCTACCGCGAGTCTTGCTCGAATTTGATCCATTGAGACCTTATTTGCCAAGTTCGCCTTTCATTAGCCAGAAATATTTTGATAATCCAAAAAATGTTATTCCAAGTGAAAGCCATCTGTGGAATTCCGACGGATATTACAAAATCCCATTCTTTTCTAATACACCGGCCATATTTTGCAGTGAAATCGGTTATCACGGCTGCCCGAATCTCGGAAGTCTAAAGAGAATGATGACGTCCGGCTGCGTGGAACCTTTTATCGACGATAAGGGCACTATGAATAAGGAGTGGATAGCAAAATCCGTAAATACCTATAAAAATGTCCAAAATAAGGTTCTGTGTGCGCGGCCGCATAAATTCTCTAAAAATTCGCAGGTTTTATTCGGAGAGGTGTTTTACGACGATTTAGATAAATATATTTTGGCTTCCCAATCTGTTCAGGCGGAGGCTCTCAAATACTTTATAGAGCTTTTCCGTTCGCAAAAATTTGATAAAACAGGAATCATATGGTGGAACTTGCGCGACGGCTGGCCGGTGCTGTCTGATGCGGTAGTGGATTTCTACAACTCTAAAAAACTCGCTTACGATTTTATAAAACGCGTACAAACCGACGAGCTCTTGCTTGTCAACGACGATCTCGATTTGATTGCCGTGAATGATACACTTTCCGAAAAGTCGGCTGAAGTTGTCGTGACTGATATGGATACGGGAAAGATCTTGCATAAAGGTTCTTTTAAAATCCCCGCAAACGGGAAAAAGCTAATCACCGTTTTAAAGCCGGATCCGGAAAAGGGAATGTTGAAAATAGAATATTCCATAAACGGAGGAGAAAAACGCCTAAATCATTTCTTGTACGGCAAGCCGCCTTTCGATTTTAAAAAGTATAAAAATTGGCTCCAGAAACTCGGCTTCGATACGAAAAGAAAATAAACTATTATTAGCTTCATGGCAAAAAGCGTTCCGCATAACTCTCAGTAGAACGCTTTTTGTATCAATAGTTAATTCTTTCGTCGTCTCTTTGTAAAATCAAAGAACAGACGAGGCTATTTCACCTACGGTTTTCAATTTGTCGGCGAATTTAGCGCCTTCGGGGAATTTAACTTTCTGAATGCCGCAGTTTTCGTGGTAAAATCTAAAAATATCTCCCTGGCAGTTGGCGGCAAAAGGAGTTTGGCAACCTCCGCCCAGTTTCATTAAAAATTCACGCTCAAGAGAAAATTCTTCATTCGCAAAAGCGTCTGTGAGCGGAGCGTAAATATCCAAATCGGCGCTCCTGCACTCGAGGGCTATAAATCCTTGCGCCGCCGCGGGAACGCAAACGTCAAGCTTCAATTCGGTAAATTTTATTCCGTCAAATTCGCTTATTTTTAGCCTGTCCAAACCGGCCTTTGATAGGACGGTTGCATCGGCGAGCCCGTCCACAATCTTTTTGAGGCGCGTGGGCACGTTTCCGCGTATCTCCGTCCAAACCGCCTGCGGGAAAATCTTTTTTAACTGCGAGCGCCTTCGCGGACTGCCCGTGGCTATAAGCGACGGTATTTGTACGTCGGACCGTGTTGCAAGCACGTCGGAACAAGCCTCCCGCGGAAGACAGCCGGCTATAGACAATCCGTCGGCTATGGTCGTGGGGAGGTCTTTTGCGCTGTGGACGGCCAAATCGGCTTCGCCCGACAAAAGGGCGTCTTCTATCTCTTTTGTGAAGAGTCCCTTGCCGCCAAGTTTTTCAAGGGACCAATCCTGGCGTTTGTCACCGCTTGTTTTTATGGCAATTATCTCAAAGTCCCAATCAGGCTTTTTATCCTTTAGGAATTTTGATGCCATGTCGGCCTGTTTAAGGGCGAGTTCGCTGCCGCGTGTGGCGAGTCTTATGTGCATGTTCTATGTCTTATTTTTCTGCATTTCTGGGCGCTAAACCGCGCGGGGACCAAATAAAAAAAGCGGATATTTACAAATATCCGCTTTTTTTGCAATAGGCTGAACTATTTTGCCGAGTATGCGGCCTGGGCGCCTTTAATGTTCTTTTTGGCAACCCAAGGCATCAGGGAACGCAGACGCTGGCCGACTTTTTCAATCTGATGCTTTTCGCCGTCGGCGAGAAGCTTCTTGTAGTTCTTAAGGCCGTTGTCGTATTCCTTCTTCCATTCTTTTGTGAATTTACCCGACTGGATCTCGCTGAGAATCTTCTTCATGTTCTTCTTGGTTTCCTTTGTCACAACGCGGGGACCTCTTGTGACGTCGCCGTATTTTGCGGTTTCGGAAATCGAGAATCTCATGCCTGAAATCCCGCTTTCGTTGATTAGGTCAACTATGAGCTTGAGCTCGTGGCAGCATTCAAAATAAGCCATTTCGGGCTTGTATCCGGCTTCCACAAGAGTCTCAAATCCGGCTTGTATAAGGGCGCTTACGCCGCCGCAGAGCACGGCCTGCTCTCCGAAGAGGTCGGTTTCAGTCTCTTCCTTGAAGGTTGTCTCAATGACTCCCGCGCGTGTGGCTCCTATTCCGTCGGCCCATGCGAGCGCTATGGCTTTGGCTTTCGGGCCGCCTTGCTGCACAGCGATGAGGGCGGGAACTCCCTTTCCTTCGCAGAATTGCGAGCGAACTATGTGGCCCGGGCCCTTGGGGGCCACCATCACAATGTTGACATCGGCCGGAGGCTTGATGAAGCCCGCGTTTATCGACATTCCGTGGGTGAAGAGCAGGGTTTTGCCTTTGGAGAGATTCGGCTCTATATCCTGCTTGTAGATTGCGGCCTGTTTCATATCGGGAGCCGCAATCATGATTACGTCGGCCTTCTTTACCGCTTCTGCCGTTGGCATTACTTCAAATCCCTGTTTTTTTGCAACCTCGATGGATTTGCTCTTGGGATAGAGTCCGACAATAACCTTGTAGCCGCTGTCCTTAAGGTTTAGCGCGTGAGCGTGGCCTTGCGAACCGTAGCCGATTACCGCGAGTGTTTTATTTTTGAGGACTGCCGGTTTGGCGTCCTTCTTTGTATATACCCTTGCTGCTGGCATGATATTGTCTTTCTTTTTTATGATTTAAAGTTCGCCTGTTGTAGGCGGAATTTTAAAGGGGGTTATTCTTCTTCGGCCTTTCCGCGTTCGAGCGCGACGTTTCCGGTGCGGGCCATATCTATAATTCCGAACGGTTTTATCATTCCGAGGAAAGCCTTTATTTTATTCGGGTTCCCGGTGCACTCTATTATCAGCGATTTTTCTTCCACGTCTATCACCTTTGCGCGGAATAGGTCGGCAACTTGGACTATCTCCGAGCGGGTTTGGCGCGAAGCTTTAACCTTGAGCATTACGAGTTCCCGGGCCACAAAATCTCCGGGTGTGGAGAAATCTTTTACCTCTATGACGTTGACGAGCTTATTCAGCTGTTTGACGCATTGTTCCACGCTGTTTCTGCCGTCTTTTACCGTGACGGTTATACGCGAGTATTTGCCGCCAACCAGAGGGCCTACATTTAGGGTTTCTATATTGAACCCTCTGCCGCTGAACATGCCGGCGACCCTCGCGAGAACGCCGAATTTGTTTTCTACAAGCGCTGAAATTGTGTGGTTCATATTGTCGGAATAACTACCCACGGTGCACACGGTATTGTCTGCACCCGCATAATCCCCAAAATAGTGCTTTTATTCTCCGGTATTGCAAGCATAAAATACATTTGCAAGGCGGCATTTTGGCGAATGCTAAAGTGCAAATGCCGCTTTGGAAAAGGGGTTGTTCCCTATATTTTTTGCAAATATCGTATATTGTCGGCAAATTTTCAGGAATTGAGGCTGGTTAAAAATTAAAAAAATCTTGAGAAAACTTTGTCGTTCGCGCATCATAACAATTTTACTTTGCATGCGCCTGAGTTTTTCTTAGGTCAATGTATTTATTATTAACTATTCAATGAAAGTAAGAGTAAGATACGACAGAATTTTAAAAGAAGACAAAAACAGCGTCACTTTTATGGTATCCAATACTAAAGTTATGCTGCCAAAGGACTCTTTTAAATACGGTAGTAGAAATTCAATAATATTGGATCGTTTATTGGCCACCCAAAAAAATCTGCGTTGGAAATTGCTGTTTCACATACCGCCTTACATTAAACCCGTATATAATCAAGAGTGCATAGATGAGCTTAAATTCAGATCAATGCAGGGCGATTGAGAAATTATCGCGCCTTAAGGCCGGAGCTCTATTTATGAAGATGGGCACCGGCAAGACAAAAGTTGCTTGCGACTTGATACGCTTGAAGCTTAAATGCATAGACTATGTCATTTGGATTGCGCCTGCGTCGCTTGTAAATTCCCAAAAATATGTGGAGGAGATAAAAAAATGGAGTAGGGGATTTTTCTGCAGGATTCGCTTTTTCTCCATAGAGGGCATATCTAAAAGCGACGCAAAATATATGGAAATGCGTAGGCTCGCCGAGACTTGCCTGAATTTTTGCGTTCTCGACGAGAGCATATTCATAAAAAATACGCGGGCGCTGAGAACAAAGAGGCTTTTAAAAGATTATAGGCTATTTGATTTCAGGATAATACTCAATGGCACTCCCATTACAAAAAGCTTATTGGATTTATATTCGCAGATTTCGTTTTTATCTCCGAGTATCTTGAATATGACCGAGCGCGAATTCGCCGACAAATTCCTGATATACTTTTTTGACGGGAAGGATCAGTATCCGTGGCGCAGGTGGTCGAAGCCCGCGAATATAGAGGCTCTTGTGGAGATTATACGCCCATACATCTTCAATTCTGATTTTAAGACCGAGTGCGGGATAAGGATTTTCAACAGGGAATTCGAGCTTGATTCAAATGAGCGGAGCAGGTATTCGCATTTCAAAGATGCGTTTCTCAAGGATAAATTTTACGTCTCATTTTTTTCGGTAGCCCAGAGCTTTCAGTCGGCTTATACAATAAAATGCAAGGGTAAATTCTGTGCGACCTTGGAACTTGTAGATGAGATATTGAATCGCGGCGAGAAGGTGGTTATATTTGTGAAATATGTGGCCGAGGCTTTGTTATTGCATAATGCCTTAGGCGGATTGGTTTACATGGGGGACCGCAAAGACAATCTTTCAGACTTTGAGAAAGATGAAAATGTCTTAATTTGCACCTATGGAGTGGGGAGCGTCGGATTAAACTTGCAGAGCGCTAATAATTTAATTTATTATTCTCAAACATTCGACTACAAGGAAAAAGAACAGGCCAAGTATAGAATTTATAGAACAGGCCAAATGAAAAGCGTGAACATATACAATATGTGGGTTAATACGGGACTTGAGGACATAATTCGTTATAGCCTTTCAAGAAAACGCGACCTTCTTGCGAATGTTGAACGCATAATTAGCGCGGAGGAGGCGCGCCGCCTTTGAAGAAATACTTGAACAAGAATGTGTATGAAGCTGCGAACGAACGCCTCAAATACATATTTGAGAATTTTGAAAGAATCTATGTTTCCTTTTCTGGGGGGAAAGACAGTTCAGTACTCCTAAACCTTGTTGCCGACTATATCCGTCGCAATAAAATTACGGAGAAGCCGGGCCTTTTGTTTGTGGATTTGGAGGGGCAGTATCGGATAACCATAGATTATATAGCAGATGTTATGAGGTCAAATTCCGATATTTTTAAACCGTATTGGTGTTGCCTGCCTCTCACGCTCCGCAATGCCGTGAGCGTTTTCGAGCCTTTTTGGACATGCTGGGATTTATCCCATAAGGACAAGTGGATTCGCGAGTATCCCGATTTTCCAGGAATTATTACGGAAGAGAACCATCAATTTCCATTTTTCAAAAAGAAAATGGAATTTGAGGAATTTGTTTTGGAGTTTGGGAAGTGGTACTCAAAGGATAAAAAAACTGCATGCCTGGTTGGCATACGCTCAGATGAGAGCCTAAACCGGTACCGAACTATAAACAACCATACAAAGTCTACCCTAAACGGAAAGAATTGGACGACCCATGTTTCCGGAAATTTCTATAATGCCTATCCTATATACGATTGGAAAGTGCGGGATATATGGATTGGGAACTGCAAATATTCGTGGAAGTATAACCATTTGTACGACTTAATGTACAAAGCCGGGATTCCTTTGGCAATGCAGCGAATTTGCCAGCCTTTTGGCGACGACCAACGCAAGGGGCTCAATTTATACCGCGTAATAGAACCCGACACATGGGCGAAAGTCGTCAATAGGGTAAGCGGGGCCAATTATGGAAACATATATTGCGGAAAGCGCATAATGGGGTATCGCAATGTGAAACTTCCTAAAGGCCATACTTGGAGAAGCTATTGTAAGATGCTTCTTGCAACCCTTCCCAAGGAAATGGCCAACCATTATAAGAGGAAATTTATAAGGTTTATGTTGTGGTGGTATCGGAGGGGGTCTCCTGTGGATTCGGAGAGCCTTAAGAACCTTCCGCCAGAAGCGGTGATAACCGATAGAAAGTCGCCATATATGGAGACGATAGTCCGATATAAAAAAATTCCCGATTATCTCGACAACGGCTTCGAGCAGAGAAAACTCGCTCCAAGTTGGCGCAGAATGTGTATTTGCATACTAAAGAACGACCATCTTTGCACGAGTCTCAGCTTTTCCCAGACAAAGCGCCAGCAAGAAAGAATGAAAATACTTATAGAAAAATACAAAAAACTATGATTTCAAAATCGCAAAGCCCAGTGTACGGAGTTCGTCCGGTTCCGGTGGAGAAAATAAGGGCGAATTCATATAACCCCAACAAAGTCGCTCCTCCGGAGATGAAACTTCTCTACGACTCAATCAAAGAAGACGGTTATACCCAGCCCATAGTTTGCTACTATATAAAGAGCGAAGATATATACGAGGTCGTGGACGGATTCCATCGCTATCAAATAATAAAGAACCATAAGGATATATACGAAAGGGAAGGCGGTTGTTTGCCAGTGGTGGTTATAAATCGTCCCATCGAGGATAGGATAGCCTCCACAATCAGACATAATAGGGCAAGGGGGTCGCATGATGTCGATTTGATGAGCAATATTGTTGCGGAGCTTACAGAAATGGGCAAGAGCAACGCGTGGATGTCGAAACACCTCGGTATGAGCGCCGACGAGATATTGCGTTTAAAGCAGATAACCGGGCTCGCCGCTCTATTTAAAGACGAAGAATTTTCCAGCTCTTGGGAATAAATATATTTGAACATTTATTATTTTTAAAATAGAATATAGCATAAAATAATCCGAAAGATTCTTTATAAATTAGATAATAACAGGCCATCATGAAGAAATTAGTTGGAAGCATACGCGAATTAAATACTCCAGTGCATAAAAGCTAAAGGAGTTAGACAAGCGGCTTAGGGAATGTAGAGTAGATGTTTTTCGACCAAGAAAAGCACTATGACAAAACCGAAATACCGCCGTCTAACATACGACGATAGAAGAGTAATAGAGAACATGTGTAAAGCTAAAAAAACGCAATCGGAGATAGCAAATGCGATAGGAGTATC
>CALXNZ010000013.1 GCA_944389885.1 uncultured Opitutales bacterium
CATTGTAGGACTTCCGTCCTCTTTGCCTCCCTTTTTTTCTACTTCTTCTACCCTCATCCCACTATCTTTGACGATGAGCGAGGTTTTTTATAGCTTTTCTGCTAATTATACCAATAATATAAGCCTACAAATTCATAACTTTTATCTATAACCACGCTCGGATTAAATTTATATAAAAAACCTCGGCTATCAAAATAAGGATACAATACCGAATAGGCAAAATGCTAAAAAGATGTACATAGGCAACGAAATCCCGATTTATCAATAGGCAAAAAACCGAGGCTATATTTACCGATATACTCGGAACGAGCATGGACAAGGTTAGCGGGAATGGCTATTCAGCTATTGACAAGACGAGCTTTGGAGCGGATACTTCCGACAAGTCATCGTTCTTTACAGGCAAACCCTATGTTGAAGGCTTGGGCTATGCGTTCCTCTTCAGAAACTACCGCGCCGACATGGGCAAATGGCTTTCCCAAGACCTCATCCTTCTTGGGTTAGAGACAATGCGGACTATTGCTTCGGTAGAGATTCTCATGGGGATGAAACTGGTATAGATTACTTGCTATCGGATAGTAATCCCGGCTTTAAATTCCTTTCAGATTACGTTCCTAATATGCATGATACTGCTGTTATACATGATGAAATTGTTAGAGAGTTGCAACGTCTTGGGTATGACAATCCCACAAGTCCTGAAACAATGGTTCCGGCTTGGATTATGGCTCTAATAAAAAACTTATATAATACAGGAGAAGATATCTTGGATGCTTTAGGTAACTATGTAAATGGAGTATGGGAATAAATATGAAATACATAATACTATTATTCTTTCTATTACTGTTATCAGGTTGCTATAGTGCAAATACACCAGAACACTATATTCATTTTGGCACAAGAGCATACGGAATTCAATATGGAGGTGAGAAATATTTTGAGGCAGAACCTAAAAACGGCCCGACATATTTCTTTAATCAAATTTTAACAGGTAAATTTTCAAAAACGTCCACGAATGCGCAAAAAGCGTATGCCTATATGTATTTGGCAAGAATAAAGCTTAGAAGAAATCTTTTAAATGAGGCCATTTCATTATTGGACAAATCGGAAGAATATTCGAATTTATTTCCGTACAAGAGTGAATTGTTGGCAGGCTACTTTTACAAAAATGGCAACGTTATAGAAAGCAAACGATATTATAAGGAGTTGATAAAATGGATAGATAAGCGTATAGAAGAAGTTTCGTCTGGAAAATTTGACGTTGACTCTTTGGAATTCATGAGCATGCGTTCCTATTCAGATAGAGGCTTTGAGAGCGACTACAAGGAAATGTATAAACATTTAGGAAAACCCAAAGACTTTAGGGAACGTGTTTATATTAAATATTTAAGCGACAAGAAAGAATTGGCATTGAGCAGGATTGGCGAGATGGGAAACCGCAATAAAGCGCAACAAACTGGGAACAACATTGGTACATAAAAAAACAGGTACACAAGCATAGGAGTAGTTAAAGAGGATTTTTACTATTGGCATAACAAGTTTCGGAGCCAATGCTTCCGACAACTCATCCTTCTTTACAGGCAAACCCTACATTGAAGGCTTAAGCTATGCGTTTCTATTTGGAAATTATCGCGCAGACATGGGAAAATGCTTATCTCAAGATTTCATAGGCTACCGCGACGGCTGAAATAATTTCGTTTATTACAATAACCAAATAATATCTGTAATTTATATGGAACCTATCCTACTGCCCGAAAGAATGAGGCACGCGAAAATGTTATAAGAATCGGAATTATAGGTACTCGCAAGATATCAGAAAATTCAGCTTGAATAACATATGATGATACATATCAGCATATTTCTAAGAGATGTATGATTATTGCAATGTTGTGAAGAATAGTAATATACTTTTAGAAATAAATTCTGTATAATATTTCTATTATTGGATAAGTCCCAAGCGAGCTCCTATAACCCTTGCTTCTTGGGTAATTGGAGATATATCTTCTTTTATTGCATGCTTGACTGATAAAGAGAATGAATATATGGAGACGTGTTGAAAATTCGAAGAAATTAGAACTGATAAAGATATATTTATGGAAATGCTAATTGCCCCCAAAGAACAAAGTGAATAAAATGTTTATATTGCTTTATTCTATTTTTATATTTATAAATGCGATGTTTGTTAAGATAATATCGAGTAATAATTTTATTAAATTCTCTAATTTGATTTTGGTTTTTATATATGCCTATTTTGCTTATTCAGATCCATCTAATGCTGTTATCATAAGCTTATTAGTTTTTTCTATCTATGTAAATTTGGCATTTGTTTCATTCAAGATAAATGATGGTTTTTCTATATTGATAAATAAAATATTCAAAAGATGAAGACTCTTATTTAAATGCACATCTTTATCCCTTTATTTTATAGAGTTATTTTGCACTTAGGATTATATACTATATAGGCAGTACAAAACCTCTTTCTCAATAATATAGGAATTTTTCGGAGCTTAGATATTTACACTGAAAAATCGGAAAATTATCAACCCTCTTTACAAAGGGGAAACTACAGGAATACAAGTACGGCTCCGAAGTGAATGAATTATAATATGGAACTTCTCAGGAAATGAGACCTGTAAATATTTATTTATCTATAGCAATTCATAAAATATTGAAAAATCCATCTAAAAAAATAAATACAAATGTAATAAAATCCCGCTTTCATTCGTATTGTATGGTATGAGAAAAATACTTCCCACATATGTTGCATTGGCCTTTACCTTACTATTTGCCGCATGCGATAAAATCGACTACAGTGACCACGAAAGCGAAGTAGCAATCTTTAGCAAACCTATAAAGGAGGTTGAACGCCTCGCAACAGAAGGAAATGTTGACGCAAAATTCAGACTGGCCTTAGAGGAAATGGCATATTCACAAGATAAGGCTATCGCCAAAATAAAGTCGCTTTATTACGACTCAAAGCACCTTCTCTCCGGATATTATATAGCCAACCGTTGCTCCAATCCTGACGAAAAATCCAAGTTGCTGCTCGAAATCGCAAGTAGCGGGAATTCTTACACTTCAGTCCTGGCTAAATGCAATATTCTCAAAGACGATTTAAAGTCAAGCCTTCATTCAAAAGACAAAAAGAAATTCGATAAAGCTTATTCTGGACTCCTATCTTACGCAAAAATGGAGTTTCAGCCAGCCGCAGTAATGTTGATATTTTTCATCAAAACGAATCTGGACGAAGTTGAAAACCTGAAAGATGTTTCGAAAGACATTTTATCATTGTACGAAATCCTCTCTAAAAATTCCCAAACTCACGCAAAATACTATGCTTTATGCCATGCCGAAACTTTAATCAAGCTTGGAAGATGGAATGAAGCCATACCAATACTTCAACCCATCGCCAACGATTTCATGAAGCGCGAAAATTTCACGATGACGCAATCGATGGCGCGAACAATAAGCGGGAATTTCTACGCCGAAGCAAAGGCAACCGCCCTTATGGCCTGCGCCTATGAAAACGGCCTCGGAGTCCGCAAAGACGAAGCTTTGGAAAAGAAATATCGCGATAAAACCATACAACTTCAAAACGAATGGTTTTTTAAAAGTTTTACAAGAGCTTTTGAAATGTCGTACGGAGATAAAAATTCTTTTGTTTTCGATTCTCCAAAAGACGCAAAAATATACCGCAACGCAGCAATTGAATCGGAAAACTCAAAAATGCGGAGATTGCGCGATTATAATAGCGAAATCGCAAAAAAAATCGAGACAGCCTCGAAGATGCCTATTGAGTGCTTAAAAAACGCATCGGACGAAATCGGGAAAGTGGAGTACGCAAAGAAGCTTTTGAGCCTTAAATCCATAAATATAGATAAATACACCTTAGGCAAATACAACAAAGAAAAATCCAAAGAAGCCATTTCAATTCTTGAAGAACTCGCCGACAATGGAAACCAATACGCCAATTTGACGCTCGCAGAACTATACATGAACGGAAATTCTCGGAGCGGCATTTTTTACATACTAAACATGCCTGTTGATTTTGCCCCGGAGAAAGCGCGCAAATATGCATCAAAAGCTATTGGAATAGGCACGGAGAACGCTTGGACGGCCCGCGCATTCAAGTTGCTCGGAGACGCCGATCTCTTAAAAATCGGAGGTCGCAAATATATGCCTTTGGACGGATTCACAGTTAAGACAAACGCCATAGATTCCGCTTTGAATAATTACAGCACGGCCGCAAAGCTTGGCGACACAAGCGCCCTGATTCGTTTACACCATATATATGCCAATGGAATAGCAACTGGATTCGGAAAATATCTTGTAGAAGCCAATCAACTGGCGGCGTTTTCATACGCCAAAGACTCTTTGGATCTCGGCGACTTAAGCTTGGCAAATTATGTAATATGCAACCTTTACGAGGGAAAATTCTCAAAAACGAATGTTTCTTTGGCAAAAAAATATATAAAGAAAGTCCTCTCTATTCCCGGCTCACAAGAAGAAAATGGAAACATTTACGAGCTCGCCGCAATTCTCGCCGAAAACAACCAACTTGAAGGATACGCTCCAAAAGACGCAGAAAAAATAAGAAATACCATACCGTATAGGTGGAAACATATTATATTAAATGAATATAAATCTGGACACTTCAAGAGCAAGAACGGCGAAGAATATTGGAACGCTGCTGAGCAGCCTAAGAAGGAACCCAGGTATGTAAATACAGAATTCAGCGATTATTTTAAATCGCTTCCAAAAACTAAAGAAAACAGATTTTTGTACGGACTCAGCACATGCGAATTCAAATTCTATAATGAGATGCAAATCCACCCAGAAGCTGAATCAGGATTCAAAGAATTAGAGGCTCTTGCAAAAGAGGAATATATAGACGCCGTAAAAGTCCTGGCCGGAAACATGATATTTCCTAGTATAAATGAACCCTACAAACATAATTTTCGTGTAATTGCGAAAAAGTTAAATTTGCCTATCTCGTCTTTTGACAACCAAAAGTATAATATGGCAAGATATGAAGAAACTAAAGACGACGAGTTCCTATACATGGTTCTATACGGTACCTCTCTTGCGTGGGAAGAATCTCTCGAGTTTTTATCAAAGCATGCAAAAAATAATTACAATGCCCTTCCCTGGGCGGCCCTAAGATTATTGAAAGCCGATGCCGACGAATCTCCTCAAGAATTTGAAGATGTAGTAAAGTTTATAAAGGAATGCGCAAATGACCCCTTTTATACTTCAGAAGCCAATATGCTGCTTGCGTATGCCTATTCCGGCAATCCCAAAATGAAGAACGACCAAAAACTGAGTTCGCATTATATTCAACTTGCCAATAATGCCTCAAAAGGCGAGCACCATAACGAATATAATTTTAACTATGATTTTGTAGATAATAAAGCTCTAATTAGATTGAATACATTCTTATTGTCTGCAAACAAAACAGAAAAATTAGATAATTTATATTATGCCCGCCAAAACAGTCTGAACGATCTGCGAGCGCTGCATAAGAAAAACCCCAAAAATGCCTCGATAAAGATGGCTCTGGCGGAAAAGGAAAAAGAAGCGGGCAACCACTCTAAGGCTTTTAAATTATATAAGGAACTCAACGAATCGAATCCCGATGAGCTAAACTATTCCACTCCGCTCGCGGAATTATACTACTATGGGCTTGGTGTTAAGGCCGACAAGAAATTAGCCTTAGAATACTACCGGAAATTATTTTCCGCGCTAAAAAAGACCGATTTGGGAATAAGCATAAACGCGGAATGTATTTTTGAAAACTCATTGCAACTATATGCCACAAATATGGATTATTGCAAAGTCAAGATTCCTAAAGAAGTAATAATAGAAAATATTAGAGATATTCCCGTATCATCTATTAGACAGCTAATGGGTTCAAGAATCCTCTCTTACCTTAGAAAGAATGGCGAAGTTAAATTACACGATGAACTTGAAAAAAAATTCATATATGAGGGAAACCAAGAAGTAATGATGTACGCTGCAAGACGCCTCATAGACATGAATACTCCGGACGGAGACAAAAAAGCTTTCGAATTGTTATCAAAATTGCATGAGAAGCAAAATATTACGGCAATATTAGAGCTTGGCTCCATGTATTTTCTCGGGCGGGGGACAAAACAGGATTATAAAAAAGCGTTCGAGATCTTTAAAAGCAGAGCAACAGATATAACTCATATAAATACAGCATCTTGCATATGGGTATCACTAATGTACAAAATGGGATTGGGAACGGAAAAATCCGAAGACATGTCAAAAAAATATATAGATTTAGCATGCCAATCGAGATATTTTGAATATGATTTTAACTCTTTAGCCAATCAATTAATATACGGCAACGGATATCATTACGATTTCAGAAACGCCCCAAGATGTCCGGAATTGGGCGTAGAACTTTTAAAGCGTTCCATATTCACCAAGAAACCTAACTGCGATTCCTTCCTTACCTATGCAATACTCCTTGAAGAGGGAAAATATGTTAAGCGCGACTTAAAACAAGCGGCAGAGTATTATGAAAAATTCGCCCGTACACGCAGAGCCAACCCAAATATGGAAAATGAGGACATATGGGGGTTTAGTGAAGCAATAAGGGTGCTAAAAAATACGGGCGATGAATCGGACCGCAAAAAGGCTTTTGAACTGGCAAGCGAATGGATTAAAGCCGAGCCGAATTCCGTGAACGCAAAAATCGATATGGCTCTTTTGAAAATGCACGGCATAGGTACGGAAAAAAATCTTGATGAGGCTATAAGCTATCTAAATAAGGCCGTAAATTCAACTCTCAAGAAAAAGGGATATATTTGGAGAGCTTACGGGATTCTTGCATATTGCTATATGGAGGGAATTGGCGTTGAAAAGTCTCCCCAAAAAGTTCGGGAAATTATTGCGACAATGCGGAAAACAAAAACATCGCGTTGCGGAGTTTGGTATCCATTCCTCACATACGCCGAATGGTTTAATCCAAACAGGGAAATAACCGACACCGATGTGGTTGACGACCCAATCCTGCCAAAAAATAAAGAAATGACTAAATTTTGGCTCGGAGAGTTTGAGAGGGTCGCCGACACCGCAAAAAATCCTAAATTCAGCGTTAAAGCTTACGAGCGTCTAATAAAATTTTTCAGCGAAGAAAAGGGATTTAAAGATCCGCAGAAAGTTGAAAATCTCAAGGGGAAGCTTGTCAAAGCCAAAGAACGCGTCTCCGCAAAAAATAAGACAACAAAATAGTGGACACGCGCTTTCAGACAATATCGCGCTTGGTAGATGACTACTCGCGCAAGCTTTTAGCCTATTCGCGCCTTATTTGCCGCGACACGGAACTTGCGCGCGACGCTGTGGCGGACACATTTTACAAACTTTGCACTCTTAAAACTATCGATGAAGCAAAAATAGGCGCATGGCTTTATAAGACCTGCCGAAATACCACAATAGACATCTTGAGAAAGCAGAAATTCTATGCCGAATTTGACGAATCGTACATATCTTCACTTGCGGACGACTCTTACCTTCCAGACATTCTCCAAAGGGAACGTCTGCTTGCCCTCATTTCAAAACTTCCGCAACAACAGAGGGAAATCCTTATGCTCAGATATTTTTCGGATCTAAAATATTCCGAGATTGCCGAAATCCTAAAAATCCCGGCGAGCTCCGTGGGAGTATCCATATCCCGCGCAATAGAAACTCTAAGACAACAGCAGTTCTAATGATTACCGAAAGCGATATAAGAAAGGCATTCGAGCTATTCGCCGAAACCGATTTGCTGCCAGCACAAAAATCGGAAATACTCCGCCGCGCAATCGAATGTCGAACGGATGACGCCGTCTGTCCAAACGCCAAAAAGCTTGTTTTCTGCGGGCTTTCGGCATTTGCTTCAGCCGCTGTTATCGCATGCGCAATAATTGCCGCATTAGGGCAAAAGCCCGATATTTGCGAGGTTGAACCTTACAACGGTTTCGGAAGCGTTGTCGTCGATTCCTCAAACAGGGAAAAACTTATACTGAGAGACGGCGAATTTCTAATTCATTCGGACGCCGAATACGAATGGGACCGCCAAACAGAGCTGGCTATAGTCGCCGCAAAAGCCGCAAGATACTTCTATGATATCGACGAATCCCATATAGTAATAATCTATTCAAAACCGAATACAATCCCCCTAAGCCCCGATTGAACAGGCCGGGAAACGCTAAGCAAAATTGCTATAAACAGTTCCGAATCTCTATATGTTTTTAGCAGCAGTTTACTAAACAGCCAAGTGCCAAACATAATTTATCCTAAGAAAAGAGAATCTATGAACTGATTATTCGCCGCCCAGAATGCGCTTTATATATGCACATTCCTCCGGACAATAGGGATTGTCGTTTTCGTCGAATATATCGTGCAGCCAAATTTCATTTACTCCTTTTAATTGGCTGTTAAGAAACCACGGCCAAGCCAAATGGGTTTGAATCCTGCCCTTTTTCAATCCGAACGAGAAAGAGGCTATCTTATTAGCCTTTAAAAACTGCAAGGTGGGATTGAATGTGCTTCCGGAGTGGCGGGCGAGCCATTCGGTGCACATTATAGGCCTGCCGTGTTTTTTTAATCTATTTATGATATTGTAATGCTTAACAATATTCTCGTAGCAATGGTATGACATCACGTCGCAATTATTCTCTATTGCCCCCGAAAACATCTTAGATATAAACGGATCGTCGGTCCAAATCGGCGCTGTAATGGGTTGGGACGGATTTGCCTCGCGCGCCCATTTAAAAGACTTTTCCATGAGCTTCTTTGTATTTATGAGATAGTTTACATGTTCGTCATTGCTCATAGCTTTTTGTCCGGGAACGTGCGTGCTTGAAACATTTCCCGGCTCGTTGAAGACGTTCCAGGCTATAACCCGCTTGTTGTCTGCAAATTTTGACACAGTCCCAAATACATAATCTCTAAGGTATCCCCACTTGCTATCGTCACCTAAAACAGATAGCGAAGGCGACTTTACCCACTGTGAATTGTGCTTCCCTGGAACGGGTTCCGGTTGTTTGCCCAAGTTAGATTCCGGACGCCCCCCGTTTGTAAAGAAGGTAAACATGACGTATATGTCATGCTTCTCGCATAGGTCTAAAAGCTGCTGCATTTTAGAGTAAAGAGCGTCGGGATTGTGTTGGTGGACTTTATCGTTTAGAAAAATCCTGATGACATTCATATTTATCGACTTCAAGAGTAGAAGTTCGCGTTCTATCGTCTTAATGTCGAAAGTTTCGTCGCTCCAAACTTCTATGGCATTTACAGCATAAGAGGGAACATAATTCACACCTGCCAAATATGGAAGTCCATTATACCATTCATTAGCCTGTTTCGGAGTCCATATATCCCTTGCGCAAAGCAAGGTCGTAAATATCACGGATACAAAAAGCGCAATTTTAGTTTTATTCAAATCTCCAATCATTTTACCTCCTAATGTATTTAGTTTATTTTCAAATCAAAAAATTTTAAATCCTTATTCACGCAATCGGTAGCCCTAAGGCTTGCGTTCCTATTCAATACCTGTATGGGTTGTTCGTCCTGATAGTTATACATTCTGCATCCGTACAGTGAAACTGTCAGCGGGTCTTTTCCTTGTACCAACAAAAATCCTTTAGATGCCCCGAAATTCGTAAGAGCGCCATTCCCTCCCGAGAATGCCTCGACATTTGTGATAGCCGTATGCCCCATGCCGTCTATTATTATTGGCCATGCATTATCTATGGAGCTTCCAGTATTTGAAATTATCGAGCCCTGCGAAATCAACCATTGGTGATGTTTTTGGCCCCCGCCTTTCTTATAAATTCCGTTGGCCACGCAATCCAGAGAAAAACTGGTTAACTGCCCATAACTTGACGAACTAAAATAACACCCACCGTACACGCCGAATACATGCAAATCCATTATAACTATATTATCTCCCCTGCCTATCCAAACGGCGTAGGTTTTCTGGGATATGACATGATCTATTACCGATTTTGGTATTGTACCCTTAAATCCCCTCATCGTGCCAGGATTTATGTGGCAGTGCAAAATGCGGGATATGTCGGAACAATGGTCTATTCTTATAAACTGTCCGCTTAAAGGATACCCGTAGCAATGTTCTATCAAAACCTGTTCGCAATTACCGCCTTCCACTGCAAAGTCCATAGCTGTATATTCGCCCCAAAATGTAAGGCATTGCAACGTCACAGAATTAGCCCTCTTGTCCTGTTGGATTGTGGGCGGATATTTTACGATTTTTTCGACATTCCAGCTTTGATTTGGATAGAAAAATTGTATACCTTTTATTTTTGTGGCGTGTTGAACGGTAATGAATGGTTTTTCGGCGTCCATTATCCTAAATATGGAACCCGCCGGACGAAACTTGGGATGAGTTTTAAATTCCAATTTTGACCCCCTTCCCAAGGGTCCGTTTGCGCCTATGAGAGAAACATTGCACTTCAATATAATCCCGCTCGAGATAGGATAACCCTCGGCAACCGGAGGCACAAACAAAGCTCCTCCTGTTTTTGTGGCTTCGTCTATAGCCTTTTGCAGATTTGCCTTGTTCACTTCAGGCGAATTTGTCGGCAAAACGCCGCAATCCTGAATATTTTTCATTATATCGGCATATCCAACTGTACAAAATAATAGCAATATGTATATGAGATTTTTCATAACAATTCACTTATGGGTTAAATGAGCATTCGCAAAACAGAACAGCTCAATCATTTTGCTTCACGCAACTTAATCGATATCATTTTCTGCGATGATACGCAACAAAAATAAGGGTGAAGATAGTTAAAATAATCGCATAAGTTGCAGGTTCGGGAATTGCTGAAACGATATCATAAGTTCCCATAGAATTTTCCACCGCCCAAAGATCAATTTGCTGACCATCGACAAGTCCTTTTATGTATTTAAGGGAACCGTCCGCATTGATGCTGAGAGATGAATATCCGAAAGGAGTTCTATAAGAGACAAGTCCGTCTTCAAATCCCTCCAAAAAAAGCATAGCACCTTCAAATTCCGATAGGGACTCAAAAGAAAATTTATTACCGTTGAGACTTATTGTAGTAGTACCTGCCGCAGTCAGTTCCAATGAACTTATATCATTATTCGCTCCTAAAATAAGAGCGCCATTTTCTCCCGAGAAACGTATCTTCAGACTATCCGCCTGTGAACTTCCGGAACTGGTAATTTTATTATTGCCGTTTAGGGTTAATTTGCCGTCTAATACATCTATAAACGAATTATTGAGACTTACTTCTGTATTTGATCCTATGTCAAGGCTCGCTCTGATAATCCATAATTTATTTATCAAATTAAGTTCTACTTTCGTAGTCTTGCCGCTGTCTGACGCCCCCCAAACATGTATGCCTTCCGAATCGTTTCCGGCAGTTTTATATAACCACAAAGTATTAGTAGTTATTTTTACATTTGCCCCGTCGGCAAAATTTGTATTTCTAACTTCATTCTTTACTGCCGTATTATTTAATATAAATGTAGCGCCGCTCCCTACCGTGTATTGATTGCTACTCGAACTTGCCGCTAAAGAGAGCTCTATAGTAGAATTATCATTGGCATTGATTCGTATTCCGTTATCAGCTTCAAGGCTCTCTGAATTTTTTAAATTCATTTTAACAATGGAATTGTCGAAAGCTTGTATGGCGTTTGTACGCAATAGTTTTGCAGTTGAAGAGCTTATATCGACTTCGGAGTCTCCAGTAGCCCTAAGACTTCCGAATAATCCATTATATGAAGTCAATTCGTTTATGCTCAACTGGGCGTCTTCAACTTCGATGTTCTGACTCGCATTTGAAAATTGTAATTTATTAAATTTCAATACATTACCGGCATAAACCCACAACATCTGGTTTGCGGTCGCAACACCATTTAGTTGGGTAAGATCGTATTCGGCTTTTGCCAATGTTGTGCCGTCGCTTTGATAAATAGAACGAAATTTAAACGATCCTTTTGTTTCGGATTCGGCAAAATTCACAGTACCGTCCCCTTTAAATACATATTTCATGTCCCCGGTAGTTGATATAACGTCGTCAACTTGTGGGTAAATTTGATGGAGGGAGAGCGAATGATTATCCGTTCCAAAATCAACTGTTAATACTTTGGGATATAAAGAACTATTTTTCACTAACCTGGACAGCTTCAAATCCCTATCCATGGTGAGGGTTATATTATCCACACCTTCTGGCGCCGACACAATACACCAGACATCAGTACCCCATTTCGATTCATCATAACCACTTTGAGCAGCTATGGCGGACGCAGTCGTATCTCCGTTAATAGATACCCCTGCATAACTTGCCGTGCAAAGTATAGCAGAAGCCGACAAAACAAACATCTGATATATTTTTTTCATATCTCGCCTTTCTGTTCATTACATTTAGTTTATCGTTTAACTGTATAAATGAATAGCCCCCCTCCGCCTAAAAGTCAATAAAAAGTTTTGCAAATTTACACCCCCCTTATCCCTCGCACACAATTTGATTTTTATGTCAAAATTTTTACACTAATTTATTCTTTATAAGAAAGTAATGAATTTATATCGAAAATGGTCACTAAAACAAATACTTAAATTCAGCAAAAATTCTAACTCTATCCCCTGCTAAAAAGAGAAAAAAATCAAAATACCGAATCTAACTTAAACGTACAATATAAAACCTTACACTTAAAAATTGGATTAAATAAAAGCTAAATTTAATGCAAATTCTATTGCCCCTTATAAGACTAGCTTCCGATATACGGAAAAAAGATATAAAAAAGCAATACGGAATATAAGCGCACCTCTGAATTTGCCGGCAATATTTACAAGCAGGCGACTCTTATCCCGCCGATGGGTCGTGCATTATTTATCTATATGCAAACCGAAATCGCGAATCATTTTATCTATCGATGATGAATTCCCCATGCAGAGAATTTTATCTCCAGCGCAAAATGGCCGCGACGGATCCGGCCGGGATGGCTCGAGAGATCCTTCAAGTAGCACGCCCATAACTTTTACACCGTATTTCTTGGGCATGGCAGCCTCTATAAGGGTCATTCCGTTTAAAAGTGATTTTTCATTTATCCCTAAAACCCTGAGAAGCATTTTTCCGGATTCAGCCAACTCCGAATTTCCCGATGCCGGCTTGGTGATAATATCTTCGGCTTTTGATATCTCATCATTAGAGGCGCACAATATAACGATGTCATCTGGATAAATGCGCGTATCCGGGCCTATATCATATATAGAGAAAGCCCCGCGCCTAATGGCCGCGATTTCAGCTCCCGTAAGGCTTCTTATGGCGAGTTCTCCGACAGTTTTGCCAGCGGCATTGGATAATTCGCCCACCTCCACTTCCGACACGGTTTTAGCCCAGGTTCTACTCGCCCGCACACTGTCTATCAAGGCGTCTCTTTTATTGAATTCGGCATTTTCGAGGTGTCGTTTGAGAACCGACACGAATCTGCCCTCAATGGAATGCCTGAAATTTGAGAGAATTTTTCTGAAGAAGATTGCCATCAAAGCCACGCTTATTCCCAATATGACAATGGCGTCTCCAATGGGCAGAAAGTTAAATACGAATGCGAAATATACGAGGGCGAATCCGAACATTATGAATGCCGAAAAGACCCCGCGAAGGAGCGAATGAAGCTTTCCTCCACCGCCTGAAACCGTACCATATCGAGCCTCAAATCCATCTACTATCTTCAGGGCGCAAATCCCCGACGAGCGAAGCACACCCGCAAGCATAGGCAGAGAAACCGCTGCCGCCGCGATCCAAACTCCGACAGCCATCCAATCCGGATAGGGCGTGGATTCGCTTTTCACAGTTTTCGCCATACTCGCCGCCGCAAACATGACTCCGCTAAACATCAAAGTATATATTAGTATAGCCACGATATGGGGGGCAAAAGCTTTAAGCCTTGCGTTTCCCGCAGCCGAATTGGAAACTGAACAAACAGCCTTTCTATATATTTCCAATGTGTCCAAGATTCTTCTTGGAGTAATGGATTTTGCGAACCTCATTACTCTTTCAGACTGGGCTGACACAAAAGGATTAACGAACACCGTTATAAACGAAACCCCCATTGCGATAGCCATTATTGAGGAATCCATGACGCCGCTCGAAATTCCGAGCCCGGCAATTACAAAGCTGAATTCCCCGATTTGGGCCTTGTTTATGGCCGCCAAATAGGCGTCCCTGCACGACACCCCTCCCAAAATTATGCCGATAAAGCAAGCCAAGGATTGAAATACTATGACTCCAATTGATATAAGCAAAATCGGCAGCCACATCTCCAATATTATCCCCGGGTTTATCTGTGTTCCAACCGATACAAAAAATAAGGCCACAAATAGATTCCTAAACGGGTCTGTTATATGCTCGACTCTTCTTGACACGTCGGATCCAGATATTATGGAACCTGCCATAAACGCGCCAAGCGACAACGATAGGTTTGAAAGCGACGCCAATTCTCCCAATCCCATAATTAGGCAGAATGTAAACATTATCAGCTCCTGCCTGTTTCCCGACAGAGCGAATCTGCGCAGCAAGCGCGGTATGGAGAGCTTTCCGACTACGAATATCGTTATCATGAAGCTCAAAAGAGCCAGAGTGGAATGGAATAGTTCCGCCAAACTCGGCAACTGTCCGGAAGAAAGCCCCGACAATACGACAAGCAGAAACACCGCGAATATGTCTTCTATTATTAAAATTCCAATGGCAATTTGGGCATATAATTTAGCCAAGTCTCTCCGTTGAGCGAATATTTCAACGATTACTATTGTCGAACTCATAGCCAGTACGCCGCCGAGAAAAACGCCGTCGATTTTCGACAATCCCATCAGGCCGGCCGATATCATACCCAAAACGCCCATTGCCGCTATCTGAAACGTTATTCCCAAGAAGCTCGGCACAAACACTTTTCGCAGGCGTTCAAGGTTAAATTCCAGGCCCACAAAAAACATCATGAACATCACTCCCAATTCTCCGAATGCAGCAATGTTCTGCGAGGAGCTAATAAGGCCAGTGACCGGAGAGAGGAGAATCCCTACAATTATAAATCCCAAAAGAAGCGGGAGCTTCAGCATTGAAAAGATTCTCATAGATATGGTCGCGGCCACCACTACTATTGCAAGATCCTTGAGGAGAAGCTCTGTCGAATGAATATCCATGAGGTATCGGAAAATTAGCCTAAAAGAAACGTTAATATCGAGGCATTCTTATACAAGCTTTGTCCATATCAAGAATTAAATGGAATATATTGCAACAGCATTAAGCCGCCGCAATGCATTTCCGGCTAATATTGGACAAAACGCCTGCGCCGTTCCAAATCATAAGCAAAGATTTGGAACGGCTAAAGGCGGTCATTGTTCCGAATTTTTTACAGAATCGTAGAATTCGAGTATATCGGCGTCTGGAGTATTTTCCTGATACTTCATTGCCGCGCGCGGATGTTTATTAAAGAGTCCTGTAATCATATATGGTTGCGAAAATCCCCAACCTAAAGTTTTGCGCATTGGAGAAATCGACTTTTGTATGCAGCGCAAAGCCGGTCTGGTGTCGCGGCCGAGATATCCGAGCAAAAGCTCCATTGGGCAATTACCCGCTCCGCGGCCGAGTCCGTCGAGGGTGGCGTCGAGAAAGTCCGCCCCGCTCTCCTCGGCCTGTATCGTTTTTGCGAATGCCAGCTGAAGGTTATTATGGGCGTGGAATCCGATTTTTTTCCCGCGAGAATGGCAGATTTCACCCGCCATTTTGACGAGTTCAGCCACTTGCCTGCAATAGAAAGAACCAAAAGAATCCATAAGGTAAAATATGTCGGCCTCTGAATTTGCAAGCGTCATAACATCCTCGCTAAACTGCCGCAAGGAGAGCTTACACGCCGCCATAAGGTTAACCGACACCTCATACCCCTTATCTTTTGCGTCCTTTATCATATCAAGAGCGACCGGAATCTGGCGGCTATAACAGGCAACGCGCACAAGACTTATTGGGCTCGAAGCGCTATCCTTTATGTCTTGTTTGTAGTCCGACTTTTCTGCGTCGGCCATTACGGAAAGTTTCACGTTGCGCGGAGAATCTCCCAATATGCGCAGAATATCGTCCTCATCGCAGAATTTCCAGGCGCCGTATTCGTCTTTAGAGAAGATTTTCTTAGAATTTTTGTATCCAATTTCCATGTATTCCACGCCGGAATCCGCGCAGCAGTCGTAAACTGCGCGCACAACCGAATCCGGAAAGCGGCTTGAGTTCATCAACCCGCCGTCGCGTATGGTGCAATCCAGTACCCTGGCCTTGCTGTTGTTTGCGCCCTCGATTTTCATCGGAGAGTTGTCATTTTCACTTTCAGTATCCATGTTTTTCGATATTCGATTAAAAAAGATTTAGTTTTCTGGGAAAATAAAAAACCCGATCGTCTTTCGGCGCTCGGGTTTAAAGTTTCAAAAGATGCAAAGTCGCGTCATTTACAACCCGGTGCCATATTTTTGGGAAAATAGAAATAAAAGCCAAAGAATGCATACAACACATCAAAGGCTGAAAAATTCTGAAATATTTCAGTCAAGATTCTGCATACTCTGCGCACATTTTTTTTCATTGGCGGACAAAACTGGGCAAAGAAAGGGTGTAGTCAAGCGTTTTTTCTTACAAAATAAAAAAGGACTCTCGACGATCAACATCGCTTTAGCGTCCACTGAATATTTGCCCAAAACAAAAAGGCCCGCCGTTTGGCGGGCCTTTTTGTGCTTAAATAATACTACCCGACCAGGGACTCGAACCCTGAACCAATTGATTAAGAGTCAACTGCTCTACCGATTGAGCTAGTCGGGCTTAAAATTATTATGAGTCAAGTAGAGTATTCCAAGCCCCCACCAATGCAAGAAAAAAATCAAATTACAAAAAAAATTCTCATGCTGTCTCCGGCATAATTTGTCGATTACAGCGGCTTTTCGATTCAATTCGGCGATGCAAATGCAATGCGCTAAAAAGCTTGCAAGATGTTCAAGTCTTTTTAACTTTCAGTGATTGTAATATTTGCCGTCTTCATCGTCGGGGCGGATGATTTTTATATGCAATGAAAGAATATCTCGATTTACTTAGGCTTGTACTCGAAAAAGGACAAAAACGCCCAGATAGAACCGGTGTTGGAACAATAGGGGTCTTTGGGGCGCAAGCGCGCTTCGATTTGCGCAATTCATTTCCTCTTTTAACGACAAAAAAGCTCCATACACGCTCAATAATATACGAATTGCTATGGTTTTTGAAGGGGGACACAAACATAAAATACCTGCACGATAACCGTGTCACGATATGGGACGAATGGGCCGACCACGAAGGAAATCTCGGCAGAATTTACGGGGCGCAGTGGCGCGACTGGAGAGCTCCCGACGGACAAAAAATAGACCAAATACACGATCTCATAGAGGGCATCAAAAAGAATCCCTACGATAGGCGCCACATAGTTTGCGCATGGAATCCCGGAGAGCTTAGCCAGATGGCGCTTCCGCCCTGCCACGCGCTCTTTCAATTCTATGTGTCCCCGAATGGGGAGTTGAGCTGCCAGCTCTACCAACGCAGCGCAGATTTATTTCTCGGGGTGCCCTTCAATATAGCCTCCTATTCCATGCTTACCATGATGGTGGCCCAAGTATGCGGATTGAAAGCCGCGGAATTCATACATACCTTCGGGGACCTCCACATATACGCCAACCATCTCGATCAAGTCCGCACACAGCTTTCGAGGGAACCCAGAAAGCTTCCCACTCTGAGGCTGAATCCGGAACGCAAATCCATAGAGGACTTCGTATATGAAGATTTCATATTTGAAGGATACGATCCCCATCCCACAATCAAAGCTCCAATAGCGGTATGATATACAAGGCAATAGCCGCCATAGCTCGGAACGGAGTAATAGGTTGCGGACTAAAAATACCGTGGCATATTTCCGAGGATTTCAAACATTTTAAGCGTACCACCACCGGCGGAATAATCGTAATGGGACGCCGCACATGGGAGAGTCTCGGGAAACGCCCGCTGCCCAATAGGGAAAATGTCGTAATAACTTCGCGCCCTGAAGACGTCCAAAATGGGGCGCGCGCCTTTAAAAGCCTCGACGAATTCGAGAGCGCATTCGCCGACGATTCCCGCACTGTGTGGATAATAGGGGGGGCAAAGCTCTATGAAACCGCGCTTCCGCGCTGCGAAGAAATTGTCGTAAGCAAGATAAAAGCCTCTCCGCAAGGCGACGTCTTCTTTCCTGATATATCGGACACTTTTGAAGAAAAACAAATATTGGAGCAATACGACGACTTTGATGTCGTATTATTTAAACGTAAATATAAAGGATAATCCATGTCATTTTTAGCATTTATAATAATCCCTATAATACTCGGAATCTACGCCCAGGCGAGAGTCTCAAGCGCATACTCCAAATATTCGCAAATTCGCGGGCAAAGCGGAATAACAGGCCGCGATGCAGCCGAGGCTGTAATGCGCTCCGCAGGCATAACAGATGTGGAAATAATTCCCATAAACGGAGAGCTTACCGACCATTACGACCCTTCAAAAAAAGTTCTCGCCTTGAGCCGGGCAAATTATTCCGGGACTTCGATAGCCGCCATAGGAGTTGCCGCCCACGAAGCCGGGCACGCCATACAGCACAAGCAGCGCTACGCCCCTCTAAATCTCAGAATGTCGCTTGTTCCCATAACAAATTTTGCCTGCAGCCTTCTGCCCATAGTAATGTTGGGAGGATTTTTTCTCTTTCACAGCCTGACTACAATATATATAGGAGTCGGCATTTATTTAATTCTCACGATATTTCAACTTGTCACCTTGCCCGTGGAATTTAACGCTTCGGCCCGCGCGAAGGAACATCTTTCCGCCCTCGGGTTAATAGATGGAAGGGAATACAAAGGCGTCAGCGAGGTTCTCGACGCGGCTGCCCTTACATATGTGGCAGCATTCGTATCGTCTCTTGGCTGGATGCTATACCTGTTGTCCGCCGCCAACAACAGGAGATAAATAATATAAACTCTCCGCAAAATGGATATAAAAGGCCTATTTTTCGACAATCCTTCACGCAAGAAGGCGTATGTAAACACTCCCCTATTTAAAATGGGATATGCTCAGGTAGAGCTTACGCCTACACTAAAGCCGGACGGTAGCACTTGCGCAAACCCTCCTGTAAGCATATACGATACGTCAGGATCGTGGTCGGACAAATCATTCCACGCCGACCTTTCAAAGGGCCTGCCGAACTTGCGCTCAAAATGGCTGGACGCCTCCGAAGACACAATATTACTAAAGAAGTCTCCAATTTCCGAGAAAAATCCATTCGGAGGCAGGCCCGTGCGCAGAGCC
This sequence comes from uncultured Opitutales bacterium, assembly GCA_944389885.1. Taxonomy (GTDB): domain Bacteria; phylum Verrucomicrobiota; class Verrucomicrobiia; order Opitutales; family Intestinicryptomonadaceae; genus Merdousia. The sequence continues at coordinate 19,380 of CALXNZ010000013.1, forward strand.
GCAAAGGGCCATGAATGTACACAGTTGTACTACGCCCGAAAAGGCATAATAACTCCCGAAATGGAATATGTGGCCTTGCGCGAAAATATGGCGAGGCTAAATTGCCTAAAGGGTAAAATGTCTCCGGAAGCTCCGCGCAATAGCCTCCTGATTCAACATTCCCCGATGCCCTCGGAACTTTTCAAAGCGGCAGAAATAACGCCGGAGTTTGTGAGAGGCGAAGTCGCGGCAGGTCGGGCAATAATCCCTGCAAACATCAACCACCCCGAACTTGAACCGGCTATAATAGGGCGCAACTTTCTGGTAAAGATAAACACAAACATAGGCAACAGTTCCATGGCCTCGTCTATACAAGAGGAGCTTGAAAAGATGCTCTGGGCCATAAAATGGGGATCCGATACCCTAATGGACCTCTCCACCGGCGCGGATATTACCGACACGAGAGAATGGATAATACGCAACTGCCCCGTTCCCGTAGGCACAGTGCCATTATACCAAGCTTTGGAAAAAGTCGGTGGCATAGTTTCCGACCTGACTTGGGAAGTTTACCGCGACGTTCTAATAGAACAGGCCGAACAGGGCGTTGATTACTTCACGATACATGCGGGAGTATTGAGAGAGTTCATACCGGCTGCGGCAAAACGCATGTCGGGGATAGTCTCACGAGGCGGGGCTATAATGGCGAAATGGTGCCTTGAGCACAACAGCGAAAACTTCCTCTACACACACTGGGACGATATATGCGAGATTTGCGCCGCGTACGACGTGTCCTTTTCAATAGGGGACGGCCTGCGCCCCGGTTCTCTTGCCGACGCCAACGATTCCGCCCAATTCGGGGAACTAAGAGTTCAGGGGGACCTTCTAAAGCGCGCCTGGAAATATAATGTTCAAGTGATGTGCGAAGGCCCGGGACATGTGCCTATGCATATGATAGCCGAGAATATGCGCAACCAGCTGGAATGGTGTTCGGAAGCTCCGTTCTACACCTTGGGGCCGCTTGTCATGGATTACGCGGCCGGATACGACAATATAAACGCCGCCATAGGCGGAAGCATAATAGCCTCTCAGGGCGCCGCAATGCTCTGCTATGTGACGAAGAAGGAACACCTTGCCCTGCCGGATCGCGACGACGTGCGCGAGGGGGTAGTCACATTTAAGATAGCGGCCCACGCCGCAGACCTTGCAAAGGGACACCCGGCGGCCCAATACCGCGACAATGCCATGAGCAAAGCGCGCGCAGAATTCAGGTGGGACGACCAAATAAACTTATCGCTCGACCCTGAACGCGCCCGAAAATTTAGGGCCTCACACGACGGAGAATTCGCTTTCGACAACGCCGCCCCACACCACTGCTCAATGTGCGGGCCAAAGTTTTGTTCAATGAGGGCGATGAGGGAAATAAAGGAGATGTTTGACAATGGCCAATGAGAATAAACCAACGGCCGACTTCCCCGAGGGATCTGCAGCATGCAATTTTCTCAAGGGATACAACTGCGCACAGTCGGTATTCGCAGCCCACGCGGAGAAATTCGGATTGACGAGGGAATGCGCTCTGAGATTGTCGGCGCCTCTCGGGGGAGGAGTTGGCCGCATGCGCAATGTGTGCGGAGCCTTCACTGCCTGCGCAATGATTTTGGGGCTTAAGGCTGCCTCGGCAAACCCCGATAAGGATTCCAAAAAGAACATATACGCGGAGACGCAAAAGCTTGCCGAAGAATTTAAAAAGCTTAACGGTTCAATAATCTGCTCTGAATTGCTGGACGCCTCCGACGCCCGCAAGACGGAACCCACGCCAGACTCCCGCACCGAAGAATATTACGCAAAACGCCCTTGCCTCAAAGTAGTAGAAAACGCCGACGCCCTCATAAAAGACTTTCTTTCAAAATAGCGCCCAACCGCTACAAAATTCGTAGAAAATTGCATTTTATTGACTTCCGAGGCGCAAAGTCAAAAAACTTCTTGTAGTAATGCGATATAAGGGTTTATTATATTTTTCATGAATATGAAACAAATTCCGCTCGCGATAATTTTCGCAATTTCCGCAATTTTTATATGCGGCTGCGCCGGAAACACGGCGCCCCAAAAAAAAGAAAGAAAAATAGCAGTACAAACCTACACCTTCCACAAATTCACCCTTGATGAAACTATCTCCATGCTAAAAGAGACAGATTTGAGGGCGCTCGAATGTTGGAACGAACAACGCCTGAGCGCAAAATTCCCGGGGGCAAAATTTAACGCAAAAATGACGCCCGAACAAAAAGAATTCGCCAAATCTCTCATATTTGGAAACGGATTTAAGATAGTATCCATGGGCGTGACTGGAGCAAATTCAGAGGCAGAAATTGTTTCGCTCTGCAAATTCGCAAAAGAATTCGACATTCCGATAATAGTGACGGAGTCATCAAAGGAGATGCTGCCGTTGTGGGAGAAAGCCTGCGAAGAATACGGAATAAAGATGAGCATACACAACCATCAGCGCGGAAGCGGAAACGAATACTACAAGCCTGAACTGGTAATGGAAATGGTAAGGCCGTACAAAAATATAGGGTGCTGCCCAGACAACGGAGCTTGGTCGAGATCGGGGCTCGATCCCGTGGCCTGTTTCAAAACCATGAAAGGGAAAATATTCAACGTGCACTTTAAGGATCAGAAAGTATTCAACGATCTTGCGAGTCCTGCCGTAATTTACGGCACAGGAGTGCTCGACATGAAAGGAATGCTCGCCGAACTCGACGCCCAAGGCTACGACGGATACTATGTAATAGAGCACGGAGACGATTCCGACAACCCCTTGCCCGTGGTAAAAGCCGACATAGAATTCCTAAAAAACAACTGATATAAAATCCAAGATTTTCTTAAAAGGACCGCAATGGCCGAATCCATTGCGGTTCTTTATCAATACTCGTAAACTCCGTACGCGTATGGCGATAATTTGAAAGACGCCTTCCCTCCCTCAAAGTCACAAGTTGCGCCGCGTCCCAATATCAGGGCTCCAACCTTTGTTTCGGAAGGGAAATCGGCCCGAACTTCTCCGGCGGAAGTATTTATTACGACAAGAATCCTATTTTCTCCGGAATCGCGCGTAAAAGTCAAAACGGAATTAGGATTGCTGTTTTCCAGCCATTTTGTTTCCCCCTTATAAATTGCCGGATTGCTCCGGTGCAAATTGGCAAGTTTCCTCACGAGGTTATACCTGCCGATTCCGACGTCCGTCAAAGCATTTTCCCAAGCCACAAAACAGCGGCCTTTTGAGTTTGTGGAAAACATATTTAAGTGCGACGAATCCGCAATTTCGTTTCCCATATAAATAAGGGGGATTCCGTCTATGGTGAAGTTGAGAACCAATACAGCGTCCATACCGGAATTAGTAAACCTCTTCTCAAATCTCAAAGTGCCGGAGTCGCTGGCGGTATCGTGATTATCCATATATCTCAACAATCTCGACCCCTTTGCAAACGCGGAATTATCTATTTTCCATCTCTCGGCGATGGCTGAAGCCGGCTTTTTTCCCTCAAATACGAATCGCACCGTTGACTGCCATTCAAAGGAATAACTTGCGTCGTATGCGTCCACTTGGGCGTCGTGCCTGCGGCTCTCGGCTATCATTATCACATCTTTTTTTATGGCGCGGATTCTGGAATATCCTTCGGCCCATAAATCCGCGGGCACGGAACCTTCCACATCCGTCCTATAACCGTCGATGTCGAACTCCTTTACGAAATATTCCATATTCTTCAAAAGATATTCCCTAAGTTTCGGATTGTCGAAGTTCAGTTCGGGAAATGTCCAACGTCCCTTTTTTATAGATCCGTCGGGATTGCGTTTTACGAAGTCGGGATTTTCCTTAATAAAAACCGCAGTAGGCCCGCAATGGTAATAGACAAGATCGAGAACCACTTTTAAGCCGCATTTATGTGCATTTGAGACAAAGTCGCGCAAATCGTCATCGGAACCGAACATCGGTTCGACTTTAAAATAATCTTTTATTCTATAAGGATTTTTAGGATTGCCGGTATTTGAAGCTTTCTGGCGCTTGCTCCAAAATTCTTGATTCATATCGTCGTCGGATTCCGCTATCGGGCAGAGATAGACTATATCGGCCCCCGTGGATTTTACATGCGGCAACATTTCACCGGCCTTTTTAAGAGTTCCCTCCTGCGTAAAGAGAGGCAGGAGAATTTGATATACAATCGACTTTTGGAATTCAGGAGTTGTAGGCCTGGCACATTTCTCTGGAGTGTCGGCAAAAATGTTGAAAGTCGCGATAAAAATCGACACGAAAAGGAACAAGTTTTTGGAATATGTCATGTTGTGAATAATAACAGACAGTCTTCCAAGGTCAAGTTTAATGAAAGGCTGTCAAGCCGCCCATAAAAAATCCACTTGCCTGAAAATAATTAAATTTAACGGAAAACGTCCGTTTTACAAATCTGCAAAAACTCCGGAAAATATGGAATCGAGCATAGGATCTAAGATGTTTAATTCCACCGCCAGATCTAAAAGCGTATAACGCGATCTTATGTGCGCCGCGCGGAAGAAAGAATCCCGCAAAAGTTTTTTAGACACCCCTATTTCCTCGGGAGACGAAGGCGCGCCGACAATCTTTAGGCGATTGCGCAATTCGCCATACGGAACGAGCTGGGCCGATATGCGCTCACGGATTGATTTCCAATTCGACAATAAGGTTTCAATGCGGCGCGCGAATTCCGAATCTGAAACATATTTTGCCGAGACCTCGCGCTTTGCGGATTCGAGGAAATCTTTGCCCTTAAAAATAGCATCGAGAGTGGAGAGTTTTGATTCGAGAGAAGGGCGGTTTTTTAGAATACTTTTAGCGTCTATGGAAGACATGTCGTACTTTAAAAATTCTTCATATAGGGCGGACATAGCCAAAGTTCCCACCGCGACGCTGAATCCATGCGAAATTGGCTTTCCGTTGAAAGACAGGCCCTCCATATCCCAGAGATGGCTAAATAGATGTTCGCTCCCTGAGGCCGGGCGGCTGGAATGGTAGTGCTGCATGGCAAAACCGCAAAGCATAAGCCCCTCCACAAACGAATCCAAGACCCGCGAATTTCCGCTGCGAATTCCCGCGGGATCGGATATCGCTGTTTTCAGGCCGTCTTGAACTATGTTCCAAGCCACCGGATCCAAAGGTTCCACGCCGAGGGCGTCCGCTAAAATCCAATCCGCTCCGGCGATAATTTTCGCTGCGAGATCGGCGTAGCCAGCAGCGGTAAGCGATATTGGAGCGCACTTTATTATGGAAGAATCGCACAATACCGCCCGCGGAGCGGCGCAATTTTCGGTTCGGCGAACGCCGTTTTTAACTATGGAAGCCCCGTAGGCGGTATAGCCGTCAACCGACGCGGCGGTCACAACGCACATATAAGGCCTACCGAGTTCCTCGGAAGCAAGTTTTACGATGTCGTTCACTGTTCCGGCTCCAACCGCCACTGCGATTGAATCTGACGGGCGCATTGCCTCCTCAAGCTCGCAAACATTGCGATAGTCCGTGGAAAGCCTGGCGTCTTTAAATATATGGGCGGGAGCTAAAGGAACTCCGCCCGAGGCAAAAATTTTTTCGATTTTTTCGCCTATAAAACCGTATGTAAAGGAGTCGCACACAATCTCAGCCGGGCGCCCCCCGAATTGTTCCGCGAAAACCGAAGGCGCATGCGCAAGAACGCCATCGCCAACTTCGAGAGCTTTTGTCTGTGTGGCGGCAGAAAGTGCAAGGCTGAGTTTCGTATCCATTAAACCAACGAGTAGTATGGAATAAGAATTCGCTGTCAACCGAATACAATCAATATGTGATAGTCTTTTCCTTAACGGCTTTTGTGGTCTTCTTGCCGGAGAGCCTCATTTTATACATATTTTCCGATATATTCCTGGCGGCTTCTATTATGGGATAAGCAGGAGTGTCGCAGATATCAACAAATCCTATTCTATAATTCTCGCCGTCGCTGCGCCCAGTGACGCATTGATCCACCCATTTGAACCAATGGGCTCCCACTATATGCGGATTTTCTATCGCTCCGATAGTATATTTGGTGTAAGCATCAACTACGGAGTTAACATCTAGTCTCGGGCAAAGGCCAGCCCCTATTACGCCCATGTCAGAAGAACCAAAATGGTATTCGCCTATTATTATCGGAACATCTTTAGCGTCTTTGGGCATTTCAAAGTTTGCAACGCTTGTCCTATACAAATTGTAGCTTACAACATCGCAATATTTGCTGGCTACTTTTGGCAAGATAGGATTAACCCATGCAAAACGGCAACCAAAATAGAGAATTTCCGGATTGACCGATTTAATTGCGTCCCGGCAAGTTTTAAAGTATTTCTCATAAAAAATTTCTTCAAACGCCAACATATTGGACTCCGCTTCTTTTGTAGAGGGAATAAATTCGCGCTCTTTCAGGAAGGAGTCCCAATCCGCATACTTTGAATTCCAAGCTTTATTCAACGCAGAAATATCGGAATATTTTTTCTGAAGAAAATCCCAGAAAGCTATTTTTGCAAACTGTGTTTCTGGACATGTAAGAATTGATTTTGAGATATCTAAAACTTTGTTTTGCCAAGGCAACTCATTGTCGAAGAAAGTGCCTATGCAGCGGCTATCGGTCAAAAATTTGGCATTGCGGGCAACCACATTTTTCACGGACTCCTCGAACTTTGGGTCAAAGAAGTCGCGCGGAGCCGACCAGTATCCTTCCAATTTCATTTTAGAGTCGAGCTTGCACCCCTCCGAAGTCGACATATAAAACGCATATGCCACATTTGAGTTTTCCAGAACTAAACTATTCGTCCATGCTCCGAGAGTATTTATGCCCCAATGGCGGCAGCGATCGCCTATAAATTTTGCATGCTCTAAATCCGAAAATTTATCGTATTTAATTTCCAAGTTGTGCCTTCCGAAATTGTAAACATTATGCGGTTTTTCGTAGTCGAATTTGCCCCACCACGCGCGGTTGACATACTTTTTGTCCGAGATGTCCTCAAAATAATTTTCGCGGCCGTCGATTGGAGTTGCGGCGAATGAGCCTACCGAATCTATTCCCAGAGACCAAAATATATTGCCTTCGGGAGTTATAAAGAACCACTTCCCGCGAATTTTTTTCACGCGAAAATGTTTAGATTTTCCATAATTTTTACCTTCCATAATATATCCGCCATATTGGTCGAGTCCCTCAATGGGGGGATTGGAGGCGTTGAATTTTTTCTCCTCGGCAATGCGGGCGGCGAAATCAGCATCTGACTTTATCTTTCCAGGCCAATCCTTGTGTTTGAACTGCCCGTACTTATCCACAAACGGAAAAAATTCCTCTTTAGACATTTTGAAGAGATTGGGGTTATGGAACATGAATTCCGAGTATGTTGGATTATACCTCATGCCCTTAAATACGCCCTCATCAAAAAACCAGCGCGACGACTCAGGCATGGAAGAACGTTCAAATTTAATGTCGTCCAATAAAATTTTACTGCCGTTAGATGATGTGAAGTCCACGATTATTTTTTCGTTTTTTGGGACGTTGGCCATAAATACTGCCTCCATAAGGCCCTCGTCCCCCGCATTTGAGCCGAATATGCTGGTGCTGATTCTGCGGGTCTTGCCGGAATCAAAAGACTCAACAACAAGAAAGTTGTTTCCGGAACTTTTTGAAACTTCGAGAACTTTGTACTTAAAAGAGACCTTGTAGAGATAATTATTCGGCAATCCGTTCTTGAAAAGTCTAATGCTGCGGGGCCAGCCAGATTGCCCCATGGTATTTAAAAGCAAAGAACGGTTTCCCGAAATGGCGTCTTTACCCGTTGCATCGGAAACCGCGCCCGCGGAAAATTCAGCCATATCCATTATCGGGCCGTTTTCATTCTCAAAATCCTCTTGGAAAAAGACTTCAGAAGCAATTCCGCAGCAGGAAAGCGCCAATAAATATAAGGAAATCACAATTTTTTTACTCATGGGGCGCAATGATAAAAACAGCCACTCTGCCTGCAAATAAAAAAACAAAATTTTTATGTTTAAAAAGACGGGAGATTCGCCATTATAGCGGCTCATTATGATACCCGATATTTTGGCGCAAAGATACGCTTCGGCGGAAATGAAAAAAATTTGGAGTTTCGAGGGAAAAATTCTTCTCGAACGCGAGCTGTGGATAGCCGTCATGAAAGCTCAAAAGAAACTCGGCCTCGACATTCCCCAAGAAGCGATTGACGCGTACGAGAGAGTTAAGTCCGACATTCGCCCGGAGAGAATAAAAGAGCGCGAGCGCATAACGCGCCATGATGTAAAGGCGCGCATAGAAGAATTCTGCGAGCTTGCGGGATTTGAGCATATACACAAAGGCATGACGAGCCGCGACCTCACCGAATGTGTCGAACAAATGCAAGTGCTGCGCTCTCTAAAATTTGTCTTGGTAAAAGGCGCCGCAGCTCTCAATGCGCTTGCAAAGTCCGCCGAAGAGCACCGCTCAACCATTATAACGGCGCGAACCCATAATGTAGCGGCCCAACTCACAACTTTTGGCAAGAGGCTCGCGGAGTTTGGCGAGGATATCCTCCACGCTCTCGAGAGGCTCGAATCGCTGATAGAAAACTATCCAGTGAGGGGAATAAAGGGCGCGGTTGGGACACAGCTCGACCAGCTCACCCTTTTCGGGGGCGACACCTCAAAAGCCGTGGAGCTCGACAAAGACATTTGCAAGCATTTAGGATTTGAACGCGAAATAGGGTCCACAGGACAAGTATATCCCCGCACTTTTGATTTTGAATGCGTGTCGGCATTATACCAACTTGGGGCGGGAGCGTCTTCGTTTGCAAAAACTCTTAGAATAATGGCGGGCGCGGAACTCGCCAGCGAAGGATTCGCAAAGGGGCAAACGGGATCTTCGGCAATGCCGCACAAGATGAATTCGCGTTCATGCGAACGCATAAACGGTTTTCACGTAATACTTCGGGGCTTCATGGAAATGGCCGCAGGGCTCGCCGGAGACCAATGGAACGAAGGCGACGTATCGTGCTCGGTAGTGCGCCGTGTGATGCTTCCGGATTCTTTCTTTGCCATAGACGGCCTTTTGGAAACCTTTCTAACTGTACTCGGACAAATGAAGGTAAATAAAGCCGTAATAGACGCCGAATGCAGAAAATACATGCCCTTCCTTTTGACAACCACCGTCATGATGAACGCGGTAAAGCGCGGAATGGGGAGAGAGGACGCCCACGAGGTCATAAAGCGCCACGCCGTCGCCACGGCAGAAGATATGCGTTCGGGACGGGCTCCCACAAACGACCTTTTCAAACGGCTCGCCGACGATCCATCAATGCCGCTTAATGCCGCCGACTTGGAAAAGATAGAGTTCGAAGGCTCAAAATCGACAGGATTGGCCGAAAGCCAGACGGACGACTTCTGTTCGAGAGCCTTCGCTTTTGCGGATAAATATCCGGAATCCAAATCCTATAAGGCCGGCCCAATACTCTAAGACAAATGTTTGAACTTTTAAAGACGAGCAGCCTTTCATGCGCCAGGCGCGGACGCCTGTCCACACCCCACGGCACGGTGGAAACTCCCGTATTTATGCCGGTAGGAACGCAGGCTACGGTAAAATCGCTCACGCCGCGCCAAGTGGAGGAGACCGGGGCGCAAATAATACTGGGAAACACCTACCACTTGAATCTCCGCCCAACTTCCGAACTCATTTCAAGATTCGGAGGTTTGCATAAATTCATGAACTGGAATCGTCCGATACTCACCGACAGCGGGGGATTTCAGGCATTCAGCCTTTCAAAATTGCGGCAAATAGGCGAGGACGGCATAGAATTCAGATCGCACATAGACGGAGGTAAAATGTTCATAAGCCCGGAATCCTGCATGGAGATTCAGGATAACCTCGGCTCGGATATATGCATGGTTCTCGACGAATGTATTCCCTACCCTTGCAAACACGAGCCATGCAGGAAATCGGTAGAGAGGACTATCCGCTGGGCAAAACGCTGTTTGGGAACATGGAAAGAACGCGGAATGATGGAACGCAATATACTTTTGTTCGGCATAGTACAGGGAAGCTGCCACGAGGATTTGCGGGAAGTCTGCGCGCAAGAGCTATCCAAAATGGAGGATTTTCCCGGATACGCAATAGGCGGAGTCAGCGTGGGCGAGCCTGAATCCGAGATGCTCGAACAAGTTGGCGTCTCGGCGGCAAATCTTCCGGCAAACAAACCCCGATATGTAATGGGAGTAGGCACCCCGCCCCAAATACTCAAGATGATAGCCCTCGGGGCAGATATGTTCGACTGTGTAATTCCCACACGCTTGGCCAGGCACGGTTGCGCCTTCACGCTTAACGGCCCTATAAACCTAAAGAATTCAAAATACCGCGAAGACCCCTCTCCCCTTGACGCGGAAGTCAACTCTTATGCCTCGGGATTCTCGAAGGCATACATACGCCACCTCGTTATCGCCAACGAAATACTTGCCTGCACACTGCTGTCGATACACAACGTAAGGTTTTTCCAACTGCTGATGGAACAGGCAAGACACCACCTGGAAATCGGGGACTTTGAAAATTGGAGCAATAATTGGATTGCAAGATACCAGTCTAACGGAATATGACTATAGGCTGTTTATTATGAACTTGACTATTCGGGACATAACAAAGCACTGAAATGAAGAGAATTTTTTTACGAGCCTGCGACGCCGTCGCAATGCATGGGACGAATTGGCAGACGACATACTCGGAACTGTATTCGCGAATAATTTCCGCCGCCGCAAAAATGAAATTCCAAGATTCCCCAGAGGAGTCGAGGCTCGACGAATTTGAGATTCCCAAAGTCGCCATATACGCCGACAATTCGCCCGATTGGGTATGCGCGCTTTACGCGGCATGGTCGAAGGGCGCGGCTGTGGTCCCAATAGACGCCAAGTCGTCGCCGGAAGAAGCCGCGTTTATTTTGGAGGATTCTTCTCCCCAGACTTTTTTCGTTTCGAGAGAAAATCTTAAATCGGCCGAAGCCGCCGTAAAAAGTTTGTCCTACACCCCGCAACTGCTCGTATTGGAGGATTTGTTTGAGGAGCTTGGCGACTCCCCGGCAGGCAGCGGAGGAATCCTTGAATTTGAAGAAGACGCCGTAGCCCTAATCGTGTACACCTCGGGTACGACAGGTGTTCCAAAAGGCGTCGTGTTAACGTTTGCAAATATGTGGGCAAATATGCAGGCCGTTGCCGAAGCCGGATATTACAGTAAAGGAATACGCGTATTGGCCCTACTCCCCTTTCACCACATACTTCCGCTAATGGGAACCCTCATAATGCCGCTTTCAGTCGAGGGAAAACTTGTCTTTCCAAAATCTCTTTCTCCGGCCGATATGTCCGAAGTAATGCAAAAATGCGGCGTGGATATGGTTATAGGAGTTCCGCGTTTTTATGAGATGCTGCATTCCGGCATAATGTCGAAGATTCGCGCCTCAAGGCTTGGCAGGATACTATTTTTTGCCGCAAAATTGGCGGGCAATCAAAGATTGTCGAGAATCTTGTTCTCCGTAGTGCACAAGAAATTCGGAGGAGAAGTAAAATTTTGGATTTCCGGGGGGGCGTCTCTGGATAAAAAAATCTGGCAGGATTTAGACGCCCTCGGATTCGCCATTCGCGAGGGATACGGCATGACAGAATGCGCCCCCATAATCACCTTTCCGCGCATAGGCAGGGTCAGAATGGGTTCCCCTGGAGAAGCTTTGCCGTCCATAGAGATAAGAATAGAAGATTCCGAAATATGCGTGCGCGGCAAGAACGTGACCCGCGGCTACTATAAGCGCCCCGAAGAAACCGCCCAGACAATACGCGGAGGCTGGCTGTACACGGGAGACCTGGGCTATCTGGACAAAGACGGATTTTTGTTTATAACCGGACGCCGCAAAGAAATAATAGTGCTTCCTAACGGGAAAAATCTTGATCCCGCAGAAATGGAATCACGCCTAAAGGCCCAAAGCCAAGACGTACTGGAGGCGGCCGTTCTCATGCACGACGGGCTCCTTCAATCCGTAATTAGGGTATCAAGCGAGTTTATATCGGAATCGGGCGGGATTGAAGGCGCGAGGGAGAAGGTGCGCAACAGTATAATATTGCCCTACAACCGTTCGACTGCCGCATACAAGCGCATTATAAAATTCACCCTCACGAGCTCCGAACTCCCCAGAACGCGCGTGGGAAAATTAAAGCGCTATCGTTTGGCGGAATGCCTAAAAAGCGAATCAGATGGAGTAAAAAACGCGCGTCCCGCCCCCGACTCAAAAATCTACAACGAACTTGCAGAAGTCGTAGCCTCGCAAATATCCGTTCCGGTTTTGGCCGACGCTCACATAGAAATGGATCTCGGCTTGGATTCTCTCGGCAAGATAACGCTGCTCTGCAACATAAAGGAAAACTATGGATTAGAAATATCGGAAAGGGATTTTGAAAAGTTTTCCACACTGCGCTCGCTTGCGGAATATGTCGAAAAGAAATGCGGCAAAGGGGAATCCGCCAAACAATCCGGCAAGATTTCTTGGCAAAAAATCCTACGCGCGCGCCCATTCCCAAGCATTCCAAAAACGCAGCCCCTACACTTTCTCACAATAGACTTTTTCAAAATACTTACCCGGTTGATGTATAGGGTGCACATATCCGGATTGGAAAATGTGCCGGACAAGGGACCCGTAATTCTGGCTCCAAACCATCAATCATACTGCGACGGGCTCTATGTTTGCCTCGGGTTTACAAAATCCGAACTCTATAAAACCTATTTCTTTGCGAAACTGCGCAGCTATCTGAAAGGCGGCATTTTGAGAAAATTCGCCCGATCCAGCAACGTCGTAATAATGGATATAAACGACAACGTAAACGAATCGATACGCCAGATTGCCGCGGCGCTCGAAAAAGGGGGAAGAGCGATAATATTCCCTGAAGGCACCCGCACAAAAGACGGGGATATCGGAGAATTCAAACAGACATTCGCAATTTTGGCGAAAGAGATGGGGGCGCGGGTAGTCCCGGTAGCGATACGCGGAGCGTATGAGGCTCTAAAGCCAGGCGCGACATTCCCAAGCCCGCGCGCCGACATTTATGTACAGCATCTTCCAGCCATGACTCCGCTCGACGGCGAAACTTATTCGGGATTTGCCGCCAGAGTGCGCGCGGCTGTCGAAAAAGCCTGGGAGGGCATGAAAACCCTCCCAATGAAATGTTCGGATTTTAGGAAATAGCAAGAAACACAAACGCGAAAGGTATAAAATGAAAGTGTCGGCAAAGATAGCCCTTATAGGATTTGCAATCGCCGCCGCGATTGTAAATCTCAACGCACAAATAGAATTATCCGGAATATATTCCGACAACATGGTAGTCCAAAGAGACGCGCCGATAAAAATCAAGGGTAAGGCAAAATCCGGAACAAAGGTCGGCGTAATATTCGGCGAGGCTAAGAAGCAAACAGTCGCCGACAAAGAAGGTAAATGGGAGATAGAACTCGACGCCCAACCCGCAAATAATACACCCGTTGACATGGTAATTTACGATGGAGTAAAACCCGTAAAGACGATAAAGAACGTTCTCGTAGGAGACGTGTGGGTATTGGGTGGGCAAAGCAATATGGAGATGACGCTCAGTAGCGACCCCATATATAAGCCAGTAATATCCAGGGCCGATATTCCCACGATACGTTATTTTAGAATGCCCGGGGCCGCCCTTTCCGAAAAGCCCTGCGAATTTACCCCCAAGGGGGCGGTATGGACAGTGAGCACGCAAAAGAACGCGCCCGCATTTTCGGCGGTAGGCTACACATTTGGCGAACGCCTTGCAAAAGACATAGACGTTCCGATAGGTTTAATTTATACCGCGCTCGGGGCGTCTTGCATGCAGACGTGGATGCCGGAAGAAGACCTTGTAAAAATTCCGGCCTTATCCCTGATATTGAAGAAATTCAATGAAGAGAAAAAGGGATACACCAAAGACACATACAAGAAAAAGCTCGCCGAATACGAAGCTGCGTACGCCAAGCACAAGAAAGACGTCGAGGAGGCTAAAAAGAATAAAAAAGCCGCCCCGATATTCTCTATGCCGCGCCCCATGGAAAACACGCCGTGGCCGGCGTACTCCACGCCATGCTACCTATACAACGCCAAGATAGCCCCGCTCGCCGGGCTCCCAATAAAAGGCATTCTGTGGTATCAGGGGGAATCCGCCTTTGACGCCAACTATCCGGAATGTTTTGAAGAAAAGTTCAGGGCTATTGTCGATATATGGCGAAGGAATTTCAACAATCCAGAGCTGCCATTCCTATGCGTTCAAATAGCCTCTTACGACGGCAGAAAAAACTGGCCAGAAGTAAGGCTATTGCAACATAAAGTGGCGTCTTCCGTCCCAAATATGGCGATAGCCACAGCGATAGATTTGGGAGAGAAGAACAATATACACCCGAAGTTTAAAGAGGAACTCGGACGCCGCCTTGAGCAGCTCGCGCTTAAAAAGGTTTACGGCAAAGACGATATAGTCGCCGAAAGTCCGACCCTCAAAAGCGTAAAATACGGGCGCAACAACACAAAAGTCCATTTCAAGTTCGACGGGAAAAAGCTTGAATGTCGCGGGGAGCCTCGCGGATTTGAGATTTTAGTCAACGACAAGTGGGTAAAGCCAAACATAAACTTTGTGAACAACACTGTAGTTTTGAAGACAGAAACCGGAGAGCGCATAGACGGTGTCAGGTATCTATGGAAGATTTGGGCGCAGCCGGACGTATGTATTTACGGAGAGAACAATCTTCCCGCCCTACCCTTTGAGCACAAGCGCAAAAAATAATGGAAAGATATTCTTTGAAAGGCATTGCGCGCGCAATGCCTTTTTTTTGCAATTCTACGGAGAGCGGAGCAGATATTTTTAGGAAATTCCAAGACGCCTCCAAAGAAATGATGCGAGACTCAAAAGTTCAAAATAGTTCCCCTTGCGGATCACTCAACGAATCCGCGCGGATATTTTTGAGGAAAGATGGCCTGTGAACCGCAGAAGGGCCATAGAGCATGAGAGCCTGCAAATGGGCGGCGGTGCCGTAGCCTTTGTGAATTTCAAAGCCAAAGCGAGGATATTTTGACGCGAGCTCCACCATAAGCCTGTCGCGCGAGACTTTCGCCACCACCGACGCCGCCGCAACAGCCAAGCTCGATGAGTCCCCCTTTACAACGGCGACATGGGCGAAAGGAAATTTTTTTACCGGGCGGCCGTCAATTATAACGACGGCGCGAGATGTATCGAGCACCTGTTCACCGAATAGAGTCGCCGGGGAACCGGCGGGGCGCAAGCCCAAGCCAAGCCGGGCATTGAGCATTTGGGCGGCTCGAGACATTGCGAGTCTTGTGGCATTAAGGATATTTTGCGATTCGATTTCCTCAACCGAAGCGTAAGCGGCCTCAAAATCCATATATCCGAGATTTTTTAACTCGCAGAACTTGAGCCATAGGGATTCCCGAACCTGCGCCGACAATTTCTTTGAATCGTCAAGGCATGAGAGAAAATCGAGAATCTTCGGCGAGGAATATGCCTTTGAGGATATAGCCGCTGCCGCCGCCGCCACAGGGCCGGCGAGAGCTCCGCGGCCGGCCTCGTCGATGCCGACCACATAGCTTCTTCCGCAGAGGTAGTCGGCGTCAAAATCCGCAAGTTTTTTCACGCCGTTTTCGCGCATTACTTTCCCGCCTCTTCTATGGCTTCGAGGGCTGTTTTAAAATGGACTTTTGCGTATTTTTTCAGTTCGCCCGGCCCAAATTTCTTTATAATTTCCACGGCTTGCCGCTTTACTTCTGCGCCCGCGCCCTTTGAGAGCCCAATTCCGCATTGGGAGGACAGCTTTTTTACCGCGAGCACATATGTGGCCCTGGCGACAATCGATGCCGCCGCCACCACGGGATCGCTTTCGGCCTTGGTGCGCATTTTCAGTTGGAAACCCGGAATATCAAGCTGGCGTTGAACGAGCGGCTGTTTTGTGAACTGGTCGAGCATACCCCATTCCACATGCCTTTGCTGGAGGGCGTTTTTAACCGACGCCGCATGGAGCCATGCCAAGAGCTTATTGAGGTTGCCGAAACGCAAATAGAGAGCGTTGTATTTTTCCATTCCGGCAAAGGAAACCGCCACCGCCACGTTTTTAGTACTTTTTATCATTTTGTACATTTTGAGGAGAGCGGCGTCGCTCGAAACGGCTTTTGATTCCTTCAAGCCGCCGTCAATCCATGAGCGCACGGCGTCGCCGTCGGCGACCACGCAGGCGGATACAAGAGGCCCGAACAGATCGCCCTTGCCGCTTTCGTCAACTCCCGCATGAGGCTCAAACCACTCCGGATGTTTTACCTCCTCATAACCCATCTCCGCCGCAAAAGTTATCTTTGGCTCGAGAATAAACCTTACGAAATCCTCCGTGCCCTTGCCCTGGACTACGAGTTTTCCCGACGCATAAGCAACCACGTTTACATCTCCCGATTTATACGCATAGTTTGCGTACGCGACGTTGTAAGGAATAAAAATCGGACTATTATTCAGCCAATCGCCAAGTTTGTCGGCCTGTTCGTCGGATATTTCCAAGGTGTAAAGCGTTTTTTTCTTTGGTTCCAAAGAATCGAAAGGATCTCTTTTTTTTGCGGCCATTTTATAAAATTCGGAATTTTTTAAATCTTTACAGATTCCCGGCTGTCTTCAATCTTAAAAGCCAAAGCGGACAAAATTCTTGCACTTTAAGGTTTCATCTGCAAGATTTAAAACAAAAGCGGCTAAATATGGGGAAAGTTTTTTGCGCCGCGCAAATGAATTGGGAAAGTTTTCTATGAGCAAATCTATAATGATAGTCATCTGCGACTTCCTATTGCTTAGCCTGCTAAGCCTGGCAAATTTTGAAAAGCCTGCGGAAGATCCTCTGAAAAAACCCGACGAAGCTCTCATACAACAAAATTTCGCGGATTCGCAAATGCTCGACCTGCTAAAAATGTCGTTGGACAACGAGCGCGAAAAGCGCCTGGCCCTGTCGAGCGACCTCCAAAAGATATCGCAGGCCGCCGAGGCAAATAGGGTTCAAGCGGAAGAGCAAAAGAGGCTCATAGCAGCCCGCGAAAAAGAATTGAAGTCAATGGCTCAAACCAAGTTGGAGCTTGAAAAGGAGCGGGCAAAGATTCTCGAACAAAGTCAAGCCCTACAAGTAAGGGTAAAAGCCAGCGAGGAGAGAAACGCCGCCCTGCAACAGGAAATCATAAGCGCGGCGTCAAAGCTCGACAAATCCGCCCAAGAGAGACTCGCTTTGGAAAAGGAACTCGGCAACATGCGCGAGGTCGATTCCACTACAAAACTGAAGCTAATGTCCGTACAGGAGGAGCTTAAGCAAAACAAAGAACACCTTGAAAGGCTTCGCGCAGAGAGCGAATCCCTCAAAAACGAAAACAAAGCTATAGAAATCGAAAAGCAGGCCCTATCAACCAAACTTGAAGTGGCCACCACAAAAACAAAAATCTACGAAGAAAATATTAAGCGCTATGAGACTCTCGTGGATATAGAAAAAACCGAAAAAGAAAAAATCCGCGAACACGCGGAAAATCTCGCCGCGGGGGTCAGCGAACTCGCGTCGTCCCAGAAGGAGATTACCAAAGAGGTACGCGAGCTCAGGCCCCAGACGTCCAGCGAGATTTTCGCAAAGCTAAAGCAAAAATTCATAAGCGTAAAATTTGAATACACAAAGAGAGGATTGCTTGGCTCATCCGCAAATGTCCTGGAAATTAGAGCCCTTCCAATCGTCATAAACGATAGAACCTGGCTGCTTTTCAGCGCAGTGGACACGATTCTCCCGCCAAGCATACACAGATATTTCCCTCCGGAAACCTTGAAAGTATCAGTGGAGGGGAAATCGGCTAAATTCTCCGCACCGCGAATATTCGCAGTCATGGAAGATCCCAAATTGCTCGCCATACCCCTTCCTAAGGAATTTTGCGACGCCGAAAAGATGAATCCGCTCGAGATTGCATCAAACACATACGCATATCCGGAATGTGTAGTGGTGGATCCCGAAAAATTCTACTACGGCCAAGTGCCATTCCGCGCGGACTTCAGAAACGACTCATACGCCCAACTCGATGTGGGTTTGTTTGAACCGATATTTGGAACTTTCGCGCCTTCCGAAGGCGACTTTGTGATATCGCGCAACGGGGAATTTCTCGGAATAATGTCGAACGGAAGCGTGGCTTATATAACGCGCATGATGACTCCTATAAAGAGCCTGAAACTTGGGACCGCCTTTTCGCCGAAGAGTTGCGCCGAATTTGTCGGGACAACGTCAGCAAGGCTAAAGATGATGCCGCTTTCTCTCAGATAATAATCGGAAGCCTTATCGGATAGCCCTAAACGGGAGTTAAGTTTTTATTCGGCCGTCTGCTTTTTATCGCTTGCGCCATCAGGGGCGCAAAAATATTTCTTTGTTAGAATAGCGAGCGCGCAGGCGGCGAATATCCATATTAGAGGCATCAACGGATAATGGTATCTATCCGTGACCATAAACGGTATAGTTATAGCCGCAGCCATAAAGGGAACAAACAATAGAATATTTTCACGGCTGAAGCACTTTGCGCGAGCTTTCCAAACGTATATCGCAAACAACAATAGCGACGCATAAAAAACTATGCTCTTAAACCATAACCCTATACAATATTTTACTATATAATCCTTTGATTTGTTCCCGTCTCTTATTGCCGAGAGCCCTTTAATTCCCTCATAGCGCTCCGACCAAGTGTCAAAACCAAATAGAACAGCCGACTTTAACGGAATTTGAGAAATATAGCGCACAGGATTTTCGATAATCCACTCTTTGGCGATGTTGCGCAACACGGAATCCCGCTGTTTGAAATTTAGAGATTTCCAATCCGCGGGCATTCTCTGAATATAAAACGGATCTTTATCAAAGAGAAAGGACACAAGACCATTCGCTTTAAAATTCGCGCTCCCGGCAAGGTTTACGCCAGAAGTCGTAGATTGAAAGCTAAAAACTCCGCAATTCAACTTAGTCAGGAATCCTATAGCCAATATGGATGCCAATGTACACGCAGACAAAAATAAAATTTTTCTCCATACGGCGACCCTCTCCGCCAATATAAAGAGCACGCAACCTGCAAAATACGCAATGGCCAAAGGCCTTATCCAATTTGCGGCGGAGAGAAATATTCCGGAAAACAAAAGCCAACGCCAATCCTTGCATGCCACACATATCGTAAGAGCCGTAAAAGCAAAAAGCACGAATGGCAGATCGGAAAAATATCCTATGGGCAAAAACCAATTAGAGTAAGTCAGGCAATACAGTAATACCGCGAATGCCGCCACTCTTGCCGAAAATAATTTTTTAGCTACAATATAAATCTCTAAAAGCAAAATTGCAGACAATACGACATTCAGATAAGAAAATCCCGAAAAAGTCCCAAATATTTTATGGAACAGTATGAGCATATTAACATATCCAGGGGCAAAGCTGTAATTGTTGAGGACATTAATCTCGGAAGGATACCAAGACGAATTTTCAACATTTTCAGATGCAAATTTCAAATATGTAAGCTGATCCTGATTGCGCGTAAATTCTCCAGCGTTTTGTATGAGAAAAATTTGAAGAAGCAATAATGAGACGACGAAAATAACGGCCGCCTTATTTAATAATCTATCCGACAAACAAAACTTTCCCATACCGCAAATTCCCGATTAAAAAATAGAGAGGACATAATGCCCACAGAAGCCGCATAATGTCATTGCGATTCTAAGATTTTACAAATTATGCCCGCATTAAAATATATTGAACCGAATAACACATAAGCGGGATTTCATGTCAAATTAAATCCGCATATTGGTTGATATAAAAAAGGCGCGTCAATGACGCGCCAAGCCAAAATAAATTTTATTCCGAATCGGAATCGTCCTCAAAGTTCTCGTTTCGATTTCTGCGGAACGGCGGCTTTCTATGGCGAAATTCATTGCCGTCGTCGCGAAAATTATCGCGCTTAAAATTTCTTTCGCGAAAACCTCCCTGTCTGCCTCCGCAGCCATAACCGCCGCCGCCTTGTCTGCCGAACCCGCCTTCTCTTGGGCCGTTATTGCGGCTAAATCCGCCCCCGAAGCCCGAAAAGCGCCTCTGCCCCTCTTCACGCGGACGGCTTTTATCCACTTTCATTGGCCGCCCGCCCAAATCGGCACCGTTTAGAGCCGCAATGGCCGCGCTTGCCTGCGCTTCGTCTTCCATGGTGACGAACGCCATTCCCCTAAACCTTCCGGAGAATTTGTCCATTAGCATTTTAACACTTTTGACATCTCCGTGAGCTGCAAAGGCGTCGCGGATTTCCTGCTCAGTTATTTCGAACGGCAGATTGCCTACGAATATTTCCATTATTTTTCCTGTCTCTGGGAAGGTAAAAAGCAAATCCACCCGATTTCTTTTTAACTACTCCCCTAATTAACACTTACAAGACTTTGTCATATTTACAAATTGTCAACATTATTGGCAATAGTTTTTCATCGAAAGACTCCGCCGCGCGGGTATTTAATACGATTTTTTATAATATCAAAGCTCCCAAAAATCTGTTTAACATAGCAGCGGGATAAAAAAATCGGCCCCCACAAAGTGGAGGCCGAAAAAGCATTGAGGTGAAAGTCTCTTAAGCCTTCTCGACCAAACCGGCCTTGATAGCTTTGACGGAGACCCAAGCACGCTTCACTGCACCGTTTGCCGTGCGCACTCTTATGCGCTGTACATTTGGCTTAAATGTGCGCTTTGTCTGCTTTACGAGCTGCAGGCCTATGCCTCCGCTTTTCTTGCTTTGACCTTTGTGTATTATTTTGCGACCTTTAACAGGGCGCTTTCCGGTAATTGAACATATCCTTGCCATATTGGATCAGCCTCTTTCTATAATTACTTGGTGGACGCGGCGGGCATCCTTACTGCGGCTTTTGCCGCGCTTTCACGAATTTTGCGCCTGCGAAATGCAAGGACTCTCTGCCTATTTGCGTTGGGCTTGGATTTTGGGCCCTTCTTTGCCGGCTTGCGTTTCGCACACGACGACCATTGTATCAATCCGCTCATCTTGTCTTACCCTTCAATTGCTATTTTGTGAAAATTTAAAGGGAGCAAGGTAAGTATTTTTTTAAGGCTTGCCAGCTTTTTTTTTAAAAAAATCAAAAATTTTTCTTTTGCCATTGTGATGAAACTTTTTGAACATTTTGCGGTTATATGAGTATGAAAGTCTTTCAAAAGGTATTTTGGAGAAGAACGGGTGCCAATAAAAAGACGCAAAAATGAACACATCAGCAGCAAGACAAGTCGCCGACGTGAGCAATTCTGAAGAATCCATTTCAAACCCCGATATGGACGCCGCCCTCATGCCACAAATAGCGGAGGGGTCGGATGCGGCTATGCGCATGATAATAGAGCATTGGAAACAGCCCATAGTAAATTACTTTTACCGTTCCGTGAACAATCTGCACACCGCGGAAGATCTTGCCCAACAAACTTTTATAAACATATATCGCGCGGCGCCATCATACAGTCCAAAAGCTAAATTTTCCACGTACATATTCCACATAGCCCGCCATGTGTTGATAAATGAATACCGCAAGGTTTCGCGGCGTCCGGCCGACGCCACAGACCCCGATGAAATCATATACGCCGTCGACGGCAGATCCGAACTGAACTTGTCCGAATTAGAGGAAATTTTCGCCAAAACACTTGAAACTTTACCCGAAAACCAGCGTACGGCCATATTGCTACTTAAACAACAAGAGCTTTCATATGAAGAAATAGCCGATGCGATGAAAGCGAGCGTTGGAGCCGTAAAGACATGGATTCACAGGGCCAGACAAACACTGCGCGACGCCCTCACAGTCACGAGAGGCAACGCAAGCAAATAACACGTTGAAAATTAAGGATATGAACATAGAGGAATTCATAGAATCAGAACTTAAAAAGCCTGCTGGAGAAATCTCGAAAGATTTTTCCGACTCCGTGTTGTCGCAAATATCCGCCATAAAAAAACGCGATGCGGATATGGACGCCCTTTTCGCCATGAAACAATTTCCGCTTCCCGGTTTTTGCGACCGCGTAATGGAGGCAATATCGAATTTGAGTTCATTTAAGATTTTTTATACGCGAGCTGTAAAGTTTTGCGAAGCTTTGGCGGCCGCGGCCGGATTGGCTGCAACAATGTTTGTATACTACGATATAGGCAAAGCAAATTCCGAAGCCGTTCTAACAGAAAGCGACTATGCTCAAATATCGGAAATAACCGACGAGATAAACTCGACTTATGTCCTCTTGGCGCAAGAATCCGTGCTGGACATATTGAATATGTAAAAGGTTGCGATTGAATAGCGTATAAAATTCCTGAAAACGTCCATTCAAACGCCGATTTTCCGTAAATATCGCATGCAAAAATCCGATATATAAATAGGAACGCCCGGAGCGGATAAATACGCCTGCAAGGGGGCGAAATAAGAAGAAAAAAAACCGTTCCGCGGCACTGCAAAAAATGCTTGCGTTCGCGCCCCTTTTTGAAGATTATTCATAAAGCAAAAAGAGCTTTTATTTTACCCCTAATTATATCCATAAATTTTAAATGCTAATCAATATGGACAATACACAAAAAATAACATCCGCCCCTAAACAAAAAAAGGCGTTCGCGCTCGTTTTGGCGCTGGCGCTTATGGGGTTTATGATGCTGTTGGTGGTTACGCTGGCCACAATGGTCCAAATGCAGTTGAGACTTAGCAGGCAGTCGCTCACCACTCAAAAAGCAAGACAAGCGGCAAAGTTTGCGGCTTATCAGGCCATGTCTCAAATACAAGTGACACTGGGGCCTGACCAGAGAATCACGGCAAACGCCAAAATGTTTGACGAAAATCTCGCCGACGGAATTTCACAAATAGACAGAATAGCCGACGGCAAATACGACTGGTGGCAGTCCCCGCTCGATATTCAGCGCACCGATGTGGAAACTCTCGACGGAGCAATAGGCCAGAATAGATACTGGGTCGGAGTGTGGGATTCCCGCAACGGCTACACTCCTGACAAGATTCTTAGAAGCCAATCGCGCTCGGACTATGCTGAAAAGACAATGGACCGCGCCCTGACATGGCTCGTTTCCGGAAACGGAGTAAACAGTGTCCTCGACGAAAAAGGCACAAAGACAATATACAAGCCGTATTCAAACCTCGAATCAGGTAAATACGTCCGCGCAGTAAGCAGCGGTTCTTTTTCCGATAGCACGGGACAACACCAGGCCGAAACCGACGTATTGGCCCCGTTGGTAACACTTGCGAAAGACCCAAATCCCGTATCAGGACAAGTTGACGGAGATGTGCGTGAAACAAGGATAGCATGGTGGGTTGCTGACGAGGGACAAAAAGCATCCCTAAATGCTGTTGCCTCACGCGAAGACTTTAAGAATGCGGAAAGGATAGATGACTACCGCGTCCAAAGCCTGCCCTTCTACTCGGGAATACACGGGCTTACCGTTCCAAATATGGGAGGGCAAGCAGGAGTAAAGGCTTTTGATTTTGCTTTCGACGATTCTGACGACGACCAGAGCTCAATAGGCAAGATAAGATCACTCGACGATATAGGGCAACTCGATATTTATAAGTCGGCAGAGCTTCCCGATGTGACAAGCCTTTCAAAAATCTTTTTCCACTCTGTGACCTTTAACACGCGCGGAGTTATATGCAATGTGCGCGAAGGAGGATTAAAGAAAGACTTGACCATAGGGCTTACAAGAAACGACCTTAAAAATTCCGAAGACGACGATATTCCAAATACGGATAAGGATAACACATCATATCCCAGTTACTATGAGCAACCTTACGGTGTGGCTGGATTTGAATATAAAAGCACTGCTTACCCGTTAATCGACGACTCTTACTTTTACAAGTCGCGCCGCCTTAATGTAAAAGGCAAACAGAACAGAGAGCTCAAAGGCAAAGGTCATATATTCGGGCCGCAAATGTTCGGGCATGAGGACATGAATACAGCGGGAGTTCGCGGATATGACAATGCTTCCGCAATATCGGTAGTGGGAAAACTGTTCTCCGACGTGTATATATGGAAAGATCCGGGCGGTCCGCTATGGGATCAACTCCGCTCCTACTACAATATGCGCGTGGACAACTCTCCGACGATGGCCACATTGAGTCCCCGCATGCAAACGGACGACCGCGCAGGCTTTAAGCCTGTCGTAAAACGCTTTCAAATATTCCATGTGCCTACGTTTGTGAAGTACAATATATCCCAATATATGGCAAGAGACAAAAACAATGCCACTTACGACCCGTACGGGATATCGCCAAACGCATGGGGATTGCGCCTTCACATGATACCGTTGCTGGTACTGTGGAATCCGTATGACACTAAGATAAAAGGCGACACATATTATGCGATAAGAGTGGCTTCGAGACAGCAGCACCCTCTGGGTACATTCAGGTTTGCCATCGGATATGACAGCAATGGTTATTTCCAATGTTTGCGCGATTTGCGTACGGAATTCCAGCCTTCATTGGACTTCATTCCCGCTTCCAACGGCTCGACGCGCAATATGAATTACATAGGGGGCAGCGGAAACGTATATAAGCTTTATAAAGGTATGTTCTTTCCCCTCAGGACTCAGGGAAGCTGGGAAGGAAAGCTGGACTACAACTACTCCGGAAACTGGCAATATAGCATAACAAAGAATGTTGCCCCCCGCGACTATACGATGTCGCAAAAGACTTACTTTTACCAGACAATGGCGCTTCCGCTCGGATACGGTAAATTTGCGAATCCGTCATACAACTGGAATTCGTCGCAATCGTGGTGGATAGACCTTGTAAAAGAACAGGAAAGCAACTTATACCCGAAGCCAAAGGTTGCCTATAATATAGCTGGCGGAGAAAGCAAAGCCGACTGGGCTGCAAGAGTTGCGGTGATTCCGCTGTATTTGAACAATTTGATAGGTTCGGTTGTCCATGGCTCGCCCAAGAATGCGGACTCTACAAACAAGTTGTTCAGAATGCAGAAGGAAATAGACTGCGTAAACACTAACGAGCCTGGAAAAGCCGCAAATACTCTTTCAGATGGCGGAGACGATTCGTCGGTGGGAACTTTAATATTTTTGGCTTACGACCGCAATGGCATAGAACCCGGAGAGGCAAAGATATTCGCCATGGAAAACATAGTGAACTATGTCGGAGACGGCAAGAGCGGTTCTACAAGCGGCGGAGAAGTTGGTCCCAACGGAAACCTTGAAGGTACCGGAAACGAAAGCTCTCCGGAAGCCACGCCTTATTATAAGTGCGGAGCTTTAATGAAAGGCATAACCGAAGGCGGCCAATTTGGAGGATGCTTCTATATAGACGTACCGCATGGCGAGGCAGAACACTCTGGTAAGTATATATGGTACGCGCCTTGGGACGTACAAAACGTGAGGAACGGCATGGCCAATAATATCATATTCGACCTGAATTTGATTCAGAAATACAGAGACTATATGATAGACTCCCAAGGCAATAGACCTCCTACAAATATTGGAGACTATCTCATAGATATGGACGATATGGCAGGATTCCAAGCCTGCCGTACAGAAGTTGTCCACTATCCGTTATTCTGTAAGCCAAATACTACTCCTATTGGATATGGCGCATATAGCATGTGTCCAGACTATAGAGGATCGCGTTGGAATAATAAGATGGAGGGAATGCCAGACTATTTCCATCAACATAGACATACCGAATACTACTGCTGGTTGGATATGCAAATATGGATATGGTTCAAGGAGGGACTAAGGTTGGGTAAAATATCCCAATATTCGTCTTCCAAGTCGAGGTATCCTGAACAAACACCAACAATGGCTTATATACAGGGATACAGAATATTTTTGGGAGACTCGCAACACAGTTTCCCTGAGCCGTCAATAGTAAGCACAAAAATGGCTGAGAGCGGAAGATTTAATACTCCCAGAAACTTTCACCAAATAGGTTCTACCGGATTCATGATGAATAGAGCTTCGCTCAGGGCCTATAACACGTATGACATCGCCGACAGCGAGACTTATACGTCCGCTCCGGTTGGTTCGCCTCAGCAAGAAGAGATAGTTCCCGGCAACGAATTTGACGAAGAGACCGGGTATGGGGCAAATGGAGCTACCCTTGCACCTGAATCGCTAGTAAGATTCTATATAAACTGGTTGCCATGGAATCCGCGCCGCCACTCTGCAAATTCTTGGAGAATGTACACTGGAAGAATTCTGAATGACGAGATAGGAGACCTTGCGCCAAAAGCTCGCAAATCAGTGCTCACAACTATAGAATACGGCAACTTCAAATATCAAAGCAATCTGCACAATGCTTTGCTAAGCAATAAGGACACTGTCCCCTACGGATATGTATTTGCTTTGCCATATGCGGAAAACGAAGTTGGTTCTCAACCCTTCTTTAACAGAAGATTCCTCGTCAACGCGCCACTCCAATGCACTGCGTTTGGATATGACTACTGCGGACAGGAAAATACCAATCTCCCGTCGAGCAGGCCAAGATTCTTGAATGAATTCGGGCTTCTGCAAAAAGCGGTACAAGCTATAAGCCAAATTTACAGTGCAAATGACAACAACAGCGGCGACGGTATGAGCAATATCGGATATGATATTCCTATGAAAGGAGATACGGTTCGCGTCGGATTGCGTCCGAACATAGGAACTTCATGTGCGCCGCTGCACCATATGCTTCGCAAATACGAGGTAGTTTCCAATCCGGCGAATCTGGCATCTGTAAACCTCACCTTCGGGGTTGGACATTCGATTCCGGCAATACACGGTGCCGATGTACAACAAACATCAGATACACACTCGTTCTGGTCTTCATACGGAATGGGAGTATTGGAATCCCTCCAAACGACATTCGCTATAGGGAACTCCTTATGCCCTTCAAGAATATCTCCTTATAGGAGCTATCAGGTAGCTTGGCATGACGGATCCTCGCGTGTGTATTATATTGGGAGCGCCTCCGGCGTTTATGAATCTGGCAGCTATAATGGCAGGCGCGACGCTTCTCCCGACTACCCGGAGGATAGAAATGTGATTTACGATATGTCCTGGCATCTAAACAACGTGCTCTGGGACGAATACTTCTTCTCCACGCTGCCTTATCGCGAAGACGAAAGCGGAGCAATCACAGGAGACATCATATACCCGCAAAATCCGCGCATATGCTACTATGTCAATCCGCGCGATTTCAACGATGAAGTGTATTTCCGTTCGGGAACTTTGACCAGGCAAACTGAGGATCATTTTACCCAGAATGCCGCAAAATTCTGGATAAATGGGCCGTTTAACGTCAATTCAACAGACATAGACGCATGGAAGGCAGTATTGTGCACCTACTATGGAATAGAAGTTGCCGGATACGAAGGAACAAGCACAAAGCTCTCTGAAAGCGCTGCCTTCCACAGATGGGCCGCCCCATACATAGGCAAGAGCTTCACGGCTGGAGATTCCGTTGACGATGAAGACACAATCATGCAAGGCTTTAGATCTCTTGATGATACTGAAATTGAAGAATTGGCGGCGGCTATTGTGGAGCACATAAAAGATAGAGGCCCTTTCTATTCGATGTCGCACTTTGTGAACAGAGTCGTTTCCAACTACTCTGCCGAAGAGCGTTATATGGACCAGTTTACCGAAGAACAAAGGCTCTCGATGGTGCCCTGCTCCGAACAGTATGACGACAGAAAATATCTTACAAACGAATACGCCGGCAATGCGCCGTCGGCCAAATTAGACTTCAAGTACAACCATATGCAAAAAGGTGTCTTGCAGGCGGCGATAGACGGAACATCCATAAACGAAGCCTTCCATCGCGATGACGATTTGATAATATCGTCCGACAACGATAGGAATATGTCGGAAGCATTAAAGAACGACAACGATTACAGTATATTCCGCAAGCCTGAGGAGGTTTGGGAAAATTGGCGCGGAGCTATAGGGCCTCAGGCCACCGGAGTGACCTCATACCTCATGCAACAAGATATACTGGCCCGTATAGGATCGTTTTTAACAGTGCGCTCCGATACATTTAAGATTAGGGCCTATGGAGAGGTTCGCAATCCTATTTCCGGCATAGTGGAAAGCAAGGCTTGGTGCGAAATGGTCGTACAGAGAGTTCCGGACTACATAGACGATATAAGCACAAACCAAGAAGCTTGGCGAGTAAGCAATAGGGAAATAGAAATGGGTTGCAACGATTCCAACAAGAACTACAACGGAGACGATCTTGATGAATATCTGGACGAGCTCAGCGATATAAACAAAGCGCTCGGCAGAAGATTCAAGGTGGTATCCTTCAGATGGCTCAACGAAAAAGAAATATAAAAACATGACATTTCCCAAATTTGTTTCCGCAACGACTTTTGTATTTGCATTATCGCTGTTGTGTTGCGCTTCGCCCGCGCTATTCGGGCAGGCCGCGACCCAGCCGCAGCCCGCAGCAGCCGCCGCGACGGCGACGGCAGGCGGGGCCGGTGCTACGGTAAAGACGGGAGAAAACGCAAACCAAGAAGAAGAGAGCGTAAACCTATCTCTGAGGTTTATGAAATGGGGTCAATCTAACTCCATAAGTATGCCCAATATGCATACCGGCATGATAAATCGACCCAAAGACCTTGCCGACGAGGATGTCACGCTCTGGTTTGAGAGCGGAAGCGAATGGAAGAGCATAAAGTTTACAAGCGGTTCGATAAGTTCGTCCATATCTTACAGCGGCCCGAGAAAAATCACATTTTACACGCGCTCCAATGAAAAAGGAGCCGACGGTAAATATGAGTACAGGGAAGCATGCAGCATGATGTTGCCAATGAATGTCGAAGAAGTATTCGCCCTTGTATTCAAGAGCGGGAGATCCATCAGATTCTATCCGATGAACGTATCGCCGAAGTCGCTTCCCAAAGAAAAAGTTGCCGTATTGAACATGACGTCACATCCGGTAGGTTTGTCAGTGGGTGAATCAAATAGCATACTAAAACCCGGTTCCTATAGAATTTACACCCCTAAGAAGAAGAATAAGGGAATTGTGGATGTTAAGATCTACAAATTCCACGAGAAGAAATGGCGGCCAGTATATGATAATACGCTTACGGCCCCTGAGGACAAACGCTGTTTGTTGTTGATATACGATCCTTATAACAAAAGATTGCCAAAATTCACTATACAGATGTTGGCGATATAACATAAGAAGACGCGGGAATTATTCCCGCGTTTTTTTATGTTTTTCAGAAACGCCGCCAATAAAATTAAGCATATTAAGACCACTCAGCGGGGATAAAAACCGGGCGCAAAGTGTAGGGATAAAAAATCCGGAACATATAAAACATCTATATAAAGAATAGCTAATTATATAAAAAACACAGCTTCCCGAAAAAAAATTAAAAAAATTGAAAAAAAAGCTTTAAAAAAATTTCAAACTCGCATTTGCTTTGCGCTTCATTTTTTTTCGAGAAGGGAAATGTCCGATTTTTTTGAATTAAAAAACATAGAGAAATACTTCGGTGACCACCACGTCGTAAAAGACGTGTCATTTCAGGTCAAACGCGGAGAAGTATTTTCCCTTTTGGGGCCCAGCGGCTGCGGCAAAACTACTATACTGAGAATTGCCGGAGGCTTTGAGGATCCTAACGGAGGTAAAATTTTCCTGGACGGTGTGGATATCACCGACAAGTCTCCTAATAAGCGCAAGATTAACACGGTTTTCCAGAACTACGCCCTCTTTCCCCATATGACGGTTGAGGATAATATAGCATTTGGACCGCGCACAGCAGGACTTGAAGAGAGCCAAGTGCAGAAGAAGGTCGCCGAGATGCTGAAAATAATAAGGCTGGAAAATTTGGGAGACAGAAGGCCTGACACAATAAGCGGCGGACAAAAGCAGAGAGTAGCGATAGCCAGGGCGTTGATAAATAACCCAAAATTGCTGCTGTTGGACGAACCCCTTGCTGCGCTCGACCTAAAGTTGCGCCAGTATATGCTGCTTGAATTGGATAGAATCCACGACGAAGTAGGCACAACATTTATCTATGTGACGCACGACCAGGGCGAAGCCATGAGCTTGAGCGATAGAATAGCCGTAATGAACAACGGGCGCATAGAGCAAATAGGAACTCCGGCCGAGATATATGAAAATCCCCATACGAAATTTGTCGCTTCATTTATAGGCGATACGAACTTTTTTGACGGCAGAATAACTGAGAAGATAGACGGGGAATACTGCAAAGTGGATATGTTCGGTCTGGGCGAATTTCCCGCCTACAACGAGCACAAGCTCCCCGCCGGAGCGGATATTACAATAAGCATAAGGCCCGAAAAATTTAGAGTTTTCGACAAGAAGCCCGAGAATGAGAATCTGAATATGTTTGAGGCCCAAATAATAGACATAGTCTATCAGGGCGCTCAAACCCGATACTGGGTGAAAGCCAAAGAACACAGAATAAATTTGGTGACACAGCACAACAGGTGCTATCTCGACTATAAACAGCCCACCTGGAACGACAAAATCTGGGTGGCATGGCACAGGGACGACGTCATGACGCTTCCCAACGCCAATCCTCATTAGCGGCCGCAATGAACACCATGAATCACAAAAGCGACAAGAAGCTTCCGGAGCTTTTATCAACCGCGCCTTCGTATCTATGGCTGTTCGTATTCTTTCTATTGCCGTCGCTATTGGTGTTCGCAATAGCCTTTAAATCTGCGGATTCTTCCGGGGGAATATCCGATTCTTGGACTCTTTCGACAATAAGCAACGTCTTAAGGCAAGACTATATAATAGTATTGTGGCGCACGATATGGGTAAGCGTTGTTGTCACTGCGCTATGTCTATTGCTTTCGATTCCCGTGGCATATTGGATAGCCCAACAGCCTAAGAAATACCGATATTGGTATCTGCTATTGATAATAATTCCCCTTTGGACAAACTTCCTCATAAGAATATTCGCCTGGCGCACATTGCTCCACCCAGAGGGATTCTTGAGGACGGCGCTGCTATGGTTGGGGGTGATACCCGACGACATGTTTTTACTGAACAATATGGGAGCCGTCATAACGGTGACTGTCTATACCTGCCTGCCCTTTGCGATTCTACCGATTTTTGCGGCCGCGGAGAAATTTAATTTTGCGCTGCTTGAAGCCGCCAGAGACCTTGGTGCATCGCGCTTCAAGGCATTCTATGCAATCTTCCTGCCTGGGATAAAACGCGGGATATTGACAGCTATACTGGTGGTATTTATTCCCGCAATGGGTTCCTACGCAATACCAGATCTCGTCGGGGGCGTAGACGGAGAATTGTTGGGAAATAAGATAGCCTTGAGGGCGTCTGCCAATAGAAATCTGCCTGAGGCGGCAGCTTTGGCGGCTATGCTCTCAATAATCATAACCGTCCCTGTGTTGGCATTCATGCTAAAACATAAGAGACTTCTAAGAAACATAATATCCATACGCCGCTCTGCGGGGGATTCAACGAAGTGAAGACGCGCTACACATCGCTTTTCATGACCTTTGCGGTTATGATTTTTATGTACCTGCCAATCGCGGTACTAATTGCGCAATCGTTCAATTCATCGCGCTATGGCGGGCGCTGGAAAGGATTCTCGCTAAAGTGGTACGAGGCATTGTTTAGAGACTCTTCAGTAATAAACGCGACCCTAAACACTCTTGTAGTGGCGCTTGTGGCCACGCTTGTTTCAACCGTAATAGGCACAAGCGCGGCCTGGGCCTTAAATAGGTATAAGTCGCGTCTTCAAACATCGCATTACGGACTTGTATATGCGCCGCTCGTGGTACCCGACGTGCTAATGGGCATAAGCATGCTGCTAATGTTCGTATCTTTCAAGGTGGAACTCGGTCTGACCACCGTAATTTTGGCGCATATCACATTCTGCTTGAGTTTCGTCGCGTTTACGGTATTGGCGCGTCTGCAGGATTTTGACTTCACAATATTACAAGCCGCCCAAGACCTCGGAGCCGGTCCATGGAGGATACTTTGGAAGATTCTGCTGCCCCTGCTCGGCCCTGGTATAGCCGCAGGAGCAATGATGGCCTTTACTCTCTCAATGGACGATTTCGTGGTCACATTTTTCGTAGGCGGCCCCGGCAGCACAACTTTGCCCGTAAAAGTTTACAGTATGATGAAACACGGCCCGCCGGCAATAATCAACGCCCTGAGCGTGGTATTCATGGCTTTTACTTTCACCGTCGCAATACTCGGCCAGATATTTACTCGGAAGAAATTCTGAGATACGCAAAACCAACAATCAAAATATGAGTTAACAAAAATGACTATGAAACTTGGATTAAAACTCGCGGCGCTCGCAACCGCCGTATCGGCTCTACTCTGGGGCTGCGGCCCCTCGAAACCCGTTCTCAACCTGTACACTTGGTCGGACTATATAGACGAAAACCTTGTGAAAGAATTTGAGAAACAATACAACTGCAAGGTCGTAATAGACACATTCGACTCGAATGAATTCATGTACGCAAAGCTAAAGGCGGGCGGTTCCGGGTACGATGTGATAGTTCCCACGAGCTATATGTCGAAAATAATGAACGACCAAAAAATGCTCTTGAAACTCGACCATTCAAAGCTGCCGAATTCCAAGTATATAGATAAGCGCTATCTCGACAATCTTGCGATAGATAAGAAGATGGAATACTGCATACCCTATATGTTAGGATATACATGCATAGCGTACAATAAGGAGAAGCTTGGCGATATTCCGCAAACATGGGAAGTATTTTCCAACGAAAAAAATAAAGGGCGCATGACAATGCTCAACGACTATCGCGAGACGATAGGCGCCGGGCTAATGTTCAACGGATATTCCATAAACACCCGCAACGAAAAAGAACTGGAGAAGGCAAAGGAACAGGTACTGAAATGGAAGAAGAATCTGGCCAAATTTGACAACGAAGTATATAAGGCGGGCATACAATCCGGAGAGTTTCTTGTCGTACAGGGATACAGCGGAGACCTCTTCCAAGTTCTCGACGAATCTCCGAACCTATCGTTTATGATTCCCAAAGAAGGCGTAATGATAGCCTGCGACGATATGGT
This sequence comes from uncultured Opitutales bacterium, assembly GCA_944389885.1. Lineage (GTDB taxonomy): Bacteria > Verrucomicrobiota > Verrucomicrobiia > Opitutales > Intestinicryptomonadaceae > Merdousia. The sequence continues at coordinate 52,519 of CALXNZ010000013.1, forward strand.
TATCCCTGCGAGCGCCGATAATCCAGAATTGGCCTACAAATTCATAAATTTCTTTATGGATCCCAAGAATGCGGCTAAAAATATGGAGTACACATGCTATGCCGCCCCTATTCCCGAAGCCAAGAAATACCTTCCAGAAGAACTGCGCACACACCCCGGAATGATATTTCCCGAAGCTCTTTTCAAAGCGGGGCAAATCATACAGGATCTTGGGGACGATAACGCAAAATACTTAAAAGTCTGGGACGAAATAAAGATATCTCAATAAGAACAAAACCTACATTCTAAACAAAAAGGGACGCCGCTCAAAAATAAAGCCGCGTCCCTTTTTGTTTTAAGGGCAAAACGGATATTCCATCGCACGGTTTTGATTCGTATAAAATAACTGCGAATATTGGAGCAGCAATTTACCCCATGCGGCTAAAATAGAATTCATAGATTCAGCGCAAATAAAAAATACTTTGCCGCGAATTTTCTATTGCAGGCCTTTGCGCCTAAAACAAAACAAGACATGTAAATTCGACTTTATTTCCCAGATACTTTTTTATGCATCTCAGAAAACCATGTTTCAAAAGAGCATTAATGCAAATAGCACAAATAAAAATTACATCTGCACAATTACACAAAAATGCTCGGAATATTTCAATAAAACAAAACGCCACGCGTCCCTAAGGGATGCGTGGCGGAAGCTCACATACTATAAATCCGCTACTTTTTGCAGCCGCATTTTTTGCAGCACGCTTTTTTCGCGGGAGCCTTCTTAGCGGGAGCCTTCTTAGCGGGCGCCTTCTTTGCAACCGCCTTTTTTGCGACCGCTTTCTTGGCTACAGCTTTCTTGGCCGAAGCTTTCTTTGCGGGTTTCTTAGCTGCGACTTTTTTAGCCGGAGCTTTTTTTGCCACTTTCTTGGCGACAGCCTTCTTAGCGGGCGCCTTCTTTGCGATTTTCTTTGTTGCCATGGTATTATTGTATTTGGTTATTATTTTCACAACGCGTGCTGTCGCGCAGTGGAAAGTTTGAGTTGTATTTTCCCCAGCTCATCAAAAAGTTCTCGCGTAAAACGCGCGAATATTCCGATTGCAGTCCGAGGAAATTCCAGAACCAAACGCGTCCGCAACGAATTTGGACGCAAGGCAACAAGCGCTACGCGGGCAGTTAGAATCAAACACCGCAAAAAATTTTCTGAAGAGAGAGAGACTCCTTGATTGAGTATTTAAAATTAATACTCTTTTTTTTCTTTTGTCTCTGCTTGCGGTTGCCACTGCGACTTGTTAAAAATTCCGTAGTTGAGTCGTATCAACTTTAACAGATTACGTTTTGTAAAAATTTTGCGTCAACGCAATAAAATTTTTCACATAAATAAAAAATTTTTTCGTCACATATTTTTTAATAGAGGCTCATTTGAAAAACTCTTTGCGAAATCTCCGACGCTGATTTTTGTCCCCGCAAGAAAATCTTTCGCCGAAAGCATTTTTGCGCACGGCTTTTGAATGCGCTCCACTCTCAAAATTCCGCGCGCGCAACTTATGTTCAAGCCGTCGGAAGGAGAGGCCGAAAGTATCATTCCGCAATTATCGCTATGCGTGAATTCCGCTGTGGCAAAGGCTTCGCCGACCTTGTATTGAACTCCTCCGATTTCCGCAAATCCAAATCCGAAAGCGCGTATTCGCCTGTCGAGCTCAATCGCAGACATTCTAAAATCTAAAAATAAATCAGACTTTTCAAGCTTGCGCGTATAAGTCGCCTGCGAATGATTTTGTTCTTTAAATTCAATTTGCCCGTCTATGGCCGCAGCAAGATTTTTTTCGAGGAGTCGCGATGAAAGCATGCAAATTTTTTCGCGCAAGCTGCGCGATGTTTCTCGTGGAGATATGGAAAGTTTTTCGACGGCACACACCGGACCTTCGTCCATGCGCTTTGTAATGCGCATAAGGCTCACCCCAGTTTCCCGCCTGCCGAGAGCTATCGCAGTTTCGATGGGGGAAGCCCCCCTAAACTCAGGCAGGAGGGACGCGTGTATGTTGAGGCATAAAATATTGTCGAGCACGCAATCGCGCAATATGCAGCCGTAGGCCATTACAACCGCTACGTCCGCACCGAGAGATTTTATGCGTTCAACGATTTCCGAATTCGGGGATTTTTCCGGACGCAGAAGTTCAACGCCATTATCAATGGCCCATTGGGCAGCATCGTTGGGAGCCAGGCGATGCCCTCTGCCGCGTGGCTTATCGGGATTGCTCACAACGCACACAAGATTAAAATCATTCGACGCCCGCAGGAAATCCATAGCTCCTATGGAGATTGCGTCCGAGGCCATAAACGCGATATTCGTCATTCCGAAAGTTCTCCGTTAGATTTGCGCGGCTGTTTGCCGACAAGGTCGAGCCTTATTGAGACACCGCCAAGCCCGAGAGCATCGCGCAAACCGCCAATGATATAACGCTTGTAAGATTCCGCAAGGACCGACGCCGTATTGCAATATACCCGCACGGTAAACGGGCGCGAGCCCGTCTTGACGCAATAATATACCTTAAAGCGTTTCCCGCGCACATATTTTGGCGGATACCCATCGAGAATCTTTCCCACAGCCGAATTGAGCTTGCCCGTCGATACCGGCATATTCATTCTTTTATACATGCCGAACGCGGCTTCTAAAATTCCTCCCAACCCCTTGTTCTCGATTGCGGAACAAAAATATATGGGGGCGTTCCCGAGCTGAGGCAGGGCTTTCCTCACCGCTTCTTCAAATTTCGATTTAAAATCGGCGAGATTTTTATATCCGCGCAATTCGCCCCCTGCAAAAGTTTTTGAAGCGTAATCCCATTTATTGACGAGCAGAATTATAGACGCCCCCGCATCGAAAATCTCTCCCGCCAGGCGTTTGTCGAGTTCAGACACACCCTCCATTGCGTCCAAAACCATAAACACGACATCGCTTTTTGATATTGCGTTGCGAGCTCTGCCGCTCGAGAGGAAGTCGAGCGATGTATTCGTCTTGCGCTTAAGGCGCAATCCGGCCGTATCGAAGAATCTGAACTTCATTGGCTCGCCTTTGCGCGAAGTAGCGTCGATATCGAATTTGACTACATCGCGCGTGGTTCCGGCCACTGGGCTGACAATCATACGCTCCTCGCCTATAATGCGGTTGGCTATGGAACTCTTGCCAACATTAGGCCTGCCGGCAAAAGATATTTTTATGCGTTCGCTATCGGCGTCTTTGAAATTTGCGTCTATTTTTCCGAATTTACACTCGAGAAACGAGATTATTTTATCAAAGCCTATACCGTGTTCCGCCGAGACTTCCGCAAAATCCGGGAAACCGAGCCTATGAAATTCAAATGCGCGAATTTGATGTTGCGGAACGTCTATTTTATTCACCGCCAGTAAAACCGGTTTCCCAGAATCTCGCAGAAGCTTTGCTATCTCGATATCCAAAGGTGCAAGTCCGTCCTGAGAATCCACAACAAATATTATGGCGTCTGAATTTGATACTGCAAATTTAGCCTGTTTTGTAGTGGCCTCCCCTATAATTTTTTCGGAAGCCTCCGGTACGGAAAACATACCTCCCGTATCCATCAATATGATATTTTCCCCAAGCGGTTCGGCTACGATATCGCGAGTGACGCCCGGCTTGTCGTGCACAATGGAAATTCTCCGGCCGACAATTCTGTTAAAGAGCCTGCTCTTTCCGACATTTGGCCTGCCGACTATTGCGACGTTAAAAATTCTATCCGTCATTTTCCCGCCGATAATTTATCCAAAGCCGCCTCCATTCTATCGGCCGCTTTTATAAGGTTTTGAAGACTGGTTGAAAAGCTGGCGCGGGCGTATCCTTCTCCGGACGGGCCGAAAGCCGATCCGGGGACTATCGCGACTTTGGCGCTGTTCAGGACGCATTTGGCAAATTCCATAGAGTTCATGCCGAATGCCGAGACGTTGGGGAAAGCGTAGAAAGTCCCGCTTGGAAGATGGCATTTCAATCCCATTTCATTAAATCGCCGCACGATAAAGTCTCTGCGCCTCATATATTGGTCGCGCATTTTCTCCATATCGGATTTTCCGTTCTTTAGGGCTTCTATCGCGCATTCCTGCGATATTATGGGAGCGCACATCACCTCATACTGGTGAATTTTCATTATGCCTTCTATTATAGCCTTTGGGGCGCAAGCGTATCCTATTCTGAATCCGGTCATGGCGAAGGCCTTTGAGAAGCCGTGAATAAACACGCTTCTATCGCGCATTCCCGGAAGCGATGCTATGGAAGTATGTCCGCCTTCATAGGTGAGTTCGGAATAAATCTCGTCGCTTATAACCAGCATATCCTTCTCTTTGACAAACGCAGCCAGCTGTTCAAGCTGTTTGCGCGATGCCACGCCACCGGTGGGATTTGTGGGGAAATTGATAAGTATCGCCTTGCAACCCGGTTTCCAAGCCGCTTTCATCTCGTCTATATTGAACGAAAAGTTATCTTCGGGACGCGTTTTTATCGCGACGGGAATCCCTCCGGCCAAGCTTATTGAAGGCGAGTACGACACAAAGCATGGCTCGTGGTACATTATCATGTCTCCCGGATTTATTATCGCCCTGAGGGTACAATCTAATATTTCGGACACCCCCACGCCGACTACGATTTCATTTTCCGGATTATATGAAACGGAATAATTTTTCTCGACATACTTTGATATTTCGTTGCGGAGCCTTTTCAGCCCGAGGTTGTCCGTGTATGATGTTTTGCCTTTTTCGAGGGCGAATATTGCCGCTTCCCTGATATGCCATGGAGTGACGAAATCGGGTTCTCCTATGCCGAGCGAAATTGCGTCGTCCATGGTGGCTGCGATTGCAAAGAACGCCCTTATACCGGATCTGGGAATATCGAGTATATGTTTGGCCACGAACTTTGATGGATTTATGCTTTCTTCCATAAACGATAAAATATTTATAAACTATATTGAGTAGGATTAGAATGTGTGCTACGGAGAATAATTTAATTTTTCCCCGTCTGAAGCCGCTTGCTCGATGAGGAATCCCTGCTGTTTGTAAGTGCGCAAGAAGAAGTGGGTCGCGGTTGATGTCACGCCGTTTATAGTGGCGAGCTTTTCGTAAACAAAGCTTGCGACGTCGCGCAACGATTTGGCTTTTACAAATATCAGGAGGTCGAAGGCGCCGCTCATAAGATAGCACGATTCGACTTCGTCAAATTTGCTTACGCGTTGGGCGAGTTTGTCGAATCCGCCGTCTCTATCCGGAGTTATGCGCAATTCGATTGCCGCCCGCACCACGGACTGGTCCACGTCGGGATTTATGACGGGACGCCAGCCGAGAAGGACTCCCGCTTCCGCAAGGCTTTTTAATTCTTTAGCCAGCTCTTCTTTTGAAATTCCCAAGACCTCCCCCATCTGCTGCGTAGATAGGGCTTCGCCTTCGAGCATAAGTTTTAAGAGTTTGTCCATACTCTCATGAGGATGGACTTATATTTTGATTTTTAAAGCTCAATTTTCGCTTTTTTACGAGCCGCCCAAAAGCTTCGTAAAACCGCAAAAAAACTTGACGCCAAAATGCAAGGAGCTAAGGTTTTCCACATTATGGCAAACCTAAGTGATAAAAACGAATTCAATGTTGCGGGCAAATACTATGTAGATTCACAATGCATAGGTTGCGCCCTCTGCACTCAAACCGCCGAAGAATGCTTCGCCCTTAGCGACACCGGCTGCGCTTTTGTTCAAAAGCAGCCCTCCGGGGACGCCGAAGACGCAAAATGCGTTGAAGCAATGGAGTCCTGCCCGGTACAGGCCATTGGAAACGACGGCGAATAAGCACATTTATATATTTTTTCAACGAGCCCATTCAATTATGGGCTTTTTTTATGCCCGCATCAAGAGACCACGTTTATGGGATTTCCCGCGAGAAACGCCGATACGTTTTGCGTTGCTATATCGATTAGACGGCGGCGGGCAGATTGAGTGGTCCAAGCTATATGCGGCGAAATCCTGCAATTTTTTGCCGCCAGCAAAGGATTGTCCTGAGTGGGAGGCTCTATAGAGAGCACGTCGAGACCCGCCGCACCCACTCTCCCGCTTTCGAGGGCTTCGGCGAGATCTCTTTCATTTACCAGTCCTCCCCGCCCTGTATTTATTATCCACACGCCTCTTTTCATCATCGATATCGATTTTGCATTTACGATTTCATGGGTATCCGGATTTAAAGGACAATTCAGGCTTACGATATCAGATTTTTCCCAAATTTCGTCTAGCGGCACAAATGATGTTCCGTTCTCGCTCGTATGGGGAAGCCTATGAGGACCGTAAGCGATAACTTGCATGCCAAAAGCCTTGGCGATTTCAGCCACTTTTGAGCCTATCGCGCCATATCCCACTATACCAATAACGAGCCCGGCAAGTTCTCGGGTTGCGGCCACACAAAGATTTACGTCTGGGCTCGAGCACCATTCTCCGCGCTTCACGGCGGCCGCGTGAACGCCCAATTCATTCGCAAATCCGAGTATGTGGGCGAAGACGTTTTGGGCCACAGAATCGGTGCCGTAAGACGGCACATTGCAGACTGTCACTCCGCGTTTTCTGGCGCAGCCGAGATCGACATTATTGTATCCTGTGGCAAGAATTCCTATATATTTCAAGCTATGCAAAATCTCAAATTCCGGTTCAAACAATGGAACCTTGTTCACCAGCAATATCTCTGCCCCGTCGGCCCTCTCCTTTATCTGGGAGCGAGACGTCCGCGGATACGATATAACATCTCCAATGGAGGATAGTTCATTCCATGAAAGGTCATTCATGGTGGTCGTATAGGAATCGAGGACAACTATTTTGGGTTTTGACATACCTCAAGTTTTGGCTGGGGGAAAAAAACTTCAATATTATTGTTGCGCCGAAAAGAAACTATAACAATCTGTACGTTCTTGTCGAAGATGAAATACAAAGACGTAATTTGGGACTGGAACGGCACGCTTATAAACGACGCAACACTTTGCGCCGATGTCCTCGACTTTATGATGAGAAGCCGGGGCCTGGGCGGAATACGGCTTGAAGAATATCGCGAGAATTTCAGATTCCCTATATCCGATTTCTATAAAGACATGGGATTTGATTTATCTTCGTCGAATTTTGAAGAAATAGGCGCGGAATTCATTCTCCAATACAATGAGAGGCGCTTTAAATGCTCGCTGCACGACGGAGCCGGAAAATGCATCGCCAAATTGAAGTCAATAGGAGTGCGCCAAAGCATTCTCTCGGCGTCGCAAAAAGACGATCTCGCGACAGCGGTTAAACATTTTGGCATATCGGAATATTTTGAGGAAACCTCGGGGCTAAACCATATATACGCGACCTCAAAAGCCGCGCTTGGGTTAGAGCATATAAAACGCCTGGGAGCCGACAGAAAAAGGACCCTAATGGTAGGCGACACCGAACACGATGCGGCAGTGGCAAATGTCATGGGAGTTGATTGCGTTTTGATAGACAAGGGGCACTATTCGCGCCGCAGACTTTTAAGTCTCGGGTTCCCCGTTGTCAGCTCGCACGATGAAATACTGGGAATAGTTGAGAGCCAAGAACAATGATAGAGATGCGGGACATTTCCCTCGCATTCGGAGCGAGAAAAATATTCGACAACGCCTGCGCCGTTATAAGCAAAGGCGAGCGCATTGGTCTCGTAGGCGCAAACGGCGCGGGGAAATCCACCCTATTGCGCATACTTGCCGGAGAAGAGGAAATAGATTCGGGACTAATAAACAAGCCCAAATACGCAACCATAGGATACCTTCCTCAAGAAAATGTGGCGACTTCGTCGCGCCCATTGTTCCAGGAAGTGGAATCATCTTTTGAGGATATAACACAACTGCGCAAGATGGCCGCACATGCCGACGAGATTATATCGGTGTCTTCCACAGATTCGCGAGAATACGCCGACGCGATAAACGCTCTTGGGGATATACAGCACAAGCTTGAGGACCTCCAAGAGTGCAAATTGCGTTCCCGCGTGGAATCCGTACTAATGGGATTGGGTTTCAAACTATCGGATATGAACCGTCCATGCGGGGAATTTTCAGGCGGCTGGAAAATGCGCATAGCCCTGGCAAAACTGCTGCTGAAAGAACCTACCCTCCTGATGCTCGACGAACCCACGAACCATCTCGACATAGAATCCGTCACATGGCTTGAGGACTATCTACAGGGATATCCAGGCGCTATTCTGGCAGTAAGCCATGACCGCAACTTCCTCAATCTGCTAACCACCCGAACCATACATGTAGTATCCGGCAAGCTTGAATCCTACTCCGGAAATTACGATTTTTACGAGAGCCAAAGCCGCGCCAGGCGCCTGTGCATAGAACGCGCCGCCGCAAACCAATCGCGCCAGATAGAAAAGACGGAACGGTTCATAGAGCGCTTTAGATATAAGGCCTCAAAGGCCGCCCAAGTTCAGAGCCGCATTAAAGCTCTCGACAAGATTGAACGCATATTAGTTGAGGAGAAATCCGACAGCGTAAAATTTCATTTTCCGCCGGCAAAGCGCAGCGGAGACACCGTACTCGACGTAAGCGGAGTTTCCAAGTCATTTAACGGCCAGCCTGTATTTAGCAATATATCTTTTAAAATAGGACGCGGGGAAAGAATAGCACTCGTTGGTCCCAACGGAGCTGGAAAATCCACTCTCACAAAAATTATTGCCGGGGAACTGGGCACCGATTCTGGAGAAATTACATTTGGACAAAATGTTGAGATGTCTTATTTCGCCCAACAACAATCATCGGAATTGGATCCTCAAAACGACGTTCTTACGGAAGCGCTCAATCGGGCTCCAATGGAGCGCAAGAAAGATGTCCGCACACTTCTCGGAGCTTTCTTATTCAAGGGCGACGACGTATTCAAAAAGACCTCGGTGCTATCCGGCGGCGAGAAAAATAGGCTCGCCCTTGCCAAGATTCTTCTTGAAGACTTCAATTTTCTTGTGCTTGACGAGCCCACAAACCACCTTGATATGGACTCGAAAGAGGCTCTTCAGCAGGCCTTAAAATCCTACGACGGTTCATGTTTGATTGTAAGCCACGACGTCTCTTTTTTGGATCCCTTAGTAAACCGCGTATTTGAGCTCGGGCACGGAGGGCTGCGCGTATTTTACGGCAACGCAAGCAGCTATGTTGAACACATAAAAACCGACGGCCGCATTTCTCTGAGGGCTGACAATAAGAAAGATAAGGCCGTGCAACCCCAGAAACAGCGCAGGATATTGGAGGCAAAAAAACGCGAGGAAACAAATTTGATAAAGCGCAACATACGGGAAATCGAGGCCAAGATAAGTTTTCTGGAAGGAGAAATATCAAATATGGAAAACGAAATGGCATCTCCCGACTTTTTCGCAAAAGGCCAGAAATGTTCGGAGGTCGCCAACACATATGAAAAAGCTAAACTGGAGCTATCTGCGCTTTATGCGGAATGGGAAAACGCCCAAGAAAAGCTTATGGGAACGAGCGATAATGCTTGAACCTATCTCTCAAATTTAAAAAATAGCGGCATGAAAAATTCCGTCTTTGGAAAATTTATAATTCCGCTTTTGATACTCTCCGCGGCTCTATTGTCGGCGTGCGATACCATAAACGCATACATGGACGATCCCGTGTACTTTGGCGACGGAAAAGATTTGGGCAAAAACGTTGGGGGCTCCGGCACCGGACACGAAGTCAAAAGCCCGCACGACAATTTCTCATACTTCTAATCAGAACCTTTTAATTAAAAAGTCGGAATAAAATTCCCGACTTTGATGTATAGACCTTAAAAACTCACTATCAACTGCCCGCCTATAACGAGGGCGTCGTCTATATCGGAGTTGCCGTTCGGACGCATGACATATTGAACGTCCGGTTGGATTGAGATATTATTGTTTATTTGGAATACATAAGTTAGCTCTATTACGGTTTCGTAAGAGGCATCGTAAGGAGTGTCTGCAGAATCTCCGTACGAGGAATTAAACCAGCCTGTCATCCAAGCCGCATAGAACCCATCGTTTGGACGATTTGGCACAAAGCCTTGAAACTGCAATCCGGCGTAAGCCATAAAAGGCATTGCCGCGACGCTCTCCACGGGAGCCATCTGCCCTCCGAGCCACACGCTAACATACTGGGACAGATTGGAATCGTTGCGCCAAAGCATCTGCTGGCCCTGTATATAAAAGCCGCAAGCGTTATTGCGATAGTTCGGGCTGTTAAATTGCTGCATCGGATACCCTCCGTAAAACCAGCCGCCAATCTGATATACCCCTTGGAGCCCCGTTCCAGATACCGGCGAACCATTCTCCATTTTGGAGCCAAACTCCGGAGACCATTGGGCTTGAAACATCATCATATAGCCGTCGTTTTCGCTTATTGAAAAGTCGGTGCCGTCCCAATCGGGAGAATCTATATTTAAGGGCGCTTGAAAAATGCCGGCAGAGAAAGCGACGTCCTGCATGCTCTCGGGAGTAAATTGCACAGTAGCTCCCCACGACGCGGTCGGCGAAGATGTAAATGGAGAGTTGGAATATATCGCGGACGGAACGTCGTCCATTCCGCCGCTCACGAGATGATTTAACCCAAAAGGTTTGAGGAGTCGCCAAAAGTCGCCAAAACCCGCCGAAAGTCGCTAAAATAGGAAGGTTCGGGCAATTGAGACGGTAGGGATTGGTTTGAGGAAAAAATCGACGCGCGGGCCGATAATCCGCAAAAAAATCGAACGTTTGAGGAAAAAAACGGATTTTGCAAGACTCTTGCAAAGCCCTTGAAATTTCATCGCAAATCTTTTTACCATTCCGACAAATTACGCTCTTGCGGCTGGACAAAATCGAGGCCAATTAGCTTAAAAAGGTCTGACTCCTCCCGAAGGGAAACTTTCTTCGGATGCAGGGTATCAGTAAAATCATAGACGTAACCGTCCACGGCAAAACAATCTACGGCGCGCAATCCTCTCAAAAATGTCTTCTGTACATAGGTAGCGGATCCTGTCCGCAACGCAAATATCCACCCCCAATTATCGGCGTCCGCCATGAATATATCTACGGTGAAGCCATTTGTATTTGGAAGAATACGCTGTGTGTAGCGTCCGTTGGCTTCCCCGAGCACTTTATCCCATTTCTCGACAGTTTCGATAAAATCGGTACAGACGCCGGCAGGAACGCCAAACATATCCAGATTTTGCTTCGGGATGCAGACGACTTCAATATCCCCGATAGTCGGCTTTTGACGGCGGATAGACCCCGCAATTTCGATGCGATCGCAGTGGGGCGCGAGAATTTCGACGATTCTGTCCGCCCACTTTTTTGCTTTTACGAGTGGTATTTCATTTGTTGGAGTAATCATTTTATCAGCACAATTTGATTTTACCGTGTTTTATATAGTAATGTGAACGACATGGGAGATAGAAATTTCCAACCGATGGGCTTAAAGATATTGTTCCGTCGTCGTGGACTTCTATATTCCAAGCATTCTTTCCAATAGGCGTTATGATTTTGTTTCCACACCCACAAGGGCACAAATGCTGTACGCATTTGTATGTTTTAGAAACATAGGTGTCTATCTTCATAGATGTTGTGTATGAATGCCATCGTCTGCGGCTTTGAATGGATAATTCGGGTGTGTGGCAAACTCTATCATGGCGAGATTTGCAATATCCACGAGATGTTCGCGGTTGTGGTCGCTCTTATATATAGAGAGGCGCTTTTCGATCGAGCCGATATTGTCGTACTTTGCGCGGCCTATCTGGGATTGAAGAGATCCGTAGCGGAAGTAGCCCATAATCATGCGGTTTTTGCGGTATTCCTCGAAGATCGGACAGGATTGCATGCGCGCGATCACGTCGAGGCTAGGAGCGAGTTCTGTGGGCTCAAAAATGCCCGCCTGTTGAAACAAGCGGGCGCGTAGGTAGTCGTGGACGGTTTTCATAAACCCAGAATAATAAAGATAAGTATAAAGGCTAAACAACTATCGTCCATTAAGCTTAGTATTATTATACAAAGTAAAATTTTTTCGAAAGGGGCCATTTCTAAAATGGACAGTTGTCAGAAGTTTCGGGTTTGGCATCAGCGGCATGCCAAAGGGATACGCCACGCTTTTTGGCGGCTTTTACGCGGTTCTTAATTGTTATAAAGAGCTGCCAAAGGCGGTACGAGTTAAGTGTATGCCAGTCGCTTATGCCGCCGAATCGGTCGCGCGCGATCGCGGAGATGTAATACTCCGGAGCGCCGTACTCCGTAATGCCTTCCACGTCAAGACCGGCGTGCTCGATCCACCAAGTATAGATACGCCGCAGGCCTTCCTCGCGGGCGAGGTCAGCCACTTTGTCCGTCCAAACGAGGATACCGTCATTATAGAGTATTTCGAGAGCGTAGAACATGACGCTCCACTGCTCGTTTGTAAGCAAACTCGGCTTTGTGTATGTTCCAAACAAGTCCTCGTTTATCGAGTGGCGAAGTCTCTTTTTTTCACTTTCCGGTTTTGTTTCCCATAGCCACTTTTTGAATATTTTGTCCCACAAAAAAGTGTACTTTCCAAGCTGTGGCGTCGTGCGCTTGTTTTTGGGGATGAAGCGCCGCCGCAATGGCTTATTAACTGTCTTGCACAGAATTTCCATTTGTTTCAGCCTTCTCTTTTATTATGCTCTTACGAATTTCCTCGTGTTCTATATCCTCAAGTTTTCTAAATTCGTTATTGCTGATTAACTTGATCCCTTCATTTTTGAAAGATAGGCTCACCCGTGATATTAAAGTAGTTGCAAATTCTTCTTTCCCGAATGTGCCTATCATCAGCGATTTCTTTGCCATAGACAAAAAAGATATGGCGTCTTTCTCCGATTCGAACCCGTATTCAATCCAACCGATTCTTACGACAGCCAGAGTTTTTAATCTTTTCATTCTCCCACCTCTTTATCGGTCTTTGGTTCAACGTAAAAGCGCTCTACAACCTCCATTTCAAAGAGTTCTTCGATTTGCGCGTCGCGCTTTTTTAGCGCTTTTTTGATGCCGGTTTTATCGAGGCTGTAAGAGACTTTGGCGCAATCTGTGCGCTTGCGCTCGACAAGCTCGCAGGCGACGACATTGTCGGGTTTGCCGCTCTTGTTGCGGATAGTGGTCTGGCCCGTTCGAAAGCCGTACATTGAAAGCGGCGAAGATGCGCTCTTATTCCGCCCCATAAGCTCAGCCTTGCGCGCGGATACGAACGGAGCAAGCGCAAGCTCGCGGGCATCGCGCTCGGCCTCAAGCTCCTTTATCTGAGGATTGTATTGCTCGTTAATCTTTAAAGTCGCGGCGTCGCGCGCGACAGTAAGTTTGCGGATCTGCACTTTGATTTTAGCGATGGCGTCGGCTTCCGCCTCAATGGCTTCGCGAGTTTTTGGTTCTTTAAATATGACTGCCATGATATTTCCTTTCTTTAATCTATTACTTCAAAAAAATTGTATTTCTTTGCCGCGCGGATCGCGTCGGCGCGCGTTGGATAAGAACCCCACGTCTTGCCGCCGTCGGGCGTCTGGAAGCGCCAAACGCCGGCGGCGTC
>CALXNZ010000014.1 GCA_944389885.1 uncultured Opitutales bacterium
ATTGGGCATTGTAGAACATTTTTTATTCTCTTTGCCCTCTTTTTTTTCTCCCATTCCACAATCTTTGACGTAGAGCGGATTTTTCGCCCGCTGCGGCCTCTTTTTTGCGATGCGAGTTCTTTGGTTATCGGGTTGCGGATCTACTTTTGACACTGTCGGTCTTGATACTGGTATGGCTATTGCAACACTACCTTGTTCCGGTGGCTTTCAACCTGTTTTTATGGCGTTCCCTAAAAGTTCCGGATTCCGATAGAAAATCCGGGAAATATCTGCTATCAAGATTGCAGTCGCCACTGAGATGGCTGCTTATGACCACTGCGCTGTATGTAGCATTGGCGCTTTTATTGCATAATCCAAAGATTTTCGGGTATGTGGGGCGGCTGATAATAGGGACTGATATTTGTATAGCGTTTTGGGCCCTAACCATATTCATAGACGCGATATTTGGCATATTTAGCCAGAAGTTGGATATTCGATTCGCCGCGACGCGCAATCTTATGGATATGGGGAGGAAGCTTGTAAAGTACTTTGTCCTTGCAATATGCGCGCTTGTGGTAATGGATAGTTTCGGCGTGAACATAAACGCCATAATTGCCTCAATGGGCATAGGCGGCGCGGCTTTGGCCTTTGCGTCTAAAGATACGATAGCAAATTTTTTTGGATCGGTGTCGCTGATAGCCGACAAGCCTTTTGTAGTGGGGGATTGGATAATTTCCGACGGGGCCGAAGGAATAGTAGAAACCGTCGGATTGCGCTCGACCCGCGTGCGGGGTTTCGATAAAAGCGTCATTACAATACCAAATTCAAAACTCGCAGATGCTGTCATTCAAAACCATTCCAAGCGCACTATGCGGAAGTCGGCTTTTACAATAGGCCTCACATATTCCACAACTCCGCAAAAAATGAAGCAGCTACTCGAGGATATTCGGGAGCTATTGAAAAATAATCCGGACGTGGACAACGGAGTTATTCGAGTTAATTTTACCGGATTCGGAGATTCCTCACTCAACGTTTCGATAGTATTCTATACTTATGTATTGAACACATCTCAATATCTTAACGTTATGGATAATATTTATCTTGAAATCATGGAGGCGGTGGACAAACTCGGCTTGTCTTTCGCATTTCCGTCTCAATCCGTATATTTGGAAAATGTGTCGGAGTTGAAAAATTGTTAAGTAAAAAATTAAGGAGTGAAATATACTTTGCACACCCATACACTTCTTACGAAAGAGGTCTCAATGAATACACAAATAGATTGTTGAGACAGTACTTTCCGAAGGGAATGGATTTGAGAAAAGCTACGGAAAGGGAACTAAAATTTGCATTGAATGAGATCAACTCTCGCCCCCGAAAGACACTAAATTGGAAAAGTCCAAGCGATTATCTTCACGAACTAAAGTGCGCCGCCCCCTAGGGGGCAATTAGTAAATGAATCAATAGCTTTAATCTTTACAAACAATCAACAATATCTAAAAACATCTACCGTCAGTTATGCACTGGCGTTTTGAAAAAAGGTAATAAAAAAATCTAATAGAAATAAAGAAGCATGATAAGAAAAATCCTACTCGCATTGTCCTTGACGGTATTTGTACTTTGTGCCGCTGAAGCTAAAATAAATCCTCTTATGCCAAAGCAAAACGCGGTGGTTTCACAACATAAAAAGCCCGTTGAGGATTTTCTGGCGGAAGCTTCCGATAAGCGGGTAAAACTTATGAGAGACGAGGATTTTAGAAAGAAACTCTCAAAAACAGCCCGGGATCCGGAACCTGTATTGTTTGTTTGGACGGCCGATTCCAACGACGGCTTCATTCTTGAGCTATCAGAGAACAAAGATTTTAAAAATCCAATATCGGTATCCTCAAACGGCAATTCAGCGAGCGTTCCCAACCTGAAAATGGCTCGGAAGTATTTTTGGAGAGTTAAGACTTCGGACGGTTCCGACGTATCAAAAACGCGTACTTTTACAACCGCAGACGCCGCTCCGAGAATGATGACTGTGGCGGGCGTTAGAAATGTTAGAGATCTTGGCGGCAGAAAAGGGCTGAACGGCAAGCGCGTGCGTCAAAATCTAATATTCCGCGGAGCGGGCCTCAACGCAAACAGTAAAGACGGAATTAAGGCCGGGGCAAATACTATAAAGCCGGAAGGCGTAAAGTACATGAAAGATGTCTTGAAGATAAAGACGGATCTCGATCTTCGCAGTAAGAAAGAAGTCGCGGATATGTCCGGTTCGCCGCTTGGAAAAGATGTTAATTGGATAAACATATCTTCTTCCGGCTATGCGGGTTCCTTTGAAAAAGATGGCAAAGAGCGCTTTGTAAAAATGTTTAGGCTGTTTTGCGACGAGAAAAATTATCCGTTTTATGTGCATTGTATAGGCGGAGCCGACAGAACCGGTTCTTTGGCGTTTATACTCAACGCCATTCTCGGCGTTTCGGCCGACGAACTCGAAAAAGACTGGCAGGCGACTATTTTTGCCGACAGGAATATGGATTTTGTGGCGGAACCCCGCTATTTTAAGTTGGTGGAAGGCTTCGATTCTTTCGGTTCTAAAGATGAACCCTATTCTGTAAAAGTAGAAAGATATTTAAAATCCGGCGGCATAAGCGATGCCGAGATAGCCAAATTTAGAAGTATAATGCTTGAGAAATAAGTGATGAAGGAGGTAGGTATGGCAAGGTTTTTGATTCCGATTTTCTTGATATTTGCAATTAATTCGGCGTCCGCCATATCTATAAAAAACGGTCCATACCTCACAAATCTTGGAGAAAATTCGGCTCAAATTGTTTGGACTACGGATTCTCCTGCCGTTTCTTGGGTTGAAATTGCCCCGGACGACGGCAGCCATTTCTACGCTTGCGAACGCAAAAAATATTTTGATTCTCCATTGGGAAAGAAACAAATAGGCTCCTTGCATCGCATAACCGTAGATGGCTTGGAAAAAGGGCGCACTTATAGATACAGAATATTCAGCAAGGAAGTTGTAAAAGTATTGCCCAACGGCAATGTCCATTATGGGGATACGGCTTCAAGCGACGTTTATAGAAAAGAGCCTTTGCGCTTCAAGACTGCGGATAATTCAATTAAGGAGCTCTCTTTCCTTGTGGTTAACGACATTCACGCCGATTATAAGCGCCTGGGAAACCTCATAAAGAACATAAAGAATTTTGATTTTCTGCTAATGAACGGCGACATGCTTAGCGATATGCGAAACCAGGAGCAGATATTTACGGGGTTCATGGATACGGTATGCGCTGCCACAAACGGAGAAATTCCAGTATTTATGGCGCGCGGCAACCACGAGACCCGCGGCCCGTTTTCCGAAGAGTTCCTCGCTTATTTTCCGACCCCCACCGGCAAGCCATATTATTCCTTCCGCTTTGGTCCTGTATATTTTATATTTCTTGACGGGGGAGAAGATAAGCCGGATTCGGATATTGAATATACCGATTTGGCGGATTTCGATAAATATAGAAGCGTTCAAGCCGATTGGTTGAAGGGCGTTGTGGAATCCCAAGAATTTAAATCCGCTCCGGTAAAACTGGTTATAACCCATATACCGCCTGCTGAGGGTTCTTGGCACGGGGCCATAGACGTCATGAGGAAATATCCGGAAATTTTAAACAACGCCGGCATAGATGTTATCATAAGCGGCCATCTGCATCGCCATCTTTACATTGAGGGAGGAAAAACGCCTTTTAAAATGCCCAATGTGGTCAATTCAAACATGGAGGCCGTTGAGGTACATATAGGCGCGGATTCGATAAAGTTGAGCTTTATAACTCCTGACGGGAAAAAAGCCAGAAATGATTTAGTTTTCACCCCTAATTCCGCTAAGTAGGCAGGCAATATCGTAAACCTTGAGGTTTGCGGTCAATCTATTATTTTTAACTCAAAGCGCAACTCTTTGCGGAACATCTTGTGCAAGGCGGCGAGTATAAAAATCATGGAGCGCAGCCAGATTGGATTTGGAGATTTATTATATGCCCAATTCAATTTCTTGCTGCTTATTCCTGCGGGAAATTTTGCGAATAGCAGCCTTACAAACTTCATTATGCGGGCATCATAACGCGTGCATAGGGAGCCGCAATTCGGAAGCGAGAGATCCTGGTTCTTTGCTGCCCATGACAGCCTCTCCTTTACAGGATTCGAGCTGAAAAGTTTTTTCGGGAATCTAAATATTGCCGAAACTATGAATATCCCGTTTTTTTGCAGGGAACTTTTTCTGTGGGCAAGGTACAATTCCGATTTTTCGGCAAAGCAAAAATTTCCGTTGTCAAAATATTCGACAGATTCGAGAAAATCACTTATGGATTTGCCCTCGCGCGGGCCCGTTCCGGCATTCATAGCCAGCGCTCCGCCTACTTGGCATGGAGCCGAAGCCAGATAATACGGGGCGTCTCTGCCTTCCGCATACATCTTGTTCAGCAGCTCAAGCAGCTCTGTGGAGGAGGATACTTTGAACCTGTCTTCCCCTAAGCTTTCTATCATTTTGGGAAGAGAGTTTTTTATTATGAGGCTTCTTATATTCTTGCGCTTAAAAAAAATGTTGGAGCCGTTGCCGAGAACAAAAGTTGGAAGCCCTTTCTTCTTGGCGTAAGCGTACGCGGCCGAAAATGCTTGTGGGGATTTAATCTCAAAAAAGTCGCACTCGTGGTAGGTGCGAAAGCGGCTTAGGGCAGTTCCCTTGTATCTGGCGGGTTTTGCATCAGGCATTTTTTTGAAACTTCCCTGAACAGAAATCTGAGACGACCGAAATTAACAGGTTGTGTTCCGCCTCGTGCACTCTTGATTCAATAGCCTGAAGAGTGTCAGAAGGAAGTATTTCGACGGCTTTTTGGGCTATGATTTTTCCCGCATCAAGCTCATTTGACACAAAATGGACAGTGCAGCCGCATATTTTTACGCCGTATTCAAAAGCCTGTTTGATGGCGTCTTTCCCCTTAAAGGAGGGTAAAAGGCTGGGGTGTAGATTTATCATATTTCCTTGGAATGCCTCCACGAATGCAGGAGGAAGTATGCGCATAAAGCCCGCAAGCACGACGAGCTCCACATTGCGGGATTTCAAGAACTCTATATACTTTAGGCACGCCGTTTCAGAGATTTTAGCGCCTTGGTGTTCCGGAGGAATATAAACGTATTCCACCCCGTGGAGCTTGGCTTCCTCAAGGGCCGGCGCGTCAGGTTTGTCGCTTATGAGGCATGCAAATTCTGCGTCGCGTAGGATACCGGATTCTTTCGCTTTAAATAGGGCCGCGGCATTGCTGCCTCTCCCGCTTGCTAATACTGCTATCTTCATTTGTAAAAGATCGATTTGTTTATGAAAGGCACGTTTGCTTCCTTAAAGCGGGTGTCTAATTTTGAAAAAAGTTCAGAAATATTATCCACGCTTTTATCCGAATAATCTATGTTGGCATTTAAGTTCCAATACAGGGCGTCGCGGGAATTGGATATATCGCGATAGGAAATCCATTTTATCTTCACGGATACGTCGCTTAGAAAAATCGAACCGTTTTCTTCGTTTGCCGCCATTATGGGGCGTATTCCATCTATGAACTCCGAAAGATTGTATGTGTTATTATTTATGCGGATGCAGTTTAATTTTTCGATGTCCAAGGATATTGATATCAACTTTATTTTCCCGTTAAAAATCAGGTCCGAGGGCGATATTTGCATTTCAATGCGATTGGCGATTATAAAGGGTTCGTTTTCAAAATTTAAATTTGAAGATATATTATGCACGTCGTAGGCGGAGGGGTTGTCGAGAATCACTCTGCTAATGGAGCATTTTCCGTTGTACAGATTAAAGAGTATAGAATCTGCGGACATATGAAATCCTGTTGCATCCGCGATAGCGCTTTTAAAGGCCGAAACCGCGATTAGCGAGTAGGCTGCAAAACCTATTGCGCCGATTGCGGCGGTTGTCATGATAGCGGAGAAGAGCAGGGAACCCAAACAGCCTAAAGGTTGTTCCTTAGCGAATTTAAATGCCCGATATATAGACGACATACTTTCAAACTTTTTCTATTTGCGGGAAAATCGCAATAAAAAACGCCGTCGATACAAAATAAGCGACGGCGTTTTTCAAGGAATGAATACTTAGGCTTTTATATGCGCGAGAATCTCGTTCATCCTCTTGGAAATTGAAAGCGGATTGTCGAGAATCCCAGCGGCCAAAAGCGCGTTGTCGTACAGCTGTTCAAGCACCAGCTTTGCCAGATTTTCATCGTCCTTGCGCAAACGGCAGAGATTTTTTATCACCGGGCTGCGGGGGTTTATCTCAAACTTTATTATTGGAGCGGGCATTTTTGAATCGGGATTCATCGCCCGCAGCATTGCCCGCATTTGCGGCGATATGCTGTCGGCGTTTAGCGCTGCGACAGGACTGTCCACAAGGCGTCCAGAGGTGAGAACTTCTGATATTTTTTCAGCCCCAAGCGCAGATTTTATCCATCCGCATAAAGATTCAATATCGTCTTTTGATATAGGTTCCCCCTCTTCTGCCGATTGGGGGATATCCGGCAGCTTTACGTCGGCGCTATCCGCAGGCATAAACGTCTTTCCTTCAAATTCTCCAAGACTGCCGGCTACAAACCCGTCCACTGGATCGTAGAAGTATAAAACTTCCAATCCGCGCGCTTTAAAGGCTTCCACATACGGGCCGTTCTCTATTGTTTCCCTGTCGCTTCCGGACGCGTAATATATCTCTTTCTGATCCGGCTTCATCCTTGACACATAATCTTGCAGGGAAGTAGATTTTCCGTCTTCAAATAGCGAGCTGTCAAAGCGCAGAAGTTTTGCGAGATCATTGCGGTGGTCGAAATCCATTGCAGCCCCCTCTTTTATGAATCTACCTATGCTTCCGTATATTTTTGCGTATTTTTCGGCATTCTTTGAGGCGATTTCCGACAAGTGCTTGACGAATCGTTTTAAGACGACGTTTCCAAGCTTTTTAGTAAGTCCGCTATCCTGCATGCTTTCGCGGGAAATATTAAGCGGGATATCCGAACTGTCTATTACGCCCCTGGCAAATCTCATCCATTCAGGAAACATGTCTTTTGGAGAGGCGTCTATGAGTACTTTTTTACAATACAAACTTACTCCGCAATCTGTTTTTCCAAAACCGAGTCGTTCCGGATTCTCTGCGGGAACGTATATTAGGGCGTTTAATTCCACCGGGGCGTCGGCTTTAAAATGAAGCCAGTCTATGGGATCGGAATATGCGTGCGACTGAAATTTATAGAAGTCGCAGTATTGCTTGTCATCAAGTTCCGATTTCGATTTCAGCCAAATTGCCTGGCGGGTTTTTAGAGCCTCTCCGTTTAAAAATATCGGGAAATCCACATATGCGCTGTATTTTTCGAGAATTTCGCGTATGCGAGGGGCCTCCGAGAATTCTTTGTAATCCGGCTTCAAGGAAACTTCTATTTTTGTGCCCCGCTCCGGTTTATCGCATGGCTGAATCGTGAAATTTTCCGAGCCGTCGCAAGACCAGTGCAGGGGATCTCCGCCTTCGGATTTTGTAAAGACATCGACCTTGTCCGCCACCATGAATACGCTGTAAAAGCCTACTCCAAATTGCCCTATCAAATTTTCTCCAAGTTGGCCTTTGTTTTCCTTGAGGGCCTCGAGAAACTTCTTTGACCCGGAATGGGCGATTGTCCCCAGATTTTCAAGAAGCTCGGAGTTTGTCATGCCGACTCCGAAGTCTTCTATGGCAAAGGTGTTGGCGTCTTTATCGACGGTTATGGATATTTTTAGAGAGGATTCGTCTATCTCTTCCTTGTCGGATAATTTTTTGAAGCGGAGCTTTTCAGACGCGTCGGAGGCGTTGGAAACCAGCTCTCTGACAAAGATTTCCTTATCCGTATATAGTGAGTTTACAACTATATCCAGAACTTGTTTTACTTCTGCTTTAAATTGGTATTCCATATTCTTCACTAATTCTGTCAGTCGAAAATAATCGCGCAATTTTGCAAAAAGTTAAGGCGCGGGCAAACTATTTTTACTCTTTCAAAGCTTTTTAATTTCGACTCCAAAAAGCTAAAGGGAAATTTAGTGTTGCAGATTTGCATGCGTTTTTATTCAATTTAACCCATGTCTGAAAAAAACAGGAAATTGTTGAGCGGGAATGAAGCCGTGGCTTTAGGCGCTCTCCATGCCGGTTGCGCGCTTGGAGTTGGCTATCCGGGAACTCCCTCGACGGAAATACTTGAAACTTTCTCATTCCTCGGCGGAAACGCGGAATGGGCCCCAAATGAAAAAGTCGCAGCAGAAGTGGCTCTCGGAGTGGCTTTCGCGGAGAGCTCATCGCTTGTGACTATGAAGCATGTCGGCTTTAATGTGGCTCAAGATCTTTTCTTTACGGCCGCATACAGCGGAATTCAGGGCGCTATGGTGGCGGTTGTCGCCGACGATCCCGGCATGGCTTCGAGCCAAAACGAACAGGATACGCGCTCATTGGCATTTGCCGGCGGGCTTCCTGTATTGGAGCCTTCTGATTCCCAGGAAGCTTACGATTTCACGCGCCTTGCCTTTGAACTGTCCCGCAAATGGGGCATACCTTTTATACTTAGAACAACAACTCGCATAGCCCACAGCAATACGGTTGTAGAATTCGACGAATCGACGGCATCAAAACCCCCGCGGGCGAATTTTAACCGCGATATTCCTGCGCGGGTTATGGTGCCTGGGCATGCTCGTCCGGCGCATTTGCGCCTGCGCAAGAAGCTTGCAGACATGCTGGAGTGGAATGAAAATTCCAATCTAAATACGGAAATTGACGGTGTCGGAAATGAATTGGGCATAATAGCCAGCGGAGTCGCCGCCCATCACGCTCGAGATGCGGCTCCAGATGCCGGAATATTCAGAGTCGGATTCTCAAATCCGCTTCCAGTGCGCTCCATTGCGGCTTTTGCTAAGAAATATAAACGCTGCATTGTTATGGAGGAAGGAGATCCTTACATGACAACTCTCCTTAAGGCCGCCGGATTAAATATCGAAGATAGGGCTGAAAAATGGCGCTTCGGAGAAATGAACGTGGACAAGGCCCGCGCGCAAATCGCCGGAAATCTCGAATTCCAAATGCCCGTCCTAAAAGCTCGTCCGCCGCAGTTATGCAAGGGGTGTCCGCATGTATTTAGCTTTGCGCCGCTGGTGGAGTTGGGCTGTATAGTCGCCGGGGATATAGGGTGCTATACCTTGGCTGCCATGAAGCCTATAAGCGGCATGGACACTCAAATATGTATGGGCGCTTCAATCGGAATGGGATTGGGTATGCGCCATGTGCTGCCAGATGAACAGGCCCGCAAAGTCGTGAGCGTAATAGGCGACAGCACATTTTTCCACAGCGGCTTGACCGGTATCGCCGAAATGGTTTACAATCCTCCCTCGACCGGGCATGTAGTAATAGTCGTCGACAACTCGACCACTGCTATGACAGGTCAACAGGAAAATCCCGGAACCGGTAGAAAACTCGACCATAGCCCGACAAATAAAATAGATATTCTCGCCGTGGCAAAAGCCATGGGAATTGCCAATGTCGCAGAATTCAACCCCGTTAGGGATTCCGCAAAATTTAAAGAATATCTTTCTGAAAAACTTAAAACCAACGAATTGACACTCATCGCCCTCAGACAGCCTTGCCTTTTGGCGGCTGCCAATTTGGCTAAAATGAAAAAGGCTTAACCTATGGATAGCGATTCCAAAATCACAAATATTAGGCTTGCCGGACTCGGAGGCATGGGAGTTTTGAAAGCTTCCCTCATATTGAGCGAACTCCTATTTGAACTCGGTTATGACGTTAAAAAAGCCGAGGTTCACGGAATGTCTCAAAGGGGAGGCTCAATATCCAGCGACGTCCGCTTCGGGAAAAAAGTGGAGAGCCCGATGATACCTGAGGGGGAAGTGGATTTTCTCCTCTCCATGCAGCCTGAATGGTCGGATCCGCATATGGTCTCCATGGCGAATGGAGCGGTGCGCATCTCTCCGGAAGATTTTGATTCCTCGAAACTGCCATCTCAGAAATCACTCAATGTAGCAATGCTCGGCGTTCTGAGCAACTACTTCGATATTTCCGAGCAAAAGTGGCTTGATACCCTAAAAAAATTTTTCCCCGAAAAACTGCACGAAGCCAACGAAATAGCTTTTAAATTGGGCAGAAAAGGAAAATAGACGTCTATGGCACAGAATTGGAATGACAAAAACGGAGATTTCCATCCGGCGAGCGCAATGGATTTCCTTCCAGTTGAAGAACTCCGCCGAATACAGTCTCAAAGGCTGGTGGCTCTCGTAAAACACGCGTACGATAACGTTCCCCTGCATAGAAAACGCATGGACGAGCTCGGCGTAAAACCGGAGGACATAAAGTCGATTGACGACATCGTAAAACTTCCCTTTACTCAGAAAACCGACCTGCGCGACACCTATCCTTACGGAATGTTTGCCGTGCCAATGGGCGAGATTGTAAGACTGCACGCTTCCAGCGGCACCACGGGAAAGCCGATAGTTGTCGGATATACAGAGGAAGATATGGAAGTTTGGAACGCCTCGGTGATGCGCTGCCTTTTGATGTTCGGCGTGCGCAGGGGCGATTTCATACAAAATTCTTTCGGATACGGCCTTTTTACCGGCGGACTCGGACTTCATGGCGGCGCTGAAAAATTGGGCTGCACCGTAATTCCGGCTTCCGGGGGAAACACGGAAAGACAGCTCATGATTATGCGCGATTTTGGGGCCACTGTTGTATCGTGCACTCCAAGCTACTTTGTGCACGTAATAGAGGAATCCCACAAATACGGAATCGACATGAAAAAGCTGCCCTTGCGCATAGGTGTATTTGGAGCGGAGCCGTGGTCGGAAAAAATGCGCAGATTTGTGCAGGATAACACGAACATGGAGGCTTTCGATATTTACGGATTGTCTGAAATAGCCGGGCCAGGAGTCGGCGGAGAATGTCCCGAACACAACGGGATACATATTCTTGAAGACAACTTTTATCCGGAGATTCTCGATCCTGAAACCGGAAAACCGCTTCCGGACGGGGAGGTCGGCGAGCTCGTAATTACCACGCTCGCAAAACGAGCCATGCCTATATTGCGTTATCGGACGCACGACCTTACGTCGATAATTGCGGAAAAATGTCCCTGCGGCAGAACTGTCCGCAGAATAAGGCGCATAGAACGCCGCAGCGACGATATGTTTATCATACGCGGCGTGAACGTGTTCCCGTCACAAATAGAAGCGGCTCTCATGCGCGTCGAGGAAAGTACGCCGCATTATCGCATTCTATTGGAGCGCAAAAAAGATCTCGATACGGTGACCGTGGAAGTGGAAGTTTCTGAAAGCACTTTCTCCGACGGAGTTTCCCAGCTGGAAAACGTGCGGAAGAGGATTCAGGCTTCCATAATGAACATAGTGGGAATCCGCATTGAAGTGCGCATAGTGGAACCCCATAAGATAGCGCGTTCCGAAGGCAAAGTGAAACGAGTGTTCGACTATCGCAACATTTAAATACAAGGAGGTTAAAATGAGACTTAAACAAATATCCGTATTTTTGGAAAATACTCCCGGCCATCTCGAAAAGGTTTGCCAAGCGCTGGCGGACGGAAACATCAACCTTAGCACAATCACAATCGCCGAAACAAGGGACTACGGGATAGTGAGGGCAATCGTCGACAAACCCGAAGAAGCGGAGAAAATTCTTAGGGATAAGGGGTTCTTCGCGAAACTGGTGGACGTTCTGGCTGTGGAGGTGAGCGATACCCCCGGCTCGCTCTCCAAAATACTTTCCCGCGCGGCAATGGCGGGAATCAATATAGAATATATGTACGCCATGACAAGGCCTATGCATGACAATCCCGTAATGATTATGGCGGTGAAAAATATAGACGCAGCAGAGTCCATACTCTCGGAAAGCGCAAAAGCGCCTCTGGTTTAAAATGAAGAAAAACGCAGAGTTTGAAGCTTTAAAATTGAAGATATCGCGCCGGATATTTTTTGTATTTGTCGCGCTTTCTCTGGCCGCCCTCGCGTATATCAATATGACCAGCGGCGAAGACATAAAGCTCATAGCAAACCAGTTCCCGGAATTGTCCGTCGCGGGGCGCAAAGCCCTAATTACAAGTTATAAGATTCTTCTTTCTGCAGGATTGATATTTTTCGACATAATCCTTGTGGGGCCCTTTGCATATCTAAGTTATTTCAGCGAGCATATAAAGCCTCGGGCGGGGCATGTAATAAACTATCTGAGCTTTTTTGATTTGGGAATTTTGCTTGGGTGCATTTTTACCGTGCTTTGGGGCGGGGCGCATTTTGTAGTGGCAAATTCCGTATCGGCTCAGCCGCGCAATCTCCTCGGCGTCGGAACTTTGTTTTATATAATTTTGGGGGCGTTTGCGCTCTGGTGCGTCCTTTGCCTCTTGAAAACTTACACATATACGGCGTACCAGCGCAAAGAATTAAAAAAATACATGATTATGTTTTAATATTCCGTCGCCGATTTTTCGAGGTCTATAAGAAATTTCTTAACCGCGATACCTCCGGCGAATCCTCCAAGCTTTCCGTTCGCGGCAACTATTCTGTGGCAAGGCAGCATTATGGCAATGGGGTTCTTGTGCAGGGCGCCCGCAACAGCGCGGCAGGATTTTGGCTCGCCAATCCTTTTGGCCAATTCTCCATAAGTTATCGTTTCACCGTATTCCACTTTTGCCAGCTCTCTCCATACCTTCTTTTGGAAAGGCGTACCGTCAGGGGATATTTTTGTGTGAAATTTCTTTAGCCTCCCAGAAAAATATTCTTCAAGCTCTTTTATTGCGCCTAATGCGCATGGGTCGGAAATACTGCCGATTGCTCTTTTATCGAAAGATGAAAATTTTATGAATTTTACGGCCCCTTTTTCTATGCCGATTTTTATCGGGAGTCTTAATGAATTTGGAAAATATACGTCCATCGCTCCTATTATGCATTTTGGCGGACTGATTTAAAGGATTTTTATCCGTTATCTAAATCTTTCATTAAAATAATTTTTAATCCTATTTAGTATTTATAATATTTCTATTAAATAAAAACTTTACAAAATAATTATTTATAATAAATTTTGAGCCGAAAATTGAGGAGTATATTCCGAGGAAGAATTTCAAAATTTAATCTTATTGCACAATGTTTTCCGGAAAGAGAATAGCGCGATATGCGGGCATGGAATTCGATGAATTCATGAACCGCGTCTTGTATAATGGAATGGACGATGTAGATTCGCGTATCGAAAATGGCTCGTCTGCGTGTGAATCCGATAATGACGAAACAGCGGAAGGCAGCGAAAAATAAGATGTAAATGCGCTATTTTGCTCTATAATGCCCTTTCACATTGATTAGCGGGATTGCATTCTTTGGCAGCAAATTATTTTTGTGCAAATTTTTAGATTTTGTTAGAATTTTGTTTTAAAGAAGGTATCGTGTATAAAAATTTTCCCTATGAAAATGCGATGCGTATATATGCTAATAAGCTCTCTCGGTTGGGATTTTGCCGAGGAGAGCTCATTTATGCAAAGCGAGCTTCCATTTAGATATTCCATAAAGCCGCAAATCGGTTCGCCTTTGACTGTGCATTCAACGGCCCTGTCCGGAGAAACTCCATGCGCGCACGGGCGCAACGGCGAATTTTATTATGATTCCGGGAGTTGCCCGCTCAAAATTTTTAAATGTGTAAAATATCTCTTCGGAGCGGGGCTCCACCCGAAATGCCTTTTCAACACACATGCGGCCAGACGTGTATTATCGCGAGCTTTTTCTAAGAGGGCGGGGTATTCTGAACTTTTTAATACATATTATGCCCCCTTTGAAAAACTTTCCTTCTTTAGCTCGTCAAGGAAGACCGACATATTATCCGCCAATGGGCTTTCTCCCGCGAGAAACTTGCGCGATGTTTTGGAAGCTTCCGGATTGAATTTCCATATATTGCAAAAATCTGGCTTTAATGCTGAAACTTTGCGAGAGGCGACAGATATTATATCTTCGGGGTCGGATTTTACATTCCTCTACATCGGTGGCAGCCCAGAAAATTCAACGCGAGCCAGCTCGTGCGCGAAATCTATCTCTAAGCGTTTGGAAATCTGCGGAGATTTTGCGGGAAATATTGTCAAAACTTTAAAATCCAAATATCATGGCGATTGGAGTTTCACATTGTTTTCGGATTTCGGCGTTCTGCCGTCTAAAGTATTGTTCGACGCGGCCGCGGTATTGAAAAAATTGCCGCTGAAGTTCGGCTTCGATTTCTTGTACTTCATCGAGCCTGATATGTTGAGATTTTGGTATCCCAACCATTCGGCGGCTTCTATTGTCCGCAAAGCCTTTGGGGATTGTGCGGATATGGGATTCTTCTTGTCTGATTTAGACAAGGAAGAAAACGGCATAAACTCTCTTTTTGGAGACGATGTCTTTGTGGTAAACGACGGCGTGCAGCTGTCTCCATCATGGATATCCAAAAAACCTTTGGAGGCTGTGCGCGGCTATTCCACTTCGGCTTCAAACGCCTTTTTATTATCTTCAAAAAAACCTTCTTTTGTCCCTACGCGCACGTCGGACATTTTCAAGTTAATGAAATCGGATATAGACTCTATTTGCCGAAGCAATAGCGATTCTATTTAACCGTATTTTGCGCGGGAATATTTGTCTCGGAAACGCCGCTTAGAAAACCCGCAAATCGCCGATTTATAAGCAGGATTAAATCATGGGGATTACGACGGGTTGCCCGTCTAAAATCTCCAATTTTACGGGAATTCCATAGACGTCTTCTATACATTTGGCGGTAATCGTTGCCTTGTCGCCGCAAGAGTGTATTCTACGGTTTTTTAAAGTTATAAATTTGTCGCAGTATCGCAGGGCGAGGGTTATGTCGTGTATTGCCATTATTACGGTTATTTTGTGCGCCCTGGCAATATCTGACACCAAAGCGAGAGTTTCGTGTTGGTTTCTGAGATCGAGATTGCTTGTGGGTTCGTCGAGTAAAAGTATTTTTGGGTTTTGGCACAAGGCCCGCGCAAGCATAATTTTTTGAAGTTCTCCGCCGCTTAGATCCGAGACATAGCGGTCGGCCATATTTTCAAGTCCCATTTTTTTGAAAATCTCGCGGCAAATATCATGGTCCGAATTAGACGGAGAAATGCCCATGTACGGCTTGCGCCCGAGCAAAACAGTGTCGTATACAGTCATGCGTGGGGCGGAATTTTTTTGGGCCACAAAGGCTATGTTGCGGGCAATGTCTTTGGGGTTCATTGAAGATGCCGACTTTCCGTCTATATATATGGTATCGTTTCCCGAGGGCAAAATACCGTTTAGGCATTTGAGCAGGGTGCTCTTACCCGCGCCATTGTTTCCAAGTATAGCCGCTCTTTCTCCGCCTTCCAAAGAAAATCCTATATCTTCCAATATCAGTCGGCCGCATCTGTATTTAAAATTTAAATGTTTTGTTATTATCATCTAAACTTTCCTCCGGACGCCAAAAGGTATAGAAAAATCGGAGCCCCGAGCAGGGAGGTGATGGCCCCTATGGGCAGTGTTATCGGGGAGGCGATAGTTCTTGCGGCGACATCGCTTAAAGTGAGCAGGGCGGCTCCCGTCATGGCTGAGGCGGGCAGCAGGTATCCGTATGCGCTTCCCACGAATTTTCTGGCTATATGCGGAGCGACGAGTCCCACAAAATTTATTATGCCCACAAATGAAACTATTACTGCCGCAGCCATGGAACATAACATTAACATGCAAAGTCTGAAAGAGTCAACCGGAATGCCGAGGCTATGGGCTGTTTGGTCCCCATATTCGAGGGCGTTCAAATTCCATCTTTGAAACATGCATGCCGATGCAAGAATCAATACTATGCCCGCTATTATTGAGGTTTCCTTCCATGCCGTCCTACCGAGATCTCCGAAAGTCCAAAACACCACAGATGCCACGCTTATTTCATCGGCAAAATATTGGAGCATTGCGGTGGCCCCCGCGAATAGCGCGCTCAGTCCAACGCCGCAAAGTATCATCGCCTCGGGGCTTACGCTCCTAAATTTTGACAGCCCCAATATGGTTAGTGCCGACGTTGTGCTGCCTATAAAAGCGCATATGGCGATAACCGCTGGATTGTCGAAAGTAGGCAGATTTGCCCCGCTTTGGAAGCCGGCTCCCAATACGATTATGGCAAATGCCGCGCCGAAGGCGGCTCCTTGCGATATCCCGAGAGTGGAGGCCGAGGCAAGGGGATTGCGCAATACGCACTGCAAAATACAACCGGCTACACCGAGTCCCGCTCCTCCGAATACCGCTGTTAGCAGGCGCGGAAGTCGGATTTCCCTTACTATTAGAATGTCGCGTTCCGGCGCCGCGCCGAGTATGGCTTGTACCGTGTCTATAATGCCCAAATCCGAAGCTCCGGATACTATCGATACAAATGCGCAAATACAGAGTCCTATAAATAGCACGATTAGAAATACGAGCTTTCTTTTTTCAGATGAACGCAGTTTCTTGGGATTCATTAAACGCTAAAATTCTATTTTCTTAAATTCGTATCCTTGTTTTTTCAAGTCGCCATATAAGCGTACTCCGAGAAAATGCCCGAAAATTTCGTCGGTTTTTGAGGCGATGTCAACGTCGGAAAATTCCTCGGGATAAATTATAGAGCCTATGTAGTAGGCGTTTGCTATTGCCATTTCGGTGTTTGTGGCTCCAAATCTAAACGCAACGTTTGAATAAACCCTGTTTTTGCGCACAGCTGTCAGCATCTTGAATATTTCTGGGCGCTTTGAGTAGAGCTCATATATTAGCCGCATGTTATTTATTTCAAGAAATATATATTGCGGGTCCCACTTCAGTATTTGTTCTATATCAACGTCGAATGCCCCGTCGCGTCCAAGTTCATCGACAACGTTTTTCACTGCTGCGGCTTCAAAAGGCGGGTATTTGCCTTCTGTACCTTCAAATCCATGTGCGCCCTTAAATGATATTCCTCCGACGTATGCGGTCGGTCTATCTGAATCCTTCACATTCGCTATTCTGCGCTTTAGGTCTCGCTCGAGCGATTTTATATATTCAGACAATTCTTTGCACGATTTTTGCTTCCCGAGAGTTTCTCCCACAATCGTCAGAGCTGTATGGACATCGTCCCCGAACATTCCCTCGGGTATGGGTATGCAAACTACGGGTATGTTCATTCTTTTCTGCATCGCGGAGGCTATAGATGGCGGATTTGTGGTTATTATAACATCGGGATTTAACGCCAGTATTGATTCCTCGTTGGGAACTCCGTTTCTGCCTATTATTGGAAGCTTGGAAAATACTTCGCGGTTTGCGTAGCTAAAGCATTTCGACGGCGGGCATTTACCCTCGCCGTCCTCAACGCCGACTATTTTGTCGATTCCTCCGGCATATACCGCATAACGCAGGGCTCCGGCTCCGACGCACACAGCCCTTTCAACCTCGCGAGGAATATTGACAATCCTTCCGGCCGCGTCTTTTATGGTCCGCCCGTCTGATCTGCGCTGCCTTAGCCCTTCGTCGTTCCTGCTGCACGCAGATGCCGCAAGAAATATAAACAATAGAAATGTTAGAGAAAATTTTAGATGTTTTCGCATATTAAATATTCTCCGAATCTCGTAATATGCGGTAGCATTCCGCGCATACAAGTTTGCCGCCATATAGGCGGATGCAGCTTTCGGCAGAGTATTCAAGGCAACGTTCGCATCTGGCATTCCGAAATATCTTAGCCCTGCGCGGAACGGCTATGTTAGGTTCCGAATACTTGAAAAGCGAGCGGATAGGCGTAGCTAAAATTATATTTTTGCGCTCTTCTTTAGGGGTTGAATCAAAATTTACATTGAGGCATATTCTCAAGGATTTTTGTGATTCCCTGTCGAAGAAAGAAAATGCCTGTTTGCCTACATTGTTTACAAACAGGGTGCCGCTGCCCAAAGTGCATCCCAGAATTGATTGGATAGCGTCTATGCTGCACGAGTCGTTTTCGGCTACGCATACAATCTTTTCTTTTAAAGTTGAGTTTGGAACTTGCGAATCCGACAAATTTAAATTCCAGAATTCCGCGAGAGCTTCGCATGCCTTTACGCCTATCGCCAATCCTCCGCAAACATGCCCGTGGAAAGCGGACGCTTTTTCCATCAGTTTTTCTGTTGTATTTGTCATGGCAAAATATTTTCCCTATTTTTGCTCCATATTAAAGTAAATGTTAAAGTAGATACGGCATTTTCTATCTTCCCAAATTTTGCAAGGCTATCTATTGCCTTTTTAATTTCGCGCTTTTCCGATTCGGACAGTATTTCGTCCATGGAAAGGCGCGATACGTAAAAGCCAAATGCGTATTCAGTGTCGAATTCGTCGATGCGGTTCTCTCTCCTATATTCTATGCCCGGCAACAAATCCAGCTCCCTAAGCTTCTTGAAGGCGTATTCAAAAGTGTTTTTCATGTCAAACTTTTGAGGTTTGTTCAGGACATCGTTTCTCAAAAAGTCCAATACGAAGTCCTGCCTATATAAAGGTGCAGTGCATATGCCCCAATTTCTTCCCGCCGACAACATCTTGTCGAAATCCTCAGGAGACCGTATTGCGGCGGTCATATTTGCAAAGACCAAGTCGAATTTATTATGCCAACCAATATCGGATATAGAGAGATTGTGCCAATCGGTTAATTTAAAGTCGATATTTGTTCGCTTATTCTTAAGAGAAGCGGCTTCGGCGCATGCCAGCATTTCAGAAGATATGTCTGTGGCAGTAAGTTTCTTGCATTTTGAGGATAGCGCGACGGAGTATCTGCCCGCGCCGCAACCTATATCGAGGACAGTTGAGTCCTTTGAGAGCATCGAATATTTTGATATTCTGCGCAAAAGCCGGTCGCTTTTCCACGATGGTACAGGGCGGAGGGCAAAACGTTCGGCTTGTGAATCCCAGAAGCTTCTGGCGGACGCCGATGTGGCCTTGATTTCTTCTATATTATCGGACATCTTTATGTTTTATCGTTGAAACTAAAAATTTTGCTATTTGCACTGCCGCGTTGATTGCTTTTTAACGCGCTACTTGTTTACACTGTTGTCGAGCCATTTTTGCCACGTGCCGGCCTCTTTTGCAGCCGTCCATGGAACTTTATTCAACCATGAAGTGTCGCGGCCGAGTGCGCGGAAGTCTCCGTCTTTTTCAAGCTCGTTTTGCAGGCGTTTTTTTAATTCGTCTGCAATATTTGCATATTTTGGATTCGATATTAGATTGTCGAGGCATTCCGGGTCGTTCTCAATGTCAAAAAGCTGGTATTCGGGGCGTTTCCCAAAACTCCAGTTATAGTATTTGTCGAAATTTGAAAGGAGTAAAGTTTTTGTAGGGCCGTTATCGCAATTCCTAAAGGAAGTCTCGGGCGTCCCGACGGGCCATGATTCGGGTTCGTAGTTGTGCACAAGCAAAAACTTTTCGGTTCTTATCGCGCACACGGGGTATCCCGCGTTGTTGGGGCGCCCTAAATCGTGGCGTTCCTTGCCAACAAGCATAAATTGATCGGACGGAGATTCCGGATTTTCCTCCTTTAGCAAGGAGAGAAAACTTTTGCCTGTCATCTGGGGGTGTTTTTCTACCCCGGCCAACTCAAGGAAGGTAGGCGCGAAATCCCTCACGTTTACAAACGTGTTTTCTGTGCGCGGCTTGGGAATATTTTTGCCCCAGCGTATGGCTAAAGGCACGTTGTAGCCATGTTCGTAAATCTGCCCTTTCACTCTGGGGAAAGGCATGCCGTGGTCGGAAGTATAAACTATCAAAGTGTTGTCAAGCTCGCCAATGTCTTTGAGATAATCGAGAACCTTTTTTACATGGGAATCCATGTATTCGGCTTCGTATGCGTAGTCGAGCATATCTCCGCGGACGATGTCGTGATTTGGATAATATTTTGGAACCTCTACACTCTTTAAAGATTTCCCGCTGCGTTCCCCAACTCCGTCCTCGTAAGGCCTGTGCGGCTCAAAGAAACCAATCCAGAAACAGAACGGCTTCCCCTTGGGGCGGTTCTTCATAAAGTGTTCGATAAAATTGCGGGAATAATCGTTTGTATGAATGTATTTTGCGGGGGCTGTTGTCTTGAACTTATTATAAGCCTTCCCGGCGGGGTTGTTTTTGCGGCCGGCCGATTTATAGTCACCCGGCCCCCAGCCTTTGCCGGTATAGCCGACATAATATCCGTTTTCTTCAAGAATGTCGGGATATGTCACAAACTCTTTTGGCCACGGGCCGAAATGTTGAATGCCCTCCTTTAACTGCCAAGTATTTCGTCCGGTGGTTATACTTGCCCTACAAGGCGCGCATTTGGGGTTTGATGTAAAGCAATTATTAAACAAAATTCCCTCCGAAGCGACTCTATCGAAAGTGGGCATATTAATCCAGCCGCCTGTTCCATAGGATTTTGCGTGCTTACCCCAATCGTCGGCTATTATGAAGAGAATATTGTTTCTTTTAGTCTGGTTATCCTTAGCTTGAGCGCAAAGCGCAAATGGTATGGCAAAGAAAACAATAAATAAATAAGACAATTTCATGATGCGCCTCCGCTCAGATTTGACAGGTTTAACTCTTGACCGAATTACCCATTTCTGGCAAGTTAAAACTATGTTCCGCGCTTTCCTCTCTCTGCAAATTCTCTTTTGCTTTCAAATGCTTATGGCGGATCGTCCCAACATTCTCTACATAATGACGGACGATCATAGTTATCAGACTTACGCCGCGTACGGCGGCCCCCTTAAAGACATTGTCAAAACGCCAAACCTCGACAGCATTGCCAACGAAGGCATGCGTTTCGACAGATGTTATGTCACAAACTCCCTGTGCGGCCCATCGAGAGCCACAATTCTGACAGGCAAACATAGCCATGCAAACGGCTTTTACGCAAATTCTCGAGGACAGGTGTTCGACGGTAGCCAGACGACATTCCCAAAGGTTTTGCAGGCAAACGGCTATCAGACGGCATTGGTCGGGAAATGGCATCTTGTGAGCCACCCAACTGGATTCGATTTTTGGGAGATACAGCAGGGACAGGGCCTTTATTACAATCCCATATTCATAGGCATGGACGGCAAAAAATTTCGCAGGCAGGGATACAATTCAGATTTAGTTGTCGATAGGGCCTTGTGGTGGTTGAAGAAAAAGAGGGATCCTTCAAAACCATTTATGCTTATGG
This sequence comes from uncultured Opitutales bacterium, assembly GCA_944389885.1. GTDB lineage: Bacteria > Verrucomicrobiota > Verrucomicrobiia > Opitutales > Intestinicryptomonadaceae > Merdousia. The sequence goes on from CALXNZ010000014.1 coordinate 21,200, forward strand.
TCCATTTTAAGGGCGTACATTCGGAATGGCATCCGGCCCTGAGGCACGCAAATATGTACGACAATGTAAAATTTCCCCTACCCGAGACCTTCTATGACGACTATAAAACGCGTGGATCGGCCGCGCGCAATCAAGAAATGACAATAGCCAAACATATGGAGGATTACCGCCTTATACTCGACGCTCCTCCAAATTCTATGTCGCCCGAAGAAAAACAAATTTGGCGCGAGAAATTCGCGGAAAAGGACGCAAAATTTCTGGAGGGAAATCCGTCGGGAAAAGAGCTTATTGAACGCAAATATCAACGCTATATGCAGAATTATTGCGCTACTCTTGCAGGCGTTGACGAAAACGTAGGCAGATTGTTGGACTTTCTAAAACAAAATGGCTTAGACGAAAATACCGTTGTAATTTACACCTCCGACCAAGGCTTCTATATGGGGGAGCACGGCTGGTTCGACAAGCGCTTCATGTATGAAGAAAGCTTTAGGACCCCTTTGGCCATACGTTGGAAAGGTGTCGTAAAGCCAAATTCAAAAACAGACGCCCTCGTTCAAAATCTCGATTTTGCGGAAACTATTCTTGATATAGCGGGTTGTCCAATACCCGAGGAAATGCAGGGAATAAGTTTTAAGGCTATTTTGCAGAGTGACGGGAAAGTTCCCTCAGATTGGAGAAAGTCGCTTTATTACCATTATTACGAATGGCCCGCCATACATATGGTCATGCGACATGACGGCGTTATAATGGGCAGCGAAAAACTCTTGGAATTTTATCCGATAGGGGAGCGCGAATACTACGACTTGTCCGACGACCCGAACGAGCTTAACAATCGCATATCCGATCCTTCCAAAGCTAAAAGGGGTGAAATTCTCTCGAAAGAATTAAAGCGCTTGCGCGAATTTTACAAAGTCCCGGAAGCGGACAAATATGAACCCGAGCTCTTGAAATCCGCTCTTAAAGAGAAATACGGCAAGTAATATCGCTTTCGGAATATTTTCAAAATTCAGCGCATGAATTAAAAAATCCATTATGAAAAATTTCTTGGCGGCTTTGTTTGCGGTTTGCGGCCTTTTCAATGCCTATGCGGCAAACGGGAAAGTCCTTGAGAAAGATATGTTTCCCCTCACGGAGGATTCTTCCGTAAAAGAGGGTGTGGCATACGGGGAATGGATTGAGACAAAATTCGCGGATTCTAAAATCTTTCCCGGCACGGAGCGCAAAGTATGGGTTTATGTTCCCGCAGAATACGACGGCAAGAGCAAAGCCTGCGTAGTTGTATTGCAAGACGGCCCGCTATACCATATCGGAAATGTCATTTCAAATCTCCTGTCGAAAAATGAAATTCCGATGATGATAGCTGTTGCGTCTTCTCCGGGCGTAGTTAAAGGCGTAAACGATGCCGATTCTCCGCGTGCAAACCGAACGTTGGAATACGACACTCCGTCTCCGCGCTTTGCTGATTTTATCGTTTCCGAGTTGCTCCCGTTTGTCGAAACTCTTCGTACAAAAGACGGCAGGAACATAATTCTTTCCCACAGCGGGAACGATAGAATGATTACCGGTTTTAGCTCTGGAGCCGCGGCCGCATTTAACGCGGCATGGGCGTGCCCATGGGAATTTTCACGCGTATTTACCGGAGCGGGATCTTTTACTGGTTTGCGTGGGTCTTTTGCAAACGCCACTTTGGTTCACAAAACCGAGCCCAAGCCTTTAAGGATTTTTCTCCAAAGTGGCTCGCGCGATATGTGGACCTGTTTTGGGGATTGGTGGAGCGCAAATCAATCTATGGTGAGGGCATTGGAGTTTGCAGGCTACGATTTTAAATTTACATTCGGAGAGGCGAGCCATGCCCCATTTCAGGCAAATATGCTCACTCCGGAGGTAATGCGCTATTTGTGGAAAGATTGGCCGAATCCAATAAAAGCTTCGCAAAACAGCAGAAACCATGTTTTGAAAAGCGTATTGCTCAAAGGCGAGTCCTTCGTTAAAATCGCGGAAAATGCGGGGGGCTGCTGGCTTGTTATGGGAGGGGATTCTTCGCTCATATTGGCAAATGGAAAATCGGCAAAATTGCTCGCGGGAACCGACTATTCAAGCTTGTCGGCCGGTATAATCGCGAGGGGAAAAAACTCCGATTTAATCCTTCAGGACGGCGTTTTAAAGATAAGGCATAACCAGAAATTTTTTGAGGTTGCAAAAAATATAAAATACGCAAAAGCCATCGCTCTCAAGGCCGGGTATTTTTACGCGCTGCTGTCAAAGAATGGCGAGGAAAAAAGCTCTTTGGTTAAAATAACGCATACGGGCGACATCGCCGTATTGGACGGCAATGCGGTGTCCGACGGGGCTGTCGCGGTGTCGGCGAACGAGAACTGGCTCTATGTGTTTGATTCTGGCACCAGAAGGGGATATAACTACAAAATTCTCGCAGATGGAGCCGTTGACTACAAGCAGGAGTTTTTCTTTTTGCATGTGCCGGATCAATATGATTCTACTCTTGCGGCTTCTGCGGTATGCGACGATGGGGGGCTCACATATGTGGCTACTTCAGCCGGCATTCAAATTTGCGATTACAATGGTAGATCTGCGGCTATTTTGGAATTGCCCGAAGGTGAGCGGCCTTTGATCTTGGCTTTTGGCGGCGAAAATATGTCGGAATTATACGTTCTGGGGGACAGGGGCAATATATTTAAGCGAAAGACAAAGGCAAGCGGAGCTTCCGCCTTTACAAAATTGCCGAAAATAAGGGTAGGGGCGGGATAATATCGAAAAACCTTTACTGAACTGGAATAGCCGCTCTTTATAATTTACCCGACGCCGGGCGCGCTCGCATATTTAAATAGGGCTATTTTTTGTCTCCAGTAAAATAGGCGCGCACGTTTAGGTATTGGTTTGCGTTTAAGGGGTCTGTTTCTATTGCCTTATCGATGGCTTTTATGGCTTCATCGGTCTTGCCCATTCTAAAGAGGGCAACAGAGAGATTGTACCATGCCCTTGAAAACTTAGGATCGAGCTTTATCGTGGATTCAAGTTCTTTTACGGTATTTTCCATATCCCCAAGCTCTCCGTACATGAGGGCGAGCGCGTATGCTATTTCTGCCGATTCTGGATAACGCATGCGGGAGTCTTTTAGAAAGTTAGCGGCTTCCTCGGAGAATCCCGCTTTGAATACCATTATTGCAATCTCTCGTTCGAGGGCGGGATTGCCGGATTCGAGTCTTAAAGCCGATTTCGCAAGATCTGCGGCCTCGCGAAAACGTCCTTCTCTAAGGGCAAAGTCTGCGCGTTTTAAGAGTCCGAGAGGCCTGTCGGAATTAAAATCGAGATATTCTGCGAGCTCGGAATATTGTATAGATTTTGTGTCGAGATTGCCGCCGAGTGCGAATGCGGAGTCTATGCGAACTAATTTAGAAGGGTCGGAGAGCGATTTCCCCAAAATCTCGAGACTGTCCGGAAGGGGAGAGATAGCCATTATTGCCGCAGAACGCACAAGCGGGCTTGTTGATTCTGCCATTTTTAGGATTTTCTCCTTTACGCTGTTATCGGCAATCCATGGGCTTAAAAGAGATATCAGTGTGGCTTGCCAAGCGTAATTTTCCTCCAACTCCAACAAGCGCATCAGCTCAGATTTCAAAGCGGGACTCGCCTCTCCCGAATGGGCTTTGTAAACCGCTATAGAGCGGGCGCGCTTCCTAAGAAAGCGCGGAGTGCCGTAATTCTTCTCAAAGCTTTCTATGAGCCAGTCCAAATCCCTTTCCGGCTTGTCGGAGTCTATCTTTTGGTGGCATTGAGAGCAGGCATTTGGTATGCCTATTTCCCGCGTTAATACGGGATCCGGAGACGTAAATCCGTGGTCGAATCTTTCATCGCGGCCCATATAAGTCGTTTTGGGCATATGGCAGTTTACGCATAAATTTCCGGAGTTATCTCCGTGAAATGAGTGTTCGTTTGGGACTATGGTGGGGGCGCCCTTAAAGTTCTTTGCGGCTGGAGCGTGGCACATTAGACACAACTCGTTGTTGGCGGCCGGACGGGGGGTCTTTAGCGAATGGGGATCGTGGCAGTCAGTGCATGTGAGGCCGGCGATGTACTGGCGGCACATCATAAACGACGAAAATACAAAATCCTCCTCCTTTACCTTACCGTCGGCATAATATGCGCCGCTTATCGTTGGCAGGGCCGGGCGGAATGAGTTAAAGTAGTCGTCGCCGACTTTGAATTTGTCGGCGTCAAGCTGTTCGCGTCTGCTGTGGCATGACGCACACGATTGCATTCTCATCTCTTTGGTAGGCCGCTTTGAGAGTATTGGAAGATTTGGTTGTTTGCAATCCTTCGGCAGGGCTTGATGGCATTGCAGGCAGCTTATGCCTTGCATTGCAAATTTGCTCTCATAAGAGTCGCCTTTTGCATCGTAATTCTTATAGAAGCCCGTCATATGGCAATAGGCGCAATTGGAGTTCCAGTTCATTCCCTTCGCCAACCAATGCCCCCATTCTCCCTCGAGGCGTTTTTCATCGCCGAACACGTTAAACAATTCGTCGCTTTTGGGATCGTATGCTATGGGGAAAACTTGAAATGCGCCGCGCTCCCTCTCCACAATATATTGGACAAGAGGTTCTACTCCAAGAGCCATTACGGCAGTGTAGATTTTTTTTGATGCGGTATTTTTGTCTTCTACGGATATAATGAAAGAGCCTTCGGATTTGTAAAATTCGTATTTTTGCAGACCTTGCGCATAGGTTCTTCCGTCAAACGGCTTGGAATCTTTGGCGTCGGACAAATAACGGTTCGCGTAGGTATGGTGCAGGGCTTTTGGCGAATTTAGGCACAACATTGTCTCATGCGCATGACATTCGGCGCAATTCATTGCGATTGATTTCGCATGCAGTGTTGGCGGTATGAATGCCGCAATCAAAAAGCTTGAAATATAAAGGCGCATTTTCCCCTATTAAAATCCGAAAAATACATTCATCAATATTTAACTAAAACTTAACGCCATAGTTTCAAAGTTTGATTTACATTGGGAATAAAATTTTTCGTCTGCATGGGAGGACGATTTTTGGGGGCTTGCTCCCCCATAATTGCGCAATATTCGCGTTTGCCGCATATTCCTTTTCGGGCTTGTTTTATGGGAACTTGGATGTGGCTTAAGAGAAATTACGGAGTGCCGCCGGTGAGGTAGGAAATTGTCGCGAGGGCGTCTTGCCAATCGTACTTTGCCGAAACCGCATCGGCCTGGGCGGAAGTGTATGAAACTTGGGCGTCCGTACGCTCGAGGGACGAAGCTTTGCCGACATTAAAACGTTCCGTAACCAAATCGAGATTTTCTTTTGCCACTTTTGCTGAAGCCAGCGCAACTTCATAGCGCTTTTTTGATTCTTTGAGATTTAATAGTGCCGTTGTAAGTTCGGCGTATGCGTTTTGTTCGTATTCCGAAATTTTGCTCCTGGCGCTTCTGAGTTCTGCTACGGCTTGTTTTATGGCATTTATATTGCTATTACCGTTGAAAATATTTTGCGCAATTTCAGCTCCTCCGGACACATTCCATATTGCGGGCCAACCCGATGAGAGTCCGGACGCAAGCGCTTCTGCGTTTAAGCTTATGGTTGGGTATAAATTAGCGATTTGTTCGTCTATATAGGAGCTTGCCCCCTTTGCGTTTGCGTAAAGAACTCCGAGGGAGGGGTCGTTTTTCCTCAAAATGTCCATCAGCTGTTCGAGGCTCAAGTTTGTATCGGGCATCATGCCGTCCCCGGTTTTAAAGTCTATATTTTGGTCAAATCCAAGGGCTTTTATTAAATTTGCCTCGGCGATACGGATATTGTTGGAGGTCGTAATCTGTTCAAGAACCGATGAGTCGTAGTCGACCCTGGCTTTTGAGCAGTCGTATTTTGTCCCTTTTCCATGTTCGTATTTTGCCAGCATGTGGTCTAAGTGCTCTTTGTATTGGGCCACCGCTTGTTCGGCTACGGTATTTAGTTCTATGGCGCGTTTTAATTCAAAAAACGCCTGCCTCAGCCTATATATCGTATCGAGTTCTGCGAGTATCAATTCCTTTTCGGCGGCAATCACATTTTGTATTTGCCGGGCCACTTTTGCATCTGTCTTTCCAAAATCGTATATTAAGAGCTCGAAATCTATGCCGCCGTATCCGTTGCCCTTCATTTTTCCGCTTTGTCCGCGTTTCACCGTATTTTGCGTACTCTCCTCAAATCCAAGATTCGCGTCTATCACGGGTAGGTAGTCCGATTTTACTATTTTCAATTCCAGCTGGGCGGATATGAGATTTTGTCGGGCCTGAAATATTGTCGGGCTTGCCGCAAGCGCGAAATCTTCGAGGTCCTTTAGCGAATATACTCCTCCAGATTTCATTCCGATTTCTTCCGGTTTAACCGTGCGTTCGCCGGGCATCATGGAGTTTTCGCTTTGCGCCTCCCTGGCTTCTTCCACCGTTTGGCATGAAGCGCAAAAGAACACGCATATTAGAAAAAAATATGGGAATATGTCTTTCATCGCATCTTTATCCCCATCTTTGTATTTGAATATTCGCGTACGGTTTGCACGAGGGTGTAGAGGCATGGGGTCATTATTATTCCGAGGATTGTTGCCATCAACATTCCGGAAAATGTTGTTATGCCTATCGCCCTGCGGCTTGCCGCCCCCGCGCCTGTTGCGACAACAAGGGGAAGCACTCCGAATACGAACGACAACGCCGTCATCATTACAGCCCTGAAACGCTGTCTGGCTCCGCTTACGGCCGATTCATATATTGGTACCCCCGCCTCGCGCTCCTGCTTTGAAAATTCAACCATTAGAATGGCGTTTTTTGCGGTGAGTCCCACAAGCATTACCATGCCGAGCTGGGCGTATATGCTGAACGATTCACCCGTAATCAGCAATCCTATTAGCGCGCCAAGAATGGGAGTCGCCACCGTCATCATAATGGGCACGGGAATTGTCCAACTCTCGTATTGAGCCACAAGGAATAAGTAGGCAAACAATATTGCAAGAGCCATAAGCGATACTATCTTATTTTCGTTTTGTTTTTCCTGATAGCTCATGTTTGTCCATGCGATGTCGTATCCGAATGGAAGCTTTATGTTTTCTATCTTATCCATAATCTCTCCGCTTGAGACACTTGAGTCTATCATTACGTTTACGTCCGTAGAGAGAAGCTTGTTATACATGCTTATTTGTTTGGGAGCAGCCCCGTATTTTGCGTTGGCAACCGTACCCATGGGGGTCATTTCTCCATCGTAGGTTTGAATTTGCAATTCCATGAGATCTTCAAGGGTGGAACGCATATCTTTTTCAGCCTGCATATTTACTTCAAATACGTCTCCAAGAATGTTGAAATCGTTTATGTAATAAGAGGCTATGTTGCTTTGGAGGGTTGAGAATATAGAACTTACTGGAATTCCGAGCAATTCGGCTTTTTCCCTGTCTATTTCTACGGAGAACTGCGGAATTTCTCCGGAATTTGAGCTCATAGCCGTAGCCACTCCAGGCATCGATGATATTTCAGCCGCCAATTTTTTCGCATTTTCCATAATTTCCCGCGTGGACACTTCTCCCGAAGCCGTCAGCGAAAATGAAATTCCGCCCGTAATGCCGAGCCCCATGATTGCCGGGGGCGTAAATGCCATAACGCTTGCTTCCGGTATCCTTTTAGCGCCATCTTGAATCTGCTTTACTATGCTGTATATCGACAATTCCGGTGTCTTGCGCACGCTCCAGTCTTCAAGTTCAACTATGGCCATAGCTACGTTTTCGCCGTTGCCGTTTATCATTCCGTGCCCGTTGACGGTCATGTAGTTTTTTATTCCGCCAATTTTAGACACAATGCTTTCAAATTTTTTTGTGGCGCTTTCGGTTCTCGCCAGCGATGCGCCGGGCGGCAGCTCTATTTCGCACATTATCGAGCCTTTGTCTTCAGTAGGTATGAACGATGACCGAATATAACCAAATAATATGTACGAAATACCGGATATCGCGCAAAAAATTAAAAAGGTTAGTGGTATGCGCTTCGCAAAAATTCCGACAATTCCTGTATATATATCGCGGCTTTTATTTATAAGAAAGTTTACCGGGGCGAATATGCGTTTTTCCGATGCGTTTGCATTCCTCAACATTATCGCGCATAGGGCAGGGCTTAATGTTAATGCCACGAGCGTAGATATGGATAGGGCAACGCACATAGTTACGGCGAATTGCGTGTATATTTCTCCAACCATTCCGCCATAAAAGGCGAGCGGCACATAGCATGCTATCGTAACGAGCGTCGTGGCTATTACGGCTCCCGTTATCTGTTTCATCGATTTTATGCTCGCGCTCTTTGAGTCGAGCTTGTCGCGTTGCATCACAGACTGGCAGTTTTCAACCACGACTATTGCATCGTCAACGAGCGAGCCTATAACTAAAATCAATCCGAACATCGTCAGAAGATTTATGCTGTATCCCAGCGCGTACATCGCCGTAAACGTGCCCACGAGAGAAATAGGTATTGCAACCGCGGGAATTATTGTGGCTCTCCAGTCTTGTAAAAATAAATATGTTATCAATACGACAAGTGCGAGGGCCGAGAGAAGCGTCACCACTATTTCTCTCATGGAAATTTCTATGAATTTGGTTGGGTCGTAGGCTGTTTCCCAAGATACGCCTTCGGGGAAGTTTCTGGATAGGCGCTTCAATTCGGCTTTTACCGCGTTTACGGTATTTAGAGCGTTGGCGTCGGTTGTTTTAAATACTCCGAGCCCGACGGAGCTTTTCCCGTTGTATCTACAACTGGACGCGTAGGAATCCGCTCCGAGTTCCACGCGGGCTATGTCTTTTAGGCGGAGAATGTTTCCGTCCGAGTCGTTTTTAATTATTATGTTTTCAAATTCCTCTTGTGTTTTTAATCTGCCCTTTATATCCACTTTGAATTACACGAAGTCGTTTCCCCCTTCGGAGCCGACCATGCCGGCTGCGGCTTGGATATTTTGACTCTCTACGGCGCTTTTTATGTCGTCGGTGGATATTCCCAATCCCCCCATTCTAATCGGATCTATCCATATCCGCATGGAAAAGGTCATGCCCCCGAATACGTCGGCTGCGGACACGCCGTCTATGCGGCTGATTGCGTCGGCTATCGTAGTGGAGGCGTAGTTGTTGAGCTCCAGCTCCGACATATGTGAACCGTCAGTCATAAGTTGGAACATCGCCAGCAAATCTCCCGTACGCTTGCGAACGTTAACTCCGGTTCGCTGCACTTCGCTTGGCAGTTTGGCCTCGGAACGTTTCACTGCGTTTTGGACCTCCACCATTGCGATGTCGGAATTTGTTCCGGTCTTGAATGTCAACGAACATGAGTAAGATCCGGTGTTGGAGCATTCAGAGTCGAAATACAATAGGTTTTCAAGGCCGTTCAATTCAGATTCTAATACAAGAGCTACGGTGTCGCGCAAAACTTCCGCGCTGGCTCCGCTGTATGTGGCGCTGACCCTTATCTGCGGCGGAGATATCTCCGGATAATCGGCAACCGGAAGTTTTGTTATGGTTAGCGACCCCGTAATTACAAGCAGCAGGCTTATTACGGCCGCGAACCTCGGGTGTTCTATAAAAAATTTGGAAAACATCAATCGACCTGTTTTAATGCTTTTACTTTGACATTTTCGATGACCTTATGGACGCCGTCGCTAACAATGCGTTCCCCCTCCTTTAATCCGGAGTTTATGAATTATTTTTCCCCCCTCCGAACGCCCGAGTTCGACATTTCTGCGCCGCGGGATATCGTTGCCGTCGAGAACGAAAACGTATGGGGAGTCGTCGTCGTACATTATGGAGCTCGTGGGTACGGAGACTTTTTCTATGCCGTCGCGATTTCTGAGATATACGGCAACTGTATTATTGGGAAGCAAGCGCGATTTGGCGTTTTTGAATTTTGCAAACACTTGAATGGTATCTGTTGTTTTTACGGCCTCGTTATTTATAAACTCAATCTCCCCGTCGCTTTCATAGAAGCTTCCGTCGGCAAGTTTTAAACGCACTATGCATTTATTCTTCAATCCTTCAAAATCTGAAAAATTATTTAGATAGTCTTTCGTACTCATCGAGAATTTTACCCGAATGGGATCGAGCTGTACTATTGTCGCCAAAACTCCGGACGAGGGCGTGATATAATTTCCCTCCGTGTAGTTGGTTTGGCCTATAACTCCGGATATCGGGGAGTATATTTTGCAATGCTTGTAATCATCTTCTGATAAGATTATGTCGGCCTGCGCTCCGAGAAGGGACGCTTGATAGGATTTATATTGGCTTAGAGCGCTTTCCATTTCGTCCTTTGTGGAAACCCCTTTTTTAAAAAGTTCGTTTGTGCGCTCATAATCGTTTTTCGCGTATAATAATTTGGCTTCGTATTCGGCTATGCGGGCTTGGTCGCTTTTGAAAGCGGCTTCGTATCTGGTATCGTCGAAGGTGTATAGGAGATGGCCCTTTTCAACGAAATCTCCTTCGGAAAACCCGACATCGAGAAGATCGGCAGATATTCTCGATGTAATATTAACCGTAGAAATGGGGACGACCCGCCCCGTGTATCTATATTCGTCTATTTCTCTTGATAATATGGCTGTGGTTTCCGGCACGGATATTTAGGCGCGTTTGGCGCGGCGTTCGGCGCGGCTTGGAAGTTGGAATGAAGCGAGCGGCATCAATGCGGAAATTATGAAAATAGTTCTCTTCATAGCAGATCCTTATTCAGATTCTTATGCAAGGCGTTCATTATTCTAAATAGCGACTTTCTATCGCCTTTAGGGATTCTTGTGATTGCAGGGAAAAAGTACTCTTGGCTGATTTTACGAATCCTGTTGTTTAGGTTTTCCAGTTTTTTTGTGGGGTATATTACAATATTTCTTGAATCTTCATCGGAGCGGATCTTCCTTAGATACCCCCGTTTTATAAGCCTTGATATAGACTGCGATGCGAGGCTTTTAGATATGCCGAACTCCTGTATCATTTTTTTCAGCATTGTGCCATTGGGGTTCTTGTCCACATAGTGAAGAATTTCTATTTGCGACAAAGTAAGCCCTCTAAGGCGGCGGTTGTCCTTGTATGCCACAAAGCGCCTCATCTTTTCCGAGCAAATATGCAGTATTTCGCATATATCGGAAGGGGAGGGGTTCTTTTCATTTATATCTATTGGCATATTAGTTTACTGCGATAAACTTTTTTAATTTTATATGTCAACGAAAAAGTTTATCTAAATAAACTAATTTGATTAGACGCGATTTTCTAACAATAGTTTCGCGGAATTTTCTGAATTACCGCAATGATTCAATCAGATATTCCCCAGAGTAAGCGGAACGGCAAAATTTGCATGGCGGATTGAATGCAAAAAGCGATTTTCTGCTGGAAAAATTCCTGCTGTAATGTGGCGGGAGTTTTCAAATAAGTATTTTTGAAGGCAATCAAGCATTTGTTCAATTCCATTTTATGCTTGCGGCCGCAGGATTTTCTTTTGCGATGCCTATGCTGCCGTCGGGATATCTTACGCCTACGCTTTTGCCGAGTTTCCAGAAAGGAACCCCGTTTTCGTCCTCAACATATTGCTGCAAAAAATATCGAGGGGCGTCTTTGCCGAATATTTCGCTGTAATATGCGTCGTCGAGGCTGGACACGCAGTAGGTTATCCTGTCGGTTCTGTAAGGCTTATCCGTGATCCATTCAGTGCCCTCCAATTTTATCGCGGCTTTGCCGTTGCGTACTATTTCGAGGGATACTTTGCCTTTTTGCATCGGGGTCTTGAAAACTTCGATATCGCCCTTTCCTTTGGCGATTCCTATAATCTTTCCGTTCACTTTTATCTTGGCGGGGCTTTTGAGATAAGTGACAACGTTTATTAGGTCGTCGCTTTCCGGCGGGAAGAAGGGGTTTATTTCCCTGCTTTTGGCGTCGACATAGATATTGTACGGAGAGGGAACTACGTCGGATTTATATTTCTTGTAGGCCAACACTGCAAACTCGTCCTTGTTTTTTTCGGGGTTTCCAGTCCATATATTCTTGTAGTGGTTAAAGAGAACGGAGAATCCGAAATTATGGTTTAGCTCCGGAGCTATATGGTGCCCTTCGGGGTAGTCGTTGTAAGTTATGTAGCTTATGATGGGGGTGTCGGTCTTTAATACGCGATTCAAATAGTTTATGAAGACATCTGTCACTCCCATTCTATAATAATCGCGCTCCACATCTTCAATTTTCAACTTTTTTATATCGCGCAGAAAGTGGTACATTTTATAATTATATTTTCCTGGCGGATATAATTTTGAGCCGTAATAGTCGGCATATACGGGTTGGGAGAATGTTCTTTTTTTCTGCTTACATTCTTTTGAGAACTCCATCAATTCTTTTTCATTATATAAATTTGACGTCCAATGCCACACCGCCGGAAAATATTCCAACATCTTGCTCATATATTTTTTGTTATCTGTCTTGCGCAGTGTGTGAATATAAGCGGTATCTACACCTATTTTATAGCTGAGTTTTTCGTATGCGTACGCCAAATGAGAAACAAATTCGTCGAGGTTTTTCTCCCAGTTTTTCGTGGAGTCCGTCATATGGTCTCCAGCCCAAATGTATGTCAGAAAGCGTCCGTCTGGGGTCCGCATCCAATTCGGGTGGTCTATCCCAACTTTCTGTATAAGCGATTTCAAGTGTGTTGCAAACACGTCCACCTTCTGGTCTTCAGGAATTCCGCGCGGAGGATTGCATAGGCATAAAGACAGCTTGAAATCTGGAGCATACTTTGCGGCGGCTTCAAAAAACGATGCTATCAAATCGTTATACATTTCCGCGAAAGCGGGGCTGGGGGGATATGGATAGAAAAATTGGAAGCCGTCTATACCGAGCTTTTTTGCCGTTTTAATATGGAACAGCGCGGCGTCTATGTTGGATTTGTCGTAGTTGAAATAATAATCGGTGGCCAATACTTGGGAGGCTCCGCCGAGGTGTTTAGTTAGGCCGTCGGGTGAAAAGTCCTCGTAAGTTATCATGCGTTCCCGCATAGGGCCCTCCTTCCTCACCCACATATTTGTCATGAAATGCGCCAATACTATTTTTTTGTCCACCACCGGCAGATTTAAGACGGGTCTATTGGGTTTATGAAACTTTTCGTAAGATGGCAAATCCTCGGGATTTAAAGTTTTTGTTTTTGCGATGCTTTCTTCCGAGTGCAATGAAATACATGCAAAAAATGATGATATGAGAAATATTGCGCATCTAAATTTTCTTAGACTCATATTTTTGTATTGTTAATGAGTTGGCGTAATTTTAGTTATTTTATTTAACAACGTAATTTTTTAAGGAAAGTTTCCAATATAATTCTTAATTTTAAGGTTTTCCAAAGTTCTTATATACTTGTCTTGAATTTAAGTTTTAACTCTGGGGGAATTAATTGCGGATTGCAAACAGCTACTTTCTTTCAACTAAAAGCGCGGAGTATATTTGTAGCGCGAAAATCTTTTTGCGTCTCCATACGAAATATATTCATGTTGAGATACATCTAAAAAATAGCGGGGGAGGGGGATATCCCACATTCATGATAGTTATGTTCTTTATAATATTTGCGCGGAAATTTGCGTAAGTTTGAATGAGGACATCGTTTATCCAAGTACTCTTAAATCGGTGTCGCCGCACAGGCTTTCACATTCAGCCAACAATGTTCGTCCTGCAGAATCTTCAATAAGTTCTGATGGCGGAGAATTTGAGGTCTAATAGGGGTTTTAAGAAGGAAGGATAGTGACGGCAAGTGGCATAGAAAAGTAGGGGGTAATCTCATAGCCAGATTTTTCTCAAAAACAATGTATAAAACAAGGGAGAGTCCTCTTTTTGCCGGGGACACTGCCGAAACCAAGCCCGTCACATCCGAAACGCCGACTCCAAGAGAGACTCTCTTGAATGAGAAATCAGAAAATAATTCAGAAACTTAAGTAATCTTGCCATCTATATTGCGGTATTTTCCGCGTTTTTTTGGCCTTACCGTTTGATAAAGGGAATGTTTCATCGACCCCTACGATACCTGCTGGCATTGCTCGTTCGTTTCTCGAGGTTTGAATGCTCAATATCGATTTGCGGAAGAGTAATTCGATTTGCCGATATAATTCGAGCGGCAGCGCGGGCTTTACTGTCCAATAGAAAGGGATTGATTGGCTGCTTCTATATTATTATTAGCAACTTACAATGATGTATCTCTGTGTCTGCTCTTGCTATATTTACATTTTAACGTATTTTTGTTTCTATTATTAAAAAATATTCTTTTTTGTTTGATTAATCTACGTCAGTAGCAATATTATTTGTTTTGATATAATATATATAATATATTCTAATTTTTTCATATTTATGTACGATATAAATAAAAATAGACCTCAGGTTCTCTTATGAAAAATTCTATTTTGCCAAAAATCTTATGCTTATTCCTTTGCGAAGGAACTTTTACTTATGCGTCGGTAGATTATCATGACGAAAATGTAAGTAGTTTCGATTTTACTGATCCCGAATATAATTCTTATGATTTCTCCGGCTCCAATTTCTCCGGAGTGACTGCTACAGCCACCACTTTTTCATCACTCCCAGTTAAGCGCAATTATTCTAATTCAAATTTTTCTTCCGCAAATCTGAAAGAGGCGATTTTTAATTATGCGGATCTTTCAAATGTTGTTTTTACATCGTCTATTCTTTACGATGCTTATTTTATTTCGGCGGTGTTGAGTGGCGTTGATTTTTCAGGCGCAGATGTTCGTCGCGTAGATTTTTCCGATACAACCCAGTATGGATTTACCGCCAGTCAATTATATTCTACGCAGACTTATGCCCAAGGCGATTTACAATACATGAGCTTTCAGGGAAATTTAATGAGCGATTGGAATTTTAGCTCCAAGGACTTGACTCGCACAGATTTCTCCTTCTCATCCCTTGTAAATTCAGATTTGCGAAATGCAACTCTCACTAATTCCATATTCTATAGCACAGTTCTCAGCGGTGTGGATTTTCGAGGCGCAACGGGTTTGTCTTTCAGCAATTGCACTACAACTAATACGATTCTCGCCGACGGATCGATATCTGGGGGAAGTTTAAATCTTTCTGGTAGCGATTCTTTGTTTATTGTGCGCCCTTCGGATACTTCCGCTGTTAAAGTCACAGCGTCAGGAGGGGTGACTGATGGGGCATCGCTTGTATTTAGGGATATATCATCTTCTTCTAATAATGCAGAAATATTGGTTTCTGGAAATAATGTGGAATTAAACTTGTCCCAAGCTTCCATAGAAGTCTATTTTTCAGAGGATTTTGCTCCTACAGAATCAATTTTTATAACATTGGCAGAATCTTCGGACGGAGCGACAATCGTTGTGAGCGGACTTGATAAAAGTAATGTGAAACTTTTCAATTTTGATGGGACTCCATTTGAAGGATCTTGGGATCTGTCGGCTTCGGAAAATTCTGTAGAATTGTCGGTTTACATCCCTGAATCTGCAATGTGGTCGATATTGCCCTTGTCCATTCTGCTCTGCGTGATTACTTTATCGGGTGTATTTAAAACGTTCTTTCGCGAAGAATAACAATTCTTTGGTATTTTTTATGAGGACGGTAATTTTTCCGTTGTAAGTTGAAGATAAGCAAGCATCTATACTATTATATCTTTATGTACCTGGCTGGTGAGTTCCCGGTTTGACGTTTAAATGCCTTTGAAAACGCAAATCTATCTGCGTATCCTAATGTATTGGCCGTCTCTTTTATACTTTTACCGGCTTCCAACATGCGCTTAGCTTCTGTCATTTTTGAGTTTAGTATATGCTTGGCGAAGGTGTTCCCATAAATTTTCATACATATTCTGTCGAGCATGTTCACGGAGATTCCGAGTGATTTTGCGGCTTCCTTTGCCGCCAGAAATGAGGGATTCGGCAAACTTTGGCAGAACCTTTTTACTCTTTCTTCCAAGTTTCCCCCTTCAAATAATTCTCTATGCAGCAGCCTTCTGATTAGTTCAGCGTATAAATCGATATTTTCAAACGAACGTCTCTTGTTGTACACTTCGCGCATACATATTTTTACAAGTCCATATAAGTCTTCTAAACATTTTGCCATACGCATCTCAATCTTCTTGCCTATTATACCGTTCCATTCTTTGGATTTTTTTAAATGAAACCATAAAGTTATCCATTCCGAGTTGTTCTTCATCTCGTATTCGGAATCCGAAGGAATTATCATTATCATTCCCGGCTTTAATAGATGCTCCTTGCGCCCTATTATTACATTTGCTTCTCCAGATATAGTATATATCAAAAAATGAAATTTCTGCCGGTATCTGTGGGTATAAAAATTGGCGGAAAGTCTATTTATTGCCGCATGCAATATACCGCGCCTTTCAAATATCGACACAGGATAAGCGGGCGGCGCCGATATTGGAGAATCGAGACTATCTCCTGTAAGATTTAAATGCTTCGGCACTGTCGGCTTTATGAGCGAATGTTCTTCGGACCCTTTTGTCCAAAATTGCAATGATTCGTCGCTTTTCCTCTCCCAAAGATATATAGAATTCTTTGGAGAAAGCGATTCAAGAGGTTTGCTTGTCGATTTTTTCATGAGTTTATGTCTTTTATTTTAAAAAATGTCTAAAATTTTAAATTGCAACTCGCTTTATCTTTTAATATGATTCTTCCAATGCTGTTGTTCTGATGCGCGGGATACTCATCTTGCCGAGATCGACATAGGGGGGCGGCGATATGCCGCGGACGAATAATGGGAAATTTTAATGGAGGTTTTATGTTAAAAATTGCGGCGGCTATCTGCGCCTTGCTTTGCGCTACTTGCATTTTAATGGGGGAGGCTGTCACTTTGCGCACGGTCTATCTCGACGGGCGTACAGATATGAAATCCATGAATCTGGAAAATGTTTCCGATTCGCTAAAACGCCTCATAGTCCGCAGGGAGGACATAGCCGAAAATATCAGATTTATAGACGTGATACCATCTTTTGCCCCGGCTAAAAAAGGCGACGATGGCTATTGGATACACGCCCGCGGAACATATGGGAAATTTGACAAAGATTCCGGGAGATATTCCATGCGCCGCCAAGTCATTCCAGTTTGGGGCATGAAGACTCCCTCTGTCGCGTTTTGGGCCAATGTGCGCACATATAGGTTTGATTATTTATTCTGCGTGTCCGTAAAAGACGGAATTTATGAAGTCTATGCGCGCTTTGACATCGAGAATATGCGCAAATGGTTTGATCCATACCAGGACTTAATAGTCGATTTCAACTTTCTCAGCGGCGATGACGCCAATTATAGCGGAATGGGAAGGGGATACCGCAAGTTCCAACTCGATAACGGCAAAGTCCGCACCATAAAGGACAGAATATCAGAATATCCGGAACTCGACTATCTTTGCGATTCAATGGTGGTTAGAATACAAACCCATGCGGCAAAACCGATAGTCGAAAAAATGACAGATTTTACTCCGGAAACTGAATTGCCGGTTGTGGTGCATATGCCATTTGGGGTCGCTGAGGAGTTCGTACAGGCGCTCAAAGATTCGGGAATCGATAAACTTACAATATGCTCCGCGGGCTGGAATTATGGAGGATACGACGGTCGCACCCCGCAACATCTGCCTGTTTGCGCGGAAGCCGAAGGCGAAGAGGGATTGCGCAGATTCATAAAGAGGACCCGCGATATCGGGTTCCAAATCACGGCGCATGCAACAAATACGGATTCATACAAGGTCTCGCCCATGTGGAGCGAGTCGTATGTCGGCAAGCGGCGCGACGGCTCGCTTGATTCAGGAGGGGGCCTTTGGGCCGGCGGCAAAGCTTACAATGTATGCCAAAAGGCCTCGTGGAATGCTTGGGTCCCTAAGGAACTTGAAGACATGCGGGCTCTTGGATTCGGAGGGCCACATTATATAGACGTGTATTCGGCCACTTATCCGAATCGTTGTTGCGACAAAAACCACCCGGCTACTCCTGAAGTAATGGCCGAGTATCAGAATAAAATATTGGAGCGCTCTAAGCGGATTTTTGGAGGAGCTGCAAGCGAAGCCGGCTTTGACCATGTAGCCGGCAATATTGATTATATAAATTATGTCGATAGAGTGATGAAAGAGTATTCCGAGCATCCGGAGCGCTATCCTTTAGTTTCAGGCGTATATCCGCTTTGGGAAATAGTGTATCACGGCATAATATTGTATAATCCCGATCGGCTTACGCAAAACCATACCCGCGGCAAATGCCTATACAAGCTTGAGAAGAGCGGGGATCCCAGGTGGATGGAAGGCGACGGCATTGAAGACCCGAAAGTCGCCCTTAAAATAATAGAATTTGGCGGTCGCCCAATCTTTTATACATATAAATTTGCGGATGTGCCCCGCATAAAAAAAGCCTTTGACGAATTTGTCCCGGTGCGCAGGCTCCAGAGAGAGTTGATGGAGTCCCACGAGGAAATTTCTAAAGATGTGTTTCTTGTAAAATATTCCGATGGGACGGAGATTGTCTGTAATTATACTGACACTCCTTTTAAATACAGGGGAAAAAGTATAAAGAGCCTTTCATATGGGATATGCGAAGACTCAAATCGGAAATAATGCGCATAGGGCAAAACAAGCATTTTAAAATTTTTTATCGATTTTGCCTTTCCCGCTGTATTCGCCGAAAAT
This sequence comes from uncultured Opitutales bacterium, assembly GCA_944389885.1. GTDB lineage: Bacteria > Verrucomicrobiota > Verrucomicrobiia > Opitutales > Intestinicryptomonadaceae > Merdousia. The sequence goes on from CALXNZ010000014.1 coordinate 39,881, forward strand.
TTTTGAGATATTATCATATTTGAAGGCGAATCCGCTCTCTAAAAGGCGAACGGGCTTCGCCGAAACGTCGCTTAAGAGTACCTCTTTGGCAAATTCTCCGCCGAATATTTTTAGTATAAACTCAGGAATGCGAATGCTTATAAAGGAGCCGCAAGCCCTTGATATTGCATGTGTCAGTGAAAAATTGTCAGTCGTATCGGGAGATGTAAAATTTACAGCTCCGGATAAAGCGCCGTTTTCTATGGCGAATTCGCATGCCCGGCAGAGATCTTCAAGGCTTATCCACGATATTCTTCTCTTGCCTCCTCCCAGCATTACGGACACTCCGTATTTCGCCACATGGATTTGCTTTCCCAAAGCGCCTCCTGAAAAGTCGAATACGAGCCCAAAGCGCATATTGACCACTCTTGCTCCGGCGCATTTGGCGGAGCTTGTAGAGTTTTCCCATTCGCGGCATACCTCCGCAAGGAATCCGTTCCCGCATTTTGATTCTTCATCTACGTCTCCAGCAGCGTTGTCGCCGTAGTAGCCAACCGCCGATGCGCATAAGAAAACTCTATCACCAGGGGACGGCAGCTTTGAAATTGCATCGGATAGTAGCGATGCCGATTGGGTGCGGCTTTCCAAAATCTTGCGCTTTTTACTTTTATTCCAGTATCCGAAAATATTTTCCCCGCTAAGGCATATTATGTATTTAAACGGTTCTAAATCTTTAGGGTTTAAGGTTCTCGTTTCGGGGTTCCAGTATATGCCTTTGCCGTCGCTTTTGCGGGTGAGAAGGCGGACGTCGTACCCGTTTTTGCTTAAAAAGTTTTTTAAGGCGTCTCCGACGAACCCTCCGCCTCCGGCGATAAGTATCGATTTGTTGTTAATCATCATTTTGTCTCCGCCTTTTGTGTGTATATAAATTTTGAAGTATCGTATCCGCGTGACTTTGCCAGATTGAGTATTTTATTTAGGGTTTCTTCCGGGAGCGATGGTTTGCGGGATAATATCCAAAGATATTCCGGAGAAGAGCTGCCGACGAGCGCCCATTGGTAATTCGGGTCGAGTTCGAGAATTAAATAGTCGGAATAAAAAGGATAGAAAAATGTGACTCTAAGTTTGGATTCATCTTTCTTCGAGGGCATATAAGCGCTCCCCTTAGACATTTTTTCGTTGCCTTCCGAATCGGTGCCAAAATTTTGCACGGTTATAACATCTCCATTTAAAGAGTATATTGCGCGCGGAGAGTGCAGCCCGCGTTCGAATCTGTTTTCAAAGCGGGCTATTTCAAACCATTCTCCGAGATAGCGCGATATATCTACGCCCTTTGCTGTTTGTATTTTATCCGTATTTGAGGAAACGCACCCGCAGAGCAGGGCCAATAGTGTCGCATAGATTATTCTCATAGCCTTTTTAAGAGTTTGATTATTGCCAGGTCTTTTGATTTAGCTTCTATCATACAATAGTATGAAAATCCAAGCTTTGGAGGAAGTTTTACACAAAAATCAGAGTGGCTGCGCGGCTTGGCGTCTGAAAACGATTCCGAATAATGAAATATCGGAATGTGCTTTTCCCAGGTTTTTTGCGCTATTCCCGCAGCTTTTTTCATGGCGATTCCGCCGCTGTTGCAACGGTGGTGTAAAAAATCGAACGCTATTGGAATTGAATATTTTTTTAGAAATTTTTCAAGATTGGAAACGTTCCAATGGCCTTTGTCTTCATTCTCTATCACAAGTCTTGCGCGGGCGGAATCGCTTAAAAGCGAAAGCCCATTTTCAAAATTCTCTCTGAATTTAAAAGAATTTGGCGCGGTGTTGATATGTATGTTTATCGGATATGATTTTGTCGCCGGAATTCCCATAATATCCAGTATTTCGGCGTTAAAATTTATATCGGCGGCCGAATTCTTCCGAACTGCCGAATTTTGGGAGGCTATGACTATGAATTGGGAAGGGTGGAAAGATAATCCCAAATTGTTGTCGAGCGCGATTTTTCCGGATTCGCGCAAAGATTTCTTTATTTTGGCGGAGGCAGATAATTTATTAAATTCAAGATTTAGGGCAGGGTGGGTTATCAGCGGAAATATGTCGGAAGGAATCCTGTATCTGGCTATTCCCAATTCTACGCAACGGCGCAAAATTTTATTTAAGACTTCCGCATTGTGCAGGCATAGCTCGGCAAGCTTTTTTGAGGCTTTGCGCCTGTCTTGTGAAATAAAGCTTTTATAAGTCATATGCCTATATGCTATCCCTTCGGCTTTTAAAGTTAAAGAGATGCAGCAAAGCCCTAATCTTATATGTGAACCATGCTTTTATATCGGCTATTATCCCGTTTTTCATAGAAGGCAGCCTTGAATTATAAAATAAAGCCCGAACGAAATCCGTTCGGGCTGCAAAGTGCGGGTGTGCTTTGAGGAAACCTTACTACATTTTGAATCCGTCGATTTGCTCGGATAGATATGGTATCAATTCGGCTTCGCTCAAGCGTATTTGCTTTGTTGTGTCGCGGTCGCGCAGGGTCACTGAGCCGTTCCCGTCTATCGTTTCAAAGTCTATTGTAATTCCAAAAGGAGTGCCTATTTCGTCCTGCCGGCGATAACGGCGACCTATTGCGCCGGCGGCATCAAAGAAGACATTCCAACGGCGGCGGAGATTTTTATAAATGGACATTGCCCGGTCGTATATTTCAGGCTTATTCTTTACCAGTGGGAATACTGCGGCCTTGTATGGGGCAACTCTCGGGCTAAACTTTAACATTATGCGCTTTTCAGGAGTCCCCTTGTCGTTTGGAACTTCGTCCTCGGTGTAGGCGGCCGTCAATACTGCCAACAGCGCCCTGTCGACGCCCAGCGACGGCTCGATGACGTGCGGCAGATACTTTTCTTTGCGGGTTTCGTCGAAATATTCGAGCGTTTTCCCGGAGGCGTTTTGATGCTGTGTAAGGTCGAAATTCCCGCGGACGGCTATTCCTTGCAACTCCTGTATCCCGTGAGGGAAATGGAATGTTATATCGGTGCAAGCCTTAGCGTAATGGGCGAGTTTTTCCTTGGGGTGCACGTCTTCGGCGAGGGCGTCGGCCGGAATGCCTATTGAAACGAACCATGCTTTGAAAGCGTCAATCCATTCGCGGTGCATTTTTTGCCAATCGTCGTATGGAGATATAAAATACTCTATCTCCATTTGCTCGAATTCCCTGCTGCGGAATATAAAATTGCGAGGGGTTATTTCATTGCGGAAAGCTTTGCCGATTTGGGCTATGCCAAACGGAACTTTCACCCTTGAAGTGTCGAGCACATTCTTGAAGTCGGCGAATATCCCCTGGGCGGTTTCGGGGCGAAGATATGCTATTGCAGTTTCGTCGCGGAGGGCGCCAACATAGGTTTGAAACATCAAATTGAAGTCGCGGGGAGGGGTCAAAGAGCCTGCATTGCCGGTCGCGGGGGAGGGAATAAGCTCGTACTGGTCGGGCTTGGCGTCCATATAATTTTTTAAGACTACGGGTTCAAGCTCGCCTTGTTTTGCAAGCTTGCGCTTCAATTCGTGGGCTTTTTTTTCAGCGTCCGCCTGCATGTTTTCGTCTTCAAGCGTGCTCACGTATCCTATTGTTTCCCCGTTTACCTTGACTTCCGCAAAAAATATTTGGTCGGCCCTAAAACGGAGTTTAGACTCTTTGCAATCCACCATTGGATCGGAGAATCCTGCAACGTGTCCCGACGCCTTCCACACGTCCGGGTGCATTATTATCGAGGCGTCGAGCCCCACGATGTCGTCTCTGCCGTGGACAAAATCATTCCACCACGCTTGTTTTATGTTGTTCTTCAGTTCGACCCCAAGCGGACCGAAATCGAAAAATCCGTTAAATCCGCCGTAGATTTCCGACGAGCGATAAATAAATCCCCTGCGTTTGCAGAGGCCTTCCAATGTTGCCATGTCGACCATAGTGCGAAAAATTTTAATTAAACCCCCACCGTATTCTCGAAACTTCCCTTTGTCAACGCTCTAATCTTTGCTTGCATTACAATATGCCTTTCTTATTCATCTGAAGTATGAAGCGAATTTTCATATTCTTCCTGCTATCTTTTGCGCTTTTATTGCAGGCAAAAGAAGTCAAAGTTTTAACGATTGGCAATAGCTTTGCGCAGAGTTTAGATAAATATTTGGAAAGGGTGGTTGAATCGGTTCCAGATTGCAAGGTGGTTCTTGGCAGGGCGAATCTACCCGGTTGTTCCCTTGAGCGGCATTATAAAAATTTATGCATGGAGGAAGCAGATTCCAATGTAAAATGCTACAATAGGCCTGATTGGAAGAATGAAGCTCCGAGACTCAAAGAGGCTATTCAAAGCAAAAAATGGGATATCGTGACTTTGCAACAGGCTTCTCCGCTGAGCTGGAGGCCCGAAACATATAGACCATATGCCGCGCGTTTAAAAAAGTACGTCCATACATATCTGCCCGATGCGGAAATCGTTGTGCATCAAACGTGGTCGTACAGGATAGACGACAACAGGCTCACCGATTCAAATCCGAACGGAGAGTGGAAAATAGACCAATTTTCAATGTATAAGCGGGCAAAAGCCTGCTACCAGAATATGGCTGAAGAACTCAATGCCCGCGTGATACCAATGGGGGACGCCGTATGGAATTACCGACGTATGTATAAGGGCCCGCCTTTTGTAGCCCCTACTCCCGAACAAATTAAAGCTCTCAAATATCCCGAGACGATTTCCGATATAGGAGATGTCGTGGGGGCTTCGGGTTGGAAAAAAGGAAAAAACGGAGAGCGAAAATTTAATCGCGACACCATACATCTAAACGACAGGGGCAAATATCTGCAAGCCTGCGTATGGTTCGGGTTCCTTTTTGAAAAGAGCCCCATGCTGATAAAGTTTAAACCCGACTATATGTCTGACGAAGAGGCTGAATTTATTAAAAGGGTTGCCGAGGAAACTTTAAAAAATACTGACATGCCTGTCCGCAAAAAGCCCGTCGGAATGCATAGACAGATGTGATTTTCCAATGCGCGCCGTGCGATAAATCTAAAACATTATGCACTTTTAGAAAAATATTTTGGCGCGCAATGTCCAAAACATGTGCACTGGGTGTTTTTGCCCGTTGAATTCTGCCGTTCTCAGGGTCCAGTTAAGGTCGAGCTGAAAATCTTTATAACGCGACGATATCCCGGCCATTGCCTCTCCCACCAACCATTTCGGGGTGACGGAACGGCTGTCTGCAAATGTGTTTCCGTCGAGAGTGATGTCGTACCCCACAAAGCGCGCGCATCCTCCTCCGTAGATAAAGCAATGCCATTGCGGCCTGCCATTCTCCGATACCCATTCAGCGTCCGCGGCGGAGGCTCCTTCAATCCGTGTAGGAGTGAAATTATAGGGAATATTGAATCCGAGCCTCCAAAACGCTCCTATTTGAGCCTGAGTTAGGAAATTTCCTAAGTCCGCCCCTATGTTTAGCAGGGCGTCGGTTTGAAACGAGCTTGTTAGATTCTCCCTGAAAATCCGCTCGGAATGCAGATATGCGATATCTATGGCAGGTTCGTTCTTTATTTGATACCCCCAACCGTATGGATAATCGGCTCCTATTAGAGAGTGGTAGAATTTTTGAGTGTCTTCGGCGAGGGAGATGGGTCCGACCACACCTATGTTGACAGCGAGCGAATCGAGGCGATTCTCAGAGGCGAGATTTGCTCCGGCTCCTATGTATAGCCAACCCGCGTATGGCCTGTCATCGGCAGGTGGATTCGACGCATGTATGCTTGTGGGCGTATACATATTCTGTCCCAGGCATACGGTTTGACTTGCTTGCCTGCCGTCTATCCCGCAAAAGCGCAAAAGCATGAATTGAAGTTTTGAGGCGATAAAATCGTCGCCCGATTCCGTATAGAGCAATTTTAAGCCGTTTGTGTAATAGCGGTCTGAAAAATATATGTCGTTTTCGACAAAGAAAGAAATGCTTTGAGCCTTATCATCGTCTTGATTTTTCAAATTCGGTTGTTCGTTGGCGCATACCGCTTCCATTTCAAAAATAAGCAAAGCGGCGATTGACAAGATTCTAAAAGTTTTCATCATATTCGAAGAATGAGGATTACGTCGGGCAATGCAAGAGGAATCGTTTTGGATTCTCCAAGGGGCAGGCTTACCAGGCCTGCCACGGATTTCGCCAGACAGGCTATATTTTCGTCCCTGGGAGATTTTGTCTGCGGAACGTCGGTTTTGGATATATTTGCCGGAACAGGGGCTTACGGCTTGGAGGCTTTGAGCAGAGGCGCGCGTGAAGCCGTATTCGTGGAGCGGGACAGACAGGCTCTAACTTCTCTTAAAAGGAATGCAGATTCGGTCTTGAATGCAATTCGGGCGGCGGGCAATGAGGCTAAAATAAAGATTCTTCCCATCGATTCTTTTGCATTGCCCCTTAGATTTAACAATGAACTTAAATTCGATTTGATATTTGCGGATCCGCCGTATGAAATGCTTAGAAATTTCGATACTGCGATAAAAATATTGAACCTTATAGGCAATTTTCTATCGCCTGAAGGTATCGCAGTTTTGGAGGCGCCTTCCGAATTTGAACTTTTTTCGGGAAAAGGTGTCTTAAATTTTGAACTTACACAAATTAGGCGGCTCGGCAAGAAATCGAAGGGCAAGCCTACTCAATTATTGATTTCTCTTAAGGAAAATGACTGATTTCGACACTCTAATAAAAACGGCAGTCGAGAAGGGGGCTACCGATATTCATATATCAAGTTCGATTCCTCCACGCATGCGCGTGAACGAGGAACTCTTGCCGATGAGAATAGGAGAGCCGCTCGATTTTGCTCTGATTACCTCTCAAATACAGGGTTGCCTCGACGAAGTCTTGAGAAGAAAAGTCGAGCGCAGCCTCGCAAACTTTGAAGACGTAGATTTCTCTTTTACAATACCGTCGGTGACCCGTGTGCGCGCCAATATGTACACGAGTACTTCAGGGCGCAACATAGCATTGCGCTTAATACCTCTCAGGCGTATGACATGCGACCAAATAGGGATTCCCGACCCTGTATGCCAAATAACCGATAAGGCGAGCGGGCTTTTCATAGTGACAGGGCCTAACGGCGCCGGTAAAACTTCCACCCTCGCGGCTCTCATAGACCGCATGAACGAAACCCGCAACATACATATACTAACTCTTGAAGACCCGGTAGAATATGTATTCGAGAGCAAGAAAGCCCTTATAAACCAGCGTGAAATAGGCACGCATTCTCCCGATTTCGCCCATGCGTTGCGCTCGAGCGTTAGAGAAAATCCGGACGTGCTTATCCTCGGGGAAATGAGGGATCTCGATGCAACAAGAGCCGCCCTTGAATTGGCGGAAACGGGGCATCTCGTCTTCGCAACTTTGCATACGCGCACCTCAATTTCTACTGTCGATAGGCTCATAAGCCTTTTCCCCGCCGACGAACAGCCGCTTGTCCGCAATATGATAGCCGGAACTTTGCTCGGGGTTCTCGCTCAAGTCTTAATGGCGAGAAACGGCGGAGGATTGGTTCCCGCCTTTGAATTGCTTTTGTCAACGCCTGCTGTGCGAAACCTAATCAGAGAACAAAGGCTCGCCCAGATTGAGACAGTCATACAGACCTCGTCGAATATAGGCATGATAAAGTTAGAAGATTACATGATGAAGCTCGTAGAAAGAGGTATCGTGTCCCCGCGCGAGGCCCTGTCTAAGACTTTCGACAGAAACGCACTCTTGGAGCGCATGAAAAGCGATCCGCGTTTTGCTTCCCTCGCCAGCGGAAGATAGCTTTTATACAGCCATATTCTTTACGGAATCCCTGATCTTTAATTCAAGGTCGAATATCTTATTTATGCGCGGAGAATCGGGATTCTGCAGTCTGTGAAGTATGGAGAGCGCCCCGACTTCGCCGAGCATTGATGTATCGGTGTGCACCGTCGAAAGCTGCGGATTGCAACGGGTTGACATCATGACGTCGTCAAATCCGAAAAAACTGATATCGTCGGGAACCCTTATGCCTTTGGATTGAACAAGGCTCATCAAAAATGTCGTGATGTTGTCGTTGGCCCCCATTATTGCGGTCGGAATTTTTTTTGACGAAAGCAGGGCCTCCAATTCGCGGGCCGCCCCCTGTTTATCCTCAAGCTGGTTGTGCACGCGGCATACCGCAGGGTCGAGCCCGAATTCGGCGACGGCGTCCAAGAATCCGAGTGCGCGCATATTGGAGTTGTAGTCGTCATTGCCGTATAAAAAATATTCTATATGGCGATGGCCCATTGATATGAGATAAGATGTGGCGTCGCGGCTGGCTTTTCTGCCGTTTGTGCTTATGCTGTCCACATTAGGCATGTACGAATCGAGCATGAGCGTGGGAATCTCCCATTTTAGAATATTTTGCAGGGCGCGCTTGGGCATTCCTCCGAGAATAATCATGGCGTCGGCTTTTCCTTTCATCACGAATGAGGGAATTTGATCGGACTCCACTTGCGCCTTTGTATATTCTGAAAGTAAAAGTTCGTAGCCGTTTTTAGAAAGGGTCTTTTGCAAAGACAGCATTATTGATATATGAAATTCGCTGTCGAAAATGTCCGCATTCGGGGGATAGAATAGCAAGCCTATAGTCTCAGTCCTCCCAGTCCGTAAATTCCTTCCTGACGCATTTGAAATATAACGCTTGGCGTTTACAACTTTCATCACCCGTTTCCGCGTAGCTTCGCTAAAAAAACGCGAATTGTTGTTTAAAACGTTGGATACTGTTGAAATCGAACAACCGGCAAGCTTGGCTATCGTCCTTATTGAAGTTTTTTTCGCCATGCTGCCAACTTTCTTATTTTCCGATACTTTCTACAACTAAATTATTTCGTTTTGCCGTATTGTTTTTTCTTGAAATTTTTACATCAAACGTTTTAGTAAGCTAAGTGTATGAGAAACCGAAAGTTTTGGAGAGGTGTCAGGTTTTATTTTACATGCTTAACCTTGGTTTTCACTGCGGCATTTTCTTTGGCGGAGTCCAAAAAAGAACCTGTTGATTGGGTTGACACACGCATCGGAGGCGTAAGCCATCTACTCGTGCCGTGCAAGCAGACCTTGCAGCTGCCAAATTCTATGATGAGGTCTAACCCCGAGAAATTTGATGCGGCCGCGATAGTTTTGGAGGGATTGCCGTTTTTTACGCACGCCCATCGTTGGGGGTCACCCTTGCGTTTTAATGTTTATTGCGGAGAGCGCAAAGATAATTGGTTCATAGACAACGAAAAATCAACGCCGTATTCATACGACGTGGTTCTGACCGATTCCAATATAAATGTATCCTATGCCGTGGGCGAGAAAGCGGCATTGTATTCTTTGGATTTCTCAAAATCGTCAAATTTGCCGAAAATTCTTGAATTTAGCTCAAAAGAAAGCATCGGCGATGTTTCTTTAAAGGGGGATTCTCTTGAATTTTCCTATGCGATAGGGAGAGTAAAGGCCTATGTGAGAGCGGAATTCTCGGTCTTGCCTGAAAAGATTGAAAATGCGGAAAAGAAAATTTTGCTGATTTTCGGACCAGAAAATAATCTTTGTATGCGCTATGCGGTATCATTTATAAGTTTTGAGAAAGCCCGCATGAGTTTGAAGGAGATAAATGGTTTCGATATGGCTGCACTGCGCAAAAAGGGAAGGGAAGCGTGGAATAAGGCTCTCTCCATAGTAAAGATAAATATGGCGGATTCCGTCCAGAAAACGGTTTTTTACACATCGTTTTGGCGAACCTTTGAGCGCCCCGCGAATTTCGACGAACATGGCGAATATTTTAATTTTTACAAAGGCGCTCCCGAAAAATCATTAGAGGGAAAATATTTTTATACAGACGATTGGTCTTGGGATACGTACAGGACCTCCCATCCTTTGCGCGCGCTGCTGATGCCCGATACGGAACGGCTATGTCTGGAAAGCATATTGCGTTACGCTTCGGCGCACCCAAATGGCTGGCTGCCTAAATTTGTGTCGGTGAACCGCGAATACCCGGCTATGAACGGCAACCACATATACGCCTCTTTTCTCGACGCGCATCTCAAAGGAGTAAAAGGCCTGAATCTTGAAAATTTAATGAAGCACGCCATAAAGACGGTTTCAGAGAAAACATTGCTTGCTGATACCGACGGTCCTGCAGGGGAATTGTCTAAATTTTATACTGAGCGCGGTTTTGTGCCAGCCATATCAAAGCCGGAGGAGGAAAATTGTCCGGAAGTGGCTTCAGGACGGTTTAGGCGTCAAAGCGTAAGCGTCTCTACGGCGTTGGCTTATGACGATTGGTGCATAGGGCGCATAGCTCAAATACAGGGTGATGCGGAAAATGCCGACAAGTTTCTTGCCAGAGGCCGGAATTACAAAAAGCTTTTCGATACAGATTCAAAATTCTTTCTTCCCAAAGATTCCAACGGAAAATTTATAAAACTCTCGCCGGCAGAGTTGAGAGGTGAAAAAGGGGAAGGGCGCAATCTGTACTACACAGAAAATAACGCCTATGTCTATCGTTTTGACGCAGAACACGCCATGGGGGAACTACTCGAAATGTTCGGGGGCCGAAAGGCTCTTGAAAAGGCTTTAGACGAAACTTTTTCCGCGACTGTAAAAACCGTAAAATACGTTTACTTTGCCGGATTGCCCGATCACACAGCAATAGTAGGCGGCTATTCTATGTCGAACGAGCCCGCCTTCAGGATTCCTTATTTATACAACTTGGCGGGAGCCCCATGGAAAACCCAGCGCATGCTCAGGCATCTGATGGATACATTTTTCAGAGATGATATAATGGGGATTCCCGGGGACGAGGACGGCGGGGCAATGTGCGCGTTTGTCGTATTTACCCAGCTCGGTTTTTATCCCGTAAATATAGGATTCCCATACTACGAGTTTGGAACTCCCTTCCTTGAAGACGTAGAGGTGTCATTTGAAAACGGACATAAACTTAGGATTCTGGCAAAGGGAGCTTCTTCGGAAAATAAATATGTGAAATCCATAAAAATAGACGGCAAAATTTGGCCCCATTACTGGATATCGCACGAGATGCTCACTAATGCAAAACTCTTGGAATTTGAAATGTCGCCTGTGCCTTGTATGAACGCTTATGACAGTGAGCCGGCTCCTTATATGTTGAACTCCGATTAGATCAGTTAATAAAATATTTTTAACTGCCTTGGCATTATTTCATAACTCCGATTTACTTGTGTTGTTTTTTTACATTGGCTATTGACATTCTTATAGTTATATGTTTGTTTATTCATCGTAGAAGACAATGAATTATGATAAGTAGATTCTTTGTAAGGAGTTTTCTGTTTGCCTTATTGTCCGTTGGCGGATTTGTAGCGTATGCAAATACTCTCATTTGGAATTCCGGAGCTTATACAGGGGATTGGGGTGACCCATCAAGTTGGCAGTCGGGGGCCGTTCCTGAAATTGGTGATGAAGCGTTTGTAAGATATTCCGGCAACGCCAAAGTGACCGACGAAAGACAGGTAGGCGGATTGCTCATAGGGTGCGATGCCTCCCAACAAAACGCAATGGGGACAGTGACAATCCTTGAAGGCGGCAATTTGGAAGTATCCAAAGTATTCCACATGGGGGGTAGAATCACCGAGGGCAGTAATACCGGCAAGGGTATTCTCAATATAGATGGCGGCACCTTCAGCGTAAATGTAAACAGCACTTCATTTGTTTTGGGCGTGACTGAGGGAAGTACTGCGGAAATAAACGTAAATTCCGGAGAGCTCAACCTCAATACTAATGGAGATTTGGTCTTTGGCGGAAACGGCGGCTGGGACAACCTTACCTATATGCAGCAAGGGGGCATTGCCAATATAGGCTCGCTTAATGCCATTACCCACATCAATGCTGCTGTCGGCATTATCGGCGGCACCATGAATGTCTCTTCAAGGGACATTAGCTGGATAAATCTCGGCGATAACGTATCGACATCTTTCACTGTAAGCGGCGGCAATCTCAATTTTAGCACACCGCTCTATTCATACGATAGCAATATCCTTCTTTCGGATAATGGCACTATATCTTTTTCCGGAAATAACGCCACTCTCGGCGAAAGCAACGACTCAAGAACCACGATTACCATTATGGGCGGGGTCTTTAACGCTTCCCCCGCTACAGAGATACAAGCGGCGAACGCAACTGTGAATATTTCCGGCGGACGGGCGATATTTAGCACGGAACGCGTTATGTTTGGCGCAAAACAAGGCAATTATTTCCAAATGAATGTTTCCGGCGGAGATGTGATTCTTGGCGGAGAAAATACGGCTTATATATATTTTGGCACAAGAACTGCAACCTATACCGGCGGGAAAGTCGAGTTTGTGCAAACCGGCGGAAATATAACCGCAAGCACGATAATAGGTTCAGGGAACGGACTTTTCTTTAACTCCGTAAATGTCGGTACTACTGCTGATACTGTGGCAACATTTAAATTCCTCGGGGGAACATTTTCCTATACCGCCGGTTCGGCAGCCATTTATTTGGGTGATTCCGGAACATCTCACAAGACTTCAACGCAGCTCATATTCGGAAAGTCCGCAAATGTTAATTTCGATACTGAAATGGTATGGAGAAAAGACGCCCAAATTGTTTTCGCCCTTGACGGCGTGCAATTTGATTCGGATAAAAATTCCGATTACAATCCCTTTAATCTCAGGACGCTAACGCTTCAACCCGGAGATGGTGGCATTATTGAGGGCCAAATATATTTTATTCTCGATGCCGCGGGGCTGGGGTCTCAAGAAAATCTGGTTTCTGGAGACGTCGTTCAAATTGCCCTGATGAATTTTACCTCCGGCTCTACTACCCACCCCTTAGCTTCAAGCATAAATGCTCTTATAGCCAATTCAAAAATTCAAAATGTTAACTCCTCTCTTTGGGAGGACGTTTATCTTTCATACGATTATCCAGCGGGAACCATTTTTTTCAACGGAACCTATATCCCGGAACCTTCGGATTTTGCCGCGGCTTTCGGAATTTTGGCCTTCTTTGCAGCAGCTTTCCGCGCATACAAAAAAGGTAGATAGCTTCTGTTCTCTTTAATTTTTAAGGCGTGCCGTCGGCACGCCTTTTTTTGAAATCAATAAGTCGATTGCCCTCGTAAAAGGTCAGCCTTTCATCTTCTTCAAAACATTATCCAGGCTTGCAAATGATTGGGCTCCGTTCTTGGTGACCGATAATGCGGCTGCGGCGTTTGCCATTTTTATCGCCATATCTATATCTCCGTAAATTTTTAGGCCGGCCATGAAAGAACCTGTGAAGCAGTCTCCGGCTCCAACGGTATCTATTGGGCGGACAGAATGGGCAGGATAGCGTTTTTCAATTTTTCCCGATATTAAAAGGCAGCCGCGCGCCCCGAGAGTTATAATAACATTTTTTATGCCTTTATCCAGAAGGGCGGCTGCGGCTTTTTTCATGTCGGTGAATCCGCGCATTATTTGCATTATCTCTATCTCGTTGGCCACTATAATATCTATATTATTTAAAATCTCGTCGGGTAGGAGACAGGCTGGAGAAGCTTTGAGGATAGTTGTACAGTTGCAGGATTTTGCTATATTTAATCCAGCAGATACCGTTTCAAGAGTATTTTCGAGTTGAAAGGCAACATGGGTGTATTTTTTAAAATCCACATTTTTTAGGTCGTCTGGAGAGAGCATGAGATTTGCTCCAGGAGCGACGGTTATTATATTTTCACCTTCCTTTACGACCGTAATTATCGCGACTCCTGTATGGGCGTTGTCGAATACTTTTATAAGGCTTGTGTCTACGCCCAATTCCTTGAGATATTTCATGTATTCGTCGCCCATTGAATCTTTCCCTATTCCCGCGCAAAGGGATACTTTAGGGAATAATATGTGGGCGGCAATTGCTTGGTTCGCGCCTTTTCCCCCGGCGTTTTGATTAAAAGTTCCGCCTAAAAGTGTTTCTCCCAGACGAGGCATTCTGCGCGTCTTTATGGACAGATCCATATTCATGCTCCCTATTACAAGTAGGTCTCCCGGAGTTGCCTGTGGTGTCTTATTTTTAGATGTAATAGCCATAATTTTATCTCCGAATTCTCTATAATATTATGATGGTATATATGGCAAGAAATATTAGCGAAATTTTTTGCTTGAATTGGAGGCGGGTTTTTTTACAGGTTAATAGCAAGTTCTTTTACTTTAGGGGGCCCTGTTGCGCAGGGTTTGCCTATTCCCCACACAAACGGAAATCCGTGAAAATCGGATGCGGTCGCGCCGCTGTGAGGCGTGTGACTTCAATGCAATGCCACTGCGAAAATTTGCGGGAAGGCGCATTGAATAGGAATCGAAGAAATTCCGTCACGCCAAGCCAGAAGACGTGTGTTTGAGGAATAAAATTCACATAGCTCTCGCGTAAAAGGGTATTTGAATTGCGTCGTTGTGGTGCCGCAGCTTAGTTTGCGGTTTCTGTGGCATGTTTTCATATCTTTGCATGCGCGGGCTTAACGCAGTTCCCGCGCGCAACGGGGACATTGGAAAATATGCAATGTACTCTAAAATCAAATTCTCTAAAATTGTAAAACGCAACGGGGAAGTTCGAGACTTCAATCCGGAAAAAATTGAAAACGCAATATTTAAGGCAATGAGGGCGATAGGCTCTCCGGATCGCAAGGCTGCTTCGGATATTTGCCAAAAAGTTTTGGCAATAATCTCGCTAAAATGTCCGCCGGAGAAGAATCCTACGGTGGAATGCGTACAGGATATCGTTGAACAGGCTATATTTGACAGCGGAAATTTCGCTTTGCTGAAAGCGTTTTTGATTTATCGGCACCAGCATGCCCAGATTAGAAATTTTAAGGAAAATTTTTCAAATGTGGATTCTGTAGATGACTATCTTTCAGAAGCCGATTGGAAAGTAAAGGAAAGCGCAAATTCGGCGTATTCACTGCAGGGATTAAATCAACACATTTCATCTAAGGTGACGTCACAGTATTGGTTGTCCAAACTTTATTCGGAGACCGTTTCAAACGCGCACGATTCCGGCGACATACATATCCACGATCTCGGTTTTTTAAGTGTTTACTGCGTCGGCTGGGATTTGCAAGACCTCCTGTCAACCGGGTTCAAAGGCGTGGCGGGTAAAGCGCAAGCGGCTCCCCCAAGGCATCTGCGAACCGCTCTTGGACAGATAGTAAACTTCTTCTATACAATGCAAGGCGAGGCGGCCGGAGCCCAGGCGTTCTCAAATTTCGATACTCTTCTTGCCCCATACGTCAGATATGACAAGCTGTCCTATGAGCAGGTGCGTCAATGCTTTCAAGAATTTCTCTTTAATCTAAACGTTCCCACGCGTGTCGGCTTTCAGACTCCATTTACGAATATTACAATGGACTTGAAAGTGCCGGATTTTATGAGAGGGCAGCCCGTTGTTTATGCCGGAGAGATTATGCGCGATACATATGGCGCCTTTCAAGAGGAAATGAATCTTGTAAACATGGCATTTGCCGAGCTTATGTATGAAGGGGACGCTTCCGGCAGTTTATTTTCCTTCCCAATTCCCACATACAATATAACCCGCGATTTTGAATGGGATAATCCGGTTTACGAACCTATATGGAAAATGACGGCAAAATATGGAATACCGTACTTTTCAAATTTTGTAAATTCGGATATGGATCCCGAAGACGTCCGCAGTATGTGCTGCCGTTTAAGGCTCGACAAGCGCGAACTTGCCAAGCGCGGAGGCGGATTGTTCGCCTCAAACCCGCTCACCGGTTCCGTCGGGGTCGTGACTATTAACATGGCCAGGCTCGGGTACCTCTCAGACTGCAAAAAAAATTTTTACGAGCGCTTGCGAAAGTTGATGGAAATAGCAAAAGAGAGTCTTGAAGTAAAGCGCAAGACTATAGAACTCTATACCGATAAGGGGCTATATCCATATTCAAAGTTTTATCTGCGCAACTTGCGCTGCCGTTTTGGACAATATTGGAAAAATCATTTTTCCACTATCGGAATTAACGGCATGAACGAGTGTTGCATGAATTTTCTCGGATTGCCCATATCGCATCCCGATTCCATTGATTTTTCGCGGGAGGTTATGTTGTTTATGCGCTCCGTCCTCGAAGAATTTCAGCGCGAGACTGGAAATATATACAACCTTGAAGCAACACCGGCAGAGAGCGCGGCTTACCGGTTCGCTTTGTTAGATACCCGGAAATATCGGGATATAATCGTTGCGAACCAGTCGGATTTCTTGCGCGGGGCGAAACCATATTATACAAATTCCTCGCAACTTCCGGTAAATCACACCGACGACCTGTTTGAAGCCTTGCGCATTCAGGATTCTCTACAGACACTCTATACCGGAGGGACTGTATTCCATGTATTCACCGGAGAAAGCGCCATGACTTGCAAAGCGGCAAGAAATATGGTGCGCAAAGTCTGCGAGAATTTTAAGCTTCCATATATAACCCTATCTCCGTCGTTCAGCGTATGTCCGAATCACGGATATATTTCAGGCGAACATTTTGCATGCCCAAAATGCGGAGAAAGGAGTGAAGTATATAGCAGGATAGTGGGATACATGCGCCCCGTATCGCAATGGAACGAAGGCAAGCGCCGGGAATTTATGGACAGGGCCCACTTTGATAAGAGCGTACTGGATTGTTCAAATTCTAAGAGGGCGGAGAGCTTATGCGTATAGGCGGGTTTATAAAGCAGAGTCTTGTCGATTGGGACGGCAGGCTCTGCGCTGTCATATTTACGCGCTCCTGCAACCTGCGCTGCTTCTATTGCCACAATCCGACCCTCGTATTGCCTAATCTTTTCCACGAGGAAAGCGATATTGATGCTGGGGATATTCTGGAATATTTATCAAGGCGCGCAAGCTTTCTCGACGGGGTGGTAATTACGGGGGGAGAACCTACCGTGCAATCCGATATAGCCGAGTTTATCGCTAAGATAAAATCAATGGATTATGCTGTAAAGCTCGATACGAACGGGACGAATCCCGATATTTTAAGAAGTTTAACGCGCGATTCTTTGTTGGATTTTGTGGCAATGGACATAAAACACGAATTGGACTTCGCGAAATATTCTTCCATATCTAAGGGCATATCGCGCGCTTGTTTTGAGAAAATTCTTGAGAGCGTCGCCATATTGGAACAGAAAAACATTCCATTTGTTTTCAGGACAACTGTCGTTCCGGGAATTCATTCCAAGGAGTCAATAGAGCGTCTAAAAAGGCGTTTTCCTGGCATTCTGCTTCAGAATTACAGATCTGAATTTGAAACTCTTAAAGACGCCGTTCATGCGCTTCATCAGATGAAAAGTCAAAGCATTTAGAAGAGCAGGGCGGAACTGGGGAGCCCTTAGGCTTTAGTTCTCAACCATAGATTTTAGGATTTTGGCAATGTCGGTATTATCTATTTTGCCGGTGAAGAAGTTTGCGCCTTTACCGTACGCGCTTGTGGTTATATTTTGAGAAGAGTGTCCGGTGCGCGTCCAGCGGGCTCCGGATCTTCTCGCGAAACAATCCATTACGGCTTCAACAAAGGGTCTCTTGAATTTCTTATAGGTTTCGTATTTGTTGTCGCGCATTTCTTTTTGGCTCATTTTTATATTGGCGTTCTCTCTCTTTTTGAATTCGGCCACAAAACATCTTTCGAGTACGTCCAATTCACCCTCGCTGAGCGTCATGGTGTCGGAGGGATCTCCCCTCATCTGCAGTCCGAATTTCTCGCTTAAAAGATTTTCGCAATCTTCCAATGAGAATTTTTCGCCCTTGCGTTTAGAAAGCTCTTTTAGGGCCTTTTTAAATTCATTGGAATGCCCTTTTTTAGAGTCGGCCAATAATGGATTGACCGCGTCGGAATTTATCGCCTGCAAGCCTCCTGTTTCATGGTCGGCCGTGACAACCACAAGAGTTTCTTCCGAATGTCGTTTTGCAAATTCCATTGCCGCGCGAACGGCATCGTCAAAATCTATCATTTCTGAAATGAAGCCCGCGATATCGTTTTGGTGGCAAAACCAATCTATTTGGGAGCCCTCGCACATTATGAAAAATCCGTTGGGGTTGTCCAATAGAAGAATTCCCTTGCGGACGAGATCCGCAAGAACTGGAGAATTGTTTTCAGCATCGCGGCTTATGCGCGGACGCATTGCTTCCCATTTAGATTCGCAAACCAAAACTTTCCCGCACGGCGCGGAAAGATTCTTAAACGCCTCATGGTCGCCCACTACTACTTTATATCCATTCTCTTCCGCCAGGGCAAAAATGTCTTTTCCGTTTTTTTTCTTATCTTTGCACGCGAGAAATCCGCCTCCCGCAAAGTAATCGAATTTAGAATTCAAGGCTTCCAAGGCGATTTCAAACATTTCCGATCTGGAATTTTGATGCGCGTAAAATGCGGCAGGAGTGGCGTGGTTCAACTGCGACGTAGCAATTATGCCGACTTTCTTACCGTTCTTTTTTGCGGCTGTCGCGACAGATTCGAGAGGTTTGCCGTCCGCGGATAGTCCTAATATTCCGTTATTTGTTTTTTCTCCACAAGCTATGGCGGTTCCTGCCGCGGCGCTATCGGTTGTATCCGAATCTGCGGAGTGGGTCGTAGTATCGGATTTATATGGCAGGGAGTTCATCACGGTTGGCCCCAGTTTTTTTACAATAAAATATCTCTCGGTTATTTCGCGCTGGGCCTTACCCATTCCGTCTCCTATAAAGAGAAAGACATACTTTACATGCGGAATTTTTTCTTCGGAAAATAGGCAATAGGGCTTGAATAAGCAGACTAATAATAGAAGGAAAACGCAAAAATTTTTTAGAATTTTCATTATTGATTTCTAAATAATCAGAGCTTTTTTATGTCAACACGAAATTGTGTGATTTTTTAGTCAGAGTTGTTAATTTATTGTTAATGAAAATACTTTAGTATCTATAACTTAATCACTTAGCGATGAATGCCGCAAAAATTCAAGGTTCCCGGATTTAGATTATAAAATCCCGTTGTCGGCAAACATTTTTGCGTACATTGCGGCTTTTTTTTCGATGGACATAGGGTAGGCCCGCGAACTTGACGGCATTCTATAAAGCGTAATATCGCGCTTATCGGCGATGGCAATTTTGACGGGTTGTCCGGTGAGCGGCAAATTTATAGCCAAAGCTTTAGATAAAATCTCGGCGGATTTTCCGCCCGTGGAGACTATGAGATTGCATTTAGGAAGTTTAACCAGAACTTCCTTAATATTTATGCTCGCTTTCACTTTAAGATCGGCGTCGGAGGCCGTGCCTTTTAAGCGGACGGCTTCAGCCACAGTATCGCCGAGGGCTATTCCTTTCTCTTTGAGAAATCTTATTATAGCTTCCCTATCAAATGCTTTTTTCCCTTTGATTACGAACTTGTCTCTATCTCCAAAAAATACGATTCCGAATATTCTCCACATATCGTTTTGGAAATTAGGATAATAAAATTCCATAGACCACCTCTTGCGGGAAGGCGGAAAACTTCCGAGCATAAGCATTCGCGCGCCTTTTGGGAAAAAAGGTTTTAACGGGTGCTCTTCCGCTATTTCGTCCATTGTCAATTATGTATCTCCTGTAAAGAGCGAGTGTAATTTTAGATGAAATAGATAATCAAAAGTTGTGCCGACAAAACCCTCATAAACATAGACAGCGGATACACTGTTGCATAGCCAACAGACGGCATATCGTTTCCGGCGGAAGCGTTTCCGTATGCGAGGGCAGGGGGATTTGTCGTGGCCCCTGCCAGAACGCCGATTAGCGTGTAATAGTCAAATTTCATGAAAATCCTGCCGATTAGAGCCGTGCAAAGAATGGGCAATAATGTTATTATTGCTCCGTATAGTATCCACATATATCCCCCGCCGTCTATTATCGTGCGCACGAAATCCTGTCCCGCGCCAAGTCCCACACTCGCCAGAAACAGGGCTATTCCGATTTCGCGCACCATGAGATTGGCGCTTACGGTAGTGTAAGTGACCATTTTAAATTTTGGGCCGAATCGGCTGATGAGTATTGATACTATTAGAGGTCCGGCAGCCAATCCAAGCTTTATTGGCTGGGGAATTCCGGGGAGCTCAAAAGGTATTGAGCCCGCGAGAACGCCTAAAGATATCCCGAGAAAAATCGGGATAAGATTTGGTTGGCGGAGCTTTAACATTGAATTGCCAAGTATTTTTTCCACATTCTTAAGGGCGCTTGACGTGCCAACGGCTGTGACCCTGTCGCCCATTTGCAATTCAAGATCCGCATGCGCCACCAGATCTATTCCGGCGCGGTTTACACGGGTTATGTTGAAGGAAAATCCGCCGTAAAGGCCAAGCTTGCCGAGTGTCTTGCCGTTTATTTCCGGATTGGTAATCATAACGCGCCGCGCTTCAAGTTCAGTATCGAGCTTTTGCCACTCCATTTCTATCTGCTGGCCTATAAATGCCTTTAAAAAGTCGGCGTCTTTAGAGTCATACACCACCAGGACTTTATCGTTGTTTTCAAGTTTTGTCTCTGATGAGGGTATCAGGATTTTCCCGTCTTGCTTGCGGACTCTCGAAATTACAAAATGCCTGTCGGCCAATGTTATGACGTCTTCGATGAGTTTGCCGCATATCGCCGGATTTTTTACCTCCAGAGTCATGCGTTGAGCTCCGGTTTTTAATCCTTCGCGACGTTTTATTTCTTTAATTTCTTTTTCGTCGTTAATTTTAAATGCCCATTTTATAGCTATGAAAGAGAGAATTACGCCGAGAACTCCGAGCGGATATGCGACAGCGTATCCGAGGGCTATTGATGCGTCAGATTTTCCCGTAATGTCGAAAAAGGTCTGCTGAGCGGCTCCCAATCCGGGAGTATTTGTGACGGCTCCGGACATAACTCCGACCATTGTCGACATTGGGACCCCGCTTGCAAAATGTATTGCAAAGGTGGTGATGATAGTCAGGGCTACGGCGATAATGGCCAATGAATTCATGCGCATTCCAAGTCTTTTAAAGGAGGAAAAGAAACTTGGCCCAACTTGCAGCCCTATAGAGTACACAAATAACACCAATCCGAATTCCTTAACGAAATTGAGGATTTCAGGTTGAACGAGCATGCCTGAATGGCTTGCTACTATTCCTACAAACAGTATCCACGTTATTCCGAGAGATATTCCGCCAATCTTCAATCTGCCGAGTATGACGCCTGCAGTTATGACTACCGCAAATACAAGTATACAGTGCGCTATTCCAGTTCCAAATAACAGATTTTGAAGCCAGTCCATATAAATATCTAAAAATAGGATTTTCTCATTCGTTCGCGATAACTGCGTTTTAGATAGTCAAATTTGAACTTTGGGCAATTTGAATCAATCTTTTTTTTTGAGATTGCCCAAAGGAGCTTTCAGATTTTTTCGTGTTGAATAGCAAGTTATTTTTATTTGTTGGGGCTCGTTCAGAAGTGAAGGGGAAGGTAGGGGTGGGGCTATTAGTCTTTTGAACTATATGACATTGAATTGTCGTGGGATATAGGAATTTTGGAAGTTGATTTTTATGCCGGCGAAAAATTTTCCTTGATAAAGGCATGAAAATCCGCATATATAAGCGACTTTACCAAAATGGCAGGTAGAAATCTGGGGGCGTAGCTCAGCGGATAGAGCAGCGGTTTTCTAAACCGTTGGTCGAGGGTTCGAGTCCCCCCGCCCCTACCATTGTGGGAACGGGGCCGTAGCTCAGTTGGAAGAGCGCTAGAATCGCACTCTAGAGGTCGTGAGTTCGAACCTCATCGGCTCCACCATTATAAGTGGCTTTATTGGACATATGGACAACACTTTGGGTCAACACCAAAGGTTGTGGAATAGGTTGATTTTGGGTCAACACCAAAGGTTGTGGAATAGGTTGATTTTTTAGATTTGTCTTTCATAGTTTCACCCCGCATTCTACA
>CALXNZ010000015.1 GCA_944389885.1 uncultured Opitutales bacterium
TCGATGTCGCCAAGCTCGTTTGTCCAATCTTCCCAAAGCATCATTTGCGGACTCTGTTCTTTGCCTCCGCCTTGCAGGCCGCGGAGGCCGGTCTTTGACTGCTCCGCTTGCTCGTCGGCATAGGCGCGCTCGGATCCCTCGCGCAAAAGCTGGCGCATTTGAGTCAAGGTCATGTCGCGTACTGTCGCATTTAAAAGATTGTCCGTATCCGCCGTGCTCGCCAAAACCGCCGCGAAGTTAAACTGCTCGCGCGGAATGGACATGATCGCACAATAGTCTTCAACGCCGCTTTCAAGCGCGCCTGTCAATTTATCGACGGCTGAAAGTTTGTCTGTATACACGCGCGCCAGTCCAATGTACTCTTTGGCGGTACGCTCCGCAAACGGCCTGGGATTGCCGTTGCTGGCAAGAGCCGCTGAAAGCCACGCTCCAAACTTGCCGTGGCCGACAACGGCCCTGGCGGCAAGCGCGCACAGGCCGAATTTTAAGGCGTTTACGGCAAACGTAGCGCGGTTATTTTCCACAAGGTTGTACGCTTTGCGGACGGAATCTCTGTCTGGCTTAAATTGGCGGATTATAGCCGCCGTGAGGTTTGATTGATCTGTTTTGTTTTGAGATGTTTTCATATTAAATTAGTGTGCTTCTCCACGCAGACGCAGGACGGCGTAGCAGTCGTTTATAATGTCTCGGATAGTATCGCTGCCGAGTGGGTTGATGTATTTGCGGCGGTCGTACTGTCCGAAAACCGCTATCAAGTATCGCTGCCACTCCTCCCGCGGCACCCGCAAGTGCTGGCGGCTGCCGTCGCGGCTGATGTCGCCCGCGCGGATTGTGCCGTCCAAAAGCAGATTGCGAACGTGGTCTTCGGAACAGTTTAGCGTCTTGGCAATCTCGCCAACGCGCATCGCTCCCTTCGCCGGGTTGTCCATCGACGGGAAGCAAATTTCGAGCTGGAGCGGATTGCGCATAAGAACGACTAACGCTTAAATTCGTCGTTGATTTTAGAAATCAATTCGTCAGCTTTGCGCTGGAATATGGCCATATCAGCTTGAGTTTTAAAGCCGCACTTCATTTCCTCTCCCAAGATTTCTATTTTTTTAATTGCCTTTCCGGCAGCATATAGTCGACAAAAGGCTTCTTTTGAAAGCCCATCAAACATCATGTAACGCGGCTCTATTTCTGATCTGTAATAAGCTCTGGAAATGAACTCTTGGGTTTCCCCTGTTAACTTTAAGAACTCTTCGTATAGCATTTCTTCTTCCCTTTCTGTGTTATTCGTTTTAAATGGTTCAAATGCATGCCATCACATGCCCCTCTTATTCGCGCGGCGCGCACTGATCGTTTGGGGCGCGTGAATTTGCTCGTTGCAAATCTTCAAAATTTCAAACGATAAACGGCGTGATTTTCTGATATCGTTTACCACATAATTTACGTGTTGCGGAGTACGCCCCATTCGGCGGCATACTTCCGCCTGTGATATGCCCGCCTCAGCGAGTTTACGTTTTAAAATTGTATCTTTTGCCATTTTTTGATTGAGGTCTTTGATTAAATTTTTTAGCTTATTAACTCGTTAATGCTAAAAAATAGAATTATATGCAAGAAAAAAGTGCTAATAAATCGAATTTTTTCTGCGATAGATTTCGCCAACTTTTAGAATTGAGTCCTAAAACTCAGAAAGAAATCGCAAAAGAATTGGATATAGGGGAAAGCTCTATCGTATATTATAAAGCAGGCAAAGGCCTGCCGAAATCTAATGAGCTTTATCGAATGGCACAATATTTTGGCTGCTCTATGGAATGGCTTTTAATGGGCGATGATGATGGTGCACCTGACCACAAAAACAATGCCTGGCAGAATAGAGCTTTGATTGCTGAAAAACGCCTTAAAGATTTGAAAGAAGCTCTACAAGAAGCTATGAATGCTGTAATCAAAAAATTTTAACCAAAATATTAACGTGTTAATACTCAAAAAAAGCCGCCAACCCGCATAAATAAAGGATTCTATTCAATTTTAGCAAAAAAAAGGCACATTAACACGTTAATATATTTTTCCACAACTAACTAACAATCAACAATCCAAAAATGCAAGACTTGCACATTTGAAAGGCGTAAACACATGCACATTGACATTGAAATCGGACGCGTGATAGGCGAAACGGAGGCGTTTGTGGATATTGAACTTGAAGGACACGACATACGCAACCTGCTTTCCATGCACGCATCGGATTGCTTTGAGAAATTAACGCCCGAAGAACGCGCAAAAATAGGAGATGTAATTTTTGCATTGACGCGAGGTGACATATCCGGCCACCGCCTCAACTGCCGAGTCCGTAAAAACTGCTACGCCATTGCAAATTCTCGTAAAGATTCAAAAAAATAAGCCCAGTTTTATGCATTAACATAGACCTTATTTGCTTTGCAAATAAGGCTTTTTTTTTTAGAAAAAACTTTTTTAGACGACTGAACCGATAGAGCCGATAGGCTGTTTGACCTGTTTTTAAATTTGAGATATTCTGCCTGCGTTATGTCAAACGCAGCACAGGATAGTCAACAAAAAAGCGGCAATCTAAAAGTTTACGCATTTGAAGTTGCGCGCATAAATGCGGCGACTGTATCGCTTAAACTGCGTCTGCTTGGCGGACTGTCGTCTGTCCGTACAATCGCAATATCGGAAATACCGAATATTCTATTGCAAATAGATTCCGCGCTGGCGGAAGACGTTGACAAGATTGAAATCAATGTCGGTTCGGGTGTTTGCGCCATATCACCAAAGCTTTTAAAAAATTTAAAAACGAGCCTTTCTTCATATCACGCTGTGTCGGGCGGCAGTGGCGCGCAAGTCGTCCGTAAAGGCGTTTCAACGCCGGTAAAATCCAAAGCGCCCGCGCGTGCGGTTAGCTCCGCCGCGCGTAAGAATTTAATATCCCAAAAGGATACCCGCGCAAATAGCGATGTGGAGTTAGAGAACACCGCCCACACGGCGCGGGTATCCGCCGATTTTGAAAATCAACTTGCGCGCATTGTCGGCGATGAGCTGCGTAAGGCGGTAATGCCGCTCTTGGCTGAAATAGACGCTATTGCCGCTCTCGTAAAGGAGTGTGTGGCCGAATTGTCGGCTGTATCAAAAGATTTTATAACCTGCGCGTCCGGCAAACTTGGAGGTCGGAATACGCCGCCTGCGCCGCGCCGCAAAGGCGGAAGAGAGAGTTGTTGCCCGAAGGCGGGGCGCGTCAACGCCGAGGGCTCCATTTCCACGCGGGGCGGCCGCACGTCGGTTGTGGTTGGCCGCCGCAAAGTATCTTAATCCAAACGAAGGAATATAAATGAAAAAATGGTTTGAACGTGAATGGTATTGTCTGAAGACCGCTCTGCTTGTAGGCGCGACTGTTCTGGCGGCAGGGTGCGCTTCTACAACGGTGACGGAATATGACGAAGCTGGCAACGTCGTCAAGGTGACTGAAAGCGACGAGAGCGCCTTCGCAATAGCCGCGCAGTCTATCCAGACAAAAGACAACATGCTCCATGCAAGCGGTTGGGCCGTCGGTGTGCAGCCGAGTGCGGGCATATATGGCGTTGGCGCATTTGACGTGCTTGCGGCCTCTATTAACGGTACAAACGGCGCCGTCAACGCGGCAAGCTACGCCACCATGATAAACGCATCAAAGGTATCACTTGATGTCACTGCAAACGCCGAGGGAATAACGGCAAAGGCGGAGGGCAACTCAAATGCAAATGCGGCTGCAACGCCTGATACAAACGCAGGCTCAGAAACGGCGGAGGGCAAATAAGATGGCTGATGAAAACCCCGTTGCACAGACTGGCAAGCAGGCCGTGGGATCCTGGCTTAAGAGCAAAGGCACGGCGATTGGCGTTGCCGTTGGAGTGGCTCTAACCTCGCTTGGAGACTACCTCTTGGGAGATACTGGGCTGATAGCATTTTGCATCGGTCTTGTAAAACAGGCGATAGCGTTCTTCTGATGCGCAAGGTATTGCAGTTCTTAAAAGCCCGCGTGCGCCTATATTTCGAGCGCGGGCGGCGCGGGCTAAAAATTTTTAAAGTAAAGATAAGGTTTTAATGATAATAAAAGAGACTTTTGGCGGCGCGGCTTTGTTGGCGTCCTTTTCGGGAGTGGACGCTACTTGGCTGTCCAATGCGATGATATTCATCGCGGCGGCGGCAGCCACGATTTTTTACATAAAGGGCGCTGTAAAAAAAAGCCCGCCTGATACGGAGAAATACCGCCATGTCACGGAGTGCGACAAGCTCTGCAAGGCGAACATTGACGCCCACGAGAAGCTCGACCGCGAGATGAATGAGCGCCTCACCTCTATGAGTGGACACTCAGCTGCAAGCCGAAAAGTCATCTATGAAAGCGTCCGCAAACTCTCCGAGGACGTAGCCGCATTAAAGTCGTCAAACGAATACCGCACGCAACAACTCCACGCGCTTGAATCTAAGATCGATAAAATTTGGGAGATTTTGAGCAAATGACTGCCGAACAAAAAATACTCTTAAGAGAAAATCTTTTAAAACAGCTTGCCGAGGCGCGCCCGTTTGGAGTGCTTGCCGCGCGGCTTTGCGTGGGAGCGCGCATGTGGAACTTTAATCTGGCGGAGGACGAAATTGAGGCGGAGCTCAAGATACTCGCGCGCAAAGGGCTTGTTGAGGCGAAAGCCGACGCGATGGCGATTGAATCTGCGCTTCATTGGAAGATCACCGCTGCCGGTTTAAAGACGTTGGACGAAAGGGGGTACTGATTAATGGGCAAGTCCAAGATAGAGACGGAGCTTTCGGAAGAGCAGTTGCAAGAGTTCTGCACACGCCTTGCAAATACTCCGAAACTGACGCTTAAAAAGCTCCAGTCTATGGCGGCGGAGCTTGGCATTGGAGTATCGCTCATGGGTGCAAAGAGCTTCCGCGACGGCGCGTTTGCCGAGCATATCGAAAAAATGCGCCGCGCAAAAGAGCTTGCACTGCAGCTCCGCGAGGTCGGCAACGCGGATGCGGCAGGATCCATAGCGGACGCCGGGGCGCTTGTGCTAATGCAGCAGGTCTATGACGCCCTCACAAAGGGAGATGAGGTTGACTTCGACGCATTTTCAAAAATAATCGCGCGCCTGCGCAGCGGCGACCACCGCCTGCGCGAAGTAAACGCGAAACTTAAAGAATACGAGCGCCGCGAGGCCGAATGGGAGCGCAAGGAAGCAGAACGCGAAGCGGCAAAGGCGGAGCTTTCAAAGGCAATTTCAAAGCGAGGCATAGGCGAGGACGTCCTGCGCGAAATTGAGGAGAAAATAAAACTTTTATAATGGCAAAGAAACTCACAGGAAAGGCCAAGTGCGGGCTTGAAAATATCGACGCGCTAATGTTGCCGTACCAGGCGGAATGGGTGCGAGATAGGTCGCGCATAAAGCTTGTTGAGAAGAGCCGCCAGATAGGCTTTTCCTGGGCTACCGCCTACGACCTTGTGCGCCAGGCCGCTCTTGAAAGCACACGCCTTGACACTTGGGTCAGCTCCCGCGACGAGTTGCAAGCAAGGCTCTTTTTGGAAGATTGCAAGAAGTTCGGAGACATACTTGACATTGCCGCGTCCGCGCTCGGAGAGGGCGTCTACAAAGACGACGGAGGCAAGCCTTACACATCCTTCGATTTAAAATTTAATAACGGAACAACGATCCATTCGATGAGTTCCAACCCCGACGCGCAGGCGGGCAAGCGCGGCACGCGCGTCTTGGACGAATTCGCGTTGCATCCCGATCCGATCAAGCTGTATGCGATAGCCTATCCTGGCATAACGTGGGGAGGTCAAATGGCTATAATCTCCACCCACCGAGGCGCCGACAATTTCTTCAATAGACTTGTCCAGGAGGCGAAATTTAACGGCAATCCAAAAAAGATAAGCCTGCACCGCGTGACACTGGAGGACGCGTTAAACCAGGGCTTTTTAGCGAAGCTGCAATCCAAGCTTGCCGCCGGCGATCCGCGCCTTGACATGGACGAGCAGCAATACTTTGACGACGTAAAGAGCAAGTGCGCCGACTACGAGTCTTTTTTACAAGAGTACATGTGCGTGCCCGCTACCGACGCAAGCGTGTTTATTTCCGCGGACATTTTGGGCGGCTGTTTTTACAACTATGGCGAAGTCTGGCAGACAGAGCTGCAAGACTGCGCGGGAGAGCTTTACATAGGCGTGGACGTTGGCCGCGACAACGACCTTACGGTGATTTGGATTTTGGAAAGCATCGCCGGAATACTCTTTACGCGCCGTGTGGAAACTTTGAAAGGCATGAAGTTTTCGGACCAAGAGGCAGTGCTGTATCCCTACCTTGAGCTTCCGAAGATGCGCCGCTGCTGCATAGACCAAACAGGGCTTGGACGCCAGTTTGCCGAGCGCGCACAGGAGCGCTTTGGAAAGTACCGCGTGGAGGGCGTGCAGTTTACGGCGGAATCAAAGGAAAGAATGGCATATCCTTTGCGCGCCCGCTTTGAAGATAAGACAATACGCATACCTGATACGTCGGAAATCCGCACGGACATCCGCGGGGTCAAAAAGACGGTTGGCGCGGGAGGGGCAATACGCTTTGACGCTGCCCGCAGCGAGAGCGGGCATAGCGACCGTTTCTGGGCGCTTGCGCTTGCAGTGGAAGCCTCAAAAAGCGGAGGGGAATCTTACATAACGCCCGTTGAGCTTGAAAGAAGCAGGAGGTTCATTTGGTGAACGCGAACATCACAGAGTCTAAGCATATTGGCATAGTGCGCATTAAGGACGAGGCGCGCATGCGGTACAATCCGCTTAAAAACCTAACGCCGCAAAAGATAACCGCGGCGATGGACAACTTTAACTGCGGCTATTTGTCGGACGCGGCGAAGATTTATGCGGCAATACGCCGCCGCGACGCCGTCGTGCAGGCGTGCGTACAAAAGCGTAAGCGCGCCACAAGCAGGCTTGAATGGACAATAGTTGAGATGGGCAACGACGAGGACGCATCGAAGGAACATGCCGCTTTTTTAGAGGATTTCTACAACAACATAAGGGTGACGAGCGCCGAGGACGCCAACAAGCGCGGCTCGATGTCGATGCTTATCGAGAACATTCTTTCGGCGCTTGAAAACAAGTACGCTGTCTCCGAAATCATCTGGGATACGAGCCGCGCGCCATCGCTTTCGGCGGAGGTGCGGCACGTTCCGCTTTGGTTCTTTGAGAACACACAAGGGTACCTGCGCTTTAAAAAGTCGAGCTACGACACCGAAGGCGTAGATCTCGAAAAAAACGGCTGGATGGTTAGCGTTTACGATTCTCCGCTTATGGAGGCCACTGCTGTTTGCTATGTCGTTAAGCGCTTTGCCCAGGGAGACTGGGCGGCGTATTCGAGCCGTTTCGGGATGCCGACACCCGTCTACAATTCAACTGCAAAGCGCAACACGCCAGAGTATGATGCCGCCGTGGATGCGCTTGCAAACCTTGTAAACGGCTGCGGCATGGTGCTTGCCGCCGGAGAGGTTTTTGACTTAAAGCAACCCGCAGGCACTGGAGAACCGTTTAAGACGCTCTCAGACTCGATGGATAGATACATTGCGCTCATCTGGCGCGGCAGCGACCTTTCCACGCTTTCTGCCGACAACGCCGCGGGCGCAAGCTTGCAGGCCGAAGAAAGCGAAATTTTGGAGGACGCCGACTGCGCGCTTGTGGAGGAGACTTTGGCAAGCTACTTGAGCCTGCCCGCGCTTGAATGGAAGTTCGGTATAGGCGTAAAGCCTGCGGCCTATTTGCAGCTGACGCGCAAGAACCGCAAAGACAAGCTCAACCAGATTGCCGTCTACAAGGGCGCTGCCGAGCTTGGTTGCGCGGTGGCCAAGCGCGATGTTTACGAGGCGCTCGAACTGCGCGAGCCCGAACCTGGCGAGGATATGGTGGAACTAAGCGTGCAGCAACCCGCCGCTGTTGGCGCAGAAGCGCAAGGCGCAGGACTTTCCGCTTTAGGGAACTCGTCAGAGCCGTCGGAGGAGGATTTGGAAAAAATGCTCGACGAGCTTGCAACTGCAAAGGGCAAGGACATCGAGCCGTTGCGCAAGCGCGTATTGGCGCTTGAAAAACTAACCGACGCCGAGGAATACGCCGACGCTTTGGAAAAACTAAACGCCGATATTTTGGCGCTTATGAGCGGCGAGAATGAGGCGGTGGAGCTGGAGAAAATTTTGAAAAGGGAGGTCAGCAATGTTTAGGATAAACAATGCGAGTGGAATTTTGGCCTATTTTGGCGCTGAAAGCCCCGACGCGGGCAATCACCCCAAAAACGCGGGAAAACGATTTTGCAACGGCTTTTTGGCGTTTTGCAACGCGGTTGCGTTTGAGCATGCTGGAGAGGCTTCGGGAAAATATTTGATAGCGCCATTTGGCGATTGGAAAAACGGAGACATAGTCCAACGCGTGGACGCTCCCGCGGCGGAAAATTTAAAACGAAACATGGAGAGGGTTTGGGCAAAGGTTAAAAGCGACCTTGAGAACCCTTGCCCTGTGCATTACGAGCACCCCGACGACTTAGACGGCGAGGAGGTTCCTAAAGTTGTAGACAAAACGCCCTACGGCCGCGTGTGCAGTTTGGAAATCCGAGACGACGGCGTCTATGCGGAAATCGAGTGGCTGCCGGGCTTCGAGAGTTTGCCGAAGAGTCTGCAAATATCGCCGCGTTGGAATGCCGATCCTTTGGGCGGAGGCGTTGTGCGGCCCGTGCGCCTCATATCAATAGGCCTCACGCGGCGGCCGAATATCGAGCGAACATCTTTTGTTAACAATGCGCCTATCCCCAATTTTGAAACTCAACAAAAGGAACCATATATGGACAAAGAAATACTGACGCTTTTGGGCTACACTGACGAAGAAGCCCAAATGATTATAGACAAGGCCGAAGGCGCGCCCACGGACGTGCTGGAGCGCATAAAGAAGGCGTTGACCGACAAGGCGACGCTCGAAAACGAACTCGCCGCCGCAAAGGGCGAGACCGCCGAAAAAGAAAAGGAGGCTGAGGAAGCCAAACAGCAGCTTGCAAATAGCAAAGATGCGTTGAAGGCCTCGCAGGCGGCGCGCGCAAAGCTCGTTGTGGCAAATGCCGTTCGCGCCGGAAAGATCGCCGAATTCCAGCGCGCGAGCGCGGAAGCGATACTTGCCAATGCCGAAGATTTTGAAGCCGAGGAAAAGAAAATTGCCGACGCTCCCGCGGCGGTGAAGACCGAGCCTAAGACCGACGGCATTGAGAAGGGCGAAAAGGAGCGCGCCAAGAGCCAGCAGGACGCCCAGTCGAAATTTGCGTCGATTGTCGCGGAGAAACAGAACTCTGGAATGGACTACAATGCCGCCTGGAACCTTGCCAAGAGCGAAAACGCCGAGCTCTACGGGACGGCTTATCCCTCTAACGTTTAACCAAAAAAAAATATGGATACTCACAAAAACAATATAACTAAGACCGCCTCGGCCGACATGGTTATGGGGACGGTCGTAAAGCTTGACGCCTCGGACGCGTCAAAGGTTGCGGCTTGCTCCGCGACCGACACCGGCGCCATAGGCGTCGTTTTGGACAATGTATCGAGTGGCGACAACGTTGCCGTAGCGCTGCTTGGCGTTGCAAACCACACTCTGGAAGTTGTGGCGGGCGGCGCGATAAGCGCGGGTGCGAAGGTGTACCTTGCCGCAAATGGCAAAGTTGCCGCTACAGGAACCATACAAATTGGAACGGCGCTTAAGGCCGCATACGCGGACGGAAACCTTGTCGAGATAGCGCATCGCGCACCGACCGAATCATCGGCGGCTGCTTAATTAAAGAAAGGAACTATCAATCATGAGCAAGATTATATTGGCAAATTCCGCCGCGTATAATTCGTCGGCGTTTTCGCAGGAACTTACCGGCTATGCCGCCGGATACAAAGTGCCGGAGCTGACAGAGGCCCTCGACTTTATCGCGCCGCCCGTGCCGGTGCCGTCGAAGCGTTTTGAGTTCGCGCAATTCGGCAAGGGCGACTATGTTATAGACAACGACGACGAACGCTCCGTCTATGGCTCTTTTAAGGTCGTGCGCTCGAGCGGCGAGATCGTTCAGGCAAAGCTTGTCCACCGCGGGCTTACGATGGTTCTCGACAGCGACGAACTCGCTGCAAACTACGAGCAGCGCGCCGTTGAGCGGCTCAAAAAGCGCCTTATCCGCAACGAACTCTACCGCGCGGCTGCCATGCTTGTGAAGGCCGCCGGCAACTCCGCAAAGAAATGGATGGCATCTGGCACCGGCAAGAGCACGCCCGACGGCGACTTGATGGATCTTGTCAAGTCTGTGGCCGACGCCTGCGGCATGCATGCAAACCGTATCCTTTGCGGCGAACAGGCTTGGGCATACCGCTATGCGGCCATGGTTGCTTCGGCCGCTGTCGGCGAAGGCGCAAGCGCCAAGCTTACGCCCGCGGAAATCGCGCAGTTCCTCGGCATAGACGAGATGCGCATCTCCAAGGAGCGCTACGAGTACACCGACAGCTCCGACGGCGCAAAGAAGAAGGGCAACATAGTTTCGCCGAATGTCGTCTTTGCCTTCAACGGGCAGGCGGGCGTAGATGTGGACGATCCAAGCACCTTCAAGCGCTTCTATCTCGGCGAGGGATACAGCACCTTCATCGAGGACAAAGGCTACACTAAGAACATCACGGTGGCGCACTACAGCATGCTTGCCCAGACGGGCGTGGGCGCTTGCAAGAGCATCACTGTTTCCAACGCTTAACCAATGGCCGAGCGGCGGCGGGCTCACCGCCCGCCCCGCAAGGCGCACTTACTTTTTAAATGAACCCAGTTTTTGCATATCCAGGCGGCAAGCGCAGAATGTTAAAATACATTCTTCCGGTCATTCCCGAACACGATACCTACATAGAGCCCTTTGCAGGCGGGCTTGCCGTATTCTTGGCAAAAGATCGCGTTAAGGTTGAGGTGATAAACGACCTCAATGACGAAGTCTCCGGCTTTTATTTATACGTGAGAGAGCACCTTGATGCACTCCTATCCGAAATGGAGTGGTATTTGCACTCTGTTGAAATTTTTAACCGCCTGCAAGAAAACAAGGGTCTTACCGAACTTCAAAAAGTGGCGCGCTGGTATCTTTTAAAAGTGTCGTCATTTAGCGGGTTTGGAGATTACTATGCGCGCGATCCGCGCGGTTACCGCGGCTTCGACAAGACAAAACATGTGCCCGCAATCAAGGAGCTGCATGAGAGGCTCCATGGTGTTTACATCGAAAAGCGCGACTGGCAGCAAGTCGTGAAATTTTACGACAGAAACTCTGCCTTTATCTATTTTGACCCTCCGTATTGCACGGGCGACAGCGGCGTGTATGACGCGTGGGAGCCCGCCGACATGGAGATGCTGCGAAATCGTCTATTTACTTTAAAAGGAAAGTGGCTGATTTCTTGCGACGGCAGCGACATTTGCAGGGAGATATTTTCGGATTTTGCGAAAGTTGAAGTGCCTTTTAAATATTCGGCAGGAACGGGCGACAGAATACGCCCTGAAAAGAGCGAGATGCTCGTCGCTTGCGACGCGCTTGCAGACGCCCTGCAAAGCAATTTTAACGCCCTTGCAAACGGCGGAAGATTTAAGGAGGCCGCATGAGCTGGATTAAGATTACCGAGGACAAGTTGGCCACATACCAGGCGGGCAAGCTTGTTGACGCAATGAAGACAAAGGCCCTCGGCGACGGGCAGGAGAATCCGCTGCCGGAGGCTATCCGCGTTGTTGTGGAGAAAATCCGCGGGGCGATAGCGGCGGGCGGATACTCTCTTGACAAAGACACCAGTTTAATTCCCGCGGAACTGGAGCGCGACGCATTTGCGCTTGTTGTGGCGGTCGCCAAGCCGCGCCTCAGCCTTGAATTAAAAGACGACGAAAAGACCGCCAATTTAAAGGCGCTTGAACTCTTGGACAAGATTGCCGCGGGCGACTTTGACATATCGCGCCCGGACGATCCTGACCCAAACCAGGCGGCGCAAAATTCGGGCGGCTGCCAGCTTGTGCGCCCCGCGCGCGGAGTGCCAACCAGAAACGACTTTAACGGACTTTAAAACAAATGCCCTACGACCGCACAGTTGGCGCGTACATAGAGCGCAAACAGGCAATCGCCACGGACCTTACAACGCGCGAAATGCAGGAGCTTTCGTGCCAGATACGCGAGCGCGCCTTTTGGTCTGCCACCGTAAACAACGCAAAGGTTGTAAATACGATGCAGCGCGCCTGCGCGGACTTTGCAAAGGGCAATCTTTCAATGTCGGACGCACGGCTTGCCATTCAAAAGGCGCTTGATTCGGTAGGCTACAAGCCCGCCGACGGAACAAAAGGCTCAATAAGAGACTTAAACACCTTCCGCCGCCAAGACTTGATTTTGCGAACCAACCTTGAGATGGCGCAGGGCTACGCGCGCTATGCCGAGGCCCAGGAAGACCTCGACATCTACCCTTGCTACGAGCTTATACGCATACGGCAGGCGCGCCAGCCGCGCGATTGGAAGAGCCGCTGGAAGGCGGCGGGCGGAAAGCTTTACGGCGGCAAGATGATTGCGGAGGTAAACGACCCTATTTGGTCGAAAATATCGCGCTTTGGAAACCCTTATCCGCCTTTTGACTTCAACTCAGGCATGGGCCTGCGCGACGTTTCGCGCGGGGAAGCTGTAAGGTGCGGCGCAATATCCGAAGACAGCTTTGCAGAGCCCAAGGACATACCCTCTATAAACGAGAGCCTTGAAAGCGAAATCCGCGGGGCGTCTGAAAGCTTAAAAGCGGAAATTTCCGAGAAGTTAAAAGGCCTTGCCAAGTGGGAGGGCGACAAGCTTGTCTTTACCGACCCAAACGGAACTAAGCCCTATTCCTCAAAGGACATTGTTGAAGTTTTAAACAAGCCGCTGCCTGAAAACTTTTACGGCGACGGCAAAAGCCCATACCACCAGAGAGACGCCCTCATTGAGTGGACGAAAGATTCCGACTACATAAAAAACCACACCACAAGCGACAAGGCCTACCACTTTGGGCGGCTATTAAAGCGCATAGAGCCCATGAAATCGGACGAGAAGCTCTACCGGGGCATGAGCTGGAACACAAAATACCCGAACCAAAAAGAACTGTACGACGGCTTTATGGAGCAGGTTGAAAGCGGGTATTTTGAGCGCTCTACATTTGAGTCTTACTCGACCAACGCGGCAATGGTTAAGCGTGATTATATGAAGAAACCCACAAAAGTGTTTATCACGGTTGTGAAGCACTCAAACGCAAAGTACATAGGCGAAGTTGTAAAGAGGTACTTTGAAGACAACAAAGACGAGCAAGAGGTACTGTTTTCGCGCGGCGGGAGAATGAAAATCCTGAAAAAGGAAGTGCGCGGCGACACGCTCTATTTAACAGTGGAGGAATCCCAATGAAGCGGGCGCTGGGAGTAATAGTTTTTGCCGCTCTTAAGGCGCGCAACGTAGCTTTCCCTAAAAGCGGGAAGAGCATCTTTATTTCTGTATGGCTGGGAAAGTTTTTTAAGTTCGGAGAGTTCGTCGAGTCGATTGTCGCGTTCTTCCTCAGACATATCGGTTACGGCAGACACGCGCTCACGTTCTTTGTGAATAAACTCAAAGATAGGGTGCGAATACTGTCCAATTTTTACTTCCACACCTTGCATAGTTGCGAAAATTCCGCCCAAGTCAAGCATTTAGAAACGGAGGGCTATTATGCTTAACATAGACGTAAAGTTCTCTGGCGATACAAAGGAGCGCATAGAGGCGCTTATAAATGGCTTTGATAAAAAGCGCGGCGTGTTGATGGGCAAGATTGCCAAGCGCATGGAAGTGGACTTGCGCAACAAGTTTTTGTCAAACGGCGGCAGGAGCTTTTGGCAGGACGCGGCAAGCAGCATATTTAAATCAAACA
The DNA here is from genome assembly GCA_944389885.1 of uncultured Opitutales bacterium. GTDB lineage: Bacteria > Verrucomicrobiota > Verrucomicrobiia > Opitutales > Intestinicryptomonadaceae > Merdousia. The sequence continues at coordinate 13,930 of CALXNZ010000015.1, forward strand.
CCGACACAAAAGCTTCGGTAGTGGTAAACAAGCCTGGGGTTGCGCTGCAATATTACGGCGGAACGGTGCGCCCAAAGAAGGCGCGCAACCTTGCAATACCCATGCGGGAGGAATTCCGCGGCAAGAACCCGCGCGAGCTTACCGGCAAGCGGATGTTTGTGTTCGGGCAGCATAGAGCCGCTGGTAAAAGGTTTCTTGCCTACAAGGACGGAACGGCGCTTAGGATTGCGTACTTGCTTACCCCAAAAGCCGTAATTAAGCCGCACCGCGACAAATTCCCCACAGACCGCCAAATATTGGACGGCGCAAAAGAAATCATAACACTCTACACAAACAACTGCTATGGCCTATCAATTCAGTAAGTCGAAATCGCGCAAACTGCAGGAATGGATTGTGGAGCAGGTCCGCGCGGCCCTGCCAAGCGAGGAAATCTCTATATTTTCGCGCTTGAAGGGCGATATTGCAAACGACGTTGAGGACGCGCTTGCGCGGATTGGCCTTGCGGTGGTGGTAAGCCCATACATTGCGCAGGAATACGAGAACAGGGCGATAAACATAGTGGCTCAGGGCTTGGTTGCGGTGTCGGTTGTGGAAAACGTTGTGAACAACTCGCTCGTGTTGGACGGCGTCGAGGTGCACGCGGACAACCTGCTTGAATGCGTTGTGCGGACACTTTACGACAAGCGCTTTGAGGGCGACATACCGCAATTTCAGCCGGTGGAGGACATGTCTCCGGAAAATGATCCCGTGATGATACTCGTTCAAAAAATCAAATTCCAAGTGGACTTTTAAAACTCAAACAAAGGCAATAAATGAAGCAATACCCGATAGAAGACATAAAGGCGCCGGCGTATCTGTTTGTCGGCGGAAGCGTCCTTTTTATCAAGGACAACATCAAGGTGCAGAAAACTTCGACGCGCTTGGACGTCGCGACCTCGCACGCGATTAAGGCGGGCGACATCATCACGGACCAGGCGATAACAATCAAAGGCTCGCCGGTGGCATTTAGCAACACGGACGCGCTTTTCAAGGAGCTAAAGCTCGTGAAGGGCGCGCGAATCCCGAAGATTGAAAGCTTTTATATTGTCGCGCGTATCGCCTCCGACAAGTGGATAAAGTGGACATTCCTGCCGGCAATCCACGACACGATAGGCTCGATTACCTTCGGCGCGAACTTGCCGCTTGGCGAGCACGGCTGGACGGTGTATCCCGATCCGCTCAATCCGACAGCTCCAATGGTGACGAGCACGGAGCTCGAAGAGGCGCCGACGATTCCGAGCATGGCGGATGCAGGCAAGTTCATGCTGCGCTGTTTGGGCATATATGGTGAAAGCGCTTCAGCAATAGACTTCGATACCGACGGTGCAAGCATTGAAATATCGCTATCGACCGAAGACGCCACAAACGACCGTCTCATCAAGTATGGCAAGAACCTGACCGACATATCGGTATCGGCAAAGTTCAAGCCGCGCAACATCACTTACGAAGACTGGCAGGCTCTGACCGGCATTTTAACGACCGACACCCTCGGTGAATTTAAGGGCGTGGGATCGTTGCCGGATCTGGTATTGCGGGGCGCAAAAAGTGGCGATTTCCAATTTACGCTAAAGTCGGCGCGCTGCACCGACCCCGGAGCCACGTTCAGCCCGTCGGAACCCATGATGGACGAGCTTACTTTTGAGGCCATGGGCGACAATTTGGGCGACAACAAGCTAACCATTGATACGGCGTCGGCGGATTTTCAGTTTGAGTCGGAGGCAAGCCAGGCGTCAACCCAAAGCTCGGAGCCCGAAGGGGACGACGGGCTTGACGACGAAATCGGAGCCGGAATGTAATGTATCTTAAAATCGGCAACTATGTGATCTGCGATTCGGAGACCGATGGCGTTACAAAAATGCTGACGGCTCCGACGCCAACGCTGACGAAAGAGAGCGATACCATACAGCCGCTGGGGTCGACTAATCCAATACATATACAACGCAAGGGAGTCTCCCGTGAGATTGTAATCAATGTATTGAGAGGGTTTGACTCTTATCGCGAGGCGGAAGTTTGGGTTGTGGAGCACATGTCCGCAATGGAACAGTTGCGCGAGTATGGTGATCTTGACTTTGAATCGATGCTCGGTGTGTCGTATTTATACGGTACGGCGTCGTTGATGAACGTCGATGTTGTAAGTGCAACGGGCGTCAGCGTTGAAATACAATATAAGTTTAAAGCGGGTCGCGCGATAACATTTTATCTGCCTTTGATAAGTGTCGGGGGCGTTGAATACATACCGTTAATTGGTGATTCAAGCTCATCGCTTATTGCTCCGCTTATACGTGTTTCGAAGGGATTTATATAATGAGTAATGAAATGAACTATGAAACGCGCCCGGTTAATGAGATGTCGACCGTAAGCGCAAGTAATACGCGCAAGATTTTGTCGGGCGACGGTCCTATCTTGCTACAAGATATTTTGACACACATAAATAATGAGCCGATTTCGCGCATTGAAGCTTTAGAAGATATTTCTCAGCAAAGCGAAGAGTCGATTGGAAAGATCGAAGATGATGTCGATAAGCTCTTGGCTAAGACCGAAGAAATCTCAACGGAACTCACCTCGTTAACGAATGGCATTTTGAATATAGCAGTGGGCTCTATGGCATTTAACGCTATAAAGTTTTTGTTAATTAAAAACGGCTCCGTTTCGGACGAATACGGCTACTTAATAATGAAGAAATCCGACGACGGGAATTTGAAATTTTCGGCCTTAACGCAGGCTGAATATGATGAAATCTTTGGTGAGGAAAGTTGAGGAAATAATGAGAATCTTATTTTTAATGATAATGGTTGTGGCGTCAATTTCACAGGGAGCCGACACTGTAATGAGCGATTCCGAAGGCAATATTGTTGAGCCTGCAAAATCGGTTTTTTTCAAAAAAAATATACAAAGTTTTAGGCAAGACGTGCGCATATTTGTAGATACATCTCCATCACCCGCAAGTGATTCTATGACATCTGCAAACTACTCTCGTAGTAATCCGTTCTATTATAAGGAAAACGGAAGTACAACCCGCACTGTAAACTCGTCTGGGATAACAATGGCCACGTTCAGTGACTATTATCAATATTACGACATGTGCTGGTGGAGTGACGGTGAAATCAAGGGAATAGACAAATGGGGAAACCTTATATATTTCACATCAACAATAGGGCTCAATTTTTCCGAGGTAAAGGCTCTGCATCCGGAGATTACAGATGAGGCGCCCACGATATATTATTGGTCGACCTATTACAACTCCACCGGTGGATGTTGGGGAACCAAGAGGCAACTTACTGATTTTACCAGATCGATTGGTTTTTTTAATTCTGCCTACCGTGTAATGGGAATTTGGATATATCCGAACTACGATTCTACTCAAGGGCGCGCAGTGCCTGTTTATAAGGGTGCCGGAGTTTTGGATACGACAAATTTTCCAAAAAAGGGGCTCGGCAACAATTCGAATGAAGCGAACACAAAGGCCGGCTATAGATGGGTTATTTGGGGAGAATACGTCCGAGAGGTATTTTTGAACGAAGAAAACACGATACTTGTTTGGCGGCAGACTACAAACAAGGGCGAGATGGGCAATGGTAATAAATTATGGCGGCCGGTTAGACTTGAACCATATGGTGAATTTAAGGAGGTTGAATGAAAAAATTAGTATCAATTATTACGATAGCGGTGAGTGCGACGCTTTCAATCGCCGACGATTACTCAGATTTAATTCGGTTGAAGGAATTGTCCGATATGGCGCAGAGCGAATCTGAGAGGTATATAGATCTTAGTTTCCAAAAAGTTTTGAACACGTCTCCGGATATATTTATTCGGGCGGCTACATCGGATCCAAATACATATATGTGGTATCTTTGGAAGGAATTTTCTGAAAGCGACGGTTTTAAAAAACTCGAAGCATTTCAAACCATAGAACAACTAAATAAATAAACATGAAAAAAATAATTATAACAATAATCGCGTGTGCGTTCGGCGTATGCGCTTTTGCAAAAACTCAAAGCGAACTCGTATCGGAATACAGTGCTATTACGGCAAATGATGAGAGGACGCTAATAGACGCGCAACGGAAGTTTACTGCGGACAACAAAGCGGATTTACTAAATCTGTTTAATTCGTGGAAGGCTACCGATGATGCCAAACTGAGTTTTGATGAAGTCATAGAAAAGTATAAATCTGACGCTGACGCCTATAAACAGGCATACGCATTGCGTATAATTTTTGCCCGCATGTATGATTTGTATTATAGCGAAATGGAAGCTTCGGACTTAGTTTTGTGCCGGCTAAAGTCTGGTTATTTAAAGAACACAAAGTCGCAGAGTTGGTATGACGGCATAAAGTCTGCGGGTTTTGTTGTCGAGAACGTCAAATTAGACGCAGGAGAGCGTTTTATATTGGCGCACCAGTTTGGCGATAAGGAGTACTTATTGAACATACCTGCCTCCGAAGGCATGTTGTCTCCGACGGTGTATCTTGCGTTCATTCTGCCGGAACTGGTGCGAATGGAAGATGTAAGCGCTGCAAAGGAGAAATGTAATGAAATAGAGAACCTTCTCATCGAGCGCGGGCAGCTTGGGGCTGAACTTACGAGAGTTCAAGCTGTTTCAAAAGCTCTTACGGCCCGATTGGTCGATGCAAAAATTCTGGGGAAGTAAACGAACTAACTTTGCAGGCGGATTGAAAACCGCCTGCAAGAGGATTTTATTATGGATGCTGAAAACAATATGGCGGTTCTCCTCGGCTATGAGGAAGTGGAATTGACGCGGGAAGTCAACGGCAAAAAGTCTGTGAAGGTAAAATGCCTGCCCGTTCGAAAGCTCGCCGAATACGCGGCGCTCTTTACGCTTGAGCCCGAGCTTATCGGGCTTTGCACCGATTTGAGCCCGGAGGAAATTGACATGCTTCTTGCCGACGATTCCGGCAAGCTATTCAACAAGGCGCACGATTTAAACTACGGCCCTTTTTCGGCGTGGCTGAAACGGAAGGCGGAAGCCGCGAAACTGCAAGCCCAAATTTACGGGAAAAGCCTTCCGAAGAACGAGTCGAAGACCAGTGGAGAGCCGCCTGCAAAAATGTAGCGTGGCTTGTGGCAAACACGGGGCTTACTTGGGACGACGTAATCGACATGCCTCCGCTGAGGCTTAAGTTCGTCGCCAATGCCGTAAAGCGCCGCAGAGCCTTTGACACCTTGTCGATTTTCGACGCGCAGGCCGCCCTCATAGACGAAAAATCCCTCAACCGGATTAACCGCGAATTGAGGGACGCTCAAAAGTAAAAGAGAAGTTTCTATTCGGATGGAGGAACAAAAACATCAAAGACAGTACACTTGGCATGCCTGAAAATATAATTCAACAGGCACAAAAAGAATATGAACCCGATAAAAATAAACAGGCCAAGCATTATTGAAATTATGAGCTTGCCAATTTCCGGGGGAATTGAAAGCACCAAAAAAAGCACTCCCGATACTATAATCAGCGAGATAAAAAAGTATAAGGCTGTTTCTTTAATGTCTTTCATTATCTAAATTGTCGCACAAAAGTTTCACAAATCAATAAAAATCGGACGAAGAAAATGGCGGACGAAAAATTTAATATAGAAGTCGCGGTAAATGCCCAACTTGAATCTCTCAATAAAATCCAAGACGCCCTTGGCGAATTAAACCAAAAGTTAAATGGTCTTTCTGAAAGAGCTTCAGATGTAAACAAGGTTTGGTCGGGCGCCATGTATAACATTGGCGCGAAGATGTCCGACCTTGCACTGAAGTTTCCGAGTTTTGCGACTGCTGCAATACAAGCTTTCGGGCAACAAGAGGCGGCGGTGCAAAAGCTGGCGGCGGCGATAAGGTCGCAGGGCGGAAACGTGTCAGAAGTTTTGCCGATAATGTCTTCGTTTGCCTCTGAGATGCAGCGCATAACAACCTACGGCGACGAGCAAGTGCTTGCAATGCAGTCTATGGCGACGGCAATGGGGGTATCGGCGGATCAAATGAACCTGTGCATTCAAGGCGCCATCGGCTTGACTAATGTCTATGGCATAGGCCTTAACGAAGCCGTCCGGGCTGCGGCGGCAGTTGTTCAGGGCAAAACTGAAAAGCTAAACGAATTAATACCGGCGCTTTCAAAGTGCAAATCTGAGACGGAAAAATATGCGCTTGCGGAAAAGGCGATGAAAGACGGCTTTGCGCAGGCGGAAGCCGCGGCAAACACCTTGGACGGTAAATTGAAACAGGCGGCCCACGCATGGGGAGACTTGCAAGAGGTTGTAGGCGAGACCTTCGCTCCGACGGTAAAAACCGTAGCCGGCCTAATAAAGGGAATTTGCGAACTTCTGGCGGAAAATACCGCAATCACAAAGACACTAACTACGGCGCTTACGGCGTGCGCGGTAGGATTCGCATTTACTAAAGTCGGCGGGCTCGTAAGCGTCGCCAAAATGTTCTTGGGGATTTCAACCGCAACAAAGGCGGCTACGACGGCAATGCATGGGCTGAATCTTGCCATAAAATCAAATCCAATAGGTATGATCGCCTCTCTTGCTACCGGAGCAATACTGGGGCTTTCCCAGCTTATAGATTACGTATCGAGCCTTGAAAGCGAAGAGGAAAAAGAGGCCGCCGCGCAGGAAGCTGCAGCGGAAGCCAGACGCAAGGCCGCATCGGACGCCTTAGCGGCGTCCGCCGTGCTCGATGAATACGCCAATGCTATGGCGCGAGAAAGTGAAACTGCAACCGATACCGCTTCGAGAATATCAGCCCTTTCTGACGAGATAGAGAAACTATCCGATCGGTCCAAATGGGGCGAGAATGAACAGGAAGCTGCGGCTCAAAAACTCGTTGAAAAGAAAAAAGAGCTTGTAGAGCTTCAGAAAAAATATTTGGAACAAATAAAAGCGAGCGCGGAGGCGGAATACCAATATGCTTCAAACCAGGAGACGGAACGAAAATACCGCGTGGAGCAGGAACTTAATGCCGCCCGAAAAACAGGAATAACCCACATCATAAAATTTAAAGAGGCCGAATTAAAATACGTCGAAGAGCTCCAAAAATCGGTAGAGATACAAAAGAAATACTATGCCGACCACGCGCATTTGGTAAAGTCCGAGGAAGACCGCCAGAGAATCATGGCTGATGCAAAAGCATATGCGGAGATGAGCTTGAAAAATATGCGCGAAGAAAACCGCCAAGCTGAACAAAGAGCGTCAACCGAGAAGTGGCTGGCGGCGGAAGTTGAAGGCAACAAGACTGTACAGCGCGGGCTTGAGATGGATATTTTGCGGGCGAGGGCGTCGGGGAATGAGGAGCTTGCCAAAGAAATCGAGGGCAAACTCAGGGTTTCGCAGATTGCGTCGGAAATTTTCGAAGCCACGCGCAAGGAAGGCATGAGCCGCAAGGAACTCGAATCCTTGATGGAAACTGCCCGTGGGCAGGCGCAGGAACGCTACGAGCTTGAAAAATCGGTAAGCGACGAGCTTGAGCGCCAAAATCTTGCCAAAGACGCGCAGGCCAAAATCGAGGATATCTTGCTTGCAAACAAAATCGAGCAGCTTAAAGCCGAGGGCAAGATTACCGAGGCGCGCGAACTCGAGCGCGAGCGCGAAATTAAGCGTACGCTTGCGGGCTTAAAGGGAGTGTCCGCCGAGGACAAGGAAAAGCTTGCCAATACCATGCGGCAGACAAATTCGTATCGCGCCAAACAAGAAACATCGCGCAAAGAAAGCGCTCCCGGGGCAACTACAAAAAATTACGGCGGATCTAAAGGGAGTTCTAATACAATCGGGGAATCCAGTTCGGATATGCTAAGTTCCGGAGGGACGAGCAGACAAACCGGTAGGCCCGCAACCGTGTCAGCAAAGTCGGCCGCCCTGTATGATGAGTGGAAAGCCGCCGGAGGTTCGAAATCGGGGCAAAGCTGGACGGACTTCAGAAAGTCCCGCAGCGCCGCCGTCGGGAATAAGGAAGCTCAAGCGCAAGCGCAGGGAATCTTGTCTGCTACCGAAAGTACTGCCAAGAATATAGCGTATAGAAATATACCGCAACCAGGCGGTGTTTTGGGAGAAAATTATTCGATTTTAGAGTCGCGAAAACAACCATCTCTTAAGGACAACAATAACCAAAAGCTGGCGGCTAACTCCGCTTTAAACAATAAACTTGAATCCATGCAGATCGATTCTTCAAAAGAAAGCTCTAAAGATTCATCGGCTCAGTCTTTGGGGGAAATTGCTTCCGTTGTAAAAACTATGGGCGAGGATATTAAAAGCTTAAAAGCTTCCGTAATGGCTCTTACCGAAGGAAAGGATAAATAATGCTTGATCCATCAAATGACTTTAATGCACCGTGTTATGATGACACGTTTAGGCGAAATTTCTATTTCAAGGAGTTTAAACGTTTAGATGAGTACTTTATTGAACTCGACTACTGGATTATGCGCGAGGCATTTTCGTCTCGGATGGGAGCTTATTTAAATCTAAACCTGCGCTATTACGACGATTCAGGCGCAGGCGAGGAGATATTCCGCGATTTGTCAGAATCTGAAAGAAAGCTTTTTGAATCGAGAAGCTATTTTGTAGGCGACGAAATTATCGATGTCAGTACTTCTAAATTTGGAGATATTTACCATGTGACGGAGGTTTATGTATATGCTCCAAAAATAACTTTTACTTCGACCTCTACCGAGGTTGTTAATTTTCCGACACTGGTCGATTTTAATTTCAACTATTCAAAAACCTATTCTTTCAGCCAAATACAATATCTTTGTGGGCTTGATGAAATCGGTTTCATTTCAAACGATTTAACTCTTGGTGATGAGTTCTACATAGAGCGCCTCGAGCAACGTATTGGTGGTACGTTATATTATACGTGTCGCTCAAGCATGTTGACGGTTTCTCGTCGGGAAGGTTCATACATATGGGCTAAAGCATCTGGTTTTACAAATCCATATTCCGGTCAGACTTGGACTGCTAAACAGGTTGTTTTTGACCACCGCGATGTAAGCGGTGGAGTTTTATATGTTAAATCACCGACAAAGACTTATCCTACTCGGGCACTCCAAGTTTCCGTCCGCAAGGAGACTACTTTTTATTCATTTTACAAACGCGAGCTCTATGAAAAATTTTTCCCAAAGGATCCATCGACCGGGATTGAAGTGGGGCAGATAGATTCTGGGACCAATCCAACTTACGCGGCATATAAGGTTATGATTCAAAATGGCACCGAAATCAGACCAAGCCCATCAACCGAAACTGAGGTTTTTAAAAATTTGTGGAGGATCGACGATTTTTACACCGTTGCACGCTAACTTAAACTACATTGCAAAATCATTGCAACGATTCTAAAAACGACAGAATATCCTCAAACGTTCGATTCTTTTCCTCAAACCGCCCGACGCGATACAATGTGGAGATTTACAAAAAATAACGGAATAACGGAGGGCTTCCACCGCAAGATGAAGTTGATACAACGCAGAGCCTACGGATACAGAAACTTTGAAAATTACAGACTGAGAGTCCTCGTGGAATGCGGGGTGAATCTATGAAAGGCAAATCTAAAAAATCAACCTATTCCACAACCTTTGGTGTTGACCCCTTTTTTCTTAAAACTGTCTAACACCCTTGCAGTGTGAAAGTTATAAACGCGGAGAGAGAGGGATTCGAACCCCCGGACCTCTTGCGAGGTCAACGGTTTTCAAGACCGCCGCAATCGACCACTCTGCCATCTCTCCTTTTTTTTAATTCGCCACATAAAATCACCTGCTTCATTTTTGGCAACTCTTTTTCGCTATATATGATATTTTATTTCTTATCTTCCTTATCCCACCTCCATATCTTTACTCCTTCTCATGAAATTAAATTATACCTTAAATAATCTTCCAATATCAAATATTGCCTTAAATGCCACTTGTCTTTCCTCTCCCAGAGTTGTTCCTTTTTCATTACTTATATAACAATATATTATTCATATCATCAAAGCTTATCCCTTTATATTCCCCAAGTTCGGCTTTTCCCCCAACTTTTTTTACCAGGTGATAAAAAATGTACATTTTTGTAGCTTTTAATCTGCTTTGTTCCAGAAAATATCTTGACTTCTTCCGACTTTTTTTGATTGTTTTTATGCATCGAGGTGAATGTGTTGTCGGCCAATGTGGGCTATCTCGCATACTGTTGGTGAATTATACATTCCCTTCGCCGCAGTTCCGCTTCGCAATCGCGTATCCGGAATTTTAGACGATGGGCGATTCTTGCGTCTTCTCCCTTCACTCAACTTCAGTTGGTGCCGTTCGGAGATTTCGGCAGTCTTGTCCTTTCATAAAATAACATATCGAATCATATAAACTATATGGCAAAAAAAGTTGCTAAAAAATCAAAATCGACAGCTTCGGCTAAAATACCGTCAAAGAAGGTCAAATTTACTTATCTTTTCGGCGCTAAAACTGACGGTAATGCCACCATGCGGAATCTTCTCGGGGGAAAAGGCGCAAATCTTGCGGAGATGGCCCGTATAGGTCTGCCGGTCCCACCAGGATTTACTATCACTACCGATGTCTGCACATACTATTATAATAACGGACAATCTTATCCAAAGTCCCTCGATGCGGAAGTTGTAGCCGGCGTGGCTTCTGTTGAAAAACAAATGGGCAAAATCTTCGGCGACGAAAACGATCCTTTGCTTTTTTCCGTCCGCTCCGGCGCCCGCGAATCAATGCCGGGCATGATGGATACAATCCTCAATCTCGGTCTCAATGATAAAACCGTAGTCGGCCTCGCCAAAAAAACTGCAAATCCACGCTTCGCTTGGGACTGTTATAGACGCTTTATACAAATGTACGGGGACGTCGTAATGGGTGTGCAAGCCCGCAACGAGTCCGAAAGAGATCCATTCCACGAGGTCATGGAAGGATTGAAAAATGAAGTCGGTAAAAAAATGGATACCGAACTTTCCGTTGAAGATCTTCAAGAGCTCGTAAAACGCTATAAAGCTCTGATAAAAGAACGCACCAAAACTAATTTTCCCCAAGACGTATATAAACAACTCTGGGGCGCCATCGGCGCGGTCTTCGGTTCCTGGATGAACGACAGGGCCGTACTATACCGCCAAAAATACAATATACCCGCAAGTTGGGGCACCGCTGTCAATGTACAAACTATGGTGTTTGGAAATAAGGGACAGTCAAGCGCTACAGGCGTGGCTTTCACTCGCGACCCCGCAAACGGCGAAAATAGGTTCTATGGCGAATATCTCATCAACGCCCAAGGCGAAGACGTAGTTGCGGGTGTCCGCACTCCCCATAAAATTGAAATGCTCGCGGAGGAAATGCCACAAGCATATAAGACCCTTCTTTCAATTCGCGCAAAACTCGAAAAGCATTTCAAAGACATGCAGGATTTCGAGTTTACAATAGAAGAAAATAAGCTTTTCATGTTGCAGACTCGCAATGGGAAACGCACGGGGCTTTCGGCTGTGCGCATTGCGGTGGAAATGAACAGGGAAGGGTTCATGAACGAAAAAACCGCCGTTCTTAAAATACCGGCGGATTCAATCTCAAGCCTATTGGTTCCCGTATTTGACGTGGCCGCTGTTAAAAAGGCAAAAGTTCTCACAAAAGGACTTCCTGCGGGTCCGGGAGCGGCGAGCGGAGTTGTCGTATTTTCTGCGGCTCAAGCCGAAATGGCCTACGCTGCCGGTAAAAAAGCTATTCTTTGCCGCGAAGAAACATCTCCGGAAGATCTTCGCGGTATGATGGCCGCAGAGGGAATCCTCACCTCGCGCGGAGGAGTAAGCTCGCATGCGGCTTTGGTCGCCAGGCAAATGGGAAAAGTATGCATTTGCGCGGCGTCAGAAATCGCAATGGATTACAATCGCCATTTGATGAATATTGGCGATGTTGTCGTAAAAGAAGGAGACTATATATCAATAGACGGCACCACCGGCGAAGTCTTCTTGGGTGAAGTGGAAACAGCTCCGAGCGAAGTCATCAGGGTTCTTTCCGGAAAAATGAAGCCCTCGAAAAGCTATACTTATCAGCTCTATGAAACCGTAATGAAATGGGCCGACAAGTATCGCAAACTCGGGGTACGCACTAATGCGGATAATCCCGCTCAGGCAAAAATGGCAATACAGCTTGGCGCCGAAGGCATAGGACTTTGCCGCACAGAGCATATGTTCTTTGAGGGCGACAGAATCGACGCCGTTAGGGAAATGATTCTCGCCACCGACACTTCAGACAGGGAAAAAGCCCTTGCCAAGCTTCTGCCTTATCAGCGCAAAGATTTTGAGGGAATATTTAAGGCTATGAAGGGTCTTCCCGTAACGGTAAGGCTTCTCGACCCGCCATTGCATGAATTCCTTCCGCACGACGGCGCAGCCCGCAATGCGCTCGCCGAAAAAATGGGCGTTTCCCCGGAATTGCTCTCTGACCGTTGCAAGGCTCTTAAAGAGCAGAATCCTATGCTTGGGCACAGAGGGTGCAGGCTCGGAAACAGCTATCCGGAAATCACCCGCATGCAGGCCCGCGCTATATTCGAGGCTGCCGCAAACGTCATAAAATCAAAGACACCCGTAAAGGTGGAAGTTATGGTTCCACTCGTGGGATTCGTTCAAGAGCTTAAATTCCAGGCATCTGTAATCAGGGAAGTCGCGGAAAAAGTCATGAAAGAAAAGAAAGTTAAAATAGACTATATGCTCGGAACTATGATAGAAGTTCCGCGCGGCGCCCTCACTGCCGATGAAATCGCAGAGGTCGCTGAATTCTTCTCTTTCGGAACAAACGACCTCACCCAAACAGGCCTCGGCATGAGCCGCGACGACTCCGGCAGTTTCCTCGGACGCTATAAGGATCTTGATATACTCCCCAAAAACCCGTTTGCATCTATAGATAAAGACGGTGTCGGAAAGCTTGTGCGCATAGGTTCCGAACTCGGCAGATCAACCCGCAAAAATATAAAGCTGGGCATCTGCGGAGAGCACGGCGGAGATCCGGACTCCATCGACTTCTTTAACGACGTAGGGCTAAATTATGTAAGTTGCTCGCCGCCAAGAGTTCCGGTGGCACGTCTGGCTGCGGCTCAAGCGGCTTTAAAAAAGAGCTCCGCTCGTTAATCCCAAAATAAAAGAACTTCCATTTGGGAGTCCTTTTTTATATTTAAAATTTACAGTGCGATACTTTTGTATCGCTATATTATTTTGTTAATAATTATAATTATGTAAAAATCATTTAGAGCAAAATAGGGTATATAATATGAAAATTTGTCAAAATTTTTATTTTTTTGGTCAATTTATAGCGATTTCTTCCGAAACAATATATTGTTCATAAATAGAAAAATTACTTGTTATAGTGGTTCGTCTTCTTCAATCTCTAAATACTATATTATTATTTTGAACCGAAGTTGTGCGCTTTGGCTCTTGTAGGTTAAGTGCGCATTGTAAGGTGAAGGTAAAAACATGAAATACATAAAAATCGTTGCGGCATTATCAATAGTTCTGGCGTTCGGGGCATGTCAAAAACAGGAGATTAAGCGGAGCATTCCGCCGACCCCTGCGCTCTTAGTAAAAGCTGAATCAAAAAAACTGGCACCGTACATTCCCACTTTAGGCACTACGGCATCCTTTCAAAGCGTGCAAATCGTCCCCCAGGTTTCGGGCCAAATAATAAAAATCAACTTCAAGCAGGGTGAATTTGTCAAAGAGGGCGATATTATCGCCGAAATCGATCCGCGTCCGTATAAGGCGCAAGTGATGCAGGCCGAAGGGGCGCTTGCGCAAAGCAAGGCGCAGTTGCGCATAGACGAACTTGAAGTGGAGCGCAATAAGAAGCTCGTAAAGGACAATTACGTGGACAAGCAGACCTTTGACTCCTATGTGGCGAGAGTGGAGGTTGACAAGGGAATTGTCGAGGCAAACCAAGCCGCTCTCGATCTGGCCAAAATCAATCTTGAATGGTGCTCTATAAAAGCTCCTTGCGACGGCAAGATGGGTTTTTACAATATAAATTCAGGCAATGTTGTAGCGGCAGGATCTTCTGTTATTACAACAATAGAATACGTTAATAAGCTCTATGTGGATTTTGTGATTCCGAGTCAAAAACTTTACGATATTCAACAATACATAAAAAAGGCTGAGGGCGGAAAAATTAAAGTTTTAGTATCGTATATTGAAGACTCTCAGAAATCGCGCAAGAGGGAAGCTTTGGTCGATACGGTGTTAAACAAGATGCGTTATGCCTCAGGCACAGCGGTATTGCGCGGAGTAATGGAAAACTCTGACCATCTTTTCTGGCCTGATCAACCCGTAAGCGTCACTATACACGACGGCGTTGAAAGTGAAACCGTGCTCGTTCCCGATATTTGCGTACAAATGGGGCCTTCTAAGAATTATGTTTATCTGGCCCGTCCATACAAAGACGGTGTGTTTATAATGGAGCAGGTCCCTGTGGAGAAAGGACAACTCTTTGACGGCAATATGAGAGCCGTCAAAGGTATAAAGCCTGGAGATTTGGTCGCCTTGCAAGTAAACCAATTGCGCTTGCAGGCCGGGCCTTTCGTGTATATGGCTACCGCTGACGGAGCTATCATAGGCGCTGACGGGAAACCCATAACCACTCCCGAAAAAATGAAAGAATTTATGCTGAATGCGGCCAATGTAGCCGATTCCCTTAGGGTCGAGATGATGCAGAAGGCCGCGGCAAAAGCCGCGCAAGCAGGAAAACTTTCTTCGGAAGTAGCCGCCGCCACTAAAGCAGCGCAGGCACAGCCGGCTAAGCAATAACTTCCCGATTTAATCTCAATTTCTGAAATATTATGTCGGAAGATATAGAAAAAAAGGATACTGAGGCCACTAATGAAGAACTCGGCATAACCGGGACTTCAATTTCCGACCTCTTTATAAATCGTCCGGTCATGACGGTACTTCTTGCTCTGGCGTCGGCGTTTTTCGGAATTTTCGCTTATAAATCCATGCCTGTAAACGATTTGCCGGGCGTAGATTATCCCGTGATACAAGTAAGCGTATCATATCCTGGAGCTGATCCGGCTATAATGGCGGCAAATGTGGCATCGCCCCTTGAGCAGCAGTTCATGCAAATTCCCGGAATCGAAATGATTACCAGCCGCAACAGCTTTGGGGCAAGTTCTATAATATTGCAGTTCTCGCTTTCAAAAGATATATCGGCTGCGGCTACCGACGTTCAAAGCGCCATACAGCGCTCAATGGGAAGTCTGCCTTCGGATTTGCCTTCGCCTCCATCGTTTACGCAGGATAATCCGAACGATATGCCAATATACATAGTTTCGGTGACGAGCGAAGGCATGCCTATATATGAACTGTACGATTACGCATATTCGCAAGTGGCGCAGCAACTGAATATGGTGACGGGAGTTTCAAAAGTTGATATATACGCTTCTCCGCGAGCGCTTAGACTCGAGGTCGATTTAAAAAAGCTATACAATCTCGGTTATACAACAACGGATTTATACGGGGCTTTGTCGCGATCGACAAACATGACTGGCGCGGGTAATTTGCAAGGGCCAACTTCGCAATTTGTCTTGTTCCCCAATACGCAGCTTACGGAAGCTAAAGATTATGATAATCTGGTAGTAGGCTTTAAAGATGGGTCTCCAATATTTTTAAATCAAATTGCAAAGGCCATCGATTCTCTGCAGCTTGATACTATAAATATTTCTTTCTATTCGCGCGCGATAGCTGAAAAATCGGCAGGAAAGGAGACTTCCGCAATTGCGATGGGGATAAGCAAGAGAGCCGACGGAAACGCGGTGGCGACCGTGGCTGAATTGCGTAAAATGCTAAAAAAATTCCAAACGGAATTACCTTCATCGGTTATGGTAAGCGAGTTTTACGATCATTCTAAGCTTATAATAGACAATATAGACGACGTAAAAGAAACTTTGTTTATAGCCTTTGTCCTGGTAGTGTTCGTCATATATCTTTTTCTTGGGCGTTTTAGGGACACCCTTATTCCGGCGGTCGCTTTGCCATTTTCCTTATTGCTTACATTCATATTTATGTACGCGTTCGGGTTCTCTATAAACAATTTGTCCCTCCTGGGGCTTACTATGGCAATAGGCTTCCTCGTCGACGACGCCATAGTGTTCTTGGAAAACACCGTGAGACGAATGGAGGATTTCGGGGAATCTCCACGCGTGGCAACTCTCAAATCAGCCAGGGAAATCTCATTTACAATATTAAGTATGACCCTCTCTTTGGCGGCAGTTTTTATTCCGCTCGTATTCATGAGCGGAATTACGGGTAGGGTATTTAAAGAATTTTCTGTGACAATAGTTATGGCTACTCTTATGTCGGGGATGGTTAGCCTTACGCTCACACCATTGATGTGTTCGCGAATTCTACATAAGCGCACAAAAGAATTTTCAGACAAGACTCCTGTCGAGAAGATTTCCTGGTCTATTGAAAGAGCCTTCTTGCGAATATATTCGCCTTCATTGTCATGGATGCTGCGCCAGAATTTCTTAACATTGCTGATAATTGTGTCGTGCTTTTACGGCACCTACTACTTCGGTACCCGTTTGCCGCAAATATTCTTTCCCATAGGCGATAGCGGATTTATGCAGGGTGTCTTTATCACCAATACCAAAACTTCGCCGGAAGAAATCGGAAAGATGCAGGAGAAAGTGGCGAAAGTATTGCACGAGACTCCGTGTGTCAGAAATTATGTCTTGGTTTCCGGAGAGACATCTTTCATAAACCAAAATATGGGGCTCGGATTTATAGTTCTTGACGACGATAAACAAAAACGCCCCCCCATAGAGGAAGTTGCCGAATCAATCAATTCAAGGATTTCAATGATTCCCGGCCTCGTATCGGCTTTTGAACCGCAGCCCACTCTTAAAATCTCGACGGGCGCAACAAGCACCCAACAGGGAAAATATGCTTATGCGCTGTCATCGATGAACCAAAGTGAATTGTATAAAGCCGCGGAATCTTTTATTCAAAAATTGTCTGCGAGGCGCACGGATTTCTTTTCAAATTTGCAGTCAGACATGTATTTGGACAATCCCCAAATTCAGCTGGAAATATATAGGGATAAAGCCGCGATGATAGGGCTTTCCGCGGATAATTTTTCAGACGTATTTAGAAACGCATACGCTAAATTCTATTACTATCTTATAAAAAGCACATTCCAACAGTATTGGAGCATAATGGAAGCTTCGCCAAAGGACAGGTCTTTTGAATCGAATCTTACAATGTTAAATTTTGCCCCAGATTCATACCTGACTGGAGGCATGCCAGTGCGCACTATAGACGGCGGCGGAGCAGAGGTGAACCCTCCGTATAATTTGTCGTCTTTAATTCCATTTTCCAGCATTTCTGGAACAAAGACGACATTGTCGCCGGTTTCCGTGAACCATATAAACAACTTTCCGTCGGTGACAATATACTTCGACCTTCAACCCGGAGTCGCGATAGGCGATGTCACTAAATGGATAAGCTCATTGGCAAAAACCGAACTTCCAGAGACGGTGACGGGCAAGTTTGTAGGAGAAGCCGTGACCTTCCAAGAGACCATGCGCAGCCTGTTTATCCTAATGGGCGTGGCAATATTTGTGATGTATGTAATTTTGGGTATATTGTACGAAAGCTACGTTCACCCGATAACCGTTTTGATTTCCCTCCCGATTGCGCTTGTGGGCGGATTGGCAAGCTTGTGGATAGGAAATATGGAATTGTCTATATATTCTGCGATAGGACTTTTCATGTTGATGGGCATAGTCAAAAAGAACGGGATAATGGTAATCGACTTCGCAATAATGCGCGAGGCCTCCGGAATGGCTCCCCGCGACGCCATTCACGAAGCCTGCATGGAAAGATTCCGCCCGATAATTATGACGACATTCGCGGCGTTAATGGGAATGTTGCCGATAGCCCTTGGCTGGGGAAAAGCCGATGCCGAAAGCCGAATACCACTCGGAGTGGTAGTTGTTGGCGGGCTCGTTTTTTCGCAGCTGATAACTCTTTATGTGACACCGGTAGTGTATCTGTGGATAGACTTCTTCCAGCGCAAGGTATTGGATAAAATACCTTTCTTTGCCAGAGGCAACATTGCCATAACCCAGAAATAAATTAGAAACGGATATTGTATTATGAAACGCTTTTTGGCGATATTTCCACCCGCGATAATCGCGGCTATTTTGGGGGCGTGCGTCAATGTGGATTCCGAGGTGGCGGAAACGCCATCGGTCTTTTGGAAAGCTCCAAAGGACGCCATGCCCAAAGAATATATAGAACCGGAACAAATCAAAACAAATTCTATAAATTCCGGAAACGCCGATAAAAAATCAGAAAATGCCAAAGAATCCTCAAAAGACGCTTCCGACACCGTGCGGGCGGCGTCAGAAAAATTGGCGGCGGCACAGACCCTGGATCTGTCTGAAATAGTGGATATCGCGCTTGAAAACAACACTTCCACGCGAATTTACTGGTTCCAGTCAAAAATCTATGCCGCAAACCTTGGCAAAGCGAACTCATCCTATTATCCGCAAGTTTCAATAGGAGCGCAAGTTTATCGCTCCAAAACAAAAACAAGCATACCGTATTTTCCCGGGGTGGGATCTTATTATGAAACTGGATTCGGCCCTTCCGCCGAAATAAATTGGTTGATTTATGATTTCGGCAAGCGCGAGTCGCAAGTGGATTCGGCAAGGGAAGCATTGCGGGCGGCAAACTTCGACTACAACCAGACTATACAGGATATCGTGCTGGAAGTAAATGTGGCTTACTATAATTTCTATTCGGCCATGGGCAACGTGAAATCGGCGCAAATGACGGTGGACGACGCCCGGACAACTTATGAGTCGTCAAGTGCGCGGCTGAGGGAAGGCGTGGGGAATAAGCAAGATGCCTTGAACGCCCTGGCAAATCTCCGCAACGCGGAATTCGGCCTGCAGAGCGCAATATCGGGAGTAGAAACCGCAAGGGCCGCATTGGCGCAGGCCATGGGGGTGCGCGTTTCGCCGAATCTGAAAATTTCCGACGCCGTCAAAATTCCCGATAACGAGGCCACAAGCAAGAAAATCGACGAGCTCATAGCCCAAGCTTTGCGCACGCGCCAGTCTCTTTTGGCCGCCTACGCAAATCTTAGAATGACGTCGCACGATATCGAAACAGCCAAGCGCAATTTCTTGCCGAGCATAGGCGCGTTTGGCCAGGCGACCTATACCGATTACACGCAAGACGACAGGGGGAGCGTTCAACAATATCAGGCTAGACTTCAACTCTCGTGGAGCATATTTGAGGGCTTTAATAGAAAGTATGACCTGATAAGCGCAAAAGCTAAAGAAAGGGCGCAAGCCCAACAACTTAAAGCGGCGGAGATAAAAATTATTTCCGATATATGGAATTATTACCATTCCTATAAAAGCGCCTTAAAACAAGTCGAAAGCGCAAAGGCCGCCGTAGATGCCAGCAGCGAAGCTTATAATGCCACTAAAGTAGGCTATGAGAGCGGAATTAATACTCTTACAGATTTGCTCACTTCGCAAAACAACCTATCTCTTGCGCGTCAACAACAGGTTTCCGCAGAATCAGGCCTGGCCATATCAATAGCCAGACTCGCCCATGCCACCGGAGCCCTCGTGGCGTCAACCAATCCCGATTCCGCAGAAAAATAAAATGCGCAAATTTATCATTGCAAATATCGGCAAAGATAAAACGTGTAAAATTTGCTTGATTCAAATCACCAATAATACATCTTTTGTTGAATTGCGTCAGAAAACGCGACTCTTTGTCAAGTTTCCATAAAGCTCGACTTAGCAGCGCGAATTCGGGTGGTCTCCTGATAGGAGTTTCGACGGCGTTCGAGGCCGGTTGCTTTGAATGCGGATTGGGGCGGGGGCTCCTTCCCATAAAATCGCCAAACATAGAAAGATATAAAAATGTCAAAATCAAACGGAATAGACAAAGCGTCTATAATAAAGGAATATCGTCTCGACGATAAAGATACGGGTTCTTGCGAAGTGCAGATAGCCCTTTTGAGCGCGCGCATAGCGCACCTCACAGAGCACTTGGCGGAAAATAAAAAAGACTTCCATTCGCGCCGCGGGCTCTTGGCGATGACAAGTCGCCGCAGAAAGCTGCTGAATTATCTTAAGAAGAATTCGCTCGATCGCTACAACGCGCTTGTCCAGCGTCTAAAACTGCGTCACTAATTGCGCAAAAAGGGGAGCCTTTGCGGTTCCCCTTTGATTTTTTATAAAACCATTGGAATTTTATAGCCAAACCTAAACTGGGCTTTGGCACAAAGCAATAAGCCGAAAAAACGTCCGATCCGTTTACGGCGTCAATGATAAAGAGGAAAGAAGAAATGGAACAGGAATATAAGGTAGAGGTAGAAGGCCTCGGAATAAAAATATCGACCGGAACTATAGCCAAACAGGCAAACGGTGCGGTCACTATAAGTTTGGGGGACACGAACCTCCTCGTCACCGCAACGGCAGCCGGTGCGCTTCGCGACGGGCAGGATTTCTTCCCGCTCACGGTGGATTACCGCGAAACATTTTCCGCCGCCGGAAGGTTCCCGGGCGGCTATTTTAAGAGGGAAGGACGCCCTTCTGAAAAGGAAATTTTAACGTCGCGCCAATGCGATAGGCCATTGAGGCCGCTCTTTCCCAAGGGCTTCATGAACGAAGTTCAAATAATCGGACTTTTGCTCTCCGCCGATATGGTAAATGATCCCGATGTGCTCATGGTCAACGGGGCGTCGGCTGCGCTCCTAATCTCCGACATTCCTTGGAATGGCCCGATAGGTTGCGTCAGGCTCGGATTGATTGACGGAAAATTTGTGGTAAATCCGACCCATGAAGAAATGCTCGATTCCGAGTTGGATCTCGTGTATGTGGGCAATGAAAAAGAAATGATGATGATAGAGGGGTCGGCGGAGCAACTCCCGGAGGATAAGTTTATAGAGGCCTTGGAATACGCCCAAAATGCCATACAACCGATAATCAAGGCGCAAAGAGAATTGGCGGCAATGTGCGGCAAGGCGAAAAAAGAATTTCCGCTCATAGTTTGCCCTGACGAGATTCTCGATATGTGCAAAGAATATGTGGGTGGACGCCTCCTTACCGCCGTCTTCCAAGATAATAAGCTGAAGCGCCAGGGAGATGTTGATGCCCTCATGAACGAGACCGCCGAATTTGTAAAACAAAAGGTGGGTGAAGAAAACTTTGACGCCGCGCAAATAAAAATGGCATTTGAAGTCCTTCAGGAACAAGTTTATCGCGATAATATTCTCGATAACGGCGCGCGTTGCGACGGCAGAAAAATAGACGAGCTTCGCAAAATATGGTGCAAGACCAATGTTTTGCCCGTAGTTCACGGGAGCGCAATATTTACGCGCGGCGAAACCCAAGCGCTCGTCCTCACTACGCTTGGAACTACTCGCGATACCCAAGATTTGGACGGGCTCACCGGGGGCACAAAACGCAAGTCGTTTATCTTGCACTACAATTTTCCCCCATACTCAGTTGGTGAAACCGGACGTTTTGGAACTCCGGGACGCAGAGAAATAGGACATGGCGCTTTGGCGGAACGCTCATTGTTGCCGGTACTTCCCTCGGAGGACGAATTCCCATATTCTATACGCGTGGTTTCAGAGATAATGGAATCCAACGGTTCAACTTCCATGGCCTCGGTATGCGGAGGCTGCCTAAGCCTTATGGACGCCGGCGTTCCGATTCAAACGCCTGTAGCGGGCATCAGCTGCGGACTTGTCACACGCTTTGACAAGGACGGAGTTCTTCAAAAACATATAGTTCTCACCGACATAATCGGAGCAGAAGACCATTACGGAGATATGGACTTCAAAATATGCGGAACCCGCAACGGCATAACCGGATTCCAACTCGACCTTAAAATCCAAGGCCTCGACTTGGAAATAGCTAAAGAAGCTATTGCGCGGAACCGCGAAACCCGCATGAAAATTCTCGGAATAATGGCCGAAGCTATTGCTGAACCGAATAAAAATCTTAAACCTACGGCTCCCCGTATCAGGATAATGCAAATCGATCCGGAAAAAATAGGCATGCTCATCGGTCCGGGAGGAAAGAATATACGCCGCATTGTGGAGGTCACCGGCGCCCAAATCGACATAGACGACGACAATCCGGGGAAAGTCCTCATCTACGCCACAAGCGAAGACTCAATGAATCGTGCGATTTCCGAAGTGGAGCTTGTCACCGGCGAAATTGAGGTCGGCAAGACATATCGCGGGATAGTTCGTTCCATAAAAGATTTCGGAGCATTTGTAGAATGTCTGCCAGGGAAAGAGGGCTTGGTCCATATTTCTGAATTGGCGGACTTCAGAGTCAATAAGACCGAAGATGTCTGCAAGCTTGGCGACGAAATAATGGTAAAATGCG
This sequence comes from uncultured Opitutales bacterium, assembly GCA_944389885.1. Taxonomy (GTDB): domain Bacteria; phylum Verrucomicrobiota; class Verrucomicrobiia; order Opitutales; family Intestinicryptomonadaceae; genus Merdousia. The sequence continues at coordinate 36,343 of CALXNZ010000015.1, forward strand.
TAGGCATTGATGATAAGGGAAGGGTGAGGCTCTCGCGCCGTGCGGCTCTCTGCGAGCAGCAGGGAATTCCTTATGAGCCCAAGCCGAGAGAATCGAGAAACGATCGCGGCGGAGATAGGCGCGGAGATTTCGACAGATAATAAAATTAGCTTACTCAATTTATATTACTAAGGCGGCCTTTTTAAAGACCGCCTTATTTGTATTTTTATACGGTATTTAGAAATAGGCATGTGGTGTGACAACTCATTGCTCAGTGTGTCAAAATGGCACTAATTGATGAGTCAAAATAATCATATTAACACTAAATTATGCGGAGAGGTATTGCTGAAAAAATTATAAGTTATTTTATTTCAATAATAAAAATAAATTTGGTATAAACTGGCACGCATAATGCTATTTAAATAGCATATGAGTAAAATATTAGGCATTGACTTAGGAACAACGAATTCCTGCATGGCAGTCATGGAAGGCGGCGAAAGCACCGTTATCCCAAATAGGGAAGGCGGAAGGACCACGCCGTCAATTGTGGCATTTACCAAAAGCGGGGAAAGGCTTGTAGGCCAGGCGGCGAAACGCCAGGCTATTACCAATCCGCGCAACACTATATTTTCGGCAAAGAGGCTTATAGGCCGCAAATTCTCCGAGGTTCAAAAGGAGGCCGCGGAGTTGCCCTATAAAGTAGTGGAAGGCCCGAATGGAGCGGCTATGATAGAGTGCGAGGTTGGAGGGAAAACCGAAAGATTTTCTCCCGAACAAATTTCGGCGATGGTTCTTCAACAGTTGAAAGCCGACGCAGAAAGCTACTTGGGAGAGAAAATCACCGAGGCAGTCATCACGGTTCCCGCATATTTTAATGACGCCCAACGTCAGGCGACTAAAGATGCCGGCACAATCGCTGGTTTGAATGTGCGCCGAATAATAAACGAGCCTACTGCGGCTTCATTGGCCTATGGTTTGGATAAAAAGAACGACGAAACCATTGCCGTGTATGACCTTGGCGGAGGCACCTACGATATATCCATTCTTGAAATAGGAGACGGAGTATTTGAAGTAAAAGCCACTAACGGCGACACAAAGCTTGGCGGCGACAACTGGGATATGGCCGTAATGAATTGGCTTATCGACGATTTCAAAAAGGATACTGGAATAGATCTTCGCAACGACCCGATGGCCTTGCAAAGACTCCGCGAGGAATCCGAAAAAGCGAAAATCGCGTTGTCGTCGGCGCAGGAAACTGAAATAAATCTGCCGTTTATAACCGCTGACGCGAGCGGGCCGAAACACCTGAACGTGAAGTTGACCCGTTCAAAACTCGAACAGCTGACTGACGATTTGGCTGAAAGAACCGTAAAACCTTTCTACGATTGCTTGAATGATGCCGGATTAAAGCAGGGCGATATAGACGAGCTCGTTTTGGTAGGCGGAATGACCCGCATGCCAAAGATAGTAGAAATCGCCGACAAACTTGCTGGTAAGGAAGCCCACAAGGGAGTAAATCCGGACGAGGTTGTGGCTCGCGGAGCCGCGATACAAGGCGGTGTTTTACAGGGAGATGTGCGCGATGTCCTGCTTTTGGACGTCACACCGTTGACCCTTTCAATAGAAACCGCCGGCGGAGTTTCAACTCCAATGATAGAGCGCAATACCACGATACCTAAAAAAGCCACACAGCTATTCTCTACATACGCTGACAATCAAACGGCTGTAGATATCAAGGTTCTGCAGGGTGAACGTCCGATGGCGAAGGATAACAAGCTCATCGGGAATTTCCGTCTCGACGGAATAGCGCCCGCGCCGCGCGGAATGCCGCAAATCGAAGTGACGTTTGATATAGACGCAAACGGCATATTGAAGGTGAGCGCAAAAGATAAGGGCACCGGAAAAGAGCAAAAGATAACTATCACCAACAGCAGCGGCTTAAGCAAAGACGAAGTAGAAAAGCTTCGCAAAGAGGCCGAACTGCACGCAGCGGAAGACGCCCTGAACAAGGAGACTGTCGAAGCGCGCAATGAGTTGGACAACGTTATTTACGGCGCCGAAAAGCACATTAAGGATTTCGGAGACAAGCTTCCGGCCGATGTAAAGGCTTCCCTCGAGAAGGAAATTTCCGCGGCGAAAGAGGTCTTGAATAAGTCCGATGCTGTAAAGGACGAATTGAAAGGCGCTACCGAAAAGCTTGTAAAGCTTCTGGAGGCCAATGCGCAACACTTCCAACAAGCCGCTCAAGGCGCGGCATCGCAAGCCGGGACGGACGCGGCATCGCAAAGCGCCCAGCAATCATCGCCTTCAGGTAATGACGCCTCAAATTCCGCGGTTGACGCAGACTTTGAAGTTGTCGATGACGATAAAAAGGAAAAATAATATAAATGCGAGCGCTCTCGATAATGCGGGAGCGCCGCAAATTTTTATTTTAAATTTAGCCATAAATGATAAATTGGCTGAGTTTATTTTTTGACGTATTTTAATCAGTAAACCAATAAACACATATAAATATGGCATCAAAAGTAAAAATTCAACCTCTCGGAGATAGAGTTTTAGTAAAACCTATCGAGGAGAAAGAGCAAATAAAAGGCGGCATCATCATTCCCGACGCCGCTAAAGAAAAATCGTTGGAGGCTGAAGTCGTAGCTTTAGGCAGCGGCCGCGTTAAAGACGACGGAACAAGAATCCCATTTGAAGTAAAAGTGGGCGACAGAGTTCTAATTTCTAAATACGGCGGTTCCGAAGTCACGCTTGGATCGGAAAAATACACTCTCCTCCGCGAGGACGACATCGTCGCAATTCTCAAATAACAAATTTAACAGAAAGCATATACAATGGCTAAACAAATAATATTCGAAGAAACGGCGCGCAAAAAAATTCTTAACGGCGTATCCGTTTTGGCAAAAGCCGTAAAGGCGACACTCGGTCCCAAGGGCAGAAACGTTGTAATCGACAAGAAATACGGCGCTCCCATAATAACAAAAGACGGCGTGACCGTCGCGAAGGAAATAGATCTTGAAGATCCCTTTGAAAACATGGGAGCCCAAATGGTTAAAGAAGTCGCCAACAAGACTTCCGACAACGCCGGAGACGGTACAACCACTGCCACGGTTCTCGCCGAAGCTATCTATCGCGAAGGCCTGCGCAATGTCACGGCGGGTTCCAATCCTATATTCCTGAAGCGCGGTATAGATAAAGCCGTGGAAGTTGCCCTAAAGGAACTTCTCAAAAATTCAAAGCCCGTAAAGGACAGAGAAGAAATCCGTCAGGTGGCCACTGTATCCGCAAATTGGGATACTGAAATCGGAAACATCATAGCGGAAGCTATGGACAAGGTAGGCAAGGACGGAACTATTACCGTTGAAGAAGCCAAATCAATCGACACTACTCTCGACGTAGTCGAAGGCATGCAGTTTGATAAAGGTTATTTATCGCCTTATTTTGTCACTAATACCGACACTATGGAGTGTGTTTTGCAGGACGCTTATATCCTCATACACGAAAAGAAAATCTCCAACCTCTCTGAACTGCTTCCGATACTGCAAGCTGTTGCAAAGACTGGCAAGCCATTCCTTATCATAGCCGAAGATATTGAAGGCGAAGCTCTCGCGGCTTTGGTCGTCAACAAGTTGCGCGGAACGCTCAATGTGTGCGCTGTAAAAGCTCCCGGCTTTGGAGACCGCAGAAAGGCTATGCTTGAGGATATCGCAATTCTCACCAACGGCAAGTGCATAACTGAAGATCTCGGCATAAAGCTCGAAAATATCGAATTGGCCGACCTCGGAAAAGCAAAGCGCATCACGGTAAGCAAGGAGAACACTACCATTGTCGAAGGGGCCGGAAAATCCTCCGATATACAGGGCAGGGTAAAACAGCTCCGCAAAGCGATTGAAGAAACCACTTCCGATTACGACAGGGAAAAGCTTCAGGAAAGGCTTGCAAAGCTCGCCGGCGGCGTAGCCGTCATAAATATAGGTGCAGCTACAGAACCTGAGATGAAAGAGAAAAAAGCTCGCGTTGACGACGCTCTGCATGCCACACGCGCTGCTGTCGAAGAAGGAATAAGCGCCGGCGGAAGCGTCGCGCTCTTGCGCACAGCAAAAGCTATCGACGCATTGCAGCTCGAAGGCGACGAGGCAGTGGGAGCCCAAATAGTCCGCAGGGCCATTGAAGCTCCTCTGCGCCAGCTCTGCGCAAATGCGGGCGAAGAAGGTGCTTTGGTCGTAAAAGAAGTTCTATCTTTCAAGGGCAATATGGGATATAACGTTGCAACCGGAAAGTTTGAAGATCTGCTCAAAGCCGGTGTTGTAGATCCAACCAAGGTGACGCGTTCGGCTCTGCAGAATGCGGCAAGCGTTGCAGGACTCTTGCTCACAACCGAATGTATGATAACCGACAAGCCTGAAGAAAAACAACCCGCTGCTCCGGCTGCCGGCATGGACGGCATGGGCGGCATGATGTAATCGGCTACTTTACTCTTTGCAGGGCCGGGGTTTCGCCTCGGCCCTTTTTTATTACAAAAAACAGGCGGCATGTTTCACGCCGCCTGTTTGGTATATGTTTCAAGCAAGATTTTAGAATTTGCTAACGCTATCTGCGGCGTCTCTCCGACGCTTTTCCGATTGCTTCTTATAAAGGCGCTCCATTTCTGTGCGCATGAATTTGTCGAATTGCGTATCGCAAAAGAGTACGCCGTTTTTATAAAGTTTTGCGCGCATGCTTCCGTCGGAGAGTTCGTAGTCGAATCCTATGCATGTTTCTTTTTGAATGGGAATAGGCATGGTGAGAACAACGTCTTTTGTGCGATTTTTAGGTACCACTCCCCCGAAAAATACGTTTGGCATTTGGTATCTTACAAAATTGACCTGCGCGTCCTTTTCCTGCGGGGCAAAAATTAGGGACTCCATTTGCCGCGTTGTGCTTCCGTCGAATGGATTTACCCGTTTGGGAGCTTGCTTGGCGTTTTTCGCATTTGAGCGCGCCGTTTTAGCCGCACTTGTTGCGGACTGGTTGGCGATATATTTGCGGTATTCATCATAGGCAATGCGCTGTGCGTCCTCTTCCAGATAGTTGGTTATCGTCTGCCCATAGTTATTGGCCAACCTGACTTCTTCGGGAATCTCTACATAAATAAATCTATTGTCGAGATGCGGCAACATTTCCATTAGAGCATCGCGCTCGGAAATTTTGCCGTCCAATTTCTTGACGCGTTGAAGGGCGGAGTCTTTATAATTGTATTTCCAAGAGTTGACCACATTTACGTCGGAAGTTTCCACCCATTTAGCGTTGCGGGAATTTGCCATAAGAGTCATTAGCTCTACCAATTCTTCCATTGTCATGGGGTCGCCTTGTCTGCGGTAAAATTCCCAAACAGATTTATCGTCCCTATATATGTAATGTACTTCCCACCCGTAAATGTCGTATTGTTGAACGGTGTCGGAATTTGAAGAGGTTGTTGAATCGGGACGTTTATAATAGAATGAATGCCATATGTTGCGCGGCATTATCATTATTAGGTTCTTATAGGGAAGCTCCATGGCCTCGCGAATTCTATCTTCTTTAGATACATATTGATATGCTCCGCCGAGCTTGGAGTGCAATCTTTCCTCTATATCCTGGCGCAATTCGCCAACGCGGGCGAATGAATAATTTGCTATTAGCGATGCTGATATGCAAAAGAGTAAGGGCAAATGCGATTTCATATAGATATTAAAACAACATTTTTGCCCGTCTTCAATCCAATTTTTTAAGGCTCTATTACATGGTATGATATTGCGCCCGCGCGCTGTATTTCTACGAGAGTGCGTTTCGGAGATTTTACATAGGCATCATAGGCTTTTTTCAGGTCGTCAAAATTCTTGATGTCAACTTTGTTGATAGAGGTTATGATGTCGCCTGAGTTTATGCCGGCAACTTCAAATGGATAACCGTTGCGTACGCCTATCACCATCATATTGGAATTGCTTTTGATTTTTGATTCGCGGGCGTAAGATTTGGTTATTTCTCTCAAGCCTACGCCCCATTTTTCAAGGGCGTATTCATGGCCGACGCGGCTTTCAAGAGGTTCGCATACCGCCGAACATTCAAAAGCCTTGCCGTTTCGCATTACCGACATTACGACGGTGTCGCCAGCCTTCATAGAAGCTATTTTGTTCATTATTGCCGGAAGCTGTTCCGGGAACCTGCCGTCCACATATTCGGAATTTATCTTTAAGATAATATCTCCCGGAGTAATTCCAGCGAGCGCTGCAGGGGACCCTGTATCGACGTTTTGCACGAGCATTCCGCAGTTTATATCCAAGTCGAAAAAATTCTCCATGTCTTGAAGGGGAGCGGGGGTTATCCCTATATAGGCGCGCTCCACTTTAGATTTCTTTACAAGCTCCTTCATGACGCTTTCGGCCACGCTTGAAGGCACCGAAAATCCCAGATTGTTTGAGTTTATTATTGCCCGCGTATTTATTCCCACAACTTTCCCGTCGGGAGTGACGAGCGGGCCGCCGCTATTGCCAGGATTTATTGCGGCGTCGGTTTGCAGCCATGTATTGAAATTTCCGGTTTCATATCCGCTATTTAAAAGAGTGCCCTCGAAATATCTATCCACGTTTGAAATTATGCCGCGGGTGACTGTGCGGGCAAATCCGTGTGGCGTACCCACGGCATATACGATATCGCCTGCGCGCAATTTTGAGGAGTCGCCAAATTCGGCATGAGAGAATTTATTTTGGAGCCCCCGGCGTTTTAACTCGTCCATATCGAGAGCTATGACAGCCAAGTCGGTCCAATGGTCCCAACCTACGAATTTTGCATGTACGCGCTCCAAGTTTGGAAGGGTGACGATAAGTTTTGTCGCGTATTCGTTTACGACATGTGAGTTGGTGAGTATAAGCCCGTCTTCGCTCATTATGACACCGGAGCCTATTGTGCGCTCTGTAAAGTTGTCTCCGTTAGCCTGAGACTTCAGCCAGACGTCTATTTTTACTACGCTGTTTAAAAGATTTGAGAATCCGGAATTATCCGTATTGACATCGGAAGTTCCGATGCCTGAACATGCGCACAAAAATGGGAACAGAGTCGTTGCAAGAAGTAGAAATCGAATCATATTATATATCTTTTGGTTTCTTGCCTTTTTGGCACGAGACTCTTATTGCAATGCCTCCGCGCACGTTAAAAAATCCTTCGACTTGGCACCAGACGGGATTGAGAGCCGCAGTGAGGTCGGATAAAATCAGGTTTGCAAGGTGCTCGTGAAAGCATCCGGTATTTCTAAACGACCATAGATATAATTTTAGAGATTTGCTCTCGACTATTTTTTTTCGCGGGACGTATCTTATGTATAGTTTTGCGAAGTCCGGCTGTCCTGTGGCAGGGCAAAGACATGTAAACTCATCAGTGTATAGCTCTACCAGATAAGGTCTTTCCGGATTTCTATTTGGGAATGTTTCGAGTTTCTTTGACGGGGAAGTTTTGCCGCGGCCGAGCTCGGTAAGAGCCGATAGGTCCGATGCTTGGGTTGTTTGAGTTTTATTCATTCCTGTTTTGCCCTTTTAAAATTTAATCAAAACCTTTCCGCCGCGCGAATTCTGAACGGCGCGTTCCATGGCTTGCTTTATGTCTTTAAGCTCAAATTCAGAATCTATCGGAGCTTTTAGAATTCCTTTTCTTTCAAGATCAAATACGGCGTCGAATATCGATTTAACCTCTTGCTTGGTATGCGTGCGCTGCCATTTATCCCACCAGAATCCCCTAAGGCGCAAATCGTTGAAGATTAGGAAACGCGTGGGGAAGCGTATGGGGGTCCCAACCATGCCGCCGACAGTGACGATTGTCGCGGAGTCCCCCACAGCTTTTATCATATTCGAGACGCTTTCGCCTCCTATCTGATTCAGCCCCAAACGCAGCTTGCCCGAGGTCTCAGCCTTTATGGATTTCGGATCGAATTGGCTTTCGTCAACCACAATATCGGCGCCGTACGCTTTGAGCTCCGCGGATCTTTCTTCGGCGTTTCTCAGCATGTTCACGGTTTTTATCCCGCGGGCGTGGCACATCTGTATCATGAATCTACCAAGAGCGCTCGAGGCTCCGTTCTGAATTACCCAATCGCCCTCCTTTAAATCCGTAAACTGATTGAGAATACAATAGGCGGTAGGCGGATTTATAAACGACATCGCCTCCAAATCTTCGGAAATGTCATTGGGCACTACCATTAGGTTTGAAGCGTCGCAAATTTGATATTGTGTCCATACTCCAGGCTCCTCGGGTATCCTGACTCTCGTACCAACTTTTACATTTTCAACGCCAGCGCCTATCTCGACCACTTCGCCTATGCCTTCGCGGCCCCCTATTGCCGGCAGCTGTCTCAGCCTTCCGTATGAGCCGCCTATCATTCCCAAGTCGGACGGATTCACAACGGCTCTAAGAAGCTTAACCAGCGCTTGCCCCTTAAGCGGGGCAGAAACATCGATTTCTTCGGGGTTTACGACCTCCACGGGATTCCCGTATGATTTATGTATCGCGGCTATACTCTTCATAATTCTATTCATTCACATTCTCCTATATTTGCGCAGGAAAGCAAACGAATAAATCCGCCGAAAATTTTTTGGAAATTTTTAGCGGGATTTCGATTTCCAAGCTTAAACTTGCATTTTTTCAACCCGATGAAATATTGAAAATATGAACGCATTTCTGCAAAAATCCGAATTGCCAGATTGGCGGATTATGATGGACAATCCTTCAGACGCCATTCCGGCTTTGAAGACCGCAATATCTGAAGCTTCAGAAAATATTTCCGCCATAAAATCCTTGGAGGATTCTAAACTCACTTTTGAGAATTCCATTCGGGCTCTCGACCGCTCAACTTTGCTCTTGGATAAGATTTGGACGGCTCTGAACCACCTTCAGAGCGTCGCCGATTCCGATTCTCTGCGAGATGCAATCACTAAGACAACCCCGGAAGTCTCAGAATTTTATTCAAACATATACATCGACGAGATTTTATATTCAAAAATAGCCGCATTTGCCGCCTCGGATAAAGCCCGCTCCCTCTCCGGGGACCAAAAAAGGCTATTGGAGGAGACTCTATTGGATTTTGAGGAAAGCGGCGCTAATCTCCCGAAAGAAAAGAAGCGCGAGCTTGTGGAAATCGACAAAGAGCTGACATTGAAAACTCAAAAATTTTCCGAAAATGTACTCGATTCCACGATGGCTTTTGTATTGCATATAACCGATTCAAAAGACTTGTCGGGGCTGCCGCCCACAGCGGTGGCCCTCGCTTCAAAGAAGGCGGAGCAAAAAGGCTTAAAGGGTTGGTGCTTTACTCTTGAGCAGCCTTCCTATGTGCCTTTTATGGAATATGCGGATTCCCAGGAATTGCGCAAACGCATGTGGGAGGCTTTTACCTCAGTGGCATCGAGCGGCAAGTTCGACAATTATCCGCTCATTTCCGAAATCCTCGAATTGCGCAAACGCAAATCTATAATTTTAGGGGAATCCTCTTTTGCTGATATGATTCTCAAACGGCGAATGGCAAAAGACGGAAAAACGGCATTAAATTTCATAAGCGAGCTTCACGATAAGTTTGAATCGGCATTCATAAGGGAAGGGGACTCACTCAAAAATTTTGCGGTGTCGCGCGGATATTTGAAAGACGGAGATTCCTTGAATCCCTGGGACGTGCCGTATTTTAGCGAGAAAATGCGCCAGTCTGAATGCGATTTCGACGCTGAAGCGTTGCGCCCATATTTCCCTCTCGATGCGGTTCTCGGCGGAATGTTTAAAATTTTTGGTATTTTGTTCGGAGTATCGGTTAGGGAAGAACCTCTGACAGCCCCGGCTTGGGACGATTCTGTGCGCCTTTATTCAGTCAGCGATAAAAGCGGCTCGAAACTGGGATTCTTTTATGCCGATTTTTTCCCCCGCACAGTTAAACGCTCCGGCGCCTGGATGAACATGCTGTCTCCCTCATTTGACGGGACTCCCGCCGCAGGTATCATAGCCGCAAATATCAGCGAGGGTGTAAATGGAGTTCCGCCTCTGCTTTCCCACGACGAGGTCGAAACTTTATTCCATGAATTTGGGCACTTGATTCATTTCTTTTTGATGGATTCCCCCGAATTGGGCTTGCGGGAAGTGGCTTGGGATTTCGTGGAGCTGCCGTCTCAAATAATGGAAAATTGGACAAAAAATCGGGACGCTTTAAATATATTCGCCAAACATTGGCAGAGCGGGGCGCCAATTCCACAAAGCCTTTACGATGCCTATAAGCGCGCCGAAAAATTCATGGGCGCCAGCGGAACAATGCGCCAACTGTCTTTTGCCAAAATAGATTTGGAAATGCATATTCATCCTGAACTTTTCATCGGGAAAAATATCGAGGCGGCCGCGGAAGAAATATTAAAACCCTATACGCGCAAATTGTCTGTAAAAGTGCCTTCAATACTGCCCCGATTCACCCATCTTTTCGGCGACAGTGTAGGCTATGCGGCCGGATATTATTCCTATAAGTGGGCCGAAGTCTTGGACGCCGACGCCTTCTCAAAATTTGAGGCTGAAGGAATTTTAAACCCGAAAGTCGGCGGGGAATTTGCGCAAAAAATCTTGAGGGTAGGTAATTCTGTAGATCCGCAGATGGCATTTCAGGATTTTATGGGAAGGCCCCCAAAACTCGACGCTCTCGTAGCCCGCACTATAAATTAAAATTCCGCTGGGCTTTTACGCGTTTATTGAACCGCGAAATTTTTGCTAATCACATCGCAAAAAAAATGTAGGAACAAGCATTTTAAAAACGCGTTAAAGAATCATGGAAATGAAGTCGGCGTTGTTTTTGGCATGTTTCATGCGCTCAATGAGAGTTTCGGCAGCGTCTTCAACTTTTGCCCCGGCCATAGCCCTGCGCAAAAAAGATGCGGCCTCAAGCTCCTTTTCAGAGAGCAGGAGCTCTTCGCGGCGCGTTCCCGAAGCGTTTATATTTACCGCCGGCCAAATTCGCAATTCGGCTACTTTTCTGTCGAGCACAAGTTCCATATTTCCGGTACCCTTGAATTCCTGAAATATGAGGTCGTCCATTCGGGAGCCAGTTTCGATTAGCGCGGACGCGATTATCGTGAGGCTGCCGCCTTCCTGCGTGTTGCGGGCCGCCGAAAACATTTGCCGGGGACGCTCCAATGCCCGTATGTCCAATCCGCCCGTCATGGTTCTGCCTCCGTTTGCCCGCGCAGAATTGTGTGCGCGAGAAAGACGTGTAAGGGAATCCATGAGAAGCACGACGTCATGCCCGGTTTCCACAAGATGTTTTGCCCGCTCAACGGCCAAATCCGAAATTCTTATATGCGTTGCCACGGTTTCGTCGTTTGATGACGCGTAAATTTCGGCGTTGGGGAGATCCATTCTGAAATCCGTCACTTCTTCGGGGCGCTCGTCGACGAGCAAAATCATGAGTTTGCACTCGGGGTGATTTTCTATTATTCCTGCGGCGATGTCTTTTAATAATGTAGTTTTTCCTGTGCGGGGAGGGGCTACAATCAAGCCTCTGGTGCCTTTGCCAATCGGGCAGAACAAATCTAATACGCGGTTTGTCATGCGCTCGTCTTTTGTTTCGAGCTTAAGTTTTGAATTGGGGGCTATTGTGGTAAGTTGGTTGAAGGAGGGTATGCGGCGGCGTTCCAGGCAAGAGACGCCGTCTATTGTCTCAATAAAACGCACTTTGGGATTTGGATGCCCGAGAGCTTTATGGGCCTTAGCTTTTATATATTGCCCCTTGCGGACATTGAAGCGTTGTACAAGCTCTTTGGGGACATATGGATCTGAAGGATTTGTCTTACCGCCGCGTTTGGGGTCGAGTAAAACTCCGTTGTTGTTTGTTGTGGGGGCGAATATGCCTTCCACATCTATGATTTCCAATTCTTTATTTTCCATTATTGCGATAATTTACGGACTTATGCCGGAAAAATACGCGCAAATTCTATGCGCTAAAAAAACATTCAAATGTCCGCCTATATAATTAAACAAATGCGGGCTTTCGATCAATGCGCTATTATCCAACACTTTTACCCGGCACTCTCAAGCTTTTTTTATATCCATTTAAAAATATATTTGGATTGCCTTTATAAATAAAGAAGTTCAAGGGCAATATTTATTCCGTTGCTGTCTGTATTGAGAGCTTCTTTACTCCGGATAGTTTGGCGACATCTATTACGGCTGTAATGTGCTTAAAAGGAGCGTCTTTATCTGCAAGAAGCGCCATGGCCGGATTCTCGGTTTTCCCTATGTCTGATATTTTGGATTTAAGAATGTCAAAATCCAAAAGCTCTCCGTCGTAAAAGAATTTTCCGTCTTTCGTAACCGAAACTGTCGGAATGCGCGCGGTGGAACTCGGAGAGGCGCTGTCCATTTTCGGAGGGGTGATGTCCACCGCATAGTTGCTCTTAAACTGCATGGTCAAAAGGAAGAAAAATATGAGCACAGTAAGCACGTCAACCATAGGCACTATGTTGACTTCCGCCTTGCCGCGTTTTCTTCCCTCTATAATCATTTTTTCATCTTCGCGTCAATGAGCCGCTCTATGCAGATATTGAGCTTGGCGTAATATTTCTCAATTTTGCGGGTCAAATAGGAGTTGCCGACTATGGCGGGTATTGCTATGGATAATCCCAATATAGTTGTGGATAGCGCAAGTCCAACTCCGCGGGAAATTGCCTCCGGAGATGGCAAACCTGTGGTCGTGGCGAACACGGTCACCAGTCCGGCCACCGTGCCCAAAAGCCCCAGCAACGGCGCGGCCGAAATTACCACGTCGAGCCAAAACATTCCCTTTTCAAGCCTTGATATTTCCAAGCGGGAAAATGCCTTTAACGCTTCCGGATCCGGGGTGGAATTTTTGTAGAAATATACGATTCTGCCTATGGTTGTTTTTAGGTCGATTTTTACGTCGGAAATATCCCCGTTTATAATAGCGGCCGCAATCTCCTTCGGAAGCACTTTGGAATCGCGAAGGGAAATGATGCGTTCTATTATTATATAGAGCGCCAACAACGAACACATTCCGAGCGGATAAATGAAGAGCCCGGCGCCTTCGAGAATGAATTTCATTTGAAGTACGGTAGATTTTTTGCTGTTTTCTCTATTTCCGAATCGGCCTCCATCAATTCGGCAATGGGATCCCATGTGCCGCTTGTTAAAGCCTTGCGGGCGTTTTCGGGGATAGAGCATGGGCATGAGAAATCTCCGCAGGATATGGTCAGGGATTCCAAATCCACGCTCACGTTTGTCTGCGGAGCTTCGCTTATAATGGAAGCTATGCGCGCTATGTCCTCATGCGAAGCGCACACGCAGGGAATGCCGATTGTCGTGGAATTCCCGAAAAATATCTCGGCAAAGCTTTCGGCGACGACAGCTCTAAACCCGTAGTGCCATAGGGCTTGAGGCGCATGTTCCCTCGAGGATCCGCAGCCGAAATTCGCGCCCGAAAGCAAGATGGTTGCCCCAGCGTATGCAGGATTTGTCAGGGGATGCTTCTTGTCGGTCCCGTCCGAATTTTTGCGCTCGTCGTAAAATGCGTATTTGCCAAGCCCTTCAAAAGTGACGCACACCATGAATCTCGCCGGAATTATGCGGTCGGTATCAATATCGTTTCCGGGCAGGAAGACTCCCTTGCCGGTTATTTTACATATTTTTTCCAAAGCCATAATACGTTTCTATTAGAATGATTTTTTTTCGCCGCTCAACATAAAAATCCGGATTAAAATCGCTATGAAAATAAAGGAATCGGCTTGACTAATTTCAAGTGCGATTAAACTTTTTCCGAACATTGGCAACTTTACATTGTCAAATATTAGACAATCAAAGGAAAATTATGAAGAGATTACTCGCGCTTGTTTTGGCTTCATTTGCGCTTTGCGCATGCAACTCCGGAATTCAGGAAACTCCTGAACAGCTGGCAATACAGTCTGTTTACGGCATCAATTCCAAGGTTATAGACGGCTCTAAGACAGCGGCCGAAGTTGTGGCTAAGCTTCAATCGGTGCGCCTTAACGCATGTCCCGCGGTATTTGTGGACTCCTTCAGAGACTATATAAAGGCATGGGAAAAAATGTCGGAAATAGAGAAGAAAATGTATGCCGTGAATATGCAAAAAGCCGCATCTGATATGGCTTCCTACATGGATACTTATGCTGGAAAGCCTCAGGAAGCTGCAGTTCAGTTAAAGGCTAAATGGCCGACCTTCGCCGAAGAAATCGACAAGGCTAATTCGGCTATTACCAAAGCTTTTACCGATCTTCAAGTTGTCGGCTCGCGCTATAACGCCGTATATAGCAATGGCGGATTGTTCTAACCCCCAATAGGGTGTATAGCGTCAGTCCCCGTTTCTAAGATTCGGGGATTTTTTTTTGCGGGAGGGATCTTTGTTATATTTGTGACGCCATATATGAAAATAAAAGACATGGCAGTTTATTTTTCCGCATTTATTCCGCGCAATCCGCGAGCGATATTGACAATTTTTCGCTCCCTAAAGCATAGAGATTTTGCCCTCTATTTCTTTGGAATGGGAATATCGCTCATTGGAGCGTGGGTGCAGCAGGTCGCGATGGGTTGGCTTGTATTTCGCTTGACCAATTCTCCGTTTATGTTGTCGCTATCCGTATTCTTGGCGCAAATACCCATATTATTTCTCTCGCCTCTCACGGGATTTCTATCGGATAGATTCCGCAGAAAAAATATACTGATAATATCCCAGTTCACTTTGATGTCTGCGAGTGTATGCCTCTTTCTTTTATGCTACTTCCACTTAGAAACGATAAGCCTCATACTATGCTTTAGCTTTTTCTTCGGGATTGTAATGAGCGTCGAGGCCCCCGCCCGTCAATCATTCTATTCGGAACTTGTGCCACCGGAAGACCTGAGCAACGCCATCGCTTTAAATTCAACTATAATAAATGGAACTCGCTTTATTGGTCCGGCGGTCGGCGGAATGATTATCGCAAAATGGGGAGAGCAGTGGTGCTTCCTCTTAAATTCCGTTTCTTTCGCCGGCATACTCATTTCCCTCTTCCTCATCAGAACCGTCTTCCATATAGAACGCAAGGTCACTACAAGCGCAATTACCGATATACGCGAGGGATTCGAGTACGTATTGGGGTCGGTTCCCATAAAAGGCGTAATTTTATATTTAATCAGCTTCACTTTTTTTGCTGTGCCTTTCCCTTTGCTCTTGCCGGCATATGTAGGCAAAGTTCTCGGCGGAAACAGCGAAACCCTTGGGAATATGATGAGCTGCATAGGTATAGGGGCCCTCGCGGCCGCGCTATACCTTGCGGCCCGCAAACGTGTTATAGGCCTCGGCAGAGTAATAGCGTTTTCGGGATTTATACTCGGAATATCTCTTATGCTATTCGCCTATAACGATATAATCTGGATAGCTTATGTTATCAGCGTGCCTTTTGGATTCGCGCTTATATCTCTTGCGGCTTCATCTAACACTATACTCCAGAGCATAGTTCACGACGAAAAACGCGGCAGGGTTATGAGCATATTCACTATGGCATTTTTCGGAGTCCCTCCTTTAGGGACACTTGTTCAGGGTATTGTTTCAAAATATATTTCCCTCCAGCATGTCACATTTGCATGCGGAATTATTGGTATAATTTCAGCCCTCATATTTGAGCACTATCGTCCGGTTATCCGTAAGCATGTGCGCAGGATATACGCCGACAAGGGCATTATTATTCCCGAAATCGCCAAAGGTCTTCAGGAATCAGGGCACGGGCATATGCCGTCGTCCTAAGCGCGCTTTTTTTGTTTACTAAAAAGTATTTTCTAAGATAATTCGGCCATATATCATTAAATCTAAAAGTGCTCGGCTCTATAAAAAAATTATTTTGCGGCAAAGTTGCACACGGAAGCGTAATTAATGCAACGGCTCATATTGTGCGTCAATCCAAGGGGGAAGCCGTAATGGACATAGCCGGAAATTGGCTTGTCGGGCAAAAATCTACAAGTCTCAAAAAAATCGAGCGCGACTTATCCTCGGGAATATCGTCCCTTTCATTTACGACGGAAAAGCTCGGAAAATATGACTCGACTTTAGTAAGCATGCTTTTTAAATGCCACAATTTTTGCAGGCAGTACGGCATATCTTTTAAAATAGACACTCTTCCGCAGGGGCTCCGCGAACTCCTTAAATTGGCTGTGGCAGTCCCGGAAGCCGATTCAGCGAAAAAAATAGGCTACAATACGCACAATATCGTGCGCATGCTTGGGGAACGCACGCTTGGCTTCTTGGATTCTTGCACGATGTACGCGGGGTTTATCGGAGATTTGACTATCACTTTTTCCAAAGCTATTTTCGGCAAGGCAAGATTTAGAATGTACGACCTCTTGACTCTAATGCAGCGCACAGGGCCGGAAGCTTTGCCCATTGTGGCGCTCATAAGTTTTTTGGTAGGCTTGATTCTCGCTTTCGTAGGGGCGATTCAACTTGCGAAATACGGCTCTGAAATTTTCGTTGCCGATCTCGTCGGCATAGCAATGGTGAGGGAAATGGGGGCCATTATGGTGGGGGTTGTTATGAGCGGCCGCACCGGTGCGGCTTTTGCAGCCGAGCTCGGCTCTATGAAAGTAAACGAGGAAATTTCGGCTTTTAAGACTTTTGGAATCTCCCCAATCGAATTTCTCGTGTATCCGCGCGTATTGGCCCTGATATTGATGTTTCCTTTGCTTACGGTTTTTGCGGACGTAATAGGAATGTTGGGCGGCATGGCAATAGGAATAGGCATGTTTGATATAGGCTACGAACAGTATATGAATCGAACCCTTGCGGCGTTGGACATAGTGCAAATATCAACTGGCATAGGGAAAAGTTTGGTCTTTGGCGCGATTGTGGCCGTGATAGGGTGCCAAAAAGGGCTTTCCGCCGAAAATAGCTCTCTCGGAGTGGGACGTGCCACAACAGCAAGTGTGGTTCAGAGCATTACATGGATAATAGTGGCCGATGCGATATTCGCTGTGGCTTTTGCAATCTTTGATATTTAATCCGAAATGAACGACGCATCAGAAAACAGCAAGGGCGACGACGTTTTTACCGTGAAGAATCTCACTATGGCATACGGCGATTACGTAGTGATGCGCGACCTTAATTTTTCTATAAAAAGAGGAGAAATATTTTTTATCATGGGGGGGAGCGGTTGCGGCAAAAGCACGCTTTTACGGCATTTAATCGGCCTTATAAAGCCCTCTAAAGGAGAGATATTCTTCGAGGGTAGAAATTTCACCGAAGCCTCTGAAGATGAAAAAATAGAAATGATACGCAAGTTTGGGGTTCTCTATCAGGGAGGCGCTCTTTGGACATCTATGACGCTCGCTGAAAATGTGGCGCTGCCGTTGCGCGAGTTTACCAACATAACGGCGCGGGAAGCGGAAGATATTGTGGATCTTAAATTGGCGTTGGTGGGGCTAAACGGATTCGGAGCTTTCTATCCGGCCGAGATAAGCGGAGGAATGTGCAAAAGAGCAGGGTTGGCAAGAGCCATAGCGCTGGATCCGAAAGTTTTGTTTTTCGACGAGCCAAGCGCGGGTTTGGATCCCATATCCTCGCACCGCCTTGACGAGCTTATCGTGCAGCTGCGCGATTCAATGGGGGCGACGGTAATAATAGTATCGCACGAGCTTGCCAGCATTTTCGACATAGCCGACCGCGCGCTTTTCTTAAATACTGCGACTAAAACTCAAGGGGCAATCGGGGCTCCAAAAGAATTATTAAATTCGGAGGACCGCGCCGTTAGGGTATTTCTAAATCGCGGAGTCGATCCCTTAGAAAAGAAGGAGAATAAGAGCTTATGAAAAATAAACTCAATCCCGTGGCAATAGGAATGTTTGTGCTTGCGGCCGTGACCATTTCAGTGGTTGCGATCATGGTGTTCGGCGCGTCAAAATTCTTTGCCGACACAGAGAAATATGTGTCATTTTTCACGGAGAGTGTCAACGGACTGGACGTGGGCGCCCATGTAAAATATAAAGGGGTCGTGATAGGTAAAGTCGAGGAGATAACCATACGTCCCTCTGCCGATTTAAACGAGACTACGGTCGCAATTTTCTATTCTATAGACTTGGGCCTCGTGCGCAGAAAGATATTGGATACCGATGTTGACATTTTTGACGAATGGCTCGAAAAGCAGATAGCCGACGGGCTTAGAGCCAAATTGAACTATCAAAGCATAGTGACTGGAATGTTGTATATAGAACTGGATTACCTCGCGGAAAAAGGGGAAAAATACCACACCATATACGCGGGTACATCGCTTACCGAAATTCCAAGCGCAAAATCGGGGCTTTCCGAAATGGGAAAAGCTGTTGAAAAAACGATAGCGGGCATATCAGAGATAAACTTTGCTAAAATAGGGTCGGATTTGGAGCATTTATTAGAGGAAGCAAATAGAAAAATTTCCCAGTTGGATGTTGAAAGCATGAACGATTCCGCGTTGGAAACTCTCGAAAGCATACGCGAAGTCGCGGAAAATCCGGATTTGAAAAGCTCGTTGAAAAACCTCGACAAGCTCTTGGTGAACGCCGACGATTCTGTGGCGTCAATTCGCAGGGATTTTTCTTCGGTGACCCAATCGGCAGCCCATACGCTTAATAAAGTTGACGTTCTGCTGGCAAATCTAAATTCAATGTTTTCCCCTCAGTCGCCATTCAGATATGAACTTTCGATGCTGTTGAGGAATTTGAGCGAATCACTGTCCTCAATCTCTAATCTTTCCGACTATTTACAGCGAAATCCGAGCTCTCTAATTACAGGCAAATCGGAGCGCGCAAAAACCGCCAAATAAAGCCATAAAAATGAAAACTTCCAATATCGCAACAATCATACCCGCCATTGTGCTTCCGTTGTTTTTGACATCATGCATGGGTGATTTTTTACAGCCGAGGGAAGATCCTACGGTGTTCTATATGCTTAAAGCTGAATCGACCCGGGCGCCGGCCAAGGTGGATTCGGCTCCTTTGCAAGTTAATCTCTTGCCGATTACGATACCATCTTATATGGCCCGGCCACAAATTGTAAGCCTCGCCTCCGGGGATCGCGTGGACATGTCGGAATTCAACCGTTGGAGCGAGCTTCCAAACGATGCAATCACAAGAATTATGGTTCAAAATCTTTCCGTTTTAAATCATGGAATAGTGGATTTGTATGCATATCCGGCTGTGGCGGTAGATCCAAATGCACCGGCTTTAAAGATTACTATCACAGAATGTATTGGAAAATTAGGGGGCGAGCTGTCTCTAAAAGGTAAATGGAGAATAATCCCCGCTAACGACGATGAAATTTTCCAGTCAAAAATGTTTGCAATAAATATTCCATGCGAAGATTCTTATGATTCTTATGTATCCGCCATGAGTGCGGCATTCGTACAAATGGCAAAACAAATTTCGGAAGGGTTAAACGAGTACAAAAATAAAATCGCGGCAAAATCGACCGCAGATAAGAAATAGGAGTAATTTATGAAAATAGGATTATTGTTTTCGGGGCAGGGCGCCCAGAGTGTCGGAATGGCAAAGACCCTCTATGATAACTTCGACGCTGTAAAAGCGTTGTTTAAGCGCGCGGACGAAGCCGTAGGGTTTCCTTTGTCGAAATATTGTTTCGAAGGTCCGATGTCCGAACTTACCAAAACGGGAGTTTGCCAACCTGCGCTTTATTTGCATGGAATGGCAGTAGTTGAAGTATTGCGTGAAAAGGGCGCATTGGAAGAACCTATTACCGCTTTGGGCCTTTCCCTTGGAGAGCTTACCGCCCATGCTTTTGCTGAAACATTTGATTTCGAGACGGGGCTGCGAATAGTCGCTGAACGCGGCAGACTCATGCAGGAAGCCTGCGAGGCCACAAAAGGTTCTATGGCCAGCTTTATAGGCGGTTCCGTCGAAGCTGTTGCCGCTTATTGCAAAGAGTTTGATGTGGATATATCCAACCTTAATTGTCCTGGACAAACTGTCATTTCCGGAGAAGCCGATAAGGTCAAGGCGGCCGTGGAAGCCGCTCAAAGCCGCAAGGAATTTAAGATGGTAATCCCATTGAAGGTCGCTGGGGCGTATCACAGCCGCCTTATGAAGCCGGCTGCCGAAAAATTCTCAGACTATTTGAAAGGCGTCGAATTCAAATCTCCGCGCATAACAGTCTTTACAAACGTGACTGGCGAAAGCATATCCGATCCCCAGTCCATAAAAGACGCATTGGTAAAGCAGGTCACAAGCACTGTGCGTTGGGAAGATTGTATGCGCAAAGCGGCGGAATTGGGAACGGAACAATTTTACGAATGCGGTCCTGGCGGCGTGCTTGCAGGTTTGGGAAAGCGGATTGATAAAACACTCAAGATAAAATCGCTTGCCGAACTTCAGGATTTTTAATTTTACCGGCAAACCTTACGGCGAAGATTTGCAGGCGTATGTATTCCCATACCGCAATTACGACGCCTCCACCGCCCGCTGGCGCTCCTCAGATCCCGCTGGATATCCGGACGGTATCAACAACCAGTTCTATGCGGCGGTACCTACATTAGTAATTGATTCTTTGGGTTTGGCGACTTTGGAAGTTTATGGGAGGCCACTCTC
>CALXNZ010000016.1 GCA_944389885.1 uncultured Opitutales bacterium
CAATCGCAAAAGTTTATGCCCAAAGGATAGCAACTCTCCCTTCGCCATTTTCTTCCAAATTAAGGGGCTATTTGAGGCAAATTGGCGCTCTTTGGCACAGATAGAGGGTGATTGTATAACACCCATTAAAAAAATGATCGAAAAGGCGGGTAAAAAGCGGCGTTTTTTAAGGCACTTTTTAGGCCTGTTTGGAAGCTAAAAATGAAGGCTTTTTAAGGACAAAAATTGCCGGAAATTGTCTAACACATTTTCCCAAAATCGGCCTTTTTTAGAGAAAAGCTTGGGTTTTAAATTCAAAAAAATGGGCATTTTTTGCTGCAATGGTGTTAGACAATAAAAAAGCCGCAATCGCTCATTTTTAGCGCATTGCAGCTTTCTGACTAAAACTGTCTAACACCCTTGCAGTGTGTAAGTTATAAACGCGGAGAGGGGGGGATTCGAACCCCCGGTGGGCTTTTGACCCACACGCGATTTCCAATCGCGCACGTTCGGCCACTCCGTCACCTCTCCTTCATGAAACCATATCGACAAATTACACGCCAATATGTCTCAAAAATGTAAAAATAATTTTTTAATTCTCTCTACATTCTTTTCCGCGTCAAGAATTTTCGTCCGTATTTTTTTATCCCTTATCCCAAAAATTATAACAATCTCTCTTTTTATTTCTTATCCAATATCACATTCCAAGCAATTCCGGAATGCCCTCAGATATCCACGGAACATAGGTTATCAATATCTGCGCTGCCAGCATCGCAAGAAAATAAGGAACCATTTTGGGAGCAAGAGTCGTCATCTTTGCATTACCAACTCCGCAGCCCACAAACAAACATGTTCCTACGGGCGGCGTGCAAAGCCCTATCGATAAATTCGCTATCATCATTATCCCAAAATGAATTTCACTCATTCCAAGCTCCTTTACTATCGGCAACAGTATTGGCGTAAATATCAAAACCGCAGGCGTCATGTCCATAAACATTCCCACAACCAACAACAAAAGATTTATCAACAACAATAATACAAACTCGTTCTCGCCGAAAAACATTAACGCCCGCGCTATTTCCTGCGGCGCGTTTGTTATTGTCATCACCCAGCTCATCGCTGTGGATGCCCCTATTATAAGCATCACTATCCCGGTTGTCTGCGCCGACTTCATCAGAAGTTCCGGAATCTCCGATAGCTTTATATCCCTATATATTATTACCTCCAAAATAAATGCGTAGGCAACCGATATCACCGCCGACTCAGTCGCGGTAAAGACGCCGCACAGTATCCCTCCCAATACTATCACTACAAGCAGAAGGCTCAAAAATGCCCGCTTAAAGGCCCGCAAAAGCAGAATTACATCGAACTTCCCTTCCGCCCCCATCTTCTTTCGCCGTATTATAAACCAACTCGATAGCATGAGAAACAATCCCACTAAAATCCCGGGCAAAATCCCGGCCATAAACAGGGCTCCTATTGATAATCCCCCTACTGCCACAGAATAGACTATCATTATATTGCTCGGCGGAATTAACATTCCGGTAGTCGAGGAGCATATCGTCACGGCCACAGCGGTATCGTTGTCGTATCCGCGCTGCCGCATTTGCGGTATCATAAAAGAACCTATCGAACTCACCGCCGCAACTGCGCTGCCGGATATGGCCCCAAACAACATACAGGTCACCGTATTCACATACGCCAATCCCCCGGGGAGAAAACGCACCAAAGCAAGCGCCAATTCTATGAGGCGACGCGCCATCGCTCCTTTACCCATTATCATTCCGGAAAGTATGAAGAACGGTATCGCCAAAAGCGCGAAGCTGTCCACGCCTTGAGCCATAGACGTCGCTATAATCTCAAGCGGTTCCCGCCCAGTCGCCAAAATTGCAAGAGCCGAAGCCAGAGCTATTACAACTGCAATCGGCGCCGATAAAAACAGCATAGAAAAGAATGCCGCCCAAAGTATAATCAACGCAAAATTCATTTTATTTCCCCTTCTACATTCTTTTCAAACACAAGCTTTGCAATCTCCTCCACGATAAACGACGTCGCAAAAATCCCGCTCAAAGGAACGCACATATAAATGTGATACATGTATATCGAAGGCAGGCATACAAGCGAATTTGCCGACTTTATCGACGTGCCAACAAACCATATGCCCCCTACCACCAGTATCGCTATCGAGAACGCTAAAGCCAGCAAGAGCGATACTATCGCGCAAAGCTTGGCCGCTGTTGGAGTAAAGCGGGACGATAGGAAATCCAAGCCCATATGGGCTTTTTCGGCAAACGCATATGCCCCTCCGAAGAACGTAAGACATATTAGAACCATGCGCGCGAGCTCCTCCGTAAATGACGCCTGCCCTCCCGTGAGATAACGCGTTATGACGCCCCAGAGGACATCGAGCACCAATATCCCCATGGCAACGGCGCAAATTATACCCAATAACTTTTTCAATACCCTGTTTAGCGATGTAAGAATTTTTAGAATCATGCCTTACCCTTTTATCCTCATTTAACGGATTTAATTTCCCTGACTAATTCTCCGATTTCAGTCCCTTCAATTTCTTTGTAAAGTTTTGAAAGGCGTTCGGCGAATTCCATTCTATCGGGCTCCATAAATTTCACGCCCTTCCCCTCGAGAATTTTACGGGCTTCCGCCTCTTTCTCGGCCCACAACTTGCGCTGAAACTGCGAAGATTCCTCCGCGGCCTGTTTAAGGATAGCGCGCTGTTCCTGGGTGAGGGAATCCCAGACTTTTGCGCTCATATAAAGTATGTCGGGAATACGGGTGTGTTCGCTGCATGAATAATACGGCGCAACCTCGCAATGGGCGGAAGTAAGATATGTTGACAGATTATTTTCGGCTCCGTCAACCACGCCTTGAGACAATGCTGTATAAGTTTCGCCCATCGATATTATGGTCGGGAACGCCCCGTACATTTCCATAATGGCAATTTCCAAACGAGCGTTTAAAACGCGTATCTTCATGCCTTTCAAATCGTCGGGGTGAGACACCGGACGTTTGGTTGTATAAAACGAACGCGCGCCGGCGTCGTAATAGCAGAGCCCCACAAAACCCTTATCCCTCATCTTATCGAGTATTTTCTTGCCCACTTCCGAATTGAGCACTCTCCAAAAGTGTTCGGAATCCCTATAAATATAAGGGAAGCCCAAAGCCTGCAACTGGGGTATAAAAACGCTCATGGGGGAGCTCGAATTTTTCCCCATATCAAGCGACGCGTTCTGAATTTGCTCCATACACTTAGGTTCGGAGCCAAGCGAGCCGCCTCCGTATATATCGATTGAGAGTTTTCCCGAGCTCAACTCCTCGACGCGCTTTTTCATAAACTCCATGCCCTTGTGCACGGGGTGGCTTGCGTCGAGGCCGTGTGCAAGTTTAAGAACGCGGACATCTCCGCCACCATGCGATCCGAATAAAAATGCCGACGCCACCCCGGAACAAACGAGTATTAGGCATAGGCCCCCTAAAAGCGTATACGAAAGTTTTTCTCCCATATTTTTATCCTTTTGCCTTCAAATTATTGGCGGCATTTTGAGTTCCATGAGCGCAAACAAGTTTATACACTCTATCCCCGCGCCTAACTTTTCGCGGAACTTCCAAAGTTATCAAATCTCCCTTGCCGCATTTTTCCACTGCCAAACCCCTATTCATTATTTTTTCCGGAAAACACTCTACAAAGCCCGTAGAGTTTCCTTCAATTTGTATGCGTTCTCCCGTACGGATGCCCTCTACGTCAATAGCGACCTCCGCAACCGAAGGTTTAGCGTAGAAATTTGTTATATGCCCAACTATAACCTTGCGCATAGTCGCTGAATTTCCCCCAGACGTCCATTCTGATATTGGAATTCCCATGTAGAATCCGTCTGAAAATCCCCTATTAAAGACTTTTTCCAAATCGCGCAAGAGGGTCTTTTTTAAGGTTGAAAACTCCGCGGAAAAATTTGCGCGCCTATGGTTTTCCACCCAGAAATTGCGGGCCTTCACATATGCCCCAACCACGGTCGACACATACTCGGCATTGCGGTTCCGCCCTTCTATCTTTAAGGAATCCACTCCGGCTCCAAGCAGCTTTTCCAAGAAACCGAGCGTGCACAGGTCTTTCGGGCTCATCACGAATCCCTTTCCCAAGACGAATTCACCGCCCTCTCCATTCGCGTCCGAGATGAGATACTCCCTGCGGCACGGCTGGCGGCATTCACCCCTGTTTGCACTTTTTCCGCAAAGGAACTCCGACATAAAGCATCTTCCGCTTAAAGAAACGCACATTGCCCCGTGGGCAAAGGCCTCAAATTTAATTTTTGCCGCATCGGCCCCCAATTTGCGTTTTAATCCCAGTCTGATTTTGCGTATGGATTCTATCGAACATTCTCGAGCCAACACGAAATGCCCTATCCCGAAATTTTTCCAATATGCCGCAATAGAGTCAGAATTGGAGACGCTCGCCTGGGTGGATAGATAGACCGGAATGCCGCGTTCACGGGCCGCCGATACAACGGCAAAA
The DNA here is from genome assembly GCA_944389885.1 of uncultured Opitutales bacterium. GTDB lineage: Bacteria > Verrucomicrobiota > Verrucomicrobiia > Opitutales > Intestinicryptomonadaceae > Merdousia. Next base: position 4,508 of record CALXNZ010000016.1, read on the forward strand.
TCCCAAGCGATTACCGCGCTGACTCCCGCGCGTTTTGCCGCATCCAATATTTTACATATTCCTTTTAATTCGTTTTCGTAATATATTGTGTTCAATGTAAGGCACGCGGCGGCGCCAAATTCCCTGCACTTCGCAACGATTTTACGCAAATCTCCAACGGAAAAATTCTCAGCTCCCGCCCGCATATTCGAGCCTTTTAGCCCGAAGTAAACAGAGTCCGCCCCCGCCCTCAACGCCGCGTCGAGACAGATAAAATCGCCGGCAGGGGCCATTATTTCAGGAAAATGCGAAGTAGCTGAACCAAGCATTAAATTTTTCCCTCGCCGACGAGCTTCACAAAATGTTCAAATGAGCGGTCGTATGTTTTCTCGGCCTCTTTCGTGAAGAAACAGGCGGGCAGCTGACGACGCTCCCTATGGTATCTGACGCACTCGCAACATATTCCCGATTTCGGGCACCCGTAGGAACAAGCGCACGTCTTCTTGTTATGCAACACTTTACATTCCATAAGATGCAAAGATAAGCCAATCGATACCCTCTTCAACAAAAAAATTTTCATGCCTCCTATAATCTTCAAATAATTCGGACGCTTAGACTTTAAAGTAAAATCCGCTTCCGGCATGTATTTTATTGATTAAATACTAAATTTTATAATACTTTACGCATGGATTCAATATCGTATCGCAAGCGGGATTTTTCGCTATTTTTGTTGCTTACTGCGCTTTCGATTGCCGTATTAGGGTATCAGTTGTTTTTTTATTACTTTCCTGTTTGGGAAGAAAAAGTTCCGACCCATTGGAGCAATAAGCCAATGGCCGACGATTGGATGGCGGCTTCGGATTGGTATTTTTTTATCATTGTCTTCTATGCGGCAATTTCCGGAGGAATTTTGGCAATAGGCTATGTACTGAGCAAATTTTTTATTATGGGAACGGGAAAATTTAGATATACGCCTTTCACGATGTCGCTCTCCATAGCTTTTGCGCTTTTCTTCTTTGCCGCCGGAATAAACGAATCTGTGTACGCTTCTTATTTAAAGAATGGAATCATCTCAAATACATCAATAGGCACAATTTATTTTGCAATTTCCGGAATTGGATTCATTGCCGTATTACTTCTTGCTCTGCTGGCAAATATCGGGCTTCAAAAAAAGGCTAAATAATAAATCCTCCATATGGGAAAAATTCTCCAAGCCAGAGACGATAAAATAGCTAAATGTATCTTTCAAAAAATTACTTTATATATTTTCCGATAAAAAAGCGCAATTAGAGAGAGCAAATAGCCCCCAATAAAACATAAAATTTTCTAAAAAAACGGCTATGGAATACATTTCCATAGCCGCAATCTCATTATAGAAAAGACTAATTATTGCGCAAATATTTTACGCATTTTAATATTGAGGGAGTCGGATTGTCCCATTCGGCTTCGTATTCTATGACATAGAATCCGTCGTATCCCTGCGAGTCGAGTTCTTCAAGCATGCCTTTAACGTCCATTGCGCCCTCCCCAAAAGGAACGGGCTGGCTCTCATGGTTGCCGAATTCTTTTTGGTCTTTAAAGTGAACCGAGCCTATAGTGCCGCGCAGAGTGTGCAGGGCCTTTACCGGATCAATTCCGCAACGCGCCCAATGCCCCACGTCCGGATTGGACTTCACATTATCATGTCCTTTCACAAATTTACACAGGACTTCTGGATCAAAATATTGGTTGGAACTGCTGAAGGTGTGATGATGGACGGCCATTTTCACCCCGTACTTCTTGCCAAATTTCTCCCAAGCTGCAAAACGGATTACCGGATCTTCGGTAAGAACCGTTTTTATGCCCATATCCTTGGCGAACTCGCACACCTTTTCAACCTCCGCATCGTTTTTGGTGTGGGTGACGCCAAAACTCACGGCCTTCAGATTTGCGTCGGCCAAGAGTTTTTTAAGATACGCCCTCTGCTCGGCATTCATTGTATAGTTTACTTTTACTCCGGGATACTTATTGCTTAAGCGCTGATTCGGATAAAGCTCTATGCCGTCAAGACCCATGTCCTTTATTTTATTTATGGTTTCCTCGGCTGTAAAGCGGTTGTATGAATAAGCCTGAACGGCGACTTTGCGATGCTTTGGAGCCGAAGACGTATCCGGCGATGCGCACCCAAATGTCAAAACAGAAACTGTTGCAAGTAATAAGATTAGCTTTTTCATGCACTTTTACTACAATTAAAAAAAGTCTCCTTCAAGTTTTTTGTTGCCAAAATAGATGGAGCAAACAAACTTTTACAAGTTTCAATCTTGTACGTTTTTTCAAACAACGGAGGAAGTATTATTATGCAAAGAAGACAATTCGCTAAAATAGCCGCGACTGCCGGAGCCGCCGCAATAACAATGGGCTCACGAGCATTCGGGGCGGAGGCTAAAGATTTATCCGACGGCAAACCGTTCAAAGCAAAATTTTATCCGAATTTCGGCCAATTCAGGGCGAGTACTAAGGGTATGAGCCTCGTTGACAAAATAAAATTCTTTTACGACTGCGGATTCAGGGGCATAGAAGACAACGGCATGGCGGGTCGTCCGGTTGAAGAGCAAGTTGCCATAGGTAAACAACTTGAAAAGCTGGGCATGGAAATGGGCGTATTCTGCGCGAGCATAGACTGGAACTGCGCGAGATTGCCGGGAAATAGAATGGAAGCCGACATTAGAAAATTCCCGCCCGATCCCAAAGCGGTAAGGGAAGTCATTAAGCAGAGAATGGAAGCCGCCCTTGAAATAGCAAAGCGCGTCAACGCAAAATGGTGCACGGTTGTACCCGGACTTGAAGATCCAACCCTCGAAACTGAATACCAATTCGCAAACGTGGTGGACAACCTGCGCTACGCCTCCGAAATATGCGAGCGCACCGGGCTAATTATGGTGCTTGAGCCGCTGAATATAAAGAACCACCCGAACCTGTACCTCAAGCGCGTTCCGCAAGCATACGCAATATGCCGCGCAGTCAACAGCCCATGCTGCAAAATATTGGACGACCTCTACCACCAGCAGGTCACCGAAGGCAACCTCATTCCAAATATCGACGCAGCATGGAGCGAAATCGCATACATACAAGTCGGCGACGTTCCCGGCCGCAAAGAGCCAACAACCGGCGAAATCAATTATAAAAAGATATTCCAACACCTCTGGGACAAGGGATATCGCGGCGTAATCGGAATGGAGCACGGACAGTCTGACACCACCGTAGAAGGCGATAAAAAGCTCATAGAGGCCTATCGTTCCGTTGACGTGGCATAATTGACAGAACGCAGTTTAAACAAAAAAAGTCCCGCAAACGCGGGACTTTTTTGTTTTAGAAGATTACGCCTCACCTCATCGGGAAAAACCCGCGCACACCGTGTCCCTTTCCAAGATAAGTATCCTCCTATTCTCCAAGCTCTTTCAGTATAGAGTCCGCGAGCGCGTCGAAAATCTTTTCGGCGTCCGGCGACGGGGTATCCGTCTGAAGAGACTTGTCTATCGGGATTTCTGCCAATAGAGGAGCGTCAAGATGGGCCGCAAAATTTTCGGAATTAGGCTCTCCAAAGATGTATTCTTTGTTTCCGTCGGGCATGGGAAAATACGCCATATTTTCAATCACGCCGATAATTTTAACCCCGCTTTTCCCGAAAAGCATCGCCCCTCTCGCCGCAGTTGTCGAAGCCAGATGCCCGGGAGTGGTCACCACCACGGCCCCACTCAATGGGATAGTCTGGACAACGCTCAAAACGGCGTCTCCTGTTCCGGGAGGGAGATCGAAAACCATTACGTCCAAATCACCCCACTTGACTTCGTCTGAAAACTGCTTCAGCGCGCTGGCGGCCATAGGGCCGCGCCATATGAGAGGCTGGTCGTCTGAGACCAACATTCCCATTGATATGGCCTTTATGCCGCCTATTTCAGGCGGCAGTATTTTCTGGTCTGAATCCACGCTCGGATAAGGTTTGTCTCCAAATAGAATGGTGGCGCTTGGCCCGTGGACATCGCAATCCATCAGCCCGACCCGCGCTTCTCCCCCAGAGGAAAATTTTCTGGCGAATGCGCGGGCTATATTAACCGCGATAGTACTCTTGCCCACTCCCCCCTTACCTGAGGCGATAGCTATCTTTAATCTGACGGATTTAAGGGTTTCCTTTGACGGAGAGGGAGCCGCGGATTTTGACGGATCTTCTTTTAAGAGATTTATAGTGAACTTGCAGCCTTTGAATTTTGCGTGAAGGACTTCGGAGGCCGTCTTGATTATGCCGAGGGCGGCATCTTCCTTTCCTCCGGTAAATATGCGTATTTCCGCGGTATCGCCGTCGATTTTAACATACTTTACCATTCCAAACGCAACAATATCCTTATCGTAAGGGGGATATTTGACGTCGCGCAGGGCGTTTATAATATCTTCTTTTGATAACATTGGAGTCTTTAGGTTAAATTTTTAAAGGCTGGGAATCAGAAAACTAACGGGCGAGAGCTTTTTTGACAATAGCCTCTGTGGAGGCGTCCGGGCCGAGGGAATCCGATGCTATCCTAACCGCTTTATCGGCGTCGGCGAGTTTGAATCCGAGAGCCACGAGAGCCGCCACGGCATCAGACGAAGGCGACGCCATAGCCGGCTGGGCGCCAGATGAATCCACAAACGATGATATCCCCGATGCGGCCACTACATCTTTGAGTTCCACTACAAGTCTCTGAGCAGTCTTTTTCCCAATGCCCGGACATTTCGCCAACAAAGACAAATCTCCGGAAGCTATTGCGTTCTTAAGAGTTCCCACGCTCATTCCGCTCATCATATTCAAGGCTATTTTAGGGCCTATTCCCGAAACCTTTTCGACGAGAGTTTTAAAGAAATCCCTGTCAGCGGAGTCGGCAAAGCCGTACAATGATTGCGAATCTTCCCGATATACGGCGAGTGTATGCAGCATCACCTCTTCGCCGCGGCGCGGCAATTTTTCGGCGGTAGTGACCGGAATGTTGACTTCGTAAAAAATGCCTCCGGCTTCCACGACAGCCATAATCGGAGTCGAACTGACAAGCCTGCCTTTTATTCCGACTATCATATATAGCTATTTTAAATTCAGCACGTCTTCCATACCGTAGAGACCCGGTTCTGCCGCAGACACCCATTTTGCTGCGCGCAAAGCCCCAACCGCGAATATTTTTCTGTCGGCAGCTTTGTGCACGAGTTCCAGACGCTCCCCGTCCGAAGCAAAAATTACGGTATGGTCTCCTACTACACCTCCGCCGCGCAAGGCGTGGACGCCGACTTCCCCGACAGGGCGTTCCCCGACCTGCCCATGCCTTCCATAGCACACCATATTCTCGCCGACGTTTCTGGCTTTACATACGATTTCTTTGAGTTTTTCAGCTGTACCGCTTGGAGCGTCTTTCTTAAATTTATGATGCATTTCAACTATCTCGACATCGTAGGAATCGCCGAGCACGCTTGCGGCAATTTTCGTAAGATAGTTCAGCAGGTTTACTCCAACAGAATAATTGCCGGCCCAAACTATGGGTATAGTTTTTGCGCATTTTAATATGGAATCGCGCTGTTCCGCGGAATGGCCGGTTGTGCCTATCACAAGAGGCTTTGATGTTTTAGCACACAGGTCAGCCAACTTGGGGGTGGCGTCTCTAAAAGAGAAGTCCACCACAACGTCGGCATTTCCTATGAGAGACTCGGGATTATCGCCCATATCGCAAAGGGCGCATATATCGCAATCTGCGTCGTCTTTGGCGGCCGACATTATCGCCTGCCCCATTCTGCCCTTATATCCGTTAAGTAAAATTTTTACAGGCATATTGATATCGCTTAAAATTTAATTATTTCAAAAGTCCGCATGCCGCGAGTTCCGCTTGCAATTTTTGATAATTGGAAGGGTTCATACGGCACAGCGGAAGCCGCACAAAATCGTCCGATATAATCCCCAACATTTTCATTGCCGCCTTTACGGGAACAGGATTGGGCTCTATAAATAGGGCCTTAAAAAGCCCCGCAAACTTTGAGTTTATTTGGCGGGCGATTTCCATTTTTCCAGATAAGGCCGCATTAACCATCGCCGACATCTCCGCCGGTATTATATTTGACGCCACGCTGACAACTCCGCATGCGCCCTTTTCCATAAAATCGAGAGTCAAGGCGTCGTCTCCGCTCAATATGCAGATTGAATCGCCGGCCCGCCCGTGCAAATCGGCAACTTTTTCCGATTTTCCGCCGGCTTCCTTCATAACGCATACGTTGTCGAATTTTTCGCGCAGGCGCATGGCGCAGTCATTAGAGATCTCTATGCCGCAACGGCCGGGAATGGAATAGAGCACAATGGGTTTGGAGGTACATTTTGCGATTTCACTCATGTGAAGAAATACGCCCTCTTGAGTGGGTTTATTATAATAAGGGGCCACCACGAGAAATCCGTCGGCGCCGGCTTCGTCGGCCTCGCGCGTGAGGTGGACCGCCTCTTTTGTGCAATTTGAGCCCGTGCCGGCATAAACGGGAATCCGCCCATGGGCAAAATCAATTATTTTGCGCACCACTTCTATATGCTCCACGGGATCCAATGTAGGCGACTCTCCCGTAGTGCCCACCGATATGAGACCCTTTACGCCGCCGGCGATTTGAGCCTCAACAATTCCTTCCAATGCGTCGTAATCGACGCCGCGCTCTGTCATTGGAGTGACGAGCGCCGTCCATACTCCGGAGAAGTTTTCCATAATTGTTTGTCCATTACATTTATTGCCGGGTTTCTTGCAATATTTTATTATCGTCTTTTTTATCTGTTGCCACAATTCAAAGCATGCCCGCGCGCCGGCGGCAAATCCCTTGAATTTCCGCAGCAAGACAATATGTGCTACTGTTTGAATCCTACCTACTTAAGGCTCTTCAATCACTTTCCGCCATTGGCGAATTTAATTTCCGCGTCAGTAGGCTCGCGCCCGTCGGGGTGGCGAACTCCCACAGATCTGCCTTTTTTCCAGAATGGAACACCGTCGGAATCCAGCTGGTATTGGCGCAAATAATAGCGCGGAGCACTCGCACCGAAAAGGGCGTCGTAATACCTGTCAAACTCAGTCGAATAGCAATACGTTAGTCTATCCGTGCGGAAAGGTTTGTCGGTTATGGGTTCAGGAGGTTCCAAGGTCATTATAGTTTCGGCGCCCGATTTAGCCTCTGCAACCACTTTGCCGGGTTTTGTGGGAACTTTAAACATTGAGACCTTGCGTGGCTTAACCTTGCCCACACGTTCTCCGTTAATATACATAGTTGCCGACTTGCGAAAATAAGCAAAAAGATTTATAAAATCGTCGTCTTGAGGTTTTGCCACTAAATCGAGATCCGGGTGCATTTGCAGATAGCGCACAAAATGGGGTTCTGGAATGACGTCGCTGCGATACTTTTTGTATGCCAGAACCATCCATTCTCTTTTGTTTTTCTCCGGAGTCCCCAACCATATATTCTTAAAATGATTCAACAATACCCAAAACCCGAAATTGTGGTTTATTTCCGGAGCCATGTGATGCCCCTCCGGATAATCGTTCCAAGTTGTGACATTTACAATCTGAGGATCAAACTTTGATATTTCGGAAAGTTGTTGAAAATACAATTCCGCCACTCCAAGGTACTGCATATCGCGCTGGAGATCCGATGCCTTGAGGGGAATTACGTCCTTGCGGAAATGGTACATATTAAATCTTCTGGTATTTATGGGATACACTTTTGAACAATAGAAATCGCAGTAAACAGTGTGTGTGTATGTGCGCCCTTTTTCCTGGCATATTTTCTTATAAATATCCCTGCTTTCCGGACGCCTTTTGTTGGCGGCAAAATCCCAATACGCCGGAAACCACTCAAGGCGTTCGCGAATGGCTTCCGGACTCGTAGTGTCTCCAGTTGGAATGAAGGCGGCAGGAGCTCCGGAACGTTCGGCAAGCTTTTCGTAGGCGTACGCTACATATTTCATTTTTGGTTCTTTCTCGCCGGGCTGAACCGTATGGAGAGTGTCGCCCGACCATGTATAATGAATATGCCTGCCGTCGGGTGTCCTCAACCACAAAGGGTTGTCGATTCCAACCGTCACATAGAGATCGCGCATAGCTTCCGCTATCATGTCTATTTTTTGGTCCTCGGGCATCTTCGCGGGAGGATGCGAAACGCAAATGCAAAATTTCATTCCCGTGCCGTATTTTTCCGCCGCCTTAAAGTGGGCCGCAATAAACTTGTTAAGATTCAGCATTCCAGAAACGCTGTTACCCACGGGATAATAAAACTGGAATCCGTCTATGCCGGCCAGAAGAGCCGCCTTCTGGTGAAAGGCCGCAGCTTCGACAATGTCTTTGTCGGCGTTAAAATATATGTCGTAGGCTATGGTCTGAACCTCCCCGCCCATATTCTTGGTTTCGCCAAAAGGATCGAATTCGTCGAAATTTAGGAAACGCACGGTATCGCTCCTGCCGTTCTCGGCTTTGTGATAGATTATATACGGCATATTGTGGGCGATTACCATTTTTCTATCGAGGAGCGGCAAAGAGAGTTCTGGCCTGTCAGGCTTAAAGTCCTCGAACTTGGGTACGCTGAAAGCTGCCGTAGAACATATAAGAACAACAACGAAAAAAGCATTTCTCATTAAAGATAACATATTCCAAAAATAATATTAGATAAGCGCGATGTCGAGAAAAAGTGTATTTTAGCCTACTTTCCCAACATCATACCTTGCGACAAACACGCCTGAAAACATCTGTCCATAAAACATCGCCATTGAAAAAGGGATTAAAAAATATATGCAGATAGAGTCAAAAAGCTTGTTATAGCAAAATGTTTCCGCTTAAATAGACGGGATTACATACTTTTAAATTACAATATAAAGCCAATGCAAGGAGAAAAAGTAAGCATACAAAACGGCAAACTGCGAGTGCCAAACACGCCAATACTTCCATTTATAGAGGGAGACGGAATAGGCCCGGATATATGGAAAGCCTCAAAAAAGGTGTTCGACGCCGCGGTGGAAAAAGCCTACGGGGCGGAACGCAAAATAGAATGGCTCGAAGTTTTGGCGGGCGAAAAAGCCTTTAAGCTCACAGGGAGTTGGTTGCCCGATGAAACGCTCGCGGCATTTAGGGAATATCTCGTCGGAATAAAAGGGCCGCTCACAACCCCGATAGGCGGCGGAATACGCTCTCTAAACGTCGCCTTGAGGCAGGAACTCGACCTCTATGTTTGCCAGAGGCCCGTGCGATACTTCAAGGGTGTGGACAGCCCCGTAAAAAGGCCCGAACTTGTGGACATGGTAATTTTCCGCGAAAATACCGAAGACATTTATGCGGGAATTGAATTTGAGCGCGGCTCGGAAGGCGCGGAGAAAATCAAGGCATATCTCAAGGCGGAATTTCCCGAAAAATTTGCCAAGATACGATTCCCAAATTCGTGCGGAATAGGAATAAAGCCCGTCTCCGAAGAAGGCACGGCCCGCCTCGTGCGCTCGGCGATAGAATACGCCATATCACAGAACCGCAAGAGCGTGACCCTCGTGCACAAGGGCAATATAATGAAATTTACCGAAGGGGCTTTCCGCGATTGGGGATACAAAGTGGCCCGCGAAGAATTCGGGGCGCAGCCCATAGACAACGGCCCATGGTGTAAATTGCCCAATGGAATTGTAGTAAAAGACATCATAGCCGACGCCTTCCTGCAACAAATTCTCACTCGCCCCGCCGAATACGATGTCGTTGCGACTCTCAATCTCAACGGAGATTACATATCCGACGCCCTCGCCGCCCAAGTTGGAGGCATAGGCATAGCCCCCGGAGGAAATATCAATTATTCCACGGGACACGCGATTTTTGAAGCCACCCACGGCACTGCGCCAAAATACGCAGGACTGGACAAAGTAAATCCGGGATCCATGATACTGTCCGGAGAAATGATGTTCCGCTATATGGGTTGGAACGAAGCCGCCGACCTTGTGATAAAAGGCCTTGAGGGGGCGATAGGAGCAAAGACCGTGACATACGACTTAGCCCGGCTTATCGATGGTTCAAAAGAGGTAAAATGCTCCGAATTTGCCGACGCAATGATTGGAAAGATGTAATGGAAAAAAAGAATAAGCTTCTTGTGACAGGATCCGTGGCGTACGACACAATCGAAACTCCAATGGATTCGGAGGAATTTATACTGGGCGGTTCCGCGAGCTACGCTGCGCTTGCGGCGTCGTTTTTCTGCCCCGTTATGATTGAAGGCGTGGTGGGTTCCGATTTCAAGGAGTCCGACATATCAAGATTGCGCGAGCGCGGAATAGATACGGAAGGGCTGAGAGTGGATCCCCAAGGCAAGACGATGTTCTGGCGCGGGAAATACCACGACAACTTCAACTCGCGCGAAACTCTCGACATACAGTTGAATGCCTACGCCGATTATGTTCCAAATCTTGTTGAAGCCTCAAAGGAGGCGCGTTTCGTATTGCTTGGAAACATTTCGCCTTTTGTCCAAAAGACTGTGCTTGAATCTGTAAGGGATCCCGATTTCGTCATACTCGACACAATGGACCTGTGGATTAACACAACAAATGCGGAGCTAAAAGAGATAATAAACAGGGTCGATCTTGTAATAATGAACGATTCCGAGGCGAAACTGCTTGCAGAAGACTCTAATCTTATAAGGGCTGCCGATAAAATCAGGAATATGGGGGCGAAAACATTAGTCGTAAAACTTGGAGAATACGGCTCGATGCTATTTCACGAAGACGGATTTTTTACTACGCCCGCATACCCGGTAAGGGAGGTGCGCGATCCCACAGGAGCCGGGGACTCGTTCGCCGGCACTTTGGCAGGCTGCATATGCGCGTCGGGAAACGCAGATTTCACAAGCCTTAAGAAGGCTATGGTGACAAGCTCCGCAACAGCTTCAATAACTGTCGAATCTTTTTCCTGCAGGAAGCTTGAAGAAGCCGGTATGGAGGAAATAGAGCGCCGCGCCAAATACATACTCAACAGTTGCAAATTATAATGAAATCCGTTCTGGAAATAGCCGAATGCGCCCGCACGGCGGCCCTGTCTCTTGCGGAGGCCCCGTCCGAGCGGAAGAACTCCGCCCTAAAGAAGATAGCCGCGGCACTCCGCGCCGAATCTTCCGCCATAATCGCTGCAAACGCAAAAGACATGGCAAAGGCAGAAGAATCCGGACTCTCAAAAGCCATGCTTGAGAGATTGTCCCTAAACGCCGCAAAAATAGAGGCTATGGCCAAGGGAGTGGAACAAGTCGCGGAACTTCCCGACCCCGTGGGAGAAATCCTCGGAGAATGGACGCGCCCGAACGGTCTAAACATACAAAAAGTCAGAGTGCCGATAGGGGTGATAGGAATAATCTATGAAAGCCGCCCCAATGTCACAATAGACTGCGCCGCCCTATGCTTAAAGAGCGGAAACGCGGCAATACTCAGGGGCGGAAGCGAATCGTTCCTTTCAAACAAGGCGCTGGCAGAAGTAATTTCAAAGTCTCTCGGCGAGTCGGGATTGAATCCCGATTGCGTCCAAATGATTCCCACTTCCGACCGCTCAGCCCTCGGAGAGCTGCTAAAGCTCGACAAATATGTGAACTGCATAATACCCAGAGGCGGCGAGGGCCTGATACGCTATGTTGTGGCAAACTCCACAATACCCGTAATAAAGCACTACAAGGGCGTTTGCACCGTATATGTTGACAAAGACGCCGACTTTAGAAAGGCGGACATACTTGCCATAGATTCCAAATGCCAGCGTCCGGGGGTCTGCAACGCCGCGGAAAATTTGATAGTTCACCGCGATATTGCAGAATCCTACCTTCCCGAAATAGGAAAGCTGCTTTCGGAACGCGGAGTTGAATTGTGCGCCGCAGAAAATGCCAAGAAAATACTCGACGCCGCTGGAATACCCTGCGCGGCCGCAGCAGATGAGGATTTCTACGCTGAATATCTCGACTTGAAAATCTCCGTCGATATAGCGGATTCCGCAGAAGCGGCGGCAGCCTTCATAAACAAATACGGCTCTGGTCACTCCGACTTGATAGTGACTGAAAATTCCGAAACGGCGGAAAGCTTTATGCGGGCGGTGGATTCTTCGACAGTATATTGGAATGCCTCAACCCGCTTTACCGACGGATTTGAATTTGGAATGGGAGCGGAGATAGGAATCTCGACGGATAAGCTCCATGCGCGCGGCCCTATGGGGCTTGCGGAATTGTGTTCCTATAAGTACAAGGTGCGCGGCGACGGCCAAACCCGCGGGAAGCCCGCGTTCGATTAATTCAGATTCCAAAAAGTCTTGCCCTAAAAATATTTTTACAAATACTCAAACCATTGCCAATGGATACTAAAAAGAAAATTCTAATACTCGGGGCAAACGGATTCATAGGATCCTCTCTGGCCTTGAGAATCCTAACCGATACAAACTGGGAAGTAATCGCCGCAGACATACGCGACAACAAGCTTTCCAACTGCTTCAATTACGATAAATTCAAGTTCTTTAATAAGAACGTTCTGGAAGACTCCGAATGGATTGAAAGCGCCGTAAAAGACTGCGATGTAGTCCTGCCGCTTGTAGCCATAGCCACGCCATCGACCTATGTAAAAGATCCCCTGCGCGTTTACAGGCTGGATTACGAATCGAACATGGAAATTGTAAAATTATGCGCCAAATACGGCAAGCGCATAGTATTTCCATCTACTTCGGAGGTTTACGGATTATGCCCCGACAGGGAATTCGACGAATACGAATCCCCTCTCGTTCTCGGCCCGATACGCAAAGAGCGCTGGATATATTCATGCATAAAGCAAATGCTCGACCGCGTGATATGGGCGTACGGAAATCATGAAGGTCTAAAGTTTACGCTTTTCCGCCCATTTAATTTCATAGGCCCGAAGCTCGACGATATCACGGCCGCAAAAGAGGGTTCTTCGCGGGTTCTCACACAGTTTTCACACAACATAATCCACGAAAAGCCGATAATGCTCGTTGACGGAGGTTCGCAAAAGCGCAGTTTTACGTTTATAGACGACGGAATAGACTGCTTAATGAAAATACTCGAAAACAAGGATTCATGCGCAGACGGCAAGATTTTCAATATAGGCAATCCGTATATGGAGTTCTCCATTAGGCAGCTTGCGGAAATGCTGATAGAGCTGTTCGGCGAGTATCCGGAATACGCAGAACGCGCAAAGAATGCAAAGTTGCAAAATATATCCGCAAAAGATTACTACGGAGAGGGCTATCAGGACGTACCGCGGCGCGTTCCGTCAATAAGGCAGGCCCAAGAAATACTCGGGTGGACTCCGAAAACAGATCTGAAGACGGCGTTAAAACTGACATTAGATTATCACCTACTAAAGAAAGATTATGAGCTTGAACGCATAAAGCGTTGAGCCGAAGCAATGAAACTGGCAATAAAGGTAGATGTTGACACATATAGGGGCACGCGCGAAGGCGTTCCCTGCCTTTGCAAGATACTAAAATCTCGCAAAGTTCCGGCGACCTTTCTGTTCTCTCTGGGTCCCGACAATACTGGGAAATCTCTGTGCAGAATATTTCAAAAAGGCTTTTTGAAAAAATGCCTGCGCAGCAATGTTGCGTCTAATTACGGCGTATCCACGCTTCTCTACGGCACGCTTTTACCGGCTCCGAAAATATCTGCAAAATGCGCAAGACAAATGCGGGACTGCTCCGAGCTGGGATTTGAATGCGGGATACACTCTTGGGACCACTTTAAATGGCAAAACCATGTGGCCTCCATGAGGCCGACCGAAATAGACGCGGAATTCACAAGGGCGAGAGCCGAATTTGAAAAGGTTTTCGGATACGAGGCGAAATGTTGTGGGGCTCCCGGTTGGCAGACGTGCCCCGACGCCCTGAGCGTGCAGGATAAAGCCGGGCTGTTATACGCTTCCGATGTGCGCAACGGAGACCCATTCTTCCCAAAAATGGGCGGAGAAATATTTAAAACCCTACAAATTCCCTCGACGCTGCCAACTCTCGACGAACTGCTTGGACGCATAACGCAGGACGAGCTCGCGCAGAATTATTTTTCAAATATGCAAAAGAGGGAATTCTCCGTTATGACAATACACGCCGAACTGGAAGGAATGGCCTACGCCGAATGGTTCGACTCATTTCTGGGACTATGCAAGACAAACGGGGTAGAATTTTTCAGTCTTTCGGAATATGCAAAGAATCTATTAAAGGATTCAGACGCCATACCTGTTAAGGAAATACGCATGGCTCCGTTTAGCGGAAGGAGCGGACTTCTCGCAGTTCAAGAACCCGCCGAAAATTGATATTCCTAAAAAGCCGATGAGAAAACTAAGCATGCTATTTTCCCTTATTGCGGCCCTATCATTACCGGCCGAAGAAGTCGATTTAGAGTCGCTATTGAAAAAGGCGGACGCTGGCGATCCGAACGCGCAACTGGCAATAGGTTCATATTATGCAAAGGGAGAACATTCCCTTAAAGCCGACGGGCAAATGGCTTTGAAATACCTAAATGCCGCTGCGAATCAAGGGTTGCCGTCTGCAATGACATTTTTAGGGGTAATTTATGCGGAGGGGAAAATAGTCCCTCGAGATATGAAGAGCGCAGTACACTGGCGCGAGCTCGGAGCCGAAAAAGGAACTCCCAACGACAAGTGGGTGCTGGGGAATGCTTACTTTTTCGGATTCATGATGCCAAAAGATCCCGCCAGGGCGCTATACTGGTTTGAAAAAGCCGCAGAGGAAAACGACCCAAACTCGATAGCAAAACTGGTCGAGATTTACGAGAAAATAGGCGACGCAAAGAAACTCGCCGACATAAAAAAGAAATTTTCTAATCTCGAAGTTTTAGCCGCCGAAAAGGGAAACGTTGCCGCCATGACGGCTATCGCCAAAAAGTACATGACCGGTAAAGACGGATTGCCCCGGGATAGGATAAAGGGCATATACTGGTTTAGGCAGGCTTCCGACAAGGGGGATCCCGAGGCTACCGAAAAATTGGCGCAGATGTACGCCCGCGGAAAATTTCTCTCGCAGAATACCGAAAAAGCCCAAGAGCTTTTTTTAAAGCTTGCCGCCTTAGACAACGCTTACTGCTTTAAAATATCAAAATTCTACGCCGAAGGAGAAAGCACTTTTCCCCGCGACGAGGAAAAAGCCCTCGAATGGTTTGAGCGCGGAGCCGCGAGTTCGGACGCCACTACAAAACTTTACGTGGCTTGGCGCTTTTGGAAAGGCGACGACACCATAAAGCCGAATCCCGATAAAGCCGTATATTGGTGCGAACAATGCCTTCCAAAAGACGGCGGAGTCGACAGAAAAAAAGACAAGACCGAACTTGCCGCGCTAAAGATGCTTAAGGATATAACGCAAGGCAAGCCGGCTCCCGATTCCTTAAAAGATATTCTCGATACGGGCCCTGTAATGTAGCGTAAATATTCGACGTTTTCTTCGCCGCAATGCGCGGCTGCCATTTCTAAGGCATGCGGAGATTGCGGAACAAATGTCATAAAGCACAAAAATTGCGGCGTTGAGATGCGCCGCAATTTTTATATGCTCTCTGATTATCGCTTCTTCACAGGTCCGTATTTTTTCAAAAGTTCCTTATAAATTTTTTCCTCTTTAAACGGTTCGTTGTCAAATTTCACACCGCCTCCGTAAGGCGCAAGTTTTGATATTGAATTTTGCAGGGAACTCGACTGGTTGACTAATTTCCCTGCCTTTATATCGGCCTCGGTAATCTTTGCGAAGAGGATTTCCTGGGCGTCTAAAAGATAACGGCCGTTGTCGTAGATAATGTATATGAATCCGTCGTCTGAAAGGGCCACATCGGGATATGTGAGGTTTTTTCGGCCGTCCAATAGCAACTTATAGGGGAAAGTCTTTCCTTCGTCTTCCGAAAGATAGGCTGTCATTCTATCGCGCTGGCGATTTGGGGAATCGTTGGCGACCAATAAAATGTTTCCGCTCTTTAGGCGCGTAAGATTAAAGCGTGTGCGTATTCCGAAATCTTTTGTAAAAGGCTTAAAATTTTTCCAAGTTTTACCGTTATCGAAAGATTCCATGCTGCCTATGCAATCCCACATTCTGATAAACATAAGCAGAGAGCCGTCGGAACGTTGGACGGCCATATGTTCGCAGGCTATCTCCCCCAAATCTTTGCGATTATAATCGCCTTCCGCGCAAGAATAGTATTCAAAGGTTTTGCCGCCGTCCCTGCTTATAGTCCAAAAAAGGCTCGGTTTGTCGAGGCCATGGTTATCCACTAATGGTTGTATTATCGAACCGTCCGACAATACTGTAGGTTTATTAAGGGAAACCCCGCAACCATTGAACACGGGCTCAGACCATTCAGTTCGCGGATTTTCGGGGTCGAGGGCCTTAAATTTCCATGATGTCACCCATTTGCCTTCTTTTGATTTCATACTGCGCGTGACGGTGAGGTATAGGGCGCCGTCCGGAGCTTTCCACAAGCGCGGATCCCAAGAGTTTGCATCTCCGCTTACGGTTGCGTCATATACGGCGACAAGCTCCCATGTTTTACCGTCGTCACCACTCGTATAAACTACGATATAATTGCCGCGGTCCGAAAATCCTTCCCATACGCTGCCGGCATACCAGGCCGCCCACAATCGCCCTCCGGAAGTCCTCTCTATGCTTGGAACCCCCTGCCATTTGCGATTCCTCTCCCAATATCTGGGAGACGGAATAAGTTTCAACTCCGGCATTTCCATGCACGAGGGCAAGCCCATTTTCTTAGGTTCCGGCAAGTCCCAAAAGCCAAAGAGCGGACAAGAAAGCAAAGCTAATGCAAATATACAAAACGATTTCCCCATAAAAAAATCCTCCAACTTCAAACAAGTTTAAATTGGGTAAAAAATATGTAAAGCAAATTGGGAAATCAAAGTCCACCCAATGCAAAGGCAAAAAGCTCCAAAGCCGTAGCCGCAGCCGCCCTCATATTGAATGCTCTGGGCGCCGAAACGTTAAGTTTTATTTCGGCGCAGATTTTAAAGAATCCCCCTGATTCTTCAGAATGGCGCGGCATTACAGACACGCCTGTCTTCGCCCCGCAAAGAAAGTCGGAATTCTTAATATGGCAAACAGGTAGATTCGCAAAATCCTTGAGGCTTGAATCCGCGAGAGAAAGCCTCAATGCCGTTCCTATAAAGACGGAGCCTCCCAGCGACTTCGGCTTACTTCCCGTGGAAGAATCCAAGAAGCCCGTAGTGGCAATGGCGGCGTCAGCATTTGGAAATATTCTTAGAGCCCCGTCGAGCATGGCCGCGCAAGTTTCTGAACTTTCCGCATAAAATTTGTCCAAAATTTCTTTTGGCACTCCGAGTATGCCGTTTTTTGCCTCATCGCAATAACAAACCGCCGATCCCAAGAAAAACGAACTTGCCCCGGGAATGGACACCAAAGAATCGGCCAAAAAACCTCCGGTGCACGACTCCGCCGCCGCAAGTTTTATTCCGCGCGTGGAACATAAGTTCCAAACATTTCTCGCGGATTTCTCCAATATCCCAGAATTGTCCATATAATGGCGCGATGCGCGCCGATTGCGTGCTACATTGCCGACACGAAATCTTTTGTAAGCTGGGCCAGATATTTCGGGGCGCGATTCAAAGCCTCAAGCTGATTTGCCGCCAGGGGAGCCAACCTGCCTATTTTGACATTCGACAATCCCATCTTGGCCAATCCCGATTCGTCAATATCCGAATTTCCGCAAAAGATCCAAACCGGCTTTTTGTACTTTGCGGCGAGCTTTGCGAGGGCGTAAGGACCCTTGCCATCAGCGGAAGTCTCGTCAAAAATGCCCTCGCCGGTGACGACTACATCGGCGGCTTTTATGCGGGCGTCGAGATTTGTATGTTTTGCGAACAGGTCGAATCCGCTTACTCTCTTTGCGTCCAAGAAATTAATCATAGCGTAGCCGCAGCCGCCTGCCGACCCCGCGCCCTGAGCGTCGTGGGCGGAAGTTCCGAAGCACTTTTTAGAGACTTGGGCGAGTTTGCGGAGATTTGCGTCGAGCAATGGCAGATCTTCTTTTTTAGCCCCTTTTTGGAGGGCGAATTTATAAGCGGCGCCATTTTCTCCGAACAGCGGATTTTCAACGTCAGTGGCTACGATAAATTTGGTGGAAATCTTATTTTGGGGGGGCAATATTTTATCAAGCTTTGCCAACCCTTCCCCGTTGGGTTCTATATCCTTGCCTTCGGCGTCTAAAAAGCGAAACCCGAGCGGGATTAGGAGTCCTATGCCGCCGTCGTTTGTGGCTGAACCGCCAACGCCAACTATAATTGTCTTATAACCGCGTTCCACAAGCTTGGCCAATATTTGGCCGGTGCCTATGTTAGTGAGTTTCATTGGATTGCGGTCCGGATCGGAAACGAGGTTCAATCCGGACGCTTCGCTGAGTCCAACCAAAGCGCAGTCGTCATTTAAGAGGGCGCATTTTGCGGTGAGTGTCTGCCCCGTGGGATCTATTGTTTTCAGCCTTATAATTTTGGCGTTCTTTTCCGCCTTTGCGATGGTATCCACAAATCCGTCGCCGCCGTCGGTCATGGTTACTTCATCTATAAGAGCGTCTTTATCAACCGCCAAAATTCCCATTTTTATGGCATGTGCGGCCTGCGCGGCAGAAAGAGAACCGCGAAATTTGTCTGGCGATACGAGAAACTTTTTGATTTTGTTAACAGCTTTTGCCATGAGTAAAATCCCACCCACGTTGATTATTCTATAATGTTATAATACAAGTCCGCGCGTCATGGCAATAACTTTTTACATTCTTCGACGCTTTTTAAAAATCCAATTAAAAAAACGCCAAAGAGTTAAAAAAAAACTGCTCAAAACAGACTGATTTTGCATATTAAAGACAAGCCATTTAACAAATTGTTCCACCATATGCCCTTAAACCATACAAATACGCAATCATAATAAAAAACCTTACGAAATCCAAATAAAGCAACAAAAGACTTGCAAGAATTAATAAATCACGTCAAAGTTTTAGTTGTATGAACAACACATATAGAAACGCAAAAGAACAGTACGCAAAATTCGGTGTCGATACCGAAAAGGCCATAGAAATTTTAGACGCAATCCCCCTTTCAATGCATTGTTGGCAGGGAGACGATGTCGGAGGATTTGAAACTCCCGACGCAATTTTATCGGGAGGCGGAATCCAAACCACCGGAAACTATCCGGGAAAGGCCCGCAACCCTCAAGAGCTCCGAGCCGATATAGAGGAAGCAATAAAGTATATTCCGGGGAAAACCCGTTTAAATCTCCATGCCATATACGGAGAATTCGGGGGCAAGAAAGTCGATAGGAACGAGATTGAATACAAACACTTCAAAGGTTGGGTCGATTGGTGCAAGGCAAACAATATGGGCATGGACTTCAATCCCACCTATTTCTCCCACCCAAAAGCTGCCGACGGATTCACCTTGTCGAGCCCGGACAAGGGCATACGCGACTTCTGGATTGAGCACGGAATAGCTTGCCGCAAGATAGCTGAAAAAATCGGGAAAGAGCTCGGGGCTACCGTGATAACAAACTTCTGGATGCCAGACGGCATGAAGGACTTCCCCGCCGACAGGCTCGCCCCGCGCGAACGCATGGCCGATTCGCTCGACAAGATAATGAAGGTAAAAATCAATAAGAAGTACGATCGCGACGCCGTAGAGTGCAAGCTTTTCGGAATAGGTTCCGAAAGCTATGTTGTAGGCTCCCATGAATTCTTTATGGGATACGCCGTAAAGAATCAAATGCTTTTGACTCTCGACTCCGGACACTTCCACCCGACCGAACAGATAGCCGACAAGATATCGTCATGCTTGATGTTCGTGCCCGAACTTCTATTGCATGTTTCAAGAGGGGTGCGTTGGGACAGCGACCATGTCGTAATTTCCGACGACGCCACAAAGGCAATAATGCAGGAAGTTGTGCGCTGCGGGGCAATAGACCGCGTACATATAGGCATGGACTTCTTCGACGCGAGCATAAACCGCATATTTGCATGGGTTGTCGGAATGAGGGCCGCCAGAAAATGTCTGTTGGCCGCCCTCTTGGATCCCGTAAAGAAAATGCGCGAAGCCGAGGACGCCTTTGATTTCGGAAGCAGACTTACGCTCATGGAGGAAACTTCAAACCTGCCGTTGGCGGACGTCTGGAGCGAATACTGCAACAGAGCTTCTAAGCCCTGCGGCATAAAGCTCATAGAAGGAATCAAGAAGTACGAAGCCAAGGTGCTTTCTAAGAGAGCCTAAGAACTATTCATTTAAGATAGAAAAGCGTCCTGCGAATATTTCGAGGACGCTTTTTTTATGGATTAGACTCCAAGTAAAAAATCTCAATAATACAAAAGACTTAGCTTCTGCGTCTGCGGCATACAAATATTAGAGACAAAGCTCCTAATATTGCAGCTATATGGGCGGGTTCGGGTATATTGACATAATATTGGGTCCAGCCGGCGTATTCGCCCTCCGTAATCTCTTTCGACACAAATTCAAATCCGGCGTACTCCCCTCCTATTATACTTAACGGATTATCATTCTCGGGGATATCTTTCATGTATATGAAATCGGTGGTGGGATCGTAATCGGTAAATTCGTATCTTACATTATTATATCTTTCAATGTAAGAATCGTTCGATGTCACCTGATTCCCCTTCACCGCAAAAGTTGAAGTATCCCCCGCTTCAGTGCCAAATGTCACTGTTATTACCCTGTCAGCAACGCTTCCCTCTACATTTAGACCGCTCTTGCTATAAAAATCATTTCCGTTGAGATTTATTGCAAAGTTGGCAGTCACATAAAGAATTTCAGCATTGAGATCTGCCCCCATGTTCAAGACAGAATGTTCATTCATTTTGAAGGATTTTACTGTCAAAACATTCTCGTTGCGGAATTCTATATTTGTTAAGTATATCATTCCCCTGAGATTATTTATTTTCTTGGCTTCGTCGTCGGGATTGCTGCCGTCGCTTCCCACATAGGTAATTTTGGACTTTTCTCCGCCCAAATCGTTGACGAACATTATATAGTTATCCACGCTATCATTGTCCGGAACCAACTCGAGCGAATTTATCTTCAGATGCGAAGCATTCCTTATATTAAACTGTAGATTGTTTGTATTCGGATATGATGCGGAATCAAGGTTCACCACTATATTGTTCTTTATTTCAAAATCCGAATTCCCTTGATAGGCCACAAAAGACTCTTTGGCAGTTGTAGTTGTATTCAGATTATAAGTAATATCTACGCCTTCAATACCAGCATAAGCTGTCCCGGAAGTTCCAGTGACGTCTATTAAAGTGTTATCCGATACAGGTTCCGTAATATTTAAGAAATCATCGCCTCCTCCTGTTATTACCGTGGGAAGCGTATCCGCATATGAAGACAACGACAATAGACTAAGTATTGACAAATAAGAAGATATAGATGGCAATTTCATAATAACTTAATCTAAATGTAGCTTTGTAAAAGTCAATATCTTTTAAACACAATAATCTTTTCTGAAAAAAACAAGATGCTATAAGCAAAATTATTGCTTGAATTTACAGTAACCAGATTTTAATAATCAATTTGTAACGCTTTGCGTTTTCTATTTCAACAACTCAAACACATAAGGAAATAAACTATGCCAAGACCAATAACCCTGTTTACGGGACAATGGGCAGACATGAAGCTTGAAGAGCTTGCGCCCTTAGCGAAAAAAATGGGATACGAAGGGCTCGAAATAGCTCTCACGCAAAACCATATAGACATGGCTAAAGCCGACGACGAATCCTATCTTAAAAGTCGTTGGGAAATCCTCGAAAAGAACGGCCTCAACTGTTTTGCGCTGTCGAACCATTTGACGGGCCAATGCGTATGCGACGAAATAGATGTTCGCCATAAAGCGATGATGCCCGACTCAATCTGGGGCGACGGAGATCCCGAAGGAGTCCGTCAGCGTGCCGCCGCCGAAATGGTGCGCACTGCAAAAATCTGCAAAAAGTTTATGTCAATGCGTCCATCGGGCCTGTCGGAATCGCCGATTCCTCCGACTGTGACGGGTTTCACGGGATCTTCTATTTGGAAATATCTCTATTCTTTCCCGCCCGTATCGAAAGAAATGATACAAGCCGGATTTGACGACTTCGCAAAGCGTTGGACACCAATTCTCGACGCATTCGACGCAGAAGGCGTAAACTTCGCCCTCGAAGTACACCCCACCGAAATAGCGTTCGACATAGCCAGCGCAGAGCGCGCTCTGTGCGCGATAGGCGGCCACAAGAGATTCGGATTTAATTTTGACCCGTCGCACTTTGGCTATCAAGGTGTGGATTACGTCAAGTTTATCCGCAAGTTCCACGACCGCATTTTCCACGCCCACATGAAAGACGTATGGTGGGGGCATGGGAACGGAGAAGCCGGCGTATTTGGCGGGCACACCGATTTCTGCGATCCTCGCAGATACTGGGACTTCCGCTCAATCGGACACGGCGACATAAACTTTGAAGAAATAATAGTCGCCCTAAACGACATAGATTACAAGGGCCCTCTCTCCGTAGAATGGGAAGACGGACGCATGGACAGAATACACGGAGCCACCGAATCCGCACAAAAAGTCAAGTCATTCGACTTTCCGCGCTCTGCCATAGCTTTCGACTCCGCCTTCGACACTTCAAATCAATAAGATTAAAGAGTTTCGGAATTCAAAACTCTCGGGGTGAACCATCTCCCCTGAGAGTTTTTTGATAATTTTAATAAGATAGAAACATAGAGATAAAAATCTTCGACAATCGATTGAGGATTTTCGGCTTAAAAAAAATTTTTTTTAGAAAAACAGCAAAATTTTCAAAGTTTGGAAAGACAAGAATTTTCGAT
Organism: uncultured Opitutales bacterium; assembly: GCA_944389885.1. Lineage (GTDB taxonomy): Bacteria > Verrucomicrobiota > Verrucomicrobiia > Opitutales > Intestinicryptomonadaceae > Merdousia. The sequence goes on from CALXNZ010000016.1 coordinate 27,372, forward strand.
AGAGAATTGCGGCTAAGTCTTTGAATAAAGGAATTTGGAACTAATTCTGGCAGGCGATGTCGCATATAAAAGTTGTGCTATGCAAACAAATAAAATGCTTTACAGCACTGCGAATTTTGTTAGTCTATTTAATGAAAATTTTTTTTAATTTTCATTTTATCTAAGATAGAAAATAAATTATGAAAAATCTGACATACACTATGGCATTCTGGTTGCTTCGCTTTTGGCTGGCAGCAAGAGCGATAGGTACGGGGCTAACCAAATTCCAAACAAAAGTTAACGCGGAAGTTCCGAACCTCGAAAAGGCCAAAGAAATAAAAGAAATGATGGCGGCTGGAATGGACAAACAATCTGCTATAGATAGCGTCGCCGACATGCCCGATACCGTAGAAAAAGTAGTGGATACCCTAAGTTTCTCCGCTTATCACGGACTTCCGGAAAAAGGCCCGATGACAGTGGAAACCTTCAGCGAAAGCCCACTTATGCCCGCATTTATGGTAGAACCCTACGCTATGGTTTTGGGATTCGCCCTAATAGGGCTCGGAGTGACCCTCGCGCTGGGTATCTGCACGCGAGTGACCCTGTTCCTTATGGGACTGCTCTACATTTCTCTAACATGGGGATTTATAGTGCTCGAACCTTCAATGGGGCCGAGCGCCGCCGCAGGCATAGCCTATCTTGGCGTACATATGATAATGATAGTCGGAGCGCTCCTCCTTGCCGATTACAACAAGTTTGAGCTTGTAAAATGCGGCAAATTCGGATGCTGCCCCTGCACCAAAAAAGACTAAAAAATATTATTATGAAAGAATATTCACGCAGAGATTTTATAAAGACGGCGGGAATCGCCGCCGGAGGTCTGGTGATGGCTTCCAATATACTTCCGGCTCAAAGCAAAAAAGCCGGAGATAAACTGAATGTAGCCTTGGTGGGCATAGGAGCCGAGGGAGAAGTGTTGCTCAACAGCCTCCTCAAGCTTCCCAACCTAAACTTTGTGGCAGTTTGCGACATCTGGCCAATACGCCGTGCCTATGCATTCCGCCGCATATTCAAAGAGCTTAAACAAAAAGCCCAACAATACGAGGACTATAAGGAGCTGATAGCAAAACACGCAAAAGAACTCGACGCTGTGGTTATAGCCACGCCCGACTTCTGGCACGCCCCAATGACCGTTGACTTCCTAAACGCCGGGGTGAACGTCTATTGCGAAAAGATGATGTCCGATACCATAGAAGGCGCAAAATCTATGGTAAGAGCTATGCGCAAATCAGGCAAGCTTCTCCAGATAGGCCATCAGCGCAAGAGCAATCCGCGCTACATATACGCCCGCGACGTTCTCCTCCGCAAGAACAAGATATGCGGCGATATCATGGCTTGCAACGGACAATGGAACAGGGCCGTCTCAAAAGATATCACATGGGCTAAGAAGCAGGAAATCCCCGCTGACACGCTGAAAAAATATGGCTATAATGACATGAACCAGTTCCGCAACTGGCGCTGGCATAAAGGTCTCGGAGGGGGCGCTATATCAGACCTCGGAGCCCACCAAATAGACATATTCGGCTGGATGCTCGGAGCGCGCCCGTCGAGAGTGATGGCGTCGGGAAGCCGCGATTACTATAGGAAAGAAGACGGCTCGCCGGCCCACGACTGGGACGACAATGTGATGTGCATATTTGAATTCGATAAAACATTCCAAGGTCGCAAAGCCCAAGTATTTTATCAGGTTCTCACCACGACAAGTTCCGGCGGGGGATATTTCGAGTCTTTCATGGGAGATAACGGCACGCTCAAGATGTCGGAAAACCCGAGCATTACTCAACTCTTCCGCGAGACAAACGCCCCGGATTGGGAACCTCTAATAAAAGCCGGAGTCATAGGCAGCGGAAGCGCGCCAGCCGCAAGCAGCACTGCGGTTGTAGATACCCGTGAAACCAAAGCTCTCGTAGCCTACGCATTCCCGAGTGACATACCCGGATTCGACGATAAAAAGCCAATACACATGTACCATCTGGAGAACTTCTTCGGCGCGGTGCGCGGCGAGAACAAGCTCTCCTGCGATGCCGAACATGCCTTTGAAGCTGAAGCTGCGGTATTTAAAGCCCGTAGCGCAATAGAAAAAGGCCCCTTGGAATTTGAAGAATCCGACTTCGTTGTGGACTAATTTAGAAAAAAGGAAAAAGATATGAAAAAGACATTGACTGCAATATTTGCTACGGCTTTTGCCATAAGCGTTTCGGCCGTACCGCTAAAACTCGAAGTTCCGCCTGCGCAGCTCGTTGGAACTCCCGTGCCGATAAAAATAGAAAATCTTGAGCCCAAAACTCCGAATCCGGAACCCGACGTTCCAGCGGACGTCAAGAATATAGCCAAGGGCAAAGCTGTCACCAGTTCAGACGACTTTCCGCTCATAGGAGAGCTCTCGCTGATAACCGACGGCGACAAAGAAGCGTCGGACGGCTGCTTTGTGGAAATTATGAACGGTTTCCAATGGGTGCAGATAGACCTCGGAAAGACTTCCGAAATATTTGCAATAGCAATCTGGCACTACCACAGCCAGGAGCGCGCCTACAAAGATGTCATAATTCAGATTTCCGACGATCCGGAGTTTGCCAAAGGCGTCACAACCGTGTTCAATAACGACCACGACAACTCCGCCAAAAAAGGCAAAGGCACAAATAAGGCTTACATAGAAACAAACCTCGGGAAACTGGTAGTAGTGAATCCTCCTGTCAAGGGACGTTATGTTCGCTTGTATTCCAACGGCAATACGTCCAACGACATGAACCACTATACTGAGGTCGAAGTATTCGGAAGATAATCGGTTTGCGGAAAACCTTAAAAAAGGAGGCTGCTAAATGCAGCCTCCTTTTTTTGGAATAAATAATATGCGCGTTGTAAACGGAGACAAAAACTATTCGGGGCGCGGGAATAGAATGACTTTCTCGCCTATCGGGCGGTTTTCGAGAGTGGAGCCGAATTCCGTCAATCCTGAATAAAGTTCGGCTTTCTCAGCCCCCAAGAGGGAAAGTATGCGTTCCGATACGGACGGCATTACGGGAGTAAATAGGACGGCCGCGAGCCTCAAAGCCTCAGCCATATTCGCGAGCGTAGAATTGAGGATTTCAGAATCTTTCGTATCGGAACTTTTTGCCAATTTCCAAGGAGCGCGCTGTTCGGCATAACGATTCACGGAACGCACAAACGAGAAGATTTTATCAAGCCCCAAATGGAACTGCATTCCGTCGAATAATTCCAGCGCAGAGGAAGAAGTTTCCGCAGCTTGATCTTTGAGAGATTTTTCAAAATCCTCCTCGCATGTGGCCGCGGGAATTTTTCCGGAGCAATAGCGATGCACCATATTCATAAGGCGGCTCAACAAATTACCCAAGTCATTTGCGAGATCGGAATTGTAGCGCGATAAGAACAGGTCGAAAGAGAAATCCGAATCCTGACCAACATTCATCTCGCGCATTAGGAAATACCTAAACGGATCCGCCCCGAATTTGTTTACAAGGTCGAGAGGATTTACAATATTGCCAAGGCTCTTGGACATTTTTTCTCCGGACGAAAGCCACCAACCGTGGACGAGCAGGGATTTTGGGAGTTCAAGGCCGATAGCATGCAGCATAATGGGCCAATAAACCGAGTGCGGGGGAACGAGGATATCCTTGCCTATCACATGGAAATCTGCCGGCCAATAATCTGCAAAAGTATCCGTACCATAACCCACGGCTGAGATATAGTTTACAAGGGCGTCGAACCAAACATACGTCACGTAATCGGTATCAAATGGCAACTCTATTCCCCAGGACAACCTCTCTTTTGGACGAGATATGCAAAGATCGTTCAAAGGTTCTTTTAGAAATTCAATCACCTGTTTTGCGCGGAAACGCGGGAAGATAAAATATTCATGGGAACGAATATAATCTATGAGCCAGGGTTGATATGCGCTGAGCTTAAAGAAATAGTTGCTCTCGGTTATTTGAGTCACTTCGCCGAAAATCTCGGGCCACTTGCCGTCAATCTTGTCTTTTTCCTGCAAGAATTGCTCCTGCCTTGCGGAATAAAAACCCTTGTATTCGGCCTTGTAAATTTCGCCGCGGTCGAAGAGGTCCTGCAAAATAGACTGTACAACCTTGACATGGCGCGGTTGGGAAGTCCGTATATAATCGTCGTTTGAAATATCGAGAATTTTGCATAGCTCCTCGAACTTTGCAGCTTGGGTGTCGCAAAAATCCAAGGGATTTATCCCCGCTGTTTTGGCGCTTTGCTGAACTTTCTGTCCGTGTTCGTCAAGCCCTGTCAGGAAGTGGCATTTGCGGCCCTTCATGCGCATGTGCCGGACTATAACGTCGCTCAAAACCTTCTCGTAGGCGTGCCCGAGATGGGGGGAGCCGTTGGCGTAGTCTATGGCGGTCGTCAGATAAAAATTCTTCATTCTGCCTTGATAAGGCATCTTCAGCCTTTATAAAAGCTTTTTTTGGTTAAAATTTTGTGGCAAAACGCAGTCGAAAGTGTTCAACTATATGAAAATATTTTTCTAAGACGAAATCCCACAAGGGATTTTGTGGTATTGAATTGTTAAAATTATGGCTACATTCAAGTTTTCAGTTCTGCCCGGAGACTATATAGGTCCCGAAGTAATGGAAGTCGCCCTCGACGTCCTCAAAACAGCCTGCGGCAAGGAAGGCCACAAGCTCGATTACACTGTGTGCGCGGTAGGCGGGGCGGGAATAGATAAATTCGGCAAGGCCCTTCCCGACCAAACCGTGGAAACATGCAGAAATTCCGACGCAATACTTTTCGGTTCTGTAGGCGGGCCAAAATGGGAACACCTCCCCTCCAACGAACAACCCGAGCGGGCCGCCTTACTGCCGCTCCGCAAAATATTTAAGCTCTTTGCAAACATAAGGCCCGGGCTTCTCTATCCGCAGCTCGCAGACGCTTCGCCGCTAAAGACGGAACGAATCCCAAATGGCATAGACATAGTATGCATACGCGAACTTACCGGAGGAATATATTTCGGGGAGAAAAAGACGTTTACAAATCCCGACGGAGAAACCGCCGCTTCCGATACGATGTCGTATAAAGTTAGCGAAATAGAAAGAATAGCGGAAGTGGCCGCGAAAACGGCCATGGCGCGCGGCAAAAAGGTGTGCTCCATAGACAAGGCCAATGTTCTGGAAACATCGGTGCTGTGGAGAAAGACAGTATCGGAATATTTCCGCAAGAACTTTCCCGAAATAGAATTGTCGCACTTATACGTCGACAACGCAGCAATGCAGCTTGCCCGCGACCCGAACCAATTCGACGTATTCTTTACTGAAAATATGTTTGGAGACATTCTCTCAGACGAGATGGCCGTAATATGCGGCTCCCTCGGAATGCTCTGCAGCGCATCTTTGGGGATAGGCAAAAATTCCATAGGGCTTAAGTTCGGCCTCTACGAACCGGCCGGCGGGACTGCTCCAGACATCGCGGGAAAGGGAATAGCAAATCCGTGCGCGCAAATATTGTCTTCGGCCTTGATGCTGCGCTATTCTTTTGGAGAGGACGCTCTGGCGTCGAGAATAGAGAAGGCAGTAAGAGATACTGTATGCAGCGGCATAAGAACCGCTGACATAGCCTTCGGCATGAAAGCCGTTTCTACAAAAGAAATGGGTGAAGCAATTAAATCCCGACTTTGATAGAATTCGGGCAAAAAAAATGCTTTTGCCCAAACACGCAATAAAGCGTTCGTAAAACAAGCACTACGCCATGACATCAGCCGAAATTAGAAAAAGTTTTTTGGAATTCTTCGCCGGGAAGTCGCACACGATAGTTCCGTCGGCCTCTCTAATGCCAACTTCTCCGAACCTGCTGTTCACAAACGCGGGAATGAACCAGTTTGTGCCGTATTTTCTCGGCCAGGAAAAGAGTCCATTCCTACGCGCAGCCGACACTCAAAAATGCATACGAGCCGGGGGCAAGCACAACGACCTTGAGGACGTTGGATTCGACACATACCACCACACATTTTTCGAGATGCTTGGAAATTGGTCCTTTGGCGACTATTTTAAGAAAGAGGCCATAGAGTGGGCGTGGGAACTTCTCACGGACGTGTGGAAATTTCCGAAAGAAAGGCTCTACGCGACAGTGTATAATCCCGGAGACGGAGATCCCTCGGAATTCGACGCCGAAGCGTATTCGCACTGGGAAAAGATTTTTAAGGATTGCGGACTCGATCCCGAAACGCACATAAAGAAGTGCGGCAAGAAAGACAACTTCTGGATGATGGGAGAAACAGGACCTTGCGGCCCCTGCTCGGAAATACATATAGATCTAACCCCCGCGGGCGACTCGAACGGGACTCTTGTAAATGCCGGTTCGCCATATTGCATAGAGATATGGAATCTTGTATTTATGCAGTTCAACGCGGAGCCAAACGGCTCCTATGTTCCCCTGAAGCACAGGAATATAGACACCGGCATGGGGCTTGAACGCGTAGCCGGAATAATGGCCACCACAAAGAACTTTACCGATTTCACAAAACTGCCATCTAATTACGACAGCGATCTATTTTCGGATATATTCAAGACTATAACGCACATGTCGGCAAAGACTTATAATGGCACGATTCCCGCGAATCCGGCGGATATGTCGGCCCAGGAGCTGACCGACTGCGTGTTCAGAGTGCTCGCCGACCACATAAGGACCCTTTCATTCTCGATAGCCGACGGCATAATGCCGGGAAACGAAGGTAGAAACTATGTATTGCGCCGCATACTGCGCCGCGCGGTAATGTACGGCAAACGGCTCGGATTAGAATACGGATTTTTTGCGAAGTTGGCCGCACCACTCATAGAAAAAATGAGCCCGTTCTTCCCGGAGCTCGCAGAACAAAAGAAAGTAATCCTGAAAGTAATAGAGAACGAAGAAAATAGTTTTGCAAAAACTCTCGACAGGGGCCTGCAAGTTCTCGACGACATCACCGTAAACGAGGGCAGAATTTCCGGAGAACAGGCTTTTATTCTCTACGACACTTACGGATTCCCGCTCGATCTGACCCAGTTGATAGCCAGAGAGCGAAATATGCCCGTGGACGTAAAGGGCTTTGAGGTGGAAATGGAGCGCCAGAGGGAGCGCGCGCGCAACGCCCATAAGAGCGAGATAATAAGCGTCACCGACATAAGCGAAGTGGAGCGTTCAACGCAATTTGTGGGATACCTTCCGGAAAACCTGCGCGACTTTAAGACCACAATAAGCGCAATAATAGTCGGCGACGGATACGATTACCTGATATTTCCCCAGACGCCATTCTACGCGGAAAAGGGGGGACAAGTAGGGGACACGGGATTTGTGGAGATAAACGGGGTGGCCAGGGAGATATTCGACACCAAGATGGATACAGCCGGACATATTCTCCACAAGGTCCGCAAAAATGTATTCAAGCCCGACTGCATAAATGCGGAAGTGACATTAAACGTAGATGTGTCGCGCCGCAAAGCCATACAGCGCCACCACTCGGCGACCCATATATTGCATTGGGCAATGCGCCAAGTTTTAGGCTTCCATGTAAAACAGGCGGGTTCATATGTGGATGCAGAGAGAATGAGATTCGACTTCACGCACTTTGAGGCGCCGTCAAAAGAACAGCTGCGGGAAATAGAATCGCTCGCAAACAAGAAGATTTTGGAAAATCTGCCCATAAAATGGAGAGAGCTGCCATATCGGGAGGTGCCAAAGAACTGCCTGGCGTTCTTCGATGAAAAATATGGAGCGGTAGTTAGAATGGTGGAAATGGGAGATTTCAGCCGTGAACTCTGCGGAGGCACGCACGCCGAAGCCACCGGAGAGCTCGGCTTGATAAAGATAGTTGCCGAAGGCGCAATTTCAAGCGGGACAAGACGCATAGAGGCAGTGGCCGGAACGGCGGCGCTCGAGAGAATCGACGAAGCCCAAAACACCCTGTCCGAAATCGCGCATGCGTTGTCCTGCAAACCTGAGGACACAAAGGCAAGAGTTGAGAAACTCATCTGCGCAAAGTCCGATATGGAAAAAGAGCTAAAATCATTCAAGCGCCGCGAGGCGGAAAAATCCGCAAAATCCATATCCGACGAGGCAATAATAAAAGACGGGATACCGTGGATGGTAAAAATAGTCGACGTCGAGAATCCCAATATGATGAGGGAGCTCGCCGTGGGAATAGACCGCGAACGCCCCGGAGGGGTTGTAGTGCTCGGCGGTAAATTTGCGGAGAAGGCTTCGATTGTGGCGCTGGCAAGCAAGAACGCAATAGACAATGGAATAAGCGCGGGAAATATAATAAAATCCCTTGCCGAAAAGATTGGCGGCCGCGGAGGCGGAAAACCGGATTTTGCCCAGGGAGGCGGAAATCCGGAAAACCTAAAAAGGGCCTTTGAGGAGTTCTCTAATTCTTTAAAATAGCGTTGAACCGCCGGAGAATCGCAGATGTATTTAAAGCAGGTTGTCATAAACGGTTTTAAGAGCTTCGCCGACAGAACTGCCATAGATCTGACGCGGGGAATAACCTGTATAGTCGGCCCCAACGGATGCGGCAAAAGCAATATAGTTGACTCGATACGCTGGGTGCTGGGCGAGCAGAGCGCAAAAGCCCTGCGCGGCGGCAAGATGCAAGACGTAATATTCCAGGGTACAGAGACGAGAAAACCCCTCCAATTCTGCGAAGTGTCCCTGCTCTTTTCCGATTGCGAAGCCCAACTTGGAACAAATTTTAACGAAGTCGAGATTTCCCGCAAAGTATCTAAAGACGGAGGCAGCGACTACTTTATAAACGGCAAGGCGGCCCGCCTAAAGGATATACAAAACCTGTTCATGGACACCGGCGTGGGCAGAGTATCCTATTCGTTCATGGTACAAGGGCAGATAGACCAAATACTGTCCTCGAATCCCGGAGAGCGCCGCTCCATTTTCGAAGAAGCCGCCGGAATAACAAAATACAAGACCCAACGCCGCGAAGCCCTAAACAAGCTCGCATTAGTCGAGCAAAATCTCGCCCGCGCGACAGACCGCATGGAGGAGATAGGCAGACAAATAGGCTCCCTCAAGAGGCAGGCCTCAAAGGCGTTGCGCTACAAACGCTTAAGCCATAGGCTGCGCCATCTGGATCTCTCTCTAAACGCAAAAAACTTCTCTGAGCAAAACTCGGCCCTGCAAAACGACGAGGCAAAATTGCGCGAAATAGAAGGCGAACTTCTCACGCTCTCCCAAAATCTGGCAAAAGAAGAGGAATCTCTCTCGAGAGTCCGCGGAGAAAGAGGGCGATTGATGGAAGAGCTTGAAAATAAGCGCACGTCGATATCGGAAATACGCTCCGCGAAAGAACAGGCTGAAAGGAATTCGGAATTCGCCGTTCTAAGGGGAAAAGATCTCGAGGAAAGGCGGGAACAAATTTCAAGAGAACTTGAATCGCTCTCCGAACAGCTCGCAGCTCTGGAGGGAAAGGCGAAAGGCGACGCCGAAGTAAGGCGCATGCAGGAAGCCCTCGTAGGAGAATCCGACGAGATATTTAAGCAGCGAAGCGGAGTTCTGCAAAACATAGAGTCCGATTTGAGGGACGCGGAATCCGCTCTGTCAAGGGCCAGACAGGATACCCTTGTAAACGAAGGAACCATTACGCGCCTGCGTTCAAATTGCACGACTCTTGAGCTGGAACTTAAGTCGTACCAGGTAAAGCATGCGGCTCTATCGGACTCAATATTCCAGTTAAAAGAGGAGATGGGGAGCCTTGAAGCGAGGGCATCGGAGTTTACATCGGCGCTTGAATCCGCAAACGAGAGACTCGGCGAGGCGGAAGCGGACGCATCGGAAGCTTTGCGCAAAGCGGACGAACTCCGCGCCATGTACCGCAACCAACAAGTTGAAATCCAGCAGATGGACAGGCAGCTTGCAAGCAAGAGCGCAAGATTAAGTTTGCTCAACGACTTTCAAACCAGGCTTGAAGGATTTTCAGAAGGCGTTAAGGCGATACTCGGAGGGAAGCTCTCCGAATGCATATCCCCAAACACAGTAAAGATAGTCAGCCAAAATGTTGACGTGGCGGAAGGCTGGACATCCGCGTTTGAAACACTATTGGGTTCCGGCCTGGATGCCATAACTTTAGAAGATTCATCAAAACTTTCCTCGGTGGTTGATGGATTGAGGAGCAAAGTGCTCGGCAACGCGTGTTTCCAACTAAAGAGCTCAAACTTCTCGAGCGACACAAGCGCACAAATCCCCGAAGGCGTTTACAGAGGAAGCGATATAGTAAAAACCGAAATTGCAGAGCTCGAGGAATTCGCCTCAAATCTCGTCGCGGGCTGCTACTTTTGCGAAGACATAACCGTTTTTGCGCGTTTTGCATCGGAAAATCCAAGTTTCAGGTTTGTCGCCGCCGTGGACAAGAACGGATGCATGATGGATCCGCGCGGGCTGGTGTTCGTATCGGACTCGCAGAAGCGGGACACGGAGTCGAGTTTTATTCTTCGGGGCCGCGAAATAAAACGGCTCAAGGAGGAAATAGAGAAGGACAACGACACTCTCACATCGCTCAACGAACGCGCAATGCAGATTCAGTCCGATCTGGATTCTGCGGAGGGCGAGATTGAAAACCGTAAAAATACCGCCGCCGAAATCAAGCGGGAAATAGCCTCAATAAACGCCCAAAGCGCGGCGGCAAATTCGGTATTGGGAGAGAAACGCTCCGACCTCGAAAAGAAATCGGCGTCCATGTCGGAAATGGAAAATTCGCGTTTTGAAGCGCAGGACAAACTCGATTCCGCCCAGAACGAGTTAAAATCCGCCGAGGAAACGGTTGCCGAATCGCGCAAGATTTCCGAAGAAAAAGAGAGGCTAATCTCCGAATTGCGCGAGGCAAAAGATAGAGAATACGCCCAGCTGTCGGAGGCCAGGCTCGACCTTGCGGAAAAGAGAGCCAGACTCGAGAGCCTGGAGCGCGGACTCGGCGCTATAATGGAACAGCAGCAGGAAACGCGCACCCTCATAGAGCGCCGCACGATAGAAAGAGCCTCAATAGCCGAACAAACCAGCAAGCTCGCCGAAGAAAACAAGTCGGAACTCGACAGGGCGGCCTCGCTATCGAAAGAAATGGACGAGGCAATAGCGTCCGCCGATGAAATCAAAGCAAAGCTGGCGGAAGCGGACGAACTTGTGGAGCGTTCGGAGCAAGCGATGTCATCCGTGCGCGAGGCCCACATGCGGCAAAACTCAATAAAAAATTCCTACGATATAAACATAGCCAAAATACGCTCCAAGTTGGATTACATATCGGAGAGAGTGCTCGCCGAATACGAGACGCAAATTTCCGACGTGGACTGGAAGAGGGAAATGTGGAGCGCCGACGAAAAGTTTGAAGTCAAAGTGAAGCTCGACGACCTTGAGGACGGAGAGCCCGAAGTGAGAGCAAAACACGACAGGGGCGAACCCACCGACGAGGATTTTGCCGCGATGGATTCTATAGATTTTGGAGCAATCGCCGAAGAAATAAAAGACTTGCGCGACAGAATAAACGCAATGGGAGCCGTAAATCTCGTAGCCATAGAGGAGTATTCTGAACTGAAAGAGCGCTACGATTTTCTAAAATCCCAAACCGACGACCTTTGGAATTCAAAGAACGCGCTTGTAGCGGATATAGACGAGATAAATTTGACCTCGCAAAAATTATTTGCCGAAACCTTTGAGCAGATACGCAAGAACTTTGCGTTTACATTCCAAAAGATTTTCGGAGGAGGCACGGCGGATCTCAAATTGGTGGAGGCCGAAGACGTGCTCGACAGCGGCGTGGAAATAGTGGCGCGTCCTCCGGGAACCGTTCTGAAGAGCCTGTCGCTTCTATCCGGCGGGCAAAGGACTATGACGGCGGTGTCGCTGCTGTTTGCAATATACATGGTAAAGCCGAGCCCATTCTGCGTGCTCGACGAGCTCGACGCTCCGCTCGACGACGCGAACATAGGCCGCTATACAGACATGTTGAAGGAATTTACGCGGTACTCGCAATTTCTGGTAATATCGCACAACAAGCGCACGGTGTCCGCGGCGCAGACGATTTACGGGGTGACCATGCAGGAGCGCGGAGTGACGCGCCTGATATCAATGCGGTTTAACAATAAGAACACGCCGGATATCGCGTCGGATTACGACACTCCCCCGGCGTCTTAAGCGGCGCATTATTTTTTTACAATTCCGTTTTTGACAAGCCAATCCGCGAGGAATTCAGCCATAAGCTTTGCTCCCTGCACATTTGGGTGCACGCAATCCGGCAGAAGCGTCTGCTTGTCTATAAACAGGCTGTAGAAATCTATTGTGCGCAACTTGCGTTTTTTGGCTATTTTTTCAATTATAGGAGTGACTTCCTTGCGGAGTATATTCCCGTCTATACTTTTTGGATCATCGACCCTAAAGCACGGCAGGGGAATTCCGAGTATTATTTCTGGCTTGGAATCCAGCGAGGCGAAAGAGTCGATAATCGCATTGTAATCGCGCTCAAAGTCCTCTTTATATACCCAATTCCTCGGATTTCCATCATTGGCGCCAAGCAAGATAATAACCACGTCCGGCTTAAAATCCAAAGCTTGGGCATAACACTTCTGCTTCATATAGGGGCGGAACCCCTTATTGGTGACATTTGAGCCGCGCAAACTGCAATTTTTTATTGTGCAAGAATCGCCCAAAATATCCGCCAGTTGAGCAGGATAGCAGAGCTTTTCCCTCTGCTTTTCGGGAATCCCTATCCCCTGGCTTATGCTGTCTCCGACAATCGCTATCTTAGGGGAGTCGGCAAAGACAATATTGCAGAATAGCGCCGCAACAAGCGCGTATAAAACATATAAATTCTTTTTCATATTTATTTCTTATTCTTGGTTATGGCGGCGGCCACTGCTTCAGCTATAATTTTGGCTCCGGCCTCGTTGGGATGAATCTTATCGGGGAAAAGCTGGGGTTTATCGGCGAGGGCGGAAAACAAGTCTATAACGACCAAGCCGTTATCCGCGGCGATTTTATCTATAATGGGCAGGACGCCCTCTTTCACGATCTCCCCGCGTATGGAATTGCCGCCCGACTGGTACGCCGGAACTGGCCGGCACAGGAATACTCGCGGATGCGAAGGAAGACCTTGAAAGCTTTTTATGATAGAGGAAAGATCGCGTTCAAAATCCTCCTTAAAGCGCCAATTAAAGGGTTTAGTGTCGTTGGTCCCGAGTTTTATAATTACTATATCTGGATTAAACGCCAGCGCCGACTTGTATGCTGGGGTAGATACATATGGGTAATCGCCTTTTGACAAGGCGGTGGTTCCGTTTACACCGAAATTTCTGACCTCAAAAGTCTTGCCGAGAATTTTTCCGAGCTGCGCAGGATATGAGTCAGCATCTCTATTTACGATTCTTGCGCCGTAGGTTATGCTGTCTCCCACACAGGCAACCCTGACCGCTTCAGCCGCAAAAGACGCCGAACATATAAACGCCGCAGCAACAGCGCAAATTGCAAAAAATTTTGAACTAACCATACATCAAAAAAATACCTCCATTTACATTTACATTCAACAAAAAAAATTGCATTTAAATTATTGCATTTATATTGGCCAGAGAGAGATTCTTTATTGCCCAAAAAAGAAAAAAATGTTTAATTTGCCAAATTATGAGAGCCGACGAACTCCTTGTATTAAGAGGCATGGCCGAGAGCCGCTCAAAAGCCAGAGCAATCATAGAGGAGCGAAAACTGATATGCGACGGCAAGATTGTGGACAAGCCCTCCCGCAAACTTGACGAAAACTCAAAATTGGAAATCGCCGCGGATGCCGCAGCCTTAAAGTATGTATCAAGAGCCGGCCTAAAGCTCGAGGGATTCCTAAAGAAGTTCCCGGTCAATCTCTGCGGAGCGCACATTCTGGACGCCGGAGCATCAACCGGTGGTTTTACCGATTGCGCGCTTAGCTTTGGGGCGGCAAGCGCATGCTGCGTTGACGTAGGCAGAGGGCAGCTTCACGAAAAAATAGCGTCGAATCCCCGCGTTAAAAACATGGAAAAAACCGATGTCAGATCCCTATCTCCCGAAACCTTCGACGGAAATCTCTTCGATTTCATATGCGCGGATTTGTCGTTTATCTCGCTCGAGAAAGTATTTGATAAGCTTTGGAGCCTCTTAAAATGCGGCGGGCAAATCGTCTGCCTTGTAAAGCCGCAGTTTGAGAGTTCGCCTGAGCAAATGCGCAAATCAGGCGGCATAATAAAGGACGAAAAGCTCAGGCTGGCGGCTCTTGAAAAGATAAAAACTTACGTCTCCAATTTCAGCGACGCCGAACCGATAGGAGAAATGGAATCTCCAATATCTGGCCAAGACGGAAACGTCGAATTTTTAATAGGATTCCTCAAAAATCCAGGCGGCAAAAAATAGCGGAGCTAAATTTCATATTCGGTTGGATCGCATACTCCAGCCGAGGCAAAAGCCTGCCTTCTTTCGACGCATGTACCGCACTTGCCGCAGTGGATATCCCCTCCTTTATAACACGACCAGGTCTTTGAGAAATCGACTCCCAAACGAGCCCCTTCAAGCACAATGTCGGCCTTTGAAAAATTCAGGAACGGCGCCTCGAGGCGGATCGGCGAATAGTCGCAAATCTTGAGGACCTCCGCCAAGGCTTTGACAAAATCCGGGCGGCAATCCGGATATATTGCATGATCGCCGCCATGGGCGGCATAGGCGACAGAATCGCAGCCAAGAGATATAGCGCGGGCGGCGGCCACCGCAATCATAATCATATTGCGATTCGGCACAACCGTAGCCTTCATTCCCGCCTCATTGTAAGAGCCCTCGGGCATGCTCGACGATTTCGACATTAGAGAGCTGTCTCCGAAAATCCCCGAAATAGAAGACAGGTCAACATCGAAGAAAGGAATATTGAGCTTAGAGCAGTTCCAACGGGCCATTTCGAGCTCCTTAATGTGCCTTTGTCCGTAATTTATGCCAACAGCCGCGTCCGCGCGACTCTCCGCCGCATATTTGTACAACATGACGGTGGAATCCAATCCTCCGGAATAAACTAAGAGCGCCATATAATTTTTATAATTTATATTTGCATTAGAGCTCTATTTTTGACAGTTTCAACGCCAAATTTATATTTATGAGTACCGCCTTGCAGATATTAGGTAGTTTGGGTCTTTTCTTATTCGGAATGAAACTGATGAGCGAAGGCCTGCAAAAGCTCTCCGGAGAGCGGTTGCGCGCGATTATGCGCTCAATGACGGGAAATAGAATTAAGGGCGTGCTCTGCGGGCTATTCGTCACCGGCGCGATACAATCGTCGTCGGCGACAACCGTAATGGTGGTAAGTTTTGTCAATGCCAGCCTCCTCACCTTGCGCGAAGCTATAGGCGTAATCATGGGGGCGAACCTCGGCACTACCGTCACAGCGTGGATAATAGCCATATTGGGGTTTAAATTTTCCCTTTCAAATTTGGCTCTCCCAATAGTTGGGATAGGCGTAATCTTCAACTTCTTAAAAAAACCGGAATGGAAAAATACCGGCGAGTTTCTCGTCGGATTCGGCCTGCTCTTTATGGGATTGGACTTCTTAAAAAACTCCGTCCCAGATATAAATTCAAATTCGGCGGCTCTCGAATGGGTAAAGTATTACTCGGATATGGGATATTTCTCCGTACTGATATTTCTGGCAGGGGGAATATTGCTGACTCTTGTGGTACAATCGTCGTCTGTTGCCATGGCAATAACAATCACAATGGCGGCAAAAGGCTGGATAAACTTTGAATGCGCGGCCGCAATAGTGCTCGGAGAAAACATAGGCACTACCGTCACAGCGAATATAGCCGCCATAACCGCCAGCCTAAATGCAAAACGAGCGGCTGTGGCGCACCTAATATTCAATGTAATAGGCGTGTGCTGGATGCTGGTGATATTCTACGGATTTTTAAAACTCATATTTTGGATGATACCCGAACCGTCCACCATTCCGCTCTCAATGGCTTCGGAATTCGGCATAGATCCCGCAAATATCACTCCCGAAACTAAAGAACTGCTGTTATACAGGGCGGCAATTCCCGATAGGTTGGCGATGTTTCATTCGATGTTCAATTTCGTAAACATATTGTTTTTGATTTCCTTCGTTCCGCAAATAGAAAGGCTATGCTGCTGGCTGCTTAAGGGGAGTCCACAACGCCAGCGCAGAACTTCCGAACAAAGGCTCGACTACCTCAGCAACAACCTCGCCGAAATGGGAGAATTGGCCCTTTTTGAAGGGCAAAAAGAGCTTGTAAGGCTCGCGGAATTATCCGGAGAAATGTTCAACGGATTCGTGTATGTGATACAAAATCCCGACAAGGATTTGAGCGACGAGGTCGCCCGGCTACGCGACCTTGAAGAAGAATCCGACAAACTCGCCATGGCCCTTACGAACTTTTTTGTGCAGTGCTCTTCGCACGAACTCAGCCAGAATAGCATAAGAATGGTGACAAAAAATATGCTTATAGTTCCCGAACTTGAAGAGCTCTGCGACTCCTGTTATCGCCTTATAACGCTCGCGCGGAAAAGATATAGGCGCCAATTTTTCGAGCAGATATGGAAGTCATCGGCCTTTGAAGAATTCTGCTCGGAAATGAATAAATTCGTGGATTTTGCCGACAAGAGCTTAAACAACCAGTCGCTACCGAAATCGGTAATAGAAAGCTCCTCGAAAATTCGCCAGAAGCTCGACCACGTTCGCAAAGCCTTGCGCAGAGAGGCAATAGCCCAAATGGAGTCGGGGGGCGTGACGCGCGGCGGAATACTATTTATAGAAATACTCTCGGCATGCGAACGCGTCAATTCGCACGCTATGAACATACTTGAAGCCTTGAACCCGCACAGCGTGGACATGGCGGAATAGATTTTTGAAACTCCGAACGCGCGGCGGCGTTTATAAAAAGACATACCCAATGCCAATTCCAAACAATGTAATCCTGCTTTCGGACTGTCTCTTTTACACGGAAACGGTCGATGCCCCGTCTGCACTCGGAGCAAAGGATATGCAGGAATATGTAAACACTGTTTGCGAAGACTCAGCCCCCATACCGCCCGAATTTTTGCGCAGGGGATTTTTTAGAAAATCCAATAAAGCCACAATATTTGCGTGCTCATCGGAAACCGTTTTCCGCGGAATTCCCGATAACACATTGCGCGATGCAAAGTTAGTGATTCCGCGCTCTGGGCTTTTGTCGAAATTCGACCTTCCCGACGCCTCCTACATTCTTGAATCGGAAGACTGCCTGACCCTCATAGAGATAGAAAACGGAGCTTGGAAGGAAATCTACTCCGAAAGGATTGCAGATGAACCCGGAAAGACAAAAGAACTGATTCTGTCCGACACCGGCCGAAAAGACGCCCTTATTCCCATCAAGATTTTGGATTTCGCGGAAACCCGCAGGGGAAGATACAATATAAAGATATCGGTCGGAGGGGAAGAAATGAACAGCGGAGAAATATCCCTAAAATCCTTCGCCGATTTGGAGCTCCGCCCGCAATCGGAACTTTCAAAGCAATTAAAAGCCCGCCGCAAGTCAACCTATCTGCTCTGGGGAATAAAAATAGTTCCAATAGTATTTCTGCTCTTGTTTGTCTGGCAAATATGCCTCTGGACAAAATCGGCAAAAATAAATTCCCTGAACGGGGAGATATCCATGCTTGAGCCGCAGGCGAATGCCGTCTCAAAAGAGAGCGAAGAAGCCGCAAGCCTACGCTCATTTACTGGGCTTAAGCTCCACCCCACAATATCGCTTGCCATAATAAACGCCGCAAGGCCCGACACCGTAAGCTTTGTGAAAGTCCAATGGAATTCTCCGACTGAAGTGGAAATAAACGGCAGAGCTCCAAGCATACGCGACGCCGACACTTTCGCGAAAAATCTTGAGGCGGACAAACGGATAGAATCGGCTATTCCCAAGACCGAATCTTCAAAATCCGAAGCCCGCTTTACAATGACGATAAATTTCAAAAAATAATGTTTAAACGGATAGCGAAATTCTACATGTCCAAGAATCGCCGCGAGCGCGTCATGATAGCGGTGATAATTTGGGCCATTGCGCTCATCTGGTTCTCGGAGCTATCCGATAACAACGCCGACTTGAACACTCAAATCCTGGCTCTCGAATCGCGCAGAGATTCCTATAAAAACGTCATAGCCCAGGCCGACAACATACATAAAATCTTGGAAAAAATAAGGTCCGTATTCGACCCGCAAAAAACTATAAAATCTGCGGACCTCCAGCTCATTGTGGAAAGTTGCGCCAAAAGCGCGGGTTTGACCTACTCAATGTCGGCGGCAAACACTAAGCCTGCCGATAAATTCGACTTGCACACGATAAACCTTTACGCCCAAAACGCCGCAATCTCCCATCTGGCCAACTTTGAGAGAGAATTGCGCAAGCGCGAGCCATATATAACTTTGCAAAGAGTGTCGTTTGACGGCTCAAAAGACGGCACCATAGACGCAAGATATTCCGTTGCGTCATTTTCATCAAAAGAGTAAAAGCCGCATCTGCGATTCCGCGCATTATACGACTCCCTCTCGGATTCTAAAAGCTTCTCAAGTCGGAAACGGGAAAGTGGACTATCTTTTTTCCCTCGAATCTCAAGTCGCCGAAATAATCCATTAAATCCATTTCCGCATCCGGAAATATGCCAGCCGATACAAGCTCCGGCTCAAGGTCCCCGCCCTTAAAATATATGACGCCGTTAGACAGATTGCCGCGCGCTCCCGCGCGCAATTTGCGTTTTACAAATTTGAAGAACTGGGGCAGCGCGCACACGCTGCGCCCGACCGCATAGTCGAATTCCCCTTTAAATTCCTCTATTCTGGCATGGTGGGCGCGGGCGTTGTCGAGGCTCAGCTCTTTTATGAAGGAATCAACCATAGCCATTTTTTTACCTACGCCGTCGAACATATCAATTTTTGCCTGTGGATAGAGAATCGCCATTACGATCCCAGGAAGTCCGCCCCCGGAACCGACATCGGCAATACGAGCACCTTTACGCGGCTCAAAAAAGTCTCCCAAAGCCGCGCAGAATGCGATATGCCGATACTCGACATCGTCCATATCCTTTCTTGACAGGAGATTTACGGCCAAATTTGCCTCGCGTAAGAGCCCGCCGTATTTTGCGAGTTTCCGCACTGTCTCCTCCCGCCCGTCAAGGCATTTTACGCGGGAAAAAGCCTCCCGTATGGGGTCCATATTCAGAAGATTTCCTCCGGTTTAAAGAAGCGCTTTATCTCTATCTCCGCGTTCTCCAAAGAATCCGACGCATGCACGATATTTTCCCTAACGCTATCGGCGAAATCACCCCTTATAGTGCCCTTCTCCGCATTTTCAGGATTTGTGGGGCCTATGAGAGCCCTTACCTTTGATACGGCATTTTCCGCTTCCAATACGCATAATACGACGCTGCGCCTGCTCATAAAATCCACCAAAGGCTGGTAATATGGCTTGCCGAAAATATGCGCGTAATGTTCGCGCAATACGGGTTCTTCAAGTTTTGCCATTTTTAAGGCCGCAATATCCGCTCCTGCGTCTTGAAAGCGTCTCAAAAGTTCCGGGAGGAGCTTTTTCTCCAAAGAATCGGGCTTAAATATTACAAGTGTTCTTTCTTTCATCTTTGTAAAAATGCTTATAGCGCATAGGCGCTTCAATCATTTTTTTTAATTTTGCCGAAAAAATTCCGGGGCAATCCACAGAATTTACTTTCCCAAGGCAATAGAGCCCGCATAAATAATGGAATATATACAGAGCAGCGCGTTAATTTGACAAAAAATATATGGCTTGATTGTTCCGAGAAAATTGGAATACTCTAACAAGCAATGAAAAATTCCAAAAAAGCCTTTTCCCTCCTTGAGATAATTCTTCTCATCGCAATGTTTGGATTTCTCGCGGCAGTGTTTATCCCGGCGGCCGTCGCCACGCGCCAAAAGGTCCGCAACGACATTATAGAGCGACAACTGTCAAGCATCGTTGAGAGCGGGAAAAAATATTTAGAGGAAAAGGGCATAGCGTCCGTATCATACAAGACCCTTGTAGATGAAAAGCGCATCAAGCCTCTGGAATCGGTGGCGGGAGAAAATTACGACGACGTCACTATATTTAATTCCGGAGGCAAAGCTTCGGTAAAAACCTCGTACGGCAGCGAAATTAACAACGAATATTAAAAAAAAGCCTCAACAAATCTTTGTTGAGGCTTTTTTATTCTTCGAGCCTGCGGATAGGCAGGCCATTAAATTATTGTTCTTTGGGGGCGGAAATCTTTGATGTTATTATTGAATTCCTCAAGAATAACGCGAAAGATTTTTCCACATTTTTCTCGAGATCCTTGTACTCCTTAGAGTTTTTATCCACTACCGGCGCAACATGCTTTTTTAGATATACTATATAGCCGTTGCCGCCTAATGTCTGCATTTTGGAAACTTCCCCAATTTTCAGGCCAAGCAGCTCCGCGCGAACTATGTTATAGAATGGAATGATGTTCTGGGAAGGTTCCCTCAAAGAGAAATTATTGGCGGTTTCCACAGACGCGCCCCCCGCCTTTGCCGCAGCCTCAAAAGACTTGCCGTCTTTTACGGCCTTTTGGAGAGCCGCCGAAAGCGTGGAGCCGCGTTCGGCAAAAAGCTTGGCTCTTTGAACGCTCTGAAAATCCTCCTCGACACGAGCCTTGACCTCGTCGAATTTCGGCAGATAAGATGGCAATTTCTTTACAAGGAATCCCAACCACACGCCGTCGCGCACCACAACGGGATCCGTATAGAACAGTTTTTCGTCGAGATTCATAGCTGGCTTGAACAACTCGGCGGGGAAGCCTTCCGGGACGCCGACGTCCGTAGAACGTATTGCAGGAAGCTTCTTTATGGCAAGTTTCTCGGAGGATATAAAATCTCTAAACTCTTTTGAATTTGCCTTCATTCCGGAGTCGTAAACTTTTGCCGATACGTCTTCGGCGCGTGTGGCGGCATTGCGCAAAGCTGTATCGGAAAGATAGTCGGCTTTTACCTTATCCTTGATTTCGGCGAGCAAAGGTATGGACTTTTTGCCGTCTTTTATAGTGGCATATTTATCCAGATTAGAGCCGTAATATGCGGATATTTCAGTTTCGGAGGGGGCGGGAACATTTTTTACGAACTCGTCAGCGGCAAAAAACACGGCTTCAATCTCGCATCCTTCACCGATTCTGTAGGCTTCGATATTATCCTTAAAATATTTTTCCAAATCCGCCGCGGAGGCGTTGGGAACTTTTATGGCATCTTCCGAAAGAATGGCTACGTCAAAATCCCATGTCCCAAAATAACGCTTATAGTCGGTTTCTATTTCCGACGGAACCACATACCCAGGCCCTCCGAGCAAATTGGATATTTTATTGACAAGGGCGTTTTGAGCTAAAACTGAGGTGAGCCCGCTTTCGGATATCGAATTCGTGGAAATTCGTTCAGATTTGAATTTTTCCCAGATAGCGGGGTCGAATTTTCCGTCGGCTCCGGCGAATGCCGGGCGGCTTTCTATATAGCTTTTCAATTCAGATTCTGACACCTGCCGCATTCCGAGATCGCGCGCCACCGACATCATATACACTTGACTCAGCATAAGAATTTCAAACTGTTCGCGCGTGCGTATCGGCATATTGTTAAGTATTGCGTCGTAAAACGCGCATGTTTGGAATTGTCCGGCCGTATTCGGGTTGGAAAGGTCGTATCCGCAGAACATGCTGTCATTCTCGGACGAGCCCCGATATCTGTCGCCGAGAAACGGCACCGAACCTATCGTGAATACGAAGGCGATGATTATTGCCACGAGCAGAATCGAGAAAACGATTTTATGGTGTTTTTGAAGAACTGTCTGAATCCAAGTAATCATATAGAGAAAATTTAATTTGGCGAGAGTAGCACATGAGTTGCGATTGTCAACAATCGAAACTTGAAGCGCAAATTTTTACGAAATATGATGATTCGCGTTGACGGGGCGCCGAAAAAGTCGAATATTCGCCGCCGATGTCGAAAATCCGCACAGCTTTGATATTGGGCGCAGGGTTTGGAACGCGCCTCCGCCCGCTCACCTCGATTTTGCCGAAGCCGCTGTTGGAGGTTCGCGGGAGGCCGCTGATTCTTTCGATTTTCGATTCCCTCGTCGATGCCGGAATAAAAAGGCTTATAGTCAACACGCACCACCTCGCAGGAAGATACCTTGAATTCTTTGAAAAGTTCCGCGACGGCGACGGCCGCATAATATACCGCGGCGTTCCAGTATCGATTTCCCACGAGCCTGAGATTCTCGACACCGGGGGCGCCATAAAAAACATACTTCCCATCATTGGCGATGAAGATTCAATCCTCGTTTACAACGGGGACATAATTTCCCAAACGGACATACCCGCCCTGCTCCGCTCCGCGGAATCTTCAACAGCCTCCGCGATACTCTGCCTGCGCGAAAGCGGCGCCATAAAGAACGTATCCGTAGAAGGGACTAAGGTGCGCGATATGCGTTTTATCCTGCGGGCCAGTTTCGAGAAATCCGCCCAATTTACGGGAATATTTGCCGCAAAGAAAAGTTTTCTGGAAGCCGTTAAATCTCGCAGCGGGAAAGTATTTTCCACAATAGACGTCTTAATAGACTTACTTAAGAAAAACCCCGATTCGATAGACGCCCATTTCGACGGCTCCCCATGGGAGGACATTGGGACGCTTGACTCTTACAAAGAATTAAACCGCGGCTTTGACACAAATATACAACTCATTGACGCGCTTGCAAGAGACGCCGATATGCGCATAGACAACCCCATTCCCATAAAGAAGGGGGCGTCGGACCGCTTTTTTTATACGGCGAAGGCAAAAGGCGGAGAAGACGTCGTAGCATGCGTATATTCTCTACAAAAGGCCGAAAATTCGCTTTATGTTCCCCTGGCAAATTTTCTTATTTCAGAGGGATTCCCCGTTCCAAAGATTTACGCCCACAACGCAGACGCCGGCATAATTTTAATGCAGGGGCTCGGCTCCAAAGACCTGCTTTCAATAAGCTCCAAAGAACGCCTTGTCTATTATAAGAAAGCCGCCAAATGCATAAGGCTTTTGCACGGACAAATTACGGACTCTTTTAAATCCCTGAAAAACCCGGTTAGACTTTCGGAACCGTTCGGGACAAATCTCTACGACTGGGAACACCGCTACTTTTTCGAGGAATGCGTCCGCGATAAGTTCTCGCTAAAAGTCTCACCGCCCGCTGACGAGCTAAAATTCATTAAAGACACCCTTAGCGCCACCCCGCAATGCCTCCTCCACCGCGACTTGCAATCGCAAAATATAATGGTGGTGGGAAACGACGTATATTTTATAGATTTCCAGGGAATGCGCTTCGGGTGCCCGTTCTATGATTTGGCGTCTCTGCTTTTTGACCCCTACGCCCGATTGTCTTCCACGGAAAGAAAATCGGTATTGGACGCATATTTCGGCGATTCCACCGCCTCTGAAAAACAAATGGAGGAAAACACATTTCTCCTCAACATTGGGGCGGCCCAAAGGCTTATGCAGGCTCTCGGAGCCTACGGATTTCTCTCTCTAAAAAAGGGCAAGAAAGAATATTCACAATATTTTTATCCGGCCCTAATGTCCCTATCGGAATGCGCCCATTCCGCGGGGCTCAGATGCATCGCAAACACGGCAGACGCCTGCATCGAAATATTATCGCGTGGCGAAAGCAGACAAATTTAGATTTTCTCGTAAACGTCAACTCGAGCCGGCGGAATATTAAGCAATACGATATTGCTCGACACCTTGCGGAGCGACTTAAAACGAACATTTTTATTTTTTCCTATTATTTTGTATGTGTACTGGACGTAATGTCCTCCCTTAGGCAGCACCGCCTCAATTTCCGACACAATATTTTCTACGCAATCCTTAGGCAGGCTGACGAGGGGGAGGCTCGACACCACCGCGCATACGCGCTCCGATTCCAATCCCAATACTTCTCTCAAATGTTCGGCATTTGCCCTCATTACTTTCACGTTTGGGAACCTATCGGATAGGATATCAAACAGCGATGAATCGAACTCTATGGACCTCAAAATATCCGCATATCCCGAATCTACGAGAGCCTGCGTCACCGCTCCCGTACCCGCTCCAAGCTCCACCACAACCTTATTTTCGGAATGAGCCTCCGTCGCCCCAATGCCAACTCCCTGGGCCATCTTGCGGGACAAAAAACGGGAACTTGGGCAAACCGCTCCTGTACGCCTCGGCGCGCATATATATTTTACAAAAAACTTTATTGCTTCCAAAGGTCTCATATCAGAACAAGAGGTTCACTGGGGTTGATAAATATCGTGTATCCGAATAATGCCCAAACATTTATTATCGCCGTCAACTACGGGCAAAACTGACAATCTCGACTTGCGGGCTTCCATAAGGTGCACGGCGTCCCCCAGGGAAGCTTCCGGAGAAATACACACGGGAGATTTTGTCATTATATCCGAACATTTTAGGGAATCCAAGTTCACCACTGTCTGCAACATGCGCCTTATGTCGCCGTCTGTCACTATCCCCCTCAATCTACCGGCTTCGTCCACAACACATGCGGCCCCGAGAGGATATTTTGTCATTTCAATTACAAGTTCCCTTACGGAAACGCCGGCTGGGACAAGCGCGCAATGTTGGGCTTTGTGGAAGACGTCTCCCACCGTTAAGGTCAGATTTCTGCCGAGTTGGCCGGCCGGATGAAAACGGGCAAAATCCTGCAAAGAAAAGCCCCTTGCCTTCATCAGGGCGCATGCGAGAGCGTCGCCTATGGCCAAAGTGAGAGTTGTGGAAGTGGTTGGCACTATCCCAAGCGGATCGGCCTCGCCGCCGGACGACGCGTCCAAAACTATATCGGCGTCCCGCGCCATAGGGGAATCCGTTTTCCCCACGAGAGCAATAATGGTGGAGTTAAACTTGCGCAGCGTGGGAATTAGGCGCATACATTCAACAGTAGAACCGCTGTTGGAAATCATAAGGGTTGGATCTCCCGGCTCATAGACGCCAAGATCGCCGTGCACGGCGTCGCAAGCGTGAAGGAATAAAGCGGGAGTACCGGTACTCGAAAGCGTTGCGGCTATTTTTTGCCCCACAAGTCCAGATTTTCCCACCCCGCTCACCATTAGCTTGCCCTTATGGGACAATATAACTCTTAAAGCCTGACAGAAATTTTCGTCGAGGCGCGAAACCGCGCCCGATATGGCGGCGGCTTCCGATTGCAATACCGCCTTCGCAGTGGAGAGTATTTCGGAATCGTTCATGCCAGTGAATTCTTTTTGATATAGTCTTCAGCCGCCTCGAGGTCCGCAGGAGTGTCTATGCCCACGGGCTCATACTCGGTTTCAACAATGTCGAAAGGGTATCCGGCCGCGATAAAGCGCAGTTGCTCAAGCATTTCGCAGGCTTCCATATCCGGCTGCGGCAAAGATGAGTAGCGAACCAAAGACTTTGCGGAATAGCCGTAAATCCCTATGTGGCGCCAATAAGAAGTCTTTGAAAGCCAATCCGAACAATTTTCCACTCCCCTCACATAAGGGAGGGGAGTCCTACTAAAATATACGGCCCTGCCGATATTGTCGCGCAACACTTTCACCACATTGGGATTTTTGAGAGAATCCGCGCTTGTAATACGGCTTGCCGCAGTCACCAGCTGCGAATTTGAATCTACCCCTGCGGATATTATAGAATCAATCAGCCGCGGAGAAATAAAAGGTTCATCGCCTTGAACGTTTACTATGAATTCGGCGCCTATGGAGCCGAGGGCCTCTATAATGCGCTCAGTTCCGGATTTGCATTCCGGAGATGTCATTATGCATGGGGCGGATATGCCTTCGGCGAATCTTTGGATTTCAGGGCTGTCGGTAAGAATGAGGACTTTTTCGGCTCTTTCGCTTTTGAGACAGCTTTCATAAACGCGCAAGAGAACTTCTTTTCCTCCTAATTTTGCGAGGGGTTTTCCTGGGAACCTGCTTGATCCCATGCGGGCGGGTATGGCTATTGCCGCTCCCAAAAGCATAGCTCCCTTTATCATAAAGCCGTCGAGTGACTTTTTCTCAACGTCCTCCCAGAATTCCTTATTTTCGGAATCCACAGGCATATCTTCGGCTATATAATTGTTCCAGAAGGCGAAAGCGGCAATTATAAAGCAGATAAATCCTATTATTCTAAACAGCAGGGCATATTGAAATTTAGAGAACCCAGCAAATTTTAACTTTGAATTGTTGTAGCGCTCCTCGTAAGAGGCCCCGCTCCTAAAAAGGAATAGAACAGCCAGGAACAGAGGTACTATCACCACCGCTACTTCTAAAATTGTTATGGCAATTTTTACAAACATATCGAACTCCTGATACTTTTAAGCGAACTCATTGACGCGCTTTGCCACGTAATCCAACTGTTCCCGTGTCAACTCCGGATATATAGGCAACGCCAAAGTGTGTTCCGCCGCATATTCGCTATTCGGGAAATCCCCACGGCGATATCCCAAAGGCGCGAAACACTCTTGCAAGTGGAGCGGGAGAGGATAATATATTTCGCAGCCTATTCCGTTATTGCGCAAATGCTCCAAAAGCCCGTCGCGATTCGGAACGCTAATTATGTATTGGTTGTAAATGGAGCGATTGGCCGGATCAATGTAAGGAATTTTTATATTTGGATTATCCGCGAATGCGGCGTTGTAAAAAGCCGCGTTATTGGAGCGCATATGGGCCCATTCATCGACATGCGGCAACTTTACCCTCAATCCTGCGGCTTGGAGGGCGTCGAGTCTGAAATTTCCCCCGACAAATTTGTGGTAATATTTTGGGGCCATGCCGTGATTGCGCATTTGGCGCAATTTTTCCGCAAGAGCGGAATCGTTAGTGATTACCATGCCGCCGTCGCCAAGCCCCCCCAAATTCTTTGACGGAAAGAAGCTCAAGCAAGCGCAATTTCCAAATCCCCCAACTTTTACGCCGTTTCTCGAGGCTCCTATAGCCTGGGCGCCGTCCTCTATTACAGCCAAATTGTACTTCTTCGCGATATCGAGTATGGGCCCCATATCGGCGCATTGACCATATAGATGGACTGGCATAATAGCTTTTGTGCGCTCGGTAATTTTAGATTCTATTTGGGAAGAATCTATATTATAAGTCTTAGGATCTATATCCACAAATACGGGCTTTGCTCCTGCTCTCCAGACGCAACCGGCAGTCGCAAAAAACGTATAGGAAGGAATAATCACTTCAGCCGACGGCCCCTCGTCCAATGGAGACCTATTAACGCCCAGAGCCATTAGGGACGCCAACAGTGCGTCCGTTCCGCTGGAAACCCCGACAGCGTCCGACACGCCGGAATAATCCGCGATTTCCCTTTCAAGGGCATCAACATCTTCTCCCCCGATGAAGTGCTGGCTCTCGAGGATTTTATCCAAGGCCTTGTGCATTTGTTCGCGCAGGGGAGCGTATTGTTCTTTTAAATCTAAAAGAGGGATTTTCATAATATCTAAGATATTAGAGCAAACACCATTTTCCTAAAATGACAACTTTATTTTGGGATGCCGCGTGTCCACCCTGCGGAAAGAGCGGCATTGTTGCAAAATAGGAGAGTAATTCCATTCCGATAAGACGCGAAATAAAACTTGAGGTCTCGGAATTTAAACTATAAGAAAATATCCGATAAATAACAATTAGCAGAAAAGAAATATGAAAAAGACCCCAAAAAAAGAACCGGCAAAAAAGGGCGCACCCAAAAGCGCTTCAAAAGCGAAGAAAACACCTGTAAAAAAAACCGCTGCAAAAGCGAAAGAAAAAACCTGCAAATGCCATGGGAATAAGGCCTCGCATTCTTGCGAATGCGACAATGGCAAATGCCAATGCACGCCCGCGCCTGATTCTTCATGCAACTGCATGGAAAAGCTGATGAACGAAGTTTTTGCGGATTTCGACGCCGTGGAACTTGTAAAAGATTACTTCTACACGCAACTTATAAACAGGGGATTTACTGAAGACGCCGCATCAAAAATGACGGATATGCTCGATGTAAACATAGACGTCGAAGGCGAAATATCCATTCGCCAATAGTTTGAATATTTTAAAAAATGTGTGGCGGCAGTTGTCTCAATTCGCGAGGGCTGCCGTTTTTTTTGGATTTACAATAGATATGGAGTAAATCGATATGAGAATCAAAGCGCCGGGGGGATCTTGGGATTTCATAATACTGGCATTGTCGGCATATGTGGTATTTGAAATCATATTTGAGCTTATTTACGGTTCGGACAACGAATTGTACTCCTTTCTGCAAATAGGAGACACTATTGCATGCGTATTTTTCTTTATAGACGTAATGTGGAGATGGTGTGCCAGTCAAAACAAACTCGGATTTTGGAAATGGGGCTGGATAGATTTGATAGCGAGCATACCTACACTTGACGGATTGCGCTGGGCGAGAATGTTTAGAGTTTTCAGAATATTTAGGATAGTGCGCGGAATGCGTTCCGCGGAGCGCGTAATAGAGTATTTTTTCAAGGACAGGGCGAAATCGACGGCAGCGGTTGCATTGACGATATTGTTTGGCAGCGTTCTCATTTCGGGGGTATTGGTGCTGCAAGCGGAGGCAGGAGTTGGAAATATACGCGACGCCTCCGACGCCTTTTGGTGGGCGATGGAAACCGTGACAACGGTTGGATACGGAGATAAATATCCCGTGACGGCAGCTGGAAGAATAGTTGGAGTATGCCTTATGGTAGTTGGCATAAGTCTATTTGGAGCCACCTCTGCGCTCTTGGCAAATTGGCTTTTGCACGGGCGCATGGACGATATGCAAAACAGCGGGAACGCCGACACAAAGCGCTTGGAAGAAGCTATATTACGCTTGGAGGAGCAAGTGAAAAATCTGAGGTTTGGCAGATGCGAGTCAAATAATACCCCAAACAATTCCTCCAGGGATATAAAAAAATAAAAAAACGCATTGACAACATGAGATAGATTCGTAGGGTAAGGAACTTTCAAAAACAAGGGGTGGTAGTTCAGTTGGTTAGAACGCCTGCCTGTCACGCAGGAGGTCGCGAGTTCGAGTCTCGTCCATCCCGCCACTTTAAGACGCCGCAATCCAAAAGCTTGCGGCGTTTTTTGGGGTCAACATCAAAGGTTGTGGAATAGGTTGGTTTTTTGGGTAAACCACAAAAATTGGGTCAACATCAAAGGTTGTGGAATAGGTTGGTTTTTTGGGTAAACCACAAAAATTGGGTCAACACCAAAGGTTGTGGAATAGGTTGATTTTTTAGATTTGCCTTTCATAGATTCACCCCGCATTCCACG
>CALXNZ010000017.1 GCA_944389885.1 uncultured Opitutales bacterium
TCGATGTCGCCAAGCTCGTTTGTCCAATCTTCCCAAAGCATCATTTGCGGACTCTGTTCTTTGCCTCCGCCTTGCAGTCCGCGAAGGCCAACAGCCTTTTTAGATGATTCTATCGAGCGGCGTTCTTCGTCCTCGGCTTCTATAGCGGCGGCGTTAGCGGTTTTTAATATATTAAGAAAAGTCTTGAACGGCAAATTGGCAGAAACGTGGGCAACGAAGTCAGACGTTAGTTTTGAGTCTGAAAAGATTTCCTCCGCGCCGTTCCTTATTCCCGCAAGCGAAATAAACTCGCAAATTCGCTCTGATATGATATCCGTTTGTTTTTCTGCAGAGGAAACCTTTGCGATTAGATACTTTGCGGCCTCAATCCAACTATACGCCGTGCTCTTTGAAAGTTGGCCTCCAAGCGTTTCTTTAAGCCACCCGCCGAATTTCCCGTGCCCTATTATCGGCTTTATGGATAGCGCGAGTAACCCAAATCCCACAATAGCCGAAATGTTTGCGCTTTGGATTTTCGCGGTTAGCTCATAGGATTCGCGCATTATTGTTTCAAGCCGGCTTTCATCGGGCTTAAACTGTTTTTGCAGCGCTGTTTCAAGTGTGGTTAGTTGTGTTTTTGAATCTTTCTTCATAAGTTATTTGCGTTTCAAAGATGCTTTAAGCTCCTCTATAAGCTCCAAACGGGTTGATACGGGAAGTTGTTTTATGAATTCCGTCCTGCGCGGCCCCGTGAGGCGCAAGACTACAAAATTGCGGTACTCTTCAACCGGCACGCGCAACATGCGGCGCGTCTTGCCGTTTGCCCGGCTTCCAGTGTCAATCGCCACAAGTTCTCCCGTATCTATAAGGTTTAGATAGTGCTGAACTGTCCCACCCAACTTCTGGGCAACCTCCCACAAATAGAGAACCGTTCGCCCTGGGAAGTCGAGGCTATGGAAGAAGTTCGTCTGTTGAGGGTTTTCGGGCATTTAGAATGTAGTTTTATTTTGTATGACGTGCTCTACGTTGAGGTGCTTGTGGTAACTGTAAGATTTTTATTCCGAGGCGGCGTGATTTATATTTACCGTTTGCCAGTCCGCATAGATATCCCCAATGGACTCCTAAAAGGGGAGCTGCTTTTCTATAACTCCATCCTTTGCGCCTTAATTCTCTTTTTATTGCTGTATCTTGCGGCATATTTTTTTATTGAGATATATTAAATTTTGTTTTTTATATAGTTGTTAAAGCTTTAATATTTACAAATGCAAAACCACGACCGTGAATTATGCAAGAAAAAAAATGCACAATCGTAAATTTTTCGTTGAGATTTAAGTCTCTTTGTGAATCGAGCGGAAAAACTCAGAAGGAATTAGCCAAAGCTTTGGAAATTTCCGAATCTGCCCTTGTAAATTATAAAAAAGACAGAGTTCCAGAGGCAGATGCACTGCTTAAGATATCTAATTATTTTGCAGTTTCTCTTGAATGGTTACTCACAGGAGAAGAGTCAGAACTCAAATCAGTTCCAGAACAGAGTGCTTCGGTATGGAAAGTAAGAGCAGAAGAGGCCGAAAAGAAAATTTTAGCAATGAAGGCTGGTCTTCAGGCTTTCATAAAAAAATTTTAAATTAAATGTTAAAGCTTGAACACTTAGAACGCTAAGCAGCTAATAATCAACAACCGAAAATTCCAACGATTGGAAATTTGAAAAGGCGAAATAATGGAAGAATCAAAAAAAACAGAAACGAATAATCCAAAGATGATTGCTGTAACCGTCGTTTTTTTATTAATTGTATTTGGAGCTATATTAGCGGTGCCGATCATGCAGAATTTAGAGTCTGCGTCGGGACGAAGGGAAGCCGTTGAGAGATACTTTCAAGATATGGCGCAATACGGATGTAAAATCGAATCAATAAAATTTGAAGGCAATCAATTTTCAGGTCGCATATCAATGCAAAACGGCTTCGGTGCGTGGACTACCGCAGATTTTTATGGCAGTGCTTATAAGATAGGAGACAAGTGGGATATTAGCGGATACGTCCCAAAGATTGAAGACAGAGACTCAAAAATTAGAGAAGCCACTGAAGCGGCTGTTAAAAAACTAAAAGAAGCAGAAAGAGCCTTGCGCAGCTATTAAATATAAAAATTTCTCACAAATAATAATAATCAACAACCGAAAATTCCAACGATTGGAAATTTGAGAGACCAAAATGTTTAATAAAGACAAGGATATACTGGACATAGGGGTACTTTTAAACGAAGACTCTGAACGGCTTGAGGTTATGTACGAGGGATTCGACATGGGCTACTTTATTCTCGGGATGATGGATGCCGAAATGCGCGGCCTGAACTCTCCCGAAGCCCTGGAACACCTGCGCGCCCTGTACGGCATGTTCAGTTCGCCCGCGCGCGCCCGCTACGAAATCCGCGCCCGCGTCTGGAAAAACCGCTACGCCGCCGCCAACGATAAGGTTTCAAAAGACAAAGAATAGAAAAGCATAATTTAATCTCAAGTTTACAATGAACTAAAACCGAATAAAAGTGAAGATTATGCCAGAAACAATAACTAATAACAGAATCAAGTATCTTAATGGAAATCCATATATTGAATATAGGCTTTCTCTGAAATATACAAATAAATACGGAGTTCCTCTTCCCGAAATTGCCGACGGACTTTTAGCTTTGCAAACTCAGGTTGATTTTCTTCCATATTCACTGAATAGGACTATAAAATGCAAAGGCATAAGAGGTTTGAAAATAGAAAAATCTATCGTAAAACTTACTAAACTTGAATCCGGTAGTCTTATCGAAGATTTTATTGTAATGTTATTTTTTAAAGATAAGAAAAACCTTGAAAGAATTTTAGGCGATGTCAGAGATAAATATAAATTAAATGTTATGACGGAAAAATTTATTATTCCTATTCTCATTGGTGCCGTAGCATATTTTTCGTTAAAGTCTTGTTCGACGTCTAAAAATCCGGAAACAACAATCAATATTGATATGAGCAACAATAGTGGAATTATAGTTTCCGGATCAGAAGCATATGGATTAAGGCCTGACGAATATAAGAAAATATTGTCGGAAACTTATAAGACAATATCTTCATCCAAGAAAAGGAAACTTGAGAATTCGGCACTTGATATTATTCGTCCAATACAAAATAACGTTGGCGACTTGGAAGTAATGGACAATGCATCGCTCACAATAAAAGGCAGCGACATACATAATTTACCAGAGAAAAGTGAAATTAATGACTCCGTAGAAGAATGTCAAGACTACAAAAATGTGCAGATATTTATAAGGGCATTAGATAGAGATAAAGCTGATCACGGTTGGAGTGCCATTATTCCAATAATATCAGGAGCTCGAGTGAAATTGGTAATAAACTCTAATACAGATCTCTCAGATCTTGCTACGAAGGAATCATTTTACGGTGATGTGGTTGCGGTATGGACAAAAAAAACATTTAGTAAGAGAAGATTAAAAGAATATATTTTGATATCTGTATATTCGCCACAAGTTAACGCAGAGAAATAAATTAAGAATAAAAAATTTCAATATACTGCCTACTTTTTTCAATGAGTAGGCTTTTTTGTGCCTTTAAGCGTGATTTTATCCAAGAAATTCTCTGCGAACTTGAATTTCTTCGCAACTGAATCAACTGATTCAACCGAATATTTTGCGGTTTTTGCGTACTGTGATATTCTGCCTGCGTTATGTCAAACGCAGCACAGGATAGTCAACAAAAAAGCGCCAATCTAAAAGTTTACGCCTTTGAAGTCGATCGCATAAATGCGGCGACTGTATCGCTTAAACTCCGTATGCTTGGCGGAGTGTCGTCTATCCGCACAATAGCTGTGTCGGAGTTGCCAAATTGCATTTCGCAAATAGAACAGGCGTTGGCGGATGGCGCCGACGAAGCGGAAATCAATGTCGGTTCCGGTGTTTGCGCCATATCACCAAAGCTTTTAAAAAATTTAAAGACGAGCCTTTCTTCATATCACGCTGTGTCGGGCGGCAGTGGCGCGCAAGTCGTCCGCAAAGGCGTTTCAACGCCGCTGAAATCCAAAGCGCCCGCGCGTGCGGCGGCAGTGCCGCATTGCGCGTCAGATTTTAACGAAGAACGGGATAGGCGTATTGCGAAAGCAAGCGCCGTAAGGGCGGAGCCCTTCAATGGAAGCGGCACTGCCGCCGACGATTTTGAAAATCAACTTGCGCGCATTGTCGGCGATGAGCTGCGCAAGGCAGTAATGCCGCTCTTGGCTGAAATAGACGCCATTGCCGCTCTCGTAAAGGAGTGCGTGGCCGAATTGTCGGCTGTATCAAAAGATTTTATAACCTGCACGTCCGGCAAACTTGGAGGTCGGAATACGCCGCCTGCGCCGCGCCGCAAAGGCGGAAGAGAGAGTTGTTGCCCGAAGGCGGGGCGCGTCAACGCCGAGGGCTCCATTTCCACGCGTGGCGGCCGCACGTCGGTTGTGGTTGGCCGCCGCAAGGTATCTTAATCCAAAAAAAACTATGAAGATAATAGCATCAATATTTGCGCTCCTGCTTTTGGCAGGCTGCGCGTCAACTACAATAACAGAATACGACGATCAAGGAAACGTCATCAAGGTGACTGAAAGCGACGAAAGCGCAATGGCAATCGCCGCGCAAAGCATAACCACCAAAGACAATATGCTCCATGCAAGTGGTTGGGCCGTGGGCGTGCAGCCAAGCGCTGGCATATATGGCATTGGCGCATTCGACGTACTTGCGGCCTCTATTGAGGGCGAAAAGGGCGCCGTCAACGCGGCAAGCTACGCCACAATGATAAACGCATCTAAGGTATCGCTTGATGTCACGGCAAATGCCGAGGGCATAACAGCAAAGGCGGAAGGCAACTCGAATGCAAATGCGGCTGCAACGCCTGATACAAACGCAGGCGCAGAAACGGCGGAGGGCAAATAAGATGGCTGATACGAACCCCGTTGCACAAACCGGCAAGCAGGCCGTGGGATCCTGGCTTAAGAGCAAAGGCACGGCGATTGGCGTTGCCGTTGGAGTGGCTCTAACAAGCTTGGGCGACTACTTATTGGGCGACACAGGCCTTATTGCCTTTGCAATAGGCCTAATAAAACAGGCGATAGCGTTCTTTTAATGCGCAAGGTTTGTAAATTACTTTCCCGCGTGTCCGCCGCCATTTGGCGCGGCGCGCGGGGTTTAATCGGGGTAAAATTTAGGTTCAGGTTTTAGATGCTTTTTAGGGAGAGTTTTTCAGGGTTGTGTTTGCTCGCCACCGCATATGCCGAAGTCGAAGCCGGCTGGCTCCAACAGGCGGCCATATTTATCGCGGCGACGGCGGCCACGCTGTACTACATGCGGGGTGTTTTAAAAAAAGTTCCTCCGGACACGGAGAAATACCGTCATGTGGACGACTGTGAAAAGCTCTGCAAAAGTAACCTTGCCGAACATGAAAAAATCGACCGCGAAATGAACGAGCGCCTTGCTTCCATGAGCGGGCATTC
Organism: uncultured Opitutales bacterium; assembly: GCA_944389885.1. GTDB lineage: Bacteria > Verrucomicrobiota > Verrucomicrobiia > Opitutales > Intestinicryptomonadaceae > Merdousia. Next base: position 5,487 of record CALXNZ010000017.1, read on the forward strand.
CGCCGGGAGTCGCAAGGAAATCTACGCGCGGCTTGCGCACGTTGAAAACGAACTCGCCTCCATAAAAAAGGAAAACGAGTTGCAAACCAAAGAACTTTACCTAATCCGCGAAATACTTTCGCGACAAAACTACAAAAACAATGACTCTTTTTGAAAAGGAACAACTGCGCAGCGTGCTGCTGCTGATTTTGGAGGCGGCGCGCCACGGGCTCACCCTGCGCGAAATTGCGGACCTTGCCGAACTTCGGGCTTTTAAGAATACCGACACTGAATTTGTCGAGAACCTCGAATGGCTTTGCGCCAAAGGCTATGCGGAGGAGACGCGAACAGGTATTTCAATGTTGACCCGCGCGTGGCGCATTACGGACTCGGGCATTGAATATCTCGACTTCATAAATGTTTAAAATGGCTCTGACGCGCACATGGATAGACTCGAAACTTTCGCGCAGGGAGCGCGCGAGGCTCATGGAATACCTCCTCGAACGGTGGAACAACCCGACGGCGGAGCAGATTCTTTCAGCAATAGGAGAACTTTTTCCGGAAAAGGAACCGCCCGGAATCCGCTCGATATCCGACTGGAAGGCGAAGGCGTGGGAATTTGAAGTCGGCCTCACCGAGATGCGCGCGGAAGGCGAAGCGGCGCGCCGGGTCATTGAAGACGGGAACGACTTTGGAGCAGCCAATAAAAAAAAGCTCGACGAGCTTCTGTGGCGCAAGTTGCGCGAGCTCAAGGATGGCGACGAAATAGACGGGAATCTGCACGACTTGGTGCTATCCTCCGCGCGGCTTACGGCGCAGGTGCGCGCCAACCGAGAGTCTGAGGGCAAGATGAAGCTTTTGGAAGCAAAGCTTGCCGAACTCGCCCGAGAAAAGGCCGAGTGGCAGCGCAAGGAAGCAGAGCGCGACGCCGCCAAGAAAAAAGCAATAGAAGATATACGCAGCGGCGCCGGCCTTTCCGACGAGGCTCTCGCAAAACTTGAAGCGCAAATAGGCAATTTGTAATTTGTGAAAGAAATCCGCACAGTTAAAGCCAAGAACAGGCCCCAGCTCGAGATGGGAATCTTCCTGCCGTACCAATGGAGGTGGATTCAAGACCGTTCGCGCATAAAGCTTGTCGAGAAGAGCCGCCAGATCGGCTTTTCCTGGGCTACCGCCTACGACATAGTGCGCCAGCAATCGCGCAAGGCGGTAAAGCTCGATTCTTGGATTTCCTCCCGCGATGAAATCCAGGCTCGGCTATTTTTGCAGGACTGCAGGAAGTTCGCGGGGCTTTTAAATATTGCCGCCTCCGAAATCGGCGAGCGGGTTTATAAGATAGACGAAGCGCGCTCCGTCACGGCCTTTGAAATGTCCTTTGCTAACGGCACTGTTACGCACTCAATGTCATCCAATCCCGATGCGCAGGCGGGCAAGCGCGGCACGCGCGTCTTGGACGAATTTGCGCTGCACCAGAATCCGCAGGTGCTCTACTCCATCGCATTGCCTGGCATTACATGGGGCGGACAGATGGCAATAGTCTCCACCCACCGCGGGGCGCATAATTTCTTCAACAAACTTGTCCAGGAAGCGCGCTACGGCGAAAACAAAAAGCGGGTTTCCTTGCACAGGGTAAGCCTTCAAGACGCGCTCGACGAGGGTTTCCTTTGGACTCTCCAGCAAAAACTGCCCGAAGGCGACGAGCGCCAGGAAATGGACGAGGCGGCCTATTTTGATTACGTCAAAGACCAGTGCGCCGACGAGGAGAGCTTCCTTCAAGAGTATATGTGCGAACCTGCGGACGAATCGAGCGTATTTATCACGTCGGATTTGTACGACGGCGTGACATACGGCCTTTCAGAAAACTGGCAGAAGCCGCTCTCCGAGTGCGGAGACCTTTATGTGGGCATAGACGTAGGACACAAACACGACCGCACAACCTGCTGGGTTTGGGAAAAGTCGGGCAATATTTATTTTCAACGCAGACTGAAAGTCTTGCAAAATATGAAGTTTTCGGCGCAGGAGGAGGAGATTTATCCAATTCTTGCGCTGCCAAATATGCGCCGCTGTTGCGTTGATTCCACGGGCATCGGTGCGCAGTTCGCCGAACGCATGCAGGAAAGGTTCGGGAAATACCGCATCGAAGCGGTAACATTTACAAATACCGCCAAGGCCGATATGGCCTACAAGCTGCGCGCCGCTTTTGAAGACCGCAATATACGCATTGCCGACGACAAAGACACCCGCGCGGATTTCCGCAGCATAAAAAAAGAGGTGACAAGCTCTGGAGCGGTTCGCTTTGACGCGGAGCGCACAGAGGCCCTCGGCCACGGAGACCGCTTTTGGGGAGCGGCTCTTGGATATTATGCCGGAGCAAAGCCTGCGGAGTCGTATTTCATTCCAATAGTGCGCCGCAGCCAAAGGAGGCTTTTTTAAATGAAATCTGAAATCACCGACGAAAGAATTTTATGGGAGAAGCGTTCGCGCTACAACCCTCTTCTGGGCTTGCGGCCGCAGATGTTGCGCGCGGCAAACGACGCCTTCAAAACGGGCTATATGTCGAAGGCGGCGCGCATTTGGGAGGAAGTCGAGGAGTGCGACGGTATTGTCTCCACCGTGCGCGCCAAGCGGCGCAAGAGCGTATCGCGGCTTTCGTGGAACATAGTGCCTTTTGGTAACGCACCCGAAGATACGGCTAAAGAGCACGCCGCCAGGCTTGAGGATTTTTACAACAATGTGTCCTGGACACACGCGTGCGACAAGCACCGCACGGGCGGGTTTTCGCGCCTTGTAGAGGCCATGCTAGATTGCGTCGGCAAGAAATACTCCGTGCATGAAATCGTCTGGAAGCCTAATCCGCAAGAGCGCACACTACGCGCGAATTTTAAGTTTGTGCCTCTTTACTTCTTTGAGGACACCGCGGGCAAATTGCGCCTCTTGCGCTCGCCCAACGCCGTCTTTGGCGACGAATTGAAACCCGACAAGTGGCTTATAGCTGCAACAGACTCTCCGCTTATGTCGGCCTGCTCGGTTTATTATCTAATGAAACAGATGAGTCTTGCCGACTGGCTCGTATTCTCGCGCCGTTTCGGTTCGGCCTTGGCTTGGCTTAAGACGGAAGAGCCCGCGCACTCCGACAAATGGGAGGAAATGGCATCCGCCCTTGCAAACATAGACAACGAAACAAGCCTCATAACCGGCAATGGCGACACTCTTGCGCTCTTGCAGGCTTCAGGGCAGAACGCGCCTTTCAAGGAAATAATAGACCACCTCACGCGCCTTGTAATCACAATGTGGCTTGGCAGCGACCTTGCGACAATGTCCTCGCAGGACGGCGCGGGGGCCAGCCTGCAGGGGGAGTCGTCGGCAATGCTAGAGGACGACGACTGCCTTTTAATAGAAGAAACTTTGGCGAACACCGTGTCGCGCTTTATAATACGCTACTATTTCGGCAACGTCGAGCCCGCCGCATACCTTCAATTCCAGCGCACCGACCGTTCCGACAAAAAGGCCGCGCTTGAAATTCTCGGGATGACGGCGGACAGGGGCGTGCCCGTATCCCAAAAGGCGTGGCGCGAGGCAAGCGGAGTCGCCGCGCCCGACGAGGGCGAAGCCGTAATCGAGAAATCGCAGGCGCCGATGCTTCAGGATTCCGCCTTTGGCGCAAACGACGCCGAAAGCGACATAGACGAGCTTTCCCGCGCCATGAGCACCGAAAAGAAACAAGCCCTCCTTGCCGAGCTCGACCGCATAGAAGCTATGGACGACGCCTCGCAGCGCGCAGACGCCCTCGCCAATTTGCAAAGAAATATTGGCAACTACTTTGACGGCGGCGACGCCGAAGCGGAGGCCATGATGAAGATTTTAGAGAGGAGAATTTCAAATGAAAAATAAACCAAGCCGAATTTTGGCGTTTTTAGCCCTTAAAATCCGCGGCGCGGGCAATCGCCCCAAAAATGCAAGAAAACGATTTTGCAACGGCATTCTGGCGTTTTGCAACGGCAATGCTGAGCGCGATCAAAACGATGGGATAGCCAATACGAACTTTGGCGTATGGGCGGCGAACGAATCCGAGGAGTGCGAATATGCAATCCAGGACACGGAGTTGATTTGCGCTGCAAATGACGGCGGGGCTTGGTATCTCGTGGCCCCTTACGGAAACTTTAACCATCGCGTGGGAGTCCAACGCTTCGACGAGCAATCCGCCGACGAGATAATCGACAAGTACAAATCCATTTGGGCACGCCTGAAACGCGCTGCCGGTTTCGGGACGACAATTCCCGTCCATCTCGGGCATCCAGACGTGGGCGACGATGGCAGGCCAGGCATTTCATCGAAACATCTCGATAAGTCCGTGTACGGCAAAGTGGCGGACCTTGCAAAATCTCCGGAAGGCCTGGTGGCAAAGATAGATTGGCAACCGGACTTTGGGCTTTTGCCGCACGGTTTGCGCTTTTCGCCATTTTGGCTGATGAGACCCCTTTCAAAGGGCGTATATCGCCCGACGTTTCTCGCATCACTTGGTCTAACTCAAACTCCTAATATTCCGGCAACCGCCGCAGCAAATTCAATCGAGGAAATTTTAACTGAAAATCAAACAAAGGAAAACGAAATGATAAAAGAGTTGCTAAAACTTTTGGGCTATTCCGACGAAGCTACCCAGAAGTATATTGACAAGTCGGATGGTGCACCTTCCGAAGACGAAATCAAGTCCAAGTTAAAGGCTGTTTTGGACGGGGCTAAAAATGCCGAAGCCGCGGAAGCTGCACAGGCGGAAGCTGAAAAAAAGCTCGCAGAAGCTAAGGCCGCCGCGGCAAACGACAGGGCCGCAGCTGCTGAAATTGTGGTAAACGCCGCTATAAAGGCCGGCAAACTCACGGAGGCCGACCGCGCAGCGCGCACGGACAGCTTGAAGAAAGCGACGGATTTTGTCGCCGCCGCAAATGAAATCGAAGCTCTGCCGGTTGTTGTGGAAACCAAGCCGGAGACGGACGGGCTCAAGCAGGGAGACGCCAAGGCAAGCGCCAAAGCGGCTTTCAACGGGCTCGTCGCCAAATACGAGGCGGAAGGCATTGACCATTTTGACGCTACCATGCGCGCCAAGCGAGAAATGCCCGAACAGTACAAATTGGCTTTTGAATCTTAAACTCAACCAAAGGAACAATCGCAATGAAAAAGATAATTGAAAGAATGCGCCGCCTATTCGCCCATGGAGTCTGGGCGGCAAACGACACGCTCGTTGGGATTCATCCCGAAGGCGCAATTAACTGCGTGGCGGGCGGAGCAATAGTCCGCAACAGCCTTGTGGCGTTCTCGTCCGGCAAAGTCGTCGCCTGCGCGGCAAGCAGCCGCCCGCTTGGCTTTGCGCAGGACAGCGCAAGCGAAGGTGAAGGGCTTGCGGTGAGGCTGCTTGGCAACGCCGCGGGAACTACCGTTGGAATCGCCGCAGAAGCAGTCGCCCAGGGAGACGCGCTTTACGAGGCCGCAAACGGAAAAGTAGGTAAAACCGAGGGCGGGTACTTCATTGGCTACGCCCTGACCGCCGCGTCTGCCGATGGCGAGGTGGAAATCCAGCACTGTGTGCCACAAGAGGTTTCGGCTTCCTAACAAAACTTAAAAAATCAAAATCATGGAAAAGATACACGAACTGACCAATTCCAACCTGAACAGCGGTCTTATCTGCGCGGCCAACGACCGCGTTGCGGACTCGCAGTTTAGCGAGGCACTCACCAACTTCGCAAGCGGCGTCAGAAGCGAAAAGTATGAGGCTCTGCTCAACTTCATCGCTCCCGCTGTGCGCGCAAACCGACGCTTTGAATTCCGCAAGTCCGGCAAGGGGGAATTTCTCGCCGACAGCGAGGATATCCGCAATGTGGGCGGCGACTTCAAGCGTCTAGAAGTAAAGGGCGAGATCGTTCAAGAAAAGACGCTAAACAAGGGGCTCACGATACGAATCGACAACGACGAACGCTATGAAGGCATCGAGGAGGAAAAGACCCAGAGCCTCGTACGCCGCTTAATACGCAACGAATGCGTGCGGGCGGTGGCAATGCTGCTTTCCGTAGCGGGATCTGCAACCTCCAAATCGTGGGCTACGGGCTCCACAAAGACACAGCCCGACGCCGACTTGCGCGCCCTTATCGACGCCGTTGGCGACTCGGTAATGCTTGACGCAAACCGCCTGCTCATTGGCTCAAAGGCATGGAGCACCCGCCTGGAAGTTTACGAGAGCTCTACGGCTCCATATGCGGGAGTAGCCGCAAATTTTGGCGCCCAGCAGCTCGCCGACAAACTTGGCCTTGATGGCGTATTCAAGAGCACTGAAAGGGTCGAAACCACCTCTGGAAAGGCAAAGGTTGTAAATAGCGCATATGCAGTTGCGTTTGTGGGCGTTGACGGGGCTACGGATCTGGATCCTTCAACCCTAAAGCGCTTCTGGAGTCCGTGCGACGGCGGTGAAATGTTCCGCATCTACCGCGACGAAAAGGCGAAGTGGGTGGACATTACTGTCGAGCACTACTCAAACATCGTAAACACGGTAGCGGGCGGCGCGAAAGCCATATCCGTATCGTAATTCAATTCGGAGGCGGGGCATCCCGCTCCGCCTCCGAAATTTTCAGATAAAATAATGAATCCAGTTTTTGCATATCCCGGGGGCAAGCGGCGAATGTTAAAGTACATTCTGCCGGTCATACCCGCGCACGACACCTACATAGAGCCCTTTGCAGGCGGGCTTGCCGTATTTTTGGCAAAAGAGCGCGTTAAGGTTGAGGTGATAAACGACCTCAACGACGAAGTGTCCGGCTTTTATTTATACGTGCGAGAGCACTTGGACGCACTTCTAAGCGAGATGGAGTGGTACTTGCACTCCGTGGAAATTTTTAACCGCCTCCAAGAAAACAAAGGACTTACTGAACTTCAAAAAGTGGCGCGCTGGTATCTTTTAAAAGTGTCGTCATTTAGCGGGTTTGGCGACTACTATGCGCGCGATCCGCGCGGATACCGCGGCTTCGACAAGACAAAACATGTGCCCGCAATCAAGGAGCTGCATGAGAGGCTCCACGGCGTTTACATCGAAAAGCGCGACTGGCAGCAAGTCGTAAAATTTTACGATAGAGAGTCTGCTTTCATTTACTTTGATCCTCCCTATTGCACGGGCGACAGCGGCGTCTATGACGCTTGGGAGCCCGCTGACATGGAAATGCTGCGAAACAGTCTCTACACGATAAAAGGAAAATGGCTACTTTCCTGCGATGGCAGCGACATTTGCAGGGAAATATTTTCGGATTTTGCGAAAGTTGAAGTGCCTTTTAAATACTCGGCGGGAACGGGCGACAGAATACGCCCTGAACGTTCCGAAATGATCGTCGCCTGCGACGAGCTTGCAGACGCCCTGCAAAGCAATTTTAACGCCGTTTCAAACAGCGGAAAATTTAAGGAGGCCGCGTAATGGGCAGATGGGTAAAGATTAGCATTGAGGATGTTGCGAGCTATCAGGCGGGAGCCCTTGTAAAGGCTTTGGAGAGCAAGGCAAAGTATTCGGAAACTCAGGAAAATCCGCTTGAAGCCGCGATAGAGCGCATCACGGCGCGCATAAGAAGCGACGTCAAAAGCGGCGGCTATGCGGTTGATAAAGACCAAAGCAAAATCCCTGGCGAGCTTTCAGGCGAAGCTGTTGCGCTCATTGTGGAATTTGCCAAGCCGCGCTTGATGCAAAAGCTGACTGCCGACGAAGTGAACCTTGCAAACGCGGCGCGGGCGCGCCTCGACAAAATCGCGGAGGGCAAGATAAGCCCATCTCTTCCCGACGATCCCGAAGCGGCTGCGGAATCCGTGCAGGCGAGCGGAGGCTGCAAGCTTGTGCGTCCCGCGCGTGGAGTTCCGCAGCGCAGCGATTACAACGGACTTTAACAATAATTCAAAGCGGTTTTCGCGTGAGTGAACCGCCCTCTTTAAATTTAAAAAGATGCCAAGTGCAGGAGTCAGTCTTTCTTCCGATCCCCAAGCGGTATCGCGCTTTGATAGCCGCAGGGCAACTCCCAGTAGCCGCACGAGCGCAGAATGGGAGCGCGTGGCGCCGGCTTTGCGCGAGAAGTGCTTTTTCTCCGCCCGCGTAAACGACGCCGAAGTTCTGGGAAAAATGCGGGAGCTTTTGGGAGAGGCGATAGATTCCTCAAAGAGGGACTCGTCAAAGGCTCTTGTCAGTCAGGACAAGTTCATTTCGGAGATGAAGGATTTCTTGCGCTCTCGCGGATATACAATGGGCGGAAGCAAGCTTACCGATATTACAAGCCGCCGCAGGCTTGGGCTCATCTACGACATGAACATTCAGGAAGCGCGCGAATACGCCCGCTATGTGCGCGGGCAGGACGCCGACGTGCTCGACATGTATCCCGCGCAGGAGTTCTTGAGGGTTGAGAGCCGGCGGGTTCCGCGCACAGACTGGCCGGCCCGCTGGCGGGCTGCGGGCGGAAAGATAAGAGGCGGCCGCATGGTGGCGTTGAAGTCCGATTCGGTCTGGACTAATCTTTCGCGCTTTGGGCGTCCGTATCCGCCGTTTGACTACGGCAGCGGCATGGGTGTTGAAGATGTAGACAGAGAGGAAGCCATAGAGCTTGGCTTGCTTCCTGCCGACGAGCCCTCCGACGAAATTCCTGACTTCGACATTAGGCTGGAAGCGGAAGTCTCCCTCGACCGCATACCGGAAGACATGCTCGACTCTATTATAAAAGAGACTCCCAACGCGCGCATTGAAAGCGGCAAGCTAAAAATGAGCGACAAAAAGCCACTGCCGACATGGAAAGATACGGGGCTTGAGTCTGCGCGGAGCTGGAAACCGAGCGTGAGGGAAGTGACCGTTTCAAAATCGGAGGCTGAAAAAAAGCTGAAAGACGGCTTTACCGTGAGCGACCCGACGGGCAACGCCGCAACCTTCTCCGACGACACCATTCATTGGAGAAAAAATCTGACGGAAAAGGACGCCGCTGACGCCTTCGGACGTCTGATACGCCTACCCATGGCCGAAATGTGCGTCTCCCGGTCAAAGGAAATCTGGCAGCTTCCCAACGGCATGCGCAACTACGTCTTGGATTATACCAATAGGAACGGAAAACATAAGGGTATTGCTACATCAGTATATCCCGACGGAGGAGTTCATACCTACTTTATAGAGGATATAAACGGACTGAACCTTTTTAGAAAGGGAGAATGTATCTACAGAAAAAAGGATGGCGATTAAGGGAAATCTTAACCGCCACTTGATCCCGAGGGAATAGCCACTTCCTGCACCCTCGTTCACTGTCTGATTAAAATATCGGCCAAAACATTCAGAAAATCAAGAGAAAAAGATGCTTTTAAAATTTACAGTCAAAGCGGCAAAAGGCGCTCAGGTAGAGCAGATTGAAGCTCTGCAGAAAAAGCTTTCGGACGCTAAGGGTCTCAATACGGCCGTCGGCAAAGCTTTTGAAAAGACTTTGCGCACGCATTTCCGCTTCCTTGACAGGCGTCCGAATAAGCGCGGCTGGAAGAAGAGCCACTTTTGGCAAAAGATAGCATCGGACACGGTATTTGCTGGAGCCGATGAAAGCAAGGCGGTTGTAGCGATAGGCAACTCGTCTGGAAGCAAATTCGCCGCAAAAGTATTCGGCGCGAGGATTCGCCCCAAGTCCGGAAAAAAATTTTTGGCGATTCCAGCGATAGAGGCGCGATACGGGATAAGCCCGTCGAGCCTCGATAAAAACGAGCTTCAATTCCGCCGGACTCGCAAAGGAGGATTGCTCGGACAAATCCGAGCCGACGGGACAATGCAGGTGCATTATTGGCTCGTCCGCAAGGCCGACACGCCGCGCGATCCGCAAGCGTTGCCGAAAAAGGAGACGGTTTTATCCGCCGCAAAAAAAACTATTTCTTTATACATTAAAACAAAATGAGCACATCAAAACTTTATCAATTTCAAGAGTGGCTTGAAAACAAGGTTTCGGCGGCCTTGCCGGAAGATGTGGAGGTTCTTTGCCGGCGCAAGGGCAATGTGGAAAACGACGTTCAAAACGCGCTTTCAACGCTTGGCATTGCGGTTGTAATAGAGCCGCCTCTGCCGCTTGCATGGTCTAAAACTTATCTATTAAAGGCAGAGACCGTCGAAAGCGAAATACATATTTTGGAAAATGTGCTTCTGCAGACAACTCAGGAAACCGCGTACAGCTTGCTTGAAACTCTGGCAAAGGCCCTGCATGAGGAACGCTGCGACGAGCTTGGCGGATCCGTAATAACGCTGGGAAACGTGCGCGACGAATCACCTGCAGACGAACCAATAATCCACTTTGTCTTGCCGTTAACCAACGCGCTAAACCTTTAATTTTAAAACTCAAACAAAGGCAATAAATGAAGCAATATCCGATAGAAGACATAAAGGCGCCGGCGTATCTGTTTGTCGGCGGAAGCGTCCTTTTTATCAAGGACAACATAAAGGTGCAGAAAACTTCGACGCGCTTGGACGTCGCGACCTCGCACGCGATAAAGGCGGGCGACATCATCACGGACCAGGCGATAACAATCAAGGGCTCGCCGGTGGCATTTAGCAACACGGACGCGCTTTTCAAGGAGCTAAAGCTCGTGAAGGGCGCGCGAATCCCGAAGATTGAAAGCTTTTATATTGTCGCGCGTATCGCCTCCGACAAGTGGATAAAGTGGACATTCCTGCCGGCAATCCACGACACGATAGGCTCGATTACCTTCGGCGCGAACTTGCCGCTTGGCGAGCACGGCTGGACGGTGTATCCCGATCCGCTCAATCCGACAGCTCCAATGGTGACGAGCACGGAGCTCGAAGAGGCGCCGACGATTCCGAGCATGGCGGATGCAGGCAAGTTCATGCTGCGCTGTTTGGGCATATATGGTGAAAGCGCTTCAGCAATAGACTTCGATACCGACGGTGCAAGCATTGAAATATCGCTATCGACCGAAGACGCCACAAACGACCGTCTCATCAAGTATGGCAAGAACCTGACCGACATATCGGTATCGGCAAAGTTCAAGCCGCGCAACATCACTTACGAAGACTGGCAGGCTCTGACCGGCATTTTAACGACCGACACCCTCGGTGAATTTAAGGGCGTGGGATCGTTGCCGGATCTGGTATTGCGGGGCGCAAAAAGTGGCGATTTCCAATTTACGCTAAAGTCGGCGCGCTGCACCGACCCCGGAGCCACGTTCAGCCCGTCGGAACCCATGATGGACGAGCTTACTTTTGAGGCCATGGGCGACAATTTGGGCGACAACAAGCTAACCATTGATACGGCGTCGGCGGATTTTCAGTTTGAGTCGGAGGCAAGCCAGGCGTCAACCCAAAGCTCGGAGCCCGAAGGGGACGACGGGCTTGACGACGAAATCGGAGCCGGAATGTAATGTATCTTAAAATCGGCAACTATGTGATCTGCGATTCGGAGACCGATGGCGTTACAAAAATGCTGACGGCTCCGACGCCAACGCTGACGAAAGAGAGCGATACCATACAGCCGCTGGGGTCGACTAATCCAATACATATACAACGCAAGGGAGTCTCCCGTGAGATTGTAATCAATGTATTGAGAGAGTTTGACTTTTATCGCGAGGCGGAAGTTTGGGTTGTGGAGCACATGTCCGCAATGGAACAGTTGCGCGAGTATGGAGATCTTGACTTTGAATCAATGCTCGGCGTGTCGTATTTATACGGAACGGCGGCGTTGAAGAACGTCGATGTTGTAAGTGCAACGGGCGTCAGCGTTGAAATACAATACAAGTTTAAAGCGGGTCGCGCGATAACATTTTATCTGCCTTTGATAAGTGTCGGGGGCGTCGAATACATACCGTTAATTGGTGATTCAAGCTCATCGCTTATTGCTCCGCTTATACGTGTTTCGAAGGGATCTAAATAATGAGTAATGAAATGAACTATGAAACGCGCCCGGTTAATGAGATGTCGACCGTAAGCGCAAGTAATACGCGCAAGATTTTGTCGGGCGACGGTCCTATCTTGCTACAAGATATTTTGACACACATAAATAATGAGCCGATTTCGCGCATTGAAGCTTTAGAAGATATTTCTCAGCAAAGCGAAGAGTCGATTGGAAAGATCGAAGATGATGTCGATAAGCTCTTGGCTAAGACCGAAGAAATCTCAACGGAACTCACCTCGTTAACGAATGGCATTTTGAATATAGCAGTGGGCTCTATGGCATTTAACGCTATAAAGTTTTTGTTAATTAAAAACGGCTCCGTTTCGGACGAATACGGCTACTTAATAATGAAGAAATCCGACGACGGGAATTTGAAATTTTCGGCCTTAACGCAGGCTGAATATGATGAAATCTTTGGTGAGGAAAGTTGAGGAAATAATGAGAATCTTATTTTTAATGATAATGGTTGTGGCGTCAATTTCACAGGGAGCCGACACTGTAATGAGCGATTCCGAAGGCAATATTGTTGAGCCTGCAAAATCGGTTTTTTTCAAAAAAAATATACAAAGTTTTAGGCAAGACGTGCGCATATTTGTAGATACATCTCCATCACCCGCAAGTGATTCTATGACATCTGCAAACTACTCTCGTAGTAATCCGTTCTATTATAAGGAAAACGGAAGTACAACCCGCACTGTAAACTCGTCTGGGATAACAATGGCCACGTTCAGTGACTATTATCAATATTACGACATGTGCTGGTGGAGTGACGGTGAAATCAAGGGAATAGACAAATGGGGAAACCTTATATATTTCACATCAACAATAGGGCTCAATTTTTCCGAGGTAAAGGCTCTGCATCCGGAGATTACAGATGAGGCGCCCACGATATATTATTGGTCGACCTATTACAACTCCACCGGTGGATGTTGGGGAACCAAGAGGCAACTTACTGATTTTACCAGATCGATTGGTTTTTTTAATTCTGCCTACCGTGTAATGGGAATTTGGATATATCCGAACTACGATTCTACTCAAGGGCGCGCAGTGCCTGTTTATAAGGGTGCCGGAGTTTTGGATACGACAAATTTTCCAAAAAAGGGGCTCGGCAACAATTCGAATGAAGCGAACACAAAGGCCGGCTATAGATGGGTTATTTGGGGAGAATACGTCCGAGAGGTATTTTTGAACGAAGAAAACACGATACTTGTTTGGCGGCAGACTACAAACAAGGGCGAGATGGGCAATGGTAATAAATTATGGCGGCCGGTTAGACTTGAACCATATGGTGAATTTAAGGAGGTTGAATGAAAAAATTAGTATCAATTATTACGATAGCGGTGAGTGCGACGCTTTCAATCGCCGACGATTACTCAGATTTAATTCGGTTGAAGGAATTGTCCGATATGGCGCAGAGCGAATCTGAGAGGTATATAGATCTTAGTTTCCAAAAAGTTTTGAACACGTCTCCGGATATATTTATTCGGGCGGCTACATCGGATCCAAATACATATATGTGGTATCTTTGGAAGGAATTTTCTGAAAGCGACGGTTTTAAAAAACTCGAAGCATTTCAAACCATAGAACAACTAAATAAATAAACATGAAAAAAATAATTATAACAATAATCGCGTGTGCGTTCGGCGTATGCGCTTTTGCAAAAACTCAAAGCGAACTCGTATCGGAATACAGTGCTATTACGGCAAATGATGAGAGGACGCTAATAGACGCGCAACGGAAGTTTACTGCGGACAACAAAGCGGATTTACTAAATCTGTTTAATTCGTGGAAGGCTACCGATGATGCCAAACTGAGTTTTGATGAAGTCATAGAAAAGTATAAATCTGACGCTGACGCCTATAAACAGGCATACGCATTGCGTATAATTTTTGCCCGCATGTATGATTTGTATTATAGCGAAATGGAAGCTTCGGACTTAGTTTTGTGCCGGCTAAAGTCTGGTTATTTAAAGAACACAAAGTCGCAGAGTTGGTATGACGGCATAAAGTCTGCGGGTTTTGTTGTCGAGAACGTCAAATTAGACGCAGGAGAGCGTTTTATATTGGCGCACCAGTTTGGCGATAAGGAGTACTTATTGAACATACCTGCCTCCGAAGGCATGTTGTCTCCGACGGTGTATCTTGCGTTCATTCTGCCGGAACTGGTGCGAATGGAAGATGTAAGCGCTGCAAAGGAGAAATGTAATGAAATAGAGAACCTTCTCATCGAGCGCGGGCAGCTTGGGGCTGAACTTACGAGAGTTCAAGCTGTTTCAAAAGCTCTTACGGCCCGATTGGTCGATGCAAAAATTCTGGGGAAGTAAACGAACTAACTTTGCAGGCGGATTGAAAACCGCCTGCAAGAGGATTTTATTATGGATGCTGAAAACAATATGGCGGTTCTCCTCGGCTATGAGGAAGTGGAATTGACGCGGGAAGTCAACGGCAAAAAGTCTGTGAAGGTAAAATGCCTGCCCGTTCGAAAGCTCGCCGAATACGCGGCGCTCTTTACGCTTGAGCCCGAGCTTATCGGGCTTTGCACCGATTTGAGCCCGGAGGAAATTGACATGCTTCTTGCCGACGATTCCGGCAAGCTATTCAACAAGGCGCACGATTTAAACTACGGCCCTTTTTCGGCGTGGCTGAAACGGAAGGCGGAAGCCGCGAAACTGCAAGCCCAAATTTACGGGAAAAGCCTTCCGAAGAACGAGTCGAAGACCAGTGGAGAGCCGCCTGCAAAAATGTAGCGTGGCTTGTGGCAAACACGGGGCTTACTTGGGACGACGTAATCGACATGCCTCCGCTGAGGCTTAAGTTCGTCGCCAATGCCGTAAAGCGCCGCAGAGCCTTTGACACCTTGTCGATTTTCGACGCGCAGGCCGCCCTCATAGACGAAAAATCCCTCAACCGGATTAACCGCGAATTGAGGGACGCTCAAAAGTAAAAGAGAAGTTTCTATTCGGATGGAGGAACAAAAACATCAAAGACAGTACACTTGGCATGTTTGAAAATATAATTCAACAGGCACAAAAAGAATATGAACCCCGCCGTTATAAACAGCCAAAGTATAATGCAAAATATTTGTGACAAAATTGTGGGTTCTTCGATCATTTCCTTTTCTTTTAACAATTAAATTATCGCACAAAAGTTTCACAAATCAATAAAAATCGGACAAAATAATGGCGGACGAAAAATTTAATATAGAAGTCGCGGTAAATGCCCAACTTGAATCTCTCAATAAAATCCAAAACGCCATTGGCGATTTAAACCAAAAGTTAAATGGTCTTTCTGAAAGAGCTTCAGATGTAAACAAGGTTTGGTCGGGCGCCATGTATAACATTGGCGCGAAGATGTCCGACCTTGCACTGAAGTTTCCGAGTTTTGCGACTGCTGCAATACAAGCTTTCGGGCAACAAGAGGCGGCGGTGCAAAAGCTGGCGGCGGCGATAAGGTCGCAGGGCGGAAACGTGTCAGAAGTTTTGCCGATAATGTCTTCGTTTGCCTCTGAGATGCAGCGCATAACAACCTACGGCGACGAGCAAGTGCTTGCAATGCAGTCTATGGCGACGGCAATGGGGGTATCGGCGGATCAAATGAACCTGTGCATTCAAGGCGCCATCGGCTTGACTAATGTCTATGGCATAGGCCTTAACGAAGCCGTCCGGGCTGCGGCGGCAGTTGTTCAGGGCAAAACTGAAAAGCTAAACGAATTAATACCGGCGCTTTCAAAGTGCAAATCTGAGACGGAAAAATATGCGCTTGCGGAAAAGGCGATGAAAGACGGCTTTGCACAGGCAAAGGCAGAGGCGGAAACTACGGCCGGCAAGCTCAAACAGGCGGCCAACGCGTGGGGAGATTTAGCGGAAGTTGCTGGAGGCACATTCGCGCCGGTGGCTGTCGATGTTGCAAACGCCCTGAAATTTATTTGCGAACAGCTTTCAAAAAACAGCGAAATTACCCAAATATTTATAGGCGGATTATCATCGCTTGCGGTTGGATTTGCGTTCAGCAAGATAGGCGGGCTTGCGAGCGTGGCGGCGCTATTTAAAATGGTGGCGTCCGGAATGTCGGTTGCGAAGGCGGCGTCAGACGGCTTAAATGCATCTTTGAGAGCCAATCCTCTCGGCATCGCAGTAACGGCGGTTTCCGCGTTCGGAATGGTTGTGGCGCACTTGCACTCAAAAGAGAAAGAGAGATACGAGCAAAATATCGAGCAGTCGCGCGAGTACCGCGACGGCATAGATGCGGAAATTAACGCAATGAAACAGTGGGGTATTTCAGCCGAGAACAACAAAAAACGGACGGCGGAAGTCGCGGCCGAAATCGCCAAATTAAAAGCCGAGCAAGCCGAATACGAGCGTGCAAACATAAGGAGCGTAAACACCGGCTCTATGGGCGGAATAGCCGTATATATAGATCCTGCCGCAAGAGCGCAGCTCGACAATTACCGCGCGAAAATAGAAAAACTTGAAGAACGCCAAAAGGCGGCGGCAAATGCGAAAGAACTGGATGCTCTCGCGGCGAAGCGGCACGCCGAAGTAGTAAAGGCCGCCAACGAAATACTCGCTAAGAGTGCGAAGGAAATGAGGGCTGCTAAGTCGGCGACAGAGGCTTTGAATGTCACGAGGGAAAAATACGCTTCAACCGAGAAGGAAATTGCCGAGCTTGATAAAGCTCTTAAAAGCGGAAATGTAGCGGACTCTCAGCGTATTGCAACGGCGGAACGGCTAAGCCAGGCGCGAAAGGAATTACTAGAGCTTGGAAAGAAAGAAATAGAACAGCAACTTGCCATTGCGTCGTCACAATACGACGTCCGAAAAACGGCCGAACTTAAGAAGCAAAACGAGCTTGAATTGCAGCTTGCCGGAGCGCGCCTGCGCGGCGATAAAGATAACGCTAAATCTTTGGAAAACAATCTTGCCGATGTGAAATTGCAGCAAAAGCGCTTGGATTTAATAAGTTCGTATGTATCCGCGCGGAATGGCGAAATTAAGACTTCCGACGATTTAAAGCAGACTCAATCGGATGCAGCGCGCTACGCCAACGCGATTCTGGAATCTGAAAAAGAAAGGGCGGAAACCGAGAAGTGGCTGGCGGCGGAAGTTGAAGGCAATAAGACTGTTCAGCGCGGGCTTGAGATGGACATTTTGCGGGCGAGGGCGTCGGGGAATGAGGAGCTTGCCAAGGAAATCGAGGGCAAACTCAGGGTTTCGCAGATTGCGTCGGAAATTTTCGAAACCACGCGCAAGGAAGGCATGAGCCGCAAGGAACTCGAATCCTTGATGGAAACTGCCCGGGGACAGGCGCAGGAACGATACGAGCTTGAAAAATCGGTAAGCGACGAGCTTGAGCGCCAAAATCTTGCCAAAGACGCGCAGTCCAAAATCGAGGATATCTTGCTTGCAAACAAAATCGAGCAGCTTAAAGCCGAGGGCAAGATTACCGAGGCGCGCGAACTCGAGCGCGAGCGCGAAATTAAGCGTACGCTTGCGGGCTTAAAGGGAGTGTCCGCCGAGGACAAGGAAAAGCTTGCCAATACCATGCGGCAGACAAATTCGTATCGCGCCAAACAAGAAACATCGCGCAAAGAAAGCGCTCCCGGGGCAACTACAAAAAATTACGGCGGATCTAAAGGGAGTTCTAATACAATCGGGGAATCCAGTTCGGATATGCTAAGTTCCGGAGGGACGAGCAGACAAACCGGTAGGCCCGCAACCGTGTCAGCAAAGTCGGCCGCCCTGTATGATGAGTGGAAAGCCGCCGGAGGTTCGAAATCGGGGCAAAGCTGGACGGACTTCAGAAAGTCCCGCAGCGCCGCCGTCGGGAATAAGGAAGCTCAAGCGCAAGCGCAGGGAATCTTGTCTGCTACCGAAAGTACTGCCAAGAATATAGCGTATAGAAATATACCGCAAGTGGGTGGTGTTTTAGGTGGTGTTTTGGGATCGATTTCAGAGTCACGAAAGCAACCCTCTTTAAGTAATAATAATAACCAAAAGTTGGCGGCTAACCCCGCATTAAACAACAAACTTGAATCCATGCAGGTCGATTCATCAAAAGAAAACTCGAAAGATTCATCGGCTCAGTCATTGGGGGAAATTGCCGCCGTTGTAAAAACTATGGGCGAGGACATTAAAAGCTTAAAAGCTTCCGTAATGGCTCTTACCGAAGGAAAGGACAAATAATGCTTGATCCATCAAACGACTTTAATGCACCGTGTTATGACGACACCTTCCGCCGTAATTTCTACTTCAAAGAATTCAAACGTTTAGATGAGTACTTTATTGAACTCGACTACTGGATTATGCGCGAGGCATTTTCGTCGCGCATGGGGGCTTATTTAAATTTGAACCAGCGCCATTATGACGATTCTGGTTCGGGCGAGGAGATATTCCGCGATTTGTCCGAATCGGAAAGAAAGCTTTTTGAAAGCAGAAACTATTTTGTAGGCGACGAAATTATCGATGTCAGTACTTCTAAATTTGGAGATATTTACCATGTAACGGAGGTTTATGTATATGCTCCAAAAATAACTTTTACTTCTACCTCTACTGAGGTTGTAAATTTTCCGACACTGGTCGATTTTAATTTCAACTATTCAAAAACGTATTCTTTCAACCAAATACAATATCTTTGTGGGCTTGATGAAATCGGTTTCATTTCAAATGACTTAACGCTTGGGGATGAGTTCTACATAGAAAGATTCAAGCAAGTTATTGGTTATAGAACATATTATGAGTGCCGCTCAAGCATGTTGACAGTTTCTCGTCGGGAAGGTTCATACATATGGGCTAAAGCATCTGGATTTACAAATCCATACACCGGCGAGACTTGGACGGCTAAACAGGTTGTCTTTGACCACCGCGATGTAAGCGGCGGAGTTTTATATGTTAAATCGCCGACAAAGACTTATCCTACTCGGGCACTCCAGGTTTCCGTCCGCAAAGAGACTACTTTTTATTCATTTTACAAACGCGAACTCTATGAAAAGTTTTTCCCAAAGGATCCATCAACAGGAATTGAAGTTGGACAGATAGATTCTGGAACTAATCCTACTTACGTGACATACAAGGTTATGGTTCAAAATGGTAACGAAATCAGACCAAGCCCTTCAACCGAAACCGAGGTCTTTAAAAATTTGTGGAGGATCGACGATTTTTACACCGTTGCACGCTAACTTAAACTACATTGCAAAATCATTGCAACGATTCTAAAAACGACAGAATATCCTCAAACGTTCGATTCTTTTCCTCAAACCGTCCGACGCGATACAGAGATAATCGTAAATCGGAAGATCCATAAAATTGTCAGCCATGGATATTCTACCCATGCGAACCTCTATATCTCCAAAACGCGTATTCAAAGTTTGGCCCAAATAGAGCTCATAAAACATGGCCCCTCCCGTCACATACGACTCCGATACCGTAAAGAAGTTTCCTATCTTCCCCGAAAGATTTGAACCCGCATTATACGCCCCGCTTATTGTAAATTGAGCGCCTTTCCAGCCTAAAATTTTTCCCAAGTCAAGGTTTGCCCCGTATATCATCTCATGCGTGTAGCATGTTCCCTGCCCGGCCCCGCCGTATGGATTCGAGAGCAAGACCGCATAATAGTCGAAAAATATGCCTACTCCCGCATTCTCTTCCAAATAGCTTTGCCCATCGGATATCTCATTGGACAGATAATCCAATCCAAAATTTCCGTACGGCAAATTATACTGTTCCTGTGCAAAAGAAACAGAATTCAGCGACAGCCAAATAAGCATTACAGGAATATATTTTCTCATATAAAGTCATTTTTTAAGAGAATAAATTTTATATTTTATCGGAACTAAATTTATTTTATTTAATAAAAATGTCCATAAAATAAAAAGAAACGGCTATGCCGCACAAGTCGTAAGCCTACAGCGGAAAAAGGTAAATTCCGCTACTTAAGCGCCACATGAAAACGTATCGAAAGAGCGCGCAACAAGAAGATTATCAAAAACGCCAAAATTATATTGGGATAGAATGAGAATACCGCAAGCCCTACAATCGACGCCGACGCATAGATTTCGCCCCGGAAGATGAAAGGCTGGCGATTCATGCAGATATCGCGCAACAGACCTCCGCCGCAGCCTGTAATGACGCCCATTATTATGGACACTTCGGGATTTTGAAGAACAGAATCGGCAATCATATACCCCTGGACGGAAAATAAGCTCAGGCCTATTGCGTCAAACCAATTTACAATGTTTTGGCGGTCTTCAATAAAGCGCGAAGCCAAATACACCAATACCGAAGCGGCGATGCAAATATTCAGCGAATACAGATAGGCGTCGTGCAGCCAAAACACGGGCCTGCCGAGAATGACGTCCCTGAGTGTCCCCCCCCCTATTCCGGTGACGGTGCCGACTATTATATATCCTATTATATCGAGATCGCGCTTGAATGCCGCGAGAGCCCCGGAAATTGCGAACGCCAACAGTCCGAGTATTTCGACAAACAACATTAGCTGCTGCTGGTCCATATTATTCGCCGCCTTTTGATGAAGATATATCCGGAGTGGACAACCCGTGAAATTTGCGATAAGCCACGGCTTTTTCGGCGCCCATGTACGACTTGAGAAGCTTTGGTTCCGTTTTTAAGAGATTAACCATTATAAGGCCGTCTATGCAGCTGCCGAAATCCCTGTCGACATTGAAGGCCAAGAGTTCGCCGTCGAGCTTGAGATAATGTTTAAGGAGAGTCGGAATTCCCTTGTTGTCGAGCTCTATTTCCGACACGAGGGCCGAAATGTGCTCTATATCCTGGACTCCCGTCAGCAGGGCTTTTTTATCCGCATTATTTAGGCGCACTTTAGGCGGCTTCTTTGCCTTGACAAATTTTGCGAGTTCTTCGGAGGTTTTTCTTTCGCTCAAAAATTGGATTATCAAATCCTTCGATATTTGATTGTACTCCGTGCTTATGCTGACGGGGCCGTAAAGGGTTCTATAATGCGGATGCCGGCTGAGATACTCTCCTATACCTCGCCATAGTATTGCCAGAGTGGAGCGTTTCTTTTGATACTCGCTTGCGATAAACGAACGCCCCATTTCTAAGGCCGGAGAAATTCTATCTATGAGTTCGGGTTTTATCTTAAACAAGGTGGAAGCGTAGAGCCCCTGGATTCCAAGCGACTGCAATATTTTATCGGTTCTGCCTATTCTATATGCGCCGACTATGCTCTTGTTTTCAGAATCCCACATGAACATGTGGAGGTAATACTGGTCGAACTCGTCGCTGTCCACGCTCTTGCCGGTGCCTTCCCCGACTTCCCTAAAAGTCTTTTCGCGAAGCCTGCCGATTTCCAGCATCGTCCATTTTATCTGCCATGCCTCCGCGCAATAGACGCTAAACTTATCCCCTTTTATCAGACATGCTTCATCTGGGAGAGCCGCAATTTCGTCGGCCATTTTTTGGGGATCTATCGGAAGTATGAGTTCCTGAAGCTCGCGCTGGCGCAAGGGAAATATTTTACCTATGCTCTTGTGTATATTCTTTATCTGCCATGCGGAGGCCATTTTATCGGCGCTCTGCCTATAGCTCTTTTCGCCGAGCATATATGAATTAAGGCGCATCCACGACGTCAATTCCTCGTCAGTATGGAATTCCTCTATCTGGCGCGGAAGTATGGGCGTGCCAACCCTTATGCGCACGGGAATGCGCTTGCGGGCCCTTAAAAACATTTCGCGCACCAACAGGGCGGTTCTGAGGCGCGGATGTATAAGTCCGCAAAAATAAAAAAACCAAGAGTTTCTGCCCTCAAAAAACACAGGCAAGACGGTCGCCCCCGTGCGCTTTATTATCTGGGAAATATTAGTATTCCACTCGGGGTCGCAAATACATCTGTCGGAAATGTTCAGATAAGAAACCGTCCCGGAAGGGAAAGTGCCTACGCAGCCTCCGGATTTCAGTACTTTTATCATTTCGCGCATAGCCCCTATATTCTCGGCAGTAGCGGAAGCTCCCCCAAAAGGATTAACGGATATTGACCATGGCTTTATCTCGTCCATTCGGCAAAGGAGAGAATTGAGGACAAGTTTTGTGTCATCGCGCACAGAGAGCAGCATTGCCCCCATTGCGATTCCGTCGAGCCCTCCCAAGGGGTGGTTCGAGACTACTACAAGAGGGCCGGAGGTGGGAATTTTTTTAATATCTCTTTCGTCCACCTCATAACTAAAGCCTATTGCGCAAACGGCGCGATTGAAGAAATTCCCATATTCCGGATGTGCGCGCAAAAACACATAGGCCTTGTTAAGTTCTTCGAGTCCCATAAAGCGCATGAAGGCGCGCCCGAACAGCGCATATGCCGCGCGCGAGAACCAACCTTTGCACATTGGCTTCAAATCTACAAGCTTTTCGGGCTCTGACATACTCTTGATAATTTAGCCCCTATCGAAAAAATCAACCCTTAAAAAACGCGTCGTCTTGGGCCAGTCTAAACTCGAACGCGTCTTTTATGGCCTCCCAGGACGCCACGATAATATTGTCGGAAGCACCCACAGTTCCCCATGTTTTATTGCCTTCGCGGGTTTCAACCGAAACTCTCGTTATGGCGTTTGTTCCTGCGCCCGAATCTATTATGCGCACTTTGAAATCCGTAAGTTCTATATTTTTCAACTGCGGGAAACGCTTTGTGAGGGCTTTGCGGAGGGCCATATCGAGAGCCGCAACCGGACCGTGAGTTTCGGCGACTGTATGTTCTATGTTTCCGTCAACTTCAAGTTTTACGGTAGCTTCGGATTTTGTAGTTTTTGAAATCTCATCGCATTCCACTATAACGCGGTAGCCGCGCACCTTAAAATGCTCGGAATTTTTCTTCAGAAAGCGCGAGAGCAACAATTCAAACGACGCGTCCGCGGCCTCGTATTCGTATCCGCGAAATTCAAGATTTTTAAGCTCGTCGAGAAAAGATTTTATGGCCGGATCTTTTGAATCGACATCCACGCCGAGCTCCCTTGCCTTCATCATGATAGAAGCCCTTCCGGACATATCGCTGACAAGCACGCGCGTTTTGTTTCCCACAAGAGCCGGGTCTATGTGCTCATAACTGCGCTTAACTTTGTTTGCGGCGTCGGCATGCACACCTCCCTTGTGAGCAAAGGACGAAGCTCCCACATAGGGCTGGTGGATATCGCTGCGCAGATTCGCCATTTCGTCCATGAAAAGCGACAAATCGCGGAGTTTTTTGATATTCGGAGCGCAATTCAAATCATACCCGAGCTTCAAGGACAGATTGGGGATTATCGTGCATAAGTTTGCGTTTCCGTTGCGTTCGCCGAGCCCGTTCAAAGTTCCTTGGACCATAGTCGCCCCGCAATCCACCCCGAGCATCGACAGCGCCACACCGAGGCCGCAATCATTATGGCAGTGCAATCCAAGCGGGGTATCGCCCAATATCGAGGCCGCAGCCTCAACGCCTTTTACAAACTCCGACGGCATAGTTCCGCCGTTAGTATCGCACAACACGACAAACTCCGCACCTCCGCGCTTGGCGGCCGCGAGGGTTTGCAAGGCGTAATCGGGATTGTCTTTCCAGCCGTCAAAGAAGTGCTCGGCGTCGTATATCACTTTTCTGCCCTTGCCCGACAAATACGCGATGCTTTCCTCTATCATTTTGAGGTTTTCTTCCGCGCTTGTCTTAATCACTTTTTCGACATGCAAGAGCCAAGTTTTGCCGAAAATCGTCACATAAGGGGTTTCGGCTTCGAGCAGTAGGGTCAGTTGCCCATCGTCCTCAGGGCGTATGCCGGCGCGGCGAGTCGAGCCGAAAGCCGATATTTTTGCATGTTTTAGCTTGAGATTCTTGACCTGTTCAAAATAGGCCATATCTCTTGGATTTGACCCGGGAAATCCTCCTTCTATAAAGTCGATGCCGAATATGTCCATTTTTTCGGTGAGGCGCAGTTTAGCGCTTGCCGAAAGCGAGACTCCCTCGCACTGGGTGCCGTCGCGCAATGTGGTGTCGTAAACAAATACTTTTTTCATGCCGTTCATTTTGATTCTATGGTGTGGTTGGCAGTTTCTGCGCCCTTTGACAAAAAATCGTTTCTATTTAATGCCGCGGCTTTCTATAAAAGAGCGCACACTTTGTGCGTCGGCGTCCATTACGGTCTTTTCAATTTTTCTCGAGAGCAGGGCTTCGAGAGCCGGGCTTACAGGCTTAACTCCGGTTGCTTTTTCTATAAGTTCCGGGAATTTTGCAGGATGGGCCGTCGCCAATACAACTTTTGAAGAATCTCCGGATAAATCCGCAAAAGCGCAAGCGGTATGGGGATCTATTGTGACGCCATAGTCGCGCCGGACTTTGGCTATGGTATCGGCGATGCGGGCGTCGTCCATTCTCGACGATGTAAAGTTTTCCGCCTTAAAGTTTTCAAATTTCCAAGAACCCGTTTTCTTGAAAGTTTCCATGACATTGCGGACGCTGTCCGAATTTCTGTCGAGCAGGAAGTAGATAAAGCGCTCGAAGTTTGAGGCCACTTGTATATCCATAGACGGGGCATAGCTTGGCTCGACCTTGCCGATTTTATAAACTCCGGTGGAGAAGAGTCTAAACAGGATATCGTTTTGGTTTGTGGCCACTTTAAACCCGCCGGCGGGCATTCCCGACTTCCAAGCGAGCCAGCCGGCGAGGACATTGCCGAAGTTGCCGGTAGGCACTATATAAGTTGCGTTTTCCCGCTCCGATTTGGGCAGGCGCAAACTCGCGTAAACATAGTACACGCACTGGGCCAAAATGCGGGCAAGGTTTATGGAATTTACCGCCCCGAGATTCCATTTGGCCTTAAATTCCAAATCTCCGAACAGTTCTTTCACGATTGCCTGGGCGTCGTCGAAAGTCCCGCGAATGGCAATCGGGAATACATTGTCTGCTCCCGTGCAAGCCATTTGACGTTCCTGCAGGGGCGAAATTCTGCCTTCGGGGTACAATATAAATATATTTACCCCGCGTTTGCCGAGCATTCCGTTTATGGCGGCGCTTCCAGTATCTCCGCTTGTGGCCCCCAACACGTTCATCACGCGAGACGTTTTTGACAAAATATACTCGTTTAGATTCCCGAGAAACTGCAGGGCGAAATCTTTAAAAGCCAGAGTCGGGCCGTGGAACAGCTCCAGCATATAGAGTTTGTCGGAAAGCTTGCGCAACGGGGCTATTTGGGCATCGTCAAAATTTTTATACGACGCCGCCACCAATTTTTTAAGGTCGGCTTCCGGCATATCGTCGGCGAAGAGGCGCAGAAATTCAAAGCACAATTCCGGATACGACAGATTTTCCCAAGTCGGATAAAGCTTTGAAATATCCGGCATAGACTCCGGCACGAACAGGCCGCCGTCGGGGGCCAAGCCTTCCGAAACTGCCTCTAAAAATCGCGGATTTCCGCCTTTCCCTCTTGTGCTTACATAACGCATGCGCGACGCCTACTTATCGAGATCGAATGCCGAATGCAGGGCCGAAGCCGCAAGTTCCGCATCTTCGAGCGATATGCCAACCGATATTTTAATTTCGCTGGTGGTTATTACTTGAATATTGATGTTGTTGTCGGCAAGAGTTTTGAAGAATTTTGCAGCCACGCCGCTATGCGAGCGCATACCGGTGCCTATGACGGAAACTTTTGCTATATCTCCGGTGAGCGACACGTTTGCGCCTTTAAGGCCGCTGCACACGCCGCGCAATATGCGTTCGGCTTTGGAAGCGTCGTCTTTTGATACTGTAAATGTGAGGTTTGCCTTGCCGCCGCGCCCTATGTTTTGAACTATCATATCCACGACGATTCCGCCCTCGCCGAGTTTTCTAAATATTTCCGCCGCGGTGCCGGGCTTGTCCGGAAGGTCGCTAAGCGTGACTTTCGTTTGGTTTCTATCTACGGCGACGCCGCTGATTACGACGTCTTCCAATGAAGGTGCTTCAGATTTCACTATAGTTCCGGGTTCGTTGTTAAAACTTGATCTGACTTCAAATACCACATTATATTTCTGGGCAAATTCCACGCTGCGCGCCTGCATTACTTTGGAGCCGAGGGACGCCATTTCGAGGAGCTCCTCGTACGACATTTCCGGAATCTTTTTAGCTTTTTTTACTATGCGAGGATCGGCGGTATAGATGCCATCAACATCTGTGTATATTTGGCAAATATCGGCATTTAGGGTTGCTGCGAGAGCTATGGCTGAGAGGTCGCTGCCGCCGCGTCCGAGGGTAGTCACGTTTCCGTCATCGTCCACACCCTGGAAGCCCGCCACTATGACTACTTTGCCTTCGTTAAGCAATTTTTGTATATCGCCTCCGGTAATTTCCACTATGCGGGCGCGAGTATGGGCGAAGTCTGTATGGATACCAGCCTGCGCGCCGGTTCTGGACTCCGCCTTAACGCCGAGAGAATGTAAAGCCATAGCGGTAAGGGCTATAGTTTCCTGCTCCCCGACGGCCAAGAGCATATCCATTTCTCTTTCGTCCGGCTCCTTATTGAGTGATTTTGCCCTTTCTATAAGGGCGTTGGTCACACCGCTGCGAGCGGATACAACTACTACTACCTTATTGCCGTCGTCGACAAAAGTTTTTATACGGCGTGCTACATTCATGATTCTATCGGTATCCCCTACCGATGTGCCGCCATATTTTTGAACAATGAGTGCCATATATTTTTTGAGTCGGTTGATTTTGTAGAAGCGGGCATATTCGTCAAGTTTTATCGCACTACAAAATAAATCCAACATATAACAAAAAAATGTTGATTTTTTAGGATATTAAACATATAAGTTATTCCATGAAAAAGTATTTCTGCTTTACTATATTATTTACCATCTTAGGGACTTGCGTTTCTGCGTTAAATGCCCAAACATGGACCAATATCTGGTCTCTTGATTTATCCCAACTTACTGTCGGAGATATTGTTTCCACCGCAAATACGAATCTCGACTACGTAATCCCCATTGAAACCACAAAAAACGTTGTTTACCAAGCGGTAGAGAAGAACGGTAAAATAGGCATCACTA
This sequence comes from uncultured Opitutales bacterium, assembly GCA_944389885.1. GTDB lineage: Bacteria > Verrucomicrobiota > Verrucomicrobiia > Opitutales > Intestinicryptomonadaceae > Merdousia. The sequence continues at coordinate 32,406 of CALXNZ010000017.1, forward strand.
CCCAAAGATACGGCGACGGTACTTCAAAACTTTATTACGCTAATACCCTGTCCGCAGAACTTGGCGAAGATTTTTATATAAAGCTCGGCGGATACGAATACGGCAAAACTGTTTTAAAGATTTCCGGAGACCTTACCACTCTTGACCAGACTAAAGGATCGGATACATGGTTTGGAATGTCGTTCCAACAAAAAGGTTCCACTTATGATATTTTAACAGACTCCGCCCCGCTAATGCGTTTTACATATAAACATGTTGCAATTCATTCAGGTTTGGGTTCTGCAAATTCTAATTTCTCAGAAGCAATACCAAACGCAGTTTCAACAGGCAACAATCTTACTTTTGAAATCATATTAGATACTACAAAGCAAAGCACCAATCCGGACGAATGGTTTTGGTACGAAGTCACTGTAAATAGCGCCGACACCGGGGATAAACTTTTCACAAAAGAAGGTTATATGATGGCTCCCAATGATCCAACTTTACTCGATAATTTCTGGGCGGAAACATTTAATTTCGGCAATTATTTGTATTATTCGGAAACTATGCCCACTCAAGAAGGAGCAACTTTGTATGCGCTTTCTGTTGACGCATACAATATTCCGGAACCTTCGGCGTACGCAGCAATTCTTGGCTTGATATCCCTACCAGCACTACTTTTGCGCAGAAGAAAATAAACATCTTACATACTTATATTACAAAAAAGAGAGGGAAGTCTGCGAGCTTCCCCTTTTTTTGTAGATATTATAAATATATAATAAAAATATCTATTATTAGGAGCCTTTATACGGATATTCGCCGACAAATTCGGGGACAATTATATTATAAGCGACATTAAAAGCTCTTGTGCAAACGGAATAAATGCAAAAAAATATGCTGAAGATATTTTCGAGAAAGTGTAGTAAAAAAGCCTGAGAAAGATAAGAAAAGAGGGAATAAAAAAACCTCCGAGATTTCTCGGAGGTTTTCCTTTTTTATGCGATTGAGGCGGTATCTTAACTACGCATCTTTTACATCATTCTTGAAGAATATCACAAATACTATCAAGAGGACGAAAGATATTGCAGTTTCAGTAAGAAATACGCTTTTCCAATCTATCACGCTCACCTGTTCCACTACTGCGTTCACGGCTGAACCGGACTGGGCGACAACCGCATTAGTAGCCTGAGCCACCGTATTGACGTCAATAAGCCAAGGCGTGAAGTACGAACCCGCAATTTGCGCTACGCCAAAGACCAAGCAGAAGAAAAGGCCCTGGGCTTGAGCTTGCAGTTCTTTGGGAGCTTTTTTAGCCATGTACATCTGGGCCGCCACAAAGAAGAAACCGAATATGATACCGTGCACGGCAATGGCGCCCCAATAGAGTCCGGAAACATCGAGGGAAAATGCGCAGAAGAGATAGCGCAATACCATTGCCAATATTCCCAAAGCCATTGTGAGTTTAAGCCCGCACAACTTGATAGCCAATGGCAACAGGGCTATAAACAACATCTCCGATACCTGCCCAATGCTCATTGTAGCAGTAATAGACTCTACATTCAAAGCATCTGAAAGGAACTGCGAGAAGAATAACCAATATATTGTGAATGCCAGCATCCATACGCAAGAGCACAACATAAATATTAAGGTATTCCTGTCTTTAAGCATGGAAAAAGCGCGCAATCCAAATGCGTCAACCACAGACATCGGCTGTCCTTTTGCCGCCGGGGGAGTCTTGGGAAGGACAAGGGCGAAAACCGCAGCTACAAGAGTCACAATAGAAGCTATATATAGAGGAGTTGATGTTCCGTCGATTTTAGTGTCAAAGAAATTAACTCCTACAATTGCGAATACCGCCGCGCATACCCAACCTATGGAACCAAAAACGCGGATGAGAGGGAACGCTTCCGGAGTGCTATTGACCATAGCTATAGACGACGTCAAACCCCAGGTAGGCATATAGGCGAGCATCGCCACCAGCAGGCAGACGAAAATCACCACAGGATCAGTTGTTGAAGCCGCTAAGAATAGGAATATTGCAACTATTATGTTAAGTATGAACAATACCCGCTCCCCATTTATGAAACGGTCCGCCAACATGCCAACTATGGGAGAAAGGATCGCCCCCCACGCCATAGTGGACATAATTGCGGCTATCATATAACTATTCACTTTGAGTTCACCCAGATACGCCGCAAGTTGCGGAAAGAACACCGCCACAAGCATGAACTGAAGGAACATCATCAGACTCAACTTTATTCTAAGTACTATGGACATATTTTAACCTTCTTTTTCTGTTTAACTTACTGAAAACAAAATTACTAAAACTATCTGCGCGACACCTCTTTCATTATGCGAACGCCCAGAAATTTATCGAGAAAGCCAGCCCTAACCTTCCGAAACTCGTCCATGTACGGCATGGATCTATGTTTTTGGAAAGCGGAATCGTCTATATATTCCTCGAAAAAATAAAATACACATGGATCCGACGAATCCCGCACGAGATCGTATTTAAGGCAACCGGATTCGCTTCGCGTGGAATTTATGACAGATTGCGAAGCTTTTATAAAGTCGTCAGCAAGGCCGTCCTTTACTCTAAGTCCGGCCCAAACTATAACCGTATCAGAATTGCTCATATCAATTGCGCACGGGTTTCGGCATTCTTTTAAACTCCAATAACACGCGATTGTCGAGCATAAGTTTTAAATTATCGCTTTTTAATTCGATTTTATTGGCCTTGTTGAGGGCGTCCAAAAATTTCATTTCATACTCGGAATAAGGCCCCATTCTCCTTGTGGAATAGACATTTTGCGCCTTAAAATCCCCGTTTTCAGATACTTCCGCCTTTCCTCCAAAGAGGTTGTCGCCCGACATTCCGTTAAAGTTGCCGTCTTTATGGAAATCTATAAACACCACTTGGCCGTCGCGCTTTGCGTCCGGCATCTGGGCTCCTTCGCGATTTATCAAATAGGTTGGAGTCCAAGCGGTTTCCTCAAGAGAAGCTTTGTTAAATGGCGTCGTCGCCGCGTTATTAGAAACATCGCAACAACACCCGAACAGCATTGCCGCAATCGACAAAATACACAATATTCTCATGTTTTTTTTGACCTTTTCCCGGTTAAAATGTTCAAAACTCTTCTTAAACTCGCCGCACGGCATTGTCTATTATAAACAAACACTTTACAATGATAAAAAAAGGATTTGGATTTTAAGGCATGAAAAAAATAGAGTTGGACGGTTTTACTTTTACGGGATATTCCATACCCACAACTAACGTGGCAATGCTTGTCATAAGCGCTCCAAAGGGCGGCATGTTGGCATGCGGATACATCAGCCGGGAGACCGCCGACAAATTCGGAGATGTGCTCGCGACAGTCCGCGGAGTAAATTCTTTCGACGATATGTTGTCCGCGAACGTATGCGACGTCTCCCAAGAGGCAAAAAAGCTCGGTATAAGCATTGGAATGACTGGGCGCGAGGCTCTCGCAAAAATGCTTTGATGTTGTTGCTTTTTACGGAAACGTAAGCATAAGCAGACAAACTATTTAAAAATAGACCCGATTTTGAGATCGTCTATTTTTAAGGAATTGAACGCAACGCTCGCCCTTTTTATGGATTCTGAGCCGAATTTGCTTCTGCATTCGTCTATTGCCTTCTGCATATTTCTTTTTTTTCTCAACTCAATTTCTTCATCAAAGAGCAGAGACATCTGTTTTTGAGAATTTTCTTCGGCGTCCAAGCCAGAGCACGATATCCCCAACATTCTCACTGGGGAATCTATATCCCAAGAAGTAGTTAGGAGCCAATAGGCGGTTTCAAATAAGTCGTCAGCAAGATTTGTAGGAGACGGTGTGGAAGTCTGCCTTGTAATGACATTAAATTGAGGATCTTTTATCACTATATGCACGGACTTACACACAAACCCTCCGCTTCGGAGGCGCCCGGACACTTTTTCTGAAAGCGATAGCAAGGCCTGCCTAAATTCAACGGCTCCAGATATGTCCCGCGGATATGTGACGCTGTTGCCAATAGATTTAGCCGGATTATCCGAACAGAAAAACGCGACTTCGTCCTTCCACTCCCCCCTTGCGCACAAACTAAGATAAGTTCCGTGAACGCCAAATTTTGAGGTTAAAATTCCGGAATCGGCCGCAGCCAAATCACCTATCGTGAGAATGCCAAGTTTACGGAGTTCCTGCGAAGTTTTTTTCCCGACAAAAAGTAGCGAAGACGCCGGAAGCCCGTAAAGGATTTCCTTAAAATTTTCACGCGAGACGAGCGTTGTTGCATCAGGCTTTTTATAATCGCTGCCAAGCTTTGCAAAAACCTTGTTAAACGAGACTCCCACCGACACAGTCAAGCCGAGCTCATCTTTTATTATAGCGCGGATTTTCTCCGCGATTTCAAAGCCTGAGCCGAAGAGTTTGTAGGCCCCGCGCACATCGAGCCAGGATTCGTCTATGCCGAAAGGTTCGACTCTGTCGGTAAAGCGGCAGTATATCTCGTTGGCAAGGCGCGAATAATGGGAGTATTGCCCCCTGCTTGGCGGAACGAGAACTAAATTAGGGCATTTGCGTTTTGCCTGCCATATTGTCTCGGCCGTCACAACTCCGAATTTTTTTGCGATTTCGTTTTTTGCCAATATTATGCCGTGCCGCGAGCGGGGATCTCCGGACACCGCCATGGGAACGTCACGCAAAGCGGGATTGAGCTTGCATTCAACGGACGCGTAAAATCCGTTCATGTCGCAATGCAGTATTCCCTCATTCATATCAATCTCTGGCCAACTTAAAAATTTTCTCGCCCTCTTTGGACAAACGAGCGTCGAGACGCTTTGCCCCCGGGCACAAACGATTCAAAAATATCCAAAAGCTCTGGGAGTGGTCCATGAACGCCGCATGGCACAACTCATGGCAAACTATATACTTTTGAAGTTCGTAAGGCAAGAGCGGCAAACGCCAGTTCAAGGATATTAGACCCGACGTAGAACGCGAGCCCCAACGGCTCGATTGGTTCCGCACCGACACCCCCGAAAATGCCAAGCCGCTCTCATGGGAAAGTTCAAACGCCAACTTTTCCGAATATTCCCGCGAAAATTTTACAAAAACCTTTCTCAGGGAAATCTCGCCCGCGTATGAAAATACAACTTCCGCCCGTTCCATATCGCTTACAAAAAACTCGCTCCCGCGAGGCCGCAGCCAAACTTTCATTGGCCCCGATTTTGAGTAAACGGGATTTCTTTCCAACCATTCCCCCAAAGTTTCAGGCCTCTTGAAAGACGCAAGCTGCCCGATAATCCACTCTGAATTGTCATCGACAAATTTGAGCGCCTCAGCCTTGGAAACATAGAACGGCTTTGTCACCGATAAAATCCCCGAAGGCGCCAGCCACATTCTCACATTGCGCGCATTCCTGAGACTTTTCAGCTGCAAAGTGAGCCCCTGCGCGAATTTAGGAGACTTAATCTCAAAAATATCTTTCCGAATAGGCATTTTACGAATTCTCGTCGGCCTTGCGCACTAAATTGAGATAATCGCGGAGAGCGGCCTCCGGTTCCAATCCGCGAGATGCGGCCTCCCTTACGAGCTCAAAAAGCCTCCGCCCCATATCCGCAGAATCTCCGGCGGATACGGAATTTTTATCCGCCTTCTCAAGTATGCCGTAATCGGCCTTTTTTGCGACGTCATAAGCATATCGCAACGCGGAGAGTTGAGGCGGTATTCCGTCAAACAGCCCGCCTACGGTGCGAGCTTTCTTTTCTTTGGTTTTTACCTGCTGCCAGATTTTCAATACGTCGTGGCTATCGTATGCCTTTGCGTCTCCAAAGACATGCGGATGCCTTCGCACAAGCTTGTCGCCCAAATCCGCGGCAACATCGTCAAAGGAAAACAAGCCCTGTTCAGAGGCGATTTCCGCATGGAGCATAATATGCATCAACACGTCGCCAAGCTCTTCGCGCATCGAATCAGAATCTTCCCTATCTATAGCCTCCAAAAGTTCGGCGCATTCCTCGACCAAATGCCCGCGTATCGACATATGCGTTTGTTCCCTGTCCCAAGGGCAGCCGTCGGGGGCGCGGAGACGCTTTATTATTTCAACAAGTCTATCTACAGATTTCATTATTTTGAATAGTCTGCCCGATAGAAACTTCTGTCAACCATTTACAGATATCCGTACAATCGCACTAAAAAACTGTTGCAAGAAAACGCGCGTACCAATAAAACTTGCGGCAATTTTATTTAATGACCCATAACAACGGACAACTAAGCCCATCTTGCACGGCAAACATATTGCGCGACATATCGCATATTCCGCGCAAAAAACTCGGCCAAAATTTCCTTGTGGACTCAAATATAGTCCGCAAATCCCTCGAGCTTGCCGATGTAAATCCGAACGATTGTATCGTCGAAATAGGCCCCGGACTCGGAACCCTTACCGGAGCGTTAATTTCGCGCGGAGCAAGGGTTTGGGCGGTTGAAATAGACCCGGAATTATACGCTTACCTTAGGGACACTTTCCGCGACGAAGAAAACCTCAATCTTATAAATGCCGACGCCTTGGAATTTCCACTCGCCGGGCTGCCGCCCGATGTGCCTGATTTTAAGATAGTAGCAAATCTTCCTTACGCCATAAGCACCCCGTGGCTCGACGGAGTTTTATCCGGAAGGCTTCCCCAAAAAATGGTTTTAATGCTGCAAAAAGAAGCCGCTGAAAGATTTTCGGCCTCAAGCTCATCAGGGGATTATACTCCAATATCCGCGATGCTTTCCCAAGCCTATGCGGCAATATCCAAGCACAAAGTTTCGGCATCGTGCTTTTATCCGCGCCCAAAGGTCGATTCCATACTAATGGCTCTGGAACGCCTGCCAAATCCGCTCATATTCTCTCCCAGGGCAAAAGCCGCCATGAGATTTGCCTTCTCAATGCGCCGCAAGCAACTCGGAACAATAGCCAAGAATGCCGGGGAATTTTCGCCCCACTTTTTAAAGTGGTTGGAATCCTCTCCGGAAATACGGGCATCGGATAGGCCGGAAACCGTAGAACCGCATATCTGGAGCCGCTTAAACACAATTATCGAGCAGACAAAGTGAAGATTATCATATCCACAATTATAGAAATTGGCGCACTATACGCCCTGTTTCTCTTATTCGTATACTTTTTCGCGGAAAAGATAATATTCCCCGCGCCTGAGCCCTCGTATGGCGACAATGGAGAATTTGACTTCATAGAATTTGATTGCGACGGGAAGCAGCGCGTAGCCGTTTTATATCTCCCGGCCAAAGACTCCGAATACACGCTTATATACTCTCACGGGAACGGAGAAGATTTGGGAGAAATACGCCCCGTGCTTGAAAATTTGCGGGCCAGCGGCCTCTCCGTAATAGCGTACGACTATGTCGGATACGGGCTCAGCAAAGGGAAACCAACTGTAAAGAACCTCTTAGCCGCCGCGGACGCCGTTTGGAAATACGCCGTTGAAGACCGCAAGATTCCGCCGGATAAAATCGCCTTGATGGGATATTCGCTGGGCAGCGCCCCTACCTCGCACTTGGCGGCCGCGCACGACGGGCAAATCAGAGCCGTAGTATTGTCCGGGGCATTTTCCCACGGAGTAAACGCGATAATCCCCGTAAACATAGTCCCCTGGAAAATTCTCGACAACGCCTCGCTGCTAAAGGGGGTAAAAACGCCAATTATGCTCATACACGGCAAAAAGGACAGAATAGTCCCATTTAGAAATTTTAAAGAGTTGTCGGCCACATGCGCCGCCGGAACAAAAAAAATAATACAGCCTGAATTCGGGCATACAAACATATCCCAAAGCCCCGATTATTTCCGCATTATATCAAATTTTGTAAAAAATCCAAAGCAATGAAATCAGTATTGTGCACAATATTTCCGGGCTTCGAGGAAATTGAAGCCGTGGCTCCAATAGACATACTTCGCCGCGCAGGAGTGAAAGTGGCTACGGCCTCGTTATCCGGAGACGAGACAGTCGCAGGAAGAAGCGGCATTAAAATCGTCTGCGACACCACATTGCCGAGGGCGGAAGTTGACTCCTTCGACGCCATTTTTATACCCGGGGGCCCCGGTGTTTACAATAATCTCGATAACGCCGAACTTCTGAGCCTCGTCAAAAAGTTTCGGGCTGAAAAAAAGCTTATCGCAGCCATATGCGCGGCTCCCTTGATATTGGACAAAGCAAAAGTTTTAGGCGGCGCGGGAGTGGCAATACACCCGTCTGCTGAGAAATTTCTGGACGCCAAGGCGCAAACTGTCAGGGTGGCGAGCGAAGATTCTATTATAACATCGCGCGGCGCCGGGACGGCGATAGAATTTGCCCTGAAGATTGTCGAGGAACTTTGCGGAGCGGAGTCCGCAAAAAAGATTGCCGAATCCATTTGTTTTTAAATAATCGCAGCCAAAAAATTCAGCTATGCTCGAAGAAGAAGTCATAATAAAAACCGAACGAAATAATAACGAGCGCCTGCTATTTGCAAATGTGATATTTTTGCTCGCCATATCGGCGCTGTTCTTTGGCGGAAATACCGAAGCAATTATAGGTTTGTTAATCGCCATGGGCCTCGTGCCGTTTATAAACGTATTTTCATATAGATACAGTTGGATAGACGCAAAACCATTTACTCGCACTTTTTTTATTCTGGCTTTGCTCCCCTACTTTGCGGCGCTCGCAATAACGGCGATAGGCCTGAAAACTCCAATCATTTCCATATCAGACTTGGGGAACGGAGAGTTTTGGAGGCTTGATGCCGATAATCCGTCGCTTATAACTTCAGGAGCGCTGAGTCCGATAGCGGCCCTAACCCCTAATTTATTGGCTATTTCAATAGCGGCAACGGGGCTTTCCGTATATTTTATAACGGAATCGAGGTATGTCATTCGCAGGATATTATTCTTTGGGGCGATGATAGCTTCAATAATAGCCGTGGGAGGATTCGGTTATGAGTGCATTTGCCTATTGGATACGGGCCACATACTTCCGCGTGTAGGAATAAATTCCTTTGCCACATTCACCGACACCATGCACTGGAGCACATTCGCCATGATATGGTGCGGAGCGGCTCTCGCCACGGCGATATACACAGCGCAAAGGTATCGCATGCTTTCCTTCTCGTACTCTTTTAGGTTTATATCGCTCCTAATTGCGGCAATACTCTTATTTAGCATTCTTTATTGCGGCACCCCTCTACAGAAAATTCTCACGCTAACAATAACTTGCTTTGCGGGATTTTTTCTCGCCATAGACACATACCCAACCGAGAACAATCTGAAGCGCCACAATGTTTCGAGAAGCCTTAGGCACAGCAAATCTCCAATAAAATACATGCCTTTCATGTCGTATTTGTGCATTGCCATGGTTTGCATTTTGGGAGCAATCGCCACGGCCATGCCTGAAGCGGCAGAACAACCTTCAATGCTCATAGTAAATGCCGACAACCCAAATTCAATTTCCATAGACGAAAAGCGGGCCATATTCTTAGATACATTGGAACTGATTAAACAGCGCCCTGAATTCGGTTGGGGATCGGCTTCATTCCAAAACGTGTTTTCTTTCTTTCAAGGCAGCGATTTGGGAGATTCGTCTTGGCTGACGCCGTCGTCTGATTTGATGCAAAAGTTGCTGGAAAACGGATATATCGGGCTAATCCTTGCAATAATAACCCCGGCGATATTTCTCTTATTTTGGATAATAAGGCTCGATTTCAGTTTTTCGGGCATGGTGTTAATGTTGACTATTTTTTCAACTTTAATCTTGTCTTTGACGGATTATCCGTTTGAAAGTCCATGTGTACTTTTATCATTCTGGATTGTCATGATGTCCGCATTCCGTTGGGATAATGCCGACATACGTTGATATGACATTTCCGCTCGGGTGGCGAAATCGGTAGACGCATCGGCTTTAGGTGCCGATATCCGCAAGGATGTAGGGGTTCGAGTCCCCTCCCGAGTATTTTTTGCGACAATTTTATCCGCATGCCGGCAAAAGATTTATCAATACTGCGACTTATTGTGCCTGCTTTTATAATGTCATAATTGCCGGAAAAATATTATTGCAAATCCGTATACTGCAAATATGTTAAATTCTTATGAGAAGGAAATTATTTACATCTTTTGTTTTATTATTTTGCCACATTGCGCCGCTGTTTGCGGAATCGCAAGTGGTCACTTATCCGGCGCCAAACAGCGAAAAAATGCAGACGGGATATAAAGTTTTCGCCAATGGGAAACCCGTTGACATTTACAAAGCCCTATCACAGGAATTTACCGGAGGTGAGTATTACTTCTGCTATTTTGACTTTGAGGGTCCGGTGGAGGTGAAAGTCGTATCGGCGCATCAATTTAAGGAGAAGCCGGAACTATATCCAGCCCGGGAATTTTCTCAAGACGGCAACTCGATAGTTTTTAAAGCCGACAAACCATTTACTACATGCCTTTTTAGAAAGCAGAGAGAGAGCCCTCTTATAATATTCGGAAATCCCATAGAAAAAGACATTCCAAATAAGGACGACCCAAATGTGGTATATTTTGGCCCAGGAATACATGTGCCGGAGAAACCAATAGAGCTAAAGAGCAATCAGACGCTCTACTTAGCGGGGGGAGCCTATGTAAAGGGACGTTTAAATGCTTCCGGAGACAACATAACCGTGCGCGGACGCGGCATACTCACTGGCGAACTTTCCGAAAGGTTTTCATCGTTTTTCGTCAATTTTGACCGTTGCAACAATCTAACCATAAAGGATATAATTCTCAAGGATACGATGACATGGACGCTCATTCTCAGAGATTGCGACAAAGTGAATATAGACAATATAAAAATATGCTGCTCGCGCATGCTAAACGACGACGGCATAGATATATGCAACTCGAGCAATGTCACCATACGCAATAGTTTCGTAAGAGCCCAAGACGATATAATTGCCATAAAGGGAATGCGCGGGAAGAAGGCCTGCGAAAATATACTTGTCGAAGATTCCATACTCTGGACGGATGTCGCAAATACGTTTAGGATAGGCTATGAATGCGAAGCCGAGGCAATGCGCAATATCGTATGCCGAAATTGCGACATTCCATTTTACAGCATAAATTACCGGGACCCAACAGATTACTGGTCGAATACCATAATATGGCTGCAACCCGCAAACGAGATGCCAATACACGATGTACATTTTGAAAATTTGCGCATTCGCAGCGACGGCAGCGACATTATAGTTCTGTCCGCAAATCCCCGCGTCACATCTTACAAGGGGAGCAAAACCGCAGGCACTCTCCGCGACTGCACTATAAAAAACCTGTCGGTCGACGGCAAAAAGGGCAAATTCAGGGGAATTTTATATTTTAAAGGCTTCGATGAAAAACACGACGTCAAAAATATCACCCTTGAAAACATCACATATTTCGGAGAGAAGATAAAAGCCGATTCCCCATGTGTTCAGATAGGAGAATTCACGAGCGGCATTACTATAAAATAGCTTTCCCGCATGTCATAAAAAACGGACGCCTTTCCGCGTCCGTTTTTTTTTAACATTTTATATGAGGCCGTACCCGAGCCTTCCGGAAATCACATTGGCGTAGTTCCGCACAATGGTTCCGATTTTATCGAAGTCGGAAGCCCGCACGCGTTTTCCGGGACCCGTTATCCAAATAGAGGCAACAGGATAGCCGTGGGCGTCAAATACGGGAGCGCCAACACAATTCACTCCGTCGATTTCCTCTCCGTTGTCGACGGCATACCCCTTCTCTTTTACTCCCACAAGTTCCCGTAAATAATCCGAAAGGTTGTTTATGGTGTTTTTATTGAATTGAACAAATTTCATTCTGGCAAGTTTTGTTTCTTGCTCGTCTTTTGGAAGATATGCCATAATAGCTTTTCCCGGGGCGGAGGCATTCAAACATATGCGCATGCCGACTTCCCCCAAGAACTTAAATGGAAAACGTCCGGGAGCCTGTTCTATAAGAACGCATTCGTCCTCAAGCATAGTTCCCAACATGGCGGTTTCACCAAGGTTGTCGCGCATCTGGCGGAGTACGTCCATACTTTTCTCGACTATATTCGACTCCCCGAAAGACGCGTATCCCAACGCCGCAAGTTTGCGCGATATGCGCACAGTGCGGTCGGCATTGCGCTTTATGTATCCGCAGTCCTGCAATGTGCAAATTATGCGAAATATGCTGTTTTTGGAGTATCCAGTAGTACTTGCGATTTTAGGCAGCGAAAGCCCGTTAGGATTTTTGGCAAGAAGCTCAAATACTTCAAGGGCTCTCTTTAAATTTGGTATGTGATACCTCTCGTGAGATTTTTCCTGTTTGGCTACTGGTTTTTGCTCTGTCATATTTCGGCAATAATTTACATATTAAAAATTCCGCCTAAAATATGGTAAATGACAAATTGAAGGTCAATAATTATTTAAGAATACAAAAAATGCGCGCATAAAAAATGCGCGCATTTTTATCAACATATATAAATAAATGTTTTACTCAAATTTTACGTTTGGATTTGTGAAAGCGTTTGCGGCAGTCTCATGGAAGCTGCCGTACTCAGTCACCACGGCGCCCTCCGGGCCGGCTATCTGGGAATGCTTGGCCAATATGCGGTTAAGCCATACGACATTTCCCTTTTTGGCGTCTGACACCGAAACTTTTGTCGCCGTGACATAAGGTTTTTGGCTCTCAGGTATCTTGAGTTCCGGATATTTCGAGATATCTTCTCCCGTCTCGCCCAAACAATATGTCTTACCTGCCCTGCAATGCCAGCATTCATACTTGGCGGGTAGTTTGCCGGAAGGCATATGGGCGTGCTCTATGAGCATCTGATTCGGCAAGAGGAGAATTTCATGACCGAACACTCCATGCTCATTTTCATGGGCCCAAAATATTCCACCCATTCCCACCGCGGGGAAATCGCCAAGGTTGAAATCGGTGGCCCACATATTCTTGCGCATATTTTCGCTTATGGGGTATCCGAGCTTTTCCATCATGTCGAAATAAGCCTTTTTGGCAGCTTCTTCGTCGAACTTTCCGTTTTTATAGAACATATCTTTTGTAATTTTTTTTGTATTTGAGTCGTTTTTTGCAAAAGGACATTTTTCGACACCGGAAGCCGTTCCCGGATTTGAGGCAGAGTTGCAGCCGGCAATAGCCAACCCTGCGGATATCGCAAGCAATGCGAGAGCTAATTTACATAGTTTCATATATACTCCTTTTTGTTTTTGTATTTATACTTAAAATTACTTTGGCGGCAAAGTATCCTGGGGAGCCGAACGGCTCACGAGGTTCTTTTCAGGAAGCGGAGCCGCCTTAGGCAAAACTTTAGCAGCCTCAGCGGCATTGTTCACCACAACGCGGAATCCAACATTGTACACCCTTTGCCACGGACGATAATCGCGCCTTATGGTGGTGCGAGACCACTTCGGAGTATCGCGCCACGACCCCCCGCGCACCGTCTTGCGGTCTTCGACTTTCTTGCCTCCGAGAGTTTCGGTGTAATCGTCGGCGGTCCATTCGCTTATATTGCCGTTCATATCATAAAGATTGAATGGGTTTGGCATATACGACCCCGGAACCGCAGTCAGCATGGAACCGTCATCTACGCTATGGTCGGCGGGGACAAAGGCCTGATACATATTGGGTCTGGGCATGGGTTGCGGATCGACATTGTCCACGGCAAATTTCTTAGTCTGCCAATCCGAAAAGTTTTCAAACCTCGAGAAATTCTCGCCTACATTCCCAAACCAGAAGTCTTTATCCGATCCCGCCCGCGCGGCCCATTCCCACTGCTTTTCAGTTGGCAGCGACACCTGAAGACCAGTTTTCTGCGAAAGCCATTTGCAGAACGCGTCGGCCTGGTTCCACGTCACGCGTATGACGCTCAGGTCGTCTCCGTCGGCCGGGTATCCGCGATTGACATGGTCTTTGTAATGGCGGTCAATATAGCCGGAATGGTGTGTTTTGTCGAAGGCTCTAAACTGGGCGTTGCTGACTTCGAGCTGGCCCATGTAGAAAGGTTTCTCGATTTTTTCTATTCTCGCGGGGCCTTCGTCGTAAAATCCGTTGTTAGAGCCCATGACGAAACTGCCTGACGGCACGAGCGCCAAACGCATGGAGAGGCCTCCGCCCAAATCTATCAAAAGCTCTTCGGGAAGTTTTTCGGCAGCGATTTTCTCCTTTGCGGCCTTTGCGTCAAACGGGAAGCCATCAAGTTTTGGAGCGGGCCCCTCATGTTTCTTCTCCGGTCCCGGCTTGACAAATTCCTGTTTGCCGCCGTCATAAATGATTTCATTAGGATCGTTATGGCGGTTTGCGTACTTGGCCAGAAGTTTCATGCGCATTTTATGCCCATCAAATGGAATTACACCTTTGTTCTTGATGTCTGCGACCTCCTGCCAAGTTCCTATGCAGGGAACGTTCAAATCCATCCATGTGATGAGAATATCCATAGACTGCTTGTCGAGTTTGACCCCTTTGTGGCCTTTTTTGAGCATTTGCATAAGCGCGCTGGAATCGACATTGAACTCAAGGGGAGCAAGCATATTCTGGTTGCTCTCAGGCCCCGACCTGCGCACATACCTATGAAGATCCAAATAGGCCTGTGGAAAATTGCTCCACACTCTGTCTCCTCTGGCAAAATTTGGACGCCCCGGCTTTGTGCCGTCGTGGCAACCCACACAATATTTGTCGAGAACGGGCTGAACATCCCGAACGAAAGAATAACCGCGGGCGGGCGCTACAAACTGCTTTATTTCCTGAGGGGCTTTGCGCGCGGCCATAGCGGGCTTAGTGGTGGCGGTCATGCCCTGCGTCTCATGGCACCCTACGCAACTTTGGGTTTCGCCCGGCATTACCGCGAACCAGCTTCTCATGAGGGCGAGAGCCTTGCCCTCGGCATCGAGAGGCTGTATGGCTATGGGTCTATTGGCCGGCACTTTAAAGAATGCCGAACCGTCCTCCAGAACATCGACAGTACCCAATATGCGTTTTACGTCCCATGAGCCTTCGTAGGCTACGATATCATGGCCGCCCATATTCCAATAACAATAGTCGTACTCAAAAACACGAAGTTTTTTAACTGTACCGCGGGGCACGTCTTTTAATCCATCCCCTTTATAGATGTCGTTCAAGAACACGAATCCGTAGTCGAGTTCGGGGTTTGTCTTATCCATAATTTCCGGCGGAAGCTTGCGCGGCTGCAACGGAACAGGTTCCATGAGCCATTTATTGGGAGCATCAGCCAGAAGTGTCATATTGTCAAAGGCGTCTATTAGATATATAGATGTGCGGTACCCGTATCTCAGTTGAACCGACGCAACGACGTATTTTTCTGAAAGGGGATATGGATGAAGCATTCGCGGCCAAGAATAATGTACCAGCTCATCGAGAGTTCTGGCCTCATATTTTCTTCCAAAAGACGGGAAACGGTGCACTCTGCCGCTGTCTTCTTTTGTCCCCTTTGAAATATCAAAGAGATGAAGTTCCCCCTGTCTGGCAACACCATGGTGTCCTGAAACTATACCCACAAATTTATTTGGATCCCCCGGTATCGGGCGGCAATAAAATATCGAGTTGGGCCAATAGCTTACGGAACCGTAGAATGATGACTGCGCCGTGCCATCGGGATTCATATGCATTAGAATTCTCGAGAAGTAATGCGAATTATCTGTATATTCCCAACGGGTATATAGAATTCTTCCGTTTTCCATTACAACAGGCATCCAATCGGCGTCCTGCTCAAAAGTCAGCTGGCGTATCGAATTGTCCACGGCATTCGCGTCTCCGGCGTCGGGATCAAGGGTGTATAAATTTCCCACGGCGTCGCAACCGGACACACAAGGCACCCCCACGTAGCATGCATTGGAGCAAAACAATATTCTCCCGTCTGGCAGATACACGCCGTCATACGCATCTACCATTTCATAAAGGCGGGGAGAAATCTGACGCGTCTTTCCGCTGTCCACGTCCAACTCGTCGAGTTGGAAAGTCATCCATTTATTTTTTCCCTCGCCCCATACTGTCGAAAACAATATCTTCTTGCCATCATAAGATACGTCTATGTCGGAAATCGCGTTTGGAGACTGGGGTTTCCAAAGCAATTTTGCCGAGCCGGGATTTCTAAAGTCGGCCACCCAGAGTTCGTCGTCATACGTATGTTTTGATTCCGGTATCATTCTCCATGGCACATTGAGCAAGGGAGAATTTCCCTGCCAATTTTGCGGCAAACCTCTTGAACGCGTTTTTGAATCGCGCTGCACAAATACCCATTTGGGAGATTTTTCCAACAATGGATTTTTCAAAAGTATTTCAGCGGCAAATTTTCTGAATTCGTCGGCTCTTGCCTCGGCGGATTTGTCACCTTTCAATACTCCGGCTCTTATAGCCGGCAATTCTTTTTCAAATTCATCAAGCTTATCGTAAACTGAAGGATCAAGCTTTACGCCCATTTTTTCAAGATCGGCAAAAGCCGGGCGGAGATTTTTTGGAGAGTATCCTATTTTCGGTCCCAAATACGAGCTCTCAGCGAACTTGCAGAGTATGTCTATTCTTGCGATTTCAGAAGCTTCGTCGCTTTTACCGGAGAGAGCCATGTATTGTTTTTCCAATTCTCCGGCTTCAAACCACGCTTCCTCCGCGCCATGTTTGGGCGTTAATTTTAGGAAATCCTCGTTGGATTTTATAGAAAAAAGCGTTGCCCATGTCGGAATGCGACTACTCTCAAATTCTCTCCAATCAGGCACTGTCCTTGTTTGTATAGGGAATTGATTGCAAAGTTTTTTCGCCAAAAATACCGAAGCATCGGCATAGGGAGCGTACATGAAGCGCAAGGGAACTTTCGACCATTTTACATCAAACTCGTAAACGAGAGTATTCTCGCCTTTTTTGAGATCAAGTTCCACAAAATAGGCGTCTGAATTCATATTAGATGTATAAACTTTTGCGTTTTTTGGAACATTCAGCGATGTATTGACATTCTTTAAAAGTTTGCCATTCAGGTACAAATTCCCCGAAGACGATGCAAAAGTAAATAGAGCCCGATAGTCCTCTTTAGAATTTATAGTGCAAACCAAATAACATACTGCGTCACTATAGTAATACGGATTTATAATCGGATTCAAATCGGACGACTCTCCGACAGATATATTTATCGGCCTCCATATCTTTTCGCCGCTAAACATAAAATTATCGTCTATTTTATTTTTAAGAGGATTTATCGCGTCGAGTTGCGGTTTAAAATATCTACTATCTATTGCAAAACTTCCCTTAAAAGGCGACACCGTGAAAATCTTACGACTTTCTGCAAGTTGCTCTGCCGCCCACTTCGCGTAAATGGGCCGAGTGAGCGCCAGCGTCTCCGAAACCGACGCCCCCGACTTGTAAAGGGAATCAGCCGCCTTTGACGCATCATTTTCAGAATTTGAATATCCGAAAGCAGCGGTAAAAGGAATCGCCGCGAATAAGAGTAATAAGAGTTTTTTCATTAGCAACTACCTCCCTAAATAGATGTTAAAAGTATCAATCCGCACACAAATCCTTGTACAACTCAAAAGCTTCCGACGGCTTTGCAAACTTGTGGACTACAGCCCTCACGGCTTGAATCATCGCCGCCGGATTTTCAGCCTGGAATATATTTCTGCCCATGTCCACTCCGCGGGCTCCGCTCTGGACGGCCTTATAGGCGAGTTCAAGAGCCTCGCTCTCGGGGAGTTTTTTCCCTCCTGCTATAACGATTGGAACCGGACATGCCGCCACCACTTTTTCAAAACCTTCATCGCAATAATAGGTCTTTACAAAATTCGCCCCGTTCTCAGCGCAAACTCGCGCCGCCAATCCCAAATAGCGGGCGTCGCGCACAAGTTCCCGCCCTACGGCAGTCACACCGAGGGTTGGTATGGAATAACGCGCCGTAAAATCCGCGCAAGCGGCGAGATTCTTTATAGTGACCGCCTCAAACTCGCCTCCGACGGCAACCATAGGAGCTATAGCGCAAGCGTCCAGTCGTATAGCCTCCTCTATGCTTAACAGACATTCGTCGTTCAGGCTTGTAAGAACGGTAGTACCCGCGCTAAAGCGCAAAGCCAAAGGTTTGCATGCCATTGGAGGAATTGTAGAGCGCAAGGCGCCGCGAGTGCACATTATGCAATCGGCATATTCGAGAAGCGGATTTATAGTCAAGTCAATCCGCTCAAGGCCGCTCGTAGGACCCATGATGTATCCGTGGTCAAAAGCCAGCATCACGGTATTTCCGCTTTCGCGGTCGAATATTCGGGACAGTCTGTACTTTACTCCCCATCCCGCATTTGCGGAACCTTTCATATTAAAGACATCTTGTTTTGCGGCAATGCCTATACCGTAATTGCGCGCGTCAATATTGCCTTCCATGTCTGCCATATGTAATTCCTTTCAAAATTTTATAATTCTACCTAAATCAATCAAGATACAACCCCCGCAAATGCCGAAAAAATTGTCGCCACACTCATTGCGCCGGCGTCCGGAACTCCCTTGCTCCGTTCTCCAAGATTTCTCGCCCTGCCAAAGCGCGCCTGAAGTTCGACGGTATTCCTCGCCCCAATATTTGCGGCTTCCGCCGCTTTTGCCAGAGATTCCGCCGCCGACTTGCAAGATTCCATAGCCTTTACAGCGGGAATGAGGGCGTCCATGAGGGTCTTATCGCCCACGTCGGCTTCGGTATTCTCGCGCACAGCCGCCAAACCCGCGGAAAATGCCGTATATAGGCGATTTGAGTCAAGATCGCTTGCCCCCTCCGGAACTCCGTCGGAAATCCCCATAAAAAGAGAGCCGAAAAGCGTGCTCGTGGAGCCGTTTGAATCCGACATCGCCGCCATGCCCGCCGACATAAACGCATCTTTTATTGATTGAGCGCTTTTCGCGGACACATTGGCGGCGCACATTGCCCCCTTTATCGCCGTTCCGTGGTCTCCGTCGCCGCAGACGCCGTCTATGGCGCACAATTCCTTCTCGCGGGCGGCTATTGCCTTGCTTGCCGCCGCGAACATAGACTTAATATCAGGTAATTCCAGTTTGTCTTTGGGCATAAACTATCCTAAGCAGGTCCAATAGGGAGCGTTTGAGCGGGCCTTTAAATATTTTCGAGAATCGTCGTCGAGTACGCACAACACCATCTGAAATCCCGCCATTTCCTGAACTGTAAGAATTTCGTCCACGATGCCAAACTCTATCTTGGCGCCAATATTTTCGGCCAGCTTTACGGCAGCCCTATAAACTATTGCCAATTCCATTGGAGTAGTGGCGCCGGAGCCGTTGAGCATCAAGAAAGCCGAATCACCGAATTTTAAATCCACAGCTTTTGAGAGGGATTCAAACATGATTTTTGCGGTATCATCGGCTGATAGAATTTTAGAGCGCCCTCCGCCGCCCTCGCCGTGTTGTCCCATGCCTATTTCCATTTCGTCGGCCGGCAATTCGGTAATAGGAAGCCCAGTTTGAGGGTGTGTGCAGCCGCTCATTGCGACCGCAAGAGTGGCCATGCGCCCGTTAAACTTTTCCGCAACTGAAAATACTTCCTCAAGCGAAGCCCCCGTTTCTGCGACAGCTCCGGCTACTTTCATCAAGGGTATGCAACCTGCCAATCCGCGCCTCTCAGATTTGGGCGCGTCTATGCCAGCGCTTATATCCTCAGCCACAAGAATCTTTTTTACTTTTATTCCTTCGCGTTCGGCGAGTTTAAGAGCCATGTTTGCGCTCATTACGTCGCCGGCATGGTTGAGCACCACCAACAATATCCCCGCGTCCCTCTTGAACTTGCGCAAAGCCGCCAAAACAGACATCGCATTGGGAGCGGCGAATATGTCGCCCACAACGCTCGCATCAAGAAGTCCCTCGCCGACAAAGCCGCTTATGGCGGGCTCGTGGCCCGACCCTCCCATGCTTATCACAGCCACTTTATCTTGAGATTTCGGAAATGCCCGCACAACCAACTTGCCGTCGTCAAGTTTTATCTTGTCGTTATAGGCCAAAGCTAATCCCTCGAGAAGCTCGTTTGTAAGATTTTCGGGTTTATTTATGAATTTTTTCATTTCGCCACTGCTTTTAAGGATAAAATCACGCCTCCCACAGATAATTGCATTATCGGAAATATTGAAAATTCAACGTGTTTCAGCTGAATCTGTTCAAATTTCGGAATTCGCATTACCCATGAGAACTTTGATTGTTATTTAAAATTATGTTTATAAAGTCAAATATTTTTTTCAAAATGATGCAATTTGTCTCTGAAGGGAAAACGAAATATGGATATTGGCAATGCGTTAAAAAATATTGACATATAATATTAGTGGGAAATAAATTCTCAGTGAAAGTTATGAAACTGACATCGGTAAAAGCCATCATATTTATCTCCTCGTGCCTTCTGGGAGCAATTTCTGATACATACGCCACTTACGAATACGGATTCGTAGGTAAAGTAGATTCCTACTGGAATACCGACGGGAATTGGGTCATAATAGATCAAACCGATTGGACTCGTGAAGATTTTGAGGGGATTCCGACTTCCGACGACTTGATAACCCTTGAGCACAGCGTTATCTTAAATTCCGACGTGACAACGCCTACACTGATGACCAGTTATGGCACCGCTACAACAGTCGTAAACATAGAAGACGGATATGCGTTGACCCTAAATCCCGGAGGTACTGGCTCATCGAACGATGTAATCTCCATGAGAGGCAACACCAAGAATGAAAGTGGCCATAATGAGATATTGGAATTTGAAAGCGGGAACATAAACATAACAAAAATCGGAGCTCCCGGAACTTCTACTCCTAATTCTCCCACATACATAAGGCTTAATTCCAACGGAGAGGAAGGCACATACACTAAGAATATGATATTTGGAGCAAATGCCACTGTAAATTCAACGGAGGATCTTTCGTTCGTAGGACTTACGAAGAACAGTTCGATAGTTGATTTCAACGGTGCATTTACCGCCGAATATGAATCGATTGGCCGTTCCGTGACATTTCAAAACATAACCTCAAACGTCAACTTTGGGGCAACACTAAATATAGGCAGACTACAACTGATAAGCAGCACGCTTAATATTGATGGAATCCTTAATGTAAACGGAGCAAACACTCCAGACGCCGCAAGCGGAAACGCACTGAAAGACGCCACCATGGTAATAAACGCGGCCTCATCAGTACAACTAAACGGCACCTTGAATTTAACCGGCGCAAAAGATAAGGAAAATATTGTCTTGTATGGCAGTTTCACTATAGGGAAAGATGGCGTATTAAACATGTCAGGTGGCTACGGAACTCTTCAAGTTTTTGAAGGCGGAGTGCTAACGGTCAATTCCGGGAAGGACACTCTGGAGGTGGAAGGCTGCCTAAGACTCTGGGGAGGCGGCAAAATAATATTTAACAGCACTGACGCCTACTACGGAGATTTCAATTCAAACCGTACAAACGGCATATGGATGAGTTCCGATACCGTAAATGAGACTAAAATGGCATACCTCGAAATTAATGCCGACAACCACCTTGGAGGACTTTGCTTTGGGCTCACTGTTGAAGGTATAAATAAGCCGAAGTTGACGCTCACGCTTGGGGAAACCGAAGGCCTTTTGCTGGAGCTTGACTATTTGACAGTATCTATGGATACAAACGACGGATATCTCTGCGACAACGCCGTACTCAACATTGAGAATTTCCGCAATTACACAATAAAGTTGTTGTATGGATTAAGAGATGAAAATTCCCTTGGGGTTAAAGATGACCTCAGTTTGATAACTGCCGACGGTTATGAGAATTTTTACCTTGAGGAAATCGAAGGCGGCGGATATTGGCTTAATGCACACCCCATACCGGAGCCATCTGCGGCAGTTCTCATATTTGGCATAGCCGCTATTGGGGCGGTGGCAATTCGGCGCTGCCAGAAATAGGCTTACAATTAAAAATATAAACGCGGAGGGCTTTAAGTTTTCCGCGTTTATTTTTTTACGGGATAGGAAAGAGGGTCGAATATCGTACAAAAAATAGTAGATGCAAAAAAAACTTGAATTTCTCAAATCAAAGGGGCATAAAGATAGGCTTTAAAGACGGGGTGTAGCTTAGCCTGGTAGAGCGCTACGTTCGGGACGTAGAGGCCGGTGGTTCGAATCCACTCACCCCGACCATTTCTGAAGCCGCAATTTGATTTGGCTCAAAAGATTAGAGAAGTCGCCGAAAGTCGCTAAAACAGGAAGGTTTAGTAGGGTTAGGACTTTCGTAATTGATTTGAAGGGAAAAACATCGCGCGCGTGGGACATTTCAAAAAATCCATTCGCAAGAAGAAACGGGTCTGCCGAACGTCCCTGCCGTACTTGGGAAGTTAATAGATTCCTTATAGCCCCCCGGTTGCCTTTTAGCAACGGAGTTGAGGCGGTTTTAAGATAGGAGAAAAACTAAAAAACATTTCGGGTCAACACCAAAGAGAGTGGATTTTAATGAAAGACGCCGCATAGAACCAAGACCCTCAATCTGTAATTTTGGAAGTTTTTATAACCGTAAGCCATTCGTTGTATCAGTTTCATTTTCCTGTGGAAGCCTTCGGTTATTCCGTTGTTTTTTGTAAATCTCCACATTCGGATTATCGGCGCAAACCAGTCGCTTATCGTTTCCGCAAGTTTCCCAAACTCTGTCGGCGCTTCGTATCTCATCACTTTCATCATTCCCTTTAACTTCCTTATGTTATTCTTGCATTGCTTTGCCGTCTGACTCTTCTTGTTTAGCAGCTCGCATAGCTTCTCTTTAAATTCGTACGCAAGCTCTATCGCAGGGTTTTCTTTAAAGAAGTTTTTAAATCGCTCCCGCTCATGCGGCTTTAACCTTTCCTTCCTTTTCCGCAATGGATAAGTAAGCGATCTCTCCCACTTCACTTCTTCCTGCGCACTCTTGCAAAATTCCATAAAGTGATAAAGCACTAG
>CALXNZ010000018.1 GCA_944389885.1 uncultured Opitutales bacterium
AATTTTTTTGATTTATTTAGAGTCCCAAATTTTCAAGAGCATAAATGGACATCTATGAAAATTGAATACTATACGCTTTCAGATTCCAATTATATGAGACTAAAATCAAAAGATGAAGATAGAAGAGGAAACGATTTTGATTTGCGGGAAGTAAAATATTTTACAATTAATAATCCTGAAAATGTACAAAAAGCAATGAGTTTGATACAAGTAAAGGATTGGTGGCCAATGAGTATTGGAGTTCCGCGTGGTACGGAAGTTCACGACGAATCCGGCGACATATGGGATATGACTATCTCACCTAATCGTATTTACATTGCAAAAAGGGGTACTACGGCTTCGTACGGATTTGAAGTAAATAATGATTTTGCATATTACATTAGAAAACTTGCATTTGAAAACGAAAAGCGAACTAATCCAAATACAAAATTTGAATGCATTGGGCTAACTTGTTTTGATGTGTGCAGTTTAAATTATTGAAGTAGTCGCGATTCTCAAAAATAATACTCTATTCAATATTAATGTTAATAAAATCCCTACTTCTTGATTGGATCTTTTTCTGTATTGAATTTAAGCTTTAAAGACGTACAACCACATTTTAAGCATTTGTACATTCCAAGGCGTGCGAAACAATTCCAATATTGGCTAATTAGCGCTATTTGGCAAAGATAGAGAATGATTGTATAACACCTTTAAAAATGATCGGAAATGCGGGTAGAAAACGACACTTTTCAAGGCGCTTTTTAGGTTTGCTTTTTGGCTAAAAATGGAAGCCTTTTAAGGGCAAAAATTGCGGGAAACTATCTAACACATTTTCCCAAAATCGGCCCTTTTTTAGAGAAAAGCTTGGGCTAAAAATGGACATTTTTTTGCTGCAAGTTATAAACGCGAAGTTTATTGCGTGCCGATAATATTCTGCAATTATTTTGCGATAAGCACAAATATTATTATTTGGAAGCGCGGGATTGCCCGCTTCTTCTTTTCTTCAAGTCCCTTATTTGATCGCGCAAGAGGGCGGCCCTCTCAAAATCCAAGCGCTCGGCGGCTTCGTACATTTCCCTTTCCATATCCGCAACTATGGACTCAAAATCTCCGACAAGCTTGGAGATTTTATAATCGGGCTTGGACACAGCCAACGAAGACTCAATCGGGCGACTCACGCTCCGCGGGGTTATGTTGTGCTCGACATTGTAGCGCATTTGTATGGAGCGTCTTTCACCGCATATTTTTAGAGCCTCACTGAGCGATCCGGTAATATTATCCGCGTAAAGGATTACGCGGCCCTCGAGGTGTCTGGCAGCGCGCCCGGCAGTCTGTATGAGACTTGTGGCGCTGCGCAAAAAGCCCTCTTTATCGGCGTCGAGAACGCATACCAGGGATACTTCCGGAATGTCGAGCCCCTCGCGCAATAGGTTTACCCCTATGAGGGCGTCGAAATCCCCCGACCGCAATCTCCTCAGTATTTCAACGCGCTCTATGGCGTCTATATCCGAGTGAAGATATTCAACCCTCAGTCCGCTCTCTCTCAAAAAGTCCGATATTTCCTCGCTCATGCGCTTGGTAAGGGTGGTCACAAAAACTCTCTGCCCCTTGGACGCTGCGATTTTTATCTCCGACGCGCAATCCTCAACCTGCCCGCGCGTGGGCCTTACCAACATTTCAGGATCCAAAAGCCCCGTAGGCCTTATCACTTGCGATACAACAATCTGGCTTTTTTCAAGCTCTGTGGGAGACGGCGTAGCCGAAACAAAAACCGTTTGTTTTGCAAGAGAGTCGAATTCATCCGGCTTAAGGGGTCTATTGTCGAGAGCGCTGGGAAGCCTAAATCCATACTCTACAAGCTTTTCTTTTCTGGATTTATCGCCATGGGACATTCCGCGTATCTGCGGGTATGTCACATGGCTCTCGTCTATAAACAATATAAAATCTTCCGGAAAGAAGTCCATAAGGCAAGACGGCCGCGACCCTACGGGCCTTCCGGCAAGATGGCGAGAATAGTTCTCTATTCCCGTACAGAATCCCGTCTCCGACAACAAGTCCAAATCTTGTTCGGTGCGCATTCTTATGCGCTGAGCCTCCAAAAGTTTTCCCTGCCGCTCAAATTCCGCCACGCGCACCTCAAGTTCCGCCTTAATCAACGGAATAGCTGCGTCTATGCGGGACTTCGGTGTCACAAAACCCGTCGCAGGATAGAGATCGAAATGGTCGAGACGCTCCAGCGCCATTTGGTTTAATGGATCCAGGCGCTTTACAGAATCAATCTCGTCTCCGAAAAATTCGACCCTCACAGGCATGTCCGTATATGCCGGATATATGTCCACCATATCTCCGCGCGCCCGAAACATTCCGCGCTCAAAAGCGGTATCGTTGCGCTCATAACGAGAATCGAGCAAGAGCTCCATAAGTTTGTCGCGGGACAACTCGACGCCCCTGGCAAGCGATATTTTCATATCCCTGAAGTCGTCTGGAGAGCCGAGGCCGTAAATGCAGGAAACCGTCGCTATGACTATCACGTCCCTGCGCGACACTAAAGAACTGGCGGCGGAAATTCTCAATTTTTCAATTTCGTCGTTAACGGAAGAATCTTTTTCTATGTATGTATCGGTTTGAGGTATGTAGGCTTCAGGCTGGTAGTAGTCGTAATAGCTCACAAAATACTCGACCGCGTTTTCCGGAAAGAAATCTTTGAATTCCGAATATAACTGCGCCGCGAGAGTTTTATTGTGCGATATTATCAGCGTAGGCCTATTCAACCTCGCTATCACATTAGCCATGGTGAAAGTTTTGCCTGACCCCGTCACCCCTATGAGGGTGGAGTAGCGGTTTCCCTTCTCCAGCGAATTTGCAATGGCGTCGATAGCCTGGGGCTGGTCTCCGGAAGGCGCGTATTTACTGTGGAGTTTAAAATTCACCTTAAAGTCAAAAAATAAAGAATGCGACAATCGTCATAATTTGGCAAACAAAATACTATTTTTACGGACTTAATAAAGACTCAAATATAAGGAATAAATGGTTGAATAGACGGCTAAAAATATTACTACTTTTATAGAAAATGAGCAATAGCGAAGGAAAAAAAGTAGTGCTAACTTGCGCCCAACCCACAGGCAGACTGCATCTGGGCAATTATCTCGGGGCGGTTAGAAATTGGGTGGACCTCATGGAGGGGAACGAATGTTATTTCGGAGTAGTGGATATGCACGCCATCACAATACCATACTCCCCCGCAAATTTGAGGGCAAACGTATATGAATGCGCCGCCCAATATATGGCATGCGGGCTCGATCCTGAAAAATGCAACCTCTTTCTGCAAAGCTCCATAATAGGGCACGCGGAACTCGCATGGATACTGGGCTGCATATGCCCCATAGGAGCCCTCGAGAGAATGACCCAATACAAGGACAAATCGCGCAAGCACAAGGACGCCCTCAACAGCGGATTGCTGTACTATCCCGTTCTCATGGCAGCCGACATACTAATTTACGACGCCGATATCGTCCCCGTGGGGGAAGACCAAAAACAACATATAGAACTCACCCGCGATATTGCGCAAAAATTCAACAATACATACTCCGACACCTTTAAGCTGCCGGAAGCCGTGATACCGAAAGCGGGGGCCCGCATAATGTCCCTGCAAGACCCGTCAAGCAAGATGTCGAAATCCGATCCAAACCAGAACGGCACCCTATACATTACGGATTCCCCAGATGTCTTGCGGAAGAAAATCATGAGCGCGGTCACAGACTCCGAGAGCGATGTCAGATTCGACCCGGAAAGCAAGCCCGGCGTATCGAACCTTATGAACATACTTGAAGCCGTTTCCGGAGCGGGATTTGAAAGCATTGAAAGAGACTTCGCCGGTAAGGGTTATGGAGACTTTAAAAAGGCTGTGGCGGAAGCTCTCATAGAAAAATTAAAACCCGTGCGCGAGAGATATCTCGAACTGCGCGAAGACAAGGCATGCATAGAATCGGCGCTGGCCCGGGGCAATTCGGCTGCGCAGCGGCGCGCCAACCGCCTAATGTCTAAAATTTACCGCAAAGTTGGATTTTTAAACATAGAAAAAAGGCAATAAGATGAAAGAAGGCAAAAGCGTTCCGCGCTGGCCGCTTTATGTGGCCGACGCCCTAATGTTCCTCACCGTGTTTGTCGTGGCTATGCCATCGATAAAGTACATGGAAAAAATGCCCTTTGGCGAAACCTTTTTATGCTGCATACTGGTTTTAGGCGGAATGTTCCTGCTTTTAATTCCGTATTATTTAGATTATAAGGCCGAGGAAAAACGCAAGTCGGATAAAGACGAAGAAGCAGAAGACTCCACTAAACGCGACTTGGAAATAGTGTTTGGCGAACTTGAAGCCCTCCGCACAATGCTGCTTGAAGCCGAAGAAAAACGCGAGGCTCAAGAACTCGAGGCCCAGAACCTATCCGACAAACTCACGCTTTTTGAAGCCGGAATAGCAGAACTCCGCTCCTCCATACAAAAGCGCCTAAAAGAGATAAACGACTCCGTCGATTCAGTTGCAAAGCTATCGGATTCAAACGAGTCCCAAATCAAGTCCATAAAGGCCGACATAGAAATTCTCGCTTCCAAAATAGAATCGATAATCGCTGAAAATTCCGCCCTAAAAAATGAATTCGACTCTTTCAAAACAGAAGCATCGTCAACGAGAAAATCGCTAAAGGGCGCCTTCGATAAACTGAGCCAAAAGCTCTCCGACTTTGCCGAAGAAAGCTCAAAGGCCGCTGAAGCCCAATATCCGGAACAAGCCGCCGACGCCACCCCCTCAGGAATGCTCGGCAAAGCGCTCGGGAACGCCGACGGCGTAAGAGATTCAGTAAGCAAATTCATAGAACATTCAAAGCCGCAAGCCGCCACTCCCGATTCCGCCGAAAATAGCGGCTCTGTCGAGAAAGAAGAACCAAAACCCTTCGATGGCGGAAAGATAGAAGCATCTCAAGACAGCGCGGATTTTTTTGAATCTTCGGGTTCGGAGGCAGGCCTATCCGAATCCGAAATAATAACAGAGGCCGAACCGAAAAAGGAAGATTTCGACGCTCCCGAAACTCCAATGCTCTTCGAGGATCTGCCGGAAAATCCGCCAAAGCCCGAAAAACCTAAAAAAGGCGACACCATTATATTGCTCGACAGCATCATTGGCATAGGCAACAAGCCCTATGTGAGAGGAGAAGGCTGCGAAGATCTTTCTTGGGATACCGGTATCCCGATGGATTTTGTCGAAATAGGCAAATGGAGACTCGTACTCAAAGGAGTTGGTGAAGCGGCAAAAATAAAGTTTTATAAAAATGACTCCCAGCCTTCCTTAGACGATGACATATATGAAATCGAAAGCGGAGACACACTCGAATTTTCAGTACAATTCCCTGCCGATCAGTAAAATACAATGTTGAGCGTAAGAATAATTCCGTGCCTTGACGTGCGCGACGGCCGCGTCGTGAAAGGTGTAAATTTCGTAAATCTAATCGACGCCGGAGATCCTGTCGAACAGGCTAAGGCCTATGAGGCCCAAGGGGCGGACGAACTCGTATTCTTGGATATAACCGCATCGAGCGACAACCGCCAGATTATGCACAAGGTGGTGGAGCGCACGGCGTCGCAATGTTTTATGCCCCTTACCGTCGGAGGCGGACTTAGAAGCCTCGAAGATATACGTAAAATGCTCAACGCAGGGGCGGATAAAGTATCCCTGAACACATCGGCCGTATTAAACCCGGATTTGGTATCGGACGCCTCCGCAAAATTTGGAAACCAATGCATAGTAGTGGCGATAGACGCCAAACGCGACACCTCGTCGGAAATTCCGAAATGGATAGTTTACACGCACGGGGGGCGCAAGGCCACAAATTTGGACGCGGTTGAGTGGGCCAAAGAAATGCAAAAGAGGGGGGCTGGAGAAATTCTATTGACATCAATGGATTGCGACGGAACAAAAAACGGCTACGATAACGCCCTCACGCGCGCAGTAAGCGACGCCGTAAGCATACCCGTAATAGCTTCGGGGGGAGCCGGCAATCTCCAACACTTGGCCGACGCCGTAAAAATCGGCGGGGCGAGCGCGGTTTTGGCGGCCTCAATATTCCATTTTGGAACCTACACAATAGAAGAGGCAAAAGAATTCCTAAAATCCGAAGGCATACCCGCGAGAACCATAAGGAGTTGAATACAATACCCGAAATGCACTACTCAATCTTCTTTCAAACGCGGAAGGACAAGCCACGTCGCAAATATTGAAGGTATTGTACAAATAAAAACCCATATAAAGAAATTTTCATAAGAACCTAAAAATTTCTGCACATACCCGCTTAACATTGACGGGATAGCGAGAGCTAAAGCCATAAATGAAGTGCATATGGCGTAAGTTGAAGTCTGCATATTCCCGCGCGAAGCTATCATGAGATAGACCATGTATCCGGAGAATCCGAACCCGTATCCAAACTGTTCAAATCCTATGAGAAGCGAAATTTCCCAGAGTTGCTGGGGTTGGAATATGGCCATATAGGCATAAAGGGCATTTGGCAGATTCATTGCAAGGCACATCGGCATCAGAGCCTTTTTTAACCCCACTCGCGCCACCCAAAAACCTCCCAATATTCCGCCGGTCAAAAGCAATACTGGAGACACCGTGCCATATATTACCCCCACTGTGCTCAAAGACAACCCCAATCCTCCGCAATCCCGCGGATCCAACATAAAAGGCTGCGCCATTTTTACAAGCTGGGATTCGGAAAACCTATATAGCATTATAAAAGCCAACATCGTAAGAATATCCTTTTTACCCGCAAATTCCAAGAAGGCGACATATATGTTTGAAAGAACGTCTTTAAATCTGGAATCCCTGCGGGGAGAATCGCCATGGGGAGTCGGCAAGATTATGGTAAATTGAATCAGAGCCAGTATGGAAATCAGCGCCGCAGACGAAAAAGCCAAAGCCCACCCCATAGATAGCGAACCTAAAAAGTGCTCCCCCCAACCGGCGATTAAAACCATTGCCCCCTGACCGTACAAAACCGCCACTCTGTAAAATCCGTTGCGGATTCCCACAAAAAACGACTGCCCGCGACTGTCTAATGACAACATATAAAACCCGTCCGCCGCGATATCGAAAGTTGCCGAAGCCACTGCAAGAATCCAAAATATAGCCGCGCTAAGCCCAACAAAGTCGGAGCATAAAACAGCCCCGCAAAGTCCCACAAAACAAGCGGAAAAGACTGCGGCGCAAAACAGTATCCAACGCCGTTTTGTGGAGAATGAATCTACGAGCGGCCCCCACAATCCTTTTAGAGCCCACGGCAAATACATCGCCCCCGTGAGCATAGCCACGGCCTGATTCGACATTCCCATGGACTTATAGAAAGCCACCGATGAACTCGCTACAACAGCGTTGGGCAAACCTTCGATAAAATACAGCGAACCAATCCATGCCCACGGAGATGTCTTCTTCATTTAATGCGAATTCTAAAATTGACAAACATTCTGCAATAATAAAAAGAGCCCCCGCATGTGCCGTTTTGCCCTTTTGGTTTCGCAACCTCCTAAAACGAGGTGGGTGCTACCGACGCCACTTTTGTCTTCCGCCCGAAGCGGCCTGACATCCATCGCGCGCGGATCAAGCTCCCATTGTATTGTCATTAAGGCGGGGAACGCGGTATGGCAGTCACAAACACTGCAGAGGCGATTTTGTTTCTCGCATGAAAACCTATTTTTTGCAAGCTTTTTAAACCGAAAAAAGCGGATATTTGAAATTATCTTACGAAGTAATTTTTATGGAGCTGCCACCCGAGTCTATATGGCGAACCTTTTTTCAAAACATGCTCAAACATAGCTTTCAACAAATCCGAATCCGCACGCTTGGACCATTCCGGATTCAGCCAGACATACCCGGCGTTCTTTGCGGCTTCCAAAAAGGCGTCATACAGGTCAAGTTCGGAGAGATTCCCGACCACAAATTTTAATTCGTCAGCTATTTCCAACATTTCCGTTGCGGGACGCGCGAAGAGCTTCGGACTAAGCGTTGTCCAATCGCAATATTTCATGGCATTCTCTCCCGGAAAGATAACTCCGGAAGTCTCGAGGTGAATTTTTACCCCCGCGCTATTCAAAGCTTTAAATAGCGGCTCGAGATTGTGCATGCATGGTTCTCCCCCTGTTATTACCGCAAAATCCGCCCCCGAGGCCAAAGATTTTTCAGCCAGTTCCATGGCTCCCAAACGGATAAAATCCGAATCTCTACCCCAAGAATTTTTCGTATCGCACCACGGACATCTTACACAACAGCCTCCCGTTCGGATAAAGAAAGCCCTTGCTCCCGAGAAGATTCCCTCACCCTGCACCGATAAAAAAGTTTCAACTATTGGATATTGTTGGTCTTGGGACATCATTCGGAATATTTTGCCGTGTTCTTTTTGTCCTCGCTCACCTCCACGGAAACCACGCGAACCCTGCCGCCCGTCTCCGAAGCAACAAGCTTCCCGAATATTCCGTAGAGATGCCGCGCTATGCCCTCGCAACAACACTTCTCGACAATATAGATTTTCCACGCCTCGGGAGCCGCATTTACAAGCTTGTCGCGCAGAGGATCGTCTTTCGAGAAAAGGCATGCGTGGTCAAAATTGTC
The DNA here is from genome assembly GCA_944389885.1 of uncultured Opitutales bacterium. Lineage (GTDB taxonomy): Bacteria > Verrucomicrobiota > Verrucomicrobiia > Opitutales > Intestinicryptomonadaceae > Merdousia. The sequence continues at coordinate 8,634 of CALXNZ010000018.1, forward strand.
GTCAAGCCACTTTTTGATGAATTTCAACTTGCCAAAGTCCACCACAAAACCGTTCTCGTCGGGCTGGTCGCAAGCGAAAGTCACAGATATATCCCAGTTGTGTCCGTGTACATACGCGCAATGGCCGTCATGCAAGTGCTGGCGGTGCGCAAACGGTATGTCGAAATATGTCTTTCTGCAAGTTAACATGTCATCTTGATACGGTTGAAAAAAATTCCTCATAATAAGCGCAACCGCGCTTTATTGACTCGATGGAAAAGCCCTCGTTGGGGGCGTGAATATTGTCTTGAGGAAGAAAGAGGCCCAGCATAACGCAATCGAGTCCGGTCAGGCGATGGATATCCGACATTAGCGGAATGCTTGCCCCCTCGCGCAGGTAAAGGGGTTTCCTGCCGTAAACTTTCGACACGCATTTCTCCAATGCGCCAAATGCTTCAGACAGGCGCCGAGCCTTGATTGAAGAGCCTCCTTTTATTCCCCGCGGATCCACAAAATAAGCCTCTCCGCAAGAGGATTTTTCCCTGTTGCAACTCACCTTAACCTGTTTGGGACAGCGTTCCTTTACCGCTTTTTCCACTAAATCTAAAAGGTGTCTTGTATCCTGTCCCGGAGCGCTCCTGCAAGAAATTTTGCAAAAGCACTCAGATGGAATTACTGACTTGCTGCCCGCTCCCTGGTATCCTCCGCCGATTCCAACAAACTCCAAAGTGGGATACGCCCTGCCCGCCTCCATTGGAGGAATATCGGACTGCCGGTAGAGTTCGTCCAATCCAAGCTGTTTCTTTATGCTTTCCTCGCCGAAAGGAGCCGACGCTGTATCCGATTTTTCCCTGTCCGACATTGACAGGATGCCGTCGTAGAAACCCTGTATATTCACGAGTCCGTCGGAATTGTGCAAAGAAGCGCAAACTTCCGCCATCGCCTGAATCGGATTATAGACTATGCCGCCATACATACCCGAATGGACGTCGCAATTTGGCCCTTTGAAGCGGAATTCCAAAGAGCCTGTGCCGCGAAGCCCAACAGTGACAATGACATCGTCCAAAGAGGCGCTTGAAGTATCGCTTAAGACTACGTAGTCATAGGCGGAGAGCATATCCCTGTTCCGCTCTATAAAGTCGCGCATATGGACGCTCCCGATTTCCTCTTCGCCTTCGAGCATAAAGGCGATATCGATGGGAGCGTCTGGATTTTTGTCGATAAAGTTCAGAAATCCGGCGATTACACAGGCAGTTGGCCCCTTGTTGTCAGCGGCACCGCGCGCAAAGATTTTTCCGTCCCTAACATTGGGCTCAAAAGGCTGGGATATCCATTTATCCAACGGATCCACGGGTTGGACGTCGTAATGCCCGTAGCACAATATTCTCACCCGCGGATTTCCAGACGCGCATTTGCGCGACGCAAAAACTACAGGATGCAATGGGGTTTCATGCAAAATAGAATCGAATCCTTTGGACGCAAAAAAATCCCTCAAGAACACTGCACAAGCCCGAACTTCGCCACTCATTTCCGGCAAAGTGGAAATACTCTTAAAACGCACCAATTTTGAAATAAACTCTACAACGTCAAACTTTGCCATTTCCATTACCCTATTTAAAGTTTTAGCCTTAAAGCTCTAAAAGCAAATAAATTTCTAAAAAAAAGTCCCGAAGATTTACACCTTCGGGACCGCAAGAAAATGTAAAAATTATCTGCGCGATGTGTAATAGCGAAGGTTTTTGGCTATCGTATTAAATATTTGCTGGCTTTTCATGAGGTTGCCGTCGCCGTAGGAAATTTCCACCGAAACCTGATCGTTTGGAAGTTGCTTCAGGGCTACTATAATTTGAATGTCAAGCTCTGCACGGGCATATACGCGCCAAGAATCGTTGCCCGGTATTTGTCCTACGCGGAAATAATGCAAGTCTTTCTCCAACGCCAGATTGGTGGATTTAAACACCTGGTTTATATTTCCGGCAAGCTTTCCGCTAAAAGTGCCTCCTATTTCGTCGTAAGTCGCCATTGGATCGGCGGTAGAATCAACCACAACATTTGTTGTGCATGCGCAGAATAGAAGTACGATACTTGAAGCGGCAAGTGCTAATAATTTTTTCATGCCCATATTCCAGCCTCATTCATTCGTTTTTGCAACTCTTTTTTCGACTTAAAACATATTGAAAATCCCCCCTCAAGGGCGCAAAAAAAATTCGGGATTTTTCTATCCCGAATTATATGCCACGCCAAGAAATCGAAAGCCCGCCGCGCGTCGTGGATTCGATTCCGGCAAAAAAAGACAAAACCTACGCAATAATCTTATTGAGCGGATACTCTACAATTCCTTCGGCTCCGTTAGCTTTTAGGGTCGGAACGATCTCCCTCACAACGCGCTCGTCAACGATTGTCTCAACTGCCACCCAAGCGGCGTCAGAAAGTTGCGATATTGTGGGTTTGCGAAGAGCCGGAAGCGCCTCTATAACCTTTGAAATATTCGACTTTGGAAGATTCATTTTTAACCCGACTTTTCCGTTTGCGTCGAGAGCCGCCTGTAAAAGCATGGCTATGCATTCAATCTTTGCGCGTTTTTCCGGATTTTCCCAAGCCTGCTTATTGGCTATCAATTTGGTGTTCGTGTAAAACATCGTATCGACAATGCGCAGATTATTTGCGCGCAAAGAAGAGCCTGTTTCAGTGATATCCGCGATAGCGTCCACCAAATCCGGAACTTTCACTTCGGTAGCTCCCCACGAGAACTCCACTTGAGCGTCGACGCCTTTATCCGCGAGATATTTCTTTGTCACGTTCACGAGCTCCGTAGCTATGCGCTTGCCCTGAAGGTCCTCCACGGTCTTCACGGGGGAGTCCTCTTTGACGCAGAGCACCCACCGCGATTTTAAAGCCGTCGCCTTGCTGTATATAAGGTCGCAAACTTCTACAACATCGCTGTTATTTTCCAAAATCCAATCATAACCCGTAAGGCCGCAGTCGAAAAATCCCTGTTCGACATATCTGCTAATTTCCTGGGCTCTAACAAATCTGCCGTCGAGTTCGGGATCGTCAATAGATGGTTTGTAGGAACGCGATCCTTTTGTTATTTTCCAACCAGCTTTTGCAAAAAGGGCGATAGTTGATTCTTCAAGACTGCCTTTGGGAAGGCCAAGCATGAGTAATGGATTGCTCACGATAAATATCCTCGATTAGTGTGCTGAAAAAATAAAATGGTGCGGGCAGACAGAATCGAACTGACATCACCAGTTTGGAAGACTGGGGTTTTACCACTAAACTATGCCCGCGGCACGAATTAAAGTCCGCAATAGTTGTAAAAAATTTAAACTCGTCAAGCTTTTTTACAGACATTATTTCGCAACCCCCAAAAAAATAATTTACAAGGCTCCCAAAGCCTCGACGAGAATCCAAGCAAACATAGCCACAACAGCCGCCATTTTTATAAATGCAGCCAATACTCCTCCAAGGAACGCCCCTGTTCCAGCCTTTGCAGCCCCCTTCAAATCTGCACCTCCCAATGCCTCAAAGAGAAAAGCTCCGAAAAAAGGCATTACAAAAATCCAAAATATTTGGGGCGGCATAAACATGCCAAAAATAACACCCAAAAACGCCCCCAATGCCCCGCGCCAAGTGGCTCCAAACCTTTTAGCCCCGAGATAGGTCAACAGAAAATCCGACAGTTGCGCCCCAAATGTTATAGCCAAACCAACCCAAACTGCCGTCCACGAAAAGACGTCAGGCATGCATAATTTTGCCCCCAAAACCCCAAAAAACATTATGAATACGCCTGGCAACACGGGCAATATCGCCCCCGCCAATCCTATGGCCAAAAAAAGCAATTCCGCGGCAATCAAAACACTTATGGCTAAATTATCCTCCATATTTTTTATGGCTTGAAAGAAAGAAATATTTTTATTCTAATAGAAAAATCAACCAAATATAAAAACTCTCCAATTAAATAACGGCAATTTATATGGAAAATCAAGACGACAAATCCCTTATGGAAATATTCCAAAAAGAAAGGTTTTTGGCATTTTTCGACATATGTAAAATAGATGAAGGCGGAAATGGAGAGCTCGACGGCCTCTGTAAAGTAGCGGTATCGCAAGAATATCCAAAAGCCGATTACATGTCTTTAGTTTTCATATTCGACACTCCAAGCGAAGGAAAATCCGCCCTTGCCAAAAGGCTTCTCGCCAAGCTTTCTACAGAGGTATTTAAACGAAATCTGTCCGGAATATGCGCTGTCACCAGTGTCCCGGGGTCGGTGCGCCAGTCTGATCACTATATCCACCACATAGATTTAATATTCACGCAACCCATATCCGATTCCGATATAAAAGAACGCGTGAACAAAATAGTTCTCACCATACGCCAAACCATGGGAGTCGATACCGAAGCTCCACAATGGTGGGAGGAATCTTCCGCCCCTAAACCCTCCGAAGACGAAAAGGCAAATTGGACGGAAAGAATAAAAGCTTTTCTTAAAATAAAAAAATAAACTTTTGTACCTTACTAAAAATTCGGCGCCGTTCGAGATGAATCGTCGGCGTCTTTCACTTCATAAGGCGACTTCGGGAAAAATCTTCCCAAGAAGCCCTTTTATTAGAGAAACAAAAATATGGAAATTTGGTTCCACCCAGCAAAAGAAATTGATTCAGCTGTAAGACGGGTAGCCGCAAAGAACGGCTTCGACGAATCGTTCGACCCCCAAATAAGACCCGCAGACCCCCGATTTGGAGACTTTCAGGCCAACGGGGTTCTCCCATTGGCAAAAGCCGCAAAAACAAACCCTCGGGCCCTCGCCCAAAAACTCGCCGACGCAATTACGTCGTCGGGTGAGTTCGACACCAAACTTGTAGAAATATCTGTTGCCGGAGCAGGATTCATAAATTTCAAGCTCACAAGGCACTTTTTGACCCTATGGCTCGAAAAATTCAGCGGCGAGAACGAACTAAAAAAAGCCTCGAGCAGATTCTACAACGGGAAAAGGGTCGTAATAGATTATCCGTCGCCAAACACCGCAAAGCAAATGCACGTCGGACATTTGCGCCCAATGGTTATAGGCGAAGCCATAAAACGGCTTTTGAAATTCTGCGGAGCAGACATAATCTGCGACAACCACATAGGGGATTGGGGAACGAATTTTGGAACACTAATACATGCCATAAAAATTGAAGGATACGTTCTCGACCCGAAAAACGAAAACGCCCTCGAGGAGTTGGAGCAGCTATACAAGAAGGGTTCCGCCCTCGCAAAAGAAGACGTAAAACACGCCGACGCAGCCCGCGAAGAACTCGTAAAACTGCAAAATGGCGATCCGGAAAACGTCGGATTGTGGAATAAAATCAATGCCGTCAGTTCCGACGCTTTCAACAAGATGTACAAGCGCATGGGATTGAGCATAGACATCACGCTCGGAGAGTCTTTCTACCGCGACAAAGTCGAGCGCATATACAAAGAGCTCACTGAAACCGGCATAGCCGAAGAAAGCCTCGGCGCCCTCGTCGTATTTCTGCGCGAGCACGAGCGCTTTAAGAAGCAGCCTTTCATAATACGCAAATCCGACGGAGCTTCAAATTACGCCTCCACCGACCTCGCCACGCTTATTTACAGGGTAGAACAACTCGGCGCCCAAGAAATCGTATACGTCACCGACGGCCGCCAGCAAGACCACTTTCAGCAGCTGTTCATGACCGCAAAAAAATGGTTTGACGCCAAGGGATACAAACTCCCGGAATTGCGCCATGTGTGGTTCGGCACCATACTTGGAGAAGACGGCAAAGCCATAAAGACAAAGAGCGGAGAACCTGTTCGGCTGCGCGCATTGCTCGACGAAGCTTGCGCGCGGGCAAGGGCTGTAGTGAAGGAAAAGAATCCGGATATTCCCGACGCTGAAGCCGATAAAATAGCTGAAACCGTAGGTACGGCATCTTTGCGCTACGCGGACCTCGCCCAAAACCGCACAAGCGACTACACCTTTTCCTGGGACAAGCTTCTGGCTTTTGACGGAAACACTGCCCCATACCTGCTCTACGCCGCAGCCCGCATACACTCTATATTCAGAAAAGCCGGGGTTGACCCAAATTCCGATTTTTCCAGCCAGGCAAGCCCCTTGGAAACCGACGCCGAAATTTCGCTGGCCCGCAAGCTCGTGGCGCTTCCCTCAGTATTTGAAAACACCCTCAACGAACTGCGCCCGCATTTTCTATGCGCCTATTTGTACGAACTATCGGGAGCTTTCTCCTCCTTCTATAACGCCGATAAAGTCTTAGTGGAAGATGCTGCAGCGCGCGCGCGAAGATTCATGCTCTGTTCAAGGACAATGTCGGTGCTTGAGGTCGGATTGAGGCTTTTGGGAATAAATCCCCTGGAGAAAATGTAAATGAAAATAAGCACGAAAAATGGTGACGGAGGCAAAACTAAGCTGATGTTTGGCCGCGATGTATCAAAATCCTCCATAAGAGTGGAAGCATACGGGGCAATAGACGAACTGTCCGCCACCCTCGGACTGGCGCGCTCCTTTTCAGCCGGAGAAACGAACTCCTTCATACTCGACATACAGAAGTCCCTGGTACCGCTTATGACGGAACTTGCCACGGATAAGAACGACTTCGACAAGCTCGCCGAAAAAAATATAAGGCTCCTCGGCACGCCGGATTTGGAGTTTTTAGAGAAATACATAAGCCAAGCCGAAAGCGACGGCACTTTATTTGAAGGCTGGACCCAAAGCGGCGAATCGAGCCTTCAAGCCGCTTTAGATATGTCGAGGGCGCGTTGCCGCTTTGCTGAGCGGAGGATTGTAGAGCTTGGAGAAAGCGGTGGCTTGGCGAGGGACTTTCCCATCGTTTATATAAACAGGCTATCGGATCTTTTGTGGATTTTGGCGCAAAAGGCGGCTCTAAAGCGCCTATAAAAGAGTCATGTCAACCTGCGCAATCTTTTTATAAGCGTGTTAAAATTGTTTTCCTCACCGCGCTGGGCTATGCCAAAAAAGTCATGGACGCGTTTTCCAGACGTTTCAATATGGGCAAATCTTACGTCGAACCCGCAAGCGTCTATGGCGCGCGATATTTTGTAAAGGAGCCAAGGCCTATCCGCGGCGGCGATTTCAAGGACTGATCCGGCAGACGAATCCTTAAAAGACACCTCCGATACAAGCGGAACCCGCGGGGCAGGCAAACCGTCCCTCATTGCCGATTCTATCTCGGAATCGAGGGCAGACGGATTTTGAAGGGCGCGCATGATTCTGCGGCTCAACCTCGCCCGCAGCCCCTTGTCTTTTATTGCCCCTTTGGAAATGCCCGCGACATAGAATGTGTCTATTGTAATTCCGTCTTCGCGGGTGAGAATCTTCGAGCCCAAAATATTCAAACCCGACAAACTCATAACCCCCGAAAGCGTAGAAAAAAGCCTGCGCCTGTCGGTAGAAACCACGCTTAAGCTTATCAGTGATCTGTTTGGATCTTCGCGCCATTGCAAAACCGGGCTTCCCCCGTCGCCGGCGGCCATATTGGATTTTAATTTGTCCATCATGCGTATGTGCACGGCGAGATTTGCGCGCCCGTGATACATAAAATAGTTCTTAGGCAGCTTATTGACGTGCTCCAAAAGCAAATCGGACTTATCCGCAAATTCGGGCATAGAGAGTAGTTCGGAAACCAATAGACGCTTTCTATCGCGCAACAAATCGATAGTTTCGTGGCTTTCGCGCAGCATGGCGTCGGAGGCGCCCGCATAAAGGGTCGCGTGCAACGACTGTTTGTAGGAATTCCAAAACGTATCGCTCGTGCCCATTGCGTCGCAGAAAGTTATCACATAGAGAAGCTTCAGACAGTCAATATTGGGCATTTTAGCGGCAAACTCCCGCATACAGGACTCGTCCTCCAAATCGTGCGTCTGCCAAAACCTCGCCATCTCAAGGTGGTTTCGCACGCAAAATAAAACGGTCTGCATATCGCTTTCTGGTATCCCGAAGCGACGCAATACCTTTTCGGCAAGTTCGGCTCCGATTTCAGCATGCCCGCGAATTCCGTCGCCTTTGCCGATGTCGTGCAAAAAAAGAATTAGATAGGCTAACTCAGGAGAATGCATCGACGTTAGAACCGCATGGTAATCCCAATAAGGGAGATCGTCGCTCTGGGCGCAAAAAACCCTATCGAGCTGCGCTATGGCATTCAAGGTGTGGATGTCCGCGGTGTAGCGATGGTATAATTCGCGCTGCACTCTGCATGTAATCTCCCCGAATTCCGGCACAAAAGCTCCAAGTATTCCCCAGAAATGCATAAGCTCTAAAACCGGCGCCACATTGCCCTTGTCTGTCATTATTTCGAGAAACGGCTTCATCGCGCGCGGAGGGGAGCGCAATGAATCGTCTATGTAATGCCGCGAATCCTTTATTAAGAGTTCAAGTTTATCGCCGGGAACCGCCGAATACAACTGGGCGTAGCGAAACACTGAAACGAGTCGCCACGGCTTGCGCCTAAAGGCTCCGGGGTGGGAGGTCGATATTTCACCCCTCCAAATTGTAAATCCGTCGATGGGTATTTTCTTATTGCGCGGAACTCTTGTTCCAAGCCTGCGCATATTGTCGTAAACGTCGCTTGGCAGCACGATGCCCATGCGTTTGCGCACGGCTTTTGCCACGGCGTCCACAGTTTTCAGGGAAAAATACACTTTGCGCATCAGCTCCTCCGCCCTCGATTCCTCGTCGCCCAAAAATCCGAGGTTGCGGGCTATCGGCGATTGCGATTCCAAATCCAACAAATCGTTCTGCCTATTGAAAAAGAAATGGGCTTCATTGCGAACCCTCAAGAGAAAATCAAAGGCTCTCAACATTCCCCTAAATTCATTTTTCGACATTTTCCCGGCGCGCGCCAGAGCCTTAAAATCCGAACTTCCGCGCTTCAAAAAAGCAATCCAATGAAGGGTGTGTATATCCCGCAAAGACCCCACTCCGCTCTTTATATTCGGCTCCTGAACATACGCCGACCAGCCGTATCGGGCATGGCGATCCCGTTTCAAGCGCATAAGCTCGTCTATTTTGCTCGCGGAGACTTTTCTAACGTATGTATTGAACGCTCTTTTAAAAGAATTGAAGACGGAAACATTGCCGCACAGGAAACGGGCGTCGAGCATAGACGTAAAAGTAAATTCGTCGTATTTTGCCCCGCATACAGCCTCCGCGGCGGTTCGGCTCGAATGTCCGAGTTTCAAGCCCGTATCCCAAAGCGGATAAGCTATTTTATCCACTATCAGCATCTTGAAATCGTCGTCCACGCCGGTTGAATACAAAAACATCAGGTCTATATCGCTTTTTGGGGATAACTCCCTCCTCCCATAACCTCCGAGAGCGACTATGCAAAACTTGTCAGCCCATTTTCTCGATAGGCGATCCAAGCCGTTCATGAAAAAATTGTAAAGAAATCTTATTATGGCGTCGGCGGAATCCGAATGGGCCCAACATATGGAACGCCCTCCAGCCCCCTTGCGGTGCGCATCTAAAAGAGTATCGAGAACGGCTTTGTGGCACGCCGCGACATCAGAAGGAGATTTAAGCATATTCTCGCAAATCTCAGACACATCTTTAGACAAACTCAAAGCCCCGCTCATTTGTCCAAGAGATCCTGCATGGTGCCCTGCTCTTTGCAACAACTATTTTTATTCCAATGAGCGCCTTTGAAAGAAATATTGAAATTTTTGAGGGAAATGTCACAATTTTTGCAAAATTTAACTCTTGAAAAATTATGGAAGACGACATTCAACTTCAAAAAGCTAATAAAACAGCCGGCATAGTCGGCGCTCTCGGACTTCTCGGACTCGGCATTAGCGTAGTATCGCTCATTCTCGGAATCGCCGCTATGACAAAAGTGGGAAATACCGCCGGAGAAATGAACGATAAGATAGAAAAAGCCGCGGCTCTTTCTCTCGATATGAAAAAAATGGAAGATAAGCTCGCAACGCTGAGCTCCAGCCTTGAAAATATGACCGCCGACAGCAATTCCAGATTTGAAAGCATAACCAAACAAATAAACTCGACCGTCGAAAGAATAGGCACTCTTCTCAATCAAAATAGAAGCCTCATAGAGGAGAATCGCAACGCCATATCCGAAATAGCCAAGCGCAGATCTCCACAGGCTTCTGCCGCCTCCTCCAATGCAGCCGCCGAAACGCAGACATCTCAGGTATCGTCCGCAAGCGGAGACGTTGTGGTATATAAGATAAAAAGCGGTGACACTATAGCAAAAATCGCCCCCAAGTACAACGTTTCCGTCCAAGATATTCTTTCCGCCAATCCGAATGTGAATCCTTCGAGACTTATGATAGGGCAGGAAATTGTAATACCTGTAAAGAAATAACCTTTTCGCAATCCGCAACAAAGCGTTGCGGATTTTTTTAACATTCGTTTTCCCAAAATAAAAATATGCCGAACACCATTTTCCGAAAAGGAGTTCCCTCGACATGGAAACTTGAGGGAGAAAAGCCCATATCAGATTGCAAAGTATTTAAAACAGTAGCCAGAAGATTCTCGCACCCTGACGGCCGCCGCGACGATTTCTACATAAACTTATGCTCCGATTGGGTGCAAGTTGCGGCTCTGGCTAAAAACGAATCGGGAAAATTATGCGCTGTGATGGTGAATCAATTTAGGTTTGGAGTACAGAAGACCTCCTGGGAGTTTCCGGGCGGAGTCATGGAATATGGTGAGAGCCCGCAAGAAGCGGCAAAAAGAGAGCTGCTTGAAGAAACCGGATACGGAAGCGAATCCGCCGGGGAGATATCGTCATTTTCTCCAAATCCGGCCATACAAAACAACCTTGCGCATTTTGTCGTAATGGAAAACTGCAAAAAAATTTCCGATACAAATTGGGACGCCAACGAAGAGCTTGAAATCAGGCTCATACCCATACCCGATATATATTCGATGGTTGAAGACGGGCGCATATTTCATTCTATAAGCATAGCGTCCGTTTTTTTTCTAAAAACTTTCTTGGATAAGAAATACCGGGCACAATAATCCCGCAAACTCAATTTTAAGGTTTAAAATGCCGCTGCTTAAAGACAATTCCATTATTAGCGCATTCAGACAAATGGGATATAGCCCCACATTTTCAAAGCCGCGGCAAACTCATGGGGTACCCATATCCATAAGAGAACTGAACGAAATATTTTTCAATAAGTTCAATAAAAAGCGCAGCGGCGCGCACAGCATATTGCAGAAAAAATGGGATAGTTTCCTGCCTAAACGGTTTGTGGGAAAATGTTCCTTTGAAGGCGTAAAACTCTCCGTTGTGTTTGCGCGCGCAGAAAGCGCTTCCGCGCGTCAAGAAATGCAGATGGAAGAGCGCTCCATTTTAAAAAAGATTGTTGCAATCAACGAGTGTAAAAATATAAAAAGAATCGTATTCCTATGAAAGTTGCGATAGTACAGATGGCGGTTGAACAGGGCGAATTTGAAAAAAATATCGCCAAGACAGAAGCTTTTGCAAAACGGGCGCACGAATGCGGCGCTGACATAGCCGTATTCCCGGAAATGTTTCTGTGCGGATTTAACTATAAGAAAAATCTCGACTACCTCAGGGCAAACGGCGATGCAGCCCAAGCCGCGCTTTGCAACATAGCCTTAAAGTACGGAATAGCTATTTGCGGCAGCATACCTTTTCTAAATCCGTCATTAAAACAGCCCACAAACCGGCTCGTATTTGTAAACGCAGACGGGACAATTCTGTCGCATTACGACAAGATACATCTCTTCAGCATATTTAACGAAAACTCCTATGTGGCGGCGGGAAACCAAATAGTCGTATCCGACACTCCGCTCGGCAGATGCGGATTCGCTATTTGCTACGACCTTCGCTTCCCCGACATGTTCGTGGAAATGACAAAACGAAACGCCAAAATGATAATAATCTGCGCAGCGTTTCCCAACCCGCGTTCTGAACATTGGAGGATTTTGAGCAGGGCGAGAGCCATAGAAAACCAATGTTTTGTAATTGCGGTGAATCAATGCGGCCACGAGGACTTCGCAAACAACAAAGTGAAATATTTCGGAGCTTCCGCCGTAATAGACCCCTGGGGCGGAGTTGTCGCAGAATGTGAACCGGACGCCGAAGACGCTATGGCATTTGCCGATATAAATCTCGACGAAGTTGAGGATATACGCGCAAAAATACCCGCCCTTGCGGACAGGCGGGACGATCTATATTAAGATTTAAACGCTTTCCCAAGCGCTTATGTTTAAGTGTCCCGATTTGGGCGCCCAATAGCCCATTGCATGCAAGTCCGCTAAACAAGAGCTGCGCTATCCCAGGCAAAGCCGTCAAAAATGGAGTAGAATAGAAATGTATGTTATTCGCCCAGAATGGACGGCGGGCAGGCTAAAGCCGCCGGGCATAGGCAATAAATGCGAAATCCGCAATCTTACTTTAAGCAGCCAAAGCGATAAACTGTGGTAGATGCATACACCTCATTCGGCAAGAGGAGCATACTTGGAAAGTGCTCAAGATTTGCGGCATTTGGCCAATGTTGAGTCTCAAGACAAAAGCCGCTGTGTTTATCGTATATTGCCCCGTTTTTACCTTTTTGCCTGGATATAAAATTGCCGGTATAAAATTGCATTCCCGGCTCGTCGGTAAATACCTCCATCAAACGCCCGCTCGACGGGTCGAAAACCGACGCGGCTTCAACCATTTCTCCCAAAGAATTTGGCAGAACGTAATTATGGTCATAACCTCCCCCGACCTCGCGCATAAGTTCGCTGTCAGATTCAACGCCGGAGCGTATAGGCTTGTAATTGCGCAAATCGAGAACCGTGCCTTTTACCGAGGCTATTTCGCCTGTTGGCGCCATTTTTGAATCTATCGGGGTAAAAAACGAAGCGTTGATTTTTATTCTATGGTCGAGAATATCCTTTGATTTTCCCGCAGACAAATTGAAATAGCTATGATTTGTTAGGGCGCAAAGCGTTGGCTTATCGGTAGAGGCCCTGTATTTTATTGCGAGCATACCTCCGTCGCAAAGTTTATAATCGATAGAGACGTCGAGGTTGCCGGGATATCCTCCTGCCATGTCTGGAGATACAAAATGAAAATTGACACCCTTATAGCCGTCTCCCGAAATTTCGCGCATATCCCATATCTGCCTATCGAAACCGGCGTTTCCACCGTGCAGAGAGTTTGTAGCATCATTGGCGTAAAACTTATAGCGCTTGCCGTCTATCTTCGCGGAGGCCCCGGCTATTCTATTGCACACGCGCCCGATTGCCGCCCCGAAGTATTCGCCGTGCTTGAGATAGTCGGACGGTTTGTCGTACCCGAGCACTACGTCCGCCATTTTACCGTCTCTATCGGCTGTAAACAGCCTGTTTATCCGGCAACCCAAATTGCAGACCTCAATTTTCAGCCCGCCGTTCTCAATTTCAAGGATTTCGTATTTTGTCATTTTGAATCGATGTAGGTTTAGCTATTTCGGTAAAGCGGCTCTCCCTTATGAGCATAATTTTTATCGGTATTGAGGAATCTGTCGATTCCTCTATTTTTCTCCTTATTTTTGCGGCGATGTCCAAAGCTTGAATGTCGCTTACGATTTCAGGAGAGACTATCACGCGCAACTCGCGCCCGGCCTGTATAACATAGGCATTTGACACTCCGTCAAATTCTTTGGCTATAGTTTCGAGAGTTTTTATGCGCCTTATATAGCCGTCGGCCGCTTCCATTCTGGCGCCAGGCCTTGTGGAAGAGAGCGAGTCCGCCATCTGGAGGATACTCGCGTAAATTGACTTAGCGGGAGCTTCCCCGTGATGGGACTCCACAGCGTTTACCACAATATCCGATTCCCCGCAACGAGCCAAAGCTTGCGCCCCGGCCATGGCATGGGAAAGATCCGTAGAGGGCATAACTTTCCCTATATCGTGAAATAGCCCCACCCTTTTTGCCACGGCTGCATCGGCCCCGAGTTCAAGGGCTATCAATGCGCAAAGCCTCGCGGTTTCTATGCTGTGCTGAAGTGTATTCTGATTTAGCGACAAGTGAAAATCAAGATTGCCCAACAGTGAAATTATGTCAGGATGCACGCGGGCCAAGCCCAAGCTTTCCACGGCTAATTGTCCGGCGTCGAAAACGTTCTGGGAAAATTTTTCCTCCGCGTCCAAAACCGCAGCCTCAATCGTCGACGGATTTATTCTCCCGTCGGATATGAGATTTTCGAGCGCCAACCTCGCCACCGCCCGGCGGGACGGATTAAAGGAAGAAAGCATAACGGAATCGGGAGTTTCGTCTATTATCAGTGTAGTGCCCGTTGCCGATTCAAAAGACCTTATATTGCGCCCATCTTTGCCTATGAGCTTTCCCTTCATCGCTTCGGACGGAATTTTCACCACATATGTGGAAATTCCCTGCGGCATTTGCGGCGCCATTCTCTGCATCGCCAGCGAAAGCATTTTTCTGGCTTCGTCGTCTGCTTGAGTCTTTGCCTTGGCTATAATCTCCGCCCTGTACTTTGATAGATCGTCGTTGCACTTGCGCTCTATTTCGGCTTTTGCCTCGCGGCGTATCTGTTCCACATCGAGTTTTGATATATCCGCCAACTTTAGGGCGTAAGCGTCCGCCTGGCGCTTTAAGGATTCCCGCATTTGAGAATATCTGGCGTATTCCTCCTCCGCCTTGGCGGTCGCATTTTGGGCGTTTTTAAGTTCCTCTTCGGTTTCGGCGAGCTTTTCGGATTGCTCCCTTTTTGAGGCGCGGGCAAGAGCGAGAGTGTCTTCATACTCAGCCTTGAGTTCAAGCTCGCGCTCTTTCATATGCATCTCGAGCTCGTTGCGCTTTTTCTCATACTTCATGCGCTCTTCGGAGCGCACGGCTTCGGTCTCGGCCTGAAGTTTGTTTTTTAGGGAATTAACCCTGACTATTAGTACGATACACTCGGCGAACAAGCATGTCGCCAAAAGCCCCAGCACAATTGAATTTATGTCGAAGATCTCGTAATTCATTTTCAGGATTTCCAATAAGCGCGTCTAAATTTCCCGCGCGCTTAATCCAACATTTTCGCAAAACTGCAAAACGATTCAAGCAAATACTCTAAGCGCATTTCAGGAAAGTTCGCTCAACGCCCTATCTATTCTTTTTGAGACGCGCCCGCCTCCCAAAAGATCCAGCATAGGCACCATATCCGGACCGCCTGCAAGCCCTGACACCGCCAATCTCAACGGAGAAAAATATTCGGCAAGCTTCAATCCCTTGGATTCCGCGGCCTCGCATATCTTGTCGTGAAGCGCCTGCCCGTCAAAATTCGATTCTGATTTGAGCATTTCCCTTATCTCTACAAGGCGCGCAATGGGATCTCCCTTCTTAAATACTTTTTCCTTTGCCACGGGATCGAAAGCATACGAATCATCGAAGAAAAAGTCCACCATGGAGGGAAAAGCCTCAAGGTTTAAAGCCTTCGGCTGGCATAGCGCAAAAACCTTATTTGCATATTCCTCCATTCCGGTGAAGTCGCGCTTCATTGATGCTGCGGCGAGTTCGCAGAATTTGTCCGCCGGAAGAGCGCGCAAATGCTCAGTATTGAAATGGGCCATTTTGCGCTCGTCGAACCTCGCGTTGCTCTTTACTATCCCGTGGAAATCGAACAGCTTGATTATTTCGCCTATGTCCATAATCTCCTTGTCGTTTTTCGGATTCCAACCGAGCATGCAAAGATAGTTGCGGACAGCCTCGGGCAGAAAATTCTTTGCCTGGTATTCCTCTATAAGAGCGCCCCTGTCGCGCTTGCTCATCTTGCCTTGCCCCTCGCTCTTCAAAATCAAGGGAATGTGCGCAAATTGGGGCATGGGGGCGTCAAAGGCCTTGAACAGCTCTATGTGTTTGTTTGTGTTTGTAAGATGGTCCTGCCCGCGAATTACGTCAGTAATTTTCATGCAGATATCGTCAACCACGTTTACAAAATGAAATACCGGCGTCCCGTTCGAGCGGAATATTGGAAAATCCTTTTCCTCTATTCTGGCTACGTCGCCGTAAACGGCGTCGTGGAGAATCTGTTTTTCCCCAGACACCTTGAAAAACACGGCGCCGTCTTTGTCGTAAGCCCTGCCCTTCTTGCGGAGAATTTCGAGAAATTCCAAATATATGTTTTCTCTTTGGCTCTGAAAATATGGCCCGTAATCTCCGCCCACATCTGGACCTTCGTCCCAATCCAACCCCAGCCAACGCATGCCGTTTTTGAGAATATTCAAATATTCCTCGCGGTTGCGTTCGCCGTCGGTGTCCTCTATGCGCAGGACAAAAGTCCCGCCGGTATGTTTGGCGTAAAGCCAGTTAAAAAGCGCCGTGCGGGCGCTGCCTATATGAAAAAATCCCGTCGGACTCGGCGCGAATCTTACTCTTACTTTGTCGCTCATTTCGTTTATGCGTTAAAAATTTTAACTTTTTTTTGACTTAAAAAATTTCCATACCTCGAGAAATGCCGGAGTAAATTTCTCCGGAAATTCCGCAATCATTCTTTCAAACTTGGGAATTTCAATCCAATCAAATCCCTCTATTTCTTCGGGGGAAAATTTAAGTTTTACAGCCTCGCCAATTCTGTATTCGTAAACATATACAAATTCCATTCCCGTTGACGGAGAGGCTGCAATCTTGCCTATTTTCACAAGTTCGGAGGATTTTATGCAAATGCCGGTTTCTTCGCGCATTTCCCTCTCCACTCCGCAATCGTAAGTCTCCCCGGAATCCACATGACCCGAACACGAAGTCGTATAGCATGAAGGATAGGTGTCCTTCTTTGGCGAACGCATCTGCAAAAGGATTTTTTTACCGTCCAAGGAGAAAATCAGCACATGGGCGGATCTGTGCATATGCCCGAGCGAATGAACCTGCGAGCGCGGAGCCGATCCGACTACCGTGTCATTGGAATCAACTATATCGAAAATATCATCCGCCATTTTACTGCCTTTTTGAGGAATACGGCACGTTTACGCGGCGTATTTTTCTAAAATCCCAATCACCCACGCCAAGTTCCTTGCAATAGTTGAGAACTGGAGGCTGGGGATCTATGGGAGAAAATCCGAAAGCCCTGCGGGATTTATTTATAAGCTCATATGCTATGAAGTCAACGGCGACAGGATTCGCGCTCAACAATATTTTAGGCTCGGAAAATGTGCAGCGGGAATTGAATACTGCGCCCCCGACAAATTGTCCCTTTTCAAGACTCAGAATTGTGAACATATGCGATCCGTTCAATTCGGGGATTGCGCAGACTTCCGCCGCGGCCATAGACGCGTTGGCAGGCGATTTTAGGAAGCGCTCGTTGTTCGACATATTCCAGATGCTTGCGTTGCCGAGGGCCGCGCAAACGCCGAGCCCCTCCATATCCGTTATAACCGGAAGATTTATCCAAAAATCCACGGTTAAGAACAGCGGCACGGGCAGGTAGCTCTTGCGCAATTCCGGATTGTAAAGCTCTCCGATTCCCGTCATGCCCCGCACGGATTTAGGGGTCAGAGGGTTGTCGTAGAACCAATTTTTGTCGAAAAATTTACGGCTTTCTATATCGGCAACATTCACGCCGCCATAGTTGTCCGGTTTTCCCGCCCGAAGTTCAGAATATTTTGGCAAGAATCCGCATTCGCGCAATTTTCTGCGCGACATATCCACGATGGTTATATCCGACTTTTTGTATCCGCGCTTTTCGAGCTGGTCTATAACGGCGTCGACAAGTTCTTTAGGGGTATCGATACCCGGCCCGGAATTTGTATAGACCTTTATGCCGACCTTACCTTTTTTTCCTTTTGAAATCGAGCGCCCCCAATCTTTTTCAAACGCCTTAAAAAGAGATGCTACAGCCTTTGAGTATGACGACGCCGAAAAGTCCGGGACTCCGACTTCAAAAAGAGCGTCCCGCGGAGGCTTTGCCGGCGGCTCCGCCGACTCTTGAGCAAAAAGGGCTGCCGATATTGAGAACAATGCGGCGCACAGAAGAGTTTTTAAGAAAGCTTTTGCCATTTCCTTTGACTTGAATTTTTTACGGTTTGTAAAAAACCATTTAAAATAAGCCTTCTACTAAAAAAGGTTTTCCGCCTTTTGCAAGCTCTCTTAAAGAAAAAGCACTTAATTAGATTCTAAAACAGGTCAGTAGGATTTTTTATTTTTAGTGGACAACAAATCATCGGCCAAGTCCCTCTTTGGTTTTATGCCGAGAATTTTTAATCTTGAGTGGTATAATTTTACAGCCTCCACAGGATTCACATCTGCGTCGGCCACACGGCGCAGACATTCCACAAATTCAATAGGCGATTCCGACATATTTATTTTGCGCCCGAACAACGCCGCCATTGCCCCATATTTTTGCGCTTCATAAAGAAGATTGAATGCGTCGAAAGACGTTCCGGCGCTTCCGCCCAATACCCCCACCACTATGCTGGAATCATAACCCGCCAGCTCCTCCATCGCAGCGGGCCCATTATAGGCCACCTTCAGAAAACGCGGCCTCTCAGATTTAGGAACTCCCGCGAGGCAACGCACTATGCTGTCATTGACAAACTGCGGAATTTTTTCCTCCGGCAGTCCCTCCGGCGCATTCGGATTAAAGACCTCGAAAAAATACGACAGCCCTTTTTGCTTAGCCTCTGCGCGGAAAGCCTTAAACTCACGAAGAGCCGCAACATCAAAATCTACACAGTTATTAAACGTTGCCGAATACAGAGCCAGATTTGCGCCAGCCGAAATAATGGAGTCTATGCTCGCCGAAGAAAACGGCCTGGACTTCTGAGTGGCATAAGAAGACCCGCGCGCGCACCAAATATCGGTTGTATCGTTGGCTCTCGCAGCCGGAGTGACAGCCGAATCCATAAAAATTCCCTCCTCCTTGGACAAAATCTCCAGATTCGACACCGACATTAACATGATGTCCACTATCCCCTGCCCGACAATTTCGCGCATGCGGGCCCTATATGCCTCCATGGGGATAGGCTTGCCGTCGGCGTCAAAACCGGCAGATACTATTCCTCCGGCCATATCGGCGTCTTTGGCGTCGGCAATTATAAAATTTTTCGGGCTTCTGTCGCCCGAGGCTATTTTTTCGAGTTTTATATCGAGACTCTTTTTCATATGTTTCCAAATCCGTATTTATCAGCCAGCGACAAGCATTCTTTCCACGGGAGCATTCCGTCCGACGCCGAAGCCGAAGTGAGCGACTGCGCCGCCGCGCAAACCCCCAATTTCAGGCACTCGCCCATATTCCAGCCAAAATGCACGCCGCATATTATTCCCGCATAAAACGCGTCTCCGGCTCCCGTTGTGCCCTTTATAAATTCTCTCGGAAAATTTATCGCACCCTGCTTAAAGACAGAACCGTCGCTGCCAAAAGCGTACGCTCCATCTTTGAAATGCACTATCAAAAATTTCCTAATGCCGCGCGACAAAACTCCGTCGGCAAGTTTTTTGAGGGTTTCAAATTCAGTCGCCTGCCCAGGCGGCACGCTTGTACCTTCCAACATTTGAAGCTCAAGTTCGTTCACCGACAAATAATCTAAATGCGGCAAAGATTTTGCGGTTATGGCTTTAAAGTCCACGTTTGCGCTCACCAAATCCGAGCAGGTTATGAACCCCCTTTCCGAGGCTTCCCTAAAGAGCGCGGAATGTCCGTTCTCGCCGTTTTCGCCGCACGAGTCAAGCTTGGCGAGGAGGCCGAAGTATCCCTCGAGAAATATCTTTGCCCCAGATTTCGACAAATCGACATGCCGCGCCTGTAAATTATCGTTGCTGCCGCGGTGGTGGAAAAACGTTCTCCTTCCGGTATCAAAGGCGGTCATCACATCAGTGAACGAAGTTGGATACGACGGATCTTTAATGAATCCGGAAGTATCTATGCCGTGGTTTTTGCAATCGCACAAAATGCTTTCGGCGTCGGAATCGTCCCCAAGGAGCCCGCAGGCGTAAAGCGGGAAAGGCGCATTCATTTTTGCCAAATCCTTCAGTACATTGTACGGGCAGCCCCCGCCGGCGGTCTTTGTCTCCAATATGGTGCACAATGTATCCTCTTCCGGGTATTTATCGACAATCTTTATGTGGTCGACAAGCCAAGTCCCCATACCTAATACGCCAACGCGTTCGCCAGAGTTCATATAAAACGTTTTATTTCATAAAATAAGAGAGTCAAGAAATAAAAATCGAATAAAATTTTTTGGGAGAATAAAAAAAACGACTTTAAATGGCACAAAAAGAAAAGCCTCTTGACTAATCTAAATGCGGGAACATTATGGAAGATGTGAAAATATAAAGTTCGCGTTTTCCGAGGCGCAAATAGAAATGTTGGCGCCGAGGTGAAATTGCGTAAAAATCCGACAGAATATGCAAAACAAAACGACATTTTTGAAACGCGCGTTTCTTTCTCTGCTATTGCCATTGTGCGCATTGCTCAGCGCATGCGGAGAGAAAACCCCTGAACAAATAGCTGCCGAAAACAAGAGAAATTCTGAAATAGCGGTAAGGCGGGCGCAAGTGCTCATATTCGACGGGAAAACTGCTGACGCGATAGTCATGCTCGAGGAGGCGAGCCAGAAATACGGCACCGGAGTGGAATTGTGCGAAGCTTTGGCATACGCCTACTCCCAAGAGGGGAAGTTTGCCGACGCCGCTATGTGTTTTGAAAAAGCTTCCGATTTAAAGGGGGGCGACCCTTCCCTGCAAATAAGCGCTGCAAAGACCTACGAACAGGCGGGGGTATTGGATTCCGCCATAAAAGCCTACGAAAAATATTTAAAGCTAAAACCCGGAGACGCCGTTGCCTGGAAATCTCTGGCTTCATGCTGCGTGAAAGCCGAATATTATGAGGACGCCCTCAAGCACTATCTTGCCGCTATAAAGGCCATAGGCCGCGACCCAAACACCACCGAAGCCGCAGAAATCGGAGAGCTTTTCATAAAAAACGGGAACGCCCACCAGGCGCAAAGATGGCTTGAGGCCGCATACGCCGTCACTCTTCCCGAAAACGCGGAAGTAAAAAAGAAGCTGCTCTCGAATCTTATAGCGGTATATCTTTCCCTAAAAGACATGGGCAAGCTTGAACGCGCCGTAAACGACGCAGACGCGATAGACAAAAATCTCGTGGAGTCGGCTTATCCGGGGCTGCACGCCAAGATAGCCGATTTTAAGGCGAAATTAAAAGAGGCCGAGGAGGCCTTTAAGACGGAGCAAAAGAAGAAAGAAGAGGCCGCATTGGCCGAGCGCAAGGCAAAGGAAGAGGCCGCCGCGAAAGCCGAAGCCGAGCGCAAGGCGAAAGAGGAGGCTGAGCGCAAAGCAAAAGAAGAATCCGAAAAGGCTGCAATGCCAATCGACGCAAATTCCGAATCTGACGGAAAAAAATCCGAAGTAGTTTCGGAGGAAAGCACGATTTCCGACGCCCAAGCCAAACCCGCAGAGGCGGAGAAAAAGCCGACCGCTTTAGAGATGTCGCGCGACTATCTCTCCAAGGGGGAGGCAAAGTTGGCCGAGCGCTCCGCCCATATCGCAATAGCCGACAATAGGACTTCGCCCGAAGCCTGGCATGCCCTCGCAAAATCTTACGAGGCCCAAAATAAAGCCAACGATTCCTTTCTGGCAGCCCGCGAAGCGTTAAAACTTAACCCCGACGATATAAACGCCACCCTTTATTATCTAAAGAATGCCAGCCGCGTGCAAAACAACGAGCATTTTCTAAACAGCCTATACAGGGCCCACGAAAAATTCCCCAACAACGTTGAAATACTCGTGGGGCTCGCCAGAACTTACAACGCTTTGAAAGACAAGCCAAACGCAAGATATTTCTACGCAAAATTTCTGAGAGAAGCCCTAAAAGAGCATCCATTGTACGAAGAAATGCAACAGGAATACGATTCGCTATCGCCTGAGGAAAAATAAGCTCCACATGCCCTTTATAAAGAAAAGCAGCATTGAGGAAGTGCGCGCGCGCGTGAATATTTACGATATCGTGTCGCGCTACGTAAACTTGCGCAAATGCGGATCCTCCTACAAGGGTCTGAGTCCTTTCACAAACGAAAAAACTCCGTCATTTTTCGTGTATCCGGACAAAAATTTTTATTATTGTTTTAGCACCAGCCAGGGCGGAGACATATTCCAATTCATAAAGATTAAGGAGAATTTGAATTTCAACGAAGCCGTAGAATTCATAGCCGATAGATTTTCAATCCCCCTTCAGTATGAAGACAATAAAGGCCCAGTTCCAAACAGATCTGTGAGGAAAGAGCTGTACGAAATAAACGAAATCGCCGCAGACTACTACTCCAGAGAGTTTTTCGGGAACTCCGGGCAAGCGTCAGCCATACGCAAATATTGGACAGGCGAACGCGGCTTTACGCTCGACGACGCCAAAAAACTTAGGATAGGTTTTGCCCCGCCGTCGTCCGACCCCCTAAAAAAGCTCCTGCTCTCAAAGAAATTCTCAATAGAGGCTTTGCGCTCTTGCGGATTGTTTTTTGCCCGCGACTCAGACTTTCGGAACTTCATGCCCAGATTCAGGGGAAGATTGATAATACCGATTTCAGATTCGCAAGGGCGGCCGATAGCCTTTACCGCTCGAAAGACGGAATTTACCCCGTCGGATATATCCTATGAAGAAGGCAAATATGTAAATTCGCCCGAGACCGACATATTCAAAAAGAACTCCGTACTATTCAATTTCGATAAGGCAAAAGAACCTGCAGAAAAAAAGCGCTACTTTATACTCGTCGAGGGCCAGATTGACACAATACGCATGTACTGCAGCGGATTTGACAATACGGTGGCCTCCCAGGGTACGGGAGCCGGAGCCGAACATTTTTCGCTGATGAAACGCCACGCCGACAAAGTCGTGCTGCTGTTCGACGGAGATTCCGCCGGGCGCAAAACGGCATTGAGAGTAATCCCCATTTGCATAAAAGCGGAAATAGAACCTTACATCGCCGCGCTTCCCGAGGGGGAAGATCCCGACTCTTACCTGCGCAAGAATACCGTAGAATCAATGCGGGAAATAGTGGAGAACCGGCGGGAAAACGCGGTGTCGTATGCGGCAAAACACGCTCTCGACGAAATCTCCAACCCATCGCCCACCGACAAACTCGCCGCAATGAAAAGACTTTTTGAAATGATTTCGCCGGCAAAATCTCAGGTGATACTCGACGATTATCTTAGGGAAATATCCCGGCATTTGCTTCTCGACCCCCTATCTGTATCCGCCGACTTTAAGAAATGGAAGAGAGGACAAGAATCAAAGGGCCAACAGGCTGAATCTTCACCCAGCCAGACAAAAACAGGAAAATTATCCGGAGAAGGCATGCTGACCAACGCCGTGTACGACGCCCTATTCGTATGCCTTCATTACGATAACGTTGCAGAAGCACTGTCCCAAATTATAAGCGACGCGTGGATTTCGGACGATTCGACGGAATCCGCCGCATTGAAAAAAATTCTTGCCCTGCATAGGGAAGGTATAGGATTCTCTCTGTCAGAGCTGAACGAGTACTTTGACGATGAATCTCAAAAAAATTTAATATATAAATTGTCATCTGCGGATAAATCAATAATAGAGAATCCCGTAAAATATGCCAACGACTGCATACAAAAGATTTACAATAAATATGTGGGAGAAGAAATACGCGAGCTTAACAAACGCCTTTCAGAATCCGATAAAAACAGTTCCGAACAATTTACGATTTTAAAGAGGATAAGCGAATTGCGCAGGGAATCACGCCTTGCCCCGACCTTGTCTGAAGTCTCTTAAAATTCATAACAAATAAAATATGGCAACCAAAAGCACAAAAAAAACGCCCCCTAAGAGCAAAGCTACAAAGAAAGTTCCTTCAAAAAAAGGAACAGCAAAGACAACGCCCGCAAAGCCCGCCGCAAAAAA
Organism: uncultured Opitutales bacterium; assembly: GCA_944389885.1. GTDB lineage: Bacteria > Verrucomicrobiota > Verrucomicrobiia > Opitutales > Intestinicryptomonadaceae > Merdousia. The sequence continues at coordinate 32,490 of CALXNZ010000018.1, forward strand.
ACCGGCAGTAGCAAAAAAACCGGCCGCTTCTCCGCAGAAGAAAGCGCAGCAAAAATCCGCAACTCCGGCCGCGAAATCGAATCCGGCTCAAAAAAAATCCGGGGCGCCCCAGAAAGTTTCCGCAAAAAAACCGGCGGCGTCACCGTTGAAACCAAAAGTCCAACAGAAGCCGAAGGCTCCCCAAAAGCCTGCTAAGAGCGCTGCAAAATCGCCAAAAGGTTCACAAGCCCCGCAGAAGAATCCCGAAGAAAAAAGAGCCTCAACTCCCATAGCCGAACACAAGCGCAAGCTCAACGACAAGATACGCCAACTCATACACCTCTCTAAAGAACAAGGCTTCCTGACCACCCAAGATATAAACAAACACCTTACAGAAACCCTAAGCAGGCCGGAAGAATTCGAGAATGTAATCAACATACTTGAGAATCTCGACGTTGCCATACTCGACAACGAGGAGGAAGTTGACAATTTTAAACACCGCTCCGACGAGAATGAAGAACGCCAGACCAGAGCCCTTCAAACGGAGACGCTCGACGACCCAGTGCGCATGTATCTGAGGCAGATGGGACAGGTTCCCCTTCTCACCAGGGACGAAGAGGTTTCAATTTCAAAGCGCATAGAAAACGCGGAACAAAAGGCAACCAAGGCCCTATTTTCAGTGGCCTTGACAAACCGCTTCCAGCTCGACACCGCAAAAAAGCTCGCGGCCCGCGAGGAACGTTTCGACAAAATCGTTCTCGACAAGAAAGTTGACAGCCGCGAAAACTATTTTAAAGAGCTTCCCAAATACATAGCCGACGCCGACGCGCTCGAGGAAAAGCTTGAAAAAGAATGGGAAGCCTCCGAAGAAGCCTCCAACGAGAGCCTCAAGAAGCGCCATATGGCGCAATTCAGAAATCTGGAATCAAAGCTGAAGGATATTTACACAAAGGGCTATAAATTCAAGCTCAAGATATTCGAGGAATTTCTCGACCAACTCGCCCCCACTTTAAGGGAAATTGAAGACTTAGTGTATAAATTAAGGGCGATAGAAAAAATAGGAAATAAGGCGAAGATAGCCGATGCCTATACAATCAATGCCCGATTGAATCAGATTCGCAATAAGTACCGCATAGACCCTATCGAACTCGTGGATTTAGTTAAGAATGTTCGATCCGCAATGAGAGAGGCCCACAGGGCTAAAACGGAGATGGTGCGGGCAAATCTGCGCCTTGTAATATCAATCGCTAAAAAATACACGAACCGCGGCCTCAACTTTCTCGACCTCATACAAGAAGGCAATATGGGCCTGATGAAGGCCGTGGAAAAATTTGAATACCGCCGCGGCTATAAGTTCTCGACATACGCCACTTGGTGGATTCGCCAAGCCATAACGCGCTCAATCGCCGACCAAGCGAGAACGATAAGAATTCCCGTACACATGATAGAAACGCTCAACAAGGTCATGCAGACCCAAAAGCAGCTTCTGCAAGAACTCGGGCATGAACCCACTCCGGACGAAGTCGCAAATGAAATGCAATTTCCGGTAGAGCGCGTGCAGGCAATTATGAAAATGGCGCAACAGCCAATATCCTTGCAGAGTCCCGTAGGAGATTCGGACGACACGAATTTCGGAGACTTCATCGAGGACAAGGGAGCGGAAAATCCCTACGATATGACTGCATACTCCCTATTGCGCGAAAAACTTATGGACGTTCTCGAATCGCTGACCCCGCGCGAGCGCAAAGTTTTAAGTCTGAGATTCGGGCTTCAAGACGGATACTCGCGCACGCTTGAGGAGGTCGGAAAGCAGTTCAACGTCACCCGCGAGCGCATACGCCAAATAGAGGCAAAAGCCCTTCGAAAGATGCGCCACCCCACGAGGCTGCGCCAGCTTCACGGATTCTTTGAAGCCGAGGGAAACAATACGGGTCCGGGATTCGACCACTTTAAGAAATTAAAGTCGGATACGGACTAATATTCTATGGCTGCGCGCTATAATCAATAATCTGCCGTAGGAACAATGGCGACTCCGCCGAGAATAATTTTAATAACCGCCTTGTCCATATTGACGACATTGGCGGCGGCGGAGCTTGGCGCCCAGAGCGTCAGGCGAAAATCCGTAAATACGATTGCACCATCTCCTTCAATGAGGCAGTACCTTGAATCCCTTCCGAAAGAGGACATAGACTTATATTTTGGCCGCGTAATAGGGGTTGGAGACGGCGTGGCGTATGTATTGGTGAGCTCTCCGACAAAAATGAGGGGTAGAATTCCGGTATATTACGCCTGCGATATGGCGATGCGTCCGACAGCAATACTTTCGGACATGCGGCTTGCGCATAAAAACTGCGCCGCTTTTAAGATTGAAAACGGAAGCGTCGAAAAGGGCGACAGCGTAATGGTAAAACATATGGTTGGCGAGTGACGGCAATAGCCGCATACGTCTTGCGCCGATTCCCCAATGCCTGCATTATAACAGCATGCAAAACGTTTGGGGAATCAAAGGCTCTTATCGCGCGAGTCTAATATTATGGTCACGGGGCCGTCATTGACAAGGCCCACGTCCATCATTGCTCCGAATTCCCCGCGCTCAACGGTACGGCAGGTTAATTTTTCAAGGATTTCGGCAAAGGTCTCGTAAAGGGGTATTGCCTCGTTGGGAGCCGCGGAGCGGTTGAATGAAGGTCGATTGCCTTTCCTGACATTCCCGAAAAGAGTAAATTGGCTCACGAGCAAAATATCTCCTCCGGAATCCAATAGAGAGCGATTCATTTTTCCATCGCCGTCCTCAAATATCCGCAGTTGGGTGGCTTTCGCAGCTATCCATTCGGCGTCCGCGATGTTGTCGCCTTTTTCCACGGCCAAAAGCAATAAGAGACCCTTCCCTATTTCACCGCTGCGGCGGACAACCGAACCGTTCTCGATTATATCCACATGCGCATTTTTTACACGTTGTATTACAGCCCTCATTAGTACAACCTCACTTCGACCGAGAACGTCGAACTCGAATCCGGATCAACAAAATGCTTTGGGTTTGACGGGCTGAACGGCGGCGACATCCACGGCTCGACACAATAGAAAGGCCTGCCGTCACATTCCGACCACGTCACGAAACAAAATCCGGGAGCGGGCTTTCCGCCGTCGTTAAAAATTATCGTCACATCTTCCTCTCCGCTGTATGTTCCGAATTTGACTACGCCGGTTTTTAAATTGCAGTGTATATTTGTCTTAAACTCAGGATCGGCAAAACATGACGGAGGATTTTCCAAAATATCGAGGGTTCCGGGAATTTTGCCTATGCGATACACCTTTCTCGCGTCGCTCAACAAGCGATAGTTTTCCAATTTATGAGACGCATTCCACGGCATTTTAAAATAAAAATGATTGCCGGCTCCCCATGGGATTCTGACTTTGTCGCGATTTATTAGAGTGAGTTGGCACAGCATAGACAACTCATCGAAGCGATACGCCACGAGAAATTCATAACTATACGGATATGCCTGATTACATTCGTCCGACGGAAGAAATTTTGAAGTAAAGCCGGAGCCGCCAATATTGACTATCTCAAATTTTCCACCCGCCGCATAGCCGTGTTTTTTCATGGGAAGAACATTTCCCTGCGGAGTTTTCCAAAATCCAATCTTACCGTCGGCGCATGCGGAGCTTGCGAAGGGAAAAAGTATGGGGTTCCCACCGCGCACATCGCCGCCCTCCTCGCCCACCAAAGGAGAGCCGTCCTGCCAATAAATAACATCTCTGGGCCTTGAACCCGCCAAATTCAGGCTCCAGGACATCAGTCGCGCCCCGTTTTCCGGATTTGCAGTAAACGTAGAAGCGCCCCTCTTCCACTTGTAAATATCGACGCCGTCTATATTAAATTTTTCCATGTTTAGAGTTTTCGTTAAATATAGTTTATTTTCAACGCTAAACTTGCAGAATCCCGGCAAGAGAATTTACGCAGGCGTATGTTTCCACGCCGCAAGAGCTCATTTTGCGAAGCTGCGGATTAAATTCTATTTTGCAATTTTGCGGAAATATTGTGGCCACGCAAGACCCACCGAATCGGAAAAAACCGGCCACATCTCCCCTGGCGACATTTTCGTCCAACCCACCGAAATTGACGATGCCGCCGACATTTGTAGCGCCAATTTCAACGAATGCGCAAACGCCAAAGTCCGGGGAATCCACAAGGTTCAGGACGCGCCTGTTTTCCCACAATATCGATATATTGCGCACGAGAGCTATTGGACTAACCGAATAAAGAAGGCCGTTTATAATTTTACGCGCACACAAGCGCCCATTTATAGGATAGTGAAAACGATGGTAATCGGCGGGGCTCAAGCGCGAGACCAGCATGGTTCCTCCAAAGAACCGCCTCGCTAATTTTTCGTCTCCGAGAAATGAAGCCAAATTAAACCTTTGCCCCTTAATATAGAAGAAATCCGACTCTCCGATATTTTCGACTAAAAGATGTCTGCCGTCCGCCGGAAATGAAACCGCTTTAAAATTTTCCGGGAAAGGCACAGGGCGGGCGCCGCGCCTTAAGGCTCTGGTAAAAAAATCGTTGAACGTCCGAAATGAATCGGGAGATTTTTCAAATTCCGACGCATCGATACCGTTGTCCGTTATAAATTTTCCGACGGCTTTGGCGCTTGCCTTTGAATCGGCCCAAATTCCGCATAAACCGGAAAACCACGCCCTGCAAAATACGCTCCAAAGGGGAATTTTTCCCAACGGATTTTCATACAGGAATCGCATGAAAGACTCTGCGGGAACTTTCTCCACTTCAAATTTTCCGGAATCAAGATTGTATATTTTTATCCCCTTTTTCAAGCAGCCTCCTTACAAGACACGTTTTACGCATTAAAGCCCTACGATTTGATACGGCGCGCGCCCATGCGTCGGCGTCGCCGACCACAAAAACCTTTTTACGGCCGCGGGTCAATCCGGTGTAGATGAGATTTCTCCACAGCATTATAAAGTGGCCGCGCAAAATAGGCATCACCACAACGGGAAACTCGCTCCCTTGAGACTTGTGGATAGTCACCGCATACGACTGTTGGAAATCCGCGAGATCCGCCCTTTGCAAAACTACTTTCCGACCGTCGAAGTCGGCAACCAGCGACGATTTGTCGCGCGCAATAGAAATTATGCGCCCCATATCCCCGTTAAAAAGCCCTATGTCATAGTTGTTGCGCGTCTGCATGATTTTATCGCCGACGCAATACGAAACAGAACCGAAAGATATCCCGTCCGAATTGGGATTCAAAGCCGCCTTCAAAGCGGCATTTAGAGCCGCCGTGCCGGCGGCGCCCTTATGCATTGGCGCCAAAACTTGGGCGTCGGAGACAGGGTCGAGTCCGTACAGTTTCGGAATATTTTTTAGGATTTCCACGCATGTATCCACACATTCCTCCGGGGTCTGCGTGCGTATAAAAGTTAGATCGTCTGAGGGATTTACCGCCCTTACGGAGCTTTTTTCATAGAGAGCTATCGAATCCCTTCCGGCCAATATTTCGTGGGCCACGCCGACTATCGCGCTGCGCTCGCCCTGCCTAAATATTTTATTGAGCCGGGTCACCGGAAAGAGTCCGCAGTCTATGATATCTTTTAGAACATTTCCTGCGCCGACGCTCGGGAGCTGGTCGGTATCGCCCACAAGCAGGAGATGCGCAGTTTCAGGAACGGCCGAAAATACTGCCGAAGCCAATTTGGAATCCAACATTGACGCCTCGTCTATTATGACAAATTTTGAGTCGAGTTTTTTTCTTTCCCAATATTTGAACCTGCCGTCCTCAAAGCCGAGCATTCTATGAATCGTTTTGGCTTCCACCCCGGTGCTTTCAGTCATTCTCTGCGCGGCGCGCCCGGTGGGAGCTGCCAACAGCGGAGGGCATTTCTTTGCCTTCAGGATATCGCACAAAGCCCGCAATATGGTCGTTTTGCCTGTTCCGGGGCCTCCAGTTATCACGCTTACTTTAAAGCGAAGCGCGGCGGATATCGCCTCCGATTGGGATTCGGCAAATTTAAATCCGGCGCGCTGTCTGGCCCATTCCACAGCTTTATCCACTATTATCGGAGGAAGTTCGCCCTGATGCGACTGTATTTCCAACAGGCTTGAAGCGATGCGGCGTTCCGAATAATCCTGCTGCTGGCTCTGCAATATATTTTTGTCTGAAAATTTTAAAGAGCCCTCGCCCGCGAGAGACTCCACACGCTCCCAACACTTGCCCGCATCTACTTTTAAAAGCTCAGACGCCCTGTTTACAAGCTCCGCGCCCGACACGCATGTGCTTCCCTCGTCTTCTATTTCGGAAAGGACATGCAATATTCCGGCATCTATGCGCTCCGGACTTTCGCTTGGGATTCCCAAATTCAACGCTATTTTATCCGCCGTGAGAAATCCTATCCCGTCTATTTCCTTAACCAGTTTATAAGGTTCGCGCCGCACTATTTCCGCGGCGTCCTCGCCGAATTTGCGCATTATTCTAACGCACATCGACATTCCTATGCCGTATGTGCGCAAAAATATTAGAATCTCGCGAAGAGCCTTTTGTTCCTCCCAAGATTTTTTTATTTTCTTTGCGCGCTCCGCGCCTATCCCGCGTATTTGGCGGAGTTTTGCGGAATCCCCGCTTATTACATCGAGAGTATCCTCCCCAAATTTCTCGACTATGCGCTTTGCAAATCCGGGGCCTATGCCCTCTATAAGTCCGGAGCCGAGATATTTTTCAATGCCGTAAATAGTGGAAGGCAGGCGCGATTCAAAATTTTCGACTTTTAATTGCGCCCCATAGGAGGAGTGTCTCGACCACCTCCCGGAAACTCGAACAGTCTCGCCGCATTGAATCGACGGCATGACGCCCGTAAGGGTGATTGGTTCCTTCCCGTATTTCTCCGAAGACGGCTTTAAGACCGCAACGCAATAACAGTTTTCATCGTTAAAGAAAACTATGCGTTCCACAACGCCTTCTACCATTGTCAAACCGCCGTCCATTGCGCAAATACAAACAGTTTTACAAATTTATGTCGAAAACAATTTTCGCTAAATCGGCAAAATTGCTAAAATGTCCGACAGCTTTCGGGCACTCCGCAATCAAATCTTCCAAAGAATTGGATCCCCCGGCAATTAGGGCGGAATCTACGCCGCCGTTAAATGCCGCAAGGTAATCGTACGGGGAATCTCCCACCACTAAAGACTCGGCGGCGTTAGCCCCGAGTTTTGCAAGGGCAAACTCGGTATATTTTGGATCGGGTTTGCGCGGCGAATGCAGAGAAGTCCCCACTATTTCGTCAAGATATTTATCCAATCCCAAATGAGCGAGTATTGGGCGGGCGCCGTCCTCTTGTTTATTTGTAAAACAAGCCGTTTTTTTCCCGCGCGATTTTAAAGCCTCTAAAATTTCGCGGGCGCCGTCCATGGCTTTGAGTCCCTCAAAAATATATTGCGGATATAGCTTTAAATATAATTCACCAAGTTTTGTGGCGGTTTCGTCGCCGCAATTTGCAAGTTTTTTAAGCGTTATAAATATAGAGCCGCCAACTGTCCTAAATACGGTATCGTAATCGGGCGGCGTCATGCCGAACTCTTCAAAGGTTCGCTTTGCGCAAAGATAAATTGCGGTGTAGTTATCCACAAGCGTTCCGTCAAGGTCGAAAAATATATACTTGTAGTCTTTCATAATTTAGACAACTCCGACATTTCTATGAATCGAGTTTCGGGAAAATCACGCGATAAAACCATTTTAAGATAATCCCGCGTTGAATTTACAAGGATTGAATCGTCCGCCTCAAAAACATTATAGACAACCCCCCATAAACTTATATTAAAAGCCCTGCAGGCGACAAAGCTCATCAAGGCGTGGTTTATGCTGCCAAGACGCGACGGCACGACGAGTATCAGAGACAATTTTTTGTCGGAAATATAGTTTGCAGTCAGATAATTTTCCGTCAGCGGAACCATTATTCCACCCGCTCCCTCCACGAATACGGTATCGAATTTCTCCAAAAGCCTTTTGGTGCAATCGGAAATTTTATCGAAGTTGAAACTGACTTTATCCACGGCGGAGGCTACATGCGGAGAAGCTGGATATGAGAGAACATACGGACATGTCGTCCCGTCTTTGTCCTCCGGAAAAATATCGGTTCCCATGATTCTCCTATGCTCAATTATATCCTCGGAGATGCCGGAGCAACCGGTCTGAATCAGCTTCTGCGTGGCGACGCGCAATCCTGCCCGCGCGCATTCGCGCGCCAAGAATCCCGTACAGGCGGTTTTACCGATGCCCGTATCCGTACCGCTTACAAAAAAAGCCCCCTTCAAATTTTCGATGAAATTACGCATATGGGATTGTAAGTTAAGATAAATTTGCCAGCGCGCGAATATTTTTTCGCGTACATCTCCGAAAACCGCCTTATACGCGGCGGCGTCCAAAATTCCGAAAATTTTCCGTTAACTCCAGTGAGTTTCATATGTCTTAAAATATCAATGGGGGAATCAAATTCTAAATCCCTTTTCCAAGAAACGAACTCGCAATCTCCAAATCCCGACGAATAAAGATATTTAGACAACTTATCCACATTCTCGTACTTCAATCCCTTCCCGCAAATATCCCTAATTTGCAGGAAATTATCCTCGCCGAATGTCGAAAATGCGAGAATGCCCCCGCCCTTTAATGAAGGCGCGAGACGCTTTAAAAAACACGGCATATCGTCAATCCACTGGAAGCATGAAGCCGACAATATGGCATCGCAGGAAGTAGGGAGAGGTATGCGGGTCGCGTCCCCCGCAAGCGGTTTTGATTTTCCGTCCCCGCGCGACTTTGCAGCCCTCAAACACATACCGGCGCTCAAGTCGTTAAAAATCCATTCGGATTCTCTAAAAGCCTCTTGCAGTTGCCTGCTTAGAAATCCGGTTCCGCAACCTATCTCCAAAATTCTCGAACAATTTGAAGGGACTTTTTGCGCTACAAGCTCAGCTAAGCGCACAGCGGCTTCCCTCTGCACCGTAGCGGAACTTTCGTAAGTATCGACACTGCGCTCAAATGATATACGAGTTTTTTCCGGACACCTATTTAAAAAGGAAAAGGCCAAAGAAAACGCGCTTGTGTCAAAATGCCTGCACGCAGGAAGTTCAAAAGCGCAATTCCCCCATTCGTTTAATAAATTTCTCAAGGGGAAAATTTTGTCGCGCCCGCAGACTATTGCAGCACACCACGTTGCGGATACGGGGTCCGACGCCTTAAAAAAATCGAAAAAATCTTCAAGCTGTCCCCGTAAAGCCGTTCCGCCCTCCGAGGAAAGATATTTCCGCAGCATTGAAAGGTCCTCTTTCCCGCAAATTCTCTCATAAAAAGTCTCTCGAACTTCATCGCAAAAGGACGAGACTGTCTTTTGGAAAATTGCCGGAGGAATTCCGAATTTCAAATCGATAGGCCTTGTGGAGCCGGATATTGCAATCCTCCGCTCGGCCCCCTTCATAACCTTTCCCATGCGGGACAGCACGCCAACCCCGAACGACCAGCCTAAAACATCGTAAGCGGCGTATTGACCCGCAATTTTTATTATGTCGCCCTCGCAAAAACCGAGGCCGTCTGCAAAAACAGCCAATAAATCCGCATTGCGCGGAAGAAAAGGCTTTAGAAACTCGACAAAAAATTCCCCGCACGCAAACCCTCCGAAGAAAACGAGCAATCTTTCGTTTTTACATGATGGGCGAGGATTTTTATAAAGAGAAAGTCTCATGCTACAATACCGCAGATGCTATTTTTACTATGCGCTCCGAAATTTCGGAAACGGATTCGTAGGTCATATCCGCATTTAATGAGAAGCGTATTCGCGCAGTATTCTTTGGCACGGTTGGATAGCGGATTGCGGGCGCCCATATTTTTTCACGCGCCAGCGCCGATGAAAGTTTTGAAACGGATTCGTTCGAGCCGGCTACCAAAGCGCAAATCTGCGAGCCCCCCAAGACTCTTTCCGAGCCGAAGGCCCCGCGCAGGTCCCCGAAAAATTTCCCTGAAATACGTTCCAGATGAGTTCTTTCTTCGCGCATTCCAAGTGCTTTGCCGATTACAAAACGCGTCCAAATAGCACATATGGGAGCCATCGCCGTCGAGAATATAAACGGCCTGCAACGGTTCACCAAGAGCTCCTTGAAAGCTTCAGAACACACAGCAAACGCGCCCTGCGAGGCAAAAGCCTTGCCCAATGTACACATCAGTACATCTACATCGGCCAAAATATTCTGCGCTTCGGCAAGCCCCAATCCCATGTCTCCAAATACACCCGCACCATGGGCTTCGTCGATATAAAGATAGGCGCCAAATTCACGTTTAAGTTCGGCAAGCCTATGCAAGCGGCTCAAATCTCCGTCCATGCTGAAGACGCTCTCCGTCACTATGAAAATTCGTTCATACTTGCCGGCATTTTCGGCAAGGAGGAAGCGCAAATTGTCATAATCGGAATGTTTATAGCGTTTCCATGCGCACGGCATAAGCTTTAGAGAATCCATAATGCTGGCATGCGACAATCTGTCGCACAACACCAAGTCGCCCTTATCCAAAAGAGCGGGAAGAATTCCCGTATTCGCATGGTAGCCGCCGTTAAAGAGCAAAACGCTTTTTTTGGTTCCCGACGCCGACGAATACAATTCTGAAAGAAAATCCTCCAAGATTTCAAACGCCGGGTTATCTCCCGCCAAAAGGCGCGACGACGTCGATCCCATGACAAATCCCAAATCTTTACTATTTCTTACATAGTCGAGAAACTCGTCCTGCCAATCCGCTTTGGCGCTAATTCCCAAATAGTCGTTGCTGGCAAAATTGAAAAACTCGTCCGGGCGAAATGCCTTAGCCCCTTTCACGCGCGATTCTATCAGGGTTCTGTAAAGTCCCGCATTCTCAATATCGCGCAATGTCTGCAAAACGTAGTCCATTTAGTCCAAAGCCTCCCCAATTGCCGCACATATCTTTTCTATATCGGAGTCGGAAGATATGTAGGCAGGCATAGTGTAAATAAGATGCCCGAAAGGCCTGAGCCAAACGCCGCACTCCACCAAACGCTCCTGCACGCCCTTTATGTCCACAGGCTCTTTTGTCTGCACAACCCCTATTGCCCCCAAAACTCTAACGTCTGAAACGGAATTGCGCGAAATTAGGGGATTCAACCCCTCCTCAAGTTTGCCCTGTATTCTGCGGACTTTAGCGATAGTGTCTCCATTCAAAATTAAATCAAGGCTCGCATTTGCCGCCGCGCAAGCCAGAGGATTGGCCATAAAAGTTGGGCCGTGCATAAAGAGCCCGGGCTCCCCGTCCGAAATTGTACAGGCCACATCGTCGCTGGCAATAGTCGCGGCAAAGCTCATATATCCGCCGGTAAGAGCTTTTCCCAAACACATTATGTCGGCTTCCACACCCGCATAATTTTCCGCAAACATTTCTCCGGCGCGGCCAAACCCAGTAGCGATTTCGTCTAATATAAGAAGTATCCCCATTTCGTCGCAGGCTTCCCGCAAAAGCGAGAGATATTTTGGGTGGTAAAACCACATGCCTCCGGCTCCCTGGACTATGGGCTCTATTATTACCGCGGCAATTTCATCGCGGTGCGAATACAGGAGTTCGCGCATAGGCGAAAAATCGGAATCGTCCCAAGTGCCGCCGAAGCGCGTGAAAGGTCGAGGCGCAAAAAACTGCGGAGCGAGGGCCCCCGTGAAAAGTCCGTGCATTCCGTTTACCGGATCGCACACAGACATTGCATTCCATGTATCGCCGTGATATCCCCCCCTTGCAGTGGCAAAACGGGACTTGCTTTTCAATCCCCTGGCCCTCCAATATTGCAGGGCCATTTTCATCGCCACCTCTACCGACACCGACCCCGAATCGCAAAAAAATACTTTGTCAAGGCGTTTTGGGGTTATTTCCACCAAACGTTTGGCAAGTGATACGGCCGGTTCGTGGGTGAACCCCCCAAACATCACATGCGACATTTTTTCAAGCTGCAACTTTACAGCTTCGTTCATAACCGCATTGTTATATCCGTGCACGACCGCCCACCACGACGACATTCCGTCTATCAATTCCCTGCCGTCGGCCAAGCGCAAATGCACCCCGCTTGCCGAATCCACAACATAAGGCGGTATCGGATTGCGCATTGAAGCGTAAGGGTGCCATACATGGCCTTTATCGTAATCTAAGATCTCTTTAGTATTCATAACCGAGCCTGTCGAGCATTGCAAAATCCGCGCTTATCGCGGCGCCTTCGGTAGTAAGCATATCTCCCATAATGAGCGAACTCACCCCCGATTTCATGGCTGTTTCCTGAAGTTTCCCGATTCTCGTGCGCCCGCCCGCGAAACGTATGTGAGCCTTAGGATTTAGTATCTTGAAAAAGGCGAACGCCCTCAAGATGTCGTCGTCCGGCAAAGGAGGCATTGATTCAAGCGGCGTATTTCTTATGGGCTGAAGGATATTTACAGGAATCGAATCCACCCCTATGGTCCGAAGGACGTATGCAAGTTCAACGCGCTGGGCAGCAGTCTCTCCCATTCCTATAATTCCCCCGCTGCAAACAGTAAGTCCAACCCCGCGAGCGGCGCGCAGAGTCGCAATTTTATCGTCGATAGTATGCGTGGTGCAGAGTTCGCGGAATTTTGAAGGAGCCGTCTCAAGGTTGCAATGAAAGCGCGTCATTCCCGCATCGGCAAGACGCTTAAGCTGCTTGGCATTGAGAAGGCCGAGAGAACCGCAAAGAGAAATTTTTACATTTTTAGCTATCAGCTCGAAACATTTTGCGACCCTTTCGACGTCTGAATCCGAAAGAGTCCTTCCGCTCGTCACCAGCGAGAATCTCCCTATGCCGGCGGCCTCAGACCTCCGGGCATGTTCGAGGGCGAGTTCGGGAGAGCACAACCCGTAAACTTCGCAGCCTGTCGGATTGCGGAACGACTGCGCGCACCATTTGCAATCTTCAGAGCATTTCCCGCTGCGGGCGTTCATTATGGAGCAGGTGTCCACAAAATTCCCCTGATATTTCTCTCGCAGCGAATTTGCGAGCCCGCATAACTCCGGCAAGGGAGTGTCGAGGCAGAGTTTTAGAGCCTCGCCGTAGGTTAAGTGGCCGTTTAAATCAGATTCATTCATTGCAATTATAAAATTCAACTAACGGAATGCGTTTGATGCGCGAAAACCGTAAGGTATGGAAATAGAGAAGAGAATTCAATTTTAAAGCCGTGTCAAGGAATTCAAAGTTTATGCCCGGAGAACCTTTGATTTTTCATGGGCACAGGGGAAAATACTTGAAAAAATTTCTTCGGATTCCATTCTGCCCGACCATGAAATTTTATAAATATCACGCACTTGGAAACGACTATCTCGTTCTGGACCCCGCCCATTCTCCAAAATGCCCCGAAGGAATTGACGTGGTAAAAATATGCCACCGCAACTTCGGGCTCGGATCCGACGGAATACTATTTGGGCCGGAAAAGTCGGACAGGGCTGATTTTAAACTTAGGATATTGAACCCCGACGCAAGTGAAGCCGAAAAAAGCGGAAACGGCCTCCGCATATTTTCCCGCTACCTTTTTGATTCCGGGCGCGTATCCGAAGGCAAACCGTTCACGGTGGATACGCTCGGAGGCGTTGTAAAATGCCTGGTTGAAGAAGGCGGAAATCTCATAACCGTGGAGATGGGCAAAGTGAGCTTCGACTCGGAAAAAATTCCCGTAAACGGCTCCAAAAGAGAAGTTATTAACGAAGAATTTGAAATATGCGGCAAAAAATATAAATATTGCTGCGCAACCGTCGGGAATCCGCATTGCGTGCTGCCGATGGAAAAAGTTTCCGCAAAATTGGCAAAAGAAATAGGCCCTTATATAGAAAATATGACGAGCCTTTTCCCAAACCGCACTAACGTGCAATTCTTGCAAGTCCTCGACAGAAATAACATCAAGATAGAAATATGGGAGAGGGGCGCCGGCTACACTCTCGCCTCCGGCAGCAGTTCAAGCGCCGCCGCAAGCGTCGCGTACAAGCTCGGGCTTGTAGATGGAGACATAACCGTGCACATGGAGGGCGGAAACCTATCCATAAAAATATCTCCGGATTTCGACATACTTATGGCTGGCCCGGCTACAAGAGTCGGAATATACGAAATGTTTGACGATGTATTGAAACAAAATATTCCCGATTCCGAATAAAACGGAAAAATACGAAAAAAGAGTTGAACATTGTAAAGATAAAATCAAAATACCACTTTTTGAATTTTATAAGGAAATATTATGCCAAGAGAAATAGTCATTATTGAATGCACGGAAGCACGCAAGGAAGGCAAATCGCCTTCCCGCTATATGACCACGCGCAATCCGCGCAAACAGGCTGAAAAGGTTGAAAAAATTAAATACAACCCTGCCCTAAAGCGCAGAACCTTGCACAGGGAAATCAAGAAATAGGCTTCCGCATCATTCCGGAAGTATTCAATTTTAGGCTTCCACTTTTCGATTCGGCGGGACTTTCCCGCCGTTTTTTGTTTTCTCACCCTTGTTTGCGCTTGACTGAATTAAAAAAAGCAAACATCTTTTGGAAAGACGCAACTGTTCCGCTTGGCGCGCTTGTGTTGAGATTGTATATACCTATCGAAATCGATTAAAATTGAACCCCGCAATAAAAAGAAATTTACCGTCGGCAAGCGGATTAAAAAATCTATTTCCGCCGCTTGCCCTTTTAAAGAGAGGCTACTCGCGGGAAGATCTGAGCGCCGACTTGCGCACAGGCTTTAACGTTGCCGTATTATCATTTCCGGTAAACATGGCCTATGCCCTTGTAGCAGGGCTGCCAATATCGTACGGAATATACAGCGGCATTGTGGCCTCGCTAATCGGGCTGTTTTTTTGTCGCGGAGTATATATCACATTCGGGCCAAGCAACGCCACAGCCGTGATGCTGTTAAGCTCTTTCGCCGCTACGGGGCTCGTCACGGAATCCGCAAGAATGGCCGCCCTCCCCGCCCTCCTATTGGCCATCGGGCTTATAATGATGTGCATAAGCCTGTTTAAACTCGCATTTCTCATATCGTACATATCCCGGACGGTAATAATAGCCCACGTCACAAGCTCCGCTCTGCTGATATTCGCAAACCAAATGCGAAACCTTTTAGGCTTTGAATACACCGCGGGATACGACGACCCTGTCACTCTTGTGGACACCATCAACGCCACAGTCCACTGCATAGGGGAGTCGGAGCCGTCCTCCATAGCGATGGCAATAGTGACATTGATAGTATTCCTTCCCCTAAAAAAATTCGCAAAACGCCTTCCCGCAGAAGGCCTCACCCTAATAATAGTCGGCGCAATATGTTATGTCGGCTGTGAATTTTTCGGGCTCGAAGTAGAGAGGCTCAGCGCGGTGTCGGCCTCTGAATGGAATATTTCAATGCCCGATTTCAACGCGATAAGCCTGCGCGAAACCGCCACATGCGCCTTGGCTATTGCCCTGTTGGGAATAATAGAAGCGTTTTCAATAGGCAAAAGCCTCGCCTCTCAAAGAGCCGACAGGCTTGACATTAACCAAGAAGTATTGGCCCTCGGTGCGGCGAATGTTGCTTGCGCCCTTACCTCGTCAACGATGTCGTCGGGCTCAATGACACGCTCCACTCTCGCGGTCAACAGCGGCGTGCGCACTACGGTCTTCAATCTCTTTACGGCAATATTTACGCTCGTAATATTACTCCTTTTCGGAAATGCAATCGCATACGTTCCGAAATCCACCCTTGCCCTTATAGTCGTCTATACAAGCGTCACCCTCATAAAACCGCGCGTCATAAAATTGGCGATGAAGAGCACCTTTAGCGACGCTATAGTGTTTGTGACGACTTTTTGCGTCGGGGTATTTTCAACCCTCGACGCTGCGATATACACGGGAATAATAGTGTCCATACTCTTATTCTTGAAGAAGGCGGCAAAGCCGGAAGTGGTAGAATACGCCATAGGCGACCACGGAGAGCTCCTGCCTTCGCATTCCCCTAAACCAGATCCGAATGCCCAGCTTTCAATAGTACACGTCGAAGGAAACATGTTTTTTGGGGCGTCCGATGTCCTGCAAAATCAATTGCGCCGCATAGCCGCAGAGCCGAATCTTAAGGTGCTCATATTAAAATTGAGAAACGCAATAAATTTTGACGCCACCAGCGTTATGGATTTAGAAGAATTGTCCAGGCGAATGTGCTCGAGCAACAGGCTGCTCTTATTATGCGAAGTCCGGGAAGACATAATGCGCATACTCAAATCCTCCGGAGCCTGCAATACTATCGGTATGGAAAATATCTTTGTAAACGACGACGACAACCCGACCATATCGGCGGCAAAAGCAATAAAGTACGCAAAAGAAAAACTGGACGGAGAAATCCCCACTATATCCATTTACGCGACAAAGGAAAAGAAATGATAAGGCTCGTTGTCGTGGGGAAAATAAAGAATCGCGCCATAGCGGATCTCTGCGAAGACTACGCTCGGCGTATTTCGCATTACTGCCCCTTGGAAATATCCGAAATAAAAGATTCGAACCCCGAGAGGGAGGCAGAAAAAATCGCCGACAACCTCTCCAAATTTCGCGGGCGCATTTACGCCCTGGGAGAGGAGGGAAAAGAAAAGAGTTCCGTTGAATTTGCAAAAATGCTGGAATCCGATTTGGCTCGCGGCGGAAGCGCATTTATTATAGGCGGCCCATACGGCCTGTCAGAAAAGGCTAAGTCTTGCGCGGACATAGTTTTTAGCATGTCAAAAATGACATTCACTCACGAATTTGCCCGCGCAATACTGCTTGAACAAATATATCGGGCAAAAAACATATCGGCCAATACGGGATACCACCATTAAAACTCGTAGTACATTATAGATATTTATAGATATGATAAAAAAAATAACGACCATTACGCTGAGTTTGATATCGCTGCTATGCGCAGCGCAAGCAATACCCCTGAAGGGATACGTTCCTTTCGACGTGCCCTTATACGGTGAGCTAAAGGACGCGGTGCTACCGCTAATGAAAAAAATAGAGGGCAAGGAAGCGTCGAAAATCCTGTCCTCAGGGATATCGGTAATGGTGCCGAAAGCCGACGACGACGCCGACGGAATAATAGCCGCTTCGGAAAATATACTAAAGGCGGACTCCAATGCCATACCACAACTGATAAGCGATCCCAAAGACGCCAACCGCGCGGTAAAAATTCTGAATATGCTGGGAGTCAACCCCACGATAAATGCAACTTTCAGAATAGGAGATTTTTTCTTTGCCCGTTTCGCCATTCCCAAGGAATCAAAAATAAGGAAGGGAATGAACTTTTTCGCGTTTGTCCGCAATGGAGACAAATATCTCTGGGTTCCGTCGTTTTCCGATCCCCTGCTTCAAATACTGTCGGAGGCCGAAATAAGCCCAAAGTCAAGAGTGCGTCCGGACATCGAGATATCCGCCGACGGAGAGCCGGATAAAATCATAATCTATAAACTTGCCGGACAGAATCTGCCCATACTAAGATTTTCGGATACCGCATTCGTATCGCTCGGCAAGAGCTCTGGGGTCGATAAAGATCCGGCAGCCGAATTTTACCATGCGGCCCAAGAACACTTTTTTGCCTTTAAATTTGACGATTACCGCAAATTTATCGCTCTACGTCAAAGGTTGTGGAATGGTGGGAAAAAAAGAGGGCAAAGAGAACGAAAAATGTTCTACAATGCCCG
>CALXNZ010000019.1 GCA_944389885.1 uncultured Opitutales bacterium
ACTTGTGGAATGCGGGGTGAATCTATGAAAGACAAATCTAAAAAATCAACCTATTCCACAACCTTTGGTGTTGACCCCATTTTTAACAATTTTGCAGAAAAAACAGCCTTGTATTGCGATTAGCGGCGATTGCCAAAAAAGCACCTTACGGCGGAAATCCGCAAAAAAAGAGGCCTCCCAATAGGGAAGCCTCTTTTAAAGTGGAGCCAGCTGTCAGGCTTGAACTGACGACCTGATGATTACAAATCAACTGCTCTACCAACTGAGCTAAGCTGGCATAAATTTTCCGTTATAGAAAATATCCGCATATTCCTTTTGCAAGACTTTTTTCCGCATAAACTAAACTATTCGCATATATTCTATTTTTCATTCAAAATACATTAAATAGTTTGGGGAAAATGGAATAGAAGCTTATTTCGCCTTTGCCGCTTTTGCTTTTTCGGCCGCAATTCTGCGTTCTTCCAATATCCTTTTTACAGTTTCGTCCGCTGCGGTTAAATTTGAATCAAAATTGAATCCGTAAGTTTTTGCCGTATTACGGGCATGGGAAACCGCAACCTGCGCAAAATCGAAATCCTTTATGCGCCCGCATAAAGCCGAATATATTCCCATGGATTTGGAGGCATTCGCCTTTTTGCCGGTGGAAGAAAGAAAATTCGCCAATTCCATTGAAAGACCTACCCACATGTCATCTTTCCACGGCTCCCGCCCATAAAGCTCTAAAGCGAAATGTTCGGCAAAGGCAGAGTCGCCAATCGATTCCGCAATTTGACACAATTTCCAGGTCAGGGCATTGTCTGGAATCTTGCCGATATACGAACGCCCAAACGTCAGAGCCCCGTCCCTATCGTTATTCTTCAACATAGAGTTCATTTTGCGGATTACGGCATACTGCGAATATTCGTCGATTTTTCCGGAATCAATCATGGCTATTTGGGCGTCGAGCGACACTTTAAATGGTCTGTAAAATGGATCCCCCAGAAAGACGCCTTGCCAGCTCAAGACCGGTATTGCCGCATATGCGGACTCGCCCGCGCACAAGCCGTTTACGAGGCCCTCCAATACTTTATGCGGCTGATGTATAGGGCCCAGGAAAGGCTCAAAGACATTCCCGTATGTAGCCGCAACCCCGCAGTTTGCAAAGCGCGCGCACCATTCATTGTTCGAGCGCAGATTTCTTGCGCTAAAAGAAAATATATGCAATCCGAACCCACCGGGCGCAAATCTGAATTTTTCAAGTTTGAAATGCGTTGAGGGAACAAACGAATACCAGCCAAAATAAAACGCCGGAGCGTCCATTCTATAATCGAACGGATAAAGGCGCGGAAGAGTATCCTCGGAAACTTCATAGCCATTATCCTCAAGAATGCGTTTGCAGGCGTCGAGCCAATCGTCCCCGCCCTTTACCTTTTGGCTCTTATCTATATAGGCGCGTCCTCGCAAGCCAAATGTCTCGGCATAAATTGCGCTCTCGTAAAGGCTGCGGGCGTCTTTTGGAGTGGCCCCGTCAAGCCGCGCCACCCGCATTATAGCGTATGTGCGGAAAATCTCGGGATTTTTATAGTTGCCGAACAATGGATTCTTCACAAATCCGGATAATGTCTTCGCAGGAAGAAAGCGAGCAGACAATTCCGAATCAACAGAAGCGCAGTCGCTTTTGGGTGCGCCTTTTGGGGAATTGGAAGACGGATTTATCCCCCACGGAACCCCGCGGCACAACACAATGTAATCGATGTCAAAATCAAGCAGAACATACTCTTCGCGCCCGTAAGAGTCTTTTCTATTCAGAGGCATCAACCTTACCCTGCCCGTTTCCGAAAGTTTTTTTATCAACGGGTTTTCTATTTTATCAACATAAGTCTGCCGGTCAACTATTCCGGACTTAGGCATATCAAGTAGCAATATGTTGCGCGCCGGAATTGAACGGGCTTTCGCGTAATCCGACGCTATGGATTTGGAATCTTCATCGGAAGAATTCGCCACCACAAAGACCTTTTCGGGATTTATTTCGCAAAATCCCTTAGAAACAAATAAAGCAAAAAGCAATGCCCATACAAATTTCATATATTGTAAAATTTTGCCATTTAATGCGAGAAAGTACAAGTTTAAGAATTGGCAGACTATATCTGCTCCCATATTATACAATAAAACATTATCCAAAGAAAAACAGCGGGATTGTGCCCAAGCACCAATAGCTATTTTGTACGTTTTTGGAGGAACTCCGCCATCAAATTCATCGCCTCTACAATTCTCAAAGAGGGAACCACAATGAACTCGCGCGGGACAAAACACACATTCCCCTTTGCAATGGCCGGAGACGCTCCCCAAACGGGATCATTTTTATATTTTGCAAGAATCGCATCGGGATTTTCCCCAGGAGCAAGCTCGACAAAGAGAACTTCCACCCCCGACGCCAATATGAATTCGCGCGACAGAGCCGGCCACGCCCTGCCGCTTTTTGCCGCGCAATTTTCAAGCCCCATGAGCTTCATTATTCCGTCGACATACGACCCCGAACCCGCCGCTATATTCCCAAAAAACATGAACAGCGCGCGTTTCCCCGCCCCGATTTTTTCGCGAGAAATTCTATCAACCACTTTTTCAAATTCGGCCGCCGCGCGTTCCGATTCCGATTCGGAATTGAAGAGTTTTCCTATCAACCTTACATCGTCCGCAATATGTTCAAATCCTTCGTTATGGACAAAGAAACACTTTATGCCCAAAGATTCCAATCGCTGGGATACGCGGGAGTCGGAAATATCCGGCATGATTACGATATCGGGCTTAAGAGACACGATTTTCTCGTAGTCGAGATCGAGAATACCCCCTATTTTCGGCTTGCCGCGAGCTTCCAACGGATAGTCGCAGTATCTGGAGTTCGCCAGCAAACAACTCCCCGCACCGGCGGCATATACGGCCTGAGTAGCGGACGGTGAAACTGTCACTACTTTTGGCGGCTGGCGGAATTCAAAAGCAGTACCGCGTATATCGCGGACGGAATAAGAAAAAGCATAGGGGACAAAAACTGCCGACGCAAGCACGAGAAACGCTTTTTTTAATGCCTGGCGCATCTCTACTCCGCCTTTTTTTCTGGAACCTTTACCAAATCTTCCAATGTTAGCCCCGTTATGCGGGTTATATCCCCAAATAACTTGAACAAGGCATATATGAAAACGACCATAGTCGGCAGAACAATCACCGGAAAAGATAGGGCCGTCATACGCCCGACCTCCGCATTAAATTCGTCCGTGCCGGCCGGGCTCTTGTAAATCCAAGCCGCGAGCGCAAAATTCAATACAGAGCTGAGCAGAAAAGACGCAGAAACAATATATGTGGCTGTTTTGAGAGCGGAATCAAATTCCGATTCCGCAGATTTTGCCGTTA
This sequence comes from uncultured Opitutales bacterium, assembly GCA_944389885.1. Taxonomy (GTDB): domain Bacteria; phylum Verrucomicrobiota; class Verrucomicrobiia; order Opitutales; family Intestinicryptomonadaceae; genus Merdousia. The sequence goes on from CALXNZ010000019.1 coordinate 3,385, forward strand.
GTTCCGCATGTATTTTTTCAACATTTACGACGAAATCGTTCATCAACAAAACGCTAACTAAAGGTTTTTTTGTAAAGGCACTAATAAGGACGGCAACTCCCAAGGCCAAGGGCACTGCGCCTTCCTTTACAATCATCCATTCGCGGGAAAGTTTCATCAACCCTATACCGCCTGTCAGCACCACGCTCAATATGCCTATCACGGAAAATATGTTGAACTTGCGCCTCGATACGAGATCCCATATTCCATAGGCAAGCGGAAACAGCAAAGCCAGACAAAATATCGCCACCGCGGCGTCTGAAGGCTGCAATTCAAATCCACACCACTCCACCAATGCCTTGCCTTTTATCAAAAGCGCACTCGGCACCACTATATTAAAACCGAGGTTCAACCAGACGTTTTCCCTTTTAGAGTCCCCCGACATTTACTTCCTTTCAATTCTAAATAGCAAAATATCGCCGTTGCGCATAATCTCCTCTGCCGCCGGAGAGAGTTTCTTTAGAATCTCCGCATCAGAGGCTCTGCATAGCACCCATAATGCCGCCTTGCGCGATTTTATAAATTCGGATTGCTGCTCGGCAGTAGGAAAAAATCTATGGGCGTGTTTTTGTTTCTCGCGCATAAATCCAAATCTCTGCTCCAGCGGAGGTACATCGAATAGATATACAGTTTCCCCAAGCCATACTGGAAGATCGTGAAAGTGGTTGTAGTCGCGCAAAATAGCCACATCTTCTCCTGTTTTGCGATTGGCCTTTAAATATTTTGCCAAAGGTTCGGTATCGGAACGCTGAAACAATATGGCCATAGGATTGAAATACATAGAGAATACGCACGACACCACAAAAACCATCGCCATAAACGCTTTTACATTCTTCTTGACCAGCATTATATATAAGGTCGCCGTCGTAAGAATAAGCATTATTACGGATAGCGAAATACACACGAATAAAGCATAGGAATGGTCGTATATTTTTCCTTTTGAGCTCAATACAAAATATATAGGGATTGGCGCAACCGATACCAGATATCCCAGCACTACGAATAATATTTGCTCAATTTTTATTGACCGAGCGAATTTATCTTTCCAACACTTTGCAAACCATGCGCCAGTCAACACTGACAAAGCGGGGAAAATCGGCAGTATGTACGGCGCGAGTTTAGATTTTGACAAGGAGAAAAAGAATACCACAAAAACTATCCAAATACAAAAGAACACTGCCTCCTTAGGCGCATTGAGCATGCGCCTTCCGCAGTCGCCAAACGTATCTTTCAAGGCCCGCGGCAACAACAAAACCCACGGTATAAATCCAACTAAAGACAAAACTATAAAAAACCACCACGGCTGCTCGCGCATGCTCGTATCGACGTCTATATAACGCAGAAAATGCTCGTGAATTATATAATACCAAAAGAACCCCTGGCCTTCCCATTCTTTTGAAAAGATTCCCCCGGCGTTGTCGTAAGCTGGATTGTCGAGACTGGCAAGTATATGCCACGGCACGGATATTATCGAGAACAACGCGATTCCAATCAAAATCCATATCCAATCGCCACGCCCGAATTTTTTGAAAAAATCCACAGGCCCCGTGCAAATCGCATACAAAAATATAATGGCAGCGGGAATGACAATGCCTATGAGGCCTTTGGTCAGCACTGCGAGAGCGCACAGGACAAAGAAAGCCGCAATTAGAGCGTGCCTCCACAAGCCACTCTTTTTTATCCCGACAATGAATGCGAACAGCGCCGACGAGATAAATACAGATACTGTTGTATCCAAAGTTATAATCTGTCCCAGCGCCAAATATAGGATTGAAGTGGCGAGAATCCCCGCGGAAAACACACCGGCGGCCCTGCCGGACAGAGCCCTTGCGGCAGCATAGGTTGCACAAATCCCAAATACCGCCATTAGGGCATTGGGAAAGCGCAGCGAAAATCTATTTATGCCAAATGTTTTAATCGATGCGGCCTGCATCCAATAAAAGAAAGGAGGCTTGTAGAAATACGGCATGTCGTTCAAGCGCGGCGTGACATAGTCGCCATGGGCTACCATCTCCCTCGGTATCTCGCTGTACCGCCCTTCGTCGGGACTCGCGAGCGGGCGCATAAACCCCAAAGCCATATATATTACGCAGCCCACAACAAATATCAAAATGATATCGCTACACCAAGACATCTTGGAAGAGGGTGTCGTTTCTATAAAGTTATTTTGCATAAAAATTACTGAATCTTAATTTCCCAATTCGTACAAGATTTATTGTCATTCTAAGTATGAAAATCAAATTTTCCCATTTTTCCACACTGAAAAGTTTTCTCTTATAAGATTGACGCCCATGCCGGACAGAGAGTCAAAGAATGCGGTCCATGGGAATAAAAAGGCCCCCGACAACCCGGAGACCTTTAATTAAAGCAACATTGAAATCAATCTAAGAAAGAGTCTTCCTTCTCAGTATTGTTGAATTGATAAGGCTCGGGAGAGTTTTTAAGCATTATCGATTTTGTGCCGCCTTTTGATTTCTGCCATATGCAGTTCATTATGCGCACATCGTTAGACTGATCCAGGAAGAAAGCCGGGCGAGTTTCGTCCGCCCCGTAATAGGCGATTTGCACATTGTCGAAAGTCAAATTCTGCGCCCTGCGGACATAGAATCCATATGCCGGGAGAACGCTCCCGAACATTCTGTTTTCAGGATATCCGGAAACTTTTTCCGGAATATTGCCCTCGAGCAAATCGGCCGGAATTTTATCCTTAACAGTGGCTTTCATATTGAGATAGCAATCGCTGATGGTTATGTTGCGGAGCGTATGCCCCTCGACGCATGTTATGGAATTAGCTATCCAGCTCTCCGATTTTGCAGTCACTCCGCTTATGATAACATTTGAAATGCTGCTTTTTGTCTCGTCTTTGTTGCGGTGTCCAACTCTTATAAATATGGGAGTCTGAATGCCAGTCATCGAGATGTTTGAAATATTAACTTGTTCCAAAAATCCGCCGTCAACCGCTTCGAGGGCGATTCCGCTGATTCCGGTAATGGGATACTCCACCCCTTTGTCGGCCAATAATTTTTCCCAATGCCAAACTACCGTATCCGAACAATGGCGCATGACACAGTTTGAAATCGCTATATTTTTAAACCCGCCCAAATTTGCGGTTCCGAACTTTATGAAGTTGCAGTTCGACGCAATTACGCAATTTGAGACCGTCACATTCTCGACTATAAAATCTTTCTTTTGGCTTTTAAAACAGATAGCATCGTCGCCGCAATCTATTATGCAATTTGTAATCACGACATTTTTGGCGTCTATATCTATGCCGTCATTGTTGTGGTTTGCATGTCCCAAAAGATGTATTCCCTCTATAAAGACGGTATCGCACTGGCGCAAGTCGAGGGTCCACGACCATGAAGAATAGAGATTTACCCCTTGAACTCTAATATTTTGACATTCTTTGAAACGCAAAAGATGGGCGCGATTTTTAACTTCGTTTTCTTTTTTCGGGATACCGAAGTCTTTTCCGCTTCCGTCTATAGTGCCCCCGCCCACTACGCCGACATTCTTTACCTTTTCCGCTAAAATAAACGTTCCGCGAGTTTCGGGAACTATCGCCTTCAAAGTCACTCCCGTGGGGACTCTCAAAACTACGTTGTCTTTAAGATTTATAGTTTGGGAAAGAAATACTCCGCTCTTTTCGGGAAAGATAACCTCTCCGCCGCCGCTTTCCGAGCAAGCGTCAATGGCCTTTTGTATGGCCTCAGTGTTGTCCGTCTTGCCGTCGCCTACGGCGCCGAAAGTGGAAAGCTTTATGTTTCTTGCATGGAGTGGAGCCGAGAGCAATAAACATATGGACACTCCGATACAAAAGTCGCGTATTTTTATCATAAATAAATCCCTTCTAAATATTGGCTTTACCAATTAAAAGCATGATGCGGCACGGGCAAGCAAAAACTTCCATTTACGTTTGGATTCAGCCCGCAATGAAAAAATTTTCAGCCAATTTCCGCAAGCTTTCCGCCCAATTTTATTCAAAGGGCAAAATGTGCCCAATTTGACATAAATGGCCAAGCCCAATTTCCACAATGCTGAAATACGACGCCAAGAAATAAAATAAATCAGTTTGAATCGACTTTTTTATACTTGATAAATCCGAGCGGAGCTATGGCTAAATTGCATAATACGAACACCCCGAACCACAGCCAACCGCCGTCGGTAAAACCGTACGAATGCAAGCCTATTCCGAGCAGATTTACGCCAAACCACGCCCAAGCCAGAACGATATTTCCCAAGACAGTCAGCGACAAAAATATTCTGTCGGAGCATAGTTTTAGGGCTCTCGCATGGATTACTGCAGCGCACCAAAGCACCGTCATTAACGCTCCGTTCTCTTTGGGGTCCCAGCCCCAGAAGCGCCCCCAACTCATATCGGCCCAAACTCCTCCGAGCATGGTTCCCGCAAATGCGAAGACCAGCGCGAAACAGAGTATCGCATATACGCTCCTTGAAGTTTCTCCTGTCGCGAGGCCGAAGTCCCCCTTGTCAAAAACGTTTGCTACGAGCCTGAAAGCGGCCAAAGAACCGGCTAAAAGTATTCCGCAATACCCTACCATTATCGTCACCACATGCATGGTGAGCCAGAAGTTTGAATTCAGCACCGCTCTCATCATACCCATATTGTCGCCGCTATACGGCATATTCATAGCCACCAAGAGCGATAAAAATCCGACACCGGCCGCCGATACCCCAAAATAGGATTTAAGAGTCTTAAAGTATCCGAAAAGCCCCATAGCCGCCGCCACGCCGCCAACAAAAACTATCGAAGAATACATGTTCGTCACAGGAGGGCGAGACTGTATATACATGCGGGCGCAGAAAGCTAAGACGTGTACGAATGTTCCGAATGAAAGCAAGCCCACTGCAATCGTTTTGAGGGAATCGCGGAAGCGCTCTACAAGCAAAGCCGTTAGGAAAAACAGCAATGAAAGCGAATATAGCAGAAAACCGCAAAAGAAAGGGTCGGCAAGGTTGTATAAGTTCTCAAGTTTTATGCGAAACCAATCCACAGAATCGGACGAATGGAGCATATCCGAAAGCTGGACGAGCTTTGAATACGCCAAATCCTTATTTCCCGACGCTATCGCATCGCGGATTTGCGAATACAATAGTATTATTTTATTAGGCTGTTCACCCGACTTTCTGTCGAGAGCTACGGCCGTAGGCGTAGAGAATTCCCCGTTTAAAGACGGTACCACGCGCAATATGGAATCCGGATTGGAAGCCTCAAAGTCGGAACATTCTTTTAATAATTGCAATGTTCTGTTTGCTTCCGAGAGTTTTTCGGGATTCGGTTCGCGTTTTTCTTTTTGGGCGGACTCAAATTCTTTTCTGGCTGTTTCTACGGCCTCTTTCCAATTTTCAAGGGATTTTTCCGCGTTGGAAGTATCGGAAAACCGCGGAATGAGAGCGTTTGACGCCAATGCGTAAGCTATCGCCGATTCAACCGCTTCTGTACACGCTTCGGCATAAGGAGTCTTACCGGAAGTCGCCCCGGCATATACCTCCTCATAATTGTCCAACAGTTGCGAATAGGAATAATAGCGCCCCTTAGCCCCAAGGAGCTTCTGCAAATCTCTATTGTCGGTTCTGAATACGGGATCTTTTGAGGAAAGCTCCGGATAAGCCGCCAATCGCCAGAGCCAATTTGTGGAAGACAACCTGTCTCCGGAAGATGTTTTAGAAGATGTTCTTCCCGATATTTGCCTCAAGACATCTGCCGATGCGCTTGAAAGCGGCATTATTCTCCCTGCCCTCTGTACAGGCAATGTTCCCAAACTATCCCCAAACGCGGCATCGTATATGGGAGTCCCGAACCACACCTGCCAAAGGGAAAATGGCGTAATCAATACTGCGGCGGCCAGAAATATGCCTAATATCAAAGCGTAATTTTTATTGTTCATTTCCGACTCCCAACACTTCCCGATTGAAGCGCGCGCGGAATGAATATTATTAACATTCCTACGAAAGTTGCCCCCACGGCAAGCCATGGAAGGAATCTCGCCGGATTCCTCACGGCTCCGAGCACGCTGACATTTCCGCCTTCGCCAAAAGACATCTGATAGAACATCCACCCTCCGAATGCCGCCGGAGCGTTCATTTCCACCACAGCTTCAATCTTTTCTGAACCTTTTTCAAAAACCAGTACGCTCTTATAGCTTTTGGGGATATTGCTCCCCTGCCACTTTTCCTCTTTAAAGCTCTTGAGATGGACTTTGAATGGCAGTTTATGCGTGCGAGTGGAGTCTTGAGAGGCCGACATTACAACAATATCGCTTGTCTCTCCAATCCTTAGAGCCATTCTGCCTTCATCTCGCATGAAATACTGCAGCCCCCCGGAAAGCAGCAACAATGCCAGCGCCATATGCGTTATAGACACTCCAAAGCCCTTTGTATCGAAACCTATAAAACGCACTCCGCTCGCGATTATATTGACGAAAGCCACAATGCCAACCGCAGCGCCGCCCGGAATTGGAATCTCCATTATCCCGATTGATAGAAACGCCACAAAGCTTTCTATAAACTCCGATTTTGCCACTTCAATGCCAACGCTTGTCTGCGCGATAGTCGCTGCGAACACCAGCAATACCGAATACGCCAAAAGCCCCACGGTCAATTTGGGAGACGACGCGAGCGCAAAAGACTTTTTAAGGATTTCAGACTTCATTCCTACACGTTGAACCTAAAGAGAGCCACATCCCCGTCTTTAAACACATACTCTTTGCCTTCAAGCCTATATTTGCCGGCTTCTCGCGCATGGGCAACGCTGCCGGCGGACAGCAAATCGTCGTAAGAGACTATTTCCGCCTTTATAAAGCCTTTTTCAAAATCCGTATGGATAACCCCCGCACACTGCGGGGCGGTCATGCCCTTTTTGAAAGTCCAAGCCCGAACTTCCTTTTCGCCGGCAGTAAAATAGCTTGCCAATCCGAGAAGGTCGTAGGCCTTGCGTATCAGCTCCGAAACCCCGCTGTCTTCCACGCCCAGCTCTTTCAAATATTGGGCCGACTCCTCCGGGGACAAATCCGACAAATCTTCCTCCAACTTTGCGCATATCCTGCAACATTCGGCTCCGTGCTCTTTTAGGGCGTACTCTTTTACAAGTTTCTCGTATTCATTCAGCCCTCCAGACAAATCCGACTCCGCTACGTTGCACGCGTATAACACGGGCTTCGACGTTAAAAGGAAAAAAGAATTTATTCTTGCTTCGTCCTCCGACGATACTTCCATCGTTATAGCCGGTTTCCCCGAATCGAGATGTGCGATAAGCTTTTGTAAAAGCTCCACATTTTTAATCGCCTCCTTATCCATGCCCTTTGCCTTGCGGGCGTTTGAGTCGAGTTGTTTTTGGCAACTCTGGAGATCGCTCATTATAAGTTCGGTAGTGATTATCTCTATATCCCTTATGGGATCCACTCCGCCCATGGAATGCAGTATATCCGGATCGTCGAAGCAGCGCACAACTTCCACTATTGCATCTACCTCGCGTATATTGGCCAAAAATTTATTTCCCAAGCCTTCCCCTTTGCTGGCGCCCGCCACGAGTCCGGCTATATCCACAAACTCAACCGCTGCCGGAATTATGACGTTTGTCTTTGCAATTTTAGCCAGCGGAGCCAAACGCGAATCCGGAACCTCCACTACGCCTACGTTGGGTTCTATCGTACAAAACGGATAATTTGCCGCCTCGGCCTTACGGCTGCGAGTCAGCGCGTTAAACAAGGTGCTCTTGCCGACATTCGGCAATCCTACTATTCCTGCCTGAAGCATTTTTTCTCCAAATTTGGCTGCGCCCAAAAGAACGCCGCCCCGGTTAAATGTTAGTCGCGAGGGCCGTATTCGAGAACCTTCCCGGCGTATTTTATTGTCACATGGTTTTTGCCGTCGGCTCTCGAGCTCTTTAGAGTATGCCCTATTTCCGCGGCTTCTATTCCAAAAGAATTTGCCGTTTTTACTACCTTATCCACGTCGGAACTCTTGCAGTAAACTTCCATTCTATGTCCCATATTATACACTTCAAACATTTCAGAATCGGAAGTTCCGCTGGCCTTTTTTATTGCGTTGAATATTGGTGGAACCGGCATAAGCGAATCTTTTACAAAATGCACTCCTCGCCCAAAACGAACGCATTTTGTCTGGCCGCCCCCGGAACAGTGCACCAATCCTTTTATTAGGCCCGGATATTTCTTTGCTATTTTCATAATCACGGGCGCGTACGTGCGGGTGGGAGACAGGAGAGCCTTGCCTATGGTAAGGGTTGACCCCTCAAGTTTGTCCCCCAACTTGTAGGGGCCGCAATAAACGAGATTTTTCGGAGTGTTGGAGTCGTAAGTTTCGGGATACGCGTCTCTATAATATGGGCACAGCATATCGTGTCGGGCGCTTGTAAGGCCGTTTGAGCCTATGCCGCTATTTTCCTCGTCTTCGTACGATGCCTTTCCCGCGGACGACAATCCTACTATGCTCAATCCAGCCTTAATCCCCGTCCCGCTTATGACGTCCTTGCGCCTCATGACAGCAACAGCGCAGGAATCCACAACTACCGAACCTGTAAGATCTCCCGTATCGGCTGTTTCTCCGCCTCCAGAGTATATCTTAAGCCCAAGTTTGCGCAATTTAGCGAGAAATTCTTCCGCCCCCAATATGAGTTCCGCCAAAGGTTTCCCCCCAAAGTTCCTGGCGTTGCGATTCACCGTGTTGGACAAAAGTATTCTCTCAAAAGCCCCTATGCACAGGAGGTCGTCTATGTTCATCACTATGGAATCCTGCGATATCCCCCTAAACACCGACGCGTCCCCGGTCTCCTTATAATAAAGATAGGCTATTATTGATTTTGTGCCGCTTCCGTCGGAATGGATAACATTGCATTTGGCTTTTGAGCCTGTGAGGTAGTCTTCAGTTATTTTGCAGAACGCCCCCTTAAATATGCCGCTATCGAGCTTATCAACCGCAGCGTGAACTTCCTCTTTCCCGGCGGAAACGCCTCTGGCGGCATATCTGCCGCAGGACTTCTTAGATGCCATAATCTCTCACTCCTTTAAAAATTTATCGAATTCGGCTTTTAACCCCGCATAGTCGAAAACCGCGGGAAGATCGGAATTTTCGGATGCAAAGGCCGGGGTTGGCCTGTATAGTACCGCCCTATCGGCAGCTCTCAACATTGATAGGTCGTTGTAAGAGTCCCCCGCAGACACTACCTTAAAATTCAGGGAACGAAACGCTTCCACCGTCTTTCGCTTCTGGTCTCCGAGGCGCAATTTATATCCGCTCACAAAACCGTCGGCATCGGTTTCTATTTCGTGGCAGAACAGCACCGGGTTTCCCAACTTCCTCATGAGCGGAGCCGCAAACTGCTCAAAAGTATCCGACAGTATCACCACCCTCGTCTTTTCTCTTAGCCAGTCGAGAAACTCCTTTGCGCCTTCGAGGGGTTCTATGGTATCTATTACGGCCTGTATGTCCGACAATTTTATCCCTTTTCTGGATAGGATTTCCAACCTATAATGCATAAGTTTATCGTAGTCGGGCTCGTCGCGCGTGGTTCGGCACAATTCAGGGATTTTTGCCGCATCCGCAAAAGAAATCCATATTTCAGGGACGAGAACTCCCTCTAAATCCAAAGTCGCGATTTTCATCATAGGGCGGACTCAGCGCGGGTTATAGACAAAATCTGCCTCCTTAGTAGATCCGAACGCAGAAGTGTGCAAAGGTTTTTGGGAATTTGTCTCTGAATCCACAACGTAAAGGCGAGTTTTTTTGCCTTCGGTCTTTGTGCATATAAGATGCCGACCGTCGTTGAGCCATACCGCCCCCGCGGAACTCGCCCCAGATGTTATCCAACGGCTATTGCGCTCGGAAAAATCGTAAACCGCTACTTGGAATCCCTTTCCCACAGCCGCAGTAAAGGCTATGAGATTTGGATTTGCCTTATTCCAGATTGGCTCGGAGCAGTAGCGGCTTATGCGAGTCGGCACTATTTGCATTTTTCCTCCGGCAGAGGGCATTGTATAAATTTGGGGTCCGCCGCGAGAATCGCTGGCGAATATCAATTTCGAGCCGTCCGGAGAAAAGCTTGCCGAGCTCTCGGTCGCAGAGGTTTTTGTCATTCTCCTGAAGTTTGTTCCGTTTGAGGAGGCCGTCCAAACTTCCGCATTGCCTGATGATGTCAATATCATAGCCACTTTCGAGCCGTCTGGTGAGAAAGATCCCCCTGTATTGCTCCCTTTGTACGCCGCAAAAGTTCTGCGCGTATTGCTGGAAATATCTATTTCAAACAAATCCATAAACCCGGACTTATAATAACCGGTATACATTATTTTTTTGCCGTCCGGAGAAAAATGCGGCATGAGGGAATCGGAATTATCGTTTGTGAGTTTGCGCACATTTTTAAAGATTATATCCGATGTGCATATTTCGCTTTTTCCCTCTCCTCGTACGATTGAAAACGCAATGGTGCCGGCAAAAAATCCGGGGGTTCTCAATGTCCTTGCCACTGCGGTGTCGCAGGCTTTCAACAAGGCCTGGGTTTTAGTGGACCCCGCGCATACCTGTTCGTAAACCGAGCCGCCTCTTATAGTAAGCTTTACGGCATTCGCCCCCTGGGGCGAAAAATTAAACACAAACTGGGCGTTGCCAACGGGAACCTGTTTATAACTGCCGTGCAAATTGAATGCCCGCTTTGCCATATCCGCCAATTCGGCGTCATCGGAACTAATATGCACCCGATAAACGGGGACGTTAAATTTGGCAACATGCTGCGTGACCGTGCCTCCCTCTATTGCCGTCTGTGCATTTGCCGGCACAAGCGCCAACGCCAAAAATGAAAGTATCAAAAAATTCTTAATCATATATGCCTCTATTTTTTTATTTTCCTTCATTCTTTTCAACTCTTTTATATCCAAAAAGAGAAATAAGAGCATGGGTCGCGTAAATTTTCTCGGGATTTATGCATGTTTTTTTGGAGAACCCGCGGAACGCCGTGTACCTTATTCGACGCAAAAGAACGCCATCGGAACGCTTCCGCATCGGCGCTCTCGGAAACATAAAAAACGCGACACCCCCAAATGGAGGCGTCGCGAATTAAAATACAGTTAAAACCGTTCTGAAATTTAGAGGGGTTTTATCCAAATATTCCTGAAGCTAAGAGGATTTGTATGGTCCTGAATCTGTATTTTCAAAGGTGTTTGCGGATGCGTGAATGTTGCCGCCTTATTCGGGAAAAGACTCGTTCCATAATAAATCGGCGTTTCGTTTTGGACGCGTTTGCCGTTTATCCACGCGGTAAAGGTCGGAAGCTTTACAAGTTTTCCGTCGTTAAATTCGGCGGGCTTAAATATGATGTCGTAAGTCTGCCAAGCCCCAGGCTCGAGATTTGCGTTCACTTGAGCGGGAGTCTGGCGATACACCGAACCGCATTCATTCCAAGCGCCTTCAGTCCCGAACGAGTCGAGTATCTGCATTTCGTATGGGCCAACGATTATTCCGGAGTTATTGCGGGCCTGCCCAAGTTTGTCGTACGCGTCGGTCGGGATTAAAAACTCGAGATGGAGTTTAAAAGCCCCGAAAGAATCTTTCGTAAAGAGATTGGTGTATATTTTTTTCCCTTTTTCATTCTTGAGATCCACATTGATGGTCATGGCGCCGTCAGCGACTTTCCAGCAGCACGGTTTGCCGTCTTCGTGTTCCCATTTTGAAGTATCTTTACCGTCGAAGAGAACTATCGAACCGGCGGGCGGAATTGCCCCCATAGTTGGAGAGACATATTCGTAGCGCTTGAGGGAAAGCGATACGGGCTTCCCGTTGTAAGAGCCCTTTGCCTCTATATCTTTAGGAGTTATACGTCCTTCGAGATCCAAGTATTCGGACTTTCCCTTAAAAGCAATAGTATCGCCTTCGGCTTTGAGGTTGTCCATAGTGTAGTAGGACTCCGCACGAGACAGAATCGCCGGCAGTATCTTTATACGGTACCCTTGGGGCCCGCGATACACCTCTGCATAGAGATCCGGACAACTTCCCACCGGATACCCTTTAGCCCCTTCTATCGTACCCTTATAAAATCCCGCAAACGAATCCTTTTGGGCGAATGCGGAAAACGTAAAAATGAAACCCAATAAAATAAATAATAATTTCCTCATACGTTTTATAATGAATCCCCATACTCCGCGAATGTCAATCCTATTAACTAAAACGCATATCAGGATTTTAAAACATATATTTTGGAACGCTTCTCGGCTCTTCGCCTGAATCTCCCGGGGCGATACAACAAAATGAAAAGTAATGCGCGCGCAATTTAAAAAACGCCCGTTTTTCAATGGACATAAAGGCGTTTCATGGAGGAAATTTATTTACGCTACCGAATAAAAAAGGCCGCGCAAAAGCGCGGCCCGGCAAAATGCACGGCAAAGTAGGATTTACTCTTTCGTGGCCTCGTCGAGAATGTCGCCGAGAGATGTGAGATCCTGGTCTTTGCGAATTTTTTCAAAGGCTGCAACCTCTTCGGCAAGCTTTTCCGCATCGTATTGGGCGGCCTTTATGGAGAGGCCTATGCGGCGTTCGTCGCGATCAATCTTCACGACCCTCGCTTTTACGATGTCGCCAACCTTGAGGTGATCCTTGATTTTCTCAACGTGGTCCTCAGATATTTGGCTGATATGAACCAATCCGTCGATATCGTTTTGGAGTTCGATAAACGCGCCGTAATTGGTAATCTTGCTGACTTTTCCTTCGACGAGATCGCCGACCTTGAAGAGGCTGTCGATTTCTTCCCACGGATCGGCAGAAAGCTGCTTTATGCCGAGAGATATGCGCTGGTTTTCAGGGTCAACCAAAAGCACGATTGCGTCAACCTCGTCGCCCTTCTTAAGCATTTCCGATGGGTGGTTGATTTTGCGCGTCCAGCTCATATCGGAGACGTGCACCATGCCGTCGATGCCTTCCTCCAATTCGATGAATGCCCCATAAGTCGTAAGGTTGCGAACTTTTCCGCGGACATGGGCGCCCACAGGATAGTTGTGCACAACCATTTCCCACGGATTTTCTTCGAGCTGACGCAAGCCGAGGGATATTTTTTGTTCTTCTTTATTGATGCTGAGTACAACCGCTTCTACATCGTCGCCAACTTTGAGGACTTCGGAGGGCTTTGTAATGCGCTTCGTCCACGAAAATTCGGTGATGTGAACCAGGCCTTCCACTCCTTCTTCAAGTTCGATGAACGCGCCGTAATTGACGAGATTCACGACTTTTCCGCGGACGCGCACCCCTACGGGATATTTGCGCTCTATATTTTCCCACGGATTAGAAGTGGTTTGCTTGAGGCCGAGAGATACGCGCTCGCGCTCCGAATCAACTTCTATAATCATTACTGAAATTTCTTCGCCCACTTTAACCATTTCTGATGGGTGGGAAATTCTGCCCCAGCTCATATCAGTGATATGGAGGAGGCCGTCGAGGCCGTCGAGGTCTATAAATGCGCCGTAATCCGTGATATTTTTCACTACGCCCTTGCGGATATCTCCGGGCTTAACTTCGGAGAGAAGCTTGCGACGTTTTTCCGCGCGCTGTTCCTCTATGAGTTCGCGGCGTGAGACTACGATGTTTTTGCGCTCAACATTGATTTTTACTACTTTAAAGTCGTAGGTTTGCCCGACATACTGGTCGAGATTTTTGGGCGGTTGAACGTCGATTTGAGAGGCCGGGAGGAATGAATCCACGCCAATGCTGACAATGAGGCCTCCTTTTACCTTACTTTTTACTCTGCCCGGCAATACAGCTCCTTCTTTGCAATTTGCCAGGATTTCCTCCCAATTTTTCTTTTGTTGGGCTTTGTCGTAGGATATTACGGGATTTCCCTCTTTATCTTCGAGTTTCTCGAGAAGGACTTCAATTTCTTGCCCCGCTTGAATATCGTTAATATCCACGAATTCATTTACCGGCACGACGCCTTCGCTTTTTCCGCCAATATCAACTACCACTTCGTTTTGGCGGATTTCGATTACTTTGCCCTTTACGATAGAGCCCTGTTTGAGTTCGGCAAAACTGCTGTTGGCCAACAGTTCTTCCATTATGTTGTTAGACATTATATTCCTTGTGTCGTCAAGACTCCCATTGGAGAGATGACGGGTTGATTGTTATAGTTTTATCTTTTGCGAAGATGCAAAAGATGTTAAATAAAGGCGTTATAGTTTTCAGATAAGGCGGCTGCTTGCAAGCGTTTTTTAAGATTTTTTAGCCGAATGAGACATTTTGGATTTGCGGGCAAAAAAAGCGGCTCCCCGAATTTGGGAAACCGCTTCTGTTTAAATATTAGAAATAACTACTTTCTTCTGCGGCAAGCTGCAAAAGCGATAACAAACAAACCTAAAATCGCCGCGCAAGTAGAAGATTCAGGAATTGCGGGGCCGGCTACGACAAAATTTGCAACACTTTCGGGAGACCAATCTACATTGTTGCCTTCGGAATCTTGAAACAGCCTTATGAAGGCGGCCTGTGCGGCTTCGTCGCTTTCATAACCTGCCATTACTATGGTGGCGCCTTCTCTAATAAGAACGAGGTCGCTTGCCGAAGCAACAGTAGAAGAGTCTGCTTCAAAAAGAATGTTAACTTGGTCTGTAAGCGTTAAAGTTATTCCATCTGTAAGTTCCAAAAGGCCTCCGTCTTTTATGTCTATAGCCCCGCCCGTCAGTATAGAGTCCACAGTGAGTTTCGCCGAAACTTCGTGGGCTGTTATCGTGAAAGTATCACCCGCCCCGAGCATTAACCCTTTATTAATGGAACTATCTCTATCGTTGCTGAAAATTTCGCCGCTACCCAAGAGCGTATTTATATTTTCTCCCGCGCTTGCGATGTCAGAAACATTAAATGATACTCCGTTTACCGTAGCACCCCTAAAATCTGTGGATTTTAAAGTATTTCTTGCGCTGTCAATCCAAACATAAGGATAATCAGATCGTACAGTAATTTTCGCATCTTTGGCACTCAATCCGTCGATGATATTTCCGTTCGAGGTAAATGCAAAGCCGTTGGGTGTATTTACCTCAATATTGTCCATGTTGACATTTTTTACGTCCTTGTTGAAATCTATTGCGGCGCCTATATTGGCAACGCTAATCTTGGCGGAAGTTAGATTTATATTTTCGGCAACACTGTCATCGCCGCCGAGTCCGCCAATGCGCAAACCGTATCCCGCATGAGTTTCGTCCGTGCTCTGCTGAATTTCCACATTGGAAAAATTTAAGTTCTTTACGGATCCTAACAAGTTGACCGCTACATACTCATATCCATTCGGATTTTCTGCCGTATGCGAAAACTTAGAACCTGAAAAATCCACATTTTCCAATCTTGAATCGCTATATAAAAGGAATGCACTAAGGCTTGAATAAAGTGAACTTGCAAAGTAAGTGCTATTTGAAAAATTGCTGTTTTTAACCGTCGAATTTGCAATGGTAAGAGCTGAAAACGCCAATGATCCGGGATACTTTACGGGATTTCTGCCGCTGCTGTCTTTTGCGTCAACACCCGAAGTTTTGTTGGAATAGTCAAGCCCGTCCCACGTATTGTTCTCAAAGATAGTGAAACCTTTACTATCCGTATATATGCCATTTTCATCGTAAGAGTAGCCCCCTCCGTCTCCAGTTGGATATTGCCATTCTTGTGCAAAAGAAATTGCCGCAAACGAAAAAATAGTTATGCAGATTGTCAGAAGTTTTTTCATATTTAGGACTTACATTTTCATTTTTAAAGGTTGTGATATAAATCTAACAAGCTTTTCAAGTCAAGCTTTTAACAGTTGTTAAAAAAATTATTCGATTGCATTAAAACGTTTATATTGAGTTGAGAACAACATAAGGCTCTTACAATCGCTTCCATTCATATATTCCTTCCTTTTTAACACTCATTGTCGCAATTTTACACTGCAAAAAAATTTTCGATAGCGAATAAGAGCCTCGCCGACAAATCACCAGTTATAGGCGATTTAGATGTTGCAGACTAATGTATGTTTTATTATATGCCTAAAAGTTTCAAAACCTTTCGCGCTCCACTGCATATATGCTCAACGACAGGAAATCTCATATTCTTTCACAAGCGCAAAATTTGATTACCATAAACTAAAAGGACTTTCCAGAATTGGAAAGTCCCTGTGAGAATTATCTTAACAAGTTTAAATCGCTGCAATCTCTACTTTCTTTTGCGGTAAATTGCAAAAGCGATAACAAACAAGCCGAAAATCGCCGCGCAAGTAGAGGATTCAGGAATTTGAGTTCCCAGGTTAAATGAAATCGAGCCGTCCTCTCCGTAATTAAGATCGGTAGTCGACCATTCCTGGTTGCTTGAGTCAACAACAGTAAGAGCGGTATTGTTTTCTTTCATTGAAGCCAACACTACGCTTGTATTGTCGCCAAAAACAGAATTTAAATCGAGATAATTTGGATCTCCCGCAGAAAAATCAGAAGACGATATCAGGGTCAACGTGTCGAATTTAGAGCCTTGCGTCATGGTGAGTTGGGCTTGCCCATCGGCAAGCAAAGCCGTTTCATTTAATTCAACGACCAACTTATTTATCGAGAAATCATTCGAAAACGCCACCTTGCTGTCTTTTGTAATTACAACGACATTGAGATCCTGTATCTCAAAAGCTTGGCCTTCGGCGGCCACAAAAGCCTGGCTCGAGTTTCCAATATAAAGAGTCTTGGTTCCGAGCAGAGAACAATCCGACGTTACTCTATTGCCTCCGGATATTACTCCTGCTATGTTAATATTGCTTCCGTCCCCGATTAAAGTAATATTTGTTCCGTTCGCGCTGCCGCCCTCGCCGGAATAACCGCCATACACATCGCCGAGTATGCTTCCGCCGCTGATTGTAATATTTGTGGAACCCAAAATCTTGCCGGCAGTATCCCCGGCAACACCGCCGCCGTGGACGTTTCTATCTATTGTGCCGCCTGTTATATTGACATAAACATTCCCTTCAACAGTGCCGCCGTAGTTCGTCCCGGCATACACGTTTGAATATGTATTTTCCTCATAGGTTATGTGGCCTCCCATTATATTGAGATGCGTATCGCCCTTTATTATCGCGCCTTGCTGGGTAGTAATATAGCCGTAGATTGTCGGCTGCGAGGCCCCAGAATCGTTCGAGCCTATATTCAAGGTGTTGTCGCCGTAAATTACAACCATTGGATCTGTCACCGCGTATTGTCCCAATCCTCCCAATATATTGCAATCTGCCGTCGTCTGGGTGCCCTTGCCAAGCACGCCGCCATTGATATTCATGGCAACATTTCCGTAAACGTTTGTTCCCACAACGGTTTGACCGAATATCTTTGTCTGAATCGTCCCCGAATTTACGTTTAACGTGATTGCATCGGCAGTCTTATCTATAACGTTTGCACCGTCCCAATTATCGGTATAAACATCTCCCCCTGCGTTTAAGTTCAGGCTACCCTATATAGTATAAGGCGAATCTGAATCGCTACCATTTACGTTTACCGTAATTTTCCCGCTTGTTGTTTCACCCGGCTGTACGATATTATAATCGGACACCGGTTCGGTTATATTTACGATAACGTCTCCATTTTGGGCCATTACAGTTCCCGCAAACACGGGAATTAATGAAACCGTATATAACAATGATTTTTTCATATTCATATGAATCCCCATTAAAAAATAGAGTGGGACATCTAATTCAACAAGGGTCCTTGTCTATACAAATATTCTAAAAAAGTTTATCCTGTAATGAGCTCTACAATACTATGATGCTGAGACATGGAAATATAGCATCTGTATAGTATTGAATGAAATAACATATTTCCGCCAAAGCCATTTCAACATCAAAAGCGACATAAAAAAAGGCCTAAATATTTAGGCCCTGAAAAATTTTAAAAATTCATTAAATTTCTATTTTTACTTTGCCGGGAGACTTTGACCGGAATACCTCGACGCCGTCAACATATACCGCGAATCCCGCTCCTTTGCCGTAGCGGGAGCCGTCCTTATCCCATAAAACAGATACCATTTTCCCCCTGAATGGAACTTCGTCAACGGCGAAAAATTCCCATGAATCCGGAGCCAAAGGCTCAACAATCAAACTCCCGTCAAGCTGCGGTTGTATGCCGACGAGACCGTTTATTATTAAATCGGCAAAGGTGGAGTGGTTATAGTCCTTGCCGCGCTCAACCCAATTCGCCTCGGTATCCCAGCCGCCATTTTTCCAAGTTTTGAGGCGCGTGCGGGATATCCAATCGCCGTTGAAAGGATTTATATTCTCGTCTATCCAAAATACGGTTTTCCCGTCTTCGCGCGTGCGCCGGTGCGATTTAGCGTAAGTCATAAGCGCATCGAACCAATCGCTCTTGTCCAAAACGCCATTTGTTTGCCCGCCGCGCAAGAAATTTGCCATGGCCGACAGCGTTATCGACGTCGAATACGGCCAGACAGGCCCGTTCCACTGACATTCGTGCCCCACATAATTTATTTGGAAGAGCGGGCTGCGGCGCTCCAGGCTCGTGAGCCCAAAAGGCGCTTTAAATCCCTTCTCGTCTTTAATCTGAGCCCATGCCTCGGCATAATCGGCGGGAGCGAGATTAAAATACCAAGGAGTATAACCGTGCAGTTCTCGATGCGGAGAAAACACGTCGGCGCTTCCGTTTCGCGGAAGAACCTTATAAAACTTGGCCGAAGAATCCCACAGAATGAGATTCATATTTTTCTTCAATAGTTCGCCCTCCTTTGCATACGCCTCCGATTCCTCTTTTAAGCCGGACATTTCGGCTATTTTGGAAAGTGAGCCGCACTCCGAACACATATAGCTGTTTATGGTAGCCCTGTATCCCTGCCACTGCATGTGCAGCGAACCGGACGCCGAAAGCTCCATTCCGTCGGCGCCGTCGTTAATCCAAAACAATCCTTTTTTAGGGTCAAAATTGCGTTTCTTCCATGCGGCGTAATTTGCCTTTAGCTTGGGATACAAACGCTTTAAAAGCTCCGAATCTCCCGTCGCGGAATAAACGTCCATTGCGGAGGTCGCAAACCAAGCCGAATACGACCTTGGCCTGTCGGAGGAAAAGCACCAAAATGTTATGTAATCTTTTGCAATATCGCTATTGTGAAGCCATCTGGCTTCCCTGATATGGTGAGCGGACGCGCACGATATGGTATTGTGTTTCCCGCCCCAACCGACATTTGGCATAAATTCGGTGATTGTCCACCCGTCGTCTTCGGAATGCCTCAAATGCTTGCGGAAAGTCCACCACCTAAAATAATACACCTTCTTAAGCATATCGTCGGGGCAATCAAAGCGGGGGATATTATTGAGCATAAATTCCTCGGCGGCGGCATTGGGAATTTTATTTTTGTACAACTCGTCGTCGTCCAAATTAAACTCCTTAACGCTTTCAGATATGGCAGCGTCCCCCAATTTTTCCGGCATCACGGAAGCCGACAATCCCGCAGCGGAAATCAACAAAGCATAAAAAGCATGAAGAATTCTATTCATAATGATTTCTTTACAATATTGAGAATATTTGTAAACTCAAAACTTAAAACATTTCCATATAAAATTGAATTTTTATCATAAAAATATGACAAAAACCTTTTTATTGCCGCTCTTGTTTATACTATGCGCCGCAACGCCGCTATTTGCCAATAAATACGATATCGCCGCCTTTGTATGGCCGGCATATCAGGCAGAACCGCGATGGAAAGAATTAGGAATATTCTCCCACGGAACAGGCGAATGGCAGAGCGTCTATGAAGCGGTTGCCAAGACGGAAGGGCACAAACAGCCAAAGATTCCGCTATGGGGATACGAAAGAGACGACGACCCCATCGCCGTTGCGCGCCAGATAGACGCGGCCCTCGCCGCCGGAATAAATGTTTTCATTTACGATTGGTATTGGTATAAGGGCAGGCCTTTTCTTGAAAACGCCCTAAATAACGGATTTCTAAAAGCCCCGAATAACGGGCGCATGAAATTCTTCATAATGTGGGCCAACCATCACGTCAACAACTACTGGGACAATACCAAATCTAAGAAATCAACTCCACAGCCAATTTGGGACGGCCGCATAAGTCTCGACGAATTTAAATCCATAGCCAAGCGCTCTCTCGACATGTATTTCAAAAAGCCCAACTACTATACCATAGACGGCAAGCCGGTTTATGGAATATATGAGCTCGACACTTTTGTGGACGGCGTTGGAGGAGCAGAAAAAGCCAAAGAAGCTATAGAATATCTTAGGGAAATATGCCGCGACGCAGGTTTCAAAGGTGCCCACGTCATGGTCATTGCGCGCTTTCCCGACACAATAAAAGGCGGAATCCCCAATGTAAAAAATCCAACGGCTAAAGATATTGCAGCCTACTTAGGCATAGACAGTTTCACCACATACAACTGGGTTCATATCTCGGGGGATAAGGGCGAATACAAAGATTGGGCAGAAAAGAGCCTAAACGCTTTCGACACTCTCTCTGAAAAAGTGGGAATCCCCTATTTTGCGAACGTGTCGGTGGGCTGGGACAACAATGCCAGATTCCCGAAAGATTTTCTATCGCCTATGGTCGTCAATTCAAATCCCGATGACTATGCAAACGCCCTTGAAAAAGCCTTAAAATGGGCGGACTCGCACAATCCGCAGCTTCCTAAACTCATAACTGTAAACTCTTGGAACGAGTGGACTGAAGGCTCGTACCTCATGCCAGATACTGACTTCGGATACGGATACTTGAACGCCACGCGCAAGGTTCTCGACAAGCATAAGGCAGATTGCCAAAAGCAATAAAGCGATAAGCCCGCCGCGCACACTCGACGCACATATAGTGTAATTTTTATTTTGGCAATTAACCCGTTGCGGGGCTTCTCGGACTTTACCAACATGTAAAGTGCTTTTAATAAAAAATAAAAAAGTACGGCGCGATTCCTGCGCCGTACTTTTTTCATATTAGTTAATTTACAAGCCCTTTAGAACAACGTGTAAGAAACCGTAAATCCTGCCATTACTATGGCCACCATGCTCATCAATTTTATGAGAATATTGAGAGATGGTCCGGAAGTATCTTTAAATGGGTCTCCCACAGTGTCGCCTATTACGGCGGCTTTATGGGCGTCTGATCCTTTGCCTCCAAGATTGCCCTGCTCTATATACTTCTTTGCGTTGTCCCAGGCTCCGCCGCTGTTTGCCATAAATACGGCAAGGACAAATCCAGAAGCGAGCGCCCCGCCCAAGAGTCCCAAAACACCTGCCACTCCGAATACCAGACCTATGGCCACGGGAGCCGCCACCGCTAAGAGAGCCGGGAACAACATCTCTTTTTGGGCCGCCTTTGTAGATATAGCAACACAACGGGCATAATCCGGATCGGCCTTTCCTTCCATAATCCCCAGATTTTCGCGGAACTGGCGGCGGACTTCGTTAACCATTTGATTCGCGGCTCTACCAACCGCATTCATCGTCAATCCGCAGAATAGGAACGCCATCATCGAGCCGAAGAACATACCCAATAAAACCTTGGGATTCATAAGGTTGACTTCGTACACATTCATAAAGTCCATGAGGGTTGCCGAGTTTACCCCGGAAGAAACTTCCGAGAATTTTTCCAAAGTGGCTTTCGCGTAAGCCGATATGTCCGAATTTCCGGCGACGCGCATCAAACCTATGCGCAACTCCTCGACATAAGAGGCTATAAGAGCCAAAGCAGTGAGGGCGGCGGAACCTATTGCAAATCCCTTGCCCGTAGCAGCAGTTGTGTTGCCGAGAGAGTCGAGCATATCGGTGCGCAGGCGCACTTCCTTGCCAAGTCCAGACATTTCGGCGTTTCCGCCGGCGTTATCGGCTATTGGGCCATAGGCGTCGGTAGCCAAAGTTATGCCGAGAGTAGAAAGCATGCCAACGGCGGCTATGCCTATTCCATAGAGCCCCTGGGTCATATGCGAGAGAGCCTCGACAGAAAAACCTCCGGCCGAGAATCCATATGCGAGGAAAGTTCCTATTATTATTGCCAGAACCGGATAGAACGTTGAAATCATACCCGTTCCCATGCCGCCTATAATTATTGTGGCAGGTCCCGTCTTTGCTTGTTCGGCTATGCGGCGCGTCGGCGAATACGCTTCCGATGTAAAATATTCCGTGACCTTTCCTATAAATATGCCTGTCACCAGACCGACTATGATTGAGCCCCAATTTCCGAACCAGTTCTCGATGCCGAGCAGATAGAGCACCGCCAACGAGAACAACGCTATCAATACTGACGATAGGTTTACCCCCCTTCCGAGGGCATTTAAAAGTTCGCGGCTGTCCGCTCCGGGTTTTGCCCTTACAAAATATATTCCAAATACGCTTAGGGAAACTCCGAGAGCGCCTATTACCATCGGCGCAATTATAGCTTTCATTTGCATATCGGGAGCGGTCATATAAGCGGCGGCTCCGAGAGATGACGTGGCCAGTATTGAACCGCAATAAGATTCATAGAGGTCGGCTCCCATGCCCGCTACGTCGCCGACATTGTCCCCGACATTATCGGCTATAGTGGCTGGATTGCGCGGGTCGTCTTCAGGAATTCCGGCTTCCACTTTTCCCACAAGATCGGCGCCTACGTCCGCGGCTTTTGTAAATATACCGCCGCCCACCCTTGCGAAGAGGGCCTGAAGGCTGGCTCCCATTCCAAAGGTAAGCATAGTGGTGGTTATTATAATCATTTTATGAGTCTGGCTTACGTCGTCTATGAAGTAATTCAATATAACGAACCATGCCGATATGTCCAAAAGGGCGAGCCCGACAACGACGAGCCCCATTACCGCGCCCGAACGGAAGGCCACGCGCAAGCCCCTGTCCAACGATTCATTTGCAGCCCATGCGGCGCGATTGGAAGCGTAAGTGGCCGTTTTCATTCCGAAGAATCCTGCCAGCCCCGAAAAGAATCCACCCGTTATAAATGCGAAAGGAACCCACCCGTTTTGAACCTTTAATCCGTAGGCCAAGAACATGAAGAACAGCATTAAAACTACGAATACAGTAGCGACCACCTTGTACTGCTGCTTGAGATACGCCAACGCCCCGTGCCTTACATGGAGGGCTATTTTTTTCATGATATCCGTACCTTCGTCCTCCTTTTTCATCGACGTATAGAAGCGCCAAGCGCATACGAGCGCAAAAATCGAGGCTGCTGGGACAAGCCAGAACGCCTTGTTCAAGGGAACCGTTGCAGTCGCGTCGGCAACTGCCAATAGTGAAGCACATAGCGTATTCATATTTTTATTCCGTTTGCGCAAAGTCATGCTTCCCCATGAGACAAAGTATGAAAAATGCGCATAAAAAAAATTTGCTGAGCTTAATTCACAACTTTTATTTTTCCCGTCAACCTTTCATTTTTTAACTCGCAAAAATTTTTCAACATACGCAATAAAACATAAAAAATACAACATAAACTAACATTAAAACAAAGACAAACAAAGAGATTTTATAAGCAAACATTTTGACGATAAGAAAAAATATATTTACATCAAAAACGGCCTTGCAAAAAATCGCCACAAGGTAAAATTGCTTGTCTTTTTACGAAAATTACAAATGATAGGAAATCGGAAAGAACCTATGCCAAGTGTCATTAGCTTTGCGATTGGTTTTGTCCGCAACAACTAAAAATAAGAAGGAAATAATGAAGAAATACCTGTACTTGTCACTCTTGCCGGAAGCATTGATCGCGTCTAACCTTCCGCCCGAAGAATTTGGAGCATATTTTTCTACGGGCGTATTTCGTAGGAACTGCGACAAAGCAATTTTCTTTGAAATAGACCAAAATTTCAAATCCGACTATCTGCCGGTTGACAGGATAGATGAACTCTGCACTCCCCATGCGGACGGCAAACCGCACAAATCCGTATATCTTTCAGTTTACAGAGTTCTTGAACATGTGCCGCTTTCAGCTTTTAAAAATTTATATGTGGTGACATCCGACGGCAAGACACTCGAACTCACCCAGGGTGAATTCACCCCGGATAAAACATCGCATTTGTATATGTACCAAGACTTGGGGCCTGCAAAACCGCGAGTCGCCAGTATTCTAAATCCCAAGGAATACATTAAGCGCATAACCTCTGAAGACAGACTCGTACATCTTCCGCAAATAGCGTTCTGCGACTTACAGCTTGGTGCGCTTGAATCAGATCCGCAAAATGGAGATTTGGGAGATCTCCCCTACATAAACCAACACCATTTGCGCGACTGCCTAATGCAGGTTAGAAACAAAGGCGGAAAGAACAACAAAGTCGTTGCGAGAACTCTTGCGGAATTTTCATACCGCACCATCAAGAACGGTTTTTATGTCGGCAAAGGCGACGATATGCTATATTATCCCATGCCGAATAAAGAAGAGCTCGAAAATAAATACTATCTGTGGTGGCGCAGCGCCCAGGTTCAATAAATCATAACAAAAAAAGCGGGATCTAATCTTCCCGCTTTTTTTTGCGCAATTTTACAAAATAAGAAACTTATAAAAAATCCTGAGACCTTGCCCTTATCCTAAAAAAGAACTCTACTTTGCAGGGCCATAAAGCTACGCAATCAGATACCCGACAAAATTATCATAGGCGACTTTTCACGAGTTTCACGGCTAAATCGAAAGCCGCCGAAAAACTTCCCGCTGACGCAATTTGTTTTCCGGCTATAGAAAATCCCGTGCCGTGATCAGGGGAAGTTCTGACAAACGGCAGGTTCATTGTCACGTTTACGGCCTCATCAAATTCCAGGGCTTTTAACGGAGCCAGAGCTTGGTCGTGATACATCGCCAAAGCGCAATCGAACTCTCCGCGCAATACCCGCTCAAAAACTGTATCGGGCGGCAGGCATTCGGACAGGTCGAGACCTTCCGAATTGCGCGCCGATTCCAAAATCGGATTTATAATTTTAATTTCCTCGTCTCCGAGGATTCCGCCCTCGCCGGCATGCGGGTTCAGCCCGCACACGGCAATCCTCGGGGTCTGTATGCCCTTGGCGACCTTTGTCAAATCAGAAAGCGACTTCGCCGCCCTCAATATGTTGCCTTTATTCAAGGCGGACGGGACGTCTCTAAGCGGAATGTGCCAAGTTGCCAAAGCCGTTATAAGTTTTTTCCCGGCAAACGCCATCACAGGCTCACCGCCCCACTCCGACGCAAAAAATTCAGTATGCCCGGGATAGTTAAAGCCCACCCGCTTCATCTGATACTTTGAAATCGGAGCCGTGACCACCGCGCCGTATGTGGAATCTGCGCAGCCCCTTGCGGCGGCTTCCAAAGCAGATTTAGCCACTCGCGCGCCGGCGTCGTCGGGAAGTCCCGGTAGAGGGACATAAGAGCTTGGCCCGACTTCGCGTTTAGACAAAGATTCCGGCAAGGTTTCAAGAAACGACCTATGCCCTATGACTTCTGCAAATTGCAGCAATGGCGAATTTTCCAGAGCCCATTTGCGTATCACTTCAGGACCTACTCCTGAAGGGTCTCCCACCGTAATGGCTATCTTTGGAAAATTCACCCTTCCACCTACTTTTCTCTTGCGCGGGGTTGCAGATAATGACGCCCCTCCAAAGCAAAGAAATCCAAGAATATTTTTCCAGCCCTTGTAGTTGGAGGTTCCGAATCTTTCAGTTGCATGGCTATTTTTCTGGGAGATCCTCCGGAATAAACTTTAAAATACAAACTTTTCACCTCCGCTATTTCCTCGCGGGAAAATCCCTTGCGCGACATGCCCACCACGTTTATGCCGCCTATATCATTGCGGGCATGGGCGTAAGAAAATGGCGGTACGTCGAGGGATACCGCGGAAGTCCCGCTTATAAAAGCCCCCTCTCCCACTCTTGTCCGCTGATGCACCATTACGCCTCCGCTTATAAAAGCCCCCTTGTCCACATGCACGTGCCCGGCCAACGCGGAAAACGAGCACAAAATTACATTGTCGGCCACTTTACAGTCATGCCCTATATGGGAACTTGCCATCAATAGACAGTTGCTTCCAACGCGCGTGGCTTGCCCGGCAAAGGTCGCCCTATGTATTGTAGAACTTTCGCGGACAAGCGTGCCGTCCCCTATTTCGACAAATGTCGGCACGGACATGTCAAAGTTTAGGTCCTGCGGATCCCCGCCAATAAGGGCATACGAACAAATGCGAACCCCTTTGCCTAATTTTACACAACCGCGCAAGCGGGCATAAGGCTCCACAATGCAGTTATCGCCCACGACAGCGCCGTCCTCGACAATGGAATAAGGGCCGATTTCAACATTTTCGCCGAGCGACGCCTTGCCGACGATTGCGGAGGGGTGAATTTTTGTCATTGTCCGATTTCGACGAGAAGCTTGCGCTTAAATCTGCGCAAATGCACAATTTTCACGAGCGCAGTAACGAGGATTCCGAAGAGTGTGGAGGTATATGCCGCCATCAAGCTTGCCGTCACAATACCCACGGTAAGAAGCACCAGAGACACTACAGTTCCGGCCAGTCCTATATACAGGCCGAGGTCGAAAAGATTTTCCTCATTTTCAAGCAGCTTTAATTTGAGCTGCGGAGAAGTCTTCACGCGCTTTATGGAAGCAATGCGTATAAGACAGAATAGGTATACGAGGAACTGTAGAACGAGGAAGAGCCCCACAGCCGCAAGCGTTGCCGTATCAGTGTCGAGTTTCATAGTATCCTCCTGAATATTGTTTACTATTTTTTCAAATGCAAATCTTAACTCCGGCGGCGCTTCGCCGGTGTCGATTTTTACCATAAATGCTTCCGGTTCCACCAGCACGAAGAATGTCACCGCCACTACGAGGGCCTCGAGCAGGCCGCGGGCCAGAGCCAGCGGCGAATACCATGCAGGCGTATCCCTGTAAGGGGAAAATATCCTAAGAAATCCGCGCGCCAGAAAGTATCCGCCGAGAATCGACACCAAGACTTTCATTGTCAAAGCGGCGTTTGGGTAGGCTGCGCATATTCCGCCAAGCTTTGACTTTATCACATTGGCCACGGGAGCTATATGGCGGGCTACGGGAGAGTCCTTATAAATCGGCTTGTCTAACTTTAAAAGATACTCGAGAGAACCGGAGCCGTTGAGCAGCGCATAAGAAAAGTCGGATTTTTTACGGTCGTCCGACGAATATCCAAGATACTTTACGCACAAATCCGGAGCCCTCGTAAGCAAGAGTCCGGAGAGCAAAAGGCGGCGCTCCTCCATGTTCTTGAGACTCGAATACAGGCGGGAAAAATCGTACAGGGAGGTCGGAGAGTCAAAATGCTCAAAGACAGAGCGCAGCTGGGTCCAATCCAATCCGCGCGCAAAAACAAGGGTTGCCAAGAAGTGTTTTTCAAGTATTTCTTTTTTTGTTTGGTCGGTTTTTGCGTTGTCCACCAAATCCGAGAAAGCCCGCAAAAATTTCTGGTTAAAATCCCCCGTTTGAACGAGTAGGGCATTTATCAATATAGCCGCGTCCAGCGGAGCTCCCGCCGAAGAATATACGGGCGGGAGAAGCACGGAATTCAAATCCCTGAGCGCCAATACGCGGCCAACGAGAGCCTGGTTGCTCTGGCTTAAAAATTCCACCAATTTGCTTCTATTCGCCTCCGTGGACAATAGCGGATAAACCCTTTGAGGAGCCCCCGCATTTCCATCGTCGACAGAGGAATAAAACGCCTCGAAAAATGGGTCGTCGCCTCCTCCGGCTATCCATTGAGGATGTTTTGAATACAATTCTTTAGCCTGGGGCTCTATTGATTGGGAATCTCCTATTGACGAAGACACCATCACTGCCGACGAAACTTTTGCTGCATCGAGATAGATTTGAGCCAATTTAGAAACAGATATGTCCGACGAGGAGTTTGCGGCCGTCACGCAGTATTTATCAACCGCCGTAAAGTAAGCCGGTATTCCCGCAGCAAATAAGAGAAGCCCCGCGCCCAATGCGAGTCGCGCCAAGCAAAATATGAAATTCTTTAATATGCGCATACGAGTCCTCCCTAAGCCGATAAGGATATTCTAAAGAATACCGCATAGTCAAACAGTAAATTTCTTTAGCAAAAATGCGAAAGAAAAAACGCTCCGATTTAACAAAAATAGAGCGCCGATTTCACTTCCGCCCGATCCCCTCAAATTTGCAACTCGGCCTCCAAATACATCAATAGAGCCATAGAATAGAAATCGAGAGCCGCCCCGCTCAATCGGTAATATAGCCTGCCACAGCCGACAATGCCACCATTTTGGGGCTCATCAGCACCGTCCTACCAGTCGGGCTTCCCTGCCTTCCTTTGAAGTTGCGGTTGGAAGTCGAAGCGCAAATCTGATCGCCTTTCAACTTGTCGGAATTCATAGCCAGGCACATTGAGCATCCGGGCAATCTCCATTCAAAGCCGGCTTCGATAAAAATCTTATCCAATCCCTTCTCGCGGGCGATTTTATCCACCACTTGCGACCCGGGCACCGCGAGGGCCCACACGCCGGGAGCGACTTTCTTGCCTTTTAGGAATCTTGCGGCCTCTTCAAAATCGGAAATTCTACCGTTTGTGCAGGAGCCTATAAACGCCACGTCTATTTTTAGCCCCTTCATTTTCGAGCCCGCCGAAAGTTTCATATACGACAACGCATCTGCAGCGTCCTTGCGCGATGTCTCGTCAGGCATCGATTCCGGCGACGGTATGGCCTCGTCTATTGAAATTGCCTGAGATGGATTTACGCCCCATGTGACGGTCGGCTTTATATCGGCCCCGTCGAAATCGACCACATCGTCGTAGTGGCAACCTTCGTCGGACGCCATGGACTTCCAATATTCCACAGCCTTGTCCCATTCTTCAGCCTTTGGAGCGTATGGGCGCCCCTTCAGATATTCAAAGGTTTTTTCGTCCGGATTCACATAGCCTATGCGGGCGCCGCCTTCTATGGCCATATTGCACACCGTCATTCTGCCCTCCATGGACATGTCGTCGAACACTTTCCCGCCGAATTCGTAGGCATAGCCTATTCCGCCGTTGACGCCGAGTTTGCGTATTATATACAAGGCCACGTCTTTGGGATAGACCCCTTCATTTAGAGAGCCGTTTACGTTCACCCGGCGCAGCTTCAACTTCTTGAACGAAAGCGTCTGCGTGGCCAGCACATTGCGGACCTGGCTCGTTCCTATGCCGAAGGCTATCGCCCCGAACGCCCCGTGCGTTGCCGTATGCGAATCTCCGCAGACTACGGTCATGCCGGGGTGTATTAGCCCCTGTTCCGGGGCCACTATATGTATTACGCCCTGACCCCCCGTTTTTACGTCGAAGAATTTTATGCCGTTTTGGGCGCAGTTTGAACGCAGGTGTTGAAGCATTTCATAAGCTCTCGAATCGGCATACGGTTCCGTCCTGTCGTCGGTAGGAATTATATGGTCAACAGTCGCAAAAGTCCTCTCGGGACACTTGACCTTCAAATTCATAGACCTGAGCATTCCAAACGCCTGCGGACTTGTCACCTCATGAAGCAAATGGGTCCCGACGAGCAACTGCGTAGAACCGTCCGGCAACTGCCGCACGCTGTGTTTATTCCAAACTTTTTCAAATAGGCTCTGTTTCATTTTTGCGTGTGAATTTAGGATTAAATCCCTCAACAAAATCGGAGGAGGATTTTAGTCTCCGCCTCCGACAGTATAAATAAATATTATCGGGTTTAGCGTTAATCCAAAAGCGAATCGTCGATATCGTCGTTGGAATAGACATTCTGGACGTCTTCAAGCTCGTCGAGGGCGTCTATGAGTTTTACGACTTTTTTTGCGATATCAGGATCGGTAATCGGGGTGGTCGAATTAGGTATCCAAGCAATTTCCGAATCGTCGGGAACTATGTTCGCCTTCTCGAGGGCGACTCCGACATCGGTAAAAGCGCTTATCGGGCAGAGCACTTCAAAGGTGTCGCCGTTGTTTTTTATGTCTTCCGCTCCGGCGTCGAGAACTACGTTCATCAAATCTTCTTCCGTGGTTTTATCCGCGGAAATTTCAAATTGCCCCATTCGCGTGAAGTTGAACTGGAGGGCTCCGGGAGTCGCAAGATTGCCGCCGTTGCGGGTAAAGGTGGAGCGGACGTCGGAAGCGGCTCTATTTTTATTGTCAGTAGTCACTTCCACTATGACACCTATGCCGCCGGGAGCGTATCCTTCATAAATGAGCTGTTCGTAAACCACTCCGGGAAGTTCTCCCGTGCCTTTTTTAATTGCCCTATCGACGTTGTCGGCCGGCATATTGGCGGCCTTCGCTTTCTGAATCAACATGCGAAGGCGAGCGTTTGAAGATGGATCTCCGCCGCCGTCTTTTGCAGCGAGGGTTAGATCCTTGCTGATAGAGCTGAATATCTTACCGCGCTTGGCGTCTATGGCGGCCTTGTGCCTTTTGGTTGTGGCCCATTTACTGTGTCCGGACATTTTGTTATCTCCTATTTGTTATGGTGTGCAAATTTAAACGTTTCAACATTCTCCGCCGTAAAAAATGCTTTGGAAAAATATTACAACGCAGAAATGCCTGTCAAGAAAATGTAAATTTTATCTGCGTTTGGATTTTGTGCTCCTGCCGCCGGGATTTTTCTTACGCTGTTCGTACATTGTCCCATTCAATCTTGCCGCTTTCGCCTTGGCCGCCGCCTCGGCGTTTTCCTTCCTTATAATTTTGAGCTTTTCGGAAAGGGGCAGCTTATTGAATTCAGGCCCGCGATTTTCCTGCATGGCTTGAGCTTTTGCAAATGCGTCCTGCAGTTTTTGGAAAAATCCCGGCTTTACAGGTTTTTTGACCAGGGGCTGAGCGGCGCTTTTTGCGCGGGCCCTGCGAATCAACAAGGCTTGCAGAACGCCTATAAAACTCTGAACAGTCCAATACAGCACAACGCCGGACGGGAATGTGTAGAAAAATAGCAGCATGATAACCGGCATTATCTTGAACATCCACGCCTGGGTCTTGTCGGCCGTGGGAGTCGGGGTTATATGCATCTGAAGGAAAGTCACCAACGCGTTGATTATCGGAAGTATATGTATGGGTATTCCGAAAATCGAAGGCAGCCCGGAAATTGTGTCGGGCATCGACAAATCTTTTATCCATAGGAAGTGCGCAAAGCGTATTTCGGAGGACGACTGAAGCATGTAATACAAGCCTATGAAAATGGGGATTTGTATAAACACCATAATCAAACCGCCGCAGCCTGCGAGCGGATTTATCCCGTACTCGGAATAGAGCTTCATCATCTCCTGGTTCTGCTTCTTGGGATCGTTCTTATACTTCTCCCTCAACTCTTTTATGGGCTTCTGAAGCTTTGCCAATTCAGATGTCGATTTTATCTGCTTTGCGTTTATGGGCCATAATATTCCCCTCACAATTATAGTCAGAATTATTATTGACCAGCCCCAGCCCCAATTAGGAGACACTTCGCTTACCCACGAATATATCCACGACATCAAACGCGACAGCGGGCGGCTTAGGAATCCGAACCACCCGTAATCCATTATTTCCTCTTGGTGCCCCCCCATGGAGAAGAGGCGCCCGAGCTCTTTTGGCCCTACGTAGTATGTCCCGTTGAGAGTCCACGACTCCCCCGGTTCGAGCGCCTTCATATCGAACGCCAAGAAAGCGGTAAGTGCGTTCCTCATGTACTTATCCGACGCCGAAGGGTCTATCAATATAGGCAGAGCCACTCCTCCTTTTGCCTTTTGGCCTTCAGGGGTGAACACCGCCGCAAAAAATTGATTCTTAACCGCGCCCCAATCGGAAGGTTCAAACAGCCAATCGTAGAGCCTCGCGCTATGCGCCCCTATGCCGAGAAAACCGCTGGAATCCACAAACTCCGTGGATTTCACGAACTTAGCCCCCTCGGTTCCGTATATGGAAAACGCGAGATTTCCGCCGTAGATGTCGCCTATTGTAGGCGGCACTGCCCCCAAACAAAGGAAAATCTCCTCCATATTTTCCGCCTTTTTGGATATGTTTGTGAGGGTCGTACTCGTGGCCAAAGTATAGGCGGCATAATCTTTTTTGGAATTTTCGAGGAAAGAATAGGTTCTGACTATTTTATATTTTCCGGGTATTATGAGCTCGTAAGTGAGCGAGTTTTTATCGGCTTTAGTAAGGGCGAATGCATTGTTCACGGGTTGCGGCAACGCGCTTTGAGTGTCGCGCACTCCCAAACCCATGGCCACCATTCCGCCAATTGAATCGTTAAAAAGGTACGGCAGAGACGAATCCTGGCTCTTCTCGTATTTCAAAAGCTCCACAAATGCTATGCCGCCGCCCTTGTTTGTAAAATGAACTTTTATGCTGTCGTTCTCGAGACAGACAATTTCCTCTTTTACATTTGTCTCCGGCGCAAAAGGAGAAACTATATCAGCCTGATAGGCAGGTTTCGCAGATTTTGAGGCCTCTTCCTGGCGGGCGTCAGAAGCCGCTATCGCCGCAGCCTGCTCTGGGGTAGGGATCTGCTGGCGCTTCGCGGAATCAAACATAAAATAGAACGAAGCTATCAGCAGGAGTATGCCTATTGTCGTATTTTTCTTATCCATCTTAAAATAATTTACCGCAAGAAGTCTCGACAGACTTCCCGCCAATTTCAATAAAATTTAAACTACTTACCAGAATCGCGCCATTCGTCAACTTTGTTTTGTCTAAAAAGGCGCGATAACTTAAATTCCTTAGGGACGTAGTCAAAACCGCCGCTGCAAAAGGGCTGGCACCTCAGGATTCTGCAAATCGCCAATATTGTCCCCTTGACCGCCCCGTGCCGTTCAACGGCCTGCATCGCGTAAGTGGAGCATGTGGGAGTAAACCGGCAACCGCTGCCGGGGAGCATATGGATTATCGGGGATATCGCCAACTTGTAAAATCTGAAAAACCACCACAATCCGAGGGCGACAATTCCCATATGCCCCCTGCTATTCTCCGAACCTCTATTCATGGCCAAGCGCATCTTCTGAACACTGCTTTAAAAAGGAAGATAGCGATTTGTCTGCGGCCGCGGCAAATTTGTCAGACAAGCTGCGAAAATCCGACGCCGCATAATTTTTCCTGACAAATACCATGATGTCGCACGGCAGCTTAAAATTGGGGGCGCACGCCCTAAAAATCTCTCGAAACACCCTGCGGGCGCGATTGCGAACCACCGCCCCTCCTATCCTTTTGCTTGCCACTATGGCGATTCTCGAATGCTGCGCGCCGGGTTTAGGCAGACAATAAAAAACGAAGGCGGCACAATCCGTCTTCGCCGATTTCCCCCTTACAAGGGCTATGTCTCGCGCCAAGCGCAGCCTATTCTGACTTCCGAAGCGCATGGCGGAAATTTTTGCGCGGCCTTATTTTGTGACCAGGCGCTTGCGTCCTTTTTGTCTGCGGGAAGCGATTACGCTTCTGCCACCGCGGGTGCTCATTCTGGCGCGCCAGCCGCATCTGCGGGCGCGCTTCAATTTGGAAGGTTTAAATGTAGGATTCATATTATCTTACCTTTGGCGTAAAAATTATTAAAGGTCGGTATGAAATTGGTATTCAGAACAGCTGTCAACCATTTTTTACCGAAAACTAAAACGCATCAATATTCCGCAAACAGGAAAAATCCCAGAGCGGGAACGCGCAATTTACCCGCGCAAAATCTTGGCAGGGGCTCCGGCAGACCGCGAATATCAACTCTCTCTGAATCCGCAACCAACCTAAAATTGGAGAGTTCGCAGGCAAAATCCCCTATTTCAAACTCGGCGGGGGCGGAATCCGGATTGAACGCCGCAAATACCCTGCCTCCAGATGTCTCGCGGTTGGCATTGTATAAAACGGCTGCCGACTTGCCACCATTTGCCTCCATGAAAACAAAATAGCGCTCCGACGGCGAATGGCGCAGGCGCAGAGCCTTTGCCGACTCCGACAAACGAAAGCGCACAAGTCCGCGCAGCCATGCGGAAGTCCCCGGATAATCCACAGCGCGCGCATAATCCAATTCGTTGGCCAAGCCGTCTTTGTAAGTATTGCTCTTGCCCCCTTTTGTGCGTACGAGATCGAATCCCTCGGCTAACATGGGAATTCCTATCGACAGAATCACAGACGCATACGCAAGCTTATAGCGGCGCAAATCCGGCAGGGTGGGATTTGCGGGAGTTGACGAAATCCTGTCGAACAGACACATATCGTCATGGCTTTCGAGGTAGTTCACCGTCTGGGCCGGCCATCTCGCGTAATGCCCGAGACTCCCTCTCATATAATATTTAAAGCCCTCGAAATTTCCTTCGCCCTTTGCGTAGCGCAACATAAATTCGCGGAACCCGTCATTCCAATAAGAGTATCCCGTGTGAAACAGAGCCGACGCCATATGCCCCCTAAAACTCCAAGGCTCCGCTATTAAAATTATCGACGGGCGCAACTTTTTAAGCTCCGACTCAATTTCGACTAATACGTCGAGCCCTATTAATTCGGCCAAATCGAAGCGAAATCCGTCCACTCCGTAGTTCAAGACCATCTTTTTAAGGCTGTCTAAAATCATGCGCCTGCCCATGGGAGTGGAGGCGCGGAAATCGTTCCCGCATCCGCTAAAATTCGTGAAATTCCCGGAATTATCCGTTTCAAAATAGTACTCCCTATCCACTCCGGCCAGAAAATTTGGCTCTCCGCAATGGTTGTAAACCACATCGAGTATTACCGCTATTCCCGCCTTGTGGAAAGCCCGAACAAGCTTGGAAAAGTCGGCATTCTGAGAGGCCGACGCCGCATCGGTTGCGTACGATGACGCCGGAGCAAACCAATTTACAGGCATATAGCCCCACTCGTAATCTCCCGCGTCGGCAGCGGTAAACTCGTGCACGGGCTGCAATTCCACGCAGTTTACCCCAGCCTGCCTTATATAGCAGTCCTCAGATTTCAGCCAGTGCGACAATCCCTCAAACCCCCTCCTCTGCGATGTAGAGAGCTCTATCGGCGCCAATGAAAGAACGTCGCGCAGATGGATTTCCATTATAGCCAGGTCATGCCAGGGCGGCGGCGTGAAAGAATCCTCGCAATGAGGCAAATCCGAATCGAACTTCACTATTGAAGGGCCTGAAGACGACAACATCGCATTTGCGTAGGGATCGGCTACGTCGAACCGGGCGTCTATTCCGGATTCGGACGAAGCCCCGGAAAGCCTCCAAAAATAACGCGCCCCGGAGAGATTCCCGGGAATTCGGGCCTTCCAGACAACGCCGTCGCGGGATTCCGCATCGACAGTCAGCCTTGCGTCGGCTTTGTTTTCAAACCACCACTGCACCTGAGCCGACTCGGCCCGCGGGGCGAAAATGGAAAATTCCGTAAAATCTCCCGAAATATGCGCGCCGAGCCTGCTTGCGGAATATATCTGCAATAAGAGTTCGCCTGCGTCCGCCGTCGCAGAAACGCCGAATTCAGGAAGATTTATTGAGATATCCTTGCGTATATCGCACATTCCGGAAAAGCGGAGCACAAATGCGTTTTTCCATGTCCGGTTGATTCTGAGCCTAAAATTCAGATTTCCCGAAGAATCCCTTTCGCTATTCGGGGCATACGCCGGAGGTTCTATCCATTTTCCGTCCGACGATGCAAATTTAAAAAACGCGACCCCGCGTTTGAAGGAGATGTCGGCAATATCTACAATAAGGCGCCTAAAACCTTTTCCACCTTCAAGTTTCCATTTGGCATCGCCTATTGCTTTTTCCCAGCCGTTAAAATCTCCGCACACATAATATTCTGCGCCCCTGTTTTCGGGAATATTCGCAAACATTCTCGAATCCATCATAAAGCAGACTTTGCCGCCGTCTATAAAATACGACGTATATTTTGCAAAAATCCATTTGTCGATTCGCTCTACATTAAAATCCGGAAAATCGGCTTCGCTTTTCAATTCCACGAGCGGCGGAGAATTAAGATCCCTGTCGAGAACCAAGCACAAGCGCGAACTTGAGAACCACCAAGCCTTTAATATCTTCATAAGCTCATTCCGCCATAAATCTAAGGAATTTAGACGCCTCTTTTGCGGCCTCAGCCCGCCTCTTGGCCTCCTCCGAATCCATATCTTCAAGTGATTCAGAATTTGATTCTACAATATTTTTATCAAGAGAATCGGCACCTTTTTCTACGGTTTCACCGGCAGGCTCACTATTTAAATCCTGTGCCGGCAAACGCGAATCCGCCGCACTGTTTACCCCCGCTGCGGGTTTGACTCCGGAGTTTGGGAGGCGTATGGGCTCTATTTTGACCTGTTCTATGACAAATTCCCGCATAGGCGCATTCTCATCTTTTACCGCCATTTCCATGCCGGAAGTGTCCGATTTGTCTTTTACATCAAGGCGCGGAGCCACTCGAGATTCAAAGGGATCCTCTATGCTGACAGGGGAGGAATCGTCAAATTTGAACACAAGTTCCCCCTGCCCTACAAACCCAAGCTTTTGGCGAATTACCCTATCGGCAAAATTGTCGTCGTGTATGAGGCGGAAGTAATACTCTTGTTTATATGCTTTTTCTTCGGCAAGGCTTTTTAGGCGATACAACAATTTTTGCTCGTCGAGTCTGAGTTCGTCGTTAATGGCCCTGGCGTCTGAAACTCCGCGCCAGAGAACGAACCCTATGCCGGCTATCAACATCAGCAGCGCCGCAATTATAAGCCTGTAAACTGCATGTGAATTCATACGCGAATCGGTCCATTCGATGCAAATCCATAATGAGTCTATAAGAAAATAATTTGCAAGATTTTTAAGAGATTGGCAAGCATATGACAAAACCTATGGGAGAATAAAATTTTTACGATATGAAGAAAACTCCCAACGCAATAAAAAGTAATAGCAAAAATGCGTAAAAGAACCTTTTCATGGCAAGCAAGCGCCTAAAATATGGATAGCCAAAATCGGTGCGATTGCGGTAATCCGAATATAGCTCATCAATATCCGTAAGCCAATAGTATATTGCGCGCTTAGCGAACAACAGGGCAAAAATTAAAAATAAGAAACCCAAAATTAAATCTGAATACATTTTGAGAAAAATTAAATTTAGCCGTATGCTAATTCGACAAAATACAAACGCGCGCCCAAAAATTAAAGGGCGCGCGCATTTTATGGATATAAACAGATTTACTTGGAGAAGTTTTCCTTTACCAAGCGCTGTTCCTCAAGAAGCTCGTCGTTGGTTATTTTTATTTTCTGCCTTGAAAATTCGTTAATTTCAAGACCTTTTACAATCTCCCAATTCTTTCCGTCGCTACGGATAGGCAGGGAGGTTATCGTACCGGCAGGAGTTCCGTAGCTGCCGTCGCTACATACGCTTACGCTGAACCAGTCGCCTTCCTTCGTCGGATTGACGATGGAATGTACGGTCTGGATAGCTGCATTGGCGGCGCTTGCAGCGCTCGACAGGCCTCTTGCGGCAATTATGGCAGCTCCGCGTTTTTGCACTATCGGAATGAACTCGTTCTTCAGCCAGTTCTCGTCAGATATCACATCGGTGACGGGTTTGCCGCATATCTTGGCGTTATAGAAGTCGGGATACTGCGTGGAAGAATGGTTGCCCCAAATTGTCATATTCGTGACATCGGAGACGTGCACTCCGGCTTTCTGGGCAAGCTGCGCTTTTGCCCTATTCTCGTCGAGAGCCGTCATGGAAAACCATCTGTCCGCCGGGATATCGGGAGCGTTGGCTTTTGCTATCCAACAATTCGTATTGCAGGGATTGCCCACGACAAGTATGCGGATGTCGGATGCAGCGTTGCGTTGGATTGCCTGGCCTTGCCCTATAAAAATCTTACCGTTTATACCCAGCAAGTCTCCGCGCTCCATTCCCTGCTTGCGCGGGACGCTTCCCACCAGGAGAGCCCAATTCGCACCCTTGAATCCTTCGTCCATATCGCAGGTGGTCACTATGTTGCTGAGCAGCGGAAATGCGCAGTCGTCGAGTTCCATCTTGACCCCTGCAAGGGCCTTCATTCCCGGTTCTATTTCTATCAAGCGCAGTTCCACGGGTTGATCAGGCCCAAAAACCGCGCCGCTTGCTATGCGGAAAAGCAGCGAGTATCCGATTTGTCCCGCCGCACCTGTAATTGCTATGCTTATTGGCTTTTTCATATTGTTCCTTTTTAATTTTTTAATTCGTTAAAATCCAGGTAGGTTAATTTTTCCAGTTGAAGGGAAATTCAAACGACAACAACAACGTCTGTTCCGACTTCTGGGCTTCAGAAGCGTTTATTGCATCGTATTCGTAGGAATATCTAAGGGCTATATTCATTACTTCCGACACTTCGGCTATCAAGGCAAGCTTTAAATACGCCGAATATTCGCTCGGGTTAGTGACGTTGAACCCGAGGTATCCTTTTTCTTCAAATCTAAATATGTCGGAGAATTTCCAAACTAAATCTTCCGCCAATACCGCCATTACGACCCAATGATGATTATAATCCTGGGCATTGATATAGCGGATTGCGGGTCCGGGGCCTATATTTATAACCAAATCGTATCTGTCGAATTCAAAAGTATAGCCCACGGTGACTGCCTCGTCAACCTGATCCCTTATGCCCTTAACAAAATCGACCTTATATGAGAGGAGATTTTGCATATACCAATTAGTATTTTTATCGAAGTCGTGGCGATAGTCTGTATTTATGCCGTATTTATCTAAAGTCGTGCTGTCCACATCGTCGGCGCTGGTTTCAGTGCTGTAATCATAATATGCGTCTGCGTAAAATTTATCCAGTTCCCATTCCTTTCGCATTTCAAATGTCACATTTGTAGAAAATGACGACGACGATGTTTCCCTCATTTGGACTCCCCCGCGGAGGCGGAATTGCCAGCCTTCAGGGAGATTTTCCTGCAAGAAAGTTCTGTAATCCGTAATCCATTCCATTTCTTTTTTTACGGGAGTGGGAGCGGCTGGATCTTCGCCGGCCTCTATTTCCTGGGCCACGGCAGAGGCGGATTGCGCGATAGCCGGAGGGGGTTCGGAAGCGGCTTGAGCGGCAGTAGGCACATCTTCAAAAACGCCTTTTACGGAAGATTTTGGTATGCTGAGTATCCCAAATTGCGTTTCTACAAGATATTGATTATAATCCGAAGAGACTAATTTTCCCGAAATTCTATCCCCGTTTGCGAGATTAAATACTTTTTGCGAGCCGTCCTGCGCAATAGAAATGCCCGCAAACAATGCGGAAGCCAGCAAAACAAAGATTTTTATGAGTTTCATAAGAGGCCGTCTCCGGAAAAAACGTTTACTTTCGTTTTTATCGTAAAAAAAGTGTGTTTGTTGATATAGCCAGCCCGCTTTTTCTACAAGCTTTTTTTGCAACATTGCCTATAAAGAACGTCTCCATAGATTTAAGTATTGAAAATTTTGTTGAAGATACGACGATAAATGACATTTTAGAAAAATTTTTAAGAAAATAAATGCAGAGGGAAATGATATGGCAGTACCGCTTTCACAGGTTTGCACAGTGGCTAAATACGCCATTACGAACACGCTAAAAGGAAGAAAAAAATATCCGTTAGTCTTAATGCTGGAACCGTTATTTCAATGCAATCTCGCATGCTCGGGTTGCGGAAAGATTCAATACCCAAAAAATATTCTCGACATGCGCATGCCTAAGGAGAAGGCATGGGCCGCCATTGAAGAGTGTGGAGCGCCGGTAGTTAGCATAGCCGGCGGAGAGCCTCTGCTTCACCCGGAAATGCCTGAAATGGTGGAAGGTTTCGTAAAGAGAAAAAAATATGTGTATATGTGCACAAACGCGCAGATACTCCTATCTAAGATAGACAAATTTAAGCC
This sequence comes from uncultured Opitutales bacterium, assembly GCA_944389885.1. Classification (GTDB taxonomy): domain Bacteria; phylum Verrucomicrobiota; class Verrucomicrobiia; order Opitutales; family Intestinicryptomonadaceae; genus Merdousia. The sequence continues at coordinate 43,153 of CALXNZ010000019.1, forward strand.
GAGCAAGTACTTGTCGCTTGGAATCCACCTCGACGGCACCAAGAGAATGCACGACAAGGGAGTAAATCGGGACGGCGCCTACGACACCGCTGTCAGAGGCATAAAGGAAGCCCTCAAAAGAGGTTTCCGCGTGACCACAAACACAACGATTTTTAACAATGCCGACCCTGAGGAAATAAGGGGATTTTTCGACGACGTAATGGCCTTGGGTGTGGAGGGCATGATGTTGTCCCCCGGCTTCCCTTACGATAAAGCCCCGAATCAAGACATATTTTTAGAGCGCAATAAGACAGTCGAGCTTTTTAGGAAAATCCTCTCCAACCCCCACAAGAATTGGATTTTTAATCATTCTCCGGGCTTTCTCGCATTTTTAAAGGGCGAGCAGGAATACGAATGCACCCCGTGGGGCAATCCCACATACTCCATTCTGGGCTGGCAAAAGCCATGCTACCTTATAAACGACGGTTATTGCTCAAGTTTCGCCGAACTGATGAAAGAAATCGAGAAATACGACCTCGGACATAAGGGTACGCGGCCAGAATGCAAGGACTGCATGCTGCACAGCGGTTATGAGGCCAGCGCCGTTCGGGACATCTTCGGCAGCATAGGCGGCCTATTCAGGGCTGCAAAACACATGCGCAATTTCAAGAAGAAAGTCCGTTCGTAATTCGGTGCCCGAATGCATGGATAGAGAATCTCTGCCGCAACTGAGCGAGCGGATTTTCTGCGACGGCGGATACGCCGCCGTGCTGCCTAATTTCGAGCATCGCCCCGAACAGGAGAAAATGGCGCTTTACTGCGCGCAAGCTTTCGCTTCCGACTCTCCACTGCTGTTCGAAGCTGGCACAGGGGTCGGCAAGAGCCTGGCCTATCTCGTTCCGGGAATAATAGCGGCCGTCCGCTTTAAGCGCCAACTTGTAGTGGCCACACATACCATAGCCCTGCAACAGCAAATCATAGAAAAAGACATTCCTCGAATAAGGGAACTGTTTTCGGCCTGCAAAGCCCTCGAAGACTGCGCCGATTTCAAGGAAGCAATACTTCTCGGGCGCGCAAACTATCTCTGCACGCACAGACTCAAACGGGCTCTCGCGGAAAAACGCGAACTATTCGATACCGAAGAATCCGCGCAGTTGGAATCCATCGCGGATTGGGCAACCCATACAAAGACAGGATTGTTTGAAGAACTTCCGTACGGAATATCGACCGAAGTATGGAATTGGGTCAACGCGGATTCCTCCTCTTGCTCCCAAAAGAACTGCTCCGACGGCACTTGTTTTTATAGGAACGCCCGCGCAAAGGCCGCTTCGGCCCAAATAGTAATACTCAACCACAGCCTTCTTTTCTCGCTTCTTGCGGGGGGAGGCGGAACGGATCCCGATTGCCGCGGAATCTTATTCCCCGACGACATGCTCGTGCTCGACGAAGCGCACCTCGTACCCGACGTCGCATCTGAATGTTTTGGCATAAGCCTGAGCGCAGGCGGAGTGTCCACGGAGCTGAAACGCATATACGACCCGCGGAAAAAACGCGGTCTAATCACCCGCGAAGGCCTTTCGGAATTTAGGGATAGGGAAATTGTCGCCGAAGCAATCTCGTCCTGCGAAAAATTCTTCTCGGACGCCCAAAAGCGTTATTTGGAAGAGCGCAAAACAGTGCGCCTCTCCTCTCCGGACTGGATATCCACCGACGCCCCTCAAAAGCTCGATTCGCTTATACGCCTGCTCGACTCGCTTTCCCAAAACGCTAAAAGCGAATCCCTCGCGGCCGAAATAAAGGATCACCGCCGCCGCGTCTCTGGCATAAAAAATTCCATGGAGGACTGCCTGTACATATCCGATAACGACTATGTGTACTGGCTGGAATCCGACTCCATATCCGGGCATAAAATAAATGTGAACTCTGCCCCGATTGAAGTCGCCGACAAACTGCGCAAGACAATTTTCAGCAAGGAGACCGGAGTAGTTCTCACCAGCGCCACTCTGGCAGTCGGGGGAGATATGGAAGACTTTTCGTCGAGGATAGGCGCCGACGGCGCCGAAAGCTGCATATGCGACTCACCCTTCGACTACGACAACAACATGCGCGTTCTGCTGAATATTGACTCCCCCGAGCCCGACAAAAACTCCCGGAAATTGGACTGTCGAAGCCTTGCAAAGAACGTGGAAGCCCTATGCGCGCGCGAGCGCGGCGGAACGCTCGTGCTTTTCACCAGCCATTCCGACCTTCGGGCCACTGCCGAAATCCTGGAAAATTCGGAAATCTTGCGGGGGAGAAACATATATGTGCAAGGGCGCGGGCGCCGTTCCGAACTCATAAAGAATTTTGCGGAAGACGGCAATTCGATATTGCTCGGGACAGACACTTTTTGGACCGGAATAGACGTTCCCGGCCCCGCTTTAAGCCAGGTAATAATAACGCGCCTTCCCTTCGAGAATTTCACGCACCCTTTGATAGAGGCCAGAATGGAGCGGGCCGAAAGCCTCGGGCAAAACGCCTTCACTAAAATATCCCTGCCCTCGGCCATAATTAAATTCAGGCAAGGGATAGGGCGCCTCATACGCTCCTCGACCGACAAAGGCACAGTGGCAATCCTCGATTCGCGCATAATTTCCAAAGGATACGGCAAAAATTTTGTGGCGGCAATTCCATCTCGCAACAGGGAGCGTTTCAGTTCATCTGAGTTTGACAAAAAATCTTCCCTGAAAAATCGCAATAGCCATACAACGGGCGATTGGGAAGAGGAAGACTTCCCATTTTAGCTGAAGGCTATACCGCCCCACAGGAATTATGCACTTAAGAACCGCCAACATGCAGGATCCGCCTCGGCAAGCCATAGAAAAAACTTTTAAATAGGATAGGCAGAAATATGAAATTCACACGCACATATTCGGTGAGGGGATCGGAAATAAATCCGGACTACACCTTAAAGGACTATTATTTAGGAATGTATTTTCAGGAATGTTTTGCCGAATACGCGGCATCTAAAGGAGCGGCCGCATATGACGTCGCGAAAATCGGCCTTACATGGATTACGAGCGATATCCGCATGGAATTTTTTCCACCAATGCCGCTCTGGAGGGATTCGATAGGCGTAAGCGTATGGATACACAAAACCGGAGCGGCCAGAATGTTTGTTAATTTCAAGGCCGAATGCGGTAATAAGACGCTTGCCAAGGGGGCGTCAATCCAGCTAATAGCCGATATGGAAACGCACAAGCCCCAAAAGCTCGGCCGAATTGCCGGCCTATTTGAAATAGACTCGGAGCATGTTTTTGAAGGAGAGCATTTCGACAAGATAGAACAATTCGACAACGGATGTTGCGCCGATTTCGGAACGACCCAGACCACGCAAACAGTCAGATACGACGATCTCGATTTCAATATGCACCTCAACAACGTTCGCTATATCCCGCGGGCCCTCGAGGCAGTTCCAATAGAATATAGGCTCTCCCACTCGCTCATGGGGTACCGCATAAAATTTGAGCGCGAGGCAAAGTTTGGCGACGAAATCACAAGCATATGCACAAAGCGCGGAAATTCTTTTACCCACAGGCTATACAACGCTAAAAGCGGAATTTCACTGTGCGGGATGCAGACCGATTGGAAACCTATAAAATATTTGCAAACTGCGGAAAAAATTTCAGACTGATTCTCAGAAAAATCTGCGCTTTCCCCACTCTTAGGAAAGTTATGGAAGTTTTTAAGCTCAAGATATTTACTTTGTCTTGAAGATTTCAGCATGGAAGGAGAGGTATGAAGATAACATCGGATTTTTTCAAATCGTGCGCGATTGCGATTGTATGCGCGGCTCTAAGCATAGAAGTCTCCGGGGAAGAAAGCGTACATTCAAAAACCCCGTTATTTACCACTTGCCAGGGTAAAGTGGTAGCCGGATACCAGGGCTGGTTCAGGGTCCCTGAAGACGGTTCCGGCGCAAATGAAAAAAACTGGGGCCATTGGGGACGCGATGGCAAAAGATTCGGAATTTCCAACTGTACCACCGAAGCCTGGCCGCAAACTGACGAATACCCCAAAACCTACCCAACAGACTTCAAATTTGAGGACGGAAGCACAGCAAATATTTTCAGCTCGTACGACGAAAGCACGGCAGATGTCCACTTTAAGTGGATGTCGGAATACGGCATAGACGGGGCCTTTTTGCAGCGTTTCTATAGTTATACAAGAAATCCCACTGCATGTACTCATACCATAAAAGTGCTCGAAAACTGCCTAAAGGCAGCAAAAAAGCACGGTGTCGGAATAATCCTCATGTACGACCTCTCCGGAATGCCGCGCGGCAAGGTCGCAGACGGGCTAATCGAGGACTTCAAAAAGATTTCGGACTCTATAAACCTTACAGGCGGCGACAAGAGCCCATATATGTTTCACAGGGGCAAACCTCTCGTCTGCATTTGGGGAATCGGATTTTCCGACAGGCATTTTTCGCCTGCGGAAAGCGACGTCCTAAAATTCTTCGATTTTCTAAAGAACGACCCAAAATACGGAGGTTGCTCCATAATGGTGGGAGTGCCCACATATTGGCGGAGCTTAAAACACGACACTATAACAAATCCGGAATTTCATAAATTTCTCGAAAAATATGTGGATATTGTCTCGCCATGGAGCGTTGGCAGATTGATTCTGCGCGGCGACAGAGTTGACACTGGCGGGGGATTGTCGCACAAAGAGGAGGTATCGGCTGACATCGCATGGTGCAAGGCCAGAAACATAGACTATATGCCCGTAGTCTACCCTGGATTTTCTTGGTATAACAAGATGCACGACCGCCTTAAAAACGTAAAATTCAACCACACGCCGCGGGAAAAGGGCAAATTCTTCTGGGAGGTTGCCTCAAGCGCGGTTTCCGCGGGGGCCGACATGATATATATAGCCATGTTCGATGAGGTTGACGAGGGCACGGCAATATTCAAGATATGTCCGAATCCGCCAAGATACGATGGTATTCCCATGCTGGATACGGAGGGAATGCCGTCGGACCACTACTTATTTTTGGCTGGAAAATTCCACGATTTGCTAAAAGCAAAAAAGAGCCTTCCAATGCCTAAAAGATAGAAATCTTTTAGATTTGAGAATCTAAGTACAAATTCTCCCTGCGCTGCGGGGGGAATTTTTATTTTGAGAATTTCGGCTCCGACAAATTGCAGGCTATGCCGCATTTTGCAAAATGCTTAGTTGTATTTTGCAATAAAAATAGAAGTTTTAATGGAAGGGCGACCTCCCAAAAGTTTGGAAAGCTCAAAACAATATTTACGGGTTTTTCGGCAGTGCGTCAAAATGCATAATAGTATGTTTTAATAACATTTCCGATTGCCTCGACAATCGCGCGTTCGGAAATTTTATTTATGACTATTTTCTCGGATATTCATATGTATTTTACAAAACATATCCATTAAAAACTCGACACTCCTAAACCTATCATTAAAATACTCAGCATGATGCGCATATTTTTAGTCAATATAATTGCCGCCCTTTTGCTTTTTTCAGCATCCTTCGCGCGCGCAGAAAAAAAACCTCCAATGAATGCTTTCGCAGCCCTAACGAGAGCCGGCCCCAACTTTGACTTTATAAGCAAGGTCCCAAAGAACAAAGCAGTTATCCCTACCGCCGACAAACTGTATAAAAACGATGTCGTATACTATATTCCCAATGCCGCGGCGGTCGTTGAAAACGACGGAGACGAATTTGAGCTAAAATACAAAATATCGGTTGGCAAAGTCGGGAAACCTTTGAAAATTGCCGCAGATGACACTTTTAAAGGCAAGTTGCCAAACAAGCATCTCATCATCACCCTTCCGATCACTCTCAGCTACATGTTTGAAGACTCGGACGAATACGGGAACTACGAGTTCCTCCTTGAGATTCAAAATCTAAAGACCGGAGAGCGCGCAGAGGCGAGAACCCCAATAACGCTCGCCAAATGGGTAAGGCCTGAACCTATTAAAGATGAAAAAGAATTAAACGCGGCCATACTGAAATACAATTTGTCCTTTGATCCGAATATCGCCTATTCAATCTTTACGAGCCCGCATATGTCTTTCTCCGACAATAAGGGGAATTTCGCTTATGCTGTTTACGGATTTCTTAAAACCGCTTTCACAAGAAATAAATTTTTGTTGGCCGAACTGGAAAAAGAATTTCCAAATGCCAGCCAGAATCAGCGCAAAAACACCATACAGCTTTTTGAAATACTCGGAGAAGGATATAAACTAAAAGGTCTCAACAAATCTGAACAAGACTTGAGGGATTCAATGAAGAAGGTCGTCTCTTCCATTCCTAAAACCGATTCGATTCCAAACTCCGGCGCCACTCTCGATATTTTATGGGGAGAGTTTTTTGGAAGCGGCGAATTCGCGCCGATAGAAAAAATAATTTCTTGCGCCATAGATAATTCCGCCAACTGCGTCAAATTTTCTGAACTGGCCTGCGCGGGGAAGTCCGCAAATACTGAAATGAACAATATGGAAACGCTTTTGGGCGCAACCGCTATGTCCGCTTGTTGGAGCCTTATTGCCAACTATAATAAGAACGATCTGGCGAAGAAATATATAACTTGGCATCTTGGAAAATTGCCCAAAGACCGTTTGGAAAGCTTTAACGCGGCTGTCAATGCAACAAACAAGTACCTGTCGAACAACAAATCCAAAAGAAGCAACGGCAGGCAAGGCAAGGAAAAATAACTGCGGATTGATAATCGCTCTACGTCAAAGATTGTGGAATGGTGGAAAAAAAAGAGGGCAAAGAGAACGAAAAATGTTCTACAATGCCCGAT
>CALXNZ010000020.1 GCA_944389885.1 uncultured Opitutales bacterium
CTAGTGCTTTATCACTTTATGGAATTTTGCAAGAGTGCGCAGGAAGAAGTGAAGTGGGAGAGATCGCTTACTTATCCTTTGCGGAAAAGGAGAGAGAGTCTAAAAGCGCAAGAGATGGAGCGGCTTAAAAGCTTTTTTAGGGGAAATCCGGCAATAGAGCTTGCGTACGAATTTAAGGAGCGATTATGCGGGCTATTGAATAAAAAGAGTCAGACGGCAAAGCAATGCAGGGATAACATAAGAAAGTTAAAGGAAATGATGAAGATAATGAAATACGAAGCGCCGACAGAGTTTGGGAAGCTTGCGGAAACGATAAGCGAATGGTTTGCGCCAATAATCAGAATGTGGAGATTTACGAAAAATAACGGAATAACAGAAGGCTTCCACCGCAAGATGAAGCTAATCCAAAGACGAGCCTACGGATACAGAAACTTTGAAAATTACAGACTGAGAGTCCTCGTGGAATGCGGGGTGAATCTATGAAAGGCAAATCTAAAAAATCAACCTATTCCACAACCTTTGCTATTGACCCAAAAAATTAAAAGCCCGCCCTGCCTATTTCTAATAGATGATCTCACGCGATTTCTTGCATTGCAGGACGTCCGCCCAAATCTTTCGAGCCTTACCCAGTTGCAAAAGTTGCAATATTGCAAATCGCACATACAAAAATGGACAATTAATGCGTTTATCGAAACTTTGTGCTGTCCGCTTTTTTATGCGGCTTACTTGCCCTTTATACCCTAAAAATAAAGGCTTCCTGCTTGAGGAAGCCTTTATTTTTCAGTGGCTGTTCAGGCAGGGATCGAACCTGCGACCAAGTGATTAACAGTCACCTGCTCTACCGCTGAGCTACTGAACATCACTCACTGAATTTTTAAGGTCTCAACTATCGTCAATATCGCATGCTTTGTCAATATATTTTTTTGGGAGTTCTTATTGAACTTTTATGGACTTTCTCCCGATATCTCTTTCAGATATTTAAGCATGAAATAGTCGTATCGCCTCTTCGCCTTCCACGCCCCTCGGAGAAAACTTATCAAATCCGCCAACTCCTTAGGCCGAAAAATAAAATACTTTAGCGTCTTTATAATGCTAAATTTTATATCGCCCGTTTCGGAGTCGCTAATTGAGGCAAAGTATTTTGTGGGCATTCTGGATTCGGAGGTGTCGCTTACGCAACGCACTTGCGTAAATCCGGCTCCGCAGCCAAGTTCGCTCAAAACATGTAGAAATTCTTCGGATTCCATATCTACGGCATCTATGCCGTCCTCCTCAAAAAGCCTCCGCTTCTCAACGGCGTCGGCTATTCCCTTTGAGGCCTTGATTACGGAACGCCTCGCTCCAAGCGATTCCAACGCCGCAGCGTCGCGGGGGGAGGCGCCGCAAAAAATAAGCTCTCCAAGCGATAGCGATGGAGAGCACGCCCCGCAAAATCCACAAAGTATCGCAGTTTCCGGGGAATATTCTCTGGCCGTTTCCCTCACACGCTTTATAGCCCGCGGACTTATCATTCCGGAGATTAGCAACCCCAAATCATTGTGTTTTGCAAATCCGTTTGAATCGGGGGTTAGCCCAAAAAATTTTAGAGCCGCGGAAGCTTCGCTCAAGGTGGGAAAAATCAGCAGCGTCTTCATCTCGATATGTCTATATGCGCGCTCATGGCCGCGCTTTCTATCGTGGCGGGCAAACCTGTAGATATCCAGTCTCCGACGAGCGTCACATTCCCAAAGGGAGCAGCGGCGGAACTTGGGCGCAAAAGGCATGTTTCTGAGTCCGCAAGTATGGTTGCGTCTTTAAAGTGCAGGGGCAGGGCGTCCTCTATTTTGAATGCGCCGAAATATTTTGAGAGTTCTTGCTCCAATATTCCCGATATTTTATCGTTGTCTAAAATTCCGTCGTTAGCGCTTATCGTTACGCCGTACATAAATCCTCCTTCTCCGGAATATTTTCTATATCGCGCGGTGTAATTGAAAATCCAATGTATTTTAGATCCCGGAAAGCATGCGTAATCCAGCTTTGTTAGTTCGGACTTTGTCGTAAAATAAACGTTGAGAATCTCTGAGTGCTTCAAATTCGGAAGAATTGCGTTTAGGCGGGAGTCGCGCGGAAGAAGCGCGAAGAGCGACTTCGGGGGAACCGCCGATATTATGTTTCCGCAATCGCATATGTCGCGCTTGTCGGTTCTTGCCCCCTCAATTTTCTCCCCTCTTGGCAAGAGTTCTTTTACGGATTCCCCTAAATGGCATTTACCTCCGACTGCCTCGATAAAAAGCAAAGCCGGTTTTAATGATTCAGCTATGGGCTTCTGCGGAATGTATAAAATCCCCGAATTCCCCCCCCTCAACACCGACTTCTTGAGAGTGGTTCTCATCAGGGCGGCGTCGGCCTTTTCAAGCGGAGTATTTAGGGCGGATATGCAAAATGGAGTCCAGAAATTTTCTATCGCTTGAGTGTTTACGCCATTGCGCCTCAAGTATTCTCCGGCGGTTTCCCCTTCAAAAGCGCCCGCCAATCCCATTTTTATCTTTAATAGCAAAAGCAAATTTGAAAGCGCGGAAAATCCGCGAAGCTTTCGGTAGCCGAGAAACCTCAGCGCGCGTTGCAACAAGGACTTTCTGCTGTAATCCGCGGTGAAAGAGGTCTTGTCGGGGAATAGGAAATCCATTGCGGATACGGGCTTGTAAAATTCATTCCCGCCGGTGTGAAGCATATCTAATATTCCAAAGAAATTGCCATAGCAACCCATTAGGGCATGAGTTCCGTTGTCCAAAGGAACGGACTTCCATTTTATAGATGAGGCCCGTCCGCCAACATCGTTTCTGGATTCGTACAAAGATACGTCAAACCCGTTCTCTGCGAGTTTTAATGCGGCCGATATTCCTGCCACTCCGGCCCCGATAACGGTGGTCCGCTCTTCGGTTTCGTATTTTTTACCGGGGCGTTTCGATTCCCTTATCGCCCTTAGGGCAAGCCATATCTTTCGGAGTTTGGATATCTTTAGGGGAGTGTCCGAAATATTGAACCCGGAACTTTTTAAAGACTCTAAAATGTCTTCGTATATTGCCCACATTATCAATGCCGGGGCAAACGCCCTTTTGTCTTCGGGCGGCAAGAGCCGGCGGGCTTTGTTGAAGAAATGCTTTGCCCGGAAATACATCAGCTTGAAAAGCCTCTTGCACGCGGGATTCGCGCCAGGCTCCGACAGGTCGGCCCTCGATATTCCGAGAGTCCTTAGCTCGCGGTTGGGAACGTATATTCTGCCGTGGTTTTTAGCGTCGTCCACAACGTCGCGCAGCATATTTGTGAATTGCAGGGCGTATCCTAAATTTTCAGCGAATTCTTTTGAGCGTTCGTTTTTAAATCCGAATATGTAAATCGAAGCCAACCCGACTGCGCTCGCTACGCCGTAGCAGTATTTCTTGACGTCGTCGAAAGTTTCAAATTCGCGGGAATCGGTGTCTCGCATTACGCCGTCTATTATGTCTTGTATATATGTTTGGGGTATTTTGCGGCGCCGGCACATCTGTCGCATTTCCATGCCGAGCGGCGATAGAGATTCTGCGCCGGTATTCTCCGCATAGGCGAGCTCTATCTGATTCTTCCACGATTCCAGCTCCTTGCGGCGGCACTCAAGCGGCTTATCTTCTTCGTCGGCGATGTCGTCCATAAGCCTGCAAAAGGCGTAAAAAATCTCCATGTCTTGAGCGCGTTCTTTGTCCAGACAGAAAAACGCGAAAGCCAGATTCGACTTCTTGCGCTCCCGCACATGATAGGTCGCGGTATGGGATTCTGCGGGCTGGTTGTTGTTCATGAAAATATGGAACGCAGGAGAATTTTTAGTTTGCCGGCGCTCCCTATCTTGGGGCGCCGCGAAAGAGTGTCGTAATTCTGTTCGGCGATTTTTTCGAGGATTGTCCTGCCTCCGGCAAGTGTGAGCTTTATTTCAAGACTTAGAGGGAAGGGGAGAAATTTTGGAAGTTCTCGTCCTTTGTCGAAAAGCTCGGCGGTGCGCTCAACCTCAAACTTTACGACGTCGCGCAGGCGCTGGCTCGCGGTGTCGGCAAAAATTTCAGATTCCTCCATTCCGTTCCAGTCGGATTGTGGAATATATATGCGGTTTTTGAGCTTGTCCACGCGCATATCCTGCCAAAAATTCGCCAGCTGGAGCGCTGTGCATATGTAATCCGACATCTCAAAAAGCTTTTGCTCCCGAAGACCGTGCAGAATTAAAACGAGGCGCCCAACGGGGTTTGCCGACCGCCTGCAATAATCGCATAGCTCGGGGAAATCTGCATAGCGCTTTTTTACGACGTCCTGCGCAAATGCGCTGACCAGATCGCGCAAGAGCTGGGTTGGTATATTAAATTCGGAAATTGTATTTTTTAAGGCTACAAAAATCCAGTCCCACTTGGGATTTAGGCTGTCGGAATCGGCTATGTCGAGTTGAGATTCAAATTCTCGCAGATTTTCGATGCGTTTTGGAGAGTCTGCGGAAATTTCGTCGTGTTCTTCGTCGGCGATGTCGTCGGCAGTTCTTGCGAAAGCGTATACGGCGGCTATGTGCGGGCGAATTTTCTTGGGGACCATTCGCGCCACTGGAAAATTCTCGTAATGCGAATACGCCAAATCGCAACACTTCTGATATGCTGTTTGCAGACTAATTGACATTATTCTAAATTTACAATTTTGTTTCCATTCTTGTCGAGTCATTTATTGTGGCCATAATTGAGAAATTTCTTTGAAAATGTTTGTAATTTGTGAGATTTTTATATTGAAAATGTTGTACTGTTTTTCTTAAAATAGCCGCGTAAAGGTTGAGTATGCCAAAGAAAACGGAAGAATACATTGCCGAAGGTGAACATTTAGCCGCTCTGGCAAAAGCTATGGGGCACCCCGCCCGCATAGCAATATTGAAGCATTTGGCTTCTGTGGAATCATGTTTTTTCGGGCAGATAAAGCTTCCGCTTTCAAATGCCACAATATCGCAACATTTGAGCGAATTAAAACTTGCGGGTTTGATTGACAGCAAAGTTGAAACCCCAAAGGTGAGGTATATGATAAACCGCGAGAATTGGGAATCTGCCCGTGCCGCTTTCGACAGCTTTTTTGATAAAATATCTAATTCCGCAGGGGTTGCTGAAAGCGCGGACCCGAAATCTAATGGCTCCGAGAATTCCCGTTCTGATAATCATTCCCAAGCTTCCGGTTGGATATTCTAAATGTTTCAAGAATTAAGGTCCATTTGGCACGACGGACGTATTTTGAGATTTTGTGAACTGTCTGTGGAGTTCGGGTCGAAAAACGCCGCGAAAGCTATCATGGCTGCGTTGTCGCCTCTGTATTCTTTGGGGGCGCATAGAAACTTTGCTCCTCTTGACTTCGCAAGGTTTTCCATTGCAGAGCACAGCATGGCGTTGTTCGACACGCCTCCGGAAATCCCAAAGCTCGCATAAGCCCCGACTTTCAAAAAGTATGCGCATCTTCTGCGCAACTGCTCCACGACCGCAAATTGATAGGAAGCGCATATGTCCGAAAATCTCTCATCGATTTCTCCGGCATCGAGCTTTTCTAAATAATAGCGCAAACTTGTTTTTAGCCCTGAAAAACTGAAGTTCGGATCTTCGGAAATTTTGCGGTTCTGCCCGTATGGGAATAGATTCTTATCAACCTTTCCCGAAATCGCGCGCTTCTCGAGAATGGGGGCGCCCGGATAAGGCATACCGAGCATTTTGGCGCCCTTGTCGAGAGCTTCTCCGGCGGCGTCGTCAACGGTGTCGGCTATAACAGATAGCTTCAAGTTTTCGTCTAACTCAAATAGCACGGTGTTGCCCCCCGAAACTACGAGCCCTAAGTGAGGCAATAGCGACCTTCTATTCTCTTCAAAGTTCTTTGCGTCTTTTGCGTGTATGTTTATAAATGGAGAAAACGCATGCCCGCGGAGGTGGTTGACTCCCTCTATTGGCAGGCCCGTGGCCGCGGAGATTCCCTTGGCGGCGGATAAGCCTATCGCCAGGCAATTTGGGAGCCCGGGGCCGGTCGTCACCGCTATTTTTTGAGTTCCCGCAAATTCTGAAGATTTTATGGCTTTTGCAGCGAGAAGAGGCAGCTTTTTCAAGTGCTCGGAACTCGCGAGATCCGGGACGACCCCGCCGTATAGGGCATGCAGGTCTATTTGCGTATGTATGAGGTTTAATAAGACGCCTTGTTCCGTGTCGAATATTGATACGGAGGATTCGTCGCAGGAACTTTCAATGGACAGTATTTTCACTTGGCAATTTTCCTCTTGGTGTCGCTTACGCGGCGCATGCCTATGCGCGATTCTTCCAGAGATTCGTCGTACAAATCGTCGAATCTTCCGTCGCGCCTAAAAGAGAAACAGGCATTCTTGCCAACGATTATATGCTCTATGAAATTCAAATCGATGGGTTTGCAAGCCGACGATAATTTTCTGGTAAAACGTATATCCTCAAACGAGGGGCGCGGATCCCCGCTGGGATGGTTGTGGGCCAGAGCAATGCTTGAGGCGCCTTTCTTTATGGCGGTCTCGACTATTCTGCGAATGTCCACGTTGGCGGAATTTACGCTTCCTTCAAATAGGCGCACCGCGCCGTCGGGCACTATGCGCAATTTTGCGTCGAAACAAACCATTTCAAGAACTTCGTTTGGAAGTCCGCCTATGCGGCTCTTGAAAAAGCGCATAAGTTTAGATATTGTAGATATCTCATTGCCGGGCTTTTTAAGCTCGTCCCTATGATATACGGATATCAGGTCTTTTAAGAAATGGATTGCAAGGGCAGACGAGCGTCCAATGCCTTCTATTTTCTGTAAATCTTCGATTGGGGCGTCGAGAATTCCGGATACGGAGCCGAATTTAGACAGCATGTTCTTTGCGGTCGGCTTTACATCGACTCTCGGTATTATGAGCGTGAGCATGTATTCGACTATTTCATAGTCCGCCCATGAATCGATGCCGGAGCGCTCGTATTTTGAACGCAACCTTTCCCTGTGTCCGGAGCATGCACTTTCTTTGGCGGAATTATTCATATGTTCTCATGAGCAGGATTTCGGCGGGAAATGATTTATAAACCTCCGTCCCCCGACCTCTATCGGATGGCGCATGCACTCTACGATGTATTTCTGGGCAGTTAGGCAGGAGTTTTCAACGGAGAGCCCGAGAGCGAGATTCGCGGTTATAGCCGCGCTTAGAGTGCATCCACTGCCGTGCGTATCCACTCCGCGCACGCGCTTTGATGGGAACTCCACAATCTTGCCGTCCGGAAATGCGAGGATATCTGAGATTAAATCCGAGGATAAATGTCCGCCTTTTAGCAGCGCGCATGCGCCGAATTCTTTTGCTAAACGGGCTGCCGATTCCATTTGATTATCCGGAGTGATTGCGATGCCGCCGAGCAGAAAAGAAGCTTCGTCGAGATTGGGCGTGAAAATGGTGGAGCGGGGAATGAGCCTGGTTTTAAGTATATTTGAAGCGTCGTCTTTCAATAATTTTGCCCCGGAGGTTGAAAACATCACGGGATCTACGACAAGCAAGATATTTGGGTGCAAGTCAAAGAAATCCGCGCAGAGTTCAGCGGTTTTTGCGTCAAAGAGCATTCCTGTTTTTGCGGCGGCGGGCGCGTAGAACGATGCGCACAACTCTAATTGTTTTGCAAATGCGCCGGCATCGCATGGCGATATCGCCCCGACTTTGTCGGGGTTTTGGGCGGTAATTGCGGTGATTGCGGTGGTTCCGTAAACCCCGTGGGCGGCAAATGTCAGCAAATCGGCTTGGATTCCAGCTCCCGCCCCGGAATCGCTGCCCGCCACGCTCATGGCTGCGGGCGGCTTAGGATTTTGGATTGCTCTTGCCATATTTTTGTATGCGAATGAAAATGCATTATTTGACAAAACTTTCAAGAAATGCTTTGCTAAAGTTTATGAAAGGCGGTTTGTCGGAATTCTTTAAAGGAGGATTTCTTGGTTTGCCGAAGCGTATCTCCGAGGGCGGGCGCTCTTTCCCGATTGTTCGCCATAAATTTCGGAATGGGCGGAGTTTTGTATTTACAATAGCGCGCGGCTCGATTTTATCGTCTTTTGATGAGGCGGCATTTAGCTTGCCTAAATATGCGAACAGCATTGCGGCAGGCTATTTGCGATGAAGGAGAAATAAGGAGAAAAGGCAATATGAGAATGCAAAACGAGGATTTCCACGCAGAGCGTCCGCGGCCCGGAGATGTGCGTATCACGCGTCGCGTGGAACTTAACTTTTGGCGCACCTGCCTGCTAAACGCGGCGGGACTCTTGTTGGCGGATATTACAACGTCTTCGGATCAGCTGTGCTTTGGCGATATTTGGTCGTTCTCATTGCTGATTGTCACAATCTGGTTCTTGAACTGGATTATAAAGCCTGTACTTGTGGTGTTCACACTGCCTTTTATCATATTCACTATGGGAATAGGCATGATGTTCATAAATGCTATTATCATTTATTTGGCGGCTCGGATACTGCCTTTTGACGGCATTATGGTCTCAAGTTATTGGGTGGCTCTTTGGGCGTCGTTTTGGGTGTCAGTATTCTCGTGGGGAGTGGCGATGGCTCGCAGCGAGCGCATAATAAGGAGAGTCCTGCATAAGAATGGAAATGCCCAGGAAAATGCGAAAAATAAAGACGACGACGTAATCGACGTCTGACCCGGCAATGTAAATTCCGGACCCCTCCCAATAGAATAAAAATCTGATATTTCTTATGAAAAAGTTAATTTTTGCGGTTTCAGCCCTGATTGCAACTTCACTCTCCGCCCAAGAAACAGGTTCTGGCACGTCGATATTCTCGGAGATTTTTTCCGACATAATGTTCCCCAATGTAAATGCGGCGTTTGATGCCTATGCGGGGAATTGGGCGGGGGCCCAGCGCATAATAGTGGGAGAAACTGAAATAGCCAGGGGCACTATCGAACAACGGGCTATCATGACTAACGTATCCGGTTCCAAACGCTTGGTCATGACCGGAAAAATAATAAACAGCAACGGGGAATCTTTTCCCACACGCTCGGTCATGTACGTGCGCGGCGATAGGCTCTATATCGACGTCCGTTCCCTGGACGGACGCGTAAATACATACGTCGGGAAAATAGACTTAAATACCGTAAAATGGTTCACCCGAGAATTTTTTATGAATTACGACTATCAGGTTGACACATTTTACAAGACGCCAAAGGGGATGTTGATGTCGTCGGTTTCCATGCGTTATATAGAGGTGCCGTCGGAGTCTTTCAAGGGGCTGTTAATTGTGGAAAACAAACTGGAGAAGAGCAATCCGGTGTTTGATAGGAAACAATATAACAGCACAAAAATGGGCGTATTCGGCAATCCGGAGGATTGACGCTCAATGGGCAATCTCCCAATAGAAGCCTTGCGGGGCGATATATGCGGGGCCCTGTCCGGAGGGTGTACAAAGTTTGTCGTGTCCGCGCCAACGGCTTCCGGCAAATCAACGCGGTTGCCGCATATTTTTTGGAAGTCGGGGCGCATAGACGGAATGATTTTAGTCATGCAGCCCCGGCGTGTAGCGGCTCGAATGCTTGCTAAAGGCGTAAGAGAAATTTTCGGTCTCGGAGACGAGGTCGGTTGGCATGTGAGATTTGATAAAAACTACGGGCCCTCCGCAAAAATAGTATTTGTCACCGAGGGAATTCTCGCCCGCATGATATTGTCGGATCCGTCATTGAAAGGGGTAGGGGCTATCGTGTTCGACGAATTTCACGAGCGCAATATATACGCGGATTTGGCCTTGGCGTTGGCTTTGCGCGCAAAGAATATAAAGCGTCCCGATATTGTAATAGCCGTGTGTTCGGCGTCTATGGATGCGGACGGCATAGCAAACTATCTTGGCGATGGAACCAGAAAATTTGAGTGTTCCGGCAGGCTCTACCCTGTCGATATTCGCTATGCCCCTCCGCCATCGAGGGATACCCCTATATGGGTTGCGGCCACTTCCGCATTTGAGCGTATTGCCCGCACGGAAAAAATAGGCAATTTTCTTATTTTTATGCCCGGAGCGTACGAGATATCCAAGACTATCGCCTGCATATTGGAATCTCCGGTGGCGAAAGGTTTTGACATACTCGCCCTTCACGGCGATTTGCCTCCGCGCCAACAAGACGCCATACTTGCCCCGTCGGAGAGGCGAAAGATTATAGTTTCGACAAATGTCGCGGAAACGTCGCTCACCATTGACGGGGTAAAGTTTGTGATAGATTCAGGGCAAGTTCGCGTGGCGCGTTTCGACTCTGCTCGCGGCATAAATACGTTGTTGGTGGAGAGGGTAAGCTTGGCTTCGGCTACGCAGCGCGCTGGCAGGGCCGGAAGAACGGAGCCGGGCGTGGCCGTGCGCCTTTGGAGGCGCGAGGACGAGCAGAATTTTTCCGGGTACATATCGCCCGAGATAAAACGTTTGGATTTATCGCAAATAATCCTTTGGCTTAAAGTATTCGGGCTTGAGGTTCCGGACATAGAGTGGTTCGAATCGCCGGATCCGCTCAATGTGGAAAGGGCAATGCTGTCGCTCAGAGAACTTGGGGCAATCCGTTCTGATGGGAGCGTCACCGAGGCGGGCAAGCTCATGGCGGATTTTCCTGCGCCTCCGCGATACGCAAGGCTTCTTGTTGAGGGAGCTTTTGAGAATTGTATTTATGAAGCCGCAATGATAGCCGCATTGGACGAGGTGGGACGGGTGAAACTTCCGCTCGAAAACGCATTTCGCGAAGTCGAGCGCGATAGGATTGCGGCCTCTGCCGCTTCGGAGCCGGAGGAAATTATAAAGCTTTGTTTGGCGGCGCGCGAGAATTCGTTTGACGAATCTTTTTGTCGCAGAATGGGGATACACGCGTCGAATGCGCGGAAAGTATGCGCGTCGGCGGACGCGCTTGCCAGAATCGCGCGTTCGGCTCTTCGGAACATATCCCCTAAACATCAAAAATCTCCTATCGGAGAACGCATAGCCCGCTGTGTCTTGAGCGCATTTTCAGACAATGTAGGGATTCGTCTAAACAAGGGGACTCTCGCATGCCGTTTTACTCGCGGGAGAAGGGGAGAAATAAGAAAAGATTCTCGAAACTGGGCGGACAATGTGTTCGCGGCCATGGCCATGCGCGAACAGAACATATCGGGAGGTACGGCTATAATGGCGTCGTCGATTGTTCCCGTCTCTATGGATTTGTTGGGAGATATGTTCGCGGAGGATTTCTCCGAGTCTTCGGAAACCGTTTACAGCCCTGAACATAAGCGCGTTGTCAAAAGGAAATATATAAAGTTTAGGGATCTGGATTTACTTGACGAAATTTCGTACGATGTCCCGCATGCGGAGGCCTCAAAAATCCTGAGGGACGAAATTGTATCAGGGCGCATAGTTCTCAAAAATTTTGACGGCACCGCTAAAGATTTCATAGAGCGCGTAAATTTTGTTTCAAAGGCCTGTCCGGAATCCGGGATAAGCGCAATAGACTCTGCCGCGCTTTCCGAGATTTACGAACAAATGTGCTATGGCATGACATCGTATTCGGAGGTGAAAAATGCCGACGTATTAAAGGCCCTGCGCGAATGGCTCTCGCCTGAACAGCTTTCTTATTTGGATTTTATGGCTCCGCGCTTTGCCGAAATGCCTCGAAGGAGAAAACCTGCGGGGATAAAATACGACGCCGCCCTGTTAAGGGCGAGCGTAGCGTCTTACTTTAAGGACTTTTACGACTTTGATCCGTCTAAGGTGCGCATTTGCCAGGGGCGCATTCCCCTGACGTGTCAATTATTGTCGCCGCGGGGAATAGCCGTTCAGACGACGTCAGACTTGGCTAATTTTTGGGACAACGGCTGGCCGCAGGTTAAAAAGGAGCTTAAGGCGAGGTATCCCAAGCATTTTAAGCCGGGGGATATGCGTTAATTTTTTGTCTTATTGCAAATTCTAACGCGAATTCGTGATTCCCGCATTGTCGAAGGCAGCCGCGTCAAGCGCGCGGGTGGTGCCTGTTGTATTCCGCTTGTAGTTGCTTAGTTCCGAGATGGGTGTAGATTTGGGTTGTGGAGAGGTTCGCGTGCCCGAGCATTTCTTGTAGCGCCCTCAGGTTTACATTTTCATTCACCAAATGCGTTGCAAAGGAATGCCGCAATTTGTGCGGAGTTATATTCATGGGCAGATTGGATTGCGACAAGTATTTCTTTAAAATTCTTTGTATGTATCTGGGATACATTTTCGCTCCGGAGTATGTGGACAGCACGGCGCCGTTGGCGCTGGGGCGCCCGCTTACGGCCTGCCTCCATTCTGACAGGGCTTCGGCGGCCTTGTTTCCATATGGGCAGAAGCGCACTTTGTTGCCCTTCCCAAGTACCCTTATTATGCGCCGTTCATCGTCTATGTCCGACCATTTTATCGAGCATATTTCGGACACCCTCATTCCCGTGGCGTATAACATTTCCAATATTAAGGTGTCGCATGCCCGTTCAAAATCGGCGCGCGGGCCGCTCTTATGCGATTTTTGGGCGGAATCTTTAGGGGCTTCCATAAGCTCGGGAATCTGCGCCTGATTGAGAAATACAGGCAGAGAGCGCTTTGTCTTAGGCAGCCGTATAAGGGAAAATGGATCTGTCTCAGCGTCTTTGGTTTGAATCAAGAATTTGTAAAATGACCTCAAAGCCGATATCTTATTGTGCAGGGTGTTTCGAGAGTATTTGCGGGCGAGCTCGGCTACATAGTCTTTGGCGATTCGCTTCTCGATTTTTGATATATCTCCCCTGAAGAAATCGTTTTGATTGAGCCATTCCCACCATTCTTCCACAGAATTTTTATAATTGCGCACAGTGTAGTCCGAGTATCGCCGCTGTTCTGCAATGCGGAAAATAAAAGCGTCGAGGTGCGGAACTTGACTTTCTTTTTGGGTCATACTCCGGTGTCAGAAAAATATAGCTGTGAAATTCTGGAAATACGAGTCCGTTATTTCCCTGAAAAATAGAAAATATAAAATCCCTCCCAATGCGAGCCATGGCCCAAATGGTATAGCTCCTTCGATTTCTTCGGGATTTTCCGATTCCGCAAGCTTGGACTTTTTTGCTTTGTCTGTCTTGAGCAGGCGCGTTATCGCGAAGATTGGAATCATTATGAGAGAACCTATTAGGGAACCCCCGAATATCGCGAATAAAGCCCCTTGCCAGCCGCAAAAAGCCCCTATGCAACCTATGAGTATCACATCGCCCTCTCCCATGGCCTCGCGCCTGAATACGGTCTGGCCAAGAAGCCTAATCCAATACAGCATGCCAGAGCCGACGAGTATTCCCGCGCAGGAGCATATCAATGACGCCACTGCCGATACGGCAAATGGATACTCCTCCAAATGAATATCGTGCAACTCCGGAAGCATTGCCGACAGTATCGCTCCCGTTGCGGTTCCGCCTATGGTGGCAAAATCGGGAAGCATCATTGTGTCTATATCAACAAATGCGCAAAAAATCATTATGGAGATAAAGACCATGCCGGCCGCCGCCGTTTGCGGCGCATTTGAGGCCCATGCAAATGCGAATAGCGCGGCCGTCAGGAGTTCGACTGCAAAATATCGCGGGGAGATGCGGCGGCCGCAACAGCGCGCCTTTCCCCTCAATAACAGCCACGACAGAATCGGTATATTGTCGTAGAATTTTATTGGCTTCCCGCAGGCGCAATGCGAGGGCGGAGAAATTATAGATTCTCCTTTCGGAAGCCTTAAAATGCAAACATTGAGGAAACTTCCAACGCACGCTCCCAACAGGAAGAACACTGCGGTGAATATCCACGGATAATTCTCGTTTATAAGAGCGATGTCCATTTCTCGAGGGCGGCGTACATTATATCGCCGAATTTTTCTGTTAGTTCGTCTGATTCCGCCCAGATGGCGAGCGAGCGCGCCCCCTGCCATGCGAGCATCGGGAGTCCGCTTTCGGCGCTAAGTCCGCATTTTCTTGCAAGCAATACAGAGTTCGTCTGGGAGTGGCGCCTATATGGAGTGTCGAAAAACACGGCGTTCTTATTTGTTTCCGAAAAGTCCAATACGGGTGGATCTGTGGGGGATAGCCCTATTTTCGTGGCGTTTATTATAATGGTGCCGCTTTCGGCTATCCTTTCCAAACCAAAGAATCCGCCGGGCGAATTGAATGCGGAAATGTTTTTGAAATTTGGCTCCAATAACTTTACAAGTTCGTCTAATCTTTCCTTGCTTCTATTGGCTATTGAGAGTTTTCGGCACTTTGCGTTTTCAGCGGCCACAGCTATCGCCCTTGCGGCGCCGCCAGCTCCCAATAGAAAAATGTGGCTGCCTTCAAAGCTTTTATTGAAGGATTTTTCTACCGCTTTTTGAATCCCAAATATATCAGTATTATATCCCGCCCAGCCGGAGGCGGTTTTCTTTAGGGTGTTGCAGGCTCCGGCGCTTTCGGCAAGCGGTTCGCACGATTCCGTTAGGTGCATTGCCAGAACTTTGTGGGGTATTGTAAGGTTTATGCCCAGCACGTTTAGATTAAAGAAAGCTTTCAGAGCTTCGGAAAGGCGTTCCGGAGGAATGTCGAATGCGAAATACCTCGAGCTCTTAAATCTTTCGGAATTCGCGCCCAAGAATTCCAGGGCGGCGTTTTGCATTACGGGGCTTAGCGAATGTTCTATGGGATGTCCGAATACCGCAAACTGCGGGCTTTGGGCTCCCTTTAAAAAGGAAAAAATTCCGCATTTGTCGGATTCCAAATCCGCGAGCGTATATACGGAATCTGTGGTCGGGGTGTCCATATGGCGGTTGTCAGATGCGCTCTCCGTATAGGAAAGTTCCAACCCTTATCATGGTGGATCCTTCAGCTATGGCGCGTTCAAGATCATGGCTCATTCCCATTGACAGTTCCGGCAGGGGAATTCTGAAAGAATCTCTAAGTTTGTCTCTGAGCGTGCGCAGATTGGCGAAGCAGCGCGAGGCCGTATCGAGGTCGGAATCGAGCGGGGCAACCGTCATCAGGCCCTGCACTTCAAGGTTCGGAAGAGCGAGAACGCTTTCAAGGAGCGCTGCCGCCCCGTCCATGCTGGCCCCGAATTTTGCGGGATCGGCTCCGGCGTTTATTTCGAGCAATACGGGGAGCATTCTGCCTTCGGATTTTGCGGCGTCGTCGAGCTTTTGCGCCAATCTCGCTGAGTCCAGGCTTTGTATTCTCGAAAAATATTTTGCGGCTATTTTAGCCTTGTTTGTCTGGAGGTGGCCAATCAGTTCCCATTCGATTTCAAGGCTCGACGACTTTATCTTTTCTACGGCCTCTTGTACGCGATTTTCTCCCACGCCCTTAAATCCAAGCTTTGCGGCATATGCGACCGCATCTATGGGGTGGTTTTTGGTCACGGGAAGAATCTTGACCTCTCCCGGCTTGCGCGCGGCGGCGGATTCTGCCGCCGCAACGCGTTCCCGCAGTTTCAGACAATTTTCACGGAAACTTTCAAAGTCCGTCATATCACTTATTTTTCTTGTTTGCCATCGCCGCTGACAAGAGCCTTGTGCCGAACTTCCAGAGGGGCCCCGTGACATTTGCGGCGTTTGTCAGGACATCGTCCAAAGCGTTTACAAAGCGGTCCACTTCTTTTTCTCCTATTACGAAAGGCGGAAGTATTTTTATGGCGTCGAGACCGTGGCTCGCCACTTGAGTTAGGATTCTGTGTTTATCCAGCAGGCTTGTCACTATCATTTGTGTGAAGAGGGCGTCGTTTGCCACTTTTAATCCCTTCCATGCCAATTTCTGTCCGAATCCGTTGGGCTCTTTAAATTCAATGGCAATCATTAGGCCTTTCCCGCGGACTTCTTTGATGTAGGAATGTTTTTCTTTTAAGGCGTTTAATTTTTGCAGGAGAAGGTCTCCCATTTTAGCGCAGTTTTCGACGAGCCCTTCGTTTTCGAGCACATGTATTGCGGCGAGCCCGCACACCATTGCCAGATTGTTGCGCCCGAAAGTTGTCGAGTGCACCACGCATCTGTCGAGGCTTGAAAAAGAGCTTTGATGTATTTCTCTCGTGGTGACAAAAGCCGCGCAGGGAACGTATCCGCCGCTGAGGGCTTTGGCGAGCGTCACGATGTCGGGATCCAAGTTCCAGTGCCTGAAAGCGAACATCTTTCCTGTGCGGCCGAGGCCTGTTTGAACTTCGTCGGCTACAAACAAAGTGCCGTATTTTCTGCAGAGTTCTTGGGCTTTGGGAAAATAGTCGTCGGACGGTATGTTTACTCCTTTGCCTTGCACGGGTTCAAAGATAAAGGCTGCTACGTCCATTTTTTTCAATTCGGCTTCGAGCGCTTCGAGATCGTTGTAAGGGACTTTCATCGCTCCGGGAAGGAATGGGCCGTATCCGTCTTGGAAGTGCGGGGAAACAGTAAGCGAGAGCGATCCATAGCTCAGCCCGTGGTATCCGCTGCTGAGAGAGAGAATGCGGGGTCTTTTTGTGTGGGCCCTTGCAAATTTAATTGCACCCTCGTTTGCTTCCGTTCCGGAATTGCAGAAGAACACGGCATTCAATCTGCCTCCGAGGAGATTTGCGACCCTTTCGGCGAGTAGCCCGCTGAGCAGGGCGCAGTCTAATTGCACCATATTGGGCAAGTCCATGTCTATGGCGTCCTTTATTGCCTTTGCTATTGTGGGATTGTTGCGTCCCATGCCGAATACTCCGTATCCGGACAGAAAGTCGAGATAGTCGTTTCCGTCGGCGTCGTAGAGGTATGCTCCCTTGGCGGACTTGTAGCATTTGTCGAATCCTATTGTGCGCAAAACCGTCACGAGGGTTTTGTTCATATAGCGTTCGTGCAGAGAATAGTTTTCCCCGAATCGGGATTGTATTAGGCTTTTTATGTCGAATTCTTTCATTGCCATAAATAAAAACCCTTTCAGAATAGGCGTCGTTTACAATACTTCAAACCTTATTTTTGCGATGGCAGATCCTAATTCATACCCATTTTATGTAGTGAATTTTGACCCTTTCGCGTTCCGCCTGCCCGAGGGATTTTTCCTGGAGGGCGTAAGGTGGTACGGGTTGGCGTATTTGGCGGGGTTTCTGATTGCTCTCATAGTGATGAATGTATATTCGGCGCGCGGGCGCAGCCCCCTTTCAAAGGACGACAATGTGAGTCTTATAACCTATCTGCTATTTGGCGTAATTTTAGGCGGGAGAATCGGTTATATGTTGTTTTACGATTTCTCCGCGTTCGTCGAGAATCCCATTATAGTTTTTCAGATATGGAAGGGCGGAATGGCAAGCCACGGCGGGTTCATCGGCGTGCTTCTGTCCATTCTTATCTATGCAAGGAGCAGAAAGGTTTCGTTTTGGACGCTTTCGGACATTGTAGTTTCGGTGGCTACTCCGGGAATATTTCTCGGCCGCATAGCAAATTTTATAAACGGAGAACTCTGGGGAAAAATAGCCTATTTGCCATGGGCCATGAAATTTCCGCATTCGGTTAAGTATGGGACTCCTATTGAGAATATACCTCCACGGCATCCTTCGCAACTCTACGAGGCTTTTGGAGAGGGATTGTTCCTGTTTGCCTATTGCCAGTTGCGCTTCTGGTTGGGTAAACCGCCCAAAGGCCAGCTGTCGGGTGAATTTCTTCTCTTATACGGCCTTGTGCGCATAGCATGCGAGGTGTTTCGCGAACCCGATGAAGGAGTGTCGTTGATATTGGGAATGAGCAGGGGCACCTTCTATTCCATATTCGCGATTGCGGCGGGAGTGGGAATTATTGCTTATGCGCGCTTTCGCGCAGACAGAAAGCTGTCGAAATAATCCGCGCTCCGGAATTTTTATGCCTTTTTAATATTTTCGCTCTTATCGGCTTTCTTGTCAGGCTTCTTTTGCGGCTTGGATTTTGAAGCGTCCTTAATTGCGCCTTTTTTTGCGTCGGGCGCTTTTTTGCGCTCTACAAGCTCGTATTTAAATGGCGGGACAGCGTCGATTTTAACCGTGTTGTTGCCGCGTCTGGCCACAAAAATCTCGGATATTTCCCCCTTTGTTCCGGGGACTGCCTTTTTCTCGGAATTGGGGTCTGGCTCAAAACTTATGTACAGGCCTCCCTTCCATTCCGAAACTCCGCGCACCTTTATCCCGTCCGGCAATCCTACCGCTTCTGGTATCAAGCCGTAGGTTGAGCGGGGGCGGGCCGTGCCGACTTTCAGGTAGGTTTCCGCATTCGTGAATATTTTGGCCACATAATTATCTTTTAATGGAATCACCTTCGTGTGCTTGTATTTTCCGCCGAATGCCCCGTCGTGCGCGGTGACCGCCATTATCATTTCCTTAGCCGGCGCCAAATGCCAATAGTAAAAGGCCTGCATCATATTGTCGCATGGAAGCACAGCCCTGCTTAGCTCGCCGCCGTCGGATAATTTTGCGGTGCCCGTCAATTCTAATGAATGGAATCCCACCTCAGCGTTATCCGGAGCGCTTACATATACATAAGTAGTATCGGTATTCTTGGGGATTCTTGTCCCTCGCGCCACAAACCCTTCGGGGAGGTTCTTAAATTCCAAATTTATCTCTCCGTCGAAACCGTTTTTGCGGAATGCTTTTACCTCTATGCGCCCCGTTCGCCCTGCGTTTACTTCAAAGTTTGAAGTCGTCGTGCGCAATGAAAAGTCCGGTTTCATTCTGCCAAACGTTAAGACGTACGAATGTATTGGAGAAAATTGCGATTGGGCGTCCTTTAGGCATAAGGTGTACACCCCGTCGGCGGGAGCGGCAAATTCGAGGCGGGAATCCGCATGGTGTGTGGTGTAGCCGTCGTCCGCGTTTTCAAAATCGTCGTTTACGGCCACAATTTTGCCTTTTGCGTCCCTTATGCATAAGTAGGTGTCGGTCGGGGCGTTCAGGCGCCTTGCGTATGTTTCAATTCCGAACTTTTCGCCCTTTTTGGCCTTAAAATTAAATTTGTCCTCTTGGTTCTTTACAGAAAAACAGCCCGCGTAAACCGACGCAGCCGAGGCGTCCACGGAGGCGTTTGGCTCCGATAAAACCGACATTTTGCATTCCGGAGGAATTGCCAAAATAGGCATTCTGTTGTGGCAAAATCCGGAATTCCACATTGAGATATCAAAAATTCCCTCGTTGTCGGTTTTGAATTCCATTTCTTTTGTGTCGCCCAGATTCCAACCGTAGAGCTTTAGTTTTGATGCTTCTCCCACGCGCACGACGGGCGGGAAAACCCCTGTGACAAACGGTATTTCTCCTATTGTCAGTCGATAAACGAAATCTTCCCTACTGCGGTAAATTGAATCTCTTATTTCTATTGTGTACAAACCGTCCTTCGGAACCCTGAAGAAACCGGAGGGGTCCGGAAGCTGGTTAAAATCGTCGACATAGGCGACCTCTTTGCCGTCGGAATTCCTTATGGAAACGACGGGCTGAAACCAGCCCGGCACGGCGTCGGATATATATCTTACGAGAGCTTGGGCCTGCACGCTGAATACTATATTGCTGCCGGTTCTTGCAAAGAATTCGTAAGTGTCCACGTTGGCTTCGGTAATTTGTCCGTTCAGGACGCAGGGCATGGATTCTATTTTACTTACAATCTTTTGCGAGGGTATAATCATGCGGTTTGGATTGTCTATGCGCCTGCCTATTTTCCCCCAGTTTTCTTTTAGGCGCGCTCTTTCTTGGGCGACTTCCCTAAGACTCCGCTTCGATTGTTCGGGATATATTCCCACCATGAATGGAATTGAGTTTGAAATTCCATTTTCAGTGATTAGGCAGAGGCTGCGCTCGCCGGCCATCGCGTTTTCGTCTATTGTAATTTCGACTTCCAAGGTTTCCGCCATGGGGTCGCCGGATATTCTGCGCAAGTAGTATGAGGCGTCTGTTTGCGCTATAGCCTCTACGTTTTCAGGAATTGCCATTACAAGTTTGCGAAGGTAAGCGTCCCCATTCTTTCCTTCCTCTTCGCGCTTGGCTATTTCGTCCTTAACTTCGGGGTGTTCCAATAAATACTGTTTCTCGAAGCGGCGCATCATGGAATTTGTGTCATTCTTGTCCGCTGGAACTATGTATGTGCCAAGCTGGCAACTTATTCCGCCTCCGCTTATCGACAATGTTTTGGCCTGAGCCAGATCTTTTCCAGCTACGATTATCTTAAAAGTCTTTCCAATCTGCCCCCCAGCCGGATAAATATATGCTATGTTTGGATTTTCCCCCTTTTGAGCATGGGCGGCGCAGAAGGCGAAAGTCATTGCGATAATATATAAAAATCTTGGCATGGCTGGTATTACATGATTTCGTATAAGAGTCCGTCGGATTTGATTCCCGCTTCCGACTCCGGAATTAGGCGCACTTGTTCACCCTGGGGGGTGGTCAGCATCGCGTCGGTCGGGATACCGAGATTTGCGTAAATACTGCCTATTACATCTGAGGGGCTTGTGGGGCGCTTTACTACATACATCGATTTTGAGTCTGTCTCTCCAACCACTATTCCTCCCTTAAAACCGCCGCCGGCGAGAAGTCCGGAAAATGCATCGCCGTGGTGGTGTCTGCCTCCGGAATACGGGGGATCCCATTGGATACGCGGAGTCCTGCCAAATTCGCTGCTCCACCATACTATCGTGGAATCGAGAAGCCCACGCTGGGATAAGTCGTTTATCAAAGATGAGACCGCCTTGTCGGTAATGGGCAACATCCTCTGCATTTGTTGAAAGTGGTTCTTGTGGGTGTCCCAACCATTGTAGTTTATAGTTACGTATGGAACTCCCGCTTCCACCAACTTGCGGGCTATCAGACAGGAATTGCCGAACCAGTTCCTGCCGTAGGCGTCGCACAGCTTCGGATTTTCCGTAGATATGTCGAATACCTTGCCGGCGTCGCCGAGTATGAGGTCGTAAGCTTGTTCCACCGATTCTTTCGACTTGTCGAGGTATTCTGAATTTGCGTGGGCTTTTTTAAAAGTGGCTATATCGTCGAGAAATTTGCGGCGCATTTCCTGGCGCTGGCGGCTTATTCCGCGGGCGACTATTCCTTCGACTTCAAATGGCGTGCGCGACGGATCCGCTCCGGTAGCAAAGGGTTTGTAGCGCGTTCCAAGAAATCCGGCTTCGGAAAATCTTCCCATAGGCTGGGTAAGAACTATGTATGGCGGTATCATTCCCTTGTATCCGGCGTCATATCCTTTGAATTTCGAGACTACCGCGCCGGCGCAAGGATAGACGTATCTTCCGGGCATTCTACCGGTTTGAACCAAGTACGCTCCCGTTTCGTGGGCATTTTGACCGTGGGTTAATCCCCTTAGAACCGCGTATTTGTCGGCGCATTTTGCGAGTTCGGGAAGGAGCTGGCCCAGCTCGAGACCGTCGACATTTGTCTTTACGGTTTTATTCAAATTTCCGCAATAGTCGTATCCGGCGTTCGGCTTGGGGTCGAGCGTGTCGATTTGCGATATTCCACCCCAAAACCATATTTGTATCACGCTCTTTGCTTTGCCGAAGG
This sequence comes from uncultured Opitutales bacterium, assembly GCA_944389885.1. GTDB lineage: Bacteria > Verrucomicrobiota > Verrucomicrobiia > Opitutales > Intestinicryptomonadaceae > Merdousia. The sequence goes on from CALXNZ010000020.1 coordinate 21,491, forward strand.
AGGACGGGCGCCCGGATTTCTTCGGAGTGTCGCATACGGCTCTCGGGGTCATGAATACCGATGCCGCAGCCAGTACGCCGGCGTCGCGCAGAAATCCGCGGCGCGTTATGGCGTTTCTTTTTAATTGAGCTTTTTTTTCCATTTTAGTGCCTAAATATAAATTCATCGGAATTTATAAGAGCCCACGCCAAGTCCTGGCCGGCGCTCTTGCGGTCGAGCTTTGAAGTCTTTATATAGTTCTCAAATTCGGATTTCTCGTCTTCCGTGGGATAGCGCGAGAGAATGTCGAGATATATGGCGTGAGCCATATTATCTCCTTTTAGGTTGTAGTATTTCTTAAAGGTTGGACCGGAAATTATCTTATTGCGGATATGTGATGAGTTTATCATGTGCAATTTTTGCAGGGGAGAGGGATTTGCGTTGCGTTCGTCAGCCGCGCCGGTGTCGCGCGGAGATTTGCCGAATAGTTCGAGGAATGAACTTGTAATGCTCCCGTCGGGAATATCGAGGGCGCGGGCGAAATCCGGCATGGTGGTGTAGGGTTCAGGAGTCGTGCTCGAGTAAATTTCCGAAGTTCCAGAAACTTTACATAAGGCGTCTATTAACATTTCGGCGTCCATTTGTCTCATTCCATAAACGGCAAAATTCTTCATCGCCACGCGCGGATTTACTTCGTCGGAAGGAATTGAAGATTGCTGGTAGGTTCTCGATAAAGCTATTTGCCTGCATAGCCTGCGAAGGTCGAAGTTAGATTCGGCGAAATCTTCGGCGAGTTTTTCGAGGAGCTCAGGGCAGGGAGTCTTGGCGCCTTTTGCAAACATGTCGTCAACCGGATAGGCAAGAGGGGTTCCGAACATCCATGTCCAAACCCTGTTTACGAGCGACTTCGCAAAATACGGATTATTTTTTGCCGTAAGCCATAGGGCGAATGCCGTTCTTGGGTCAGTGTCGGGCGAGAGGCTTACGGTGTCCCCGTCCGGAAGTTTCCCTTCAAAGGGCGCGGCTTTTGAAGGGTCGCTGAATACGATTTCCTCCTTCCACTCGCGGGTCTCTTTGTACGACAACCTGTCGAAAAATTTTGCGATATCTGCGGCCTTCTCCGGCGGGAAACTGTCTATCCGGGTATTCATGAAGGTTTGGATTATCGATGCGGCTATCTTATCGGAGCCGCGTCCCTGCATGGCCCGGAAAAAATTGACTTCGCCCACTCTAAAATTGCTGCCGCTGGAAGTAAGCATGCGGCGTACTATTTCGGCCCAAGATGTATTGTCGGCTATGGATTTTTCGACGAATCTCGTGTATGCTTGCGCAGCATTGGGCCAGAGATTTACGGGAAATTCCGCCTTTATTTTGAGAATGTCGCCGAAGCGCATTGTCCAATATTTGACGAAGTCGTCGCTGGCTATGAGCGAATCCACAAGCTTTTCGCGCTTGCCGGGAGATTTATCGTAAATAAAAGCTACTGTCGCGTCGACCGTGGGCAGTGTGCCTGTTAAATCAAGATATGCCCTTCTTAGAAATACGGCGTCGGAACAGAGTTTGGCAGGTTTGAGTTTTTGGGAATTTATAAAATTCTCCACAATGGTGTCTATAAAATTGCGGGAATTCCACCCCGCTTGCGATTCAAAGGGAGATTTTACTTTTTTTATTTGTTCGGCCTGTTCTTTTATTTCGCGCTTTTCCCTGTCCGTTTTATAAGATTTCATTATATTTCGGTCTATGGAGGCCGTGACGGGGGCTGGCGCTGGCGGGCGCAGTTGTTCTGGGTGCAATATTGCCGGCAATCCTATCGCAATCGGCAAAAATAGCATGCGCGAAAGAAAACCTATATAATTCCTCATAATTGTCCGCTCTGAGATATCTGCTGTTCCCCATTGTATGGTGCTACAATATTTAACAAGCAAAATAGGAGCGAGTTTCACTATGTCCGAAAAATAGACCGGCGCGCCTGTTTTAAATACAGTAAAAAAAAGACCCGCTTTAAAGCGGGTCTAAAACCAAAATACAAACTACAAACCAATAAATTTCTTTGTACCTATTATGACGCAAAAGCGCATTAAAACGTTCAAAAGTTTTTTAATATTTTTATGCTAATTTATAAGTTATTTCCAATGAATATCTTATATGTATTATGGGTAGTCGTTGGGCAAATTTTAATCCAAATAAAGTGGACGTTTTAAAAAATCTCTCCAATTTTACTTATGAGAATGTCGGCAAAACATAAAATAGGAATATTGGGCGGCTCTTTTGACCCTGTACACAAAGCCCACATAGGGCTTGCGAATGCCGCCTGCACTAAGCTTGGCCTCGACAAGATTGTATTCGTTCCCGCGCACCAGGCTCCTCTGCGTGATGCCCCAACCCTTACACCCGATTCTCACAGAATTGCAATGCTGCGCCTGTCCCTTGAGAGCTTTCCCTTCCCGTGGGAAATTTGCGACTACGAAATTCGCAAGGGCGGAACGGGTTATTCCATCGACACCGCAAAATATCTGCAATCTTGCGAGGATGCGGAATATTTTTGGATAATAGGTTCGGACCATTTGTCTAAACTTTCCAAATGGAAGGATATCGAGGAGCTGTCGAAACTCGCGACTTTTGTCTGCGCGCCCAGGGAAGGTTTTGGATTTCCTATATCAGAAGCCCCAAAGTGCGCTAAAATAATTCCCCTTGATTTTGGTCCTCTGCCTGATAGTTCCACTTTTGTAAGGGGGGCGCGCAGCCTTGAGCAACTCCATTTAATGCTCGACAAACCTGTCGCGGCGTACATATTGAAAAACAAGCTTTACGGTTTTGCCGACACTTAAATTTTTTATGGAAAAATCAAAGACTATCAAAAAAACTGGGATTAAGAAAACGGCCTCAAAAAAAACGGTCTCTAAATCTGCGGCAGATGCCGTCAAGAAAACTGCGCTAAAAAAGACTGCCGCAAAGAAAGCTTCCGGAGGGGAAAAAATAAAAACCTCATTAAAAAAGCCGGCTTCTGCGGGAATAAAATCTGCAAAAAAAACGTCGGGAGCCGAGAATAGCCTTAAAAAATCCGTTTCAAAACCTAAGACCGCCTCCAAAAAAAGTCCGATTGATCCAACTCTTGAAGTAGTCGTAAAATGCAGAAAGGCTCTCGACGATAAAAAAGCCGAGGATATTCGCGTGCTCGACGTCCGTGGGAAATCCCCAATTACAAATTATTTCCTCATAGCTTCGGCGACTTCCGAACCGCATATGCGCGCTCTCGCCTCCGAGCTTGAGAAAACCCTCAAAGATTTGGGAGTTAAGGCCATAGGGCGCGAATACAATACAGGTAGCGGCTGGGTGGTCGTGGACGGATTCGACTTTATGGCGCATATATTTCTTCCGGAACAGCGCGGATTGTACGGAATAGAATCCCTCTGGAAAGATTCATCGGAAATTCTCTTTTAGAACGGCTCTGCGGCCGCGCCGTTATCATATCTCAAGCCGGTAGTGCCCCCTCGATTTGCGCAGGGTGCATTTTTGCCCGTACGCTTCGGATAGATTTGAGCTTGTCATCACCTCTGAAATCTTTCCCGACGCGAGGACTTTGCCGTTTTTTATTATTATGGCGTGGGTGAAACTTGGCGGAATTTCCTCGACGTAGTGGGTTGCCATTATTATGGCCTTATTGCGCCTGTCGGTGGCGAGCTCGTCAAGAAATTCCACAAAGTTTTTGCGGGCCGCCGGATCCAGTCCCGTGCAGGGCTCGTCGAGAAAAATCACAGTGGGTTTTACCATTAGGGCCCTTGCCAGCATTACTTTTTGTCGTTCGCCCTGTGAAATATAGCCCCATCTATTGTTGGCTAAAGCTCCTATGTGAAGGTATTTCAATTTCCGCATCGCCTCCGCTGCAAGTTGTTTGCTTATCCTCCCCCAATAGTTTATCATGGCAAACTTTCCGCTTATTACAACTTCAAGAACGGTTTCGTCGCGCTCTATGTTGCGCTTTAACTGGCTTCCTACAAGGGCTATTTTTTCCCTGACTTTCTGCCAATCGTAGTCGGAATAGGTCTTGCCGTCAACCGTCATAGTTCCGGAGCTCGGCGTATTGTAGGCGCATATCGTAGATATTAGCGAAGTCTTGCCGGCGCCGTTGGCCCCCAGCAAAACCCAGCGTTCGCCTTCGTTTACCTGCCAGTCTATCGAATCTATTATGGTTTTGTCGGCGATAAACGTCAGTTTGCGAATATCCAAAATTTTATTTATTTCTTTTGCCTTTTGCGATGTCTTTTTCATTATTCTGGTTTTAATTCTTATGCGTCAAATCGAATCGGGCAAGCAGATAATCGTATTGGCTTCGGCGTCTCCGCGCAGAAGAGAGCTTTTGCGCGCAGCGGGAATTGACTTTGAACTGTTTATTCCGAATATCTCAGAGCTTGAGGATTCCTCTGCGGATCCGCGCGATTTAGTCAAAATCAATGCCGAAAGAAAATCCTCCGAGGCCGCCCGCAAAAATTTGGGTAAGACTGCGCTCGGCGCGGATACGGTTGTGGCTCTCGACGGCGTGGTTTACGGCAAGCCGCGCGATATTGAAGACGCCGTCCGCATGCTTGGGGCATTGCAGGGCAAGACACACTCCGTGTTTACAGGGGTGTCGATTGCGCGCCTTGACAAGGCGCGCGAGGCGTTAAAAGTGCGTACGGAATGCGAGGAGTCGCGGGTGAAATTCAAAAAACTATCTCCGGAGGAAATAAGAAACTACATTGAGAAAGTCTATGTCTTAGATAAAGCGGGGGCGTATGCGGCGCAGGAATGCGGAGAGCTTATAATAGATAGGATTGACGGGAACTTCGACAATGTGATGGGATTGCCATGTTCCCTTGTGCGAAGGCTTATAGACGAATTTTAATGTTATGGGCTGTCCTGCGCGCAGTTTTGAAAAAGCGAATGTGGATATCTTATCTGAGTCCGCAAACCGCTCCGATTTGCGGGCAGGAATAATCGCTTTGATTCTTGCAGTATTGATTCATATTTTGATTCTGAGATACGTCCCCGATACATTTACCGCGCCTTTGCCGGAAAAAACACAGGATTTAAAACTTGAGATAATTCCCCCTCAAATTCGCAAAACCGTTCCCAAGTTTGTGGAGGCCAATCCCCTCGCAAACAGCATGGAGCCCGCATCAAAAGACGCTCCGGAATCATATAAGACCCAGCGCGCGGCCGACGAAATAACCGATCCGACATCGAAATCAAAAATGCCATACGTAGAGGGAGAGATAAAAGACGGAAGCAAAATAGTTTCCGGGACATCTTCCGATATCGCGGCGGTCATAGATCCGAATCAGGTTATGGAAGTCCTAAAACGCCCGCTGTTGCCGCCTACGAGAGAATATCTTCCCGAATCGAACAGTATCCAGTCCGGGGCGTCGGAGCGCCCTCAAAAGGAATCGGCGGCGGATACCGAATCTTCAGCGCCCAAGATAGAGGAATCTAAAGCCGGCAAGTCTTCAAAAGGAGCCGAATCTGCGCGGGACTTGGCAGTGGATACCGAATCTTTCCTTCCCAGAAAAGGTATAGAAGATTCGCAATTGCAAAAAAAGAGTCTTGGAGATTCATATAAAAGAGTGGAGTCTCCAAAACCTAAAGATGCTCCAAAGAGCGAAAAAAAATCGGAGAAGCCCAAAAAAGCTGAAGAAATTCCCGAAGATAAAAATCTTCCCGTCCCCCAGCGCAGGCCTTCCCTCAGCAATATGAAAACGCCAGCCGGGCCTCTCGCCGATAATCGTTTTCATGCTTCGGCCCGCGGTACTCTTGCGGTAGATTCCGTGTTTAGCGAGTTCGGGGCATATCAGCAGCGCATGATTGAGGCAATATCGCGCCAATGGAATCTCATAGGCGGCCAATACGACCTATCGTCGGCGATAGGTTCGCAGGTTGTGATAGAATTTACGCTCAATGTCCATGGGGAATTGACTAAACTCAAAGTTCTAAATTCTACTTCTACAAATACGGGAAGGGGATTGTGCGAGCAATCTATTTTGACGACCGCCCCTTACGGGCCATGGACTGAGGAAATGATTGCAACTTTAGGCTCGCAAGACCAACCTGTCCGCATTAACTTTTATTATAGATGAATATTGCAGGCATAATAGATACTATTCCGTTTTCAAGCGGTTGCGGAGTTGTCAAAGTTGACGAGTCTGGAGCGCTTGCGATTTTCAAGCGCGCCGGAAGATCCACGCATCCCAACCATAAATCCGGAAGTTCCGTGCCAATGATAAACGCCTCGTATAGCTTTGAGGGGGAATACTATTCATGGCCAAATCCAAATGGAGGGAAAAACGTGCACTTGTATTTGGCAAACCGTCTCGATTCTCCGACTTCTGGCATTGTAATAGCTTCATTCGACGAAGAAATAGCCGGGTATATAAGGGATTTGTTCAAGAAGAAGCTCGTCATGAAAACGTATTATGCGGTGTGCGTGGGCAGAGTATTCCAAAAGTTTGGCGAATGGCGCGACAGGCTTGAATTGAAAAGGGAGGCGTCTTTTGTGCGTTCCGAGGTGTCCGCCGGTACGGGACGCATCGCGGTATCATCGTTTTTTATAGAGCGCTCCGACGCCAACGGGGCAAATCTTAATCTTGTGAGACTTGAGCCAAAAACAGGATTTACCCACCAGCTGCGCGTCCAGTGCGCCAGGCATTGCATGCCTATATTGGGGGACGCCACTTACGGAAACTTTGCATTGAACAGGGCTTATAGTAAAATTTTCGGCATAGGAAGAATGTTTTTGCATTGTTCCAAGACGTCTTTTAGTCTCGAATGCGGGCGTCAATTTGAGGCGGAATCACCCTTGCCCGACAGCTTCTTGCTGGCCCTTGACTACAACGTGGAAATCGCCCGCAAATTTAATAAGACCACGCATTGATATGGGATTTTTCAAAATATTCTATCTTTGTTTTTGCAGCATTCTTCCATACGAGGAAGTCGCGTTCCGTTGGCGTTGGAAGGCGTTAACCTATTTCTTTGCGCTGTGCCTGATATCCTTCTGCGGGACTTTTATAGGCACGCGCGGCTTTGTCGAGAAGGCTTGCAGGGATATTATCGAACCTATATCCAAGCAGATGGAGCTCATAAAGGTAAAAGACGGGAAAATAGACCTGGAAAGCCCTGTGGAACTCAAATCGTCAAACGGAGCGGTTCTGGGGCTTGTGTCGTCGGAATATCTTGATGCGCGGCAGGCCAGGGATTTACTTTTCGCCGCCGAGAAAGATAGGTTTTCTATTTATTTCGCCGAAGGTTCGGAATTTTCAATTCCATTTTCAGATTTGAATCTCGTTAACGGTCCGCTTTCCGAAGGGTTTATGGGCACGGACAGCTTTGTAAATGTGGTGTATCCGCTGTTTATTCTCGCGGCGACATTCTCTATGAATATTTTTTATCTGGCAATATTGAGTCTGGCTACATTCATACTTTCTTTCGCCCATGTTCCGAATTTCGGCTATGCGCGTTCAATTCGCCTTACGCTTGTAGCGATGACTCCCGCGATACTGTTTAATTTTTTGCTGTTAATTTTCGGCGGGGAAGAGTTGCCAAGTTATGTGTTTACAATATTGTCTATGGCTATAGTATATTTTGTGCTGCGCAAATTTCAACGCTCCGAAATTCAAGATTATTGATTTCGGAGATGGGTTGTTTTATCGCGGTAAAAATAAAACTTTGCATGGCGAATGTTGTCTAACTAAAGAAAAGGAGAGTTATCATGGAAAAAACAAGCGTAATTTTTTCGAGGCGTTCAATTCGCAAATACGATTCTTCCCGCAGAGTATCGAGGGAGCAGATAGAAGATGTGCTTGGCGCGGCTATGCATGCGCCGAGCGCCATGAACAAGCAGCCATGGGAGTTCGTTGTTGTAAACGAGCCTAAAGGGATTGCGGAAATAATGCGGATACATCCGTATTGCGAATCTCTCGGCGAGGCGGGAACCGCGATAATAGTATGCGGGGATCGCGACGCCCAGTTTAAAATTCCGGACGGCGAGTATTGGCTATGCGACTGTTCTGCCGCAACCCAGAATATTCTTTTGCGGGCCGCGGAGCTCGGTTTGGGGACTTGCTGGTGCGGCATATATCCGGAAGCCGTCCGTTGCAAGGCGTTTAGGGAACTTTTGGGGCTCCCGAAAAATATTGAACCTCTTGCGCTTGTAATAATAGGTTATCCCAAGGAATCTCCGGAAGCAGGCAATAGGTATGTAAAATCCAAAGTCCACTGGCAGAAATTTTAGAGAAGTTAATTTCTTTTTAAGAATAAAAAAGGGAGACTTAGAACGGTCTCCCTTTTTTTATGAATCTAAATGCTACTTTACGCTTTCTATAAGTTTGCGATTTATATTCTTTAGCTCCTTCTCGTCGAACTTCATGATTTCGCGGTCGTAAGTCATAATGCCGTTTACCTCTATCTCAACGTCCGTAGTTTGGGTATAAACGGCTCCGACTATGCCGTGGTCTATCATGCCCCCGAGCATCTCCGCATACTTGCGGTATATATTTAAGGCTTCTGCAGGCTCTTTTAAGGATCCGTATCCCCAGCCTTTTTTGTTCCATGAATGCTCTTTGGGATCCATTCCTATGCCGCCGTATTCCCCCATTGTATTGACATAATTTAAGGATAGCAGCTTTATTTTTGGTTCCGGATAGTTGTGAATGTCTATCATGTCTCCGCATTGGAAATAGTTGCCGCCGCTCGCGGCGTTTATTATGCGGGTTGGATCCATGCCGCGCACAAACTCCACGGTGCGCACTGTGTCAAATTGCCCCCAAGCTTCGTTGAAGGGAACCCATACCCCTATGCACGGGAAAGAATAAAGAGTGTCTATCACTTCCGCAAGCTCCTTGCGGAAATTTTCTACGTCGCGCTTTGTGACAACCTTAAAGCGCGATACATCTCTTGCGCCATTCACGGCGTCTCTTACGGCAGAGTCGTCATCGACTATTATGGCGTCGTTTTCCTTGAAGTTTCTGGTCACCCAAGAAGTGGCGTAGCCTTGGCAGTTTGGCATGTCCTGCCATACTATCATTCCTATTCTGTCGCAGTGCATATACCAACGCGCGGGTTCTATCTTTATATGCTTGCGTATCATGTTAAAGCCCCAGTCCTTTGTCTTCTGTATGTCGAATTTCAAGGCTTCGTCGGTTGGGGCGGTATATAGGCCGTCAGGCCACCACCCCTGGTCGAGGGGGCCAAACATGTATATCTTTTTATTGTTTAGGGTCATCCACTTTACTTTTCCGTCCAACATTATGCCGAACTTGCGCATGGCCGCATAACTCTTTACCGAATCCACGGGAGCGCCGTCTTTGTACAGCGTTATTTGCATGTCGTAAATGAACGGAGAGTCCGGAGACCAAAGTTTTGGGGAGTCAATCTCTATAAACGCGGGAACTCCGCATTCAGCCTTAGTTTGAGAAACCACCTTTTCCCCGTCGAGAATCTTAATTTCGGCCCAATCGGCGGGGGCGTTTGCGGTCACCTCCACTTCAAAGCGCGAGGCGTCCAAGTTTGGAGTGGTTTTTATCCTGCCAATCCGTGTTTGGGAGACTGGTTCGAGCCATACGGTCTGCCAGATACCGCTCACGGCAGTATAAAAACAGCCGGCGGGCTTCATTGTCTGTTTGCCCACGGGATTGCGCATGAGAGAGTCTGTAGGATCCCATACTTTGACGGTTAAAGTATTGTCGGATTCGTTTAGGAATTTTGTTATGTCGAAAGAGAAGGGGGTATAGCCTCCTGTATGGCTGCCTACATGTACTCCGTTTATAAATACGTCGGCTTTCCAATCTACGGCTCCGAAATTTAACAGCACATTTTTACCCTTCCAAGATTCGGGTATTTTAAATGACCTTTCGTACCAGAGCTCGTCCTTGTTGGTGAAAGTTTTCTGCACCCCCGAAAGTGACGACTCCACCGCGAATGGAACGAGAATCTTTCCGTCGAATTTAGACGGTTTCTTTGAGTTTAACGGAACTATGGCGTAGTCCCACAATCCGTTTAAGTTTAGCCAGTCGGTTCTTTCCATTTGCGGGCGCGGATATTCCGGGAGAACGGAATCCGGGTTTATTTGCGAAGCCCATTTTGTCTTGATTTTATCCCCTGCGGGCTGCCATGCGCAGAGAGGGTGAATGATTAACGCTGTAAATGATGCCAGCGCAATTATTTTTCTTATTTTGTGGGTATTCATGCTTCGTTTATTGTTATTCTTTTACGTTTGGAGTGAAAATTTTATAGTCCATAGCGGGAACGCTTTGGGCGTTGTAGAAAAATTCCTTGTCGGTGTAGTTTGTGACAACTTTTGTCCCGTCTGAATACTCCGTCTCAAAGATTCCGTCTTGTATTTGCCTATGGGAGTCCATAAATTCATACTGAAGATGCTTGGATTTTTGGTATTCGTCGTAAGCTTCTTTTATGGGTTTTAGATTTTTGTAGTTGTTAAAATAATATACGGGTCTCCCGCCAAATTCATAAAGTTTGAGGCGGCGCACTTTGGGATCTTGAATGTAGGCGTACGGCAGCCATTTGCGCGGGGCGTCTATGTTGTAATCTATAGTTGAATAATACGGATTGCTGAGGATTATGCCGTGGTAGGCTATTTGCCAAATGGGAACGAGCCTGCTCACGAGCGGATGTTCCCTCCCTATCCATTTCGGATAAGCCCATACATACAGCGCGAAATCCAAAGTCTTTGCGACATGGTCGCAAGGGCCTTCGCTTCCGAATCCCCCGAAAATTTTGCGAGCTTTTTCGCCGATTTTATTTTGATAGTCGGCGGTTTGCTTGCGGTTGCATGGGTGATTCGGATCGTGGCAGGTGTAGGGGACTATCGCCGAGGTGACATCTATATGGTGGGTGCCTTTGAATCCTATTTCAGAAAGTTTTTTGTAGTCTTCGTTTACGATTCTATCTGCGACGCATTGAAAGCATGGATTGTAAGCGCGCCCGCCTGACATATGGCTGTAGGGGCGCAGGGAACCGTCGAGCCTTTTAGATATTAAGTCGTCCTTGAATCGGCCGGCGATTTTATAGAAATCCGTATTGCACACATGGCAGACAATCTGATAGCCGAGATCCTTCGCCAATTTTACTGCTTCCTTCAATTTGGCCTCCCCGCCGAATTCTTGAGGCACGGGGAAGAGATCCGGGAAGCGGCCGTCGAATCCTCCGGCGTTCCAACCCACTGAACACATCTCTACCTTCTCGACTCCCAGGGCCTTGAGATCTTTCATGATTTTCATGAAATTGTCAAAAGTGTGGGCCACGACTATCGGGGGCTCGTTCTCAAGGGTCTGGTCCTCTATTTTTGACGGTTTTTTGGTTCCGTGTTTTACGCGGACAAACATTGTATCCACAGAATACGCCAATTGGGGATTGTTTTTGACGCGTTCGCGCAAGGGTTTTACTTCGCCCCTATCGAGTTGGTATTTGCGGTATATCTTGCCCATTTCGGAATAGTTCGCATCACTTCCTTTTAGATTGTGGAAGTCGATTACGAGATCTTCATAGGGGTCGAATTCTATTCCTTCTATATGGAATATAAGCCCTACCGAATAGTTGCCTTCATTTACTTCCACGAAGGAGGAAAATTCGTTCTTTAGGCCTTTTACTATTCCAACAAATCCATCTTCGCCTTTGACAAAGCCTATCAGAGACATTGGGTTGCGCCTTTCGCGCAATTTGCCGTCATCGGCTGTAAATTCTCCGAGGCGTCCGTCGGAGAGCACAAAATAACCCTTATCTCCCTTTTTTGCCTCTCCTGCTATTATTTTTATATCCTTTAGGCCATATATTTCGGAGATTGGCATTTCCAATCTGTAAACGTTCTTTTTTAGGCGCTTTAATTTTTTTACCTTTTGTTCCATAGAACCGTCGGGCTTGCTTATTTCCAAGCGGACGGCGTCTATTGCAAAAGCCTGAGTAAATAATGCAAATAATAATTTGATTATAAATAAGATAAATACATTTTTTAAGTGGTTCATACTAATTGCAGTTTAAAACATAACAACTTCATATATCCGATTATATCGAATATAAAACTTTTCTCTCCCCTATAAACCTTCCTTCAGGAGATGACTTTAAAGTATGTGGATATTATGTAAAGTATAAAAATTGAGGGGGGAGGTTTTGAGAAAACAAATACTTTACATTTTGAAATCTTTCCATTTTCTCAAAAGACAATGGGAAAGATTGCCTTAAAGTTGGCCATGGTTTTATTGCTTTTGCTATTCTGGTTTTGGGGCGGAATAGTTGAGCCTTATTTTATGCTTGAATTGGACGACCGCGAGGTGGAACTGGATTCTTGGCCCGAGAATTTAAACGGCCTAAAGGTTGCCGTGGTGGGGGATTTTCACGCCGGGGCGGGCCCTTGGGAACTGTCCAGAATACGCCGGGCTGTCGCCGCCACGAACGAAATGAAGGCTGATATAATCCTGCTTGTGGGGGATTTTGTAAACAGTTCTTTTTATATGACAAATGCCGAGCCCGAGGCTTATGCCAAAGAGCTTTCCGCATTAAAGGCTCCCTTGGGAGTCTATGCCATAATGGGAAATCACGATGCAAGATATGGGGTCAAGAAGGTCTTTGAAATATTGCGCATGGCAAAAATAAAGATTCTTTCAGATTCCGGCGCATTGGTAAAATCTCCGCGCGGCGATTTTTATGTGGCGGGGCTTTCGGATTATTACAGCAATGAATACTCTTATACTAAGGCTTTTAAAAATAGGCCAAAAGGCGTTCCGATAATCCTCTTGGCGCATACTCCGTCTTTGTTTAACGAAATTCCTAAGGAAGTGTCGATTACGCTTTCTGGGCATACCCACGGAGGCCAGATAAAAATTCCGTACAGGGGAGCCCTATTTAGCAATAATGTGTTGGGAAACGATTTCGCCGAAGGCTTGGTTTCCCGTGATGGAAAGACAATTTATATTACGAGGGGACTGGGTACCAGCCGCATACCATTCCGCTTTATGTGCCCGCCTCAAATATCATTATTAAAGCTCTATAAGACAGGTTTCGCACACAAGTGATATTTTATATCTGCCGCAGCCTGATGCCGTTGCTCACGGCGTTAAACTAAAGCTGCTGTTTGCCGGCGAATTAGGATTTTGTTTTTTCTAAGGAGGATTTCTTGCCTGCCTGCATGGCAAGATAGTTTTTGTAAAGCAACAATCCCTTTGCCTGGCTCTTTTCCGGATGAAATTGTGTCGCCACGAGATTGCCTCTGGCTATCGCGCTTGTGAAACGCGTTCCTCCGTATTCGGTTTGCCCGAAAATCAGGTTTCTGTCTTTTGTGTCGAGATAATAGCTGTGGACGAAGTAAAACTGGTCCGATGGGTTTATGCCTTCAAGCATGTAATCGGCATGCCCGCGTGTAAAATCTACATTGTCCCAACCCATATGCGGGACTTTAAATTCTCTTGGCGGGGTCAGTTTGCGCACTCTTCCCTTGAATATGCCAAGACAGTCGCAATTTCCCTCCTCTGAGCTCTCAAATAGAGCCTGCATTCCAAGGCATATCCCGAAGAATGGTTTGTCCGATCCTATCCAAAAGCGCAGGAGTTCGTCGAATCCCGTGCGCTTGAGCAATTTCATTGTATCCACTATTGCGCCCTGGCCGGGAAACACGAGAATATCGTTCGTATCGAGCTGTTCGGGCGCGGATATTATGCGGGCGTCTCCTCCCACATATTGCCAAGCCCTGAACACGCTCATTAAATTTCCCATGCCGTAGTCTATTACGGCCACCTTTAATGTATCCGGCATTTTAAATTTTTCCCTTTGTTGTGGGGAGAGCGTTTCCGCGGCGCGGATCTTTTGATGTCGCCATATCCAAAGCCTTTGCAAAGCATTTAAATGCGGCCTCGGCTATGTGGTGGGGTTCGTCTCCGTATTCGAGCTTTACGTGCAGATTCGCTCCGGCCTCATTGGCGAATGCCTGAAAAAATTCCCTGCATAGAGATATGTTAAAGTCTCTCACTCTCCCGTCGGAATGTCCGAGATCGCATACGAGAATAGGCCTGTCGCACAAATCTATTGCGGTGCGTACGAGCGTTTCGTCCATAGGCAGAATAAAAAATCCGTAGCGGTTCATTCCGGCTTTGTCTCCAACGGCTTTCTTTACGGCGCGGCCAAGCACTATGCCAACGTCTTCCACCGTATGGTGATAGTCTATATCTATGTCGCCGACAGCCTTTATTTCAAGGTCGAAAAGCCCGTGCCTGGCGAACAGCTCAAGCATGTGGTTGAAAAATGGGATTCCCGTATCCACATTGTACTTTCCGGAACCGTCTATATTGAGGCTTAAGCTTATCTTTGTTTCAGTAGTATCCCTTTGTATTTCGGCGCATCTGTTCATAGTGAGATCCAATCCTTTACGGCATTTTGCAATAAAATCATTTGCTCCGGCGTGCCCACACTTATCCTTACGGAATCGCAAACTGCGGGACAATTCGGGAAATAGCGAACAAGAATTTTTATGGATTTCAAATATTTAAAAAACTCGTCGGCTACGTCCCGCCCCGATTTGCCGTTCTTGTTTTTTGGTGTGACAAGAATAAAATTTGACGAACTCTTAAAATATTTCCAACCTACGGATTCAAAGAATAACTCGGTTTTATCGCGCGTATCCTTTATTATGCCGCATAGGTTGCCATAATACTCGTTGTCGGAGAACGCCGCCATTCCTGCCGCCTGGGCGAGGCGGTCGAGATTATAGCTGTCCCGCACGCGGTCGAGTATGTTTATTATGTCGGGATTCGCGAGGCCCCAGCCTATTCTCATTCCGGCGAGGCCCCAACCTTTTGAAGTCGTCCCCGCAACTATGAGATTTGGATATTTATCCACCAATTCCGACGCGCTGAATTCCGCGAAAGGCGCGTACGCCTCGTCCACCAGCACGAGTCCTCCGAATTCGTTTAGAATCCTCTCAACATCGGATTTTGAAAACCCTACGCCAGTCGGGGCGTTAGGATTTGTGAAGAAAAATATGTTTGCGCGGCTTGAGGATATTTTTTCAAAGGGAATATCCATCGAATCCCCGAATGGCAGCTCTATAAATTCGGAGTTCTGTATTTTTGCCAGAACGGGGTAAAGCGAATAGCTCGGGTCGAGCGACAATATCGGCTTATCCGGATCGGAAAACGCGCGCACTGCCAGATTCAAAATGTCGTCGGAGCCGTTGCCTGCTATTACGTTTTCGGCGGATAGTCCGAAAAATTTTCCTATTTTGGAACGCAGATTTTTGCTTATGGGGTCCGGGTAGAGGCGCAATTTTGCTCCGTCTCCTCCAAGTTCGTCCAATATGGCTTCGCGAACTTTTGGGCTTGGCGGATATGGGAATTCATTGGTGTTAAGCTTTACCCAATTTCCGTCGGAGGGCTGTTCGCCGGGAGTATATCCCTCAATTTGCGCCACGGCATTCGCCGTATGCAACTTTAAAAAATCATTCATTTCATTCCGTTTTTTGGGCGTTGCGCGCCAATGCCGCAAATTCGCGCACATCTGGAATCGGGCGCACCCGAGCCCCGTTTGATTGCCTTTCCAAATAGGGGTCCGGTTTGCGCTCGAGATCAAAGGGTTCTTCGGGCAGGTTGTTCTCGTCGATATCGAGGTCGTCTATAGGGTCGAATTCGTCGAATATTACTGATATTCTTCTGGCCTCCTCTATCATCAATTCTATGGGTTTGTCCACCTTGAGATCCGAGTCCACATAAAAGTAGTGGTGCGGTTTGCACTGCTTCTCATATCTGGCTTTTATATCGGCTACTTGGCGGTTGCTAAGGCCATCGCGCCTGCTCAGCAAAAGGGCGTCGGAGAAATGCGATAGGGCGTCGGCGAAAGTCTGGCACTGTTCCGGAAAACGCGCAAGCATGCCGCAGTCCAACACTCCCCATATGGCCGCGAGGCGTATTTTTTTGCCGTCTATGAGATCTTTAGCCTCCTCTATGGCGTCCGCAAGATTTCTCGTGGAATCGACGAGAAAAAATACATGCGATATTTGCGATTCGTCGAGCGACTGCAATTTCTCGAAAGCGTCTTTAGCGTCTTTATAGCGTACAAATCCGCCGTGTTGGGAGGACGCTATCCGTTTGTCAGACTCCGACGGCTTCTCGCTTTCGGATACAAAAACCGTGCAGAAATCGTCGTCGTTCAGGGCGCGATTTATTGTATCGAGGCATACTCCGCGCCTTCCTGCGGACGAACTTCCGAGTACGAGATAGAGGGGTAGGCTCATTTTATATTTCCTTTCCTTTGGCAGAGAGGTTTCTAAGCGTCATATCGGCGCATACTATCGCGGCCATAGCCTCGACTACGGGTACGGCGCGCGGAAGCACGCATGGGTCGTGCCGGCCCTTGCCCGAAAATGAAACGCTTTCTTTTGTTATAGTAAGGGTATGTTGTTCCTTTGAAATTGTGGGCGTGGGTTTAAACGCAACCCTGAAGTCAACGGTAGCCCCGCTTGTTATTCCGCCAAGTACGCCTCCGGCGTGGTTTTTTACGAAACATACGCCGCCATTCTCGTCGAGGCAGAAAGGGTCGTTGTGCTGCGAGCCTGTCATGCAGGTTCCGGCAAATCCGCTCCCTATTTCAAATCCCTTTGTCGCCGGTATGGAGAGCATCGCTTTTGCAAGCTCCGCCTCGAAACGGTCGAATACTGGTTCTCCAAGCCCCGCGGGCAACCCTTCTATGCGGCAGTGGATAACTCCTCCCAGACTGTCGCCTTCGCTGCGCGCCTTTTTGATAAATTCTTCCATTCTGCGCGCTGTTGGAATGTCGGGGCAGCGCACAGGGGTTGCATCAACTTCTTCGAGTGTGGGCGTCTGTCTCACCGTGGGCATCGATATTGCGTGCACGCTTTCAACCCACGCCCTTATGTTTAAATTCCCCGTCAATTTTTTTGCGACAGCGCCCGCGGCAACCCTTGCGGCGGTCTCGCGCGCGGAGCTTCTTCCGCCTCCGCGCGGATCGCGTATGCCGTATTTAGAATCGTATGCAAAATCCGCATGCGACGGGCGCCAAAGCTTTGCGATTTCATCGTAATCTCCGGATCTTGCGTCGGCGTTTGGAATGAAAATGCAAATCGGAGTCCCGAGCGTCTTGCCGCGATACACTCCTGAAAGTATTTTGCAGGTGTCGCTTTCGGCCCGCTGCGTAGTGATTGCGTTTTGTCCAGGTTTGCGCCTGTCGAGATCTTTTTGTATATCCGCCTCGCAGAGAGGCAAGAGGGAAGGGCATCCGTCTATGACACAGCCTATGCCCACTCCGTGGCTTTCGCCAAAAGTGACAACCCTAAACAAATGGCCGAATTGATTTCCCATTGGATTTTATATCACATAAAACTTGCGCGTGTTTCAATTAAATTTTCTGCCTTAGAATCAAAATGGCATTTTGTCACATTTGGTTCTCGAAGGCCGGCTCGGCTCCGTGCGGAGCTATTGGCTTATCCGGTTCTTTCGATGCCTCTTGCGCTTCTTTGCCTTCTCCGACGGACGATTGCTTTTCCTGGGCTTTTTGCGGCGGAGTTGGGGAAAATTCGCCTTTTAGTATGGCGTAAACGTCGGCGCCTTCTATAGTTTCCCTAATGAGGAGCTCCGAGGCTATTGTGTCGAGCTTTTGGCGCGATTCGGAAATTATTTTCCGAGCACGCTCCAGTTGCCTGTCCATGATATCGCGTATTTCGGCGTCTATCATTTGGGCGGTTTTCTCGCTGAAACTCTGTGAGCGCGTTATGTCCCTTCCCAAGAATATATGGTCTTGATTCTCCCCAAAAGACACAGGGCCAAGTTTGCTCATGCCCCAATCGCACACCATTTTGCGGGCGATTTTTGTGGCCATCTTTATGTCGGCGGCGGCTCCATTGGTTATGTCCCCAAAAACTATCTCCTCGGCCACGCGCCCTCCCAAGCTCGTGCATATCTGGTTTTCCAGGTGGACTTTTGATTCGGTGCGTATGTCCTTTGACGGGACGAACATTGTCGAACCCAGACTTTGTCCGCGCGGTATGATGGTCACTTTGTGGACGGGAAGCGTACCGTCGTCTATGGCGGCTTGTATAAGGGCGTGCCCGGCCTCGTGGTAGGCTGTCAGCCGTCTCTCGGATTCGTCCATAATCTTGCGGCGTTCGCGCCCAAAGAACACTTTGTCTCTTGCCTCGTCTATGTCGGCGGTGCTGACTTCCTGAGCGTTGCGCCGCGCCGCGCATATGGCCCCCTCGTTGAGAAGATTTGCCAAATCGGCCCCGGAACAGCCGGGGGTAATCCTTGCGATTAGCGACAAATCAACATCCTTTGCAAGTTTCATCTTTGCCGCGTGTACTTTTAGGATTTCTTCGCGCCCTTTAATGTCTGGAAGATCTATGACCACTTGGCGGTCAAAGCGTCCGGGGCGCAGGAGCGCGTTGTCGAGAACATCAACCCTGTTTGTGGCGGCTATTATAATTACGCCAGTGTGGGCGTCGAATCCGTCCATTTCTACCAACAGAGAATTGAGTGTTTGCTCGCGTTCGTCGTTGCCGCCCCCGAGGCCCGAGCCCCTTTGGCGTCCCACGGCGTCTATCTCGTCTATAAATACAATGCACGGGGCTGTCTTACGAGCCTGTTCAAACATGTCGCGCACTCTTGCCGCCCCGACCCCTACAAACATTTCCACGAAATCGGAGCCGCTTATGGAATAGAATGGGACATCGGCTTCGCCGGCTACGGCGCGGGCCAAAAGCGTTTTGCCTGTTCCGGGCGGCCCCACCATCAATATGCCTTTCGGAATCTTTGCGCCTATTGCGTTAAAGCGCTGGGGATTCTTCAGAAATTCCACAACTTCCGACACTTCTTCTTTGGATTCGTCACAGCCGGCGACGTCCTCGAAGGTCACCCTGTCTTTATCGGGCGTTAGCAGGCGGGCTCGATTCTTGCCGAAGCTCATTGCGCCTTTTCCTGCGGAGCGCATTTGGCGCATAAACAGGAAGAAAAATACGCCAACTATTATGAGGACGGGAAGTACGCTTGTGAGTATATTGCCCCAAAACGAACCAGACGGAATTTCCTTGAGTGTCCACGGCGCGGAGGGATCGCTCAATTTCTTGTACATATCGTCGGTAATTCTTCCCTTAAAGGAAAAATCGAGGGCTCTTGGGGCGTCTTTAGGGGCGTTTTCCTTGCCGAATACGGGATTCTTGATTTTTCCGTTTACAATGTACCAATCCTTGCCCGCTACAGAATCCTCCTGCATTGAAATCTCGACCAGTTCGTCGTTTGCGGCTGCGTTCATTAGTTTGCGCGAATCAAACTGTTGAGTCGGAAATTGTTGGTTTCTCGGCAGCATTACCAGAGCTGTTATAGCCAATAAAATGAGAAGCCATACGGCGTACGGCCTATTTGGGAGCTTGCCTAAATTTTTGATTTTATCTTTATTGTCCATGAAAAGTATTAGAATAAATCCTTTTTATCCACAAAGGTCAACTCTATTGCCATGCCCGATTTTAACAGCGAATACTTCGCCGACGGAGGCAATGACGGCGACCATAGAATTTCACCTGCATAATTACAGACAAGCGGATTGGATTTTCGTTTCAATATGGGCAGCTTTTTTGATGAAAACAAGTCTTTTACAAAACGGGAACTCGATGCCCCTAAAGGAATATACGAATCGCCGGCTATCCGCGTTCTGGCGTAAAAGGCGGTATTTTTAGATTTTCCGCTTGCCGCTGAAACTGAAATATAGGCCCTCGAAGAATCGTCATTTTCGCCCTTTGAGAGACGGGCAAAATCTTCTTCCGACAAGTCAACTTCCCTTAGCCGCAGCAGGCTTCCGGTGGGCAGTATGTTATCTCCCATGACAAGCGGAACGGAATAGGCTTTTGAAAGTGAATCAAGGCTCCTTTTTTCTGCGATTTCGAGCGAGCGGTCCGATGGATTGTAGGATATTGCGTATTCTCCGGCGTCAAGGTAATGGGGTTTTTCGCTACTCTCCATTATGGATTCAATAAAAGAGTCTGTGGCGCCGGATCTCGCGCTTTTGGAGAGTCCGTGCAAGGATATGAAAAGTTGTGCCGCCCTGCGCAGAAGGGCTGCGTTCTCGGAAATCAATTTTCCTATTTTTAATATGCGGGGAAAGCCTGAGAAACCGCTCTGAGAATAAGAGCCGGGATTTAATCTAAGGAGTTCTTCTCCCAGAACTTTCCCTATGAAATCCGCGTCTTCCTGCAAGAGGCGCCTGCTCCTTGTAGCTCCGTGTTGAAATGAAACTTTTAGGGCTTTTTCCATAACTGGAATTGCCATGTTGCGCACTCTATTTCTCAAAAATTCGCATTCTTCGTTTGATTCGTCCTCTCTCCATTTCAAATCCGCGCTTGATAGGATTTTCTTTATTTCCGATTTTCGGAGATTTAATAGGGGTCTTATAAATACTATTCCGTTCCTCCTCGATACAGGCCGCGGAGCGCACATGCCGTCGGTTCCAGAGCCTCTTGAAAGGCGCATAATGGCGGTCTCGGCGACGTCGTCGGCGTTGTGCCCCTGGGTTATTGCGCGAATCCCCTCGCTTTTCGCCGCTTCCTCGAAGAACTTGATGCGGGCCGAGCGCAAAGACGATTCGGATATTTTTGCGATGCGTTCTTTAGGCTTGCCGGATATGAATTTTACGTCGAGTTTTTCGCAGGATTTTCTAACAAAGTTTTCGTCGATTTCGGCGTTGGGGCGCACTTTGTGGTTAAAGTGCATCACCGTAAAACAGTCTTTTTTGTCGGGAAAGCGCTGCAGCAATGAGTGAAGCAAGAGCATAGAGTCCGCCCCGCCGGAGCAGGCTATGCCTATTTTTTCGCCGCTTCTCAAAATTTTTTCAAGGAGTTCCGCAGCTTCCTTGTCAAAAGTGATTTCTTTTATAGTCCCCATGTGGTTGCTCCTATAAACATTATCGCCGCCGCCAAAGGCGGAATCGCAAATCTTAACGGCGTTGAAATTCGCAGGGCCGAAAGCGCCAAAAATATTATTGTGATAAAGGCCGCTGCAAAACCGCTCTTTATTTCAGCGGGAATAGTGAGATAGAAATTTTCATCCAACCAACCTGCCGATTCCGTCATTGCGGCCACGTCAAACCAGGCTGCGGAGTTTATCCACTCCCCGATAAATTCCGGCAATAGCGAGGATAAAATGCCCAGCCCTACCGCAAATGAAGCGCATAGCACATATAGCGGAGATATTATGATTGATATTGGCGATATATTCCCAAAATAGTGTGCGGTAAGCGGGGCGGCCGCAAAAAACGCCGCCGCCGAAATCGCAGTTCCCCCCGCTGTGAAGTTGAATGCCCGGTCGAATGTTGATGAAAAAATTCGCCGCGCATAGGATTTCTTTTCATTGCCTATTCTCTTTGTAAACTTCTTGCTTTTTAGCCAGTCGAAAAATTCCCCGCCTTCTACGACTATGGCGGCGACAATGAAATACGACAGCGTAAATCCCGCGTCGAATATGCAGTCGGGCTGGAATAATAGAGCTGCGGCAGCCGTGAGCAATAGGGCCAAGAAAGCTCCCGAACCCCGGCCTATCATGAGTCCGGCCCATACCGCCGCCACCATTCCAAAAGCCCGCATGGCCGACGGCCTGCCGCCGCATATTTCCGCATATAGAAAAATAAGCGGTATAGCCATGATTCCCTGGAGGCGCCAATCAAGCCTAAGAAAAGAGAGAAACGCAAACGTCATAGCCGCCACAAATCCAACATGGAGTCCGCTCACGGCGAATATGTGCATTGTCCCGGTGTTGGCAAATGCGGCGCGCATTTCTTTTGTCAGCGAGCTTTTATCGCCGAGCACCATTGCCGGATAGGCTGCGGCGGCATTCGTGTTGTATTGAAAATCAAACGCGAATTTGCCGAGGGAGTTTTTTATGCCGTCGCGCAGGCTTGCATAAAGAGTATAGGGGAAAACGGCGGGTTTTAGTATGCGCACATTTTCGGGGTAGGCGTCTATTTTATAAGGTATTTGGCGCGATGCGATATATTCGTTAAAGCGTTTGTCGGCAAGTTCGGATTCCTGGTCTGTAAAAGTTCTACCTCGAGACGGGAGCCATGAGTCCTCTACTGGGTGCAATATTCCCTTAAATTTCAGAATTGCCGAACGCTCGAATTTTGGGGCGGCAATTATGCCCTTTTTATCCGGGCTTATGCAGTACCAGATTCGCACTCCGCAGAGTTTCTCATGTCCGCGTGGTGGAGCATCTATTGTGGCGCAACCGTAAATTGAGCCTTTATGAGATGCAGACACTTCGTCGATTTTCGCGGTGAATTCGGCTTCAAATGGCGCCCCGTGCGGGAAGGGGTCGGCGGGAATCCTAAAGTAAAAGTACGCCATTGAAATCATTGTAAATCCGGCGTATCCGAGAACTATAAAGAACGGTTTCCGATTTCCCGGAATCGCAAAATAAAGTGAGAGCGCAAGTACAGTTAACAAAGTCCCCAAGAATGCGAGTTCTATTTGGCAAGTTCTAAGATTGAAGCGTTCCGCAAGCGCATATCCCAATGCCATACACGCAATGTAAGGCAACAGTGGGGCTCCGAGAAAATTTATGCGGCTTGTCGGAGCGTTCGGATTGCTTTCGAGAGGTAGCATCAAAATTTTTGGATTAGCTCTATTTGCGAAGTCGAGTCCGCCGCCGAATCAAAAATCATAGTTCCCATGGCGCCGTCGAGTTTTTTGTTCTTAAACCAGCTTGCCATGGCTTTGGGGTTTAAGCCGGCTTCCGCGGCCGCCCTCGCCGTATAAATTGCGCTGTCGTATCCGCATGCCGACATCCATGTGGGAGCCAGATTATACTTTTTTGATGCGTTGACAAAGCGGCTGTGTTCCGGATTTGAAATCTTTCCCTGTTGGAACAAAGTTTCTATTCTGTAAAAGTTTATTCCCCTGGGGAGGATTACGTTGTCCAGATAAAATCCGCAGCTCGCGATAACCGTACAAGTCTGCTTGGAATCTCCGAGACTTTTTATGAAGGCGGGTAATTCCTTGCCGTATCCGGTGTAAAACACATATTCTCCCAGCAATCTGGAAATCTGGAGGCTGAACACTCCAAAATCTTTTTCATTTTGTCCAAATACGTCAGAGTAATATTTTGTCTTTTCGAGCTTTAAATTAAATGCCAGATAGTCTCCGCATGATTTTCCGTAGAAGTCATCGACGCTCATGGCAATCAAGTGTTTTACGCGGCCGTCGGAGCGGTCCACTTTTGAAGCCATCAAGTCGGCCTCTTGCGCGCCGTTTAAGAATATGCGCACGGCGTTTCCCTTCATTGATACTACTGCCGGAGGATACGCGCAGAGAAAATTGAAGAAGCAATCTTCTTTCTCCTTCATGAAATCGAATTTCAAAGCGGTTTCTTGGGTAAATCCTATATGAAAATGCCTTATTCCCCTATCGTAAAGCGAGTTAAACGCTTCCACAAATGCAAATTCCGGATTGGACGAATCGAGAATCGACAGTTCAACCTGCTTGCCGTTTATACCCCCGGAATTGTTTACGGTTTCTACTCCAATTTTGAGTCCCGATAATACATCTGCGGCGGCTTCCGCGTTTTTCCCGCTGAGCGGAAGTATTACAGCCATTTGTATCCTGCTATTCAGAAGCTCTGACTTATCTGTGCGAATACTATCGTTTGATGATGTGCACGAAAAAAATAACGGCAATGAGAGAGTCGCCGCGCATAGTGCGAATATTTTTATCTTTTTGAGCATAATCAACCTTATAAAATTGCAAACTTCTCTTATAATCAAGCGAATTTAATGGTACTTGGGACCAATCAAAAAATCTTAAGGCGCTAAAATATTCTGCGTTTAGAGCCATTGTATATCCTCGTATTCCATATTTGTAGGGATTGTTTCGGGTTTTTCGTGCTGGAGGAGGGGGGATTATTAAAATTGATTATACGGCATAAATAAGGCAATTCTGGGTATTTTTCCCAAGGTTAACCGCACATATAAAAACATATTGACACTTTGAAGCAAATGTGATGTCATGTTCTCTTTAATTTTATGGTGGCTGTAGCTCAGTAGGTAGAGCAGCGGATTGTGGTTCCGCGGGTCACGAGTTCGAGCCTCGTTAGCCACCCCATTTTGAAAAGAAGCGCGGAAACGGCGTCGATTAAGACAACATTCCCGCGCTTTTTTTTGTGCCCACTCCAATCCGCCACAACCCCGCATTCACAAAGCTCCCGCGCCCTATCCCACCACATTGCCGATTCTCAAATCGGAGTCCAATTCGCAAAAACCGCCCGCATTTAAGACACGCAAAAGTCGCAAAATCCGTAGAATTCTCGAAAAGTCGGGTCAACACCAAAGGTTGTGGAATAGGTTGATTTTTTAGATTTGTCTTTCATAGTTTCACCCCGCATTCTACAAGT
>CALXNZ010000021.1 GCA_944389885.1 uncultured Opitutales bacterium
GCTTTGCCGCGCTTTGCTTCGGATATCCCTAAAGCCGCCCACTACGACGTCATCGTCTGCGGCGGCGGCCCCGCCGGTTTCGCCGCCGCATGCTCTGCCGCTGCGGCCGGATTACACTCCGCTATATTCGAATCCTCTTCTTGCCTCGGCGGCACCTGGACGCGGGGATTGTTGTCTTGGGTCTTCGATTTCAAAAAAGACGGAATCTGCGCGGAAATTGTGTCGCGGCTCGACCGCAGAAACGCCCGTCACGGCGGCAATAATAGAGATTTTGTATATGAGCCCGAAGCCATGAAACTGGTTTTGGAGGAAATCGCCCTTGAGTCGAAAGTTGATGTTCACTATTTTACGCGTTGTTGCGGGGCTCGTACAAAAGACGGGAAAATGGCCGCTATCATTACCGATTCCAAGTCCGGAATCCAGATGTGGACGGCTAAAATATTTATAGATTGCACCGGAGACGGCGACGTGTGCGCGCAGGCCGGAGCCTCATTCGATTTCGGGACGAACGGCGATAGGGTCGTGCAGCCATGTTCTTTCAATGCAATAGTGTCGGTAAAAGACGTTGAAAAGCTCGCTGATAGAATATCCGCGTATAAAAAAGATTCCCTCGAGGGCCATGTGGATTCCGTGCGCCTAAATTTAAAAGATCTGCTTTCCTACGGCATAGATCCGTCGTATCATATGCCCACGCTTTTCCACCTCGGGGGAAATATTCTTTTGATGATGTTCAACCAGCAGTATAACGTCCACTGCGACAATGCCGCAGAGTTGACTGCGGCGACAATTCAGGCAAGGCGCGAAGTATTTAAGATAGTAGATGTGTTGTCCAAGACCGATTCTCCTTGGAACGGAATGAAAATTATTTCCACTTGCGACCATATTGGAATACGCGAGGGACGCAGGGTGAAAGGTTTATACACAGTTAGCAAAGACGATGTGGTCAATGGGGCAAGACACCCCGATGCTGTCACAAGGGCTACTTTTTGTGTGGATATACACGCTCCCACAAAAGAGGAAAATAAGGAAAAAACTATAAAAAATATCCATACGAAGCCATACGATATCCCATTGCGCGCGCTAATATGCAGGGATATCGATAACCTTATGATGGCTGGACGCTGTATCAGCGGAGACAGAATTGCCCACGCCAGTTATAGGGTTACGGGAAATGCCGCGGATATGGGCTATAAAGCTGGGCTCGCGGCTGCAGATTTTATAGCCAGAGGCGTGACTCCGCACAGCCTGAAAAATTCATAGAGGCTGTATATCATTGTTCGTAAAGAAATATATTTTATATATTATATTACGATACTCTATTATTAAATAATTGTTTTTACTGTATTTTAACAGTAAAATACTATTGTGATTTTTTGAATCGCATTGGAATAGTATAGATTTTTTGTTATATATTTTTTATTACTATTGATTTTTTTGATAAAATTATTATCTAAGTACTTGTTTTATAAAACGAAAGGTTGGTTTATGAAGAAATTAAGCCTTATTTTTGGAGCTTTCCTTTTAATTGCATGCCAATTTGGCGCATATGCTGCGACATATTATTTATACGTTCCGGGATCTGGAGAAACGCGCGAAGCTTTGTGGACCGACAGCAGCATATGGTATGCGGATACGCCGACCTCGAGCGAGCCGGTGGGAGGCGGATTTTACGCGGGGATGTCGGATTTGGACAAAGTGGATTTCTTTGGCACTTCGGCTACGCAATCCTACTCTATAACTTTGAATACCGATGTTTCAATCGGTGGGTTTGTTATGGATCAGGTTTCGCCAAGTGTCGAAATATATATGCAAGGCACACTGCCTGATTTAAGCGATGCCACTCTTACCATTGACGCCAATGGAACATCTACCTCAAAAAGTTCTCCATATAACTTTATAACGTATAGGTCAAAATTGGGATCAGAGACCCATAGGAGCCTTAGCTTTTACGGCGGTACTGTCCACCTCACGGGGCTGTCTCAAGACGGATACGGATACATTCAGGTCGCATTTAACGACAATGCAAAGGGGAATCCTTTGTCCATCACTTTTGACAGCGCCCTATTGAGCGATTCAAACCTGATTTTAAAGGGCGATATAGACCCGTCGCGTTTGCCTGAATCAAGGAACTATACGATAAATTTGAATGGAAAAACCGATATAGGCGTTGAGTCCGGCGGAGTGTGGACATACAAAAATTTGATTGTGGACGACCATTCAATTATTGCCGATAAAGGTTTGGGCTTGAATGTTGTAGTGGGAAAGGACGGAGTTGTAAATGCCTCCACTTTTACTACTGGAAACAATACCGTCACGACAATAAACGGCACAATGCGCCTTCATAAAGGCTCTACAGATACGTCTTCGGAGTCTGGGGTCACGCCTCTGCTTGTTGAAACTGGGTCAACGTTGACTGTGGACGGCGGGACTATTGAACTTGTGGGAATCCCTACGGCTTCGCCAAATTACGACGCGTATTTAAAATCGGGTTCTGTTGTAAATGTGCTAAATGGAGGTAAAATAGAGTCCGGAGCCAGAATAGCGGGAGAAAATTCCACGTTTAATATATACGAAGGCTCAACTATTTCCGCCGCTTATACGCGTTTTTTCTTGGGTATGAACGTTAATCTTTCAGGCTCGATAAACCTGTCGGGCAACTTCAAGTTCGATAGCAGCACGGCGGATCTCCAGTCTTTGCTCACGGTTAGTTCAGGGGCGAGCATTTCGGCAACAAATATAGAAATGCTCAATTACGGCTCTATGCTTGTAGAAAGCGGGGTCGCCGAGGGCGCAATACAGCTGTCTCAAAACTATGTGAAATTGGGAGGCGTAGGAATATCCGCAACCGATAGGACTGTCGTAAATTCCATAACACTGAATAGCGCGAACGTATTTGAGGGCAGGAGCGGTTCCGCAGTCTACATATCGCTTTCCGGCCTTAATGGGCGCGCGATGCTCAATGTCAATGCGGATCAAAAATTCGGAAAGTTTTCCTTCGAGAATACGGGGCAGATTCTATTCTTAAATTTGGGCGAAAATCTTGGGATTCTTGAATTGGATTCTCTGTCGGGAAATTCAATGATAGCTAACGGCGGCAGCATTGTTATAGACGGCTTCCAAAACGGCCTAATACATTTGGCGTCATACGAATCCGGCGAGGAGTCTTTTATAAGTTCACTCAATGGAGATTGGGAGGATTTTGAATTTGTAAAGGATACTACCGGCTTAGGTGGATATTGGCTTTCGGCAACTCAAATACCGGAACCGGCTCTCACGTCTATTATTTCCGCAATTTGTGTTCTGTTAATGTTCGTTTATAAGAGAAAGAAATCTTAATAACAAAAATCTAATAAATTCTAATGCAAATTTAACTTGTTTTTTATTGACAAGATACTTAAGTAATTTACTTAGTTTTGGTATGAATAAGAAATTATCTTGTACCTTAATAGGCTTTATTCCCTTTTGCGTCTTTGGTCAAACCACCATTACCGGAGACTATGTTGTTCCGGAGATGGGTGAGGAAATCTCTTCCACTTTGACTATTGAGACAGACAACGCTAAAACTTACGAGATGACCGGCGGGTTTTACACTCTTATGAATGTGACTACTACCGAAGAATCAAGGGTTCTTACTGCCAATAGCGATTATAAATTTAATACTAAGCTCATTCTTAGTGCTTCAAGTTCTATTACTGGCGTTTCATGGCAAGTTCTGTACGCTGCTCCAGGCAAGTCCGTCACTATTGCCGACCTCGATACTTCAAGCATGAATATGGTGGGGAGATCCGGCATGAAATTTATAAGCACCAAAACATCGGATCAAAGCCAGTATTCTAATTTTTATGTGGGTACTACCGATACTTCAACTTTTTCGAAAAAACCTATTCAAGCTTCCAATAGCAATTATGAGGTGTGGTTGAATTATGTGAACTTTTACCACAATTCAAGCGTTGATACAGTCTATCATTACGTTCATTTCCAGTTTGGTTGCAATTTTATCTGCAATAACGATGCATCTTTCGGCACTATAGCTGTGCGCGAAACGTATGGTCATAAAAATGTATATTCCGCTGCCGACGCTTTTTCCGGACGTATAAGTATGAATGGAAACAATGTTTACACCGATAACTTGTTCTTTAATCCGCAGAAGAATGTATATTGCGACTTCTTTATAGACTATGGCGTAAATTCTGATGCCCAAGAATTTGTAATATCAGCGCTGACCGATAGTGGGGCAGATTATTGTACTATAGATATGTGCAGTCTCATTATAGAGAATTTTGGAGCAAATGACAGCTTTTTGGTAAAGACAAAGCTCGACGAAAAATATCTTTCCATTCTGACGATAAACGGTTTCAGTGCTGACGATATAATTGAGGAACAGATAGTTGGCGGGAAATATGACGGATATTGGTCGTATTCGGCAATTCCCGAACCGGCATGGTTTGCGGCGATTTTTGGAGCGGCGGCCTTAGTGGCGGCATTGCGCCGGAGAAGTAGATAGTTTCCCGAAAAACGGCGAATTTCTCGCCGTTTTTTTGTGCCTGTTGCTAAAGGCCTAATATGAGAAAGACTTTGGATATCCGCGAAGCTTCCGATTTTCTGTCGGCTTCAGATTCCCGCATGGCGGCATTGATAAAAACTTGCGGCCCTGTGAAATGGCACATTGAAACAAATCTGTTTGCGGTATTGGCGTTTTCTATTATAGGCCAGCAAATTTCTACAAAGGCCCAACAAAGCATTTGCGGAAAATTTTGCGCCATATTGGGCAAGATTGCGCCGGGGCGCGCATTGGAGGCAGGATTCGACAACCTGCGCGCTTGCGGAATTTCGTCTAAGAAATGCGGGTGGATTCTGAAGGCGGCTTCGGCTTTTGAAAGCGGAGAAATAAATGTAAAACACCTGCGCAAGATGCCGGACGGAGATGTCGTTCGTGAATTGACAAAGCTCGATGGAGTGGGGGTTTGGACGGCAGAGATGCTGCTCATATTTTCGCTCGGCAGGCCGGACGTCATGAGCTTTGGAGATTTGGGCATACGCAACGGTCTGCGCAAATTGTTGAATCGCAATGACATTTCCAAAAAAGAATTTGAGAAGTTTGCAAAAGAAAAATGCTCGCCGTACGGTTCTGTGGCGTCGCTCTATTTATGGAAACTTGCGGGCGGCGGAGTCCCTATGTAAACTTGACTTGTCTATTAAAAATGTCCAAATTGAACGCATATGCGTTTCGTTATGAATATTAAAAAATTATTTTTGTTGATGTCGTTGCTGCCTATTTTTACGGCGCCGGCATTTTCGGCCAAGATTGAGTCGCGTTTTGGAGTATGCTGCCACCCCGTCCGCAACCATGAATATCCTATGCATGTTAAAATGTTCGACGGCGTTAAGGATTGCGGAATAAAAATTGTCCGTACCGATATGGACTGGGGCCCGATAGACGCCGGCGGTGGATTTTACGATTTTGTGCGCTTCGACGAAGTCTTTAATAACGCTTTGGATAGGGGAATATCCTTGCTCGGAATAATGACGGGAGTTCGTTCAAGTAAGGAATGGGCTGTAAACGCAACGGAGAAATGGCAAAATTATCTTACAGCTACAGCGGCGCATTTTAAAGGCAGGGTTGACGATTGGGAAATAATAAACGAGGTCGATTGGGGAGATTGGCTGAAGGTCAAATATAATAACAACAATAAAGAGCTTGGGGCCGCCTACGCCAAACTCTTGAAAGCGGCCTATGCGGCCGTAAAGAAGGGCAATCCCGACTCCCGCGTGCTTTATAGCGGAGTGGCGCTTATGAACGGCCCTTTTATAGAGGAGACCTTTAAGGCCGATCCCGAAATAGGAAAAAATTTTGATGTGATGAATATCCATAAATACTACGGGTTCGAGCTCCCGGAATATGCGCTTTCGGACTCCATGAAGAAGCTGAAAGAGCTAATGGCAAAATACAACATAGACAAACCCATATGGCTGACTGAGACTGGCTGCAATACCGCCCCCCTTCAACAGACTGTCGTAAAGGGCATACGCATGGCTCTGGAAAAGCTTGGCATAGGGATAAACAAAGACGAGATTGCCGTAATATTCGACGAATCCGAAAACTATTCGAGCAGAATGTACACCGATTGGGTATCGCAAGCATTCCCCGAAATAAAGCGCTTTAAAAGAATAAAACTTTCCGAGATTGAAAACCTCGACCCCAAAAAGGTAAAAGCTGTACTCCTGCAATCGAGGGCGATTTTCCCGCGAAAATATCTCAATGCGCTCTTGTCTTATATAGGCGAAGGCGGAACAATAGTATCGCCGGACGATATTCCCTTGGCGCGCGACGGCATTCTCGAGGAAAATGGAAAATATATGACAAAATCGTACGGCAATGCGGGGGCAGAAATGTTGCATTTTAAGGTGAGCACTCCCTGGGAGCGCGAGCACAATAAAGATTTTAGCCTGCCCAGGGATTTTACCAGAGGCTTTGAAGCAGGCGAGGGCTTTGAAGATTTAAAACCTGAGGGAGTCTATGTGTCGTATGTAATAAGCGATTCCCTCTTGCAGGAAAACGATAAAATGTATCCGATACTCGTGGCCAATCATGGCGGGAAAAAATACATTCTCGGCGCCCTTATAAAATATGACAGCGTATTTAAAGGCAATGCCATCGTCTTTGCCCCAATATTGAAATCTAACGGCTCCGAAGAGTATCAGGGAAAACTATTGCCGCGGTATATGCTCACCGCTCTTGCCACGGGAGTTGAAAAAATATTTAATTATAGCTACCACTCAAATGGGCTTGTGCCAGATGCCGAGGGGCACTTTGGCATTTCGCGCTATGATTGCTCCTATAAGCCGGCATGGTATTCCTATAAGACCCTCATTGAAATGCTCGGCGAGAAGTCGAAACCCGTAATGACTTTTGACGGGAACGTGGTTCTAACGTCGTGGACTCGCGTGGAGGACGGCGCAAAAGTTTGGGCCGTTTGGAAACTTCCGGAGCTGAAGAAAGTAAAGGTTAAGTTTGCGGTGAAGGGCGAAATAAAAGAAATGAAAAACTGGCTGGGGAAGAATCAAAGAAAACCAAAAGGCGATAGCTTTGAACGTTTCCTCGATTCGGGGCCACTGTACTTGGTCGGGCCTGAAGCCCTCGAAATAACCCGCCTATAAATGGAAATCTGAAAATTCTTTACATCGGATATTAAAGTGTAGCCATGCGCCATATATCAATTCTATGGTATATGGCGGGTCTTTCCCTTTAGCGCGGATTTGTCCATGCAAGCGCCTCTTTACGGCATTTATAGTTTGGAGAAATGCCGTTGCCTTCTAAAAATCTTTTGTTAGCCAATTAAAAAGAATATAGCATATTAGATGTTTGGCGAAAAACGAATAAAATTCTAAAATAAGCGGAAAGTAGTATATTTTTGAGAAGGGAAGCCTTTGAAGTATTTTTGCTATTTTTGATAGTAAAAAGAAATATTTTTTCTAAATGAGAAAGAATGGAAGATTTTATTATGCCATGGTTAATGCAATGGGTTTAGGCAGCTTTTAAAACGTCTCATAAAATGTTGACTTCCATGTCTTATAAATAAAATCAACCGTATGGCAATTAGAGACTTACAAAAGAGAAAATTTCTAAAGAGCGCGGCGGTATTTGGAGTTGTAGGTGGAATTACCGCCTTTTCTAAACAGTCGTTTGGCGCGGATAACGCCCCGAAGAACATTGCGAGCGTATTTAATGTTCGAGATTTTGGGGCAAAAGGCGACGGTAAAAATTCCGATACTCTCTCAATACAAAATGCCTTAAACGCCGCCGGCGCAGTGCAAGGTACGGTCTATTTTCCCTCCGGGAGGTATTTGTGCTCAAAATTAAAACTACCCGCACATACTACTATGTTGGCGGAACCCCAGTGGGGATATGGGCGAAATGCCGGTGCAATATTGCAACTCGAATCGTCGGATGCCGATTGTGTGGTTGATATTACCGCTTCTTATGCCGGTCGCATAGCAGGTCTTTCGATATGCGGGCTTGGTGGGGGCATAGTTAAATCTCATGGCATTTATCTAAATAACGATAAAGGGTATAGTAAAAGAGAAGACGCGTGTGTAATAGAAGATTGTTGCGTGAGCGGCTTTTCCGGTGACGGTGTGTATCTCAAGCGCGTATGGCTCTTTATCGTGCGGCGCAACATTTTTAAGGGCAACGGCGGTGCGGGGATTCGCGTGCAGGGTTGGGACGGATTTGTGAGCGATAACCAATTATCAGACAATGGCGAAGGCGGATTTGTCGGAGAGCATGTCACTGCCACTGTAATGTTTACGGCAAACCGTGTGGAATGGAATAGGGCCTGCGGGTTGGATATTCCATCGGGGGACGCTTGGAATATTACGGGAAACTGTTTTGATAGAAATTGGGGGCCAGGCTTGCGAATGTGCAATGCCTCGGATTCCGCTGTCACAGGAAATGTTTTTAGAAGATGCGGCAAAGATGCTTCTAAACTTGGAGATGAATATTCGAGCCAAGTCTATCTTGAAAATTGCAAGGGAATTTCAGTTACCGCGAATTCCGGAGCTGCAGGCAAGGACGACGGCGGGAAAGGTATTATTACGCCTAAATATGGCTTTTCCACAAAGAATCTCCAATATTGCGCCATAACCTCCAACACAATGTTCAAGGGATTTACAGATAAGTTTTTCAATGAGCTTTCGCAAAATAACGAATGTTCGTTAAAAGACAATATAGGTACATCGTGCAAATGATAATTTTTGTCTGCTGTAAAAACCGATTCTTTTAATGCGTATTTTTGCAGGGGCATATTGTCCGATGTGAATCTTACGAAAAAATTTTAGAGATAATACCATAAAATTATTGACTGATATTGGAAATATTTATATGAGTTATAACCAATATATTAATAACTTTATTTATTTTCAGTATGAAGCGCGAATTATCTTTTATATTACTCGGTTCTATTGCCGCATTTTCTGCCGCTCAAGCGGAAGTTTTTCTTACTCGTGACAATTCTGACAGCGAAGTAAATTGGTCTTTGGCTTCTTGGTTTAATGGTACTTATGAGGAATTTAAAGAAACTGATCTTATCCCCGGATATAAGAACGAGGAACTTGGAATAGATACAACTGATGCAAGTGTGCAATTTCCAGGCGGAACCAACAATGCAAAATTGCAGCTTAATATAGATGACAATTATACAATAGGTAAATTCATATCTCAATATGGCCAGTTCAGTGTAAATATGAATATGACTGGAATGTTGGACGAAGGAGCTTCGGATAGTTCCATTACTATAAAAGCAACGGATCCCGCCGCCAGCACATATACATTTATGGAATTTGGCACGAGCATGCGCATTAAGGTCGAACCTGCAGAAATAAAATTTACCGGAGGTACGGTCAATCTCGTGGGGCTCAACGAAGGTAGCAACGCCAGAATTACAATTCGCAACGGCGGCAACGGACAGGACGGTGGAATAAAGGGCGTGACTCCGTCGGTACTCACTTTTTCGGAAACTAACGTGCTAAATGTCGAGAGCGCCCTGTATATACAGGGAACAAATAATTCTTCAATCCTTCCTGAAAATTTAGATGCCACGATAAATCTTAACGGAACTTTAAATGTGCGCAAAAACACAGGAACTGCCGAGTCTCCCGAATATACATACTATAAACTCACTATCGCCTCGTGCTCAAGTTCCGTTGGAATAGGTTTGAAGGCGAATATGACGGGTACAACAAATGCCCTCTCCTTTCAACAGGACGCCAATACGCAGGTAAACCTTACCGGATTGCTGAACATCACTGGCTCAAATGAGACAACAAATGATACGGGAGCGGTCTTTATTCTTTCCAAAGGCGCCGAATTTAATGTTTTGGACGGGGGAAGAGTTGAAATGGCTACGCAATCGCAAACATCTTATGCAGACGTTTATATGTATGCTGGCTCAACTCTTAACATAGAAGACGGTGGTGTCTTTTCCGCCGGAGGACGTTTTGGATCGGCTTATTCAAGTTCCGGCAACTCCGTAATAAATATAAAACAGGGCGGCACCCTTTCCGTGCCGTATTTTAGAGTTTCGGCAGGTACCATTGTAAATCTTTACGGAAAATATATCTCCGAAGACAATCATATGACATATATCGCCGGAGGTACTTCAGAGCCAGCTAAGAGCTATCTTAACGTTTATGCCGGAGCAACAGGCGATGCGTGGGTATACCAAGTAGTCTATAATGGCGAAATAAACATATACGAAGGAGTCGCGGAAGGTGCTTTAAGGACGCGTTCAAATGTAATTATCTTGGATAATAATGGCGCGACCATAAATTTCTATTCTTCAAATCCGTTCAAAGGAAATGCTGAAAGCAGCACTCAAAAAGATATAATGGTTCAAAATTCGGTTGGAGACGGATATTTGAATATTTACGCAAACCAGGATTTTAAATGCCTGGATTATAGCGTCAAGGCCGTGACCGATACGATTGATAAAATTACAACCACTATTTTTATAGGCGACGATGTCACCCGCATCAATTTTAATAATCTCGCCAACAATAAACTTGTAGCTCAGGCCGAGGGGAATATGGAGCATTGGCTCATAATTGATAATTTCCGCTTAGAACTCATACATGTTGACAATCGCGACAGCCAAATAGATTTCTCGTATATAAAATCTTTGGACGGAGATTGGGTGGATTTCTGCTTTGTTGAGGATACTAACGGCGGATATTGGCTTTCCGCAACGCAGGTGGTAATTCCGGAACCTTCGCTTGTGGCTGCGTTCTTCGCGCTTGCGGCGTTAGGGTTTGTTTGCTTTAAGAAAAGAAAATAATAGCAGCGGATTTTCACCGTATTTAAATGCGATGCCGTGCGGCATCGCATTTATTTTTATCTTCAAACTTTTGGATTATTTTCTATGCCGTACGCATATAAACTTCTAAAATAAAAAATTCTCCGCATCGTCGAAACGGAGAATTTTTATTTATTGGAATTAAATGCAACCGGAGTCCTTTAAAATTCAGGCGCTCCCGATTGGTTAAAGTTGTTGGACTTTTACAGTATGCGGGGCGGCTCCGTCGATAGAAATTTTGAATGTTCCGCTCGATGGGTTCGCCGCGCCTTCAGGCTTTTTGTCCGCCGGAGACTTTAAGGCGTAAGCAGACCGCGGCTTTTTATAAAGATCTTCAAGCTGTTGCGGGAACATGGCGTAAATCACGCAATGTTCGTCGTCGTCTTTTATGCCCTTTTCGCGCAGCTGCTCGCGCAGATCTTCCATTCCGGGTTTCTTGAGGTCCGCAGGGCGGCAGTCTATTGGAGGCTTGCCCGATTTTTCCTCCGCAAGTTTGCGAACTTCCGCATCTACCGGGGCGGGAGTGCGCCCGTAATATCCGAGAGCTATATCCATAGCCTGCGGGGTGAACATCTTCCAACGCCCGAACTTGACATTCATCATCGCCTGGGTCCCGACAATTTGTGAAGTGGGA
Organism: uncultured Opitutales bacterium; assembly: GCA_944389885.1. Taxonomy (GTDB): domain Bacteria; phylum Verrucomicrobiota; class Verrucomicrobiia; order Opitutales; family Intestinicryptomonadaceae; genus Merdousia. The sequence goes on from CALXNZ010000021.1 coordinate 11,485, forward strand.
GTGACAAGCGGAATCCAGCCTAATTTTTCGCGAACATAGGGAACTTCAGCAAAGACCTGGTCGAATTTATCTTCCATCTTTTGCTCTTTTAGCTGCACGCGGAAGTTTGAAAGCATGCCGCCGGGAACTTGGTAATTCAGTACATCGGTGTCTATGCCTTCATTCTTTTTGGAGGTGTAGAAGCCGAGCTCATCGTAGATTTTCTTAAAATATAGATGAAGTTCGCGCAGCTTTTTTGTGTCGTAAGACGGGCAGCGCGGGTGATCCTTCAACAGAGCCTGCATTCTGGCGGTATCGGGTTGTCCGGTTCCGTTGGCGAAGGGGGCGATTGAAGTGTCAATCGAATCTACGCCGGCATCCACAGCGGCATAATAAGTTGGCGCCCCCATTCCGGCGGTTTCGTGGGTATGTATTATGACCGGAATTTTTATGTTGGATTTCAAGCCGCTTATAATTTCGTGGGCGACATACGGGGGAATCAATCCGGCCATGTCTTTTAAAACAACGGCGTCGCAACCCATTTCCTCGAGCTCTACCCCCAGGCGTATGAAGGTATCTACCGTGTGCACGGGGCTCGTCGTATAACAGATTGTGCCGTGGGCCTCTTTGCCAACTTCTTTAACCGCCTTTATGGCGCATTCCATATTGCGGGTATCATTTAGGGCGTCGAATATGCGGAATATATCCATGCCGTGCTTCGCCGAAGTGCGAACAAATGCTTGTACAACATCGTCCGGAAAATGCGAATAAGCCACTATATTTTGTCCGCGGAAAAGCATCATGTGCTTAGTCTTGGGGCAGGCTTTTTTTAGGGCGTCGAGCCTGTCGAATGGGAATTCGCCGAGAAAGCGCAGACCTGAGTCAATGGTGGCTCCCCCCCAAGTTTCAAGGGCTCCGAAATCCATGCTGTCGAGAAGGGGGCAAATCGGGAGCATCATTGATGTCGGCATACGCGTAGCCGCCAACGATTGGTGACCGTCGCGCAGGACGGTGTTGTTGAATACTACTGGTTTTGAACTTGCCATATCTAATTGTTCCTTAAAAATTTTTTGAATAATCAGAGCGATTCAAACAAAGCTTTTTTATAATTTCAACAAATTTTAGCGATTTTTAAGCGCGCTTGAATTTGATGATTTTAATCGACTAAATATCGATTTTCATTAGAGCTTTTAATTTTTGAGATGAAAATATATCTGCGCACATACGGCTGCCAAATGAACGAGCGCGATTCCGAAAACATAGCTGCGGAATTTGCGGAGCGCGGGCACGATATCGTATCCGACGACGCCGTCGCCGATATAATAGTCGTAAATACATGTTCGGTGAGGGAGCAGGCTGAACAGAAAGCCATAGGCAAGCTCGGCCATGTCCTTGCGCGCAGGAACGCGCGGCGGGCAAGTTTGCCGATAATCGGCGTGACGGGTTGTATGGCTCAGAATAGGGGAGGGCAACTTATGCGGACGCTCCCCGGAATAGATTTCATATTGGGAGCCCGCAAAACCCATATGGTTCCGGAGATTGCGCTGAAAATGTACGCAAGAAGGCTCGGGGGAATGTGCCACCCAAAGCCGCCGCGATTGCTGCGCGATGATCCTGAGTCGGCGGACACATATTTGGATATTTCCGACGACCTCCAGTCGCACAGGTATATAAATCGCCACCTTTTGGCGGATACTTCCCAGACCTGCGCCTACATATCCATTATGCAGGGCTGCCAAATGAACTGCTCTTATTGCATAGTGCCTAAGACGCGCGGAATACAAAGGTCGCGCCCGCCGGAAGAGATATTGGAGGAGGCCGCCAAGCTCGTAGATTCCGGGACTAAGGAAATAACGCTGCTTGGGCAGGTAGCAAATGCTTACGGCAGGGATATCGGGCTTGGAGGCGATGCGTTTGTGGGGCTTTTGCGCAGTCTCGACAAGCTTGACGGCCTTGAGCGCATACGCTTCACTTCGCCGCACCCATCGTTTTTCACGCCGCAGCTCACGGGCGCATACGCAGAATTGCGGACTTTGTGCGAATATGTGCATTTGCCTCTGCAATCGGGGAGCGATCGCATTTTGAAACTTATGCGCAGGCCTTATACGGCCTCTAAATTTCTTGAGATTGTCTCAAGGCTCCGCGAAGCAAAGCCAAATATTTCGATTTCAACCGATATAATAGTCGGCTATCCCGGAGAGCGCGACGAGGATTTTGAATGCACAAAAGAGATTTTTGAAAAGTCGGGTTTTGATATGGCTTATATATTTAAATACAGCCCGCGCAAAGGTACTTTGAGCGCGGAGTTGCCCGACGATGTTCCCGATTCCGTCAAAGAGGGACGCAACGCTGAACTTCTGGATTTGTTGGCGAAGCAGTCTATGGAATACAACCTGAGGCTTGTTGATACCGAGCAGGAAATACTTGTGGAATCCTGCGCCAAACGCAACCCCGACGCCATAATGGGGCGCACCCGCACGCACCGCAAAGTATTTTTTAAATCGTCTAAAAATCTTGCCGAGCTTCGCGGAAAATTGATAGGCGTGAAAATAAAATCGGCAACAGTTGCGGCTCTTGAGGGATATTTTTACGATCCTGAGCCGCGGCTATAATTATCGCGTCTATTCGGGGAAATCTACAAAAAATACCCTAAAACAAAAGGCCGCTACTCTATGATTTCAATGGGGGAGTCCGGCGTCTGCTGAATAGCCGCCGAAAGGTTATATTCGGAGCATATATCCTTAATTTCCGGCAATGGCAGTATCATAAATGCCGTTGACATTGCGTCGGCAATGGCTGCGGAACCCGCGAAAGCCCAAGTCCTGTATGGCTGGTTTTCCGGCACGGTGCCCGTGCGGGCGTCCAAAATATGCGTTCCCTGTACCGCGACGCCGGACGCCCCGACCGCAGCGTTGTTCAAGGGTATTTCCATGCCGCCTTCACCGCCGAGCCTTATAATCCATGATTCGGCGTCGTCTGGTTTCCCAAAGGCGTATATTGAACTTCCCCCGAAAGTGATAAAAGCGTTTTCCACCTCCCAAATATCTATGAGCTTGTCCACAATTTTGTCTACTGCAAAGCCTTTGCCGATTGCCCCAAGGTCGATCATGCCGTCGTATTTCTTGCGAATCGCATAGTTTTCGGCGTCAAATTCAAAGACTCCCCTGCGGGGTTCCCCTTTTATGGCTATGGTAGAATCCTTTTTATTTTTGAGAAAATATTCGCCCATGCATACGTCGATGACCCCTCTGCTTATTTGAGCCGCCTGGAATGCCGATATGAGGCATTCGGTGGCGCTGTCGGTGAGCTTCACGGTTTCCCCAACATTGGCGGAGTTTATCATGGATATGTCGCTTCCCTCAATATATACGCTTAGGAGGCTTTCAAGCATCTCAAGGTCGTGAAAGCATTCCAGCGCCGCGCTGCGGGCGTAGTTATATTCAACCCCGCATATGCGAATTACCATATTTGTATTCATGGCTTCCGTGTCAAATTCGTGCATGGCATGAAAGATATTCACAGAACGATGGGAATGTCAAAACAGGAATTGCCGGAATTTCGCAGAAAATTGTTGCATAAAAACTGTGTCGATATAGTCCTTTTCTAAGATTTTGGGGATATATGAAAGATTTGCACGGAACTTTTATTTTTGCCATATGCCTGTTGGCGTTTACCGCCGTGGTGTTCTTTTTTAAATATGGACAGCAGCGCGTGCATTCGCACATGCTTGAAGCCGAAGCGTTCACCGCCCAAAATATCGCCCTCAATGCTGAAAAAACGGCAGAAATAAAAGCCAAAGAAGCCGCGAGATTGGCCAGAATTGCCCAACAAAGCGCCATAAGCAATATGGAAAAAGCCAAAGAGGCGCGCCAAATGTTGGAAAAGGCCCGCGAAAAAACCAAGATGACACAACAGGAAATTGTGGATAAACTAAATCGCCAGTTAGAGCGCGAGGCTGATGCGAGAATTTCCGCGGAAAACGCAAAAGTTGAACTCGCAAAACAGCGCGACATTCTCCATCAGGCCGTGCAAGATACCCGTATGGCCCTCGAAAAACTCCAAAAGGAACGCAAGGACAATTCTTCAGATGCAAGAATATCCAAACTCCAGGAACTTCTGAAGGCCAGAGAGGCGGAAATCGCCGAGTTGAAAAGGTATCAGGCCATACTTGAAAAAATGCGCATGGAAGCCGTTGAAGCCCAAAAACGTACGGAACTTGAAATAGAGTCCAGAGGGGGCAGGGTGACCCTGCCGCGGGCAAGGAGAATCATATCTCCCAATATACCTTCCGTATTCTGATACGACCTTATTTTGTAAGAAGAAATATTTAGAAAAAACTTGCAAAAAAAAACGATTATATAAAGTGTTAAACAGTTAATTTTCAGAATCGTCAAAACTATGAAAAAATTATTCACTCTCGCTATTGCGACTTTGTCGCTCTTCTTCCTCGCGGCCTGCGATTCAATGGATAGCCCGTCGCCGCTCGATACTCGCGCGACAAACGCATCTGGTACGCTCAATCCCGATAATCTCCCGGAAGACGCCTCCATGGGTGCAGATTCCGGCCTTGCGGATCGCGGGGAATTTGGCAATAGCGGAATGGATTATGAAAATATAAATCCCGAAGATATCGTATGCACCGTGTATTTCGGATTTGACCAATACGCTGTCGGACCCGCAGAACGCGGAAAAATAAAGAGCGCGGCAAGTTTTTGCGACGAAAACCCCGATGTGAAGTTGGTTCTTGTCGGGCACACAGACTGGTGGGGTACTGAAGAATACAATTTGTTGCTCTCGGATAAACGCTGCAAGGCCGTGTCGGATTACATGGGCAATCTCGGAGTTTCTCCCGACCGCATGAATTCCGTAGGCAGGGGCGAGGCTGGCGCAACTCTTGACGCCGCAAAAGATTCTCCGGAAGCAAGGCACGATAGGCGTGTGGATATCGTAAAAGTAAGATAGCTTTTAGAGATAAAAAAGAACCCGTCCTTTGCGGACGGGTTCTTTTTTTATGCGCGATAGGCTGCGAATTTTCCGCGCGCGATTTTCATATTTTATATGTTTTTGCTTAGGGGATTTTTCTTGTTGTGCAAATGTCTCCCAAGAGCGTTTATGTCTTGTCGGACTCTTCTTGGAATATGCGCAACCCAAATGACGGCACAGATGCAATGACGTGTTCAAACACCCTGGATTGTACGTTTTCATAGGGTATCCAATCGGTGGTTGTAAAGAAATACAATTCCAGCGGAATGCCGGTTGGGGTAGGTTGAAGCTGGCGCACAAAGTGCGTCATTTCGAGAATTACGTCGGGATTGTTTTCGAGATAACGTTCGAGGTAGATTCTGAATATCTCTAAATTTGTGGGTCTTTCGGAAAGTGCGGGAGAAGTTGTGGAAGTTGCAGGGGAGGCTTTTATTTTACCTATTTTCTCGGCTACATAATCGCTTATTAGGTTTATTTTCGCGAAGCGTTCCAGCATGGAATCGTCGCAAAATACCACGCTTTGCATGTCTATGGATATGTGCCGTTTTACGCGCCTTCCGCCTGATTCGCTCATGCCCCTCCAATTCTGATAGGAATCGCTTACCAAGTCGTAGGTGGGAATATTTATTATGGTGTTGTCCCAGTTGCGGACTTTTACGGCAGTAAGGCCTATTTCGATGACGGTTCCGTCGGCTTTGTTTCGGGGCATTGTAATCCAGTCGCCCACTTGGAGCATTTTGTTTGCGGATAATTGCACGGAAGCCGCGAATCCGAGCAGGACGTCCTTAAACACCAACATCAATACAGCCGCCGATGCGCCTAATCCAGCCAGAACATTGAACGGAGATTTATCGAGCAGCATTGAGATAAGCAAAATTACTATAATCAGAGATACCGCAACTTGTATTATTTGCGTAAATCCGCGTATGGACTTCCTATTCCTTATGGAAATTATGTCTCCTATTGCAGAAACTAAGCCGGTTATAAAAATCCATAGAGTCAGATAGAGATAGGAGAAAAGAATTTTGATTGTTATCGTATAAAATTCGTCTCCCACGTCGGATTTTGGGAATATAAACGGAATTAGCATGATAAAACACAGCGGTGCAAGAAGCCTCGAGGCTTTCTTAAATACCCCGTGGGATTTTAAAATTTCCGCCTGCCGCTCAAGCTTGCGAATTCTGATTCTCTTGAAAAGCGCCGGTAAAATAATTCCGAGAATTCTACCGAGAACGTATATGAATATTATTGATACTATAAGGAGTATGGTTATCGTGGCGGTATCTCTATCCATGCCAAATATTCCCGAAGGCGGTAATATATTAAAAAGCCAATTTCTCATACTTAAACAATCGGAGCGTAATAGCTAAATATAATTTTTAATTTACGCTTTTGAAATAATTGTGTATTCTGTAAGAGTTATGAATAATAAATTTGCCGCCTTAGTATTACCAATATTCCTATTGCCCTTTTTATTTTGCGCGTGCAGAAGCGTTGACTCTTCCGCGGCAGACGTTGCAATGGAGCCCGCAGAAATGCTTGAAGCCCATGGCGAACTGGCTATGGGTACAAAGCCGTTTCAGGGAATATCGAGCATAGCTGCAAGCAAGACGGGTAAAAGAATATTTTTGGCTTGGTATGGAAACGGGAAAACCGAATGCCCGGACAATTACATTATGGTAGCGTACGGCGTCGGGAACGAATGGAAGAATAAGGTGGACATGGTGGTTCGTTCTCCGCATGTGGGAAAAGTGCGGCTTTTCGACCCCTCGTTGTGGAGGGCTCCTGACGGTTCGATATGGCTGTTTTGGGCGCAGTCAAGCGGGGAATATGTGAATAAGGGCTGGCTTTGGCATAAAGAGCCTAATCTTCGCGGACAATGGGATAGGAGGGGCGGAGTTTGGTATAGCGTATGTAAAAATCCCGAAGCTGAAAAACCCGCATGGAGCGCGCCGCGCCGCCTTTGCGACGGCGTGATGATGAATAAGCCCATAGTTCTTAAAAACGGAAAATGGGCCTTCCCTGTATGCAAGTTTCAGATGGAAAACATCAACGACCTCGATTCTTCCAATGAGGGCGCAATACTTTATGTATCAGATTCAGATGCTAAAGACCCGAAACTTGTGAACTGCGTGAAAATACCGTTTGTGCCGTTTACCGAACACATGTTTGTTGAAAAACTCGACGGCTCTATATGGCTGCTCTCGCGCACGCAGCCCGATTGGACGGTGTCAAGGCAGGGAGCTAAAAGGAGTTCGCAAATAAGCTACGGCAACGACGGCATTCTCGAGGCGTTCTCTCAAGACGGCGGCAAGACTTTTGGGGAAATTAAGGCTTCCAAAATACCCCATTGCGGGTCGCGCTTCCACATATCGAGATTGAAGTCGGGGAATTTGCTGTTGGTAAAGAATGACGCCGACGACGCCCAATGGCTCGCCGGCAAACCGCGCGGCCCGGAGAATCTGCGCTCTTATCCGCGCAAGAAGATAATGGCCTATCTGTCGCGCGACGACGGCAAAACATGGGAGGGCGGTTTGGAAATAGACGGGCGCGCCGACGTCTCGTATCCCGACGCCGACCAGGACGTCAACGGCGATATATACGTCTGCTACGACCATTCGCGCTACGGCAAGCGCCAAATATGCGTGGCAAAGATAAGGGAATCCGATATTCTTGCAGGTAAATCCGGTTCATCGAAGCAATATTTCCAGATAGCAAATGAGCGCCCATAAATATGGTCTGCAAAGCTCGGATTGCTGGAAATTTTTTATAGGCAGAATATTTGCGGGATAGGATATGGAAGGTCTGGCGAATAAAATAGTTAAGTCGCAATAAAGTGAACCAGTATTCCCGCAAAATATCCTAACAGAACCACAGGGGAAAATTTTTTGAGATACCACGCAAATGTGATTCTTTCTATTCCCATTACCACCACTCCGGCGGCGGAGCCTATGATTAATATGCTGCCGCCAACTCCGGCGCAGTATGCGAGCAACTGCCAAAATACGCCGTCTTCGATAAAATTCAACATGTATGCCGAATCTCCAGCGGTCGCGATTGCTTCAACATTAAGCGTAGGATACATTCCCATTGCTCCGGCTACCAGCGGAACGTTGTCGACTATTGACGACATTATTCCTATAATTGAGTTTATTACATAGACATTGCGGACATTTGTGTCGAGAAATTCGGAGGCGGCCGCGAGAACTCCCGCGGATTGTAGGGCGGATACTGCCATTAAAATTCCCAGAAAGAATATTGCCGTGGAAATATCTATTCTTCCGAGGACTTCCGACATTCTGTGTTGGTGTTGATACGGTATATCGCGGAGCTTGTTGTACATTAGCTCTATGTAAATCCAAATAAAGGCGAATACAAGAAGGGCTCCCATAAACGGCGGCAGCCCCGTAATGGCCTTAAATATTGGAATGAATAATAGTCCAAAAATTCCGAGCAGGAATATTGAAAGTTTAGCTTTGCGGTTTAGATATGACAGGGCATTTTGTTTAGCGGTAATGGATGGGGCTGCGAGCGGTTTGCGATTAAGCCAGAAAGTGCATATTGAAAGCGGCACGATCAGGGATACTACTGACGGAAGGAATAGAGTTTCCATAAGATTTATAGTGGTCAGCTTTTCTGCCATCCACAGCATAATCGTAGTAATATCTCCGGTAGGTGTCCACGCGCCTCCGGAGTTTGCGCTGATTATTATAATTCCGGCAAAAATCCAGCGTTCCCTCTTTATAGATACAAGCTTTCTGAGAAGCATTGTCATTACTATTGCGCTTGTCATATTGTCGAGAACCGCCGACATGAAAAATGTTATAAATGCCACAATCCATAGCAATTTCCGCTTGCTCTTCGTTGTTATCCTATTGGTTATTACCGAGAATCCTCCGTGTATGTCTATCATTTCGACTATAGCCATTGCGGCTATGAGGTATAACACTATTTGCACAGTGTCGCCAAGATGTTCGGCAAGCTGGAAATTTGTGACGAATTTTGCGCATTGTTGCGCGATAGGAACCGCGGTAAGTTCGGGATTGCCCGAGAGAAAGTGTTCAAAATCTATTTCGTTTGCCGAAATGATTTCAGCGTCGCCCAAGAACATGTACATTATCCATAGGATTACTCCAAGCGCCACGGCAATGGGTGCCTTGTTTATTCCTATATTATGCTCCAGGGCTATCGCCAAATAGCCGAGCGCAAACATCGCAATCATTGCCGTAATCATAACATATTGTCCGCTAATTTGGGAATGAATACCACATTTTATGTCCGCAAAAGGCAATGAAAACAAATAATTTAGTCAAGCGGAATCTTTGAATTTTTTATGCGGGAGCCTATATATTGCGCGAAAATATTTATCGATCGGGGTTCAGCTCCAATAATTTCTTTTTGGCTTCATCGGATTCCATTCCGTCGATTTCCACTATTTTGTCCCTTGAACTCTCGCCCCTTGCTATCCTTATGGCGCTCTTTGGCAAATCCAAGCTTTCGGCAAGAAAACGCAAAAGTTCGGCATTGGCCTTGCCGTCAACCGCGCGGGCGGCAACCTTAATTTTTATCGCGTCCGCGTGCAAGCCTGCGCAGAAACTCCGAGGGGAATTGGGTATGGCGCGTATTTTAAGGTTCATCAGTTGAATGAAATATCGCTCTTAGGCTCTTCAAGCTCGCGGAATTGCGGACATTCGCGCAAGATTATTTCGCGCCAAAGCGTTTCCGCAGGAATCTCAAATACTGGAGAAATATCCAAGTCTGAGACTATCCATGCCCCCTCGTCTATTTCGCCTTGCAGCTGATTCCGGCTCCAGCCGGCAAACCCTATAAATGCTCCGATTCTTGCTTCGGGATCTTCCCTCAACATTTCTGCGGCTTTTTCTGCAGACAACCCGAATGCGAAATTTCCGGAGTCGCAGTTGTTTGAACTCCACACGGCCAAACTTAGGCGTTCGCGTCCAACGGGCCCCCCGTCGAACACCGGAGCGTCCGCCAGCGGCGTATTGTCAAATTCGGGGGACATTTCTGAAAGTGTCTTATGTTCGGGCTTGTTCATGACTATTCCGAAGGTTCCGTCTTCATTGTCGTCTATTATGAGTATGACGGATTCCTCAAAAATCGGATCTGAAGATTCGGGCGATGCGGCTATCAGACTCCAGCCTCTGTCGTTGTAGGGTTTGCGCATTTTTTAATCTCCCAGTTTTTCCACTGCTATGTGAGATTCGGAAAATAACCGTTCAACAAGCGGTTCATTATTGTAGTCGTGCAAATATTTTATGCGCGTTATTCCCGCTGCAATCAATAGCTTTGCGCAGTTTACGCAGGGATAGTGCGTGATGTATGCCGTGGCCCCGTTTAAGGATACCCCGCGCCTGGCGGCGTCGGACACGGCGTTCTGTTCAGCATGTACGGTGGCGAGTTCGTGGCCGTTTACGACGCATGAATTGTGGGGAGCCCCCGGCAGAAAACCGTTGTATCCTGCGGCTATAATGCGATTTTTATGCTCTCCGCCGCTAACTATAACGCAGCCTACGTTTAGGCGCGTGCATGTTGAGCGCGAAGCTATAAGCACGGCGGCAGAAATAAAATACTCGTCCCAAGAGGGTCTTGACGAGCGACTTTCCACGAGTTTTTCGAGTGAGTTTAAAAAGTCCATTTCAAAATTTCTGTATTATACCACGCATGAAAACAATACGGCGAAAAAATGCATGATGGTTCCAAGCAGTACAAAAACGTGCCATATGGCGTGGGAGTATTTCCGTTTCTTTTTTATGTAAAAGAAAACGCCTCCAGTATAAAAAAGACCTCCGAGAACAAGAAATACGAGCCCGGTGGCCGGGAGCATCGAAAATAATTTTCCGGATATGAATACTATCAGCCAGCCCATTGCCAAATACAGGCTTATCGACCATATCTTTGTTCCAGAATTTGAAAGAAAAATTTTGAGGAATGTTCCCAGTATAGCGAGCGTCCATATTATTCCGAACAGAGTCCACGCCACTGTGGAACGCAAGCTCACAAGCAAAAATGGGGTGTAGCTGCCAGCTATGAGATAATATATTGCTATGTGGTCGAACTTTTTCAGCAGTTTTTTCGCCTTCTCATTGCCTGCCGCATGATACGCCGATGACGCCGTATAGAGTATTATCATAGATGTTCCGAAAATAGCGCACGAAACTATGCTCCATGCGTCGGAGTAAATTGAAGCGAGCGTGACAAGAACTGTCAATGCGGCTATGGCGAACGCAATTCCTACGCCATGCGTGAACCAGTTCCAGAATTCTTCGGTTTTTGAATATTGCGTTTCCATTGCCACTGCTTGCGAGTATTTAGGCGTATATATTGCACGCAAGTAAATTCTTTTGCAAACTTTCAAATCAATTACAACTTGTAAAATTCGGAACTTTTTTACATTCTCTGCCCTCTAATATTAAAAATGGGCAACGCAGAATTTAAGAGGGAAAATCGGCAAAGGAGATCCGACGTCTTGCTTGAGACCTTTGCTTGGCTGTGTGTCTTTGTGGCATTTGCTCCGGCAGCCTACTGGCTATGGGACGCTCTCTCCCATAGCAGGCAGTTGCGCGATGCCCTTGTCATATTGGCGTCGGGAGCTGTGGCGGTCGCCCTTGAGGGCGGCGTTAAGTTCCATGCCCCAAAATTTAATTTTCCAAGCATACTCTGTTTGGGGGCTGCATATACGCTATTCCTCTTGGCTCCCAACTTTGGCATTGGCGCAGCTTTTGCGGTCTTGGCGGGGCTTTCTGCGGCCCTCGTGTCGTTTAGCCTGGCTTGTACCGACAAACCGCGCTATTCATGGGCTATCGGAGTTTCGTTTTATGTTTTTACTATTCTTTCGCTTTTGGCGAGAATGTTCGACATGCCGCTAAGGGTATGGGGCGGCTTTGTGGCATCTAAAATCCTGAACCTTTTTGCCGAAACTTCCAGTTTGGTACTAATGCGCGGAGCCGAACCTCAAATCATACTCCAAAATGAAGGGCGGCCATTCGTCGTGGCGGCCGAATGCAACGGTTTTGGCATAATATCTTCCGTTCTGTTAATAGGAATTTTTATGGCGGTATTTATGCGCGGAATCGCATTGTGGGGCAGGTTTCTTATCCCTATAATCGCCGTTGCAATAGGATTTTTTGCAAATGCGGTGCGCATGGTTTGCATAGTGGTTGCAGCCCCATATGTAGGAAATGCCAATTATGATCTCATGCACGAGATCTTCGGGTATTTTTGGTTTTCAGTTGCGGTTATATCGGTGATATTGCTTTGCTTTAAGGTCTTTCCTCGAGCCTCCGCTCCGAAAGAAAAAAATTAACCGCGCATCCGGCAATTTTAAAATGTCTGTCTTGGAATATCTTGCGTTTGATTCAGTGTGTTGCCAAATTATTTGCGATTTTCGTAAAAGTTAAAAAAAACTCTATTGTGACCTCGCCTTTCAAAAAATAAAATAGCGTTTAGTTCAACTTTTATAAGAATTTCCATACAAAGAGTATAAAATTAAGATAAACCGCTGTTCTTTGGAAAATTAATTTACGCTTGTGAGTTGTTTATAGATACATACTTATTCCTTTAAAATGGCATAATAAAAAATTGTGGATAAACTGCTCCTATTTAATGTCAAAATTCGGAATATCTCAATGTCAAATCAATTGGATTCCCATATTATTAAATGACTTAAATCATAGGTATTATTATTTAAGCCCAACCTTATATCGCTAAAAAACTACAATTTTGTACATTTTTGTGCGCGATTTTTTAAAAAAAGTGTTGAAAGAAGTACGCTCCGTTGTAAAACCAAATACGAAATTTTTTATCTAAATCATTTAAAGAATTTAAACTCAACAGGAACGACAAATGATAGATCCTAAAACAGTAAAGAACAAGGCACTTGTGGCTTGGGTGGACCAAATAGCGGCTCTCACCACACCTGAAAAGGTACATTGGTGTGACGGGTCCCAAGAGGAGGCAAAAGCCCTCTTCGACGCCATGATAGCCAAAGGTGCATGTATAGAACTCAATCAGCAGAAGCGCCCAGGGTGCTACTACTTCCGCTCCGATCCGCGCGACGTAGCCAGAGTTGAAGCGCGCACATTCATCTGCTCAAAGAATAAATCCGATGCGGGCCCAACCAATAACTGGATGGATCCTAATGAGATGAAAGAGAAACTTAACGGACTCTTTAAAGGCTGCATGAAAGGGCGCACAATGTTCGTGATTCCCTTCAGCATGGGTCCGATAGGAGGCCCAATCTCGCAGGTCGGAATAGAAATCACGGACTCCCCCTATGTTGTGGTGAGCATGAGAATAATGGCGCGCGTTTCGCCGAAAGTTCTCGAAGTTCTCGGTGAAAATGGCAAATTTATACCGTGCCTGCACTCGGTCGGAAAACCGATAAATTCGCCTGAGGACGATGTGGCATGGCCCTGCGATCCGGAAAATACTTATATAGTCCACTTCCCGGAAGAACGCTTAATCATGAGCATAGGTTCTGGGTACGGCGGCAATGCCCTCTTGGGTAAAAAATGCCTCAGCCTGCGCATAGCTTCGGCTATGGGTAAGGACGAAGGCTGGCTGGCGGAGCATATGCTCATTCTCGGTGTGAAAGATCCTAAGGGGAATAAGACCTATGTCACAGGAGCATTCCCAAGCGCTTGCGGTAAAACGAACTTTGCGATGCTTATCGCGCCAAAGGAACTTCAGAATAAAGGCTGGCAGATAACATGCGTCGGAGACGACATCGCATGGATTAAGCCCGGTCCGGACGGCAAGCTCTACGCCATCAATCCTGAAAACGGATTCTTCGGAGTTGCTCCGGGAACAAGCATGAAGACCAATCCCAACGCAATGCTTTCCTGCGTAAAGAACTCAATCTTCACAAACGTGGCCCTCACTGACGACGGCGACGTCTGGTGGGAAGGTATGACCGATACTCCTCCGGCCCACTTGACCGACTGGAGAGGCAATGATTGGACCCCGGAATCCGGCGTCAAAGCCGCGCATCCGAATAGCCGCTTTACAGCGCCAATCGCAAATTGCCCATGCCTCGACGACGGCGTGGAAAATGCTGGCGGCGTGCCGATTTCCGCCATTGTAATAGGAGGCCGCAGGGCTTCCGGAATACCCTTGGTGTACGAATCCTTCAACTGGACGCACGGCATATATCTCGGCGCCATGATGGGTTCCGAACGCACGGCTGCCGCCGAAGGAAAACAGGGCGAACTCCGCTCGGATCCCATGGCAATGCTCCCGTTCTGCGGCTACAATATGGACGATTACTTTGCCCATCTGGTGAAAATGGGTAAGAATCTTGAACAAACCCCAAGATTCTATCATGTAAACTGGTTCCGCAAAGACGCAGACGGCAATTTCATGTGGCCCGGATTCGGAGCCAATGCGCGCGTTTTGGCCTGGATAGTCCAGCGTCAGAATGGAGAAGCCAAGGCTAAGGAAACCGCAATCGGCTTCATTCCCAACTATGAAGATATAGATTGGGAAGGCATGGACTACTCCAAACAGCAGTTTGCCGACCTCATGAGCTACGATCCCAATACGATTGCAGCCCAGCCGCTCAGCGAAGAACTCTTCGACAATCTGCCGAACGCCCTTAAGGTGGAGCGCGAGGCCTTGCTCGAACGCCTCTCGTAAAAAAACAGGCAAAAATAGGGCGCGATTCAAACTGAATCGCGCCTTTTTTTTGCCAAACTTCTGTGAGGTGTTCGAGATGCTAAGAATATCTCATAGATGCGTATAGGGCCTTAGTCTGGTCTCCCAAATTCTTGAGGCTTTCCATCAATTCCGGAGAACGTCCGCCCTTGAGTATTTTGGACAGCACTTCGGCCTGCTTAGCGCAGAGTATGTCGTGCAGGGGGAAATATTCTTCCAAGAGGAAAAATGCAAAACGCACAAATCTGCGCCTGCCCAAGATTATAGGAGTTGTCCCATCCCCAGGGGAATCAACGGCGACGTTGTTATAAGATTTTATCGCGCTCCATATGTCGTTAAAGGCATTTGTCTTGGCGAATGCGATAGTGTATCCCTTGCCGTGCTGATCCGGGTGGTGGGCGTCGGAAACCCCTATTATAGGAATGTCTCTGCCGTGCGACTTAAACTCGGATATTGTCGCGGTCATCATATCGGTTTGTTCGTCGCGGGCGGTGGCGTTTACGGCCTCGACGGCGTCGAAATTGCATTTCATCAACAGGGCGTCTATTGTTCTATCCGAGAGGTAGGAATTTATTCCCGTGCCGAGCCTTTGCCCTATGCGTTCGGCTCCCAGCCTCCAATAGGGGTGCGCAAACACCGTATAGCCTTTGAGCTTGTGGGCTATGTCTATTTCGGCCATGGCTCTGGCTATTATTTGGCGCTCTTCGTCGTTAAACTCACCGGTAAGGGATTTTAGGTATTTATCGCAAGATTTGTCGAATTCCGCCTTGTTTGCGGCAATGTAGTTTGTGACGCTGTCGCCGGCTCCCACTACAAGGATATGGGCAACCGATTTATGTATTTCTTCGGCCATATAGACGTTCATCGATATGGGAAGTCCTTTAAATTCCTTCATCAATTCCACCGAGGAACTATAATTTGAATGGTCGGACAAAGATTGGTAGTCAAATCCGGTTTCCATACATTTTATTCCGGCTTCAACGGGTGTTTCTTTTCCGTCGGAGCCGGTGCTGTGCATATGAAAGTCGCACTTGAAGGGAGTTAGTTGGTAAATGTCGGAATTTAAGGCGTAAACCTTCGCCATTAGGTCGAAATTGCGGTCTTTTATATCTTTGAGATTTTTGTTATAAATCAGAAAAGTATAGCGCTGTTCCCGCGGAAAACTTATCTTGATTGATAGAGTGGAACCGTCGAAGGAAAATGGTATTTCATTTTTTGCCTTTAGGTAGGGGGCGTCGTTGGCGGCAAAGAATCCGCCGTCATCTCCGGCGCATAGAATTTTAAAATTTTCGGCTACATTCGAGTATTTATCCGGTATGGGAATCCTTATTTCCACGTCTTCGCCCACGGGAAATATTATTTTTTCGGCGTGGGCGAGTTTTGGATTTTCAGGGCGGCCGGAGTCTCCAACAGGGTGGAGTTCCGCGGCTCTTAACCCAGACGGCTTGGCAAATATGGCGCCCGCAACTATCGCGGTCGATTTTAAAAATGTTTTTCTATCCATAGTCGAGTTTCTATTGTGTTGTGATTTAAGCGTAAACTACAAGCGTAAACTACAAGCGTAAACTACAAGCGTAAACTAAGAGCGGCGAATCCGCCGAAACAACCCGATAAGGATATTTTAATGAATAAAATCCCGTCAAGTCTTTTGTGGTGTCCGCGGCGGAGGTTTTTGGGGCCTTATTATAACGGGTGGACGGCTTGGAATCACATATACGGGCTCTATGGATTGGGTATTTTGGATTGTCGTCGTGCGGCGGAGTATGGAGATATCCGGAATGAACAGGGAGGTGTCGCGCAGAAAAGTTTCAAAGAATTTTCCGAGCTGGACTTCGTGCATCTTGCTGCCTATCAAAACCGATACTATTCGGGATTTGTCGGCGTTTTTCAAGAGGTTGTCTATTACACTCTTGCCCCCGAAATTATACAAACCCATTGCCGCGTATATGCGGCCCTCGGGGTATTCGGCGGAGTTTAGGATTTCCTCAAATGCGAATTGGGCGGAGCTTTTGTTGGCATAGTATAGTATGGAGGCGAAGGCGAGGGCTTGTTCGGATATCTCGCCCCTGTCTCCAAGAGCGGCGCCCGTTATCAGATTTGTCTTCAATAATACTTCTTTGGCTTTCTGCAATGGCATGTCCAAGCTGGTGGACACTACGGAGAAGTTAGATGGGGCGGGGCTCAGTTGGGGGCGCGTGCGGAAATCTATCCCCCGCGGCGTTATTGATACTCCGCCTCCGCCCACCCTCGTGGAATATTGCGGCCATGCAAGAGGCGTTGCGCAAAGGAATATTATTATTGTCCGCTTTAGCATATTTTAAGTTTTTAAAGTTCTTTGGGAACTGCAATCGTGGAAAATGCTATTTCCTCTATAGAACTCTTTACACCGCGCTCGTAGATTATTCCGAGTGTGTGTTCGTCGATGAAGACGGTGTCGGAATATCCCGACGGGGAATCGCATGTGAGCATTCCCGGAGTCCATGCGCTTTTCGATGAAAAATTTTTGGAGAAGTTTTCCAGATATTTTTTTGAGTCGGCAAAGCGGAGCGTCATATTTACGCGCCTCGCTGTGTCGGCCGGATTAGAAAATGCGAGTATGCTCGAATCTCCTCTGGGAAAAGATGTAAAAGACGCCTCGCATATGGGCTCAGGCAGCGCCGGATCGGGTATTGGATTTCCCCATGTCCTGCCGCCGTCCCGGCTCATCGCCACTACCCTGAATGGCGTCTTTCGGGAACCGTCGGGATTGCGCCCGTGAATTCTCATATTTATTGCGATTGTATCGGAATCAATCTGCGCAATCTGGCTTTCGTTGGCGCCGTCATATGCCACAAAGTTTCCGCGTTGCCATGTATTGCCGCCGTCGTCGCTGAATATTGCCGTAGCCCAATACAGGAATGGCACTGAAGTGGCGGTCGCCACGGGGCATACTATGCGCCCGTCAAATTTGCCTCCCTCTATTTGTATTGCCCCGGACGGGCCTATTGCAAACCATGTCTGTTCCTGAAGCTTTACTTGCTGGGTTATTTGGCGAGGCTCTTCCCAGGTATTTCCGTTGTCGCGAGAGCGTTTTATAAAGGTTCTGCGCATGTCTTTTGCAGTTCCTGACAGTATTCTTTTTTCAGTATCGCAGGCGAGAGTTTTATTGTATATGAGAATGAGGTCACCGCTTCTTTTGTCAACTATGGGAACGGGATTTCCGCAAGAATCCCCGCCGCCGTCTGCCACTATTTCTATTGGAGTCCACGTCTTGCCGCCATCGGAGGATTTTCTCATGGCTATGCTTATCCTTCCGGAATCTTTAGAGTTGTCCTTCCTCGCCTCTGCGAAAGCTGCGATGCTGCCGTCGGCGCAGCGCACTATTGCGGGGATTCGGAATGTGTGGAATCCAATATCCCCCCGTTTAAAGAGTATACATTCACGTTTTATCGCGGCGTCTTGCTCCGCATGGGAACTTTCGCAAAAGGAAATGGCGAAGAAACCAAGTATAAGTAGAAAAAACCCAGCGCGATGAAACTTTTGTTCAATCTCCATTTCGGGAAACGATAATTAAAGGTTCCGTGGGCAACAAGAAAATTTTGATGCTCATTTAAATGGATTCGGATTTGCCAGGGCTTCCAATTTGTCCTCTATTGAATCCGGCAGTTGAGATAAAAAGTCTATTCCGGTGAGCTTTTCTATTTCGTCTATCGGCACGCAATAGTCCCATATCGATTTCTTCTGAGGATTTTGGGGCACTATAAATCCGGCGGCAAATATATCGTCGCCGCGCTTTGCCGCAAGTATGGCATAGCATGCCGCGGGCACGGATATTTTACCTTTTATTTTTGCGGGATTTTCTTCCAATATCGGGCCTACAAATACGAGTATCGCCCCAAATCTGGGAGCGGCGACTTCCGCTATGTGCTGTTCCATCTCCCGCCAAATTCCCCTATTCATATTGCCGCGTTGGGGAACTATGTTGGTGAGAAGAAAAGTCTGCGTTTGGGCGGCTTGGCCGTAGCAGCGGCCTATCGCGTAATTCGGGGCCATATGTCCGCGGTCGTATCCGGAATTTGAGTAATCTGAATGTTTTGGGCTTCCGGGTGCGCGCGGATCTTGCGAGAATGAAGAAGGGCGTTTTGAGGTGTTGTATTCAAAGGGAGTTTTAAGTTTGTACGCTACCCATAAGGGGATAGCGTCCTTATTTGAAAATCCCGAAGTGTATCCTATGTTGTCGAGTATCTGTAAATTCTTTTCGGATTTTGGAAAATAGTTTTGTACGGTGAATTCGTCTGTGGCGTAGATTCCTCCTTTTGAAGGCAATATGCCATTGAGCAGCTGCGCTATCTTTGATTCTACGATGGCGGACTCTTGTGGGAAATAGTGGCGGGCAAGCCCCAGAGCGAGAATCGCGGATACAACTAATATCGAAAGAAAGGATCCTATGCGGCTTTTTCTTTTCTTTTTGCGGCGGGCCATGGGGAAATAATTTGCAATATGCCTCTTTTGCGTCAAGTAGGTTTTTCTATTTTTTTCTTCTTGACTAAAATTTGTCCTGAAAATACTTAGCTCAAACAGAAGTTGCGTTGCTATCTGTTTATTTGGAGGGAATATATGGGGAGAGTTTTTTTTATATTTTGCATGGTGTTTTCTTATGTGGGTTTCGGCATTCCCGTTGAAAAACCTGCGATATCAGGGGCTGAATTTAGGGTGAAACAGTATCCAGACGCCCCTATAGGGCAGTTTTCGCGTTCTGAAACCACTATAAGGGCCCACAACTTTTTGTTTTCAAATAGAGGCTGGCAGTACGGAACTTGGGCGAAGGACGCCGGAAGGGTAAAAAACCTGCCCAATATTCTCTTGGGCCTTAAATATTATGAACTTCCCGTGCAGGAAAGTTTGGATTACGAATTTTTAAGCGATGGCGAAGTTCTGGCTGTGGCCCATGTGATACCTCCGCTTGACGTCAGCAAAGAATTGGAAAAATTGGGATTTGAACGGGTAAAGGAAATCGCGCCGTTTAAATTGATAACGGATTTGGATAGAGACGCGGTTGGAGTGTTTAAAAAGAGAGTCAAGGCAGGAGAAAGCTTTAAAAGCCCTAAACCGTGGATTTTGTTGGCGGGATTAAATCCGCCGGAAGTCGAGCGCAGCGGAGAAACTCTTTATAATGGGATAGTCATACCTCGCAAGTGGCCTCCGCGATACGAGGATCCAAACGGGGAGTTCTATCCTGACGGATATAGAGTCATGCCCGTGCCGTATCTTGAAAAGAAGCCAAAGTTGATAGAAATAAGCATTGGGCGCCAACTCTTTGTGGACGACTTCCTGATAGCAAAAGGAGACTTTGAACGCGAATACCACTTGCTCGTTCCCTGCGAAGGCAATCCCGTTCTCACTCCGCAAAATGCGCTTGAAATGGGGAAGTGTTCGCCTTTTAGCAGTAAAGTCAAGAGTGTGCCTCCCGCGGCGGCTCCGGTTTCCGGTGGATTGTGGTGGAATCCGGACAAGGGAGTTTACGAAGTTTGGTATAATGCGGGTTGGCATGGTACAATGGGATACGCATATTCAAAGGATTTAAAGAATTGGATGCGTCCGAATCTGGGGCTGTACGATGAGCCAAACCAAATAATGCCCGATAAAATGTTCATAGACAGCGGAGCCGTGTTCTTCGATAGAAATGAACCCGAACCCGCAAAGCTTTACAAAAATTTTAACCGGGGCGGGCTCGGGCATAATAGGGGAATGTTGTGGACCAGCCCCGACGGAGTGACCTTTGATTACGATTCAAGAGTCTTAGCTGGAATTTCCGGCGACAGGTCCACTGTGAATTATAATCCTTTCCGAAAGAAATGGATTTTTAGTTTGAGGTGGAATTCCATAAACGGCCGGCACAGGGCATATGTCGAGGCTGACGATTTTATAAAAGGCTCGAGATGGGCTCCCGACGAACCCGTCTATTGGTTAAATGTGGATAAAAACGATCTTCCCGATCCCCAGATAGGCGTTAAACCCTCTCTATACGATGTCGATACAATAGCTTACGAAAGCATCATGCTCGGGTTTGTAATGGTATGGCTCGGCCCGGAAAACGACGTGTGCCTGCGCAACGGGCACCCCAAATATACCGAGATTA
The DNA here is from genome assembly GCA_944389885.1 of uncultured Opitutales bacterium. GTDB lineage: Bacteria > Verrucomicrobiota > Verrucomicrobiia > Opitutales > Intestinicryptomonadaceae > Merdousia. The sequence goes on from CALXNZ010000021.1 coordinate 32,237, forward strand.
AGTTCGCGTATTCGCGCGACGGTTTTCATTTCTCGAGGGGCAATTATGCCGCCGCCATAAAAAGCCAGAAGCGCGAGGGCGCATGGGACAGGGGATATGTGCAACCCGTAAATGGCGGGCTGGTTGTAGATGGCGATAAGCTCTATATATTTTATGTTGGTGTAAAAGGCGACGGCAAAAGCTTAAATAAAAAAAATCTTACGGGTGAGGAAATATGCTCCTCTACGGGAATGCATGCATACGCGTCCATGGGGCGCATGCAGATGCGGCGCGACGGTTTTGCATCTCTCAACTCGAAACCCGATAAAGCCGCGGAAATCCTTACCGAACCGGTAAAGTTTGCCGGCTCGTTCCTGTTTGCAAACATAGAGGCCCCCGACGGGGCTTTGTATGCCGAAGTATTAGACATGCAGGGACGGGTAATAGAGCCGTTTTCGTTCGCCAACTGCATTCCCGCAAAAGGCGATTCTACGGCCGCAATGATAACTTGGAAAGGGGCCAAAGATATTGGCAGACTCGCCCATGCTCCGGTACGTTTTAGATTTAAAATGGAAAACGGCAAGTTTTACTCGTTCTGGGTGAGCGTATCGGAAAACGGCAGAAGCGATGGATATGTGGGGGCGGGAGGCCCAAAGTATCCTATGGGTGTGGATACGGTCGGTTCAAATTAGAGCCTCCGTTTCAATTTACGCATGGAACTTTTCCCCATGTTAAGCCGCCGCAATGTAAGCTTTTTACTTGACGAACCTTTAAAATTCCGAAAAATTCGGGGTCTAAACGGCGGCGCATGGAATGTCCGGTTTTATGTGTATTAGATTGGATTTTTTTGATTTTTGCGCGCCGTAAATTGGGGATATAATGTTTATGAAGAAAAAATTATTGGGAATATTTTTTGTCTTGTTTGCAAGCTTGAGCATTTGGGCGCAAGGGGCGAAACCCGAAAGCCTCACGGTTGGGGAATTCTTCTCAAATCCGTTGGGCATGAATCTTGAGAACATGCGCTTCTCATGGAAATTGCCCGAGGGTAGGGACGTAAAACAAAAAGCCTATCGCGTGCAGGTGTCAAATTCAGCCGATAATTTCGATTCCGCGTTGATATGGGACAGCGGAAAAGTGGAGAGCGATCAAAGCGTGTTTATCCCATTCGGGCGCGAGGTTCCGTCGGGACAAAAGTATTATTGGAGGGTAAAAGTGTGGTATGCCGACGGCGGCGAATCTGAATGGTCGGACATTAATAATTTTGAAGCCGGTTTGACAAAGAATTCCGATTGGAAGGCAAAATGGATCTCAACAAGCGAACCAATCAACCATCAGGAGCTTGATATTCTGCGGAACAATGGAAAAATAGATAAGGTTCCAAGAGACAGCGTCCAACCCACATACTTGCGGAAAGAATTTGAAACTTCAAAAGACATCAAAAAAGCCCGCCTGTATGTAGCTTCAAAAGGCCTATTCCAAGCGTATGTAAATGGCGAGAAAGTAGGCGACGACTATTGGGGCACAGGTTGGACCGATTATGGCACCCGCATACAGTCAAATACCTACGATGTCACCAAGCTGCTTGGAGACGGTGCAAACGCCGTGGCGGCTATCGTGGCCGACGGCTGGTATGCCGGCCGCATAGGCTGGACCCATCAAAAGGGCCTCTACGGGTCGGTACCCCAAATTCTACTGCAGCTTGAAATAGAATACGAGGACGGCTCAAAGGAATATTTGGTCTCCGACGAAACTTGGAAATGCTCCTATGGCCCTATTGTATCCTCCGATATTTATGACGGCGAAACGTACAATGCCAACCTCGAGATGGAAGGCTGGAATACGGCGGATTTCGACGATTCCTCATGGAAACAGGCAAAGGCTTATCCATTAGACCAGAAAGTCCTAATAGAGCCGCGCCGCAGCCAGCCCATAAGAATTATTCAAGATATGCGGCCTATAAGCGTGAACGAAGTCGCGCCGGGGAAATTCGTGTTCGACTTCGGCCAGAATATGGTCGGCTGGGTATCGCTCAACAATATTCCCATGTCCATGGGGCAGTGCGTAAAGATTCGCTTTGCTGAGATGTTGGAAAAAGACGGCAATCTCTATACGGAAAATTATAGGGACGCAAAATCCACAGACTATTACATATCAAAAGGCGGCAAGGCTAATTGGTCGCCTCTGTTCACCTATCATGGATTCAGATATGTGGAGTTGAGTGGATTCCCGGAAGGCACAAAGCCGTCTATCGATTGGGTCATAGGCAGGGTAATGCATAATGATATGCAGCCAACCGGCACCTTTGTCTGCTCTTCCGCCCTCGTAAACAAGCTTCAGAATTGCATAATATGGGGGCAGAAAGGCAACTTTTTCTCCACTCCTACGGATTGCCCGCAGCGCAATGAACGCTTGGGGTGGCTCGGAGACGCCCAAGTATTTATCCCAACTGCGGCGTTTAATATGAATGTCGACGCCTTCTTCAACAAGTGGTGCGTGGACGTTCTCGACGCCCAAACCCCGGCAGGAGCGTATTCGCATGTGGCTCCGGACGTCCTTCTAAACGCCAGAGAGAACCCGTGCCCGGCGTGGGCATCCGCCGGCGTAATATGCCCCTGGGAAATCTACCAGGCTTTTGGCGATTTGAAGATTCTCGCCCGCAATTATGAAGGAATGAAAAAATGGGTCGAATTCCAAAAAAGCCACACTAAGAATCTCGTTTACGGCGAAGTCGGGCACGGCGATTGGCTGCAGCCGGGAGCTTTCCCGATAAGCGATTGCCCGAAATCCCTCATAGGCACTGCATACTTCGTGCGCACTACCGACATAGTCGCAAAAGCCGCAGATATACTCGGCAAAAAGGACGACGCCGAACGCTTCCGCAAGCTCGCCTCGGAAATCCGCGCGGCGTTCAATGCCGCTTTTGTAAAGGAGGACGGAACCATAAAGAGCGATTGCCAGACGGCTTATCTCTTGCCTCTGGCTTTTGAAATACTGCCTAAGGAAATGGAAAAGAAATCTTTTGCGAAACTCTTGGAAGCTCTTAAACGGGATAAAATGCATCTGAATACCGGATTTTTGGGAACGCCGCTCTTGAATCCCGTGCTGACTAAATTCGGAAGAATGGATTTGGCGTATCAACTGCTGAATAATCAAACTTATCCGTCTTGGCTGTACCCCGTGTTGCAGGGCGGCACCACTATGTGGGAGCGTTGGAATAGCTATTCCCACAAGGACGGATTCGGAGACGCCAGTATGAATTCCTTTAACCACTACGCGTATGGAGCCATTGGACAGTGGTTATACAAAGACGTCGCGGGTTTGTGGTACAATCCCGACAAGCCTGGCTACAAGAGCGTGTTGTTTGCCCCGAAACCGGGTGGCGGCATTACGTTTGCCTCGGCGACCCACGAAACTCCTTACGGCACTGCGCGTTCGGTTTGGAAAACCTCCAATGGAGTTATGGAGTGGACTGTGACTATACCTTCAAATTCTGAAGGAAAGCTCGTATTCCCGACGGATAAAGAGAATTCCATTAGAATAGACGGCAACCCGCTCGAAAAAGGTAGCCTTAAGAAGGCCGCTTGCGGAAGGCCAACTATTACTCTCCCAAGCGGGACATACCAGATACTATTAAAGCTTTAAAATTAATCTCCATCTGAAAACGATTCGGCCCCGATATTTATCGGAGCCGAATTTTTTATTATTTTAACGCTGTCGTTTGGCAGAAAGCGGCGCAGGCGGATAATCATTATTTATCACGCCGGCTGAAGGCGTTGTTTTGCAGCGCCGCGCACGCAGATTCGATATATGGCGATATTCTTATTTTTCAGGTGTTTTACTGTAATATCTGAAAATGTGTAGCCGAATCCTTCTTTAAGATCCTGAATGTTTACTGGTGTGTAATATTCGCCTTTGGCATAATCTATATAGACATTGAGCATGCCGTTTATCGGCGTTTTTATTGTTTCGGAGAGTGCTTTTGACTCTCCGGGTAAAACGATAATCGGATTGCCGCAAAGCGGAATCGGAGAAAATGAGAAAACGGGTCTTTTATTTCTGCCGCGCCATATGTATTGTATTGAATAAGTTCCCCAACCGGTGACGGAAATGGGATAAGAATGGAGATTCCTTAAAAATAAAGAAATATCGCCCTGGGATATTTCAACTGTTATGGGTAGTTTCTTTTTTAATGAGTATATTTTGTAGAAAAAAAACAATATCCACAACACAGACACTGTTATAATAATGTATAAAATGGCCATTTGTATTTATAAGGAGCTTTAGAATTCATTGCATTTGTTGTGTCAGCGTCAAGTTTTAAATATTTATAATATATTGGCAAAACTCTCTAATTCTTTTCCAGAATCTACTTTTGCCTGCTATTTTATACGGAGCGATAACGAGTATTTTTCTCAAAATTCGCAGAAAATATGTTCAATAAAATATTTCACTGAAGGATTTTGGAAGCTTTTGAATAAGGAACGCTATATACTGGATTAGTTGAACCCATCTAATCAAACAGTAAAGGTAAGCATATGAATAGACGCGAGTTTTTGAGAAATTCCACCTTGATATCGATGGCCGCTTCGTTGCCAAAATTCAGTTTTGCGCAAGTCAAAGCCGACGACAGGATAAAAGTAGGGCTTATAGGTTGCGGAAACCGCGGCTGCGGGGCGATATGCAATATGATTGAGGCCGATTCAAATATAAAGATAATTGCTGTCGCCGACTTGTTTGAAGATAGGTTTAAAAGCCATCTTCCCAGAATATCCAATTTTTGCGCGCAAAAGAAAATCTCCGATGAGGTTTTTAATATAAATACGGTGAAAAAGTTTTCCGGATGGAATGCGGTTGATGAGATTCTTTCCACAGATGCAGACCTGATTGTCGATGCGTCGCCGCCGGTATTCCGTCCGGGCCATTTTGAGAAGATAATAAATGCCGGCAAGCACGCTTTTCTGGAGAAGCCCGCGTGCGTAGATGTCACTCAGGTGAGGCAGATGTATAAGTTGACGAAACTGGCCCAGGAGAAAAAATTGTGCGTAGTTTGCGGCACTCAACGGAGACACCACGCCGGTTATCAGGAAATAATAAAACGCGTTCAAGACGGAGAAATCGGCGAAATATTGTCCGCGGATTGTTATTGGCATCAGGGAGGATATTTTGGACAGGGCCTTTGGGGCGAATATACCGACGAATTCTGCAAGGATCCAGAGGAAATGGAATATCAAATACGGAATTGGCCGTGCTTTATATGGACGTCTGGAGACCATATCGTAGAGCAGCATGTCCATAATATAGACGTCGTGCTTTGGGCGTTGGGAGATTCCAAGCTTCCAAAGATAGTAAGGAGCGTAGGCGGGCGCTCAAACGACTTGGAATACCCCAAGTACGGTGATAGGTTCAGCCATTTTGCGACCGATTTCGATATGGGAGACGGGCTTCATATGCATAGTTATGCGAGCCAGGATCCCAAGACAAAGTCTCAAGTCGGCGAGCGCATTGTTGGAACTAAAGGTTATATCTATACGAACCTATACGGGACTCAAACTATGACGGATTACAAGGGAAATGTGATATGGAAAGCTCCGAGTTCGCGCGAAGCGCTTGTCCAAGAACACGCGAATTTGCTGGCGGCAATAAGGAGCGGGCAATATATTAACACGTTAAATCCCTTGATAAACGCCACATTGACTGCGATTACCGGGAGAATGAGCGCCTATTCGGGATTGGAGTTCAAGTTCGACTGGGCTTTGAGCAAGTCGCGCGAATCCCTAATGCCTAAGGAGCTGAAGTTTGGAAAAAATCCTATTTCGCCGATTCCTGTTCCCGGTAAAAATCAACTCGTATAAATAATATATGACCCATTAAGCGCTTTCAATTTGATAGTTGAAAGCGCTTTTTGTTGTTTTGAGCATGGCGGTTTGGAGGAATGTTATAAAATCGCAATTATCTTTTTGCGCGTAGAGATGTTTCGCGGATTGAAAAAGTTTGGAGCAAGCATTGCTTGGAATCCGCAGATATTTACATTAAGTTTGCAACGGATTGGATATCCGGCGAAAAGCGTTCCGCGTTGCAATAATGCTGAGCAATTTTCTACAATAGAAGACAATCCAAAAATCGCGCAATGCCCGCCGAGTGCAGGATAAACCGTATTCATCGATAGGCGATTTTGTAATTTGAGTTTCCTATGGGATTTTGACAAAACAGCTTGTTTACAGATGAAAAGCAAACGCCATTTTAGCGGGGTGTTGGAGAATGGTGCGCTTGCGATAAACTCATAAAACTTGAGGGCTTTCCTGAATCTGGAAAATTTGAATACGCGCCGGCTGAATCAAATTTCTGCGTTGAACATGGGCTATCATAGTTGGCGACGTCCTATTGTAGTATATTGCGGCGTTGGGCTGGCGTATGAAAATTGCCAAATAATCCGGCGATAGTGTGAAATATCAAGATTTTGTAGGATATGTGCTTGCACAGCCTCTCTCTGTGCGTGGAATATTTCTTATTTTTGGCTTGCTCCAGCATAAATGTAATCTGGTGGAATCGGAGGCGTTTGAAAAATCCTCTGCGACCCGGAAAAATTGCGATTCGCTTTTTTATTTGGCCGAAAGTCTGTCGGAAAAAATCCGCGCGAGCATTTCAACATTGCAAAAGTGCGCCTCCAGATTTCGACCGCGATTGCGTCCGAAAAATAGAGGCGAGAAAGCCAAACGTTGCAGGATACTCGAAATCTTAAAATGCGTTTAGCGGCTGAATGAAAGCTGTGTCTTCGGTGTAAAAGTTTCCCAAAAGGCGCTTGTATTGCGATGGGGCCAATTATCGTATTTCTGCAATCCGCTCAAGCTCTCCGCCGCGTGCCTTATTTAATCAAAAAATGCCGCGTTGCGGCTGCCAAAAATCTAAAAAACTGCGAAAAATTTGCCAGTGGAAGAAAAATTGGTTTTGGGGAAGAGTACAATGCGCCAAAACATTAAAATGTGTATTACTTTTTAAAGAAAATCCTAAAATTGGAGACTGAGTTTTTAGAGGAACCTGAAGCCTTGAGTGTTAGCGATACAAACCCTGCGGAAATCGCGGCGGAGGATTCTGCTGACGATTCCGCTTTGTCAAATGAAAAGCCCTCCGGAACGGATATGTACATCGTGAGCGGGAAATTCCCGACAAGGGAGGCCGAGCCGTCGAGCGAGTTTTCGGAAGAATTCCATTTTGCGGATTTAAACTCAAATCCGCTTTGAGCGATGTGCCTATCGGTTGCGAGAATTTGCGGGGTTGCTGAGGCTTGGCGCAATACGGCAATTCTAACGCTTCGCGCGGGGACTTTAAACGCCAGCGGAAGTTTTATTTTCCCCATATATTTTTTAGTCCAGAATTCAAAAGTGTCGTATTTCTTTTTGGGGCATATGCCGAGCTCCTGAGCGGAGGCGGAAATTTCAGCGGCGTCGTCAGTCCAGTTGAAGAACGCAACCACATTGTACGCGCCAAGCACATGGTTGTTGACGGCGAGATTCCATATCGGCAACATCGAGAAATGCGGATAGATTGCCATAGGGCGCACGTCCGCTACGGGGAGAGTCTGTTGTAGGATTTTCATTTTTTGGGGCTCAATTCCGGCAAGTTTGTCGCCAAAGAAAGTCAGCTGCCCCGGAAGCGCGACGATAGTTGCCTCGACTCTCGCAGACTCAAGCGGAAGATCTTTTATGAGAATGGTGTCGGGATCTGATATCATCGAGATGTTATGCGTGAAAATCTGGTTAACCGTACACTTTGCCTGATTCAAAACATTCTTCCATTGAATCGGCATATTGGGATTTACGACGTCCGCCCCCGTGCGCGACATTTCCGCGTAAGCGGCTTCCGGCCCCGATGTATGGCCTTGGCAAGCGAGGAAAATGGCGTCGTCGCCAATGCCCTCCCTGAATGCCTTAACGCATAGCTCAAAGGGGTTTGGGCAGGACGGGTCGCTGAAAATGGCGCGTATTTCCGGCCTTTCATAAAGGTGCGCGCAATAGCTTTTATTGCGCCCCGACATGCCGTCGATTTTGAAAAATTCGTATCCCCAATCGTCGCGCGCGATTTTAAAAATCTTGCGCAGATGTTCTCGCGCGGCTGGCACAGTTGGGTCGAGAGTATACTTTCCATTCCACGAGGGAATCGGGGTGCCGTCGCTTGAGTGAAGGAACCAGTCTTTGTGCTGCAAATAAAATTCCTCATTGCCCGTACCGAATGGAGCCATCCAAATGCCGGGGCGGAAACCGAGAGCCCTAATGTCTTGGGCGAGTTTTTTCATGCCTTCTGGAAACTGGGCTTGATTGGTCTCGAGATTCATATTGTAGAACTTCGAGACTGGCAGCTGGTCCGAATTTCCCTGCCAAGATTCAATAGACCAGATTTCGCAACCGAAAGGTTGAAGGAATTTTTTCCCGATGCGAGCTTCCGCGAGATTGTCTTTGGCGGTGGCCTTGTCGAAGTAGGTATTCCAAGACATCCAGCCTGCCGGGGTCTTAGGGCATCGCTTCCTGTCGAGCGGTTTGTAGTATGGGACATATCTGTTTTTTAAGAAATCTTTTTGAATATCGAAGGTGAAAGAGGCTTCGGCGGCTTCGGAAATGTCTCCGGAGATGGAAATGTCGAAATTGCCGTTTCCGCGCGAGTAAATCTTTACTGAGTCGGCGCGTATTCTCAGCATAGTGTCGTGAAGCGGAGAGAAAAGGGAGTCGCATATGAAGGAGTCAGGGGAGTTGATCCCGAGTTGCAGGACGCGTTCATTTTTCTGCGGAATAGAGCGACAAGCAAAGGAGTCTTTTAGGAAAGATATTTTGCCGTTTATGGCGAGCTTGCCTTTGTAAGACTGGGCGGTGCGGTGGTAGAAAAAGAGTTCGAGGCGGTCGGATTTTTCCGGGAAGGTTATATAGCCTTGGACGTCGTCGATGTCGTCGAGGATTGCAAATCTATTTTTAACGCCGTCGCGCGAATTTGCGACTTTCCAAGCTTTTCCGTTGGCTGAAAATGATAGATTTCGTCGATGAAAACGGTATCGTTAGACGCCTTCAAACGTGACGAGTTTTCGTCGAAAGCCACGTTCCAATCTGCGAAAAGGGAAGATACCGCGAGAAATAAAACGTTTAGCGATGGAATAATTGATATGCGCACAGCGATAAAGCAATGTAATGAATCGGAATTAAATGTCAATTAGAGAGGGGTAAAATAGTGGAACTAATGGTGTTTTAAGTGATGTAGAAAACCGGGGGAGATATTTTTTCAAACTGCTTAGAATGATGCGATAGAAATTGAGTGCGCAAATTGCGGGATAACAGAAGTGGATTATAACATATGGGTGTGTAAGAAAGGTGGCATCGACATTGAATATCGATATAATAGAACAAGGGAAAGGGTAGGGGTATTAATGGAATTATATGGGAATAAAAAGTGATAAATTGTATTGACCGCATGGAGTTGGATATGGTAGATTAGAAAACTTTATAAAGGAGAGATGACAGAGTGGTCGATTGTGCCTGACTCGAAATCAGGTGACCGTGCAAGCGGTCCGGGGGTTCAAATCCCTCTCTCTCCGTTTAAAATTTCGCGCAACAAGCCCATTTTCAGCAAGTTCTGAATCTGGGCTTATTTATGAGACAACACCCTTCTTTACAACTAATTGATTATTAGGGTTCAACAAAAGCCCGAGCACACCAAACGTGCAACTAAACTACAACCGCCACTCCGCGCCACAACTTGGCGACGATATTTTGGGTCAACACCAAAGGTTGTGGGGTCAACACCAAAGGTTGTGGAATAGGTTGATTTTTTAGATTTGTCTTTCATAGATTCACCCCGCATTCTACGAGC
>CALXNZ010000022.1 GCA_944389885.1 uncultured Opitutales bacterium
CGAAAGACCCGCCCGCAATCGAGACACTTGTAACGCTTGCATTTTACCTTGAGATGATAAATTGCCCCGTTTTCAGAGACGTGCTTAATATAACGCCGGTAGGAATCGTAATGAATCAAACGATGCGACCCGCATAAGCAGTCGGGTATACCCGACTGCTTATGCTCAACTTCCGCAATCGAAAAGTCTTGACCAACACTTACTGTCCTGAGAATCTTATAGCCCTTTATTAACACATCGGGCATTGTAGAACATTTTTCCTTCTCTTTGCCCTCTTTTTTTTCCACCATTCCACAATCTTTGACGTAGAGCGAAGCTTGCGGCGTTTTTTTGGGTCAACATCAAAGGTTGTGGAATAGGTTGGTTTTTGGGTCAACCACAAAAATTGTTGTATAGCGCTTTATACACTCACAATCTTTAGGATAGGGCGGACTTGCTTTAAAAAACTTTAATTATTTCTTCCGGAGATTTAGCTTTAAGCAGCTTGGATATGGTATAAGCTTCTGTTTGAGAGTCGTACCCTTCCTGTTTGCATTTTCTGGCGCTCTCTTTTTCCAGCCCCAAAACGCGCTCTTTGAATTCCTCAAAACCGTACTCTTTTATTTTCTCCAATTTGAGTGATACATTATATAAAAAAGGGGCAAAACATATGAAATCTAATATGTTAAATTTCAGCCCCAAATTTTCTATATGTATTACTTTATACTCTGCTCCACTGGAATCAAACGCGAGCAATTCACATTTACCAAGATTCACATCGTTTATAAACCGCTTTGGAAGAAACATCTTGTCTTTAATGGGGTCAAACTTGAACGATTTAAGACACGGTAAAGCAAGAGGAAAGAAGATTTCTCCTTCTATGAAAAAAATAATCGGCGGTGTCATATGCTATTCCTTATGGAAAAATGCGGTATGTCGTAAATAAAAAGTTAATACTCAATGCCAAGTTTGTCTAAATCTCTCACGCTCATTACGGGAGATTTCATGATACTATTCCTGTCGGAGGTCGGCGGCTTTCTATAATATGTTTTACCTATCTGGCGCTTTACCATCTTATACAAACGCGTATGATACAAACTCGCGCTCCTCGCCGTCAAGAGCATTTCACTATCCCCTATTAGGCAAAATTTAGGATCATACTGACATGCAAAAACAAATCTCTTCGGATCACCTTTTATGAATATGCTTCCGCGCACGAGACCTATAAAAGCAGTTTTGCTGCCGGTATCTTGCAGGGTAGTGGCGACGTCTATTTCGGGCTTGTAAAAAGCATTCGCATCATACTGATGGCGGTCTTGATCGAATGAGTTTTCCGGAATCGGAAGGGCGGTTGTTGTGCGCACATTTATCTTAAGGTCTTCCGACAGCTTAACTGCAATAGCTCCAGCCAAAGATTCCGGGAAACCGTAGAAAGGCATTAGATAGACATCGGCCGGACCTTCGCTGGCCCGTTGCGCAAAACTTAAAACTTCATTTAAATCTATTATTGGGACGCCCGATGTCAATCTGTTGATTTCCGGTATAATATATATGCAGGGTAATGTAATGACAACCACTAAAAGAATAACTCCGATCAACTTTTTAACAAGCCTCAAAAGCGAGATAAATACATATTTTGCCGTGCTGGGTTCTTGAGGAATATCTCCTGTTTGGCTCAAAAAAATCTTAAAATAGGCAATCTCCCACTGAGCGTACTCCATTTCCTCATGGAAATCCGTTCTAAAATCTAAGGACACGTTTAAGGTGCAAAAAAGCGTATTATCCTCCTGCTTAACTATCAATTCCCGCTTTATTTTTTTCGGGTTAAAAGACATTATATTGCCGAGCTTTGAACCCGCCCTCAAAATTATTTCTGTATCGCTTTCAAATTCGATTCTGTATCCCAATTTCTCAAAGTATGACCGCGCCCCCTGTCTCCAGTCATATTTAACTTCCGAAAGCGGCATTTCAAACGAGTACGTCGCGTAAGATTGAGAATCCATAAATCTTATATTACATCTGCCGTCCCTAATTATAGGAATCCTAATATCTCTAATTTATTCCGCGCAAATAAAGAAATTCTTTAGATTTTATCTTTGAGCGGATAACATATTTTATATGTACATTTTTACAGCTTTATTCAAGGAAATTCAAATGTCAACTTTATTACTTTAATGAATCACTAAATTTTACCCCGGAACATCAATCTGTAATATGATAATAAATTCTGACTCGACAAAATTATTTCCCTAAATGGAGAATCTAAGCTTCTCCAGATATAATGGCGCAGGATTTTTTATTTATTTTCCCGCGAAAGCATTTATAAATATTCGCAGTGAAGGCATATCTTGCTATTTCCACATTCGCATACTTAGCCGTCCAAACATTTGGACAGCTTGAAAACGCCGCGTATTTTTCGCCGGGGGAGTGCGTTTCGCCCGATGCCGGCATAAGTTTCTATACCCAAAACTATTACGAGTTCTCAAAATTATACAACGCCCCTACGAGAGAAGAAGCCGCAGAAAATTTCCGAAAACTCCTTGAAAACGCCAAAACCGATGAAGCCAAAGCATGGGCGTTTTTCGGGCTTAGGAGCCTCGGATATGCTAATGTTCCTAAGAAAATCGAAAACGTCTGCCTATTTACGGGAAAAATGGGCGCGCTCAAGAGAGACGTTTACATTCACTCCGACACAAACATAAAAATTCCAGAAGAATACGCCGATATAGACCTAAGAGATTTCGACCTTCCAAGCGATACTTGCGCATACGCTAAAAGCGTACTATGCGAAAGCGGAATGTACGCCATACAGGCAATAGGCGGAGATGGAATAATCCCGGCGGAAGTCTGGGCGTTTAATTATCTTGCCGCCGATAAGAACGATTCAGAGATTGCCGATACCGCTAAAGAAATTTGGGAGTGCGCAAAGAATTTTGAGGGTCGCCTTTATGCTCTATTGCTATTTAAAAAGGCCGGCAACGAATCTGAATTTGTAAAGCGCCTCGCCCGGTTAAATCCGCGCGAAGAATTTACGCAAATGGGTGGCTGCATTATAATGAAGAACTCTACCCTTGAGAATACTCCGGACATAGAAAAACTTTTCGATGTAAAATATGCCTTCAAGAAATCCCTGTCAAAATATCCGCAGTGCGTGAATCCAAGGGACAAAAACGCCAATTTAATTCCTCTGCGCAAAATAAAAGTTCCCCTGCTCAAGGCGGAAGTCAAAGAAGACAATCTCGGATATCTGCCCATGCGATTCCGCTCCGAAGGAACTGAATTTCTATGCGGCGAAGGATTGGAAAATCTCGCGAAACAATGGCATTATGCAAAAAAACCTTCCCATAGAAGAACCCTTGAGAATATATTAAATAAATATCTTATTCCGAATGCCCCCGCGAAATTTATCGCCTATTACGACACATACGAATCCGTATTTGTTGAAGAGCGCGGCGGCAGATATTTTTTTATAATGAGCAAGCCAAAACTCGGCGACGAACCATGCTTTGATACTTTATACTACGCCTCAACCAAGCTTAGGCAATTTGAGAAACGCGTGTTTAATGGTTTGGTTAAATCAAAATTATGCGGAGATAACGACAACGACATATCCTTTGCCTACATTTTTCATTCCGCCAATAGGATTGCGACGGAGTCGCTTGAAATAGACGGATTATATAAGAAGGAGTTTGCCAAGGAAATTGCAAGCCGCGTCAATCCCGAAGAAATTCTGGGAGAATTTCTTGTTTTATCTAAATTTGGCGAGAATAGATCAGCTTGGCTCTGCCCGATATTCAAAGATACCCCAATAGGACAGATTGAGAGCCTGCAAAAGCAGCACGTTTTCTATCTAAACGCCATGGACGGCGATGAAAGGAAATCCTATTATTTACTCTCAAAAAAGTACAAAACAATACTCGACTACGACAAACTCAACAACCGCAAATAGTATTGAACCCCATAGAGCCATTCCCATATAATTGTAAAAAGATGAAAAACGACGCAAAAGATAAAGAGTTTTCAACGCAAGCCGACATTTCTTCAATATGCAAAGAATTGGGCTCTGAAGAAAAGATTCTAATGAAAGGCGACAACATTGTGGGACTAAAGCTTCTATTATCCGCCGGATTTGCGGGAAAAGTAGATTTAGTCTATATAGACCCTCCGTCTGCAAAAAACTTAAAATACGCAAAAGTAGCGCTGAAAACAGAGCCAACGGCATCAAGCCAGCCGAGCGCCGCGCTATATAAAAACACTATGCTCGAAAGCAAATTTTTCAAAATTTTGCGGCAGAGGTTAATCCTAATACGAGAGTTGATGTCGGAATCCGCGTCTATTTATCTGCATACCGACTATAAGATAGGACATTATATAAAGGTAATGATGGACGAGATATTCGGCATGGAGAATTTTAAGAACGACATCACAAGGATAAAATGCAATCCCAAAAATTCTTCGCGCAACGCCTACGGAAACATAAAAGACATGATTCTCTTTTATACGAAATCTTCGGACGCCATATGGAACAATCCGTCCGATTGCATGGACGATGACGAAATTAAAAGGAAATTCGGCAAGATAGACCCAAACGGACGCAGGTACACGACAGTCCCTATCCACGCTTCAGGAGAAACAAAACACGGAAAAACCGGAGAAGCTTGGCGGGGATCCCTTCCCCCAATAGGCAGCCATTGGAGATGCGCGCCGTCGGAGCTCGATAGATTGGATAAGTCCGGCTTGATAGAATGGTCAAATACTGGGAATCCAAGAAAGATAGTCTATGCGGACGAATGTATAAAATCCGGCAAGAGAAAACAGGACATATGGGAATACAAGGACAGCCGCTGCCATCAATACGAAAAGAATGAAGAAATGTTAATGGACATAATAAGGGCATCATCAAACGAAGGGAGCCTCGTCTTAGATTGTTTTTGCGGCAGCGGCAATACCCTATTAGCCGCGGAAACCCTAAACAGAAACTGGATTGGCATTGACAATTCCGACATCGCAATAGAGATGACGGAAAATAAATTGAAGGAGCACCGTGAATTGGATTTGTTTTCCTTAACCTCAAAACCTTATTTTAAAATTATCCTGTGATTTGGTATCATCTGAAGATATAAATCCATCTGCAAAGAATCAAGATAATAGCTTAGCAGCAAACTCGTTAAATTCGATATTCATCTAAATTATCTTGAACAAGCTCATTTGTTATTGACTAAGATAAGCCGCCACTAATCTTACCATATGAAAGGCAAAAATTATGGATTTCAAAAAAATCATATCTTATATTTTCATCTACCTCAGTGCCATCGCGATACCGGCGGGATTTGCCCAAGACAAGTATCCTATTCCCGTGATATTCGACACAGATATGGGCAACGACATCGACGACGCTTTGGCGCTGTACATGCTATTTAAATACGAGGACATGGGAAAATGTCGGCTCTTATGCGTTGCCCACAACAAAGACAATCCGAAATCTGTTGTAGCCACAGACATATTCGCAAGCCGCATTGGGCGTTCTCCCAAGTATTGCGCCATTGCCCCGGGGACAGGGGTATCGCGCAACGACGGTTGGTACTTGCGCGAATTGTGCGAAAAAAAGAACCCCGACGCCTCGCCATTTTATAAGCGAAGCATCAAAGAACCTGCCAACGCGCCGGAGAGCGTTTCATGCTTGCGCAAAATTTTGGCGGAGAGCGATGATAACGCAGTGGTATATATTTCGGTTGGGTTTTCCACGAACCTCGCGAATCTGCTGAAGTCAAAGCCCGACGAGATATCTGAATTATCCGGGCGCGAACTCTTTGCAAAGAAGGTGAAATACGTATCCATCATGGCTGGTGATTTCAGTCCTGAATCATTAAAAAATCCCGCAAAAGCCATGAAAGAATTCAACGTTGCCACAGACGCCGAATCTGCGGGATACGCATTCGAGAATTGTCCCGTTCCAATGTATTTCAGCGGGTTTGAATTTGGCAGTTCCATAACTTATCCGCGCTCCGAAATAGATTCTTTCTTTGAAGAGGGACACCCGATTTACGAAGCTTACGATACTTGTTCGCGCAAGCTATATCGCCGCGACGGAAAGTTCGACTGGGCTACATTCGATATGACAAGCGTTTTATTTGTTTTTGAGCCAGAATACATAAAACTTTCCGAACCCGGAAAAGTTTCCCTCTTTGACAAAGAAGGAAGAATTAAATTCACTCCTTCAAAAGACGGATTGCACAAATATTTTCTTCAAATTCCCGATTCAAACAAAGAAAAAATCCGAAGCAGAATTATCGAATTGGCGCGGGTCGTAAACGAATAAATTTTTTTAATTATCATTCAAAAATATATTCTTGCGAAGGCATAGCATACAATTGCTATGCCTTTATTCTTAAGTATAAATAGGTTTTTTTTGCAGGAGAATTCACGCTGCATTCTATTCGTCATTTTGCTATTGGCTTACAAATTTCATCTATCAACGCTTTCTTCATCAAACCCAATAATACACCTATATGAAAACTCACATTCTAAAAACATCGATAATTCCTATTCTATCCTGCTTTGTTGCTTCACATTATGTGTCGGCAACAAATTTTGTACTATACCAACCATCTTCGAATGACGTCAATTGGACGGATTCTTCAATATGGCGAACCGGAAGTTATGGAGATCCGGCCGTGACATCTTATTATCCTGGTTATATTGGCCCTGGGGTCGATGAGACTAATTGTTCAGTATTCTTTCCGGGAGGGCAAAACCCAAGAAATGTGACTATGAATGTAGATAAGGACGTGACGGTCGGCGCATTCTTAAACGAATGGAGACAATACGGCGTAGATCTAAATATGACTTCGCAAATTGACGGCGAAGATTCATCTATAACAATAAAAGCAACAAATCCAAGTTCCGGAGCATACCAATTCATCGCCGTAATAAGCGGAGTGTCTGGGAATTCGTATCGTTCATATACCCAATTCACTGGGGGAACGGTAAGATTAACCGGATTAAATGAAGGATTATCTGGAGTAATAGACGCCCGCAGCCCCGGGAATGACGAAAACAACACGCAAGGAAGCCATGTTATTTTCTCATCAACCACAACCCTTTTGAGCGATTCCGGATTGCGCCTGCGCGGCCAGCTCGACGCCTCAATCCCATCCGACCTCAACGCAAGGTGCTCCATAGACCTTCTCGGAAAAACAATTATCGGTAAAAATTCCGGGACTAACGAGTCTCCATCATATACATATTATGATCTCGATATAAACTATGGTGGATGCGCCATCCAGAACGCCCTGACGGCCAATCTCGGCGGAGACCTTACAGCCAGCAGATTGAGAGTATGGGAAAATACTCTGACGAATATTTCAGGAGCGGTAAATCTAAAATATGTCGCCCAATCTTGGGGCAAAGATGGCAATTACAACGCCGCATTCCATGTAATAGGCGGAAATGTATTCCTACAATCTGGAGCGAATGTAGTAGCCACGGAGATAGCAAGCGGCATCAATCCATGGGATGCCACTTCATTGTATGTGGGAAGCAACTAGAACTCCTCGGCGTATTTTACGGCGGAAAGTGGTTCCTATGCTGATTTCGGCGGCAGAATCCGTATATCCGAAGGCGGGGCCCAATACTCAACCACGGTTGACATATGCGAAGGCAGCGAAATCCACGCCGCCACAATGACAATAGGCGCCAATGCGAGCGTCACTGTAATGGGCAAGCTAATCCTCGATAAACATACAGCATGGAATGGAAATATATTGGACGTAGGAGCTAACAGTTATCTGAACATTCAAGGAATGAGCGCGTCCGTAAACTTGGGTGAAACCGGTATCATCTTCCTCGACAACGGCAATCTCTCCATCGATTATACAAACGAATTAGCCGTAAGGGCATTCTGTATGGTAATGAGAAACGAATCGACTTATGTCATGAATTCGTCAAACGCGATTGCCCCAATAGGCGATGCGACTTCCGAAAAGTTCTACATCGAGCTCAAGGGAGGGAAAAACTATCTTAATGTAAACGCAAATCAGACAATGAGGTACTTTAATTTTGTCGAGGCCTCCGGATACGACACCAATACGCTATATATAAAGATAGATCCGTTTGTCGACAGCATAATGCTCGACACCCTATGCAACAGCACCCTCATAGATACGGGATCTTCAGACACCGAAAGATTCGTCGTAATCGAAAATTTCCGCAACAACCTGATACAGGTCAATTCGCAAGATACCGTAATAGAATGGGATAGAATACTTGCCGACGACTGGTCCGACTTCAGGTTTGAAGAAGACGTAAACGGCGGATACTGGCTTACAGCCACTCAGGCAATTCAGGAACCCGCTACTATCGCGGCATTATTCGCCGCAATTTCCGTTTTGTGCGTGATGTTGCGCAGACGCAAATAATGTAAAATATATATGATAATCGGCTTGCCGGAATATACGGCAGGCCGATTGCAAATATAGTGCTAACAGACACATTCTCCCATTTTATAGCAATCGGAAGAAGAGGATTTATATACAAATATTCCGCAATATTATCCGCATGAATATATACAAATACATTCTGGCAGCCGCATATTTATTCTTTTTGTCAATAGATATTTTTGCAGATCCGATTTTGAAATCAACGGATGCGGGATTTTCAATAAAAGGCAGAAATTACTCCGTATTTCTATCCCCAAACGGCGCCTTAGAATCCCTAAACGTGTCGGGGAAAGACATAAAAATACGCGCTTTCGAGCCGTGGGAATTAAATGTAAAAAACGGGAGTCCCATAAAATCCTCATCGGCCTCCGCGCGCTCTGAATACGATGGCAAAACTATATCATTCTACTATGACCACAAAGACGCCGACGTAAAACTGACCGTCGAGCCGCAAGACGACTATATCGATTTCAAGGCCTATATCACAACGAAAAATATAACAGCAACATCAATAAAGATTCCCTCGAAAGTTGTCTTTGAGCCTAAAGAAATATCCAAAATAAGCTTTATTACCTCCAACCCGAGAAACATGGGGCTGGAACTCAACGGAAAATTTTTTGAAAAACGCGATCCAGCCGGAATAAATTTTTCTTTTGTAAAATCGGAATCAAACAGCGGAGAAGCCGTAGCTACATTATTCGGGCGCGACATAGTCGCGGCAAAAAGCGGAACGGCGTCTTTGCGCGCCGGGCGCGACGCAGAAGAATGGCTGGGAAAAGACGCAGTAAATATCATATCGGGAATAAAGGCCAACATATCCAGGCCCTTTAAGAATTCGGACATTTCTATTATAGAAACAGAAAACGGAATATTTTTCGGCGGCTCAAAACTCGGAGGCAAAGGAGCGATTTTTAGGCTTGGCGGATACCGCAAAGATATCGACTCCTTGGGAAAATTATTTTCGGCAATATACAAGAAAGCTAAATCGGAAAACGCCGGCACAAAAAGGACAAAAGTAGGCGTGATAACGTTTCTTTGCGACACTTACAACTCATCAAATTTTGCCGGAGCGATGCGGAAGCATTTTCCTGAAAACGAATTTTTCAATATATTTACCATAAAAGATATGCTGAGGGCAATGGAGTCCGATACAACTCTAATGATAATAAATCCATTTGAGGAATTGTGCCCAACTCCTGCCGGCAAGAGCCTCACCGAATTTGTAAACACTGACGTAAGAAAGTTTGTTAAAGAAGGGGGATACTGGATGGAATCCGGAGGATATCCGTTTTTCTATACGCTGCGTCCAATAGAATACCTAAGCGCGCTTTCCGACTGGGTTGCGGATTTTTCTCATTTTGAATTCGATACTTCAAAATTTGCGGTTTACTCAGTTCAGCCCGCAATTCCGGAAAACTTTGGAGGGAAAAATCCCCTCATGCCGATTTTCACGGGCTTTAAAGGGAGCGATGAAGGCGCGGTTGTAGGAAGGATATTTCCCATGAGAATTCAAAGTTCCCAAACTTTAGAAACCCCCACCACGCGAATACTATTCGGCAAAAATCTTGTGCGCTCGGCAAAATCATTTTCGGGCGACAACAAAATACTTAAAAAGCTTAATGATAAGGGCGACGCCGCATTTTTAAAGAAGTTTAAGGAGTATCCTATAATAAGGATTGAAGCGCTTAACATATCAATGACAAAAGACGTCGCCGAAAAAGTTCCGCATCCGTCGATAATACACATATTCACATATATGCGGGGAAATTTCGACAGGCAATACCCGGACCACTTTCCGCCGCGTCCCTCATACGCCACTCCAGAATCGTTGAGAGAATTTATAGATTTTGTGCATTCTAAAGGCAGCTTATTTATGCCGTATATGAACAACACATGGTGGTGCGACAATCCCAAAGGCCCCACGTTTGAGAAGCATAAGGAGGCTCCTCTTTTAAAGGACGAATACGGCAAGCCGCACAAGGAAGTTTACGGTCCTAATATGGGCTATACCGCCTGCATGTGGCATCCGGAAGTTCTGGCGATAAACTCGAAACTAATCACGCAGTTCACCGACGAATATCCATCAGATATAGTTTTCCAAGACCAGACGGGAAGCCGCTCGGCTGCCGTAGATTTCAATCCTGCAAGCCCCACGATAAACTCGTATATGGAAGGTCTCGTCATGAGCACCTATCTGGACGCGAAGCGCAAGCCTCTATCGACAGAAGACGGAAACTCTTTTATATCGGATTGCGAATTGCAATTTTGCGGAATGTCGTTCGGCATAATGGAGCCAAAGACGCAACACAAAGACTCGCACCTTGTTTGGGAGATGTGGCCCAAAGAATGTGTTTCACTTTCAAATGTAGTTGGCGCTATTTTCCATGACAAACTTTCAATATGCCAACACAATCTCGGAGGCACAATACATTGCCCGCAAAGGCTGGCTATAAATTTAGCATACGGCATGCACATGATTGTGGAGGTTAACGAATACAACCGCTCGCAATTTTGTCCGGAATTTCTCGAGTGGGTAAAATGGATAGACGCCATTCAAAAAGAGGTGGCGTCAAGATACATGGGCGAAGAAATGAGGAAGTTTAAATGGGAATGGAACAACCCTGAATCCTCAGGCACAGACGCTGTATGCCGCGCCCAGTACGAACTTGTAAAAATAGTATCAAATATTTCCGACAACCCGTTAGTTGACGGAGAATTTGAAATTGCCCCAAATTCTTTTGTTGTGAGGGCGCCCGACCTCCTTGCGGCGTGCATATCCGGATATGGGGGCAAGAAAACGGACGGAGTGTCATCGTTTATCATTACAGACAAGAATCTCTATGTATTCGGAATCGGCGGCGGCAAAGTGACAGTGCCGGCGGGAAACCTAAAAGGCGACATATCCCTTTTGTTAAACGGCCAGAAAATAACGCCGGAAATAAAAGACAACGCCCTAATATTTGCCCTTCCGGAAACAAAAGAAACTTATCCTATGTTCTGGAAATTTGAGATTGCAGGGCAAGATTCCAAATAGGCCTATGCGATACCTCACAAGAATCTGAATGTTTTCATATCCGCCTCATAATGCGGAGTCCCATTCCTGAACGACTCCTTTAAACGCACTATTGCCGTTCTGCGCGGCGACACTTTATCATCGGAATTATGAGTGTGGAATACATACCACATATTTCCGTCCCTATCGAAAAATATGTCGCCGTGCCCCGAACCGTTATGGCCGGTTATATCCCTTCTTATTATGGCCTTGGTCCACGGCCCTATTGGAGTGTCTGATACTGCGTACCCGACAGCGTAGTCCCCGCTTCTAAAGTCGTTAGCCGAATAAAACAATACATATTTTCCATTCCTCTTTATGAGAGTAGGGCCTTCCGCGGTGGGAAATTCCCTTTTATCTATGTTCTCCCAGGGCTCATCGGCTTTTACACATTCCCTGATGCTCCCTTCCTTAAATGAAGCAAAAGACTTATCGAGTTCGGCTACATATATTCTTGAATCTTTACTTCAACCCTAACCGGATTCCCCGCAAATTCCGACAAATCGTAAGACATTACCCACTGCGGATTATCGGCATCTATTCTCACTTTGATTGCCGCACAAGCTTGGGCGCATCAGGATTAGATAGCTCAAATATTTTCACTTCTCTTTCCGGAGCGAGATTATTGACAGGAAAGTGCACAAATTTATTCGACCTTTCAAACACCGCTCCGTCGGGAATGCAGGGTATGTCCGGAAAATCTGTAAAGCGTATATCGTCTATATTTATATGGCCCCAGGGCCCGGAATCGTCATCTACAATCTCAATGAAGGCGATCTCGCCAACATTCTTTGAAACATCTATGCACTTAGACTATAACCGTTCGCTATTATTTCCGGTGATACGGCCAAGTTCGGTTCCATTGCTCGACACAATTCTCAAATACAAGCGCTGTGGCTTCATGCCGCCTCCCGCCAAAACCCTCATATATTTGCGCTCTATTTTGAACGGGGCGCTCACGAGCCTACCGCGCGGTACGTCGCCTCCATAAAACGAATTAACAAGCCCGCGCCCCAAAAATCCCGATACTTCATGCTGCCCTTTAAAAGTCCCGAGCGCGGGATTTTTCCCAAAAGCGTCGCCCTCCGGACAGCATTTAACATCCTCCCCAAACCGGCGATCTTACGCCCAGTTCAAATTCCTTCTTACTTTTACCTATTAAATATTCCTGCGCGAAAATGTCAATTACCTTAAGTAATCGCGCAGACAAAAATCAATTATCAGGACTCCATTTAGTCAGTCGTGGAATCCAACGGGGCACATTTTTTTTATATTCCAGATATTCTCGTCCAAAGCGTTTTTCCAGACCCTTTTCCTCGGAAAGCATAAAATATATCGTATTGACTAACAAAAATGCCGCAAACCAGCCAAATAAACACCAAGAACCAAATATCAGCGACTCGCCGAGTATCATCATCAAAACTCCTGACAACATCGGATTTCGCACATATCCATACGGGCCTTGCACGACCAGCTTTTTTGTGGGATTCCACGGAGCCAAAGTGCCCTTCCCTATTTTTGCGAAGAGGCGCATTGTCCAAATTGCCAAGGCCAATCCAATAAAAAATATAAAAAATCCGCATATTCCGCAAAAAATATCCGGCAGAGCAAAAGCTTCGCCTGAAAAGATAAAAAGAATTGCGGGTATGGTGACCGTGGCATTGAAAGGCAATGCCAATATCGCTTTTATCCAGGACGATTTCATTTGCTGATTTAATAAAAAATAAAAAGCGCATTGCGAGCTTAAACTGCGGCGATAGAAAAACCATTTCCATAACGATTATTTGAAGTTATTGCAGCTTTGGGATATATCCATAAAAGAAGCGGCTCCGCAAAGCCATGGGTACAACCATGCGGAGCCGCGTTATGGCAAACCAACCACTACACTATGCTTAACACAAAAACATTATGCCTTTGGAAGCTCCCAATGGCGCGGTTTAGAAGCTCCGCACGAGCAACATGAGCAAGTTCCCCCGCAAGTCCTGCGGCCGTCGCATTCACATTCTTCGCGCCCCGCAAATCTCCTTAATTTTCTCTTGGCAAAAAATATTATGCCAAGCGCAAATGCGAGGCCCAAGACAACAGTTATTACAGTTTCCATATTATACATTTCCTTACATTGGCATTTTTGTTCCTATTTGAAATATAACTCCCGCCTGATAGACCACAAAAGTTATGATGTAGGCTATCGCAAAAAGCATTACCGCCTCTCCCAAGGGAGCCAGCCATGAATTTAGTTCGCGTTTTATTATTGCTAAAGTCGCCAGGCACGGAACGGACAATAAGCAAAATATCATTATGCAAAATCCCTGCAGCGGCGTATAATTCTTAGCCAACTGTTCCCGCAGAGATTCGCTTTCTTCGTCGGCTTCGCCTTCGGCGTAAAGGATTCCAAGCTGGGATACGAATACCTCCTTTGCCGCAAGCGCCCCTATGCTTGCAGTGGTGAGTTTCCAATCAAAACCTATTGGTTTAAATATAGGCTCAAAAAACTTACCCACGCGGCCGGAAATCGTATATTCCAAAACTTCCGCGCTCTTTTCATTCTCCAATAAAGTCAGGGATTCGTTTGCCGAGACAATAGAATCGATAATATCGCGCTGGGCTTTGTCCATTTTCCTTTCCGACAACGATTCAACCAATTCCGCCGATATAGAGCCTTCTGATTTTACAAGTTCCGCTTCCTCCGCGGACATCATGCCGCCACCCTTTAAAATCGCGATTTGCTCATCGCCAATTTCCGATTTCTTAGATGCGGCCTGCATCAGCGCGGAATAGTCTTTTGAAAACTCCGTTTTTTCCGGCAAAGTATTGCACAAGAAGAGTATTATTGAAGTCGCCAAGATAATAGTTCCGGCTTTGTGGAGATATACCTTGCCTTTGTCCCACATATGCAGAAACAAACTGCGCAATGTAGGCATTCGGTAGGGAGGAAGCTCCATAAGGTAAACCTCACCTTCTCCCTTAAACAATGTACCCTTGAGGACACGGGCGGCCAAAAGGGCAACCGCAATTCCTATCAAATATATTATCCACATCATCAGGGCTTGATACTCTTGCACAAAAAATGCCGGTATTATCAAAGCATAGATTGGCAGCCGCGCCCCGCAACTCATCAGCGGCAATATCATGATAGTGGTTTTTCTATCGCGTTCGGACTCAATTCCGCGCGTTGCCATAATAGCCGGAACGCTGCAGCCAAACCCTAAAATCAACGGGACAAAAGACTTCCCCTGCAGCCCAAACCTTCGCATTATACCGTCCATTACAAATGCCGCCCTTGCCATATACCCGCTTTCTTCAAGAAGCGTAAGCGCAAAAAACATGAATAAAATATTCGGCAAAAATACTATTACTCCGCCCACGCCCCCAATGACTCCGTCGGTTATTAGAGATTTCAAATACTGAAGATTTTCATCGCCCCACATGAGATTCACCAGCTCCGAAATTCTTCCAAAAAAATCTTCAATCCAACCCATGAGCGGATCGGCACATGTAAATGTAAACCAAAATGTCGCGTACATCACAGCGAGAAAAATCGGCAACCCCAAAAACTTATTTGTCATTACCGTATCTATCGTGTCGGAGATTTCCCTGCGCTTTTCCCCTCCCATTTTTATGGAATCTCTGCAGGCCCCGGAAAGCATAGCATAACGGCAATCTGCCATAAAAGTGGTTGTATCGTCGATAGCGTGTATATCCGACAAATGCTTAATCTGCCCGCATGCCTCCTTCCAAGCGCCCTGAAATTCAGGAATCTTCATAGTGCACGAATCGCTCTCGAGCAATTTTATGGCAAAGAACCTCGACGGAATATGCGCATAACGCTTTATTCCAAGAGCGTCGATTTTCTCGGCAACTGCGGAGATTGAATCGTCTATGTCTTTTCCATAAGAGAGCATTGGAACTCCGTGCCCTTCAAGATTCATTAAAGCTTTCGAAAGCTTTTCTACGAGCGGTCGCACGCCTTCGGTGCTTCGTCCGACAGTCCGGGCTATGGGCGAGCCAAAATACTTTTCAAGTTTGGGTATGTCGAACCTCATGCCTTTTTTCTCGGCGTCGTCGCTCATATTAAATACGAGAAGCATGGGTATGTGAAGTTCCGCCAACTGCGTTGTCAGATAAAGGCTCCTGCGCGGAATCGACGAGTCTATGACATTCAGTATGAGATCCACACCCGGTTTTGTAAGCTCGTTAAAAGCCACGGTCTCTTCCGGAGAATTTGACGATAATGAATAAATGCCTGGCAGATCGACAAGCTCGATTTCCATATCGCCTATGGAAAATATCCCCGATTTGCTCTCAACGGTCACCCCGGGATAATTCCCCACATGCTGGCGCGCTCCTGTAAGCGAATTGAATATAGTTGTCTTTCCGCAATTTGGATTTCCAGCGAGCACTATTTTAAAATGCTTTTTCATTTTTTTCCCTCTTTAATAATGATACCTTTAGCATCGGAAGAATGCAGAGCCATGCTTGCCTCCATCACCCTTACGCGCAAAAGCCCCCCAAAAGGGGCGTGGGATTCCATTATAAGTTCCGTTCCCGGCACGAGTCCGACATCGGCAAACTTTTTCTTGCCGCGGGAATCCGATATTATGCCAACTATAGTTGCCGTTGCTCCAAGCGGCAGATCTGCAAGGGTGAGCGCCTTTTTTTCGGCGCTCACATTCTTCGTTTTTTTTCCCATCTTTCCCTCCTTAGAAATTGATCTCCACTCTCGCCCCGACAACAAAAGCCGTCTGGGTTTCTCCATTTTTATCTACCGTATTAAAATAAGTTTGAAAAGACGGCTGCAGGGCAATAGCCGACGCCAGTTGCGCCCTATAAGTAATTTCTATCATATTATCCCAACGCTTAAGTCCGTCTGCGGAGCGGGCCCCTGACCCCGTTTCAATAACCGAATACCCTATCGCCGCCACATCGTCCGCGCGACCTGGAATTGGAGCAAACCAGTTTAGACCGCAATCCGCATACTTTGTGCAAGATGCCATGTTTTCATCGGGGGCCCACGCCGCGCGCACAAATCCTCCCAACATGGCGTTCCCTTCGCCATCTTTTATGAACTCTTGTTGAAGGCCTATGTAAAATGAATAAAAATTGCGTTCGGTGGAATCCGTGCGGTAATCGTAAAATCTGCCGCTGTGGTAATTGCCGCCAAACTGGACGCGCCCGGAAAGCTCTCCCAACTCGTAATTATACCCCAACTGATACCATAGGGCGATATTTTGAAGCTCATAATCAAAACCGTTGTTGCCGGATACGTCCTCTCCGCAATTGCCGTTGTATATGCCGACGATAAAGTCTAAATTATCCCTGTTCCAGAATACCGTAGCCCCTAAAGTCGCAAGCGAATACTGTGAAAACGCCGTCGCGCCACTTGCAAGAGAATCGCCGGCATTCGCGGGAATCGCCCCAAAGCTCGAATTCAAGAATACGTCGGAGTAATCCATTCCCATAAAATCTTCGTCGGCGGCAAGCTGCCCCACTCTAAATCCGAATATACCGTATTCCGTTTCAAGCTCGTTCTTATAATATATTTCAAAAACGCGCAGCATTTCTCCCGAAAATATATTGCTGGCATCGCTCATAGCCCCTACATATTCGCCGCTAAAATCCCCCGATTGCGTATAATAGAACGCGCTAACGCCAAAAGTTCCGCATCCCTTTCCTTTTGCAAGAGCAGAAATGTCCTGTTCAAAGCCTATTGTAAAAAGGCTGTCCCAAACCGTGCCGGTATCCAATCCCCCGCTAACATTGCTCCATTGTTCCCCGGTCCATACTACCATCGGAGTAAATCCTACACCGAATATATATTTCTCGCAGGCGGGTAAAATGAACAAACTTTCACGTTCTGTCCAGTCCGCCCTAATCTCATCTCCAGGCGCCTCTCCTAACGGCACTCCGCTTTCCCGCGCGCTGTTTATTGTTCCTTGCGCAAACGCGCAGGACGCTATTAATGCCACAGCGCAAACAGCGGTTCCTATTGCTCTTCTCATCTCTCTCATGTTTTTTGTTAGTTTAATCTAACTTTTTGTTTAAAAATTTTTTGCTCACCCGTTGATAAAATCCCATAATTTCCAGCCATGCCGTGAAAGCGCAGGGGCATTTCCCAACTTTCATAATCAATTCATCATCTTTTTTTAGCCTCAAAATCCCCCATAAACATAGCCAGCCTAAATGCTATATTACCTCCTATGGCATGTTCCATTCTACATGCCACCTCGTCCGCTTCACTATTGGGAATGTCGAGAACGCGCGTAAGAAAAAACGACAATAATTTATGCCTGTTCAAAACGCATTCTGCAACTTCCCTGCCTTTAGCTGTAAGAATTACCGGCCTGTATTTTTCATATATTACATATCCATGTTCTCCCAAACTCGACAGGGCGTCCGAAACAGTGGATTTAGATACGCCATGCGCCTTCGATATGTCTATAAGCCGAACGGGCGCACCGCCTTTGGAAAGAAGCAGTATCGTCTCAAGATAGTCCTCTTTAACCTCGCTCAAATTATCCGCCGTTCTTTTCATTTTCGCCGCATAAAAGTTAAATAAGCCTAACTTGTCAACAAAAAAAGTTAATATAAACTAACTTTATGAAAAAATCCCAGCGAACCAGAAGTCAGATTTTTTTAATATATTCTTGATTTTCATGCACACGACCAAAGACTTGGAATAAAGTTTGGACAAATAAATGCAAAAACAGGAGAAATAATTATATGCACATACCCTCAGAGATGCTCTCAGGAGCGATTTGCCCTTTAACCGCCACAATAGCTGCCGCAGGAATCGGGACATCAATATATATGTTGTCAAGTGGAGCACGACAGATACCTTCACCATTAAAATTCTCCCTTACAAGCGCTGCGGTATTCGCTGTGCAAATGTTAAACTATCCTATATGGGACGGAATTTCAGGGCATCTTATAGGCGGGGTATTTGCGGCTGCAATATTGGGTATTCCTGCCGCGGTGTTATCGATGTCTATAGTATTGCTACTTCAGACACTAATATTTGCAGATGGTGGAATTCTAATGCTGGGAGCAAACATTGTGAACATGGCTCTTATCGGAACTGGCATAGGAGGCCTCGCAAGAAATATACTTGCCAAAAATGGGATAGGAGCGAAAGCTTCCATAGCAATAGCCGCATTTGTTTCAGTGGAATTGGCGGCATTTTCCCTATGCATAGAACTATATTCCTCCGGAAAGGGAAATGCAGAAGTATTCGGCACTTTGCTTGGAATATATGCCATTCTTGGAATCATTGAGGCGGCGGCTACTATAATGTTTTTAAGCCTTGTACAGACAAACGAAAAAGAATCCACCCGTTCCAAGCGTACAATTTATGCGCTTGGCGGCATAATTATTACAGCCTTGGCGCTTTCTCCGCTCGCATCGGCATTTCCGGACGCTTTTGAGTGGACAATGAAGAATTTTTCGCTACTTCCAGACGCTCCCAACTTTACTGGAGCTCCGTTTGCCGACTACTCTGTGACGGCAATTTCCTCAGAGATTCTCTCCGAGCTATCCGCAGCTATAATAGGGATAGCATGCACGGCGGCATTAACATTGGCAACCGGCATATTATTATCCCTTTGCCGCAGGGGAGCCGCCCAATAACATAAGCGCCAAAAAACTAAGATTCAGAAGAGGGGTTTCGACGCGAATCCGCTGATTATTTTAATTCAGCCCCAATGACGCGCTTGTTATAGGCGTATTCAACGGCTTTCCAGAGCCCGTCAACCATATTTGACGGTTTCCTGAAGCGGTCGTAAAAATTCTTCGCGGACTTTCCAATATTTATGAATCTTTCCGGGCGATCCGCCAATTCGGCGAGAAAATCTCCGATTCCATAATTCTCAGAAAACAATATACCAGTTTGCCCGTGCACGATATCGAAGCGTTCTCCGCCGGTAAACGAGTCTGAATTTGTGGCAAAGCATACGCCGTATCCCATGGATTCTTGAACGGCGAGCCCAGCCTGACACGGCGACACACACGCTATCGCCCGCGCAAAATATTCCGCTTTTTTGTCAATATCATAGACGGCCCCGCGAAGAAAAATCTTATCCGACAGCTTATTTTCCCGTATCCATTTTTCTACATTTGCGAATTCGCTTCCCGCGCCTATTATATCCAGCCTCGGAAGTTTCTTATATGCGCCTACCCTCTTATAGGCATTTAACAAGGTTCCAAGACCTTTCTGAGGATACAGTGAGCCGATAAAAAGAATGGAATCTTTCTCCAAATCGCTCGGGACAGAATCGGCTACGGCGACAGTATTGTTGGCAACGAACATTTTTGCAGGGTCTATGCCCATCTTTTCGTACTTAAGTTTGGGATAGTCCGTATAAAACACAATGCTGTCGGCCATATTGAATATGGTTTTGCGGAGGAAATCCCAATTCTTCTGGGCGTCGTATTTTTTTGTGTAAGAGGCGGAGACGCCGAGAGACCATATTGTAAACCCATATTTGCGAAACGGATTTGCCCCCAGCGCCATAAACGATAAATATGCTATATTGCCCATCGACAACACTGCGTCAAAATCGCGCGCAAGCGAAAACAAATTCCGTTTCTGAATCGAAAATTTTCCGAAAAAGTTCCATTCCGGGATATATAGAATTTTGAAACTTACCCCTTCCAATTTTTCGACTTCCGATTTGTCGCTTGAATAGGCCACTGTAAGTTCGCAACGTTCGGCCAAGCCGTTGAATATTGGAACCCTATACGGCTTTATCGTATTTTGCAGCAATAACAGCTTTAGTTTTCGTCCGTCCGACATTTCTCACCAATAAACCATTATTTTCCAAAGGTGCGCAATAGTTTTAACACCTCGTCGAGCTTGGCTTGGCAATCGTCGAGCTGGCGCTTTGCCCCGTCGATGACTTTTTGTGGAGCCTTAGACACAAAGTCAGCGTTCGACAATCTCGACTTTGCCGACTCTATCGCCGCAGAGAGCTTTTCGCGCTCTTTTTCCAAACGGGCTATCTCCGCTCCGGAATCCGTTTTGGTTATGTCCAGATATACGGCTCCGAGTTCGGAGAGGGCCACGGGAGCGTCCAAAGGCGCATCAACGGTTTCAAGGCATTCAGCTCCCACAAGTTTTTTCAACTTGTCCGAAGATGTTTCAAACAACGCTCTTGCCGCGGGATTGGCCGGAACAAGAGAAAATTTGGAATCCTTCGAATTTGCCTTTCCGCACTGCGCCTTTAGGGAACGCGCCTTCACTGCGAAATCTTTGAGGGCGTTTATCTGCGCCGCGGCGGACTCGTCCACCGACAATCCGCAACCTTTAAGAGTTTCAACAAAGGACGGATTTACATTCTGTATAAATTCTCCATCTCGGCCGTATCCCATTAGGTGCCACAATTCCTCTGTAATAAAAGGAGTAAACGGATGCAGGAGAAGCAGAATCTGCCTTATGCACAAATCCTGAACCGCCAGAACCGTTTCCTTTTGGGAAGCATCTGACAGCCTCGCCTTCGACACTTCAAGATACCAACCGCAGAAATCGTTCCAGAAGAACGAATACACCCCCTGGGTTATTGAGTTGAACTGATAAGAGGCGTAATCCGAATCCACTTTTGCGGCGCATTTAGATAGGCTCGACAATATCGCGTGGTCGTCGGGATCGAGCTTTGATGAGTCAATCCTGCCTATTATTTTTTCGGCAGAGGAATTGTCGCCCAATCCTCCGTTCATTTGGCGGAATCTGCAAGCATTCCAAAGTTTGTTGCAGAAGTTGCGGCCAAGTTCCACGCGGCTCTCGTCAAACAGGATATCCTGCCCTTGCGGGGCACAGTTCATGACCCCGAAGCGAAGGCCGTCAGCCCCATATTTTGCTATAATTTCAAGGGGATCAGGAGAATTGCCGAGACTCTTAGACATTTTTCTCCCCTGCATATCCCTAATTATACCCGTAAAATAAACGTTTTTGAACGGTATTCTATCCGCCATATCGCCTGGAAGGAATTCAAGGCCTGCCATTATCATTCGGGCGACCCAGAAGAATATTATATCAGGCCCAGTGACCAAATCCGATGTCGGATAGAACGCCGACATCTGCAGCCTATCCATTTCAGCCTTATCCGGCCACCCCTGAGTGGCAAACGGCCAGAGCCACGAGCTTGCCCAAGTATCGAGAGAATCTTCGTCCTGAATCCAATTCTCCGGATCGGAAGGGGCGTCAACTCCTACATAGACCTCTTCCGGATTATTTATATCGGGATTCGCTACACCCTTGCGATACCATACCGGAATGCGATGCCCCCACCATATCTGACGGCTTATGCACCAATCGCGTATATTGTCGAGCCAATGCACATAGGTTTTTTCCCAACGCTGCGGCCAAAATTTTATGGCTCCCGATTCCACTGCCTGCTTGGCCTCGGCGATTTTCGGATAGCGCATAAACCACTGGTCGGAAAGGCGCGGTTCTATGGGCACACCGCCCCTCTCTGAAAATCCAACGTTGTTCTCGTAATCTTCCACGGACACAAGCTGCCCCATTTCATCGAGTTTCTTTACAGCCAATTCGCGCGCGACAAAACGGTCCTTACCGCAGAATTCCGGCCCGGCGAGTTCGTTCATTGTGCCGTCGGGATTCATCACGTCTATTACCGGCAGATTGTGTCTCAGGCCTATCTCAAAGTCGGCGGGGTCGTGGGCAGGGGTGACTTTCAGAACTCCAGTCCCAAACTTCATGTCCACATACTCGTCGCCTATTATCGGTATTCTGGCTTGAGGAAATGGACGCAGCGCAAAACTTCCTATGAGATCCGCATAGCGCGGGTCATTAGGATTCACGGCTACGGCCGTATCCCCCATAATAGTTTCGGGGCGGGTGGTCGATATCTCGAGAAATGTTCCGCGCTTATCGGCAAGCTCGTACCGCATTTTATACAGCTTGCTCTTCTGAGGCTTCATTATAACCTCTTCATCGGAGAGCGCAGTCAGATTTACCGGGCACCAATTCACCATGCGTTTACCGCGATAAATATACCCTTCTTTAAAAAGTTTCACAAAAGCGGTCAGGACGGCTTTTGAATAGCTGTCGTCGAGGGTATGGACAAGCCTGTCCCAATCGCACGAGGCGCCGAGCTTCTTTAGCTGTTCTATAATTATGCCGCCATGTTTGTCACGCCATGCCTTGGCTCTTTCGATAAATTTGTCCCTGCCGAGTTCGCGGGCGGAAGTTCCCTCCTTGCGCAAGGCCGCGTCGACTTTTGACTGCGTGGCTACTCCGGCATGGTCCGTACCCGGAATCCATACGGCGTTTTTGCCCATCTGGCGGGCGCGCCGAATGAGAATATCCTGTATCGTATTGTTCAGGACGTGCCCCATCGTCAAAACACCTGTGACATTCGGAGGCGGAATGACTATAGAATATGCGTTCTTTGGGTCGGCGTCGGGACGCGCTTTAAAGCATCCTGATTCCAACCAGGTCTTATACCATTTGTCCTCCACAGCGGAAGGTTCGTAAGCTTTAGGAATATCGCTCATTTTTATTCTGAAAAATTGCCGCGTAAAATAAACTTCCATAATTTGCCGGCAGCCTTTTATGTCAAACATTTAGTGATAATTCTGAGAATCCGCCCCCTCCAAAAAAA
This sequence comes from uncultured Opitutales bacterium, assembly GCA_944389885.1. Taxonomy (GTDB): domain Bacteria; phylum Verrucomicrobiota; class Verrucomicrobiia; order Opitutales; family Intestinicryptomonadaceae; genus Merdousia. The sequence continues at coordinate 23,085 of CALXNZ010000022.1, forward strand.
GTATTGCACTACGACTCTTAAAGGCTTGTTTTAATGCAAAAGAGGCTTTTAGCAAATTTCCAGATGAAGGTAATACAAATCAATACGGTTGGAAACTACGGCTCTACGGGGAGAATCGCCGAACAGATAGGAATCGCCGCAAGCGCCAGAGGCTGGAAGAGCTATATAGCATGCGCCCGCAAATTGAGGCCGAGCGCATCGGAAATAATAAAGCTATCGTCTCCGGTTCAGATAGCCTTCAACGGATTATGGCAGCGGATTTTCGATACAGACTCGCCAATATCAAAAATAGCCGTAAAAGAGCTTTCCGAGGCTATCATAAAAATATCCCCCGACATTATACACCTTCACAACACGCACGGATACTATCTAAACAATCCCGATCTCCTAAGATTTCTCTCATCGTACGGCCGCCCTGTAATATGGACACTTCACGATTGCTGGGTTCTCACCGGGCATTGCTGTTATTTTGAGAGCTCCGGATGCCAGAAATGGAAAACGCTATGCGGAAATTGTCCGCAAAAGAAGGAGTATCCCGCAAGCTTCATTTGCGACTCTTCCCGACGCAACCACAAGCTTAAGCAAGAACTTATAAATTCAATTCCAAAACTAACATTAGTTCCGGTCTCGCGCTGGTTAAACGGCTTGTTGAAAGAATCCGCCCTGAAAGACATTCCGTCGAAAGTCATACACAACGGCATAGATTTGGACACTTTTAAACCGACATATATAAAGGGATTTCTTGAAAAATATTCCATACCAAACAAAAAAATAGTATTGTTTGTATCAAGCATCTGGGAGGAGCGAAAGGGATTTAATCTGATAAGCAGGATTGCCTCTCTATTGGGCGGGGAATACATTTGCGTTGCAGTGGGAGTAAACCGCAGACAAAAAGAATATTTGTCAAAATATGGCATAATAGGCGTCTCAAGAACGGAAAGTCCGGCTGATTTAGCCTCCTTATACACCGCCGCTTCCGTGTTTGCGAACCCGACGCTCGAAGACAACTATCCCACGGTAAACTTGGAATCTATCGCATGCGGAACCCCGGTAGTGACATTTAATTCCGGCGGGGCGTCTGAGACCATTCCCGACGGGGCGGGAATCGCCGTGCCGCGCGGAGATGTTGAAGCTATGGTTCAAAGCATAAAAAGATTGTCCTCAGAAGAATCAGCCGAAACGGCGGGCAGGCTCCGGGGAATCGCCGAAAATAACTTTTCCGGGAAAATTGCCTGGAACAAATACATTGACATCTACGAAGAAAGCCTGAATTAGGAGTACATCAGGATCTTCCGAATACCTTGCGGGCTTTATAAAAGAGGGCGGCAAAATAACGCATTGCCAAAGCGCCAAAGTTTTTCTTAGGAATCATGCAATATGACGATGCCGCCTTTACAAAATCATTCTTCCCGCATATAAAATCCCTATTCTTCAGCCATGAGAACAGACGCGGCAATCCGTATTTTTTCTCGCCGGGCAGGTGCCAGATAATGGTATTCTCGTCCCCATCGCATATATTGCGGGCTCCAAAAGTCCACATGCGCTTTATAAACCCCTTCCCGGATATATCGTTTACCTTGCCATTTCTAAAATACAATAAGCTTAGAAAATGGGCCTCCTCGTTCAGCTTTATTCGGCCGCGCTTATAGCGCTCAAAGTTTTCGCTCCAAAGAGAATCTGCTTCAGACATAAAACTTCCAAGAAGCGAGGCCTTCATCGCAACAAATTCTCCTCCCGAATAAAAAAATTTCTCCGGAGAAATTTTTTCTCCATATATTTGGGAATATATTTCCCGCATATCATCTAAGGTTATGCCGTTGATTTTCTCATTCCTGCTATAGCCTATATTTAGGTTCAAAACGCCGGCATCTTCTATGGCGTCGAAAATAGGATCAGCCGAATTTGTGAATACGCAGTCGGAATCAAGCAGAATAAATTTGTCGGCGCTCCCAAGCTCGACTTTGAAGTAATCAAGCATGTCCAAGAGATAAAACTGGTTGCGCCAATAAGAAAACCAATCCGCCGGGGTCTTCCTCGTGAGCGATACGTTTACCACCCTGACATCAAGCCCCTTGAATATAGTGCGGATATTTACACCGTCCACCCGCCATTCTTCAAGTTCCGCCAACGGAATATTCGTAAAGAATAGCAAGCGGGCACTCGGGTTAAATAACCTCGCAGAGACGAAGAAATCTATGGCAGACTTAAGATACAATTCGTAAAATTTCGCCGAGCAACTGCTCATGGCGACATTAGGATATGCGCTGCAATCGTCTTTATCCTCCCGATAGAACCAAGTTGCTATAAAGTTGTCGCCGACTTTAGAATCAATATTAGACATAAGAAGACCCCTTCCGCTTTACTGAAGTAGGAAGTAAAACTCATATGTCAACTAAAAGATGGGAAACCGGCTTTGTGACCCCCCACGGAATTTTTCTTGTATATAAAGCTCAAGATATTAGCTTTTGGAATAAAGTCATATACACAGCAATTCCGCATATCTCAATATGCGGAATTGTTTGTGGTTTCGACAAAACTCGCAGACTTATTATACAATGGGATAGATATGAAATGCCTTATTTACGACAACGGCCTTAGCGGACACCATTTAGAGTATTTGTACAACATACATCAAGCCGTCGCAGCCGACAGTAGAAATGAGTATATATTTGCTATTCCCGAAAGCTTTAACGAAAAAAAATCTATGTTTCCTTTTGGGGAGTATAATAATATAAAATTTCATTTTTTCCCGGACAAAGAATTTTCCCCATTTGCCAACGCATTGAATGTAGCTTCCATAGCAAAAAAGACAAAAGCTGATAAAGTATTTATGATATCGCTAATGTCCACAATGCCATTTATAGCATTTTTAATCCCCAAAGGAGTAAAAATAAGCGGTATAATATATATGATATACCTCTATTCATGGAAGGAGTATAGATTTTTCAAGAAATTATCCCACATCTTAAAATATCTAATATTTTCAAAAATTTCTGCATTCGAAAACATATATATTCTCAACGATCTCCAATCTGCAAAAATTCTCAATAGAATATATAATTGTAAAAAGTTTCGCTATTTGCCTGATCCCGTATTGCCCTCGATAACTCGAAAGCGGACATATTCCAGAGGCGACTACGGGCTCCCCGAAAATTCAAAAATATTTCTACATTTTGGCGGGATAAGCCGCCGCAAGGGTTCTCTTGAAATTCTCAAGGCAATAGAATCCTTGCCCCCTTCAGACTTAACAGACAAAACGTTCGTATTCGCCGGTATAGTTGGCAAAGACGTACGCGTCGAGTTTTACAAACGCACTTCCACCATATTAAAAGCTGGAGTAGATATTCGTATAATAGACAAATTCTGTGATTATGATACTCTTTGCGGACTTTGTTCCACTTGCGATTATATACTCATTCCATATTTTTGCGTAAACCAAAGTAGCGGCTGCTTATCCTACGGTGCATATTATAAAAAACCTGTAATTGCCACGAACAGCGGTTTGTTAAAAAGACTACTGAGAAGATATCGTTTAGGAATTCGCTTGAAGAATCCTCATTGGAGAGATATAGCAGAAATTCTGCGTTCTCCATCCAAAATAAATATCGATCCGAAAAGATCCGAAGCATACATAAACGACAACTCCGTTGACAAATTCACCGCAAAAATAATAAGAGGTCTGACGAAATGCGATAAGGAACAAGTTTAATGGAGAATATCGAAAGCACTTCAACGAAGATAATAAAAAATACGTCCTTCCTCTATGTGCAGACGTGTTTCTCTATGATTTGCGGTTTTTTAGCGACAAGAGAACTTCTTGCGATATTCGGAGTAGAAGATTTTGGCATAGTCAATCTAATAAGCTCGATTGTCACGCTTTTCACGTTTTTATCGGGTTCAATGTCAACGGCCGTATCGCGCTACATAAACGTGTCTTTGGCATGCGGAAGCAAATCTGAGTTAAAAGAGACATTTAACATATCACTCATAATATTCGCAATTATCACTTTGGTTTTAATATCCGGCTCCGAGACGGTCGGACTATACTTCATTAAAAATCATGTCAACCTCCCGTCCGATAAGATATCCGCAAGTATTGTTTTCTATCATTTCGCGGTATTCGGAACGGCCTTCAGGATATTATCCATACCCTATAGTGCCATGCTCATAGCAAAAGAGAATATAGGCTTATACTCTCTCATATTGGGAGCCGATTCTCTCATGAAACTGGCTTTCGTATTCCTATTATACCTGTCTCCGATTGAGAATATAGAATTTTACGGAGTATTGCAATTATTGCAATCCTCTATAATCTTTGCCTGCTATTTTGCGCATACACAGATGCATAACCCCGAGCTCCTAATATCCAGGCACTGGAATACGCCAAAAGCGCTGAATATACTCGTTTTCAGCGCATTTACAATGATGTCAAATATCGTTGAGATCCTCAACAACATAGCGATAAACGTCATGTTAAACAATTTCTTTGGAGCGATGTTTAACGCTACGAGAGCTACTGCAAATCAAGTAATGTCCGCTGCAGCGTCGTTGCCGAGCAATGTTATGACATCAACATATCCCCGAATAGTATCGCTCTGGAATACTGGACAACGCAAAACGTGCATCAACCTTTTTTTCAAAACTGAAAAATTCGGATTTTTCATATTGTATATAATTATACTACCCCTATTCCTCGAGGTTGGAGAGATTCTAAGGATTTGGTTAAAAACAATTCCTCCGGACGCAGAACTATTCATTCGCCTTACACTTCTGATACCTCTCCTCGATTATTTCAATGTTCCAATCAGACAGATGGCGCAGGCAATAGGAAAGATAAAATTATACAATACTGTAAATTCACTGATAATATTGTTGCAAATTCCAATTATATACGTCGCTTTCAAGCTTGGGGCCCAAGCAGAATATTCCGTAATAATACCCGCAATTACATACTTAGCGGCTATATTTATACGCTCTTATCTGCTAAAAATTCTAACAGGCATAAAAATATATACATTTATGAGGGCAGTTTTATTTCCCATATTTATCATATGTCTCCTCTCCGCAATCCCTCCCGCAATACTGTGCATTTTTATGGAAGATTCCATTGTGCGCCTATTCATAGTTTGCCCGTTAAGCCTTGTATCGTGTTCGGTATTTATAATTGCGATAGGCATGACGCACACAGAGCGCAAGTTGATATTTGAGACAATATCAGCACGCATAAGAAAGACTATCGGTTGAGGCTTTAACCCCGCCTAAGACTTGCCTCTGTAGAATCTGAACTCCGATAGAGAGAATAGATTATTACTATCAGGCACCAGGCTATGGCATTAGTCCCGAAAGCTCCAGATAATTGAGCCCCCACAAGCTGGTCTATCAAGATGAGACTTATCCAATAATGTTGCATTCTTATCTTTATACTCCATGATGCCTTTATAAATGCCAACAATATAATTGCAAAAACGATCCAGCCAAAAAGCACCCCAAACATTACGAACCCGTCGATGCAGGCATTATGCGAATAACTTATCACATCCAAATGCATACCTGTTATAGGATTTTCAAATATTCCGTTTATATAGTCGGAAAATAGGACATCGCGCCCGGACGAGTCCATATTATAAACGCTATTCGATATTCTGGTAGCCATAACCGGCGATATTATATGGATCAAATCGAGAATTTGCTCGAAATAAATGTACAAGATAAGCAAGCCGAATATAGACAATACAATGCCCAATATTAAGAAGCGGGTTCCTACGAATATCCATACAAAATAGGATACAAATAGCGACAATATGGGGCCTCTGCTTCCCGCTCTCAACAAAATATACGCTCCCAGGACAATAGGTATTATAGATAGCAATTTCCAAATTGGAGATCTGCATGTAAAAAATTTATAACAGGCCAGTATTAACAGATGACCTCCAAAGCGCCCATACGATATTGGATTGAGGGCTAAGAATCCCGAACGCTGCGTTGCATATTCTCCGACTAAATCTTCTATGCCGGTCAAGGACACAAGAATAGACATGGTACACATCACTAAAGACCAATTCAAAAGTCTCGCATAGTCTATTTGCTCCCATGATCTTAAAATACTAAGCAGCGGCAATAACGTAAAGACGAACACATATGCCCACGCTTGAAAGAATCCGTTGGGCTTCTCGGATATTTCATATATTTCGAAATCCACCCTGGGTCGCAATCCCAAGTCGTACACAGCTCGCGTTATATACAATATCCAAAACAATAGCACAAGCCACATAATACCCGACATTTTCGGGAGGCGCGAACGTCCGCATAGGAACGCTAATCCGGCTATAAACGCGGCAAATCCCCTATACGGCCATGTGATAAAGCTCGTCCCAGTATTATAGTCAACAATCCCCGATGTAAAGCATGCTATAGATTGATAGCCAAATAATATGAGAAAAAGATTCAGTGTGCAGACAAAACTCGAAAATGACAGTGGGCGCATCGTGTCTTCATCTGCAAGTCTAAGCGTTGTGGGATACATAACTGAACTCGTAAATTCTTGGGTATTTTAGAACTAATATATTATTGGGGAACAAGGGATACGGCCGTTGCAAAAACAGTGAATAAATAACAGCTAAGCATATGTATTTTCAAGTTTATTTTCCCCCGACAAGAAAATCTTCATTTGGCGAACACCCAAAAAACAGCCCCTATTTAAAAAATCCTTTTGTATCAATAAGAATCTTACCGGAGAGCTCATCCGGAGAAATGGACGAGAATTGCTTATGGTCTACCAGCAATAATACTATATCCGCCTTGCTGACGGCCTCTTTTGGGGAAAAATTGGCATACCCCGCCAAGGTTAAAGGCATTTCTACAATATTCGGCTCAGATATAAGGACGACACAATCGTCAAAATGAGACAACGCCTCGACTATCTTTATTGCCGGACTTTCCCGCACATCGTTTACATCTGCTTTAAAAGTAAGCCCAAGACACGCTATTTTAGGATTGTTTTTTTTGCAACGCGACACCGCCTCAGCCACTTTAGCTATCACCCAACCCGGTTTGCCATCATTAACTTCCCTGGCGGCCCTCATAAGAGGCGTTTGCGATTCAGCGGCTGAAATGATGAACCACGGATCCACCGCTATGCAGTGCCCGCCTACTCCCGGCCCTGGATTAAGGATTTTTACGCGCGGATGCCGATTGGCCAAACGTATCAATTCCCAGACATCAATACCGAGTTTGTCGCATACTATGGACAACTCATTTGCAAATGCTATTTGAACGTCGCGAGATGCGTTTTCAGTCAATTTAGCCATTTCGGCTGTTCTATCGTCCGTCAAAAATATTTCCCCTTTGCAAAAACTTTTATAAAGCTTACCTACTCTTTGCGACGTTTTAGGAGTCATTCCTCCGACAATTCTATCATTGCCTACAAGTTCGCTCAACATGCGCCCTGGAAGAATGCGCTCGGGACAATGAGCAAACTCTATTGTAGAATAGTCAACCTCCGCGCTTCTTCCTATCTTATCGAGTTCGTCTTTCAGCCATTTCTTCATTTCGCCCGTGGTTCCCACAGGGCTTGTAGACTCTAATATTATACATTGTCCATCTTTGAGGACGGGAGCAATAGAACGTGTGGCGGCCTCCACAAACCCCATATCAGGAAGTTTTTTATTATGGTCTTTTTTAAATGGAGTGGGAACGGCTACAATATAATATTCTGCGGACTCCGGTTTTGAAGCTGCATTAAGATTTCCTGATTTCACGACCTTTGCAATCATGGCATTTATATCCGATTCCCCTACATGGCTTGTTCCGGAATTTATCAGGGAAACGCGCTTCTCAAGTACATCTACTCCCAAAACTTTTTTACCGCTATCGGCGAATATCGCAGCCGTAGGGACTCCGATATATCCGAGGCCTATTACGCATATGTCGTATATCATAATGTTTCTTCCAATATTTTTCTTATTTTTACAGACGCAGTGCCGTCCCCATAGGGATTTTTTAGGGCGCTGCGCGCGGAATACTCGGCATCGTCTGATAATAACAGATTTGATTCCGCTACGATTTTCTCGACGCTTGTTCCGACCAATCTGCAAGTTCCGGCGGAGATTCCCTCCGGCCGTTCCGTAGTGTCGCGCATTACGAGTACGGGCTTTCCCAGGCTTGGGGCTTCTTCCTGAACACCGCCGCTGTCGCTGAGCACGAAGCGGCAGTTTTTCATGAGACATATGAAATCCTCATATGATACGGGATTTATAAGTTCCACATTTGAATTGTTTCCCAAAAGCCTGCACACGGGCTCTCGCACATTAGGGTTCAAATGAACGGGATACAATATGCCGCAATCGCGATGTTTCTCAACTATTTGAAATATCGCCTTGCATATATTTTCAAAACCCGTTCCAAAGCTTTCACGCCTATGTCCGGTCACCAGAATCCAGCGCCCGTTTTCTTCCATGAATTTTTTATAAAAATTATCCGATATTCCACAGGCTGCGGCAACATTCCCAAGCGATCTGCCGTCGCTATCGAGTTTCGATATCATATAAAGCAAGGCATCGACGACCGTATTTCCGGTTATATAACATTTCGAGCTCGGGATACCTTCCGCGACGAGATTGGCCAATGAGAGTTCAGTCGGGGCAAAAGACCAATCGGCTATTGGGGACACGAGGCGCCTATTCATTTCCTCCGGAAATGGTGAATGCATATTGAAAGTACGCAGGCCCGCCTCAACGTGGCCTATACGCACATTATGGTAGAATGCTGCTATGGAGCTTGCCAAAACCGTGGTAGTATCGCCCTGAACCAATATGGCGTCTATATTTTCAGTATTAAAGAAAGTCTCCCAGGCCAATAATATGCGCGCGGTGAGTTCAGAAAGAGTCTGTTTGGGACGCATTATATCCATATCATAATCGGGTCTAATCCCGAACATAGATAATGCCTGATCGAGCATCTGGCGATGTTGCGCCGTAGAGATAAAGACAGGGCAAATACACTCCGACTTGCGAAGCTCCAAATAGAGCGGAGCCATCTTGATGACTTCAGGTCGAGTCCCCGCCACTATACCAACTTTCTTCATAAATTTTTTAAGCTATCTCAAGCAATAATCTTGTAAAGATTAAAATCCGCCAGACTTCCCAGCCGGGAAGTTCCTAATTTTTTATAAATCTACATTCCGCATCTGTGATATATAAACGTTTTGCAAGAGCAAATGCCCGATAGGTTAAAACAAGGATAGGGAAAATTTGCTATTGCAATAAGCGCGAATATAAGAGATTGGATTATAAGAGTGGCCAATTAAAGCGCATTCCAAAGGAAGAAGGTACCAGACAATAATAAAAGCCGCAATGGAGCATGCGGCTTAAAAAATTGGGTGCAGGGAGTGGATTTGAACCACTGACCTTCAGGTTATGAGCCTGACGAGCTACCATGCTGCTCCACCCTGCGTCATTTAAATTGAAGCTGTATATTGAGAGCCTTTTTATTAAATATGCAAGCCTTTTATTTATTTTTCATGCAAATTTAACCGCAAAAGGCATATTGGCAAATCAGGCTTGCGCTAAACCCCTCTCCCGAAAACTCGGAATACTCATATATTTTTTACTTTCGTCCCAAAGCCCCATCCCCAACAATAACTGCTTACAACAGAAATATGCCAGCTTGCTATCGTAGCTATCCGAAAACTTATGCGAATCGTCAAGGCCGATGGGAATAGACTTTGCACAAAATCTTAAAACAAGCGGTATAAATATACTCGTAAACCAGAAGTGAGACCTGTCCAAATCGGAATCTCCGGTTATTTTCTCATATATTTTATAAAAAGCCAAAGCATCAGCTTTCAAAAAATAATTACTCTCACATTCTGACTCTTCCTCGTGCGACCATGGATTGCGCAATATTTCCCTGCACAACATACTGTAATTCCATGTCCGCTGGGAAATATTCCTAAAAAAGTCGCAGAAATAATCTACAAGAGCGCATATAAACATGGCTTGCCCTTCCTTAGAGTCGAGAAGTGCCGCTTTCTTTTCATAAAAATCCCGTATGGGGCTTCCGCAACGGTTTGACTCAACAAACTTTGCGGTTTCGGCTAATAGAATCTCTCTCGACTTAAAATAATATGTGACGCGTGAAGGCGCAAACTTTGAACGCTTTGCTATATCCCTTATAGACACCTTCTCCGGAGATCCGCGCTCGGCAATAAGATGCGCAGTCGTTTCGAGAAGTACTAATTTTGCAATATCCCCCTTTTTCATTGCCATCTCGTATAAAAAATCAAATGCCTAATCCAATTTTTTATGTTCTCTTTTTATACATTTGTCTCAATAATTACAACAAGAAAAATGAAAACATGGCCATATAAAAACGGGCCCTGCGTGCAATATGGACAAAAAGGCGAAATCTTCTTTGCGAAAATTGAAAACTTTCAACGATTTTTCTCCGAGTGGAGCGTCTTATATATATCGAAAATTATATCTACATTGTCGGAATCGTACTTTTTATAATCTTCATTAAAAGCTTCCGATATTTTCCCAAGCTCGTCAAAAGGAACCAAGCACGCATGTAATTTTCTCTCGGCATCTTTGTTCTCTGCAAGGATTTCACCATTCAATGGCAAGACGTCCCATCCCGAAGAGTATAGATATGCGCACCAGCGCAAATGCTCTATTCTGGATAGATTAGCGTACAATTTGGGGCGACCGCGCAGATATGCCTTAAAATCCTCGGAATTTTTTATCCGGGCAAAATTTTCACGGCCTATAAGTTTTATAAAAGTGCTATTAAAATCCGCGACCGAAACGTTTGATCCCTTCTCGAATTCCGACATGGCAAGCCAATTCTTCATTTTCATAGGATCAGATTTCGAACTATTATAGTAGGCGTTTACGAATTTTCCGCCACTTCTAAAGGAGTCGTCTATTATGGCATCGCAAGTATAGACCTCGGATACGGATCCAAAATGCGCCACATTTGGAAAGTGTTCGGGCGATTCCGCAAAAAATTCCGACGGATTCTCCATAAACGGAGCGATTGTCGTACGGGAGTTTCCGGAATTAGAGAGTTTCTCCTGCAGCAACTTCGTAAGGGCCGCGGACGCAGAATCGGACCCTAAGTCTACAATCACAAGCTCGAAATCTTCAAGTTTCGGAAGAATCGCATCTCCCGCGGAGGCGTAGGAATTTATGGCCTTAAAAGAGGCCGAAACATCTTTAAGGAATCCGGGATATTTGCGGGACAGCAGGGCGTATCTTGCATCGGACGCCACGTCGAAAACGCTGAGCCGGAAAGCGGATCCTTCAAATCGCCCTTGCTGATAGACCTTGAACAAGGCTTCGCGAGAATTTGGGGTGATACCCACCACCGCCACATTAAAATCCGATTTGGCCAATGCCGTTTCTTTGTCAAATTCTATAAAATCGACCGGTTTGTATTTGCGGGATAGGGTGTGCGCGGCAAGACGCGAGAAATTTACGAGCTTTATATCGAAGTTTGCAGATATTTCCCTCTTGCGCCTCTGAAGAAAACTTTCAATATCCTCCCAGTTAGGAGCCATATACATTGTGAATTTGGCGATGTCTACATTTAGGCGTTTTGCGGCGTCCATCGCAAAAAATGCCAGAGATACATTCCTATCGGCATTCTTGGAAAGAAAAAAGAATTTTACTGAATCCGCCGAAAATATGCGTTTAAGATCGCGCTCGGTCATCGATATATTTCCCGAATACGGCAGAGCCGCAGCACCGGTGCGGGCGGAGAAGGCCCTCCAGACGTCGCCGGAGAATCCTTGCTCCGGCCCGACAAATTCAATCGAGGAAGATGCAAAAAATCCGCGACTTACGGATTCCGCAAGCATTCTGTGCTCGGGGCAGTTGTCAAAGAAAACACAGCTCAAGGAATTATCCGGCATAAGTAAACCTTCCATGGGAGGCGCAAATCGGCGTCTCGTAAAGAGTGCCGAAATTAAACCGCAATGCCGCGCTATATGTCAATTCAATTCAGGGCCTATTAAAATTTTACTGCGAGATAATTTCTAATTTTAGATCATTTTACGATAATATATAAATGAAAAAGTTTTTATCTCTTATTTTATTTATTTTTGCATCGTCCTACATGTTCGCCCAAAGCATTCCCGAAAAATCCACGGCGAACTTTTATCTTACTTCGCCTCAGGAATTTCTCGGCGACGAGGTAGAATTGTCAATAATAGCCGCAAAACCTACAAGCCATGCGCCGGAAAATGGGTTTGTATGCTTTGAATGCGCCACAGCCAATGGGACGGAATCAGGAGGAACGATTCTCGCCATGGTGCCGCAGTGGAAAGGACGCCAGTTTTTTGCGGATTACGCCAAGCCCGCTTCGGAAAAATCTAAAGCAAAATCATTGAAAGCGAGATTTGCTGTTTACACATGGCAAGACGGCTCGCGCGAATACGTTGTGATTTGCGACTAAGTGGATTATAGAAGCGTATCCTCTTGCACCCAAAACTGCCGTTACCATTTCAAAATGTAAAAAGCAGAAGGACAAGAGAAACAATCGACATATTTCCGTTAGAAATCCAGAATGGATATTAATGAAAAATAGTGTCATTTCTTTCTTGCGCCTTTTCGCAATTTATATTTTATCTCTTCTGAAAGCGAAGGCTTGCCATTGCACGTCTCAAATGTTTGAGCGGCATTGGTTGTGTTATCTATAAGATATAAATACAACGGAGGATACAAATGCTAAAAAAACTACTGCCCGCCATATTTGCGGTGTTTATTGCAACCATATGCGCCGATGCAAAAAATGTCAAGGTTGACCACTTTAAGGCTACGGCCGACGGCAAGACAAACAATCTTGAGGCCATACAAAAGGCCATAGACGAATGCTCGGCTACCGGAGGCGGCGAGGTTCTGTTTTCCGAAAAAGGCGGAGTATATCTCTCCGGCGGCCCAATAGTTCTCAAGAATAATGTGACTCTGAGAATACCTCGAAATGTAACGCTTAAGGCGATAGCCGCCGAAGCCGTCACAAAGGGATTCATATACTCCAGAGATGTTGAGAATATAGGAATTACAGGGGGCGGTACGATTGACGGGAGCGGCGGAGACTACATAGTAAAAGACGGAGCTCCCAAAAGATGCAATCTGGTATTGCTTGAAAACTCGAAAAACATAAGGGTCACCGACATTACCCTGTACAACGGAGCCACATGGACATTGAACCTGCTCCGATGCGATACCGTATTCATTGACGGCATACATATCAACGCCCACGAAAACTTTAACAACGACGGCATAGACATAGACGCCAAAAATGTTGTAATAACAAATTCGATAATAGACTGCGACGACGACGCCATATGCTTTAAAAGCCATGTGCGCGATTATGTCGTCGAAAACGTGGCGGTATCGAATTGCGTGATTTCGTCAAACTGCAGTTTCATTAAGTTCGGCACGGCCACTTTTGGCGGCTTTAAGAACATAGCCATAACAAACTGCGTAATGAAGAAATGCACGGCTTCCAAGCTCCGCAAATGGGACGGTTTCTTGAGCAAATTCGGAGTGACCGATCCAATCACCGGAATAGGCGGGATATCCTTGGAAGCGGTTGACGGAGGATTCGCGGATCAAATAGTATTCTCTAACCTTGTGATGACCGATGTTCAAACTCCCATATTTATAAGAGTGGGGCATCGCAACAAGGACGAGCAAAAGAGTTATATTAAGAACGTCATAATAAGCAATGTCACTGCAACATCTGCGAGTTGGATAACTAATTCCATAACTTGCGTCGACGGCCATATTCTCAAGAACATAACCCTGCGCGATTGCTACTTCAACCTCAAGGCATGCACCGACGAAAGGCTCGCCCAGAAGTCCTTTGAGACCGAAGTTCCCGAACAGGTGGCCCACTATCCCGAGAACAGAATGTTCAACACACTTCTCCCCGCATACGGATTCTTCCTCCGCCGCGTTGACAATATAACTATGGACAATGTCCAGATGTCCTACTTTGGCGGCAACGAATTGCGTCCTGTCATATTTGGCGAAAAGGTTTCCGGCATGCGTTTAATGAACTGCATATGGCAGAAGCCCTCTGGAGAAACTGAAGCGATAAACTTGAAGGACTCCGAAAAGCCATACATGTTTAACTGCAAGGAAGTAAAAACTTCTTTCCTGCAATAGTTTTAACCACTAACTGCAAAAGCGGGATTGCGCATTGCGCAATCCCGCTTTTTTTACCCGATAGAAAAATTTATATTCACTGTAAAACGCAAATCCCCTCCACCAACTGCCTTTAGCGAAATAAACATTTAAACAAATCTCGCGCGAAAATGTACGCTTAGCCAGTCTTACCAACAATTTATAAGGGAAGATGGTTTTTATATGAGAGCTCAACCCGCAAGTCCGGAAAAGCCGCCTTCCCCCAAAAATTTTTATATGATTAAGAGATGGCGCGCAAAGTTAAAAAAAGATTTCCTCTCACGCATCGAATTAAGCTTTGCAAAAAGCCGCAATTATGCTGCAGACACCACCCCTTTATGATTTTGCAATCAAATATCATTGGAGAAGGAATATTACAATTACATATGCTTTGCCCGCCATATGTAATTGCGCATATTAACTCATTATTTTTCGTCTCCGAAATTTATAAATCCCCTAATATTTGAAGGTATAAAGAATTTGTCGCCCGGTTTAGACGTCAATATGCCAAATCCGTCAATAGTTTTCTGCAATGATAATATTTTTACCGCATCTTCTTTTGACACAGTCTTGCAAAGGGTTTCGAGATAAGCGTTTTCGGACTCCGCTATAATTTTAAGAGATTCGTTCACTCCCTCCGCTTTCATTATAGCCGCTCTTTTTTCAGCCTCGGCCTTGGCTATGGTGGCTTCCGCAACACCTTTAGCTTCAGCCGCTATGGCTTTGCTTCGGCGCTCGGCTTCTATTATTTGGCGCATTGCAGTCTCGGTTTCAGAGTCGGTTTTTATCTCCTGCAATTCTATTGCAATGAGCTGCACGCCCCAGCGGGACAGTGTATCGGAGACGTTTGATAGAACGGACTCGCTGATTTCATGCCTTGACTTTATTGCGCTGTCCAATGAACGGGATCCGATTTCTCCCCTCATGGAATTTAATATGGTTTCCGTCAAGCTGCGGTAGAAATTGTCAACTTCATAAACGGCCTTTATAGGATCTACAATCCTCCAGCGTATCACGCAATCAGCGACGACTTTTACATTATCAGACGTGATATAGTTGCGCGGTTTCGTATCTATTAATTGTTCCGTAAGCTCAATAAACACGCCTTCTTTATTGGCATTGCCACCCCATATTGCACTTACATTTTTAACTTTGTCAATAATCGGTATTTTAAATCTTAGCCCGGAATGTTGGACTACAATGGGTTTCCCGAAGCGTTCTATTATTCTACAGTGTCCCTGAGGTATGGTTGATATAAACATTATCTACCCTTTCTTATTGTCAATATACCGTTTCTGTTATCAATTATGACAACGCCCTCGTTGTCATGAAATACTTCCGGTTTTTGGTATTTTACCTTCCACAACTCTCCATTCCATGAAACAAATTCATTTCCGTTTATAATCCTAAATACCCCGGAATCTCCCGCACCGCCGAGAAAGGTCTCATTGGCAGCATTGCGCAGTAGGGTCTTTTTCACATATACCTGCACAATCTTTTTCCAAATGAACACATATATTGCGCACGACAACATGACGGAAACTATATAACAGACAATATACCATTGAATGGGGAAAGATCCGAATAGTGAACCGCAGATGTAATCCGCCAAAACTACGACTCCCGCAAAAGAGATAACATCGGTTGCGAAGAAAACGTCTAATAGGATTAAAGTCAAGGCTATGGCCGCGAGCCAATGCATTACTTGCCACGAATCAACGCCTAATAAATTAAGCATATAGTATATCATAAACCTAATCTAGGGTACGATATAGTATTGATAATACTATAATTGGTTTGATTCGCTAATTTATTGAGAATTAGGAAGATTACTTTTCAGAATATTTTTAACAAATATTTTGGGGAATGAAGTCATGTAAATTAAATGCTTTTATTCAAATACACCCAAAGTATTTTGAATCTTCTGACTTGACATTGGTATTATCAATACCATGACAAACGAAAATCTAACCGCCGAAATATTATTAAACGGTACGGGAATATCTATTCTTGACGCTATACGCCTTGTTCTAAATATCCTCGATGCTCGACTCAACTCCTCAAGAAGCACTCCCATTGAATTTTGCCATAGAGTTATCGAAACTGGGAAACGGTATATTCTTACAAAAGAAATGGGATTTTGCAAAGGACTTTCACTATACATAGAGAGCAAGAAACATTTGAGAAAAGAATCTTTGTCCGACATCAAATATCTTTCGAGCCGCCTGCTGAAAGTTTGTTCAAACTTTAAAAACCGTAATTTTTCAGAATTCTCAGTATCCGACTGCGAGAGCTGGCTGAATCGAACCTTTAGCACGCCGAGCCAATTCAATAAGGGCAGAACCATGCTCCACGGATTGTTTGAATTTGCCATGCGCCGCGAATGGTGCGGGCGCAATCCCATAAAATTGATTGAACGGCGCAAAGTTATTGAAAAAGAGATTAAACCGTTGTCGCTTGCAGATACAAATAGAATCATAGAGATTTCGCAGTCGCCAAAGTACAAGGACTATTTGGCGGCCGTCGCCCTCTTAATTTACGCGGGAATTCGGCCAAGAGAGGTATATCGCTTAAAATGGAGCGACATAGATTTAAGGGAAAGCGCCATAAAAGTGCGTTCCCAATGCTCAAAGACCGGCGGGGTCAGGCAAGTTGAAATCTGCCAAGCATTGAAAAGAATACTAAAATCCCTGAACACAAAAGCCGACTCCCGCATTTGCGCCCCGAATTGGCCGCACGCTTGGAAAGCGATTCGGGACAAGGCCGGATTTAAAGGCAGATGGATACAAGATGTCCTGCGCCATACTTACGCCAGTTATCACGCAAAATATTTTAGGGATTTGCCTCGATTGCAACTTAACATGGGGCATCGAAACCAAAATTTATTGCGTTCAAGATATATCAACATGGGCGGTATCACCCGCCAAACCGCAAAAAAATTCGCTCTACGTCAAAGATTGTGGAATGGTGGAAAAAAAAGAGGGCAAAGAGAACGAAAAATGTTCTACAATGCCCG
>CALXNZ010000023.1 GCA_944389885.1 uncultured Opitutales bacterium
CCCGACTGCTTATGCTCAACTTCCGCAAGCGAAAAGTCTTGACCAACTCTTACCGTCCTGAGTATCTTATAACCCTTGATTAACACATTGGGCATTGTAGAACATTTTTTATTCTCTTTGCCCTCTTTTTTTCTCCCATTCCACAATCTTTGACGTAGAGCGAAAAAATCTTCTGAATAAGGCTCTTTCATCTGAAAAGTCTTCAGTCGATTATGCCTACTATTTTCGTGTTGTAATCGCAGTATGTAGTGTATGAACCTTGCATCCACAATACCACGGTTTTTGAATCCGAACTAATTGGGATTATCGGGCGTATGTTGTCAAATTTCGAGTTCTCGGTAATAGCAGTCCACTTCCAAGTCTTCCCCATATCGGTTGTCCTCCCCTTGAAGATTTCAAAATGCCTTTTGCCGTCGCCGGAACTTACAAGTGGAAGACCCGTTTCGGGATTGCTGTTGGTGGATATGTAAACAGTGTCCGGAGAATGCCCCACTATTGCGGCAAGCCCGCTGTAGTCGGGCTCAGTATAGAAATTCGGATTTGTGTAAATTGATGTTCCGGCAAAGGCCATTTGATTGACTATCCATTTGACGCCGTCAAATATCGCATAATAATACCGCAAATCCGCTCCCAAATGCGAAGACAAGCGCCTCAAGTGTCCCGCATTTTTTGGACCGAAAATATGCATACGGGTCTCCCTTCTTTATCGACATGCAAATCCACTCCCCAGGCAACATTTTCGGCGTCCCCATTGAATACTTTTGTGAAGTCGGTGGGTTTTAGGTGGCTCTTTTGGCTCTTTGGCAAGTCTCCTACCTCTTTAGAATTTGAATCGTACATCTTTCCGGCTTTTAGAAATCCATGATATATGCTGTTGTCATAGGCCCTCGGGTGAGACTCGGTAGAAATAAAATCTATGCGGTCTTTGCCGTTCGACGCGTATTTTACATATGGCCTATTGCCGTCGAGCCCGGTGCTCTTCGGGTCGTCTTTTGAAACTTCCCAAAAGAGAAATCTGCCTCCGTATGGGAAGCTTTCTCCCATATCCGACGAAGTGTGATAGTTTGGATTCCAGCCGACGCTGCGCACAAAATTGTATATCTTGCCGTTCTCGGATTCGAGCTGGTAGAGATTGTTGTAGCAGCCGCCGTGTTTCAACCTCTTTATTTGCCCCCATTTGTCAATAGGGTCGGAGGCGTTTTTTTTCGTGTAGAATAGCGTGTTATTATCGTCTTTGTTGAAGGCGTTTCCATGGCTGCTCCATGCCGCCAACACTTCGCCGTTGGAAAGCTTTAGAAATGCGGCTGTGGCGTGGTCGTCGCAATTAAAATGTCTTGCAAGGGTATGCGTATTGACTTCTCCGGTTTTTATATTCCAGCTCGTGGCGTCAAGGTCTCCGGAGGGAGCTTTTACAGAGCCAAATAAAACGGTGTTCTCATCGGAGAAAATAGCCCTTTCGTCCTGAAACCAGCACCACCCGCCGTTTTCTACGAGAACCTTAGGCTCCGGAATGCCATATGATAAGGCGCAGAAATTTAAAATCGTAAATGTTAGAATTTTACTTAAACCGGCTAAATTCGTAATTTCCATAATCTATTTTATTCTGATTTTATTAAATACTCGCGTTCCGGGCTACTTGCCAATGGCGGGTTTGAAAGTGACGTTGAGTACGGCTTCTGCATTTGGCGGAACTGATAAATCAAAACCCGCAAAATAGTATCCCTCTATGGGGATATCATTTTCAATGACAAGTTTGGGAGCGTATATTTTTGCCTTTGCTGGATAAATCGAATCCATTTTTATAATTAGGGATTTTCCGTCCTTCTTCAGCATTATCGACTTTCCGTCGTCGATTATTTGCGGTTCGGCTTGTGTGCAAAAATTCCACCTTATGTTTACGGGCCTGTCGGAAGTCCTAACGGTGTCTGTAATTCTCAAATAAGAGGAGTCAACTATGGCGCCTTCGCGCGATGCGTATTTAAATATGTCTCGATAGAGCGGGGTTGTGTCGAATATCGCCCCGACTTTGCCGGGAGTTTCAAAAGTCTCCTTTAGAGTTGCCGATGCGCCGACCGGAAAATCTTTCCCGTCGGCGATGAGGACGCTGTGGGAAGTGTTTCCATAGCGCAACAATTTCCAGCGTTGGGATTTTTGCCCCATATCCCAGAGCTTTATATTGCGCGATTCAATATCGTTGTATGGGCGTGGTGGGATTTCACATATCCAGCGAGTTTTCCCGATATCTAAAACAAAAGTTCCGGCGTCCATATGCGCGTGTGGTATTGAGGCGGAGCCCCCTTTCATTCCGAGGAATATCGCAGAATCCCCCTCCCAATCCGTTCTCAACAAGGCTACGGGAGACTTGCCGCGGCCGAAAAAATTCTTCCATTTTGGAGGTGTTGCGCCGTATAGATTGTTATCGGAGGCGAAAATCATCGTCATAGGAGCAAGGCGCTCGCTTATCTTTTCATTTCTTTTCAAAGGTGTAAAGGATTCGGCGTCCCCGCTTTTGTTTGATATAAGTATATGGGCAAAACTAAAGGCTGACCTTCCAGTTCCGCTGTCGGAATAATTGAAGTAGTATCCGGTGGGGCCCGCAATAGAGCGCATGTACTTTGCCGAGGCTATGAAGCCCGGATAATCCCAATAGCCGAAGTCCTCTCCAGCAAAACTTTCAAGCGCCTTGATAATTACGAGTTGGAATGATGTTCCATAGTTCCAGTAAGACGCCCCTTCGATATAGTTGCCGTCGGGGGCGTATTGCTCCATGGCTCTTCTATTCAGCTTTATGGAGCGTTCTATTGTGGATATGGCGTATTCGCAATGGCTCTCGAAGGTCGCAATGGCCGCGCAAATTATTCCGGCGTTGCATACGGAACTCCAGTTGTTTCCGGCGGCGAGCGGAGCCGTATTTTTGTCGGCTTCGCGCATGGCTTTTTCCAACAAGGCCGTTGATATTAGTTTTTTTGAGTCTTCGTCGAGTTGGTCGAAAAGCCAGTCGTATCCGATGGAAAGAGCCAGCGCCATTTCTCCGACGTCCAGAAAATGAGATGGATTCCAATCGGGAAATTTTGCCGCCGCAATCATTTCCGATTTTGCCCTTTCGGCAAAGCGTTTATCGCCGGTGGTCCTAAAAGCGTAGCTTAGGTAGAAAACCCGTTTTAATACTTCGTTTGAAACATGCAAAAGCCTTCGCCCTTCAAGCTTGCGCTCACATGGAGGCTTTGAGAGCATATTTTTTGCGGCCAGAATTATCTGTGAATGGTAATTTGCAGCGGAAGGATTTTTTGAAATATTTTTCTTTATAAAATCTTCCCCGGATTCGCATAAAAAGAGCCGCGGATGTGGCGGCAGATTGTGCGACAATCCCGTAAAAATATCGGTGAAATCTGCCGCTAAGAGAAAATACGGCGTCGCCAATATGGCAAAAATGCCCGCTAACTGTTTTATCCCGCCCATGCTATTGGTTCCAAGTATATCCAAACTTGTATTGTATTTTTCCGTCCTTTCCGGTCTTCATTATTAAAAGATATTCTTTAGAATCCCCAAGCGGCGCCACTTCAGCCCTATCTGCTTCGGAGATAGATATGATAAAGGGGCGAAATGTTTTATTTGCCAATTTGTCCTCAAGATATATTGAGGATTTGTCCACTTTGCTTTTTGCTTCTTTATCTTGGGCGTATATTCCGGCGGCTACTTCTATTCCTTCGGCAAAATCCCTTTGCGGAGGCGTCCCGTGCCAATATTTGTGGCCTTTTAAAAATATGCTTGTCGCAGAGCAGGCGTCGTCGCCCACGGACAGCGTTATGGTCTTTATTTCCGTGTATTTTTCACGCCCTATATCGTAGTGGTACACCAGCACAATTTTAATATTTTCTTCCGTCTGCCAAATGACATCCGCCATTTTATAAACATTGGATTTCCAAAGCTTGCCGTCCCTCCATATTCCCGTTCCGCCCAATCCGACAGAATCGGCCGTGGTAAAGGCGTCGAGACCCTCGCCATTGTCTTTGTGGTAGCTTCTAATTCCGGAAAGGTCGTCGGCGTACCACTTGTCGATTACCGGATACGAGACCGATTTACACCATACATCTATTCCGCTATTTTCAATAGAATCCTGCAGGGCAGGGCCGTAAGCCCTAAAAGCCATTTTATCGTTTTCCCATGCGATGTCGTCTTTGCGCCTGGGCTCTATGTGGGCGTAGGCCTTGGGTGATTTTGCCGCGTAAATTGCCTCGGCTCTGCGCAGAAGCTGGCTGTCGGAAATTTTTGCCGCCATGCCGAGCGCCCTGGCTATTTCGGAGCCGGCAAGCAAAAATGCGCCCACGCCGTATGCGTGTGTTGTATCTTTTGTAAACGAATCAGGGGCGGAACCGACAGGTTGCACATATCCTACCATTCCGTCTGGACGTACGCGAGTAAGTAATCCTTTCCAGCCTTTTATAGCTATCGGCAAGTATTTATCTCTATCGAGCAAGCCATTGTTGATTCCCCAGGCTATTGCATAGGTGAAAAAACCGCTTCCGCTTGTCTCGCCGCCTTTATAGTGTTCGGGGTCGGCGAGATTTACGCGCCACAAACCGTCTTCACCTTGCAGGGAGGCCACTTTTTCCGCCATCGCTGTGTAAAGATTCTCGTATGATTTTCTTGAGGGCTCGTCTTTGGGTAAAAATTGCAGGATTTGGGCAAGCCCGCCAAGCACCCAGCCGTTGCCGCGGGACCAAAATATCTTTTTCCCCGACGGAGATGTTCTTCCTATAAAATCCGCGTCTCTATAAAAGAGTTTGTCCTCATCGCTGTACAAGGTGTTTTGGCACCATTCAAACTCTCTGTTCATATAGTCGAGAAATTTCCTGTCAGATGTGACAGCGTACAGCCTGACGAGAGTAGGGGGAGCCATATAAAGGGCGTCGCACCATGTCCATGTGTTTACAGGTGAAGTTCCATGGTCTTTGCCGCGGCTCTTTATATCGAAGGTCTTGGAGGCCTCGATTATCGATGACATCGTATTTTTAAATGGTTCAAGGCGCTCTCTTCTGGATTTGTCAACGAGGTATGTCTCAAGCCAGGCGTGTCCCACAGCATGGTCGTCGGCGTGGTATAGCCTCTTGCCGACGCCCGGATTTGCCGTCCACCCAACAGAATAGCCGTGGCGCAAAACTTCGCTCCAATATATAGGATTTCCCGTCACTCGGGAAAGTTCTATCATTCCGTCGTAATACGCTCCGGTGTGCCATACGCGGGCGGGAAGTTCAGGTATGTGCCATGAGCGCCCCTCGACTTTTGACGGCTGCATATTTGACATGTGGTATCTTGCCGACTTCTCCATAGCGCCCAATACGTCTTCGCGCGAGATCTCGGCGGAAAATGCGCAACAATGCGCGGCGATTATATAGAAAAATATGGTTTTTGCCTTGATTCTCATTTTCATAGGTCGGTTGAGAGTTATCTTGACATCCACGCTCCGTCAACAACCAGAATTTCGCCGTTGACATAGTTCGAGGCGTCGCTGGCTAAGAAAACTGCGGCTCCTTTCAAATCGGAAGGAGTCCCCCATCTGCCGGCGGGTATTCTCGCCAATATCTCTCCGGCTCTCTTAGTGTCGGCGCGGAGGGCTGATGTGTTGTCGGTGGCGATGTATCCAGGGGCTATTGCATTTACGCATATTCCCCCGGAAGCCCATTCGTTGGCTAATGCCTTTGTAAGTTGGGCGATGCCGCCTTTGCTTGCGGCGTATCCGGGAACATTTATTCCGCCTTGGAAGCTCAAAAGGGACGCCGTAAATATTATCTTTCCGCTCCCGCGTTTTAACATTTCTCTCCCAATTTCGCGCGTTAGTAAAAATTGCGAATTGAGGTTTACGTTCACCACTTCAAACCATATATCGTCTCCGTGCTCTGCGGCGGGAGCTCTCCTTATAGTTCCGGCGTTGTTCATCAAAATATCGGGACACCCTCTTTCCTCCAAGATTTTTGAGGAGAATCGCCTTACGGCGTCGCAGTCGGCAAAATCGCATGCGTACGGATAAAATTTGCGCCCGATGGCGCGCACTCTTTCGCCTATGCTTCCGCCGTCGCATTCAAGGTTTGCGGACACTCCTATTATGTCGGCTCCGGCTTCAGCCAAGGCTTCGGCAAATGCGTATCCTATACCGCGCCTGCAACCGGTGACGAGCGCAAGCCTGTTTGAAAGTGAGAATTTATCGAGTATTCCGCTCATATCAGTTTATTTGTTGGGATTTCGTCCATATCGGCAAAATGCTGGTTTTCTCCTCCCATTCCCCAGCAAAAAGTATAGTTTGCCGTGCCGCATCCCGAGTGGATAGACCACGGCGGAGAAATGACTATATTTTTATTTCCTACTGCGATATGGCGCGTTTCTTGAGGATCTCCCATGAAATGAAATACGCGTTCTTCAGGAGCGATTCCAAAGTAGAGATAAATTTCGCTGCGGCGCTCGTGCGTATGCGCTGGCATAGTGTTCCAAACGCTGCCTTCCGATAATTGGGTATATCCCATGACAAGCTGGCAGCTGCGGATTTTGTTGGGGCATATCACCTGGTTTATCTGGCGAATATTCGCGTGTGATTTATCGCCGAGCCTTAGGATATTTGCGTCCCCGCGTTCCGCTTTTTCGGATGGATACTCTGCATGGGCCGGATATGATAGAAGATAAAATTCCGCTGGATTTTCCGGATTTTCAGTTTCAAAGAAAATTTTTTGCGAGCTTCTGCCTATGTATAACATCTCAAGATGCCCAAGCTTGAAAACCTTTTTGTCAACTTCCACCGAACCCGTTCCGCCTATATTTAAGATTCCGATTTCCCGTCTCTTGCAAAAGTATTCAGAACGCATATCGCTATCGGCTAAAAGTTCAAGGCGTTCGGATACAGGGCAGGCGGAGCCTACTATTGCGCGGTCGCAGTCGATATAGTACAAATCTATTCTATTGGGCGAAAAGAGGTCGTCGATGAGGAAGTTCTCGCGAAGCTGGGCGCTCGACGCCGTTTTTGTGGCGGACTTGCAAAAAATATACCTTTTTTTCATAATGGCGAAATTTTTGTTTTTTGCGAATAGACTTGTCGACAATAAAAGCGCGCTTTTAATAAAAAATGTTCACATTTGAACATTTAATATGCCGCGATAAAAGCGCCGTGGCGAAGTAAGGCAGGCGGATATGGACAAATATGAAATACCTAATCTTGGGAGGGCGTGCAAGATGCTATCATTTCTTAACGCCAGTGGACGCTCTATGTCATGTCTGGAAATATCGCGCGCTATGGGATTGCCTCGCACAACGGTATTTAGAATTCTTGAAACTTTTCGCAATGCGGGCTTTCTTGAAACTGACGGCAAAAAATACTTTTTCGGAAAAGCTCTCGTGCAAATAGGAAACGCCGCTCATCTCCGGGTAAACATAGGCGAGATGTCCCGCCCTTTTCTGAAAAAAATAACGGAACAAACTGGAGAGACATCGCATATAGGCGTATTGCGCGGGGATCGTGTACTGATTGCCAAGATATGCGAAAGCCCCTTAGCCCTCCATGCGGCGTCTCGAGAAGGCTCTCTTGTGGAACTGCATTGTTCGGGTATGGGTAAAATTTTTCTTGCGGAAATTTCTAAAAGAGAACCCGATTTTATAAGAAATTTGAAACTCGCCCGCCGTACAAAAAATACTATAACTTCCATTCTGGAACTCATGCGCGAATTGAAAGGCGTATTAAGTAAAGGATATTCCTTTGACAACGAAGAATATCACGATTCTATAAGATGTATGGCCGTCCCCTTGCGCGATACGGAAGGCAGACTTCTGGCTTCTTTAGGGATAACAGCTCCTGCTGTGAGATTTCAAAAAAAAGATATACCAAGGCTTTATTCTATCTTAATGTCGGTAGCAAAGGATTTCTCGTCGAAAATCGCGTTGTCCACGGACATTTTTAATAGGGCAATAAAATGATTGCCTTTGGCTTTTTATGGTAATCAAACCACAATTATAGAATCGGAATTTATACCAATCCCGATTCTATGGTTCTCTAACAGAATCCTTAAATGCGAACTTGTTTATATAAATAAAAAGCCGCTACGCTCCAAACATAGTATTGCTTTCGATATTTAGTCTACTGAATCGTACTTAAAAAATATCGAGCCCAAACATTATTTGGATCGAGCTTTAGGGCCGTTTCGAGCTCGTTTTTAGCGGTGGCGTTATCCTTTGACGCTATGGCTGCAAGCCCGAGCAAAAACCTGTTTGAGGCGTCGCGTTTTGATTTAGTGGCCTGCTCCCCGAATTTTGAGAAGAAATCCATCTTTGCCTCTTTCTCCAGGGCTGCAGTGGCGCTGCTTTTCAGCTTGCCTATCAACTTTTGGGCTTCGGCATTTTTGCCAAGTTTTTCGAAGGCCATGGCTCTGTAGAAATTTAGCGGACTATTCGGGGCCCTCTCCGGGAAAGATACTATTTTAGCGTACAGCTTGCCGGCTTCAGCCTTTTTCCCAAGTGATTCAAGGGCGAGGGCTTCAAAATACAGAGATTGTGGAATTCTTCCGCCGTTATCGGGTCTGCCTACTTCAAGATTGCGGGGATAAGTTGACCCAAGCTTAAATAATTCAACCGCGCCGCTGTAGTCTTTAGACTTCATCTTATCCAGTCCTCCCAGCAGACATGCATCGACAAATGTTTCGTGTATTTGTCCGCCGCCTTCCCATACCCTGAAATGGCGATTCTTTAAAATGTCTAAAGCGCGCCCGTATTGGCCGTCTATTATATATAACTCAATCTGCCTGGCGATTGCGTCGTCGCGTTTGGCGACCGTACTGGCGTTTGATTCGAGAACTTTTAGGCGTTCTTTGGCAGGCTTTCCCGATGCCTCGTACAGTTTGTCGAGCTCGAAATAGTATAGGGCGTCGGAAGGATTGGCTTTGACGGCGCGTTGATATGCGCTTATGGCGTCGTTTAACTTTCCCTTGCGGCTTAACGCAAACCCTATGTTTCTCCATGCGACCCCTATGCTTTCATCGAGTTTGACGGCGGTTTGCCACAGAGCAAGGCCCTCGTCTTTCCTCCCAAGAAAATATAGTAGATTTCCGAGATAGTAGTGGGCGCGGGCGTCGGAAGGATTGGCTTTTATTGCCGAATTTAAGATATCAATCTCCTCCAGACGGAATGGAAAGCAATAATCGGTTGGAGCTTTTGAGGCGGCGTCCAGATATAATTCCGAACCGGGAGAATTTGAAAGAATTTTACAATATGCCATATAGTAGTTCACCATAGGCGATAGGGTTTTGGTATCCGCATGCCCGGAATAGTCCGATAGAATTCTTTCAGCTTCAGTTAAAGCTCCAGAGTTAATATAGCAGCACGAGGTTTCAAGCACGTTTTGAAGGGCGTTTCCCATGCTGGCTTCAAATTCGGAAAGAATGGTGTCGTCGCCTTCCAAGAAACGTTTTTCGGATTTAATCCAGTAGTCGAGGCCGTCTATCTTTTCGGCTTCCTCTATCGTGCGTTCGACGGAGGATTCGTCGCCGAGCTTTCTCAATATCATGGCTTTTAGAGCCATTGCCTTCACGTTTTTGGAATTGTACTGCAGCGATTTTTCTATGAGCTCTTTAGCTTCGCCAAAATTGCCTTCCCGACACGCTATTTGCGCCAATGAAAAAAATGCTGGGGCTTTAAATTCCGCCCTCCATGTCGATTTCCAATAATTGTCCTTTGCTTGCTTCAGGCGTCCGGTTTTCTCTTGAACAACCGCCAAGTAGTATATGGGCTCAACATCTTTTGCGTTAGTGTAATTGCGCGTGGTCCTCTCGACGGCTTTATCGAGGAATTTCTCAGCGTCGGAATATCTGCCTTCTTTTAGGGCCCTCACTCCCATTGTCGTGTTTGTGCGAATGTCTCCGGGGTCTCTGCGCAGGGCTTCGTTGTAATAATCGAGAGGATTTAGAGTTGCGTTGTGAAACTGCTCTATTCTCAACCCCGCCAAATACAATTCCTCGACAGTCTTGTAATTCTTAGGATCCGACGGCGGAACCACAGTTTGGGGCTTTTCCTCCTTTTTAAGGATTTCCGGCTGATAGGATACAAGTTCGCGGCCGTTTTCGTCGATTAAGCTTATCCGAAAGCTTTCGGTTTTGTCGGAAGCATTTATGTCGATAGTTTTGAGGTATGGCTTTACGGGTGAAATATCTATTTGCTCCTCGTATATTTTATTGCCGTCCTTGCTGACAACGACCATTGCGTCGTCAAAATCGCCGCTTGAATTAAACCCAAAAAAGAGCTTAGAATCGGATTTGCGCTCAACATTTACAGCTGCGTCAATGGTAGCGTTTTTCACCCCACCGATTTTTATAATAGGATACCAATACTGTTTAAATTCCCGCATTTCTCCCGGGTTTATCCAGCTGTAATCGGGTTGGTTGTCGGAAAAGGCGCCTACCATAAGCTCCAAATAGTCTCCGTCGTGGTCGGTGAGCATTTCACGCCACATGCGCGATGAATCGCAGTTGCCCCACAAAAAGAATTTTTTGCCGTTCACTACATGGTGGTTTGCCACATGAACAGTTCCCGCCTCCGCGCCGTAGTCGTATCCGGCGAGGAAGTCGTCGTCAAAATTCCAAGCAAATATGGAGCAAGATTTGGGGTAGTTTTTCCATAGAGACATATCCATTCCCTTGCAGTCCATACCCCCGTATCTCGAGTTTCCTATTGGCCATTCGATAAATTCGTTCTTTGCGTGCTGCGTCCCAAATTGCGTCCGCGGCGGAAATATGACCTTGTAGTTCTCGTTGCAATGCACGGATACATTAGCCCAATAGAGCATGGAATGTATAAAAGGCGTATTGTTGAATATGCGTACTGTGGCTTCCACATATGAACGATCGGGACGTAGAGTTAACCCGATTGTCCATTTTAACCTATGACGCAGTTCCGTCTCGCCTATCCATACTGTCGCGCTCCCGTCAGAGTTTTTCTCCAGGCGGTAATCCACCGGAAGTTGTGTGGAGGCTCTGTGGTGGTGCGGAATATTCCATTCGACACCCCCGGACATCCATGCTCCTATCATTCCTATCAAGGCGGGCTTTACCACGTTTTGCCTGTAAAAAAAGTCGTAAGAGGTCTCGTTGTCTGTCGCCGAAAGTATGCGTCCTCCGAGTTCGGGAGATACCCTCAATGTTGTGTATTCGTTATTTAGCAGAACTGTTTTATACGATTTGTCTATTTTGTTGTCGGTGAGCACATCGTACATAGGGTAGGGGTATATATGCCCGGCGGCTCCCTGATATGTGCGCCCTGTAAAGAAAAACGGGTTCATATCCGGCGGAGCTATCTGGTAAGTCGGCAAAACGAACTGCTCTTCCGCTATGTGCACTCTCCCAAACAATGGATTTGACAATATCAAAACCGTTGCGGCGATAATATAGTATTTCAAATATTTCACATTCATATAATTCCCCTCTATATTTCACGCAGGTGCGCGGAAACAACACAAAACATACCCGCAAATCAGCGAGGCGTAATCTTGTCCAAAAATATCCGGCGCGCTCAACGTATCTTAATGAAAATATCTTACTTCCATGAAGTCAATTTAATAGTATTTCAGAGCATAATATAAAAAATCCGCGCTATGAAATTTCTCTAAACGCGGATTTTTGACAAATATTTGAAAAATAGGCAGACTTTGCCTTCTTTGACTATTCTAAATGAGCTTTTTTATCGTTTTTGTTAATTGCTGAATAAATCTTATCGTAGTTTTCCGTCACTCTGATACCGCATCGGCATATTCTTTGTCGCTTACGGGTTCAAACCAGCTATTTTTGTTCTCTTGCGGATTGCAAGTGATAGCTAAATGCGAAAAGGAAACGTTTGGAGAAGCCCCGTGCCAATGCACCACATTAGGTTGAATCTCAACTATTTCTCCGGGAGTTAAGAGGCGCGCGGGTTTCCCTCTCTCCTGATAATATCCCATTCCTCCAACTGCTATGAGAATTTGTCCGCAGGTGTGGCTGTGCCAGTTGTTGCGACATTTGGGGGCGAATGTCACATTTGCTATGGGTATTCCCAATTCTTTGTTGCTCGATAGTGGAGCAAGCCACGATTTCCCGGTGAAATATTGGGCGTATGCGGTATTCTCATCTCCTATGGGGAATGGAACGTTAATCTTTGAGCAACTTTTGGCCAATTTTAATACCTCATTCACTGTTGAGTCCGAAATGCCGTTGCGCTTTCCTATTTTTATATGGCTTTCAAGCTGACTTTCCACTCCGTCCATAGCGGCGAGCATCGCTATTGTAGCAAGCTCCCTTGTTCTCCAATCTATATTGTCGCGCCCGAATATGTCTCCAAATAGATGGGACTTTAAAAAGGCGTCTATTGCCGGGGCGAATTCAAAAAGTTTCCCTTCAACTTTTCCGCCCACCAATTTGCTCTGGTTTTTCTCCCCAAATTTTATGCTTGGAGAATTTGGCAAGGGGCTTGGATCTTTCCCGATTTTGTCTTTGTTGCCACGCTCTTCAAGAAGGTTCATATATGTGTTCAAAGCGTTCAAACTCCGTGGAAATCCGCAATAAGCATATACCTGGACAAGTATTTCTTTGAATTCGTTTACGCGGACTCCCTCCTCCAAGCCAAATGCGAGGGATTCTTTTAGCTCTTGCTGGTTTCCGGCTGCCGCATATGCCGAAACAAGCGCTACCGCGCGCTCCCTTTGAGTCAAAACACAGTTTGTTTCATTCGCATTTGCGGCGCACGCGGCCGCCATTATTGCGGCGATTTGAGTAATTTTTTTCATATTAGATTCCTTCTTTCTATTGTCTGCACAAGTTTTGAATCTGCATTATATATTAAAAAAAATATATGTAAATGTACGTTCCTATCTAAAACATGCCTAATTCTGCTCTTACGGGAATTGCGAGTTTCCCGGATAAATACAAAAACTTGCGTGTTTGGTCTAAAGAATTTTGGGAATAGCCTCAAATCACTTTTGAGTTGCGAATGTTGGGGCTTTTATTAACTGTGAATGAGTCAAAGGATTTAATATGAAGTTTGTATTGTTTATGTTGCTGTCTTTTACCACCTTCGCATTGGGAAAAGAAATAGTTAAGCTCGATTCCCCAAACTTGGAGCGCGGGGATTGTATTATGAAGGCTTTTTTAAAGCGCTCTTCCACTAAATCATTCTCCGATAAAAAACCCTCAATGCGCGATATATCCGATCTTCTTTTTGCGGCAAACGGCGTTAATCGTCCTGAAAGCGGCAAGCGTACCGCCCCTTCAGCCCTCAATAGGCAGGATATAAAAATATATGTGTGCTTTGCGGAGGCGGCATATCTATATTTGCCGAAAGAACATGCGCTGGAACTTGTATCGCGCGCTGATTTGCGCCAGTCGGAGGCTCCTGTATGCCTGGTTCTCGTATCCGACTACAACGACCGTTGGAGCGGTTTGGACGCAGGTATAGTTTCGCAGAATATCTCGATTTTTTGCGCTGGCGTTGGACTCGGAACCTATCCACATACCACGATGGATGCGGCCCAGCTCAGAAAGGGGTTGAACCTAACCGATAACCAGACCCCCATGATTTGCAATTCGGTAGGCTTCTCCAGAAATTAGCGGTTTTCTTTTGGGAATTTGATTTCCCCCATAACATTTGGTTTATCTGTATAATCCTATGCTTTTTTAGACCGAACTTTTTACACCTATTTTGTAGGGTAAATGCCTCCTGTGGCATAAGCCATATATAATATTCGGGACTGACATAGATTAGAATGACAAATAGGGCAAGTTCTATTGGAGAACTTGCTTATGCCTAATAACATACGAAATGCAACACGTCATACCCTAATATTCAAATACTATTGAGGCCCTAATTATCTTTTGGGATTTTTATCCCTATGGGAATGAATACGTAATTGTTTTCTTTTTTCGATTCTTTTTCGGATATGAATTTCATTGTTTAACGAATACTCCTTCTTCGCTTGGGACATTCCTAATGGATTTTGAAGGCGCAATGGCAGGCCTCAGATGAAAACTGGAAATTGCCATAGCCGCGCGTCTCATAGACCCGTAATATTGGGCGGGGCAATGCAAATGTAAAGAAAATAAATTATTATATTTAATATTTTTTATTATTTAATAAAAAATATTCGCATCATGATAGACGCTTGAAATAATAGTGGAATTCCGTCGATGTTTCACAGGGCGCGATTTCATACTTGAATCTCTTGCGACAAGGCTGAAATCATACCCGGGCGCGTCGTATTGCCTTGGCTGTAAATATTATCAAAGTGCAAAACAAAAATACATAGCTCCAAGCGCCATATTTACGGAACAAATGAAAATCGGGCGGATTTTTGATTATATGGTGGAGGGATTCTTCCCTTTGCGGTATTTTAATACAATCTTTTTTACCCCAAAATATGTTATTGGAGTCATTATTAGGGCGAATATTAACCCGCCTGTCATAAAAGCCGCCGCTAAATCCGTCCCCATATTTATTAAAGCTTCATAGCTTTGTTCGCGTATCACGTCCGTGAGGGCGGCTTTTGTTTCGGCATAACTTATTGTGTTTCCCAAAATGCGGCTGCCGAAATAACATTGCACGGGATAAATCAAAAATATTGTAAAATGGTTTGTTATCAAGGTTCCAAGTGTAGCTCCTATCTTGCTGCCATGCAAGATGAACGATGTGGGAATAGAGAACAGCAACTGAAGGCCAAACGGGCAAAAACAGCCCCAAAATATGCCAATTGCCCATCCTTTGGCGATATATTCAGCCGGAGCGTTTTCCGTCACCATCTTGGTGTATAAGCCTTTTATCTTTTCTTTTAGTGAAGCCATTTTTCTTATATAGACTTTGTCTTTCTCTGGATTTATTACTCGGTTTTATCGCGGCATTTCTATTTTCTCCAAAGTGGAAAATAGAGAAAACTCGCAATATATTGTTGGGTTGGTTTGTGGATATTCATCGCGATTTATGAACCGAAATATATCATTTAAAGTTAGTCTGTTTATATAAGAATTTTATTAGGGCAATAGAATTTAAAAAAAATTTTATTCTGGGAATTTATCTTTCAAGATTTTGCCGGAAACTTCTCAAAATCATCGTGACAAAATGTAATTTATATCAAGCATCATACAAATGCCAAACATTGCAATTTGAGGGCAGTCGCGATATTTAGAGGCATAAAAACAGTTGCCCGATATAACGGGCAACCGATATTCCCTAAAACTTTAATCTATTTTTATATTTATTGAGTCTTTATTCTCCTTTCCGGATTTTGGGATTGTAATTGTCAGAACCCCGTTCTTGCAGGAAGCTTTTATTCCTTCGACATCGCTTCCTTCCGGTATCGCAAATCTGCGTTCAAAGATTCCATAGCAACGTTCGGAGGCGCAATAGTTTTCACCCCTGCATTCCTTTGCAAGTTTCTTTTCTCCGCTTACTACGAGCGTATCATCTTCTACGGTTATCTTTAAATCTTGTTTTGTCATGCCGGGAACCTCCATCGCGAGCTTGTAGGCGCTCTTAGTTTCGCTGAGCTCGCAGTTAGGTCGGAATCCGATATTGCCCGCCGCATCTCCGCGGGCAATGGGACACTCCGCAACATAGCATTTTCCGGTGGCGCGCGGACAATTCGGAATATTATCGTTCCCGAAAAAATCGGCCATTATCCTGCGCGCCATATGGTGGCGCTTATGAGGAAACATGCGCTTGGGGCATGACGCGTCCCATGAGTCGCATATCGCCATAGTGACTATCGCATCGTCGGGATATTCGTAATCCTCGGCGACCAATGTTTGCGTTTCGGCTTTTGCATTTTCAGAGGGGGATTTGTCGGAATTGTCTGCGGCGAATGCGCAAATCCCTCCGGATATTAACAGGGCAAAGAGAATGTTTTTCATATTTATGTTAATCATTGGCAACTTCTATTTTGTATCGCCATTGCGGCGAGTCGTTATGATGCTAAAACTTTCATTGCAAGGTGCGGCAAATATGCTTCCATTTCCCGTGCCGCGCTATTGCAATATAGTAAGTTTTAGCGCTGCAATGCGGGATTTTGTTAAATCCCCGACAATATCGACATTGATTTTATTGCTATGTTCCGAATTGCAATTATATTAAAATTTCCATAAAAGAAACGGCGCATGATTGGAAACGCCGTTCCCCGTATAAAATTGGCCAAACTTTTCTGAGGAATTTCCTATCTGCAAAATATCAATCCGATATGGAGACCTCCGCGTTGTTTCCGACTTTTACGGCCTCGTTTGAGGGTATTTTTTTCCCGTTTGAATCTAAGAATCTATTTCCATTGATTTTTATTCCCTGTCCGGAGCTTATGGCTATGGCCTGTTTATTTTCCGGAGTGAGAATGAATTCATTGTTCTCGATATTTATATTGAGTTTTGCCGAAAGCGGAATTTCAGGGGAAGCTGTCTGAACGCCGATTGACAGGGGGCGATCTCCCAAAGTTCCGGCAAATTTATTGTTGCGCATGGTAATGTTGAAGGGAAGGGGGCCTTCGTACCAAGATCCAAGCTCGTTTGACAGCCACACGCCTGTTCCTCCGCGAATCTCGTTGTTTTCTATTATGCCGTTTGGAGCCCTTATTATCATTGAGAAACGCCTTTGTATGCCGAATTTACAGTTCCTCACTGCGAAGCCGTCGTTAACTTTTCCCATATTGTATAGTTGTGTGGCTCTGGCATTCTTGTGCCCGCGCCCGCTTACGGCTTCGTATTGGGTTATCTCTTGGAAATTTACGACGTCCGAAAGAGGCTTTGACAGGGTCACTACCCCTCCGGGGGCGCAGTCTGTTATGTAAAGATCGTCGTCCAATATCCACTTGCCTTTGTCGGGATACAGAACTCCCAATTTTGCCCCTTTCTCATAGCTGCCTCCATGCAGCCTGTATTTGGAACCTCCAAGCTCCTCCTTAACGAATGACGGCGAAGTGCTTATATTTATGCAGTCGTCTAAGAGTCCCTCCCACATGCAGCCGTCGAGAGTTGGCCCTATCTTATTGTTTTTGAAATGGGAGCCGTCCCTCCATGAGGATATGAGGTCATTTGAATTTTCGCGCCAGGTGAGAATGCAGTTTTTAAAGGTGACCTTGCCCACATTTCCGGTGCCTGCCATGCCGAGTATTCTTATGGCGCGCATTGTTATGTTTTCAAAGAGAATATCTTTTGAATTCGTCACGCCGATGGTGGAAACCCCATTTCTATTTGGCCAATCCTTGCATGGCTCCTGATGCACTGGCATGGCAAAAGCGGTATTCTCGCGAATGTCGCGCAGAACCCATTCGTAGCCTTTTTGGGCGTATATCTTGTATTGTCTCGGAGTCTCTGTTTCCTCAACTTTGCCGATGAAAAAATGATCCATTATTCCGCGTTTGAGCGCACGCGTCTTGCGGTCCATAAAGCTTCCCCACATCCACTGGGGACCCGGATAATTTTTCATTACGAATTCATTGCTGGGCAATTCCGGATAACCGTCGTCGAGCTTTAGCAAAAAGTAAGATTCCTTCTCGTTTTTGCCCAGAATTTCACCTTGGGTAAATGGGAGGGTAGAGTGCTCAAAGTTAAAATTTTTTACAGTTATGTTTTCTGAGAAATTGACCTTGCAAAATGCGTTGTACGCCGGGAATTTAATTGTGGCGCCCCTGCCGTCTATGGTGACATTTTTTAATCCGCTCAGGTTCATAAACCACGAATGTTCCTTATTTTTAGGGAAGACATAGAGTTTAGGTGAAAATTCCACCCTGACCGGCGCTCCTCTTTTCTGGGAAATCTCTTTGACGATTTCCGCCATAGCCGCTATCCCGTCTCCGTCTTTAAGGCGGTCGTCAAATTTTATTACTTCTTCTGCGGCGCAAATTCCGCATAAAATACATGCAAAAAGAAGGCTTAATTTTATTTTCATATTCGTTCACTTTGCAAAATATTAAATCTCAAATATGTTCGTTAACTACCCGCCCACATATAATTTTTTTGCTCCAAATAGTCAAATAGAATTTGGGGTTTTGACGAATTCTTTCCATTTATGTTGACTCTATTGCGATATAGGCAGATAATAAAAGAATGAAATACTGTTTGATGGTTTTGTTGGGGGGATTGTTTGTTAATTTTCTTTCGGCTGCGGACCTGAAGCCGCAGAAGCTTACGGTGGGAGAATTTTTCGACAATCCATTGGGGTATTCGCTTGAAGACTTAACTATGTCGTGGCAGCTGCCCCTCATGCGAAACGGAATCGCACAGTCGGCATACAGGATTGTCGCCGCAAATTCCGTTGATGAGTTGGATTCGAATCCTATTTGGGATACAGGCAAAGTGTCTTCGCCAGACTCGATAAAGGTTCCGTACGGAGGAAAGGCTCCTTTAAGCAGGCAGCGGATATATTGGAAAGTAAAAGTTTGGGATGAGAACGGGGCAGAATCGGAATGGTCGGATCCGGCGTTCTTTGAGGCTGGGCTCCTCTCAAATTCGGATTGGAAAGGCGAGTGGATTTTTACTCCGGAAAATATTCGTCCGCTCTACAACTGCAAAAAACCTATTCAAGATAAGAATACTAAAAAATGGAGGTTCCCCATACGCAACGGCGTGCCGCCGGTTTATTTGCGCAAGGAATTTGTTGCGTCAAAAATCGTTTCCGCCCGACTCTATGTGGCATCGCGCGGAATATTCCAGGCGTATATAAACGGCAGGAAGGTCGGAGACGACTATTGGGGAACCGGTTGGACTAATTACAGAAAGCGCATTCAATGTAATGCATACGACGTCACAAACATGTTGTACGAAGGCAGAAATACGATAGGGTTTATTGTTGGAGACGGCTGGTATTCCGGTAGAATAGCCGCCAGCGATGCGAATCGCGGCGCTTACGAGAAAAAACCGGAGATAATAGCCCAGCTCGAAATCCTATTTTCCGACGGTTCCAAGCTCACGGTGGCCACCGATTCCTCATGGAAGGCGTCTTTTGGTGGAATACTCTATTCCGATATATACGACGGCGAGTTATTCGACGCAAGTTTGGAGCCGGATTCTTGGAATGAAAACGGATTCGACGATTCTTCTTGGAAATTTGCGGATTCAAAGAAATTGGAGGCCGCTCCCTTGTTGGAACCCCGCAGAAATCAACCGATTGTCGTAAAAGATATTCTCTATCCAATTTCTGTGTCTGAAGTCGCCGAAGGAACTTTTATATTTGATTTTGGACAGAATATGGTGGGTTGGCCGGTCTTGAATCTCCCAACAAGTCCCGATCAAAAGGGGCTTGTCATAGGGATTAGATATGCGGAGATGCTAAATAAAGACGGTACCATGTACACCGAAAATTACCGCTCCGCGATAAGCCGCGACACTTATATATGCAAGGGAAACGGTGAAAAATACGAGCCTGCATTTACTTTTCACGGATATAGGTATGTTGAGTTATCTGGATTGCCTAAAGGCTTCAAGCCTTCAAAAGATTGGATTATTTCAAAGGTCCTTTATAACGATATGCCCGAAAGCGGTGGATTTGCTTGTTCCGTCTCCAAAGTTAACATACTTCAGAGCAATATCAAGTGGGGGCAGCGCGGAAATTATTTCAGCGTGCCTACCGATTGCCCGCAGAGGGACGAACGCATGGGGTGGACGGGCGACGCCCAAGTGTTTTGTCCCACGGCCGCTTTCAATATGAACGTCAATGCGTTCTTTGCAAAGTGGTGCAGGGATCTCCTCGACGCCCAACTTCCGAATGGCGCCTATCCGCATGTAGCCCCGCACGGTTGGGGGGCGGGCAGTCCCGCATGGTCGGACGCCGGCGTAATTTGCCCGTGGGAAGTTTACCTTGCTTATGGCGATAAGAAAATCCTATCAAAAAATTATGGCGGAATGAAGAAATGGATTGAATACATGAAGTTGTCATCAAAAGGCCTGTTGCGTCCCGACGAAGGCTTTGGAGATTGGCTTCAGCCCTCATCAACCCACGGAAAGGATTCCGCCTTTTGGCGCGGGCAAACTCCGCGTTCTCTTATCGGCACCGCA
The DNA here is from genome assembly GCA_944389885.1 of uncultured Opitutales bacterium. Classification (GTDB taxonomy): domain Bacteria; phylum Verrucomicrobiota; class Verrucomicrobiia; order Opitutales; family Intestinicryptomonadaceae; genus Merdousia. The sequence goes on from CALXNZ010000023.1 coordinate 20,019, forward strand.
TATTTCGCCAGATGTGCGGATATTATGGCGGAAGTTGCAAAAATACTCGGCCGTGACGCCGACTCCAAAGAGTTCTCGGAACTTGCCCAAAATGTCAGAAAGGCGTATATTGCGGCCTTCGTGAAGCCCGACGGCACTGTCGCCACAGGGACGCAAACTGGTTATTTGCTGACGCTCGCATTCGATATGCTGCCGAAAGAAATGAGAGATAAAACTTTTAAGAAGTTCCTAAAAAAACTTGAATCCGACAACTATTATCTGGATACGGGTTTTGTCGGAACTCCGCTCCTAAATCCTGTTCTGACAAAATTTGGCAGAATGGATTTAGCATACAGGATTCTCCTCAATGAAGGCTATCCATCTTGGCTCTATTCAATAAACCAGGGGGCTACCACCATGTGGGAGCGTTGGAACAGCTATTCGCACGATAACGGATTTGGAGAGGCTGCAATGAATTCCTTTAACCACTATGCATACGGCGCCATCGGCGAGTGGATGTACAGGGATATAGCCGGATTATGGCACGATAAAGATTCTCCGGGATATAAAAATATCATATTTGCGCCGAAGCCCGGCGGCGGCTTAAAATTTGCATCCGCATACCACGACACTCCTTATGGAAGGGCGGAGTCATCGTGGAGATTTACAGAAAGAGGGGATTTTGAATGGAATGTCCAAATTCCGGCAAACTCTACGGGAACTTTGGTGATTCCCGCCAATAATATTGGCAAAGTTTTTGTAAACGGAGAAAAAGCGGCGTCGTTGGTTATGAATTTGCCTTCGGGTAAATATACTGTAATTGTCGAAAAATAGTTGCCGTTTTCCCAATGCGCGTCCGTGAGCCGTAATTCCGGGCGCGCATAAGGGAAAACTTCTTGCGTCGTCCAATTTTTGCTTTGCGGATTCTTCCAACACTTCAAAATCAGTCTCAATATCAAAAGACGGGATTTATGTCGGCGGCGAATCTTTCACAATTTTAGCTGGAGAACTTCACTATTTCAGGGTTCTTCCGGAGTATTGGCGGGACAGGCTTGAAAAGTTGCGCGCTTGCGGCCTCAACACTGTGGCAACGTATTGTCCGTGAAATTTGCATGAGCCGGAACCTGGCAAATTCGATTTTTCCGGTATACTGGATTTGGCGAAATTTGTAAAACTTGCGGACGAGCTCGGTTTGAAAGTGATGCTTAGGCCCGGGCCGTACATTTGTTCCGAATGGGATTTCGGAGGATTTCCTGCATGGCTTTACAATATGCCGGGTATGCGTTTGCGCTCTTTAAACGCTCCCTATATGGAGCGAGTGGCTTCGTATTTGTTTAGAATCCTAAAGGAGGCTGAACCGTATTATTGCAATAACGGGGGGCCGATAATCGCAGTGCAAATAGAAAATGGATACGCCTCTTTTGGCAACGATGTCAGATATCTAACGAGATTGAAGGAAATCGTGGAAGATTCGGGTTTTAAAGGAATAATATATACTTCCGACGGAGATTCGGATACTCGAATAAACGCCGAATCCCCGGAAGGCGTGTGGCGTACGCTCATGACGGGAACTAAGCTCGAGGAAGGTTTAAGGATAATGAATGAAGTCCAGCCGAATATGCCGCAAATGATAAGTGAATGGTGGGTGGGGCAGGGCTTGAGGCTCGGCAAACCGATGCGACATAGGGATATTCAATCTATGGCGAAAGAATTGGACGCCGTTCTTTCCAAAGGCGCGCATATTAGCTGCTACATGTTTCACGGCGGCACAAATTTCGGATTCATGAGCGGAGCCCTTAGAAATCCCCCGCAGTTTCAATACACCCCTTTTGTATCAAGTTATGACGTAGATGCCATGTTGAATGAAGCGGGGGATATTACTCCCAAATACAAGCTGTTTAGAGAAGTATTTTTAAAATACAATCCGGGCGCCGCAAATTTTTCTATCCTTCCGGATACGTCTAAGAAAGCTTTTGGAAAAGTATCTTTTACCCGTTTTGCAGGGTTAGCCGACAATTTGGAAAACCTTTCCGAGAAAACTGTTTATTCTCCCTATACCTTGACTATGGAGGACTTGGGGCAGGCTTATGGATTTATACACTATAGCACTCACATGAAGCCGCAGAGTTTCCCATTGCCCGTGCGCATTGATGGATTGCGCGACCGTGCATGGCTGGCTCTTGACGGCAAACTCCTCGGCGTCTTCTCGCAAAATGGCGAGAATCCCGAGTGTGTCCTCAATATACCTAAAAACGGGGCGCAGCTCGATATACTCGTTGAAAATATGGGCAGGGTAAATTTTGGGCTCACTATCGAAGACAATCGAAAAGGAATCACCAAAGGGCTTATTCTAAACAAGGGCCAACAATATCAAAACGGTTGGACCATAAAATCCATACCGCTAAAGTCCCTCGAAAAAATTGACTGGAAAAAAGCGGAGCATGAAAACTTGGATTTGCGTTATCCCGCCTTCTTCTCGGGGGAAATCAAAATTGATGAACCCTGCGACACCTATTTAAAAATATCCGGAGCCCGCGGCTATTGTTGGATAAACGGCTTTCTCGTCGGCCGTTATGAAAGCGCGGGACCCGTATTGACAACTTTTGTTCCCGCTCCACTGCTGAAAAAAGGGGAAAATAAAGTGGAGATTTTAGAACTCGAAAATCTTTCGGATTTATCGGCAGAGTTTGTCGATAAACCGACAATGGTGTTTCGACAAAAATAGTTGAGCCTTGTCGCTTCACGGGCCCATCTAATATTGCATTGCTACTTGGGCAGCATGCCAAAGTAGCAATAAAATATTAAGAGAAAATCGGGAATTCTTCCGGCGCTCGCGAACATATTTGGCGCATTGCTTCGTAGGCTCCTATACCCGCGGAGGTGGAGAGATTTAACGAACGCATGCCGGGTTCAAAATGCGGAATTTTTATCCTGCGTTCAGATAGGTCGGCATGAACGTATTCAGGGACTCCGGAATCTTCGGCCCCAAAAAGAATGCCGTCGCCCCTGTTAAATTCTGCGTTCCAGTAGGGGCGTTGGGACTTGGTTGTGAAAAGCCAAATTCTGTCGATGGGGGGAATTTCCGAAGATTTCTTGAAAGATTGCCAATCAGCGTGGTGGACGACGTCGAGATTAAACCAATAGTCCATTCCGCTTCGGCGAAGTCTGGCGTCGGTTATTGTGAAACCCAGCGGGTGTATCAGGTGCAAGCGCGCTCCTATGACGGCGCATAGCCTGCCTATATTTCCGGTGTTTTGGGGAATTTTCGGATTAAACAGTATAATGTGCAATATAGGGTTGGACTTTGTCATTTATTCTTATAGGAAATGGCGCGTCTGGCTTCGCGCATGGCCTCGTTCTTCTTGATGCTTTCCCGCTTATCGTAGAGCTTCTTACCTTTGCAAAGAGCTATGAGCACTTTGGCGAGCGCCTTCTTAAAATAAATTTTAAGAGGTATTATCGCGAACCCCCCGCGGTCGGTAGCCGCCTTTAGCTTTAATATCTCCTTCTTGTTTAAAAGCAGCTTGCGCGGACGATCGGGAGAGTGGTTGTTTAAGTTCCCGAAATCGTAAACGCTTATATGGGATTGATACATTATAGGTTCGCCGTTATCCACGCGTACAAAAGCGTCGTTTATTTGCGCTTTGGCGTTGCGCAGACTTTTTACCTCTGTTCCCGACAGTACGAGTCCGGCCTCAAATGTTTCGCCGATAAAATATTCGGCTCCGGCTTTCCTATTGCGTATTTCCGGCAGGCTTTTCTGTGCGTTCTTTGGCATTTTAGTTCGAGTTTCGGGATAAAAAAGCCGCGAAGCAATAAAATGTTCGCGGCGTCCAGTCAAACTGCCTTTGGATTATTCGTCCAATGCGCCTTCGCCTCTCTTTGAAGTGTCGTATAATTCGTAGGTAATATTGCCCCTTATTATTTCGAGAAGGGCTATGTCTTCAAGCGAGAGTTTCTCGAGGGATTCCACTGTGGGTTTGCTCCCGAATTTGAGCTGCTTGACGCGACGAGACACAACATTTATCAAAATGTTTGGGTCGGTTATCACTTTTTGTGCCTGTTTAAGATAATCTTCTCTCAAGGTGCCTCCTTGTATAAAAAATAAAAGGACAACTTTATTGGCGACTTTCTTCTTTGCAACATTATTTTTGAGCAATTTATCGTGGCTATATTCCACATATTTGCGTTTTTTAGATGCCGTTATTTCTGCAATTCCATATTTATATATGTATTTTTACAAATAACTTATGCTGAAAAATAGAAAGGTGCCATTAAAAAATCCGGGTTTTGCGCAATCGAGCCTATAGTCTTTATATTATGAATCGACATTTTTTAAGCCGTAAGACAGCGCGCAAATAGATCCCTCATCACGCTCTCGTCGGAATTGGAACCTTGTTCTATCAAGCGTAGAAAGGCTCTGGCAAATTCTAACTGGAAATCCGTCAATTTCTTTAGCGAGATTTTCCCGGCAATCGGAGCAAGTTTATTGCATGCGTACCATTGGTTTTGAGAAAATACATTGTACGAGCTCTTGGAACTTTCAAAGTATTCGGAATACCGTCTGGAGGCGGCCGCCATAGCGTCTTGGGAAACCGGCGACGCGCTTTTGGGTATATCGCCAGTCTCCATCATTGCCCGCAGCTGGATCAAAAGAGAATTTTGTTTTTGCAGGGCCGTCAGTATGGGTCTGGCCGAAGCGTTCTTATTTGCGAAAAAATATCTGCGCAAAGCTCCCAATCCGGCGTTCAGATTACCCGCAAAAAATGCGTTTGTTATATCGAAAAATTCCCCCTCTCCGAAAATCGGCACCATGTCTATGGCGTCATTGACCTCTATCGGACGCTCTCCGTTTACATATACCGATAATTTTTCGAGCTCTTGAAGCGCCATACGCGGATTTGCCGCCACTATTGAAGCTATCGTCTCCGCGGTCCCATTGCCGAGAGCCACTTTTTTGCGCCTTGCGGTTTCGGCGACAAGTTTTGCGCATGCTCCCACGGGATCTTTACCGGAGGAGAAATCTTCACATTCGGCGAATTCGTTGAGAGACTTGAAAAACGCCTTGCGCCTGTCTATGGGGGAGGCGCTTATAAGCACTTGCACATAATCGGGATTTAATCCCCTCAGAAACTCTGCAAAATTTGCGAGGGTCTCTTTTACGTCTTCGGATTTGCCCGCTCGTGAGTCGCATATAAAATCGACACCGCGCATCCATACTACTTTTTTTCCCCCGAAAAGCGATATCGTCTCGGCGGCTATTCTCGCTGCGGCGCATGCCGAAATTGCGTCTTCGGATTTTTGGGAGGACGCCTCGATTATCTCTTTGGAAAATTCGTCGACTACGTCTTTTGAGAGCTCTTCAAATATTTCTTTTGCCCTGTTGGCGGCTACAAAATCGTCGTCGGCAGTTATGAAATATACCGCCTTTTGCATATTTGTTTTTTCGTTTGGAAGGGAATTTTTGTCAACCAATAAAAAGCTTGAATCTTTTGGAATTATTTGGCACTAACACCCGCAAAGGTGATTCTATGAGAAAATTATGTATAATATTGATGGGGTTGTTGACAATTACATTTTCTTACGCCCGCCAGGCGGTTGTGCAGGAAAATGACCAAACTTTTGCCCACATACCCGCTCCTTTAAAACAGGCTCGCTGGATTTGGCCCGATCCAGCCCATTGGTACGATATAGTAAATTGCTATGCCGTATTCAGAGATACATTCAACCTCGACGAGGTTCCGGATAAAGCCGTGCTATATATAACCGCCGACCAACTTTACAAGTTGTATATAAACGGCGAATATGTAGCCAGAGGCCCCGCAAGGGGTCATCAGGAAAATTGGCCTTATGACGAATTGGACGTGGCAAAATATCTTAAAAAAGGCAAAAATGTGATTGCCGTGCGCGCTTATAATGGAGGAAAAAGTACTTTCTCCTATGTGCACCAGAGTGCGGCAGGGCTTCTATACGCCCTTGATCTTGGAAACGGGAAACTCGTGTTGTCGCGCGGAACGGTAAAGTGCATGCGCGAGCAGTGCATAGACAGGAACGCCGCTCAAGCGGGTATGCAGCTGAACTACCAGGAGCATATCGATATGCGCAAAGAGTTTGACGGTTGGACAGAGATAGACTACGACGACTCCGGTTGGGGCTATTCCGAGTCTAAGGGTTCGCGCGTGTACAACTCTATGCCGCACTACAATCTTCAGGCCCGCGGAACTCCCATGAACGAGGAATATGTACTGCCGGCTCCCAAAATTATCGCCGAGACTACCGGCAAGGTAAAAACGTCGTCTGAAATTTACCGCAATATAAACGAGCTATTCGACACCGAACCTGCAAATCCTTGGAAGGCTTCGGAGGGAACGGCTGAAAATATGCAGGTCAAAGCTTCCGCTGACGGGGAATTTCGCTCTTATATATTGGATTTTGGGCATACCGTTGTTGGCATGCCAATATTGGAAGTCAAGAATGCCGACGGCGGCGAAATTATCGATATGATGGCTTCGGAATATGTCGACGAGAATTTCAATATCAAAAACGACTATAAGCAGCATTGCAAGCCCGCGTGTTCAAATCGCATGATATGCCGGCCGGGAGACCAAAAGCATGAATTCTTTTCGATTTACGGCATGCGCTATGTTGAACTGCGCGTGCGCTCAAATAAGAATTCCGACATGAAATTGTCATTTACTGTGCGTTGGTCAAACTATCCTCTCGGTAAAGGCGGGGTATTTGAAACCTCCGATAAATTGGCAAACGATATATGGAAGATTTCCGTGCACACCCAGCGCTGCTGCGCGATGGACGGCTATGTGGATACTCCGCATAGGGAGCAGGCGCAATGGTGGGGGGACGCCCGCGTGCAGGCATGGAACACTTTCTTTATATCCGGCGACCCACGCTTGTTGAGACGCGGCATAAGAATAATATCGCAACAAACTCTTCCAAATGGCCTGACGTACGGACACGCTCCGACTATGGCCCATAATTGCATACTCCCGGATTTCTCCCTGACTTGGATGCTTACCATATGGGATTATTTCTGGCAGACTGGAAATCCCGAACCTTTTGTGGCTCACAAAAACACCATAAAAGATTTGCTGACTTATTTCGACAGCCAAACCGATCCGAAAACCGGCCTTTTGAAATTCGACTCGCGTTATTGGCTCTTCCTTGACTGGTGCTCGATACAGAAAGAGGGGCAGCCGGCAATTTATAATTTGCTCTATTTGCACGCCCAGCAAAGAATGGCGGAACTCTGCCGCATCAGCGGATTCAAGGAGGACGCCTCTTTCTTTGAAACCCGCGCGAAGCGCATAGAGGACGCTATCGTCAAAAATCTCTTGGATTCGGAAGGTCTCGTCCACGACGGCATACTCCCGGATGGGAAACAAAATCCGAATACGAGCGTGCAGGCTCAGACGCTCGCTAAAATGTGCAATCTCAAAGGATTTAATTTTGAGAAGGCTCTTGAGAAAATACTTGTTCCGTTCATAAAGAATCCTAAGCCGATGCGCGATATTAGCACAAGAAATATGATTTATCCGTCGTCGTTCTGGGTGGTCTATGTATTGCAGGTGTTGGACGAGGCTGGATATTCGGAAGATGTCTATAATTTCTATAAGAGGAACTGGGATATCATGGTGCCTTACGGCGGCACATACGAAGGCTATACAAATTCCAATTCCCTCTCTCATGCTTGGACCGCCCATCCGGCATTCATGTTGCCGCGGGTTGTGGGTGGAGTGCGCCAGACTTCTCCGGGGTGGAAGACGGTATCGTTCAATCCGGCAAAATTTGTGGATTCCGCAAAAGTTGTCTATCCGACTCCTCAAGGGGATATAAAAGTGGAGATAAAGAAAAATGCCGAAGGGAAATCTTCAGCCGATATTGTCCTTCCCGATGGCGTGACTCTCAAGAAATAGGCTGTAATCCCGAAAAATGAAAGAGGCTCTCCGGATAGGAGAGCCTCTTTTTTATGCTTAAATAGGCTATATTAAGAAATCAATCTGTTTTGCTTTAGCCAATTCTCGACTTCCTTGTCGGCGCTTTTTACCGATCCTCCCCGTATGGGCAGTCCATGAAAGATTTTTGCCGAAGGGCAGAGTGTCTTGATTTCCGTCTCGGCAGAACCCATTCGGCTTCCTTCGTGGGTCATGAAGGGATATAAGGCTTTGCCGTCAAATTTGTTTTGCGATAAAAATGTCCTTATAGGAGAGGATATGGTTCCCCACCAATTTGGCGAACCTATGAGTATTATATCGTATTCATTTAGATTGGGTATCTTCGTGTTTATCTCGGGTTTGTATTTCGTGTCGGCCTCTATTTTTGCTTGGGCTACAACTTTATTGTAGGAAGTCGGATAGGGCTTTGTGGGAATTATTTCGACGATGTCCGCATTGGCCAGTTTTTTTATGGTCTCGGCTACATGGCGCGTGTTTCCGCTCCAAGAATAATATACTATAAGCATTTTTTTCCTTTCCGGATTTTGGGGTTCAAGTGCAGCGGCTCTTAATCCAAAAGGCGCCGCGGGAATCAGTTTTAGGAATAGATGTCTTTTCATGGTTTGTGGTTATGGTTTTTTGCGCTGTTATTTAATATTTTGTTGAAGGATTTATCGGCGATTGCCGCGCTAATGGCTAAGCATAGAAATATCGAAAGATTGTATGCGAAGAAATATATGGCCGGGACGCTGTCGTCCCAAAAATCAAATGTATAGCCCGAAAACAATTTTTCTCCCATGGAGCGTTCTTCCCATGCGTATATTCCGAGCGCATAAATTGCGAGAATTATAATCGAAAGCAAAAATTTTGCGGTAGGCGTGCTCGGGCAAAAAATCCGCTTTGGCAGATGAATCCCCATATGTAAGGCCGCAAGCGCAAAGAGCCAGTATGCCGCAGTGGCGTGTATTTGCCTGGCCAAGATGCCGCCGTCGAACCCTAAATTGAATAAGCTTCTGGAGGATACCGCCGCGGCGCATAGAAGCGTAATACCAGCGCATGCGAGCGATATGTTGAGAGCGGCTCTTGTGAAGCGCCTTATATTATAGCGGCCTTTGAATATTGAGCAATACCAACGCAGATTTGCCAGATTGTGAAGAAACAATGCAATGCACGCCGAAAACCCAATATATTCGTGGGCTGCGTCTCCCGTTATTCTATATCCCAAAGCCGCGATTATAAGCATCAATGCGGTGCAGTTTAGGATTAGTCTGATTTTTGGGGTGAATGGCATCTTATTATAGATTATTTTAATCTTTTTGCATATCGAATCGCCCTATTGCGGATTGGATTTTCACCGCCAATTATACGGGATATTTGCCGCTTGTAAATACACGAAACTGTCTAAAATCTGCCCGATTCTTCCATTTCTAATTTCTTGACGCGATTTTTGCCGCGTCTAATATTTTTGCAAATATTGATTCGTAGCCAATCGACTTATGGGAATAAAGACTATAAACGCGCGCTTGAAAAAAATAGTTTTGGCCCGCTTGAGGGAACCGGGATATATTAAGACCGAAATTGATGGCCTTTATTGTTATCGGACCGACATCTCCAAAACGGCTGAGAGATGTTTTTACCGCCCGAAAATTATCCTTGTCCTTCAGGGGCGGAAATTGGCTAAAATAGGAAAAAACGAATATGTTTATGGCGAAAATCAATGTTTAATCTCCGGCGTGGACACCCCGGGCATAAGTTATGTCGCCGAGGGAAGCCGCTCAAAGCCGCTCCTTACTATGTCATTAGATATAGACTTGAAGGTTATATCGCAGCTGGTTGCGGAAATGTCTTTGAAAGGGGTCGATTGCAGGGGTTCGTACAGGGGAATCGCCGTATCAAATGCCGACGAGTGGCTAATGGAGGCGTTTTTGCGGTTAGCCAAACTATTAGACGAAGATGCAAATGCGCGGGCGGTGTTGTCGCCCATTATCATGCGCGAAATATATTCCCGGCTTATAATAAGCGGACTGGGCCTGCATATAAGAGAGCTTTGCACCTCCGGAACGCACAGCAATAACATAGCGCGGGCGGTGGAATGGATAAAATTGAACTTTTCAAAACAGCTGGACGTGGAAGATTTGGCGAAGTCGGTAAATATGGCTCCAAGCACATTTCATAGGCATTTTAGAAAAGTTATGTCGGAAAGCCCTTTGCAGTATCAAAAAAATCTCCGGCTTTTGGAGGCCAAGCGCATTATGAGCGTTGAAAATGAAACCGTCTCTACTGCGGCTTACGCAGTGGGATATGAGAGCCCCACGCAATTTAGCCGCGAATATAAAAGGCTTTTTGGCGTTTCTCCAAAACGTGACGTCTCAATTTAGCTCCTTAATATTGAGGAGGAGCCCCATTGAATCCGCTTGTATATGCTTTGCATAACTACTTTATTGCACGTTGCTTATTAACAGCAATCGCTTGTGCTTTTAGGGGAGTGATGTCGCTTGCGCCTAAAATGTAAAGATTTGTATTGGAAAAATTTTTTTCTTGCAAGATGTGTAAAAAAGACGATTCTCCCCTACTTTGATTTTTTCAATAAATTAATCACGAAAGGAATTGTACAATGGCCAATCTGAAAAAGAAGCGTCGCCTTAAGATGAACAAACATAAGCGCAGCAAGCGCTCAAAGGCTAATCGTCACAAGAAGCGCACTTGGGACTGCTAAACGCTTTCCCGTTTATTTGGCTTGCGATTCTCTTCGCGGAAGGTTTGAATATCTTTAATTTGATATAAAAACCTTTCAAATATGAGATTGCCGATAGAATCATTAGTTTATGCGACCGTTTTGCTTATTCAATCGGTCGCATTTTCTTTTGCACAAGTTTCACATATTCCCGAACATTCGGAGAGCGTAAACGCGCTCAGCGCTCCGGCCGTCGAGGCGTCGGCTGTGAAAGCTTCTCCTATGCCGGAACAGGAACGTCCAAAAATGCGGGAACTCCTGGAGCGCCGAACTATAGAAGACGCGGGCAAGATAGCGGGACATTCTTCGGCGATAGTCGATATCGTGGAGGATTTTTCGGGTCAACACCAAAGGTTGTGGAATAGGTTGATTTTTTAGATTTGCCTTTCATAGATTCACCCCGCATTCCACGAGG
>CALXNZ010000024.1 GCA_944389885.1 uncultured Opitutales bacterium
AAGGGAATGGATTTGAGAAAAGCTACGGAAAGGGAACTAAAATTTGCATTGAATGAGATCAACTCTCGCCCCCGAAAGACACTAAATTGGAAGAGTCCAAGCGATTATCTTCACGAACTAAAGTGCGCCGCCCCCTAGGGGGCAATGAGAAAATGAATCAATAACTTAAACTTTAATCTTTACAAAAAACCAGCAATATCAAAAAACATCTACTGCCAGTTATGCACTGGCGTTTTGAAAAAAGGATGGAATATAATATTAAGTAAATTACGCATAAGACTTTGTTTTAATGATATGGTTATCAGCTATTAACTTTTAAATCACATATGAAAATCAAAATACTCCAAACTATTTTAACTTTACTATCCATATTACTCACAAGCTGTACCAGTATGCATACCCCATCAATCTCCGACGCAAAAGGCGTTAAACTTACTATGGGTGAAGAAAGAGTCATAGTAAGGGGGATACGCCCTGAAGAACAATTATGGGGAGCTTATCAATTTCCCCGTCCGTACAATCTCGGCGACAGGCTTGTCGTGGGGGTGCATGTAGCCGACGACGATATAAAATCATTCGGCAAGACTAACCGCTGGTTTGAGAGTAAGGATAAAGGCAAGACATGGGAAGAAATAGACCCGTCTGTCGCTTCCCAATGCGGATTGAAGCTCCAAAACGGAGACAGAATCTACTTCCCGATGGAATCTGGCATAAACGTCGACAACTATAAAATGACTCCGCCGCAATTTTATACTCCCGACTACGATTTCACCGCACAAGCCGAAGAGGGTACTCTTCCGATTCCCGACGGAATGACATTCTGGATGTACGGAACCACAATACGCGCATATAATGCCGACAGGTTGCCGCCAAGTCTCGCAAAGAAAGAGTGGCTGGCTATGAGAATCCCGGCCGGAGAAAAAGAGCCTGTAAAAGAGTATGCGAAAGTCGATTGGCCATATTTGACAAGGGTAATACATACCCAAGGCGGACATAGCACTTTAAAGCCAATTTTCCCGCGCGGCAATTTAAAGCTCGGCCCTGACGGGGCAATTTGGATTAGCGCCTTTTCCGGAGAAGGACACATAAACCCGAAAAATGGCCAGTACAGCCCATACTACTCCGCCGAACTATTCCGCTCCGAAGATTTCGGAAAAACATTTAAACTACACGCCCATATGGAATACGAAGCCGACGGAAATTACTATCCATATTTGAGCGGAGGATTTAGCGACAGCGATTTTGAATTTATGCCCGACGGTTCAATGGTATGGTTTTTCCGCTCTAATTGGTACGGGAATACCGGACACGAATGGTCGCCTATATACATGTCGCGCTCCACTGATATGGGCAAAACATGGTCTAAGCCTGAAAATTTTGCCGACCTTGGAACATTGCCCCGCCTGTGCAAGCTTGAGTGCGGTGTCGTCTTGCTTTGCTACGCCCGCCCGGGAATGTATGTTCAAGCGTCGCTTAACGACAGCGGCACAAAATGGAGCAAACCGCTTGTCGTGATGCCGCCTTCCGACAGGAGCAAATTGGCAAATGTAAAAATCGACAAGCCAAATTTCCACCAATGGGTCGGAGCCTGCAATAATCCGGAACTCGTTCCTATCGATAAAAATACAGCCCTGCTCTTTTACAGCGATTTTTACTATCCGGACGAGAGCGGAGTAAAACGCAAAACAATTCTGTGCCGCGAAATAAAAGTCGAAATTACTCCTAAATCGGATTCCGACTGGAATGGAAAAGGATACCGCTTGCCTCCCCCGGAGAAGATTAAACAATTTTAATATTTGCCGGTTTTAGATTTTCCGGACCACTAAACAATTTTAGGTATAATAGCCGGCTATCGGGAAAAATAAGACAAAAAAAGAACTCCGGACAATACCGGAGTTCTCTTTTTTTGATTGGGATATGTAAAATTATAAATTTTTTCCGACCAATTCGTAGAATATATCGAAAGGATAAGAAGAGCCTGCAGCTCCGGGAGCGGATTCCGGATAATATTGCACGGAGAATACAGGCAAATCCTTATGGCGCAACCCTTCCACAGAGTTGTCGCTAAGGTTGACCTCCGTGACTACGGCTCCAGCACTTTCGAGAGACTCCGCATCGGCCGCGAAGCTGTGGTTCTGCGAAGTTATTTTTACTTTGCCGGTATCAATATTCCTCACCGGATAGTTCCCGCCGTGGTGCCCAAATTTGAGTTTGTATGTCTTTGCGCCGAGGGCATGCGCAATAATTAAATGGCCGAATCCCACTCCGAATATGGGAACTTTCCCTATAAGCCGCCTTACCGCATCTATTGCTCCGGAAGCCGCGGAAGGGTCTCCCGCACCGCTGGAAAGAAAGACTCCCTGGGGGGCAAACTCAAGAATCTCATCGGCAGAAGCAGTCGCGGGAAATACCGTGACATCGAAACCGCTGTAAGCCAAGCTGCTCAAAAGGGATTTCTTTGTTCCGTAATCTATCGCCGCGCATTTCAAAAGCGGCTGTGTTCTGGGTTTCGTGTTTATATGAACCCCTCCCAAGGCAAAAGGCTTTATATTCTGCGCAGAATCGTCAAAACGATACTTGGATTTACAAGTGGTATTTTTTAGAAAGTCGGCCCCTTCTACACCGCTCCAAGAGCGCGCAAGCTTTACAGCTTCTTCGTCAGAAATGCCCTCCGTTGAGAGACAGGCTTTTAGGGATCCGTTTATTCTAATTTTTCTCGTTAGAGTTCTGGTATCAACCCCGCTAATTCCCGGCACGCCGCTCTTTTCTAAATAATTCCCTAGGCTCATTCCGCTCCTCCAATTACTTGGAACCTTGCATTCTTCAGCCACGACCAATCCCGAAGCCATTAAGCCGCCACTTTCGGAGTCTTCGTTGTTTATACCGTAGCAACCTATTTCAACAAAGGTCATCACGAGTATATTCATATAATTTGCCGGATCAGTAAGCAGCTCTTGATACCCCATCATCGAAGTATTAAAAACCGCCTCGCCCAAAACTGTTTTCTTTGCGCCAAAGGGCTTTCCCCTAAAAACGCTGCCGTCCTCAAATGCCAATACCGCGCTGTTCATTGCATTACTTCTTTGATTCATTTAACATTGCCATATATTCTTGGAGCGACTTTACGTCCAACTCCCTCTTCCCCATAGCTTCTATGCCTTTTATGGCGGCATAAGCCCCCATTATTGTGGTTATCATACACACTTTTTTCAGAAGAGCTTCCTGCCTAATGTGATTTTCATCTAAGCGCGGATACATTCCCGACGGTGTATTTATTATAAGAGCCATTTCGTCGTTCTTAATCATATCTACGACATTCGGACGCGCGCCCTCGTTTAGTTTATAAGTGCGCGTCACCGGAATGCCGTGTTCTTGAAGAACCTTCGCAGTTCCGGCAGTGGAAAATATCTTGAAGCCGAGTCTATCGAGAGATTTTGCAATCTCTACCGCCATTTCCTTATCGTGATCTTTTACAGACAAGAAGACATTCCCAGAAGTCGGCAACCCCGGCTGGGCCGCTATTTGACTTTTTGCAAAAGCCGTTCCAAGATCCTTATCCAAGCCCATTACCTCTCCGGTAGAACGCATTTCAGGGCTGAGCATTATAGCGGCACCGCTGAAACGCACAAAGGGGAACACGCTTTCCTTTACGGCTATGTACGGTATTTTTACCTCTTTCGTGAATCCGAGATCTTTCAATTTTTCTCCCGCCATAACCCTCGCTGCTATTTTGGCAAGGGGGACTCCTATGGCTTTAGATGTGAACGGGACGGTTCGTGACGCACGCGGATTCACTTCAAGTATGTAAACTTCGCCCTTCTTTATGGCGAATTGAATATTCATCAATCCGACTACCTTCAATTCTTTCGCCAAGTCGAAAGTCGCCTTGCGAACCTCGTCGAGAACATTTTCGGAAAGAGTATGCGGCGGCAGTACCATAGCGGCATCTCCAGAATGGACCCCCGCATATTCTATATGTTCTAGCATGCCTCCGATTACGGTTGTTTCCCCGTCGGAAATCGCGTCAACATCAAGCTCTATCGCATCTTCAAGGAATTTATCAAGCAACACGGGCTTTCCGGGCGCAGCTTCAAAAGCTTCCCGAACAACCTTTTTCATATCTTCCATGCCGTACACTATAAACATTCCCCTGCCCCCCAATACGAAAGAGGGCCTGAGCAGTATCGGAAATCCTATCTGTCCGGCGAGTTTATAGGCTTCCTCCGGAGTGGTTGCAGTGGCGTTTACGGGCTGGCGCAAATGGAGTTTTTCCAATATGCGCTTGAAAATTTCCCTGTCTTCGGCGGCGTCTATGGATTCGGGAGAGGTCCCTATTATATTTACCCCATTTTCTTTTAGTTCGCTCGCCAAATTCAACGGGGTCTGCCCTCCGAACTGAACAATAGCCCCGTCGCAATTATTCTGTTTATAGACTTCCAAAACATCTTCCAATGTGAGAGGCTCGAAGAACAGTTTGTCGGAAGTATCGTAGTCTGTAGAAACCGTCTCAGGATTTGAATTTACCATTATAGTCTCATATCCGGCCTCTCGAAGGGCGAAGGAAGCGTGGACGCAGCAATAGTCGAACTCTATGCCCTGGCCTATTCTGTTTGGTCCGCCACCAATTATCATTATTTTCTTCCTATTGCTCGGCTTCAGTTCGTTTTCTGAACCGTAAGTGGAATAATAGTAGGGCGTATAGGCTTCAAATTCCGCAGCGCAGGTATCCACGAGGCGATATACAGTATTTATACCAAAATCCTCGCGCAATTTTTTTATATTCCTTATCTTTGTATTGCAGATTGTTGCTATTTGCAAATCTGTAAAACCCGCTTTTTTGGCTCTTTCGAGTAGATTCGCATCGAGATTTTGAATACCGGCGTCGGCAAGTTCCTTTTCGATTTCAACGATTCCGGCGACTTCTCCTACAAACCATGGATCTATCTTAGTGTAATCGCTGATTTGTTCGCGGCTCATGCCAGCCAATAGGGCGTAGCGCATATAGAATATTCTCTCGGCTGTCGGACGGACCAGCCCGTTGCTGATAGCGGACATATCGGTAATTTCCCTTCCGCCGAATTTTCCGCCGCCTCCCAATCCGCGAGCTCCTATTTCAAGGGAGCGCAAGGCCTTCTGCAAACACTCCTTAAATGTTCTGCCTATCGACATTACCTCTCCCACGCTCTTCATAGAGCTTGTCAAGGTGCTGTCGGAACCCGCAAACTTCTCAAAGGCGAATCGCGGAACTTTGGCCACCACATAGTCTATCGCGGGTTCAAAGCAGGCTGGCGTCTCGCGGGTTATGTCGTTTTTAAGCTCGTCGAGCGAATATCCCACCGAAAGTTTGGCGGCTACTTTCGCTATCGGAAATCCGGTAGCTTTTGAGGCGAGAGCCGAAGATCGTGAAACTCTCGGATTCATCTCTATTATTATCATTCTTCCGTCAACCGGATTCAGGGCGAATTGGATATTTGAACCTCCGCATTTTACCCCTATTTCCCTGATGATTGCGAAAGACGCCTCCCTCATGAGCTGATATTCTTTATTTGTAAGGGTCAGCGCGGGCGCTATTGTAATGGAATCGCCGGTGTGGACGCCCATGGGGTCAAAATTTTCTATGGAACAGATTGCAATGCACTGGTCTTTACAGTCGCGCATTACCTCCATTTCAAGCTCTTTCCAGCCGAGCAGAGATTCTTCTATTAGAATTTCACCCGCCGGGGACGCGCTCAAACCGAAAGCCGCCATTCTTTCAAATTCGTCCCTATTATATGCTATTCCGCCTCCGGTGCCTCCGAGCGTAAAGCTTGGGCGAATTATTAGGGGATATTTTTTATGTCCGTCCGCCCAATCCAAGGCCTCCTTGAGAGAGTGAACCACAACGCTCAAGGGAACGTCGAGGCCTATCTTTACCATAGCCTCTCTAAATTTTTCCCTGTCCTCGCCCTTTTCTATGGCTTCGGCGTCGGCGCCTATGAGCTCCACATTATATTTCTGCAGAATACCACGCTTATAAAGCTCCACCGACAAATTGAGTCCGGTTTGTCCGCCAAGAGTCGGCAAGAGGGCGTCCGGACGCTCTTTGGCTATTATTTTTTCAAGGATTTCCGGAACCAATGGCTCTATGTAGGTGACATCGGCCATTTGAGGATCCGTCATAATTGTGGCTGGATTGGAATTGACCAATATCACTTTATAGCCTTCTTCCCTAAGGGCTTTACAGGCCTGGCTTCCGGAGTAGTCGAATTCGCAGGCTTGGCCTATAACAATCGGCCCCGAACCCACGATTAAAATGGATTTTATATCTGTGCGTTTTGGCATAGTCAGAGAACACTAAGAAAACAATTTTTGTCCGGTCGTCAATTTCTATTATTTTTCTGCAAAAAAATAATAGCGCCCACAAGCGCAAAAAAATGCGGATATAAATTTTGGGAGCCAAAGCGGATACGGCAAAAATCTTTATACTTAATACCATATCAGCCAATATATTAGGAAAAATATGGCAGGAAATATCACCGCATAGATGAAAAAATTCTCAAAATTTTGTTCGGGAGAGCGCGATATAATTTTTTTTGTTATAAATAAGATTTGCCCTCTTAGGGATATGTATCGGCTAAGACTTGTAAAGGCGAGTGTCTATGCCAAGTTTTTTGATTTTGTAGAGCATTATGCGGGGGGTAGTTTTTAGATATTTTGCCGCGGATGTCGCATTGCCATTCGTGTTTTTCAGGGCGTTTATGATTATTTCGCGCTCAAAATTGCCGACGAGAGTTTCATAATCGGCAGACTCCCCGCTTTCGGATTCGGGCGCAGATGAAGATTTGCAAGAAATATCCGTTTGGAGAGAAGGAGGCAAGTTATATCCGCTTATCACATTGTCCGAGGTGTTCAATACTGCATACTCTATACAATTTTCAAGTTCGCGGACATTTCCCGGCCAATAGTAGGACATCAGCATATTTATTGCGGGGGTCGATATTCTGGCTACCGACTTATTGTGTATGGAGTTGTATTTCTGTAAAAAATACTCGGCAAGAGTTGTTATATCGCATTTTCTATTTCTCAGAGCCGGCATATAAATAGGAAACACGTTTAGCCGATAATACAAATCTTCCCTAAAAGAGCCCTCGCGTATCATTTCTTCAAGATTGCGGCTTGTAGCGGCAATTATTCGCACATCGACTCTCCGTTCCTCGTCTCCTCCTATGCGGTAATAAGTGTGTTCCTGAATGAAGCGCAAAAGTTTTAACTGCATCATCAGGGTTAAATCACCGACTTCGTCTAAAAATAAAGTGCCTTTATCCGCGACTTCGACAAGTCCTATTTTTCTGTTTACAGCCCCCGTAAAGGCTCCCTTTTCGTGCCCAAAGAGTTCGCTTTCTATAAGTCCCTCGGGAAGAGCCGCGCAATTTATGGACACAAACGGCTTGTCTTGACGCACGGAATTTTTTTGAATAGCCCTTGCCACGAGCTCCTTTCCCGTGCCGGATTCTCCGCGTATGAGCACCGTTGCATTCGACGACGCCACTTTAAAAATCATCGAATACACTTTTTTCATTCCGCTGCAGCTGCCTATGATTTCACCCGGGCGCATTTTATTGTCCAACTCGAGTTGCAAGCGGCGGTTTTCCGACAACAACTTTTTGCGTTCTTCAATTTCTGCGTAAGAGGCGAATATAGCATCTGCCATAATATCGGCTATGATTTCAAGGAGGCGCAAATCCGCATTGAGATCCGTATCTTTCTCAACCTTCCTATCTATGCTTATAGTGCCAATGACATCGTCCATATAAACAACCGGAACGCATATAAAAGCCACGTTTTTTTCTCCGCTGCGAGCTCCGGTTTTATTAAGAAAATCTTTTTCCTTGGATAGATCCACAACCACCATGGACTTCCCGTCCCTTGCCACTTTTCCCGTAATGCCCTCCCCCACGCGATATGTGCCGCGCTCGACTTCGTTTTTATTGAGCCCCTGAGAAGCCTCTATCACGAGCATATCACCTTCACGCAATGTAATTGTTCCGCGCAGGAAGCCCATTTCGGTGTACAGTATTCCAAGCATTTGGGAAATCATATCCGATACGGGGGTATGTTTTGCGACCAAATGGCTAATCTTTTTTAATACTGAGATATTTTGATTTAGGTTGTCCATTTTTCAGGTTGCCGGATCTATAATAGATTTTTCCGCATTTTTTTGTCAACAGCTTCCGCAAGTTTTTTTCCTGAGACTATTGCTTTGACCACAAGCGATGGACCGTTGACAGCGTCCCCACAAGCAAAAATTTTCCCGATGGAAGTTTCGCCGCAGGAATCCACTCTGATAGTCCCTTTTTCATTCAAGGCTAAAGGAATGCCTCCACCGAGGGCACCCTTTGGGATACCCACAAATCCCATGCTCAGCAATACGAGTTCCCCGGGAATTTCAAAATCGGAATTCGGAATTTCCTCAAAAGATTTCGGCCTGCCGCTTTCGAGTGTCCAAGAAAGGCGTTTTGCCTTTAGCGCGCAGACCCGGCCATCTTTGCCTATAAACGCGGAGCTCCCGATACTCCACAAGCGTTTGCCTCCTTCAAGATGGCTGCTTGAAACGCGCTTCTTATATTCCCACATAGGCCACGGAGTCGAAGGGGCTCTTTCCGCAGGCGGTTCAGGCAGTATCTCTATTTGAGTGACACTCTTGGCTCCTTGTCTAATAGCGGTTCCGAGACAATCGCTACCTGTGTCTCCTCCCCCTATAACTATTACGTTTTTACCCTTTGCCGAAACATCCAAAGACGGACTTTCCCCGAGCAAAAAACGCATTTGAGATGCGAGGAAATCCGATGCAAAAACAATCCCCTCCAATTCCCTTCCCGGAATTTTTAGGTCTCGAGGGGACTCGCTGCCTATACAAAGGCAAACTGCATCAAACTTTCTTTCGATAAACTCCAAAGAAACATCTCTTCCAATTTCGACGTCAAACTCAAAATCTATTTGAGCCTCCCTCATGAGAGATATTCTCCGGTCTAAAATTCCCTTTTCCAATTTAAAATTGGGTATGCCGTAGCGCATTAGTCCTCCGGCGTTAGGGCGTTTTTCAAAAACGCATACCTCATGCCCAAACTCCCGCAATCTATCGGCGCAGGCCAAACCCGAAGGGCCAGCCCCGACCACCGCAACCCTCTTTCCCGTGTTTGAATACGGTTTTCTCGGAACCACCAGCCCCGCAGCAAACGCCGACTCTACGGCAAGAAACTCTATCTGCTTTACGGTGACGGGAGAGCTCGGAAGACCTGCGCAACACGCAGACTCGCAAAGAGCCGGACAGATTCTCGACGTAAATTCAGGAAAAGGAGAGGTCTGCGAAAGTATCTTATATGCATACTCGAGTCTTCCTTCGGCCACGGCCGCATTGATTTCAGGAATATTATTTCCCAAGGGGCAACCGTAGGCATGGCAAAACGGAATCCCACAGCCCATGCAGCGCTTAGCCTGCTCTCTCACTACATCTATGCCCGGCCTTATTTCAACGTCCCTAAAATCGCGAACGCGGTCTTTCCTATAATCTGGATTTCTACGCGCATGCGTTAAAAAATCTTTAGACATACACACTCCTTTCTAAGAATGTTGAAGATTTCCCTGTATTGCATTTCTATAATCCACGGGGAATACCTTCACAAACTTTGGCCTATATTCATTCCAATTATCCAATATAAAGGCAGCGCGAACGCTCTTTGTGAGATTTTTATAATCCTCTATTAAGCCCTTGAGCTCCAAGTCGGAATCGGAATTTTCAGGAATGCTTTCCAAGTCCACGCTATCGAGATTGCAGCGCCTGTCGAATTCTCCAGATTCGTCGAGAACGTAGGCCAACCCTCCAGTCATTCCAGCCGCAAAATTGAATCCGGTTTGCCCTAATACGACCACGCGTCCGCCGGTCATATATTCGCAACAATGGTCGCCTACACCTTCGCATACGAGAGTCGCGCCGCTATTGCGTATAGCAAAGCGCTCTCCAACGACTCCGTTCAGGAAAATTTTACCAGAAGTCGCCCCATATCCGATGACGTTTCCGGCTATGACATTCGACGCGGCGTTAGAATGTAAATGCGCGGGAGCCCTCACAACAATTTCTCCGCCGGAAAGACTTTTACCGAGATAGTCGTTTGCGTCTCCTTCAAGGTTGAATCTTATACCGCCGCACAGAAACGCTCCGAAACTTTGGCCGGCGCTCCCCTTAAAATCGGCAGTTATAGTTCCGCCAGGGAGGCCGTTATTGCCATATTTTTTTGCAACGTGGTAAGATAGCATTGCCCCGGCGCTCCTGTCGGAATTGCGTATATTAAAATCGCCGCTGTGCAGAACCGCATTTTCTATAGAATCTTTAAAATGAGCTATGAGAATCTTATCGTAGGCGCCAGGAATATCTCGCGGAGCCATACGGACACAACGCCGACTCGATTCTTCGCCAATGTTGGAAGCGAAAAGATTTGAAAAGTCGAGATTCTTAGACTTCCAAAAATCCAAAGCTTCATTTTTATCCAGAAGATCGCTTCTGCCAACGGCCTCGTCTATTGAACGCAATCCAAGTTGGGCAAGGATTTCGCGAACTTCCCTGGCCACAAAGCGCAAATATCTTTCTATGTGTTCAGGGCGCCCCTTAAATTTTGCGCGCAACTGCGGATCTTGAGTGGCAACGCCCACTGGACAGCAGTTTTTATGGCATACACGCATCATGACGCAGCCTATGGAAACAAGAATCGCCGTGGCAAAACCAAATTCCTCAGCTCCGAGCAATGCTCCTATGACCACATCGCGTCCTGTTTTTATCTGGCCGTCAACCTGGACGCGAATCCTATTTCTCAAGCCGTTCAAACAAAGCGTTTGGTGGGTCTCCGCCAAGCCGAGCTCCCACGGGACTCCCGCATGCTTGATTGACGTCAACGGAGACGCCCCTGTTCCGCCGTCGTATCCGCTAATCAAAACCATATCGGCCTTTGCCTTGGCCACTCCGGCAGCGACAGTGCCAACACCCACCTCGGACACGAGTTTTACCGAGACTCTGGCTTCCTCGTTTGAATTTCTCAAATCGTAAATTAGCTGGGCGAGATCTTCTATGGAATAAATATCGTGGTGCGGCGGAGGCGATATGAGCGTGACTCCAGGAATGGAATGTCGGATTTTCGCTATTTCAGAGTTGACCTTATATCCCGGCAGTTGCCCGCCTTCGCCGGGCTTTGCCCCCTGGGCCACCTTTATCTGAATCTCTTTTGCGTTTGCAAGATACGAAGCTGTGACCCCGAAGCGCCCGCTCGCAACTTGCCTCACAGCGCTCGCGCGTTCCGTGCCGTTTCTTGATTCGTCCTCTCCGCCTTCCCCGCAATTGCTCATGGCTCCAATCCGATTCATTGCCACTGCGATAGTCTCGTGGGCCTCGGGCGAAAGCGCCCCAAAACTCATTGCTCCACTGACAAAACGCCGCACGATGGAATCCTCGGATTCCACTTCGGCAAGGGGAATGGGCTCTGTATTCTTGAACTTAAATAGTCCGCGCAAAGTACAAAGCCTATGAGCTTGATTGTTTATGTTTTCGGCATACTGCCTATATGCGGATTCGTCGCAGTTGCGGACGGCCCGCTGCAACAAGGTAATAGTCTGGGGAGTCCACAGGTGGTTCTCGCCGTCCTTTCTAAATTTGTATTTTCCAATATTGTCCAAAATATCCTCTTGCCCAAGTTTCGGATAGAAGGCTTGGCGATAACGCGCCAAGGATTCGCGGGCAATTTCCGAAATCCCTATGCCGCCAACTCTCGAAGCGGTTCCTTCAAAATACTTATCTACAAATGTCTTGGACAATCCCACGGCCTCAAAAATTTGAGCCTGCCTATAACTGCGCAATGTCGATATTCCCATTTTAGACATTATTTTTAAAAGGCCGCGATTTATTGCTAAGATATAATTCTCGACAGCCCTCGCCCCGTCTATGCCGCTAAGAATACCTTTAGCCGACATATCTGCGATTGTCTCTATGGCCATATACGGATTTATCGCAGTCGCGCCATAGCCTAATAGGAGGGCGAAATGCATGATTTCGCGAGCCTCTCCTGTCTCCACTACAATTCCTGCGGCATAGCGCAGACTCTTACGAATCAACCTCGAATTAACTGCGGCAACTGCCAGCAGCATCGGAACCGGAGCGTAGCCGTATGACAAATTCTTGTCGCTTAAAATTATGACACTCTTGCCTTCGCGCACAAGTTGCTCAGCTTCGTCGCATATCTTTTCCAAAACATTGTCCAGGGCCGACTCTCCGCCCTCGGCGGAAAATTGGGCCTTAATTGTTGCCGATTGGAATGTCGGAATTTTGGAAGATCTTATGCAAGATATGTCGTGATTGGTCAGAATCGGACATGGAAGTTTAAGCAAATGCGCCAACTCCGGAGTCTCTATGAGAGAATTCCCGCAATTGCCTATATATGTCGTAAGGCTCATCACAAGATTTTCCCTGATAGGGTCGATTGGCGGATTTGTCACCTGGGCAAATAATTGCTTAAAATAGTCGTAGAGCAGTTGCGGACGCTCCGACAGCACCGTTAGAGCGGCGTCGTTTCCCATTGAACCTATAGGCTCTTTTGCGTCCTCAGCCATTGGCTTCAAGATTAAATCTAAATCTTCGCGCGTATAACCGAACATTTTTTGGCGCATCACAAGATTCGCGCCAACCGCAGGGGTCTCGGAAGTCTCAAAAATCCCCGGAAGCTCTATCCGATTTTCCTGCACCCAACGCCTGTATGGTTTAGCGCGGGCCAATATGGTCTTAATTTCGGTGTCGCGTAAAATTCTATGTTTTTGGGTGTCGATATAAATTATTTCTCCCGGCCTGAGACGGCCTTTCTCAGAAACTTCGGAATCGGGAATATCTAGAACTCCGGTTTCGGAAGCCAATACGAAAAGTCCGCTTTTTGTAATAGTATATCTGGCCGGGCGCAGTCCGTTGCGGTCCAAAAGGGCTCCCGCCTGGACTCCATTGGTAAAAGCCAAAGCTGCGGGGCCGTCCCACGGCTCGCAAACGCCGGAATGGTACTCGAAAAATCCCTGAATATCCCTGCTGATATGAAAGCTCTTGCCCCATGCTTGCGGCACCAGCATCAACATGGTGTGGGCTAAACCGCGCCCTGCGGCATGATAAAACTCAGCGGCGTTGTCCAAGCATGCGGAATCGCTTTGACGCGGACGTATTAGCGGCAAGGCCTTTTTTATGTTGTCGCCAAAAAGAGGAGAGGCAAAGTGTTCTTGGCGCATGCGCATTTGATTTAAATTCCCGCGCAAGGTATTTATCTCGCCGTTATGGGCTAAATATCTAAACGGTTGAGCCAATGGCCACGAAGGAAAGGTATTGGTGGAATAGCGCTGGTGGACTAAGGCTATTGCGCTCTTAAAGCTCTCGCTCGATAAATCCGGATAAAAACGCCTCAGCTGCGGAGCGTTCAAGAGTCCCTTGTAAACCACAGTGCGCGAAGACAGCGAGCAAATATAAAAATCGTCCCGCGCGCCCAATTCGGATTCCGCCCTATTTTCTACCACGCGCCGCAAGATATATAGGGCCCGTTCAAAGTCGTCTCCGCACAGTCCGCGGTTTGAGAAGAAGTATTGTTCAATGCGCGGGCAGGTATCGAGGGCCAATCCTCCTATTGCCGACTTTTCCAAAGGCACATCGCGCCGCCCGTAAATTTCAAATCCTTCATCTTTTGAGGCGGACAAAATTATATCCCGGCATTTCCCTGCAATTTCCTCCTCCTGCGGCAGGAATACCATGGCAACGGCATATTCGCCGCGCGGAGGAAGTTTGAAACTCAAAACATTCCTAAAAAATTCGTCGGGAATTTGTGTAAGAATCCCGGCGCCGTCACCGGTTTGCGAATCCGCACCTACAGCTCCCCTGTGCAGGAGCCTGTCGAGTACCGTCATTCCGTCTAAAACAATATTGTGGCGGGATTTTCCGTTTATATCAACTATCATTCCAACACCGCATGCGTCGTGTTCGTTCTGCGGATTATATAAACCTTGTTGTTGCGGATAATTTGTGTTCATTCTACTTTGCATAGTATTGTTTAAGTTTCTACTTTTTTGTAGCAGTTGATATGCCAGTTTTCCAAATGGAATACATTTTATTAGATAATAATCTGATAATAAATAAATTAAAAAACTACAAAATTGAAGATTACATTAAAATATAAAGTTTCCTCCGCAGAAAAATACAATTTTGTATGTCGCAAAAATGTAGAAAATACAAAATTGTATTTTAATAAAAAGATTTATTGTGAGCCAAGTCATTGAATTGCTCTCCCGCGAAAGAATAGGAATACAAGTATAATAATAACTCGAAGAAATTCTCCGCCTAAAATCTAAAATATTTAGCCGAATTTTAAGAAGCGGAAAAATTGGCACGGGATATGCTTACATGGTTTTATCAATCCCTAAAAAAGATGAAACTAATTATAGCGTATATCAAACCCGAACAACTCGGAGACGTAAAAAACGAACTTGTAAAGAGCGAAGTTTACAGACTCTCAGTCACCAACGCCCTCGGCTGCGGAAGGCAGAAGGGCTATAGCGAAAATTATCGCGGCAACGAAAGAGAAGTAAACCTGCTAAAAAAAGTGCGCCTCGAAATAGCCGTAAACGACGAATTCTTGGAGCAAACAGTGGAAGCCATAATCAGGGGGGCTAAAACAGACCACATAGGAGACGGAAAAATTTTTATACTAAATTTGGAAGAATGCATACGCGTAAGGACCCACGAAACCGGGCCCGAAGCAATAGGATAAAATTTATACTAAACGCCATATGAACTTAAGACATTATGCAATTACAATTTTGGCTCTGTGCGCATGCGAATGCCTTTGCGGAGCCGAATCTGCAAGGAATATTTCGGAGGAAATGTTTACCATAAACAATCTCTGGATTTTACTTGGCACCATACTTGTGTTTGCGATGCACCCCGGTTTCGCACTGCTTGAAACGGGACTGTGCAGGGCAAAGAACAGCGTAAATATTTTGGCAAAAAACATCATAACGGTAGCGATAGGCCTGCTATCTTATGCGGCAATAGGATTCAGTTTAATGTACCCGGGAGAATCGTGGGTATTCGGCAAGTTAATAGGTTTCTGTGGATTGGGCATAGCCAGCCCAGATGGAGCAGCCGGAGCGATAGCATATAACGGCGGTAAATACGGATATTGGACCGATTTCATATTTCAGGGAATGTTTGCGGCCACATGCGTCACTATAGTATCCGGGGCAGTTGCAGAAAGAATAAAATTCGGAGCTTATCTCGCATTTGCCCTATTGTATGCCACATTCGTTTACACAATAATAGGCTCGTGGGGCTGGGGCGGAGGTTGGCTGGCCTCTATTGGATTTTACGATCTCGCCGGATCTACATTTGTGCATTCGGTCGGAGGCTGGGCGGCACTCGTAGGGGCGGTAATGGTTGGCCCGAGAATAGGCAAATATGTCGGGGAACGCTCAAAGGCAATACCCGGAAGCAATTTGGGATTCGCAACGCTCGGCGTATTTCTACTGTGGTTTGGTTGGTTTGGATTCAACGGAGCTTCCGTATTTTCAGCCGATCCTGTCATGGTGGCCTATGTGTTCACGACTACTGCGCTATCGGCTGCGGCGGGCCTAATAGGAGCCATGTGCGCTTCCTGGATTTCACAGGGCAAACCGGACTTGTCTATGATACTAAACGGCTGCCTTGCGGGATTAGTGGGAATCACGGCCGGAGCGGATTGCGTATCGATTTCATCGGCATGCATTATAGGAGTATTATCCGGAATATTGGCCGTATTCGCGGTTTATACATTCGACAAATTGCGCATAGACGACCCCGTAGGAGCATTGTCCGTACATTTAGTTTGCGGCGTATGGGGAACATTAGCAGTGGGTATATTTTCTCCTGAACACTCTATACTCCCGCAAATAATCGGGATACTTTCAGTAGGAACAGCGGCTCTAATATCCAGTTTCTGCATATTTTACATGATAAAGAAGATCTCCGGACTGCGCGTCAGTAGAAGCGCCGAATTAAAAGGATTGGATATCTCCGAACACGCAATGGAAGGTTATAGCGGATTCCAAATATTTACCAATGAATAAAGAATAGAAAGCAGAAAAATATGAACAGCAGAAGAATATCCATGGCGGAAATCGCCGAAAACAAGATTCCCGAAATTCCCGATAGCGGAAATTTCATAGAAGAATTCGGTTGCGATGTCTTTGGAATGGAGGCTATGTCGGAATATCTGCCAAAGCCCGTTTTCAAGAAGCTCACCGAGACAATGCAAAGCGGCAAGGCGCTTGACTCCGCGATAGCCGACGATGTCGCCCACGCCATGAAAAGCTGGGCCATAAGACGCGGCGCCACGCACTATACGCATTGGTTTATGCCATTGACCGGCGCGAGCGCTGAAAAGCACGACTCATTTCTCGAAGTCTCCGAAAACGGTAAAGCCATAGCGCGATTCTCCGGCAAGAATTTGATAATAGGCGAACCCGACGCGTCGAGCTTTCCCTCGGGCGGCCTGCGTTCAACCGCCGAGGCGCGCGGCTATACGGCCTGGGATCCAACTTCTCCGGCATTCATAAAGCGCGAAAATGGGGTCGCCACACTATATATTCCAACAGCTTTCTGCTCATATACGGGCGAAGTTCTCGATAAGAAAACGCCGCTGCTGCGTTCCATGCAAGTGCTCGGATCCCAGGCGAAAAGGCTGCTGAAGTGCTTTGGGAAAGAGTTTGACGGCAGCGCAAAAGTCACGCTGGGCGCGGAACAGGAATATTTTTTAATTGATAAGAGATTTTACGTCCAACGCCCCGATCTCATGCAAACCGGCCGCACGCTTTTTGGAGCCCCGCCGCAGAGGCATCAACAATTGGAGGACCATTACTTTGGCGCAATAAAGCCAAGAATACTCTCTTTTATGAGCGAACTCGACCGCGAGCTTTGGAGAATGGGCATACCCGCAAAAACCCGCCATAACGAGGTCGCTCCCGCACAATTCGAGATTGCGCCCATGTTTGAGGAGGTAAATCTTGCGGTGGACCACAACATGCTCATCATGGACGCATTAAAGCGCATCGCCGACAAGCACGGATTTGCCTGTTTGCTGCATGAGAAACCTTTTGCCGGCGTAAACGGTTCTGGAAAACATAATAACTGGTCAATTTCCGTCGGCGACGTGAACCTGCTAAATCCCGGAGCTGATCCCCATCAAAACGCCATATTTCTCACCACGCTCTGCGCCGTAATCCAGGCGGTTGACAAACATGCGGATTTGCTGCGGGCATCGATAGCCGGAGCCGGAAACGACCATAGACTTGGCGCAAACGAAGCCCCACCGGCCATAATATCCGTATATTTGGGGGAACAGCTGTCCGATATCGTAGAACAGATTGAACGCGGCGAGGCCAAGTCAAGCAAGCGGGGCCGAACCCTAAAAATAGGCGCTGACATTCTGCCGGAACTGCCCTGCGACGCAACCGACCGCAACAGGACAAGTCCCTTTGCCTTTACCGGGAACAAGTTTGAATTTCGCGCGGCGGGCTCATCGCAATCGTGCGCGAGTCCAAACATCATACTGAACACAGCCGTAGCGGAAGCCTTCGACGAGATTTCGAGCGTTCTCGAGTCGCTGCCAAAGGGGGCGGACTTTCACGGCGAGCTCCAAAAGTTGTTATCTTCCATAATCAGGAAGCACAAGAAGATTATATTCAACGGAAACAACTACGGCGAAGAATGGAAAAAAGAAGCCGCCAAGCGCGGATTGCCCAATTTGCGCTCCACGCCGGAAGCCATAAAGCCTCTTATATCTCCGGAAAATATAGCCCTTTTTGAGAAATACGGCGTATTTAACAAGGCGGAGTTGACGTCTCGCCACGAAGTATTCCTGGAAGAGTACGAGCGCAAAATAGGCATAGAGGCCGGCCTGACTTTGAAACTTGCCAGGACACATATAATCCCTGCCGTAGTCGCCTACTTTGAGAAGCTCGGGAAAGCGATAGAAACCGAACGGCTGATAAAGGCGAATAAAAAGAGCAAGCTCGCTGAACAGGCCGCTAAGATTTCCGACAGGCTCGACTCCCTCATCTCCATATCAGACAAGCTTGAAGCGCAGATGTCCAAAGGGGAAAGCCTCCCCAAAATAATGGAAACTATGGCGGAATTGCGGGCGGTTTCCGACAAGGTCGAAGGGGAAATAGACAACGAGTTATGGCCATTGCCTAAGTATTGCGAGATGTTGTTCATCTATTAAATAAACAAAACGAAAATCCCGGCGGAGATATAAAAGCTCCTGCCGGGATTTTTTGCGCTAATAATTTAGCGCGGAACAATGGATATATAAAAAATAACCGCGGCGGCCTAAAAATTACCAAGGAGAAGCGGAGTCAAATATAAAACTACTGCAAAATAATAAACTTAAGAATTTAAGTTTACGCAGAATTCCCACACTAAACCTTAATCCCGAAAATAAAAAGCGCGTGTAATTTCCCAAGAAAATACACACGCTAAAACATCAAAACAATCTGTCAAAATATTGATGAAAACAATTAGGCATTATCTCCCGGCTTTTCTGGTGCAGCCGCCTTGCGCTTTCTCGGAGACGTGGTCTTTATTCCCATTTCGTCCATAAGCTTTTTCAAGTCTGACTTTCCCATGCCTCTCATCGCCGCGATTTTTGCCTTCATATCGGGTTTTGGGGATATGCGCCCCTGCTCCCAAGTGCAATATGCGGGTTTGCTGACACCGAGGATTTTTGCAAAAGCGTCTTGAGTGATATTAAGTTTTTCGCGAATGCGCTTAATCCCTTCGGCATTGAGACGCACTTTTACTTTGTGTTCCTGCGTTTCGACTGTAGGTTTTTGGGTAATATTTGCCTTAGCATTAACGCAGGATTTGCGCAACTCGAGTATTATTTTCTTTAATGCCGCGATTTGTCTTTTGTTTTCGATAAGTTTTGCTGAAATAGGCGCCAAATAGGATTTTATCTCCTTTTTGGAGAGCCTCCTGATTTCATCTGTGATAACTTTCTTTATGTCTGCCATATTATTTGAAATTTGTAATAAAAGCCTTTTTTCAAAACGCCAGTGCATAACTGACGGTAGATGTTTTTAGATATTGTTGGTTTTTTGTAAAGATTAAAGTTTAAGTTGTTGATTTATTTACTTATTGCCCCCTAGGGGGCGGCGCACTTTAGTTCGTGAAGATAATCGCTTGGACTTTTCCAATTTAGTGTCTTTCGGGGGCGAGAGTTGATCTCGTTCAACGCAAATTTTAGTTCCCTTTCTGTCGCTTTTCGCAAATCCATTCCCTTCGGAAAGTA
>CALXNZ010000025.1 GCA_944389885.1 uncultured Opitutales bacterium
CGGGCATTGTAGAACATTTTTCGTTCTCTTTGCCCTCTTTTTTTTCCACCATTCCACAATCTTTGACGTAGAGCGTTCTTATCTTTAAAAATCATAAAAAAAAATTGAAAAAAAGAATCTTATTGATTTGACCTGATACGGTAAATGATTTATATTATTAGAGGAAAGGGATTCATCATGACTTACGAAGATTACTTAAAACAAAATCCGGATTTTGCTAAAAAACAATCAAATGGGCAATATAATGCACCTCAAAAGCCGAGGGGGTCTTTGCAATTTGCAATTATTGCTATTTTATCGTCTATACTATCTGCAATATTTGGATTCGTCGGTGCTAACTTTATTCAATCTCCTTTAATTGGATTTGCATGTATGGGAATTAGTTTAATATTCGCAGTTTATAGCGTAGCTTCCATTATCGCCACAGGCATACGCATGGCGGAATAATGTGACCATTCCGCAGCCGAATTTTATAACTTATTAGTTATAAATGTAATAATGGTTTTATACCCGTCGTGAAATCTGTCCAAGACGGGAGCTTTCTCTTACGGAGCGCCTCAATCGGGCCTTCCATTTTTTTTAACTGAAGTCGCAGGTGGAATCGTAGAATCCTCTATAATATCATTCTTATTTTAGGCCCAAAAACAGAATTTTCTCGAAGAATTTTGTAGACTCTACGGAGGTATTTGTCAAAATGGCATCTATTAAGATATTGGCGTTAAATACGCCTCATTTTTTATCGAAAGTATGTTTATGGCTAAGCAAAAACTCCAAGTAGCATCAATCGACAAGGCTTCAGATAAAGCCCTTGAAACTGCTCTCAGCATGGTAAACAAACAGTTCGGCGAAGGCTCTTTGATAAGGCTCGGCGACGCCACAAAAATGAATGTGGAAGTTATAAGCACGGGTTCTGTGGCGATAGACCTGGCTCTCGGCGTCGGCGGGCTGCCGCGCGGCAGAATCGTCGAAATTTATGGGCCAGAATCTTCCGGAAAAACGACCCTCTGTTTGTCGCTTATAGCCGAAGCGCAGAGGAAAGGAGGAAATGCGGTGTTTATAGATGTGGAACACGCTCTCGATCCGCGCTATGCAAAGGTTGTGGGTGTGGATCTGGAAAATCTTATGGTGTCCCAGCCGGAGTGCGGAGAAGACGCCCTTAATATTGCCGAAACACTCATACGTTCCGGCGCCATAGATGTGGTTGTGATAGACTCTGTGGCAGCTCTCGTATCGCGGCAAGAACTCGACGGGCAGATGGGCGATACTACCGTGGGATTGCAGGCTCGCATGATGAGCCAAGCTATGCGCAGACTTACCGCCGCCATCAGCAAAACTTCCTGCATTTGCGTTTTCACCAATCAAATACGCGAAAAAATCGGTGTGATGTTCGGCAATCCCGAAACCACCCCCGGCGGACGCGCCCTTAAGTTTTTTGCCTCCGTAAGAATTGATATCCGCAGAATCGGACAAATAAAGGATACCACGGGCAAAGTCATAGGAAACCGCACCAAGATAAAAGTCGTCAAAAATAAAGTGGCTCCGCCTTTTACAGAATGTGAATTCGATATTATGTATAATGAGGGCATCTCTCTCACCGGAAGCTTGATAGATTTGGGCATCGAGCAGAAAATCCTCGAGAAAAAAGGAGCTTGGATTTCATATAATGGCGAACTTATAGGGCAGGGGCGCGAGGCTGCAAAAGCTTATCTAATGCAGAATAAGGAAGTCGCCGATGCCATTCGGGACGCCATTACCCAAAAAGTCCAAGTTGTTGGAGGCACAGCCTTGGGCGAGGGCGAATCGCAAACGGGTCCTCTTGAATAGATACTTTAATGTTATTCAGAGCGCGGATTTCCACCGCGCTTTTTTATTTTTTAAGAGGCAATGTGTTTGACATTCTTCGCTTAAAATCAAATAATATTCCATATAAACCAACAACGTATATCTCATGCATATGAAAGTATTTTTGGCAATAGACTTGGGAGCCGGTAGCGGCAGGGTAATGGCTGGACTATTCGACGGGAAAAAAATAGACCTTCAAGAAGTGGCGCGTTGGAATAGCGCCCCAGTAAAAATAGGGGATTCGTACCATTGGGACGTGAACCGTATTTTTTCAGATATACTCGTCGGGCTTCGCGCGGCGAGGGCAAAGTACGGAGATGCTATAGAGAGTCTTGGAATAGACACATGGGGGGTAGATTACGGACTGCTTGACGGCAGCGACAAGCTTCTAAATATGCCCTATATCTACAGGGATACCAGAACCGAAGGCATGATGGATTGGGTGTTCTCTAAGGTCTCAAAAGACGAGATTTACAAGACTACCGGCATTCAGTTTATGTTCTTTAATACCATATTCCAGCTGGCTTCGGAAATAGAGCGCGGCGGGAATATAGACAAGGCTAAGACCTTTTTGATGATGCCGGATCTCCTCGCATTTATGCTTACGGGAGTTAAGAAGAACGAGCGTACAAACGCTTCTACAACACAGTTCTACAATCCCTTTAAACGCGATTGGGCGTACGATATCCTCAATAAGATAGGAGTATCGTCCGAAATATTCGCGAGCGGTTTTGCCGAGTGCGGCACTGTAATAGGAGGCTTGTTGCCGGAAATAAAAAATGAAATCGGCGATATAAAAGTTGTGGCTGTTGCCAGCCATGACACGGGAAGTGCTGTAGCGGCAATGCCTACTCAGGAGGAAGGTTCCGCATATGTAAATAGCGGCACTTGGTCATTGGCCGGGATAGAAGCTGATTCTCCCATAGTAAGCGAGGAATCATTCAAAGAGAATTTCACAAACGAGGTAGGGGTTGGGCATAAAATCCGCTTTCTCAAAAATGTCACGGGAATGTGGCTCGTGCAGAAGTGTAAAGAGATTTGGAAAAGCGAAGGCACGGACATGTCTTATGCGGATCTTGAGCGCGGAGCTTTGGAATCTCCTGCAATGCGCACTATATTCGATCCTGACCATCAAGACTTTGTAATGCCGGAAAATATGCCTGAGGCCATACGCTCCCATTGCCGCCAAAGGGGGATTCCCGTTCCCGAAAATCACGGACAGATATTTAGGGCCATTCAGGAGAGCATTGCCGCAAAATACGCGTATATATTCGGTAAAATGGAATCCCTATCAGGTAAAAAAATAAGCCAGATAAACATCATGGGCGGAGGCTCTAAAGACGCCGTGTTATCGCAGTTCGCCGCTGACGCGACTAATAGAACCGTTTACGCAGGCCCTGTAGAGTCCACTGCTTTGGGCAATATACTTATGCAACTTAAGGCTTGCGGAGGCATATCCAATCTGTCTGAAGGGCGTGCGATAGTCGCAAACAGCTGTATGCCCAAAGTCTATAATCCGCGCCCAGAAGAAGCGGCAAAATGGAAGGAATACGCAAGTTCCCGCGCTTAGTTTTTAGCGGGCGCCGAGTATTTTATAATTATTATGGCTTGGGCGGGTATGATTTAAAATCCGCCCAAGCTTTTACCGTTGATTTCTTTAATGGATTTCTAAAATATACAGAAATTTACGATGGATAAGGGAAAAAAACTTCTGGATATAATAAATGCCATACGCCGCAACAAAGGCGATTCTCCGATAGATGCGCTTGCGCCTTCGACAAATCTTCGCAGGGAATTGGATTTCGACTCCTTTGATATGGCTGAGCTTACTGTAAAAATAGAGGTGGAATTCGGAATCGACATATTTGAAAACGGAGTAGTCGAAACATACTCCGAAATATTGGATAAATTAAAGTAGCCGGTTTATTTGAAAATTATGATTCCGCTCTGATGGGCTCCATATTCGCATCAGTTAAATGGCGAGAGCAAAAAATTTGCGATTTTCATGAAAAATGACGGGGTGTATAATTTGTACGATACCGGATTTACAGCTTCTCCGCGATAGGTGAAGGGCTTGTCCGTATAGTTGCATACAATCTCGCTCCCGTCGGAATATTTTGACAGGTATATATTATCGGATATTTCTTTATGCTGGTCTAAAAATTCATATTGAAGGTATCCGAGTTCGTCGATTAGGTCGGAGCCTTTTTTTATGGCCTTTACGGAATTTTCGAGTTCCTCATTGGTTTTGCATAAGAGATCGGCAGTTCCCATCCAGTTTTTATTGTCGTCGCGGAATGCGGAATAAAAGTAATATGACGGCCTGCCTCCGTATTCCACAAGCTTTAAGGCTATTTTAGGATCTTTTATGGCCCAATTTATTGTGGAGGAGGCGGGATTGCTAAGTATTATCCCGTTGTAAACTATATGCCAAATTGGGACGTAAGAGTCGGCGATTTTTGGCCAGCTATTTTTTTCAAGGTTAAATGTAATGTATAGGGCGTAGTCTAAAGCGCTTGCAACATGGTCGTATCCGCCTTCTGAAGCGGCCCCGCCAATTTTTTTTGCGGCGTCGGCAAGGTGCATTTCGGCGTATTTGGCGGCCTGCCTGCGGTTGACGGGGTGCAATTTATCGTAGCAGACTGTTGGGCGCACGGTGGATAGAACGTCTATGTAGTGCAATCCCCTGAATCCGAGATCGGCTACTTGCGAGTTGACTTTTGGGGTGAACTTTTCCCACGATACCTTGTAGCAAAGATTATATGTTTGGCCTCCGCTCCATACGGCGTTCTTTTGGATCGACCCGTCGGGATTTTTTGCAATATCAGCCTCTGAAAATTCCGGCGATATTCTGTATGCGTCTCCGCTGTTTGTATGGCAAACTATATTATATCCGTTGTCCTGGGCTTTCTTTATTAGAGATCTGAGAGCCGGCTCTCCACCAAGTGCCGGCTCCACGGGCAATGCGGTAGGCCAGCGCCCGTCGTGTCCTCTTATATTCCAGCCTACGAGACAGATTTCCGCCGACTTGACGCCTTGTCTGCGCATTTCGTCGATAATTTCTTCCGCTCTTGCAAAAGTGACCGCGATTTTGGGTTTCGGCTCTGTAGAGAGCGTCTGCTCCTTTACAGGGGTTGGCACTGGTTTCCATGCCATGCGTATCCTGATTTCAGGCGCCGAAACCGCGTATTTTAAGTATTTGTTGGCTTTAACGCGCTCTTTCAATGGCCTTACGGCGCCGCTGTCCAATTTATATTTTCGGTAAATTCTTCCCATGTCGGAGTATGAGTCCCTGCCTTTGGGCAGTTTGTAATAGTCTATTATTATATCTTCATATGCGCCGCTGTCCTTTATGTCGAAGCGGTGAAACAATGAATACTCTCCGCCCTTGATTTCGCATGATACGGCTCCCTCCAATTCGAGCCCCTTTATGATTGAGGCGAATGACCCAAATTCTCCGTCGGGATTGTTCATTCCCGAAAGCGTTATGGGAAGTCTGTTTACTGTATAGCTCCCGTTTTGACGTTCGCGAAATTTTATTAGGAAACCGTCCGGGAGTATAAAATATCCTTTGCTGCCGAATTTGCCCTTAGCGAAGTTAGGGCGGACTTCTATGGAAATTGTTTTTGGATCTATGTCTTTAGCGGGAATTTTTAAGCGTAAAGCGCCTTCTGCTTCTTCAAGTTTGCAGGTTTTGGCTATTGTTCCTTCGGGATTTTTAAATAATACTTCTACGGTGTCGGCCATTGTAAAATTCAAACCTGCTCCGACATAGAATAGAATCCAGAAGAGTAATCTTGAAATGTGTGTATTCATATATCTAACTACTATATATATTTGTGTTTTCTTCAAGGAATTTTTATCCCTGGACTATGCCTCCTAAAAACTTGACAAAATTTTTCCCGCGTCAAATTCTAAGCAATATATATGAGGAAAAATGTTTTTATTATTTTGTCTATCATATCCGCTCTTTCCGTAGCAGAGGCCCAGGTGATAGGAGGATCGACGTTCTTCGACCAAATAGCTTCGGATTGGCACATGGGATTTACCGTTGATACAATGGGTTCTGCGGCTCTCCCGGCGGATTTGGACGATTCATCTGGCGGAGATTTGGGGGTTTATTCAGCTGCGGCCAGTATTAAATTTCAGGGCGAAAAAAATAAAGTCGATTTTTTGGATTTGGAAACTGGATTTGAGTATAGGCAATACGACTTCAGTTCAAAAAATGCGCCGTTCCGTTCAATGCAGCTTGTTTACGGGCGCGCATTTTACACACATATGTTCAATCGCCAGTGGAGCGCATTTGCGCTTTGCATAGGCAATTTCGGGGCAGAATCGTCGGCTTCGCTTGCTGATGGCGGGCGCATTTTGGCGGGACTCGGAGCAGGATACGCCTTTAACGAGAATTTGAGAATAGGGCTTGGCGCGGCCGCAGTGTCGAGGCTTGAGTGCGATATGATACCTATACCGATTGGTTTCATAGATTGGAAGATAACAGATCGCCTTTCTCTGCGGACCTTCTCCGGCGGGGCTCTCGTCTATGACTTTTTCGGGGACGGAACGCTGTTGGTCAATTTTTCATGCGAGTACGTCAACTCGGAATTCAGGTTGACCAAATACAAAGGGTTGGGGCGTTCCGTTCAGGACTCTTACATGAGCGTTGCCCTGGGGGCAACCTATAATATCACGCCGAATTTTTATGTGTCGGGAAGCATAGGAGGAAACTTTTTTGGAGAATTGGAATTTAGAATGGACGGAGTGGGGCAGGGCGATATCGATATAGACTCTGCTCCGGTATTTTATATCCACATCGGGGCGAAATTCTGAGAGTTTTGATGAGCCATATGTCCGGAAAAACGCAAAATCATTCATTATAATTGAATCCGCCTATAAAGAATTCTGAAAAATGTTTGAATGTTTTTTTGCCGGAGGATTGGAATGTACTGTATGGTGGAATAGAATAGTTTTTCTTCCAAAAAAATATCGAAAATAATCAGGCATAGCATCGTATCTCGAAGATGCGCGCAAATTTGTCTCCTTGGGTTTTTATGCAATCTAAGCGCAAAGCTTTTAGCGTTCTCGGCGGAATCGAATATATTTTGCGTTTCTGATAGTTCCCTTTTTCTTCCGCCAAAATTTTTTCTGAGCCGTCGGGAAGTATCCCGATAATTTTGAAATCGGCGAGAGTTTCCGGTTGCGGGGCGTGTGTAATCAGTTTTGCGCGGGACTGTTCAAGGGTCATTGTCAAATGCCTGCAACCGCAATCGAAATTTATGATTATTTGAGATATCAGTTTTGGCGAGTCCCATTCCAACTTTATCCACGGCTTCTCCGAAATCGGAGCAATCCAGCGATTTTCGGTTTTATCCTTCCAATCGAATGTCGCGCCGCTCAGAATATTTTTCGGTGATGTCCCCAAAGCGCTCGATGACGCCTGAACCTTTGCTCCGCGGGCAATATCCAGCGGATCCTCGTTTTTTAGGCCAATTATTATTTGACCGTCTCTCAATAAGGTTTGTTGCAATTCGCGCAGAATAGAGCTGTTGCCTATAATAGTCTTAGGGAGGATTTCATGTTTTACCGCTATCGCCGCGGCCGTACCGGCAGCTTGTCCCGCCACGGAAGCGGTTTTCATTACGCGGGTGCACGAAAATGCCAAATGGGTACAGCTCATATTGCGTCCCGCCATCATCATATTGTCTATATCTTTTGATATAAGAATCGACAATGGAATGTTGAAGGGTTTCGTTTCAATTTTTACGGGCATGGCGGGGGTATCGTTTGTCGCGTAAAATCCCGACGACGGCTGATCCTCAAGATGCCAGCCAACGGTTCCTATCTGGTCTGCGTGTTCGCGCCACTTGCCTCTGATATCGTGTTGGCTAAATAGGGAACGCCCCATTATCCTATAACTGTCGCGTTTGCCTGGAATCATTCCTATGGAGTCAAGGGCCAGATTTGCGGCTTCGGGAAATTCGCCGCTATTTTTTATGTAGTCCCATAATCCCATTACTATTGAAAGAAGCTCAAAACGTATGACTTCGTTGTCCCTTATCGTATCCGACATTCCTCCGTGCGATATGAACCAGTAGCCATAGGCCAATCCGGTCGAGCGCGGATTGCGGTATTTCAGCATGTCAGGCGTCACTTTCAATGCCCAAGACGGAGCCTTAAAATGAGTCGGCCTCCCCATGTCTTTGGTTGTGTACATGATTGAAGAACAAAGTAAT
The DNA here is from genome assembly GCA_944389885.1 of uncultured Opitutales bacterium. Classification (GTDB taxonomy): domain Bacteria; phylum Verrucomicrobiota; class Verrucomicrobiia; order Opitutales; family Intestinicryptomonadaceae; genus Merdousia. The sequence continues at coordinate 8,073 of CALXNZ010000025.1, forward strand.
CCGCCTATGGGATAGTTCTGCATCACCTCGTTTTCTCCGTATTTGTCGGCTCCGTCGCGGCCCCACATAAGTTCGGCCCCCGCTTCCATCGCCAGGCGCGAATCCCCCGTGCAGTCAATATAGACTTTTGATTTAATCTTATATATGGTTAAAGTTTTGTCGCTGCGGGCGTAGGCGCACTCTATATTGCTCCCGGATTTTTCAACCATATAAACGGCAGTGTCGAGAATGAGTGTTATATTGGGTTCGGATATGCATTTGTCGTATAGCATTAGGTCCCAGGCGTCCCAGGATTTCTGAGGATTGTTTGCGGCATTCTCAAGCAGAAGCTCTTCTATAATTCCCGATTCTCTAAAACCGTAGCGCCTTTCATCTAAGCCCAGCGGGTGCATTTTTATTTCACTGCTTGAGTTTCCTCCCATGCGGGAACGGTCGTTTATTAGGATAACTTTTGCGCCGTTTCGCGCTGCGGATATTGCGGCCGATATTCCTGCCATGCCGGCTCCGCAGACAAGAATATCGCATTCAAGTTCCTTCTTTACCATGTTTGGTTCGGAAGAACTTTCATATTTTTTGCCTTCAAGTATTGCCTCTATTTTTTTTGATTTTTCGCTTACAGCAGCTTTTGACTTGGCAGAGGCTTTTGGGGGAACGGCTAACATTATTGAATATCCAAACATGGAAAGCGCTGATGAACCTATAAATTCTCTCCTGCCTATTTTTTTAAAATCCATATTTCTCCCCTCTATTCACATCTCATAATTTACTGTTGAATACAACTATAAGTAAGATTAAATGCGCGCTTTATCTTGTCAAACTTATATCCTTGCCCGAGAGAAGTCCTACGCATTATATGTGGATTTTTCAAGCCAAACTCTTTTTGCGTGGGCGGAATATTTATGTAAAAATATCAATAATTATTGTTTATAATTTTATTTTTACGATATATTTTACCTTAAATATTTATTTTGATGTTGTAGAAAATAATTTAACCGCAACTTATGATGGACATGTATGGAAAACATCTATTAAGAATCTATGCAGTTTAGGAACAAATAGAATATTGTTAGCTGCAAACAACTTGCGAAAATTTTTCGCAGTGGTAAGGCAATCCCTTACCAAAACGCAATTTTGACAGGAAAGGATTTTGTATGAAGAACAGATCTCCTTCCTTCCCAAAAAAAGTTGCAGAGAAAAACCGCGAGCGCTGGGTCGTTTACTATTTCGACACAGACAAGCAAAAACGCTGGGCGCGCAGGTTTTCCACCGAAGCCGAAGCGCTCGAATTTTTCCGCGAGAAAAACATTTACGACGAAAAGCTCGGCGTCGAAGCCAACAGAATTTCCCAAAACGACAGGCGCGAACTGGTCGAGGCAAAGATGTTGCTTTCCCCCTTGCGGGTGTCGCTTACAAACGCAGCCCTCACCTATGTGAAGCTCACGAAAGATTTGGAAGCGCACGGCATAAGCCTAAGCCAAGCCATAGAGGAGTACAAATCGCTCGCAAAGCTAAAGGAACGCTCCGTAAGGTTGGACTTCGCAATCGACAAATACTGCTATACGCTCTTGAAAAAGGAGCTGTCGAGCGAATATGTCACAGGAGTCGAGCGCACTCTTGCCCGCTTCATGGGCGATTTCGGCAAGGAGCGGATAGTCTCGCTTATAACTGGCAGGGAAATCTTCCAATGGCTCATAAACCTCAAAAAGCGCGAATACGACGACAGCGACACGCTGACAGTTGACGGCCGCCCCATGAGGGTTTTTAAGGAGACAAGCCAAGATTTGGGCGCCTATTCAAGAAACGAGTATCGCCGAACGCTCTACTCATTTTTTAAGTTTTGCAAAATGCAAGACTGGCTCGACAACAACCCCATAGAGAAAGTCGAGGCTTGGAGAATCAGGGGCAAGACGCCCAAAATCTTCACGCCCGAAGAGGTGCGCAAAATTTTAGATTCCACCCCGCCTAAGAGCGAGATTCGCGCATACGTTGCAATTTCCGCCTTCACCGGCATAAGAAACGCCGAAATGCAAAGGCTTACTTGGGATAAAATCAAGCTAGAGGACAGGGAAATTATTCTCGATAGCGAAATCACAAAGACCGCTTCCAGACGAATTGTAAAAATTCCTGAAAATCTCGCCAAGTGGCTCGAGCCGTACGTCTGGGAACTCGGGACTAAAAAGAAGATTCTAAACAAGGGCAAGACCACCCTTATAAATAAGCTTCACGAGAGCCTCGGCAAAGGCAACTGGATAAAAAACGGCCTGCGCCATTCAGCCGCGACCTACTACCTCGCGCTGACAAAGAACGCATATCTTACAGCAGAGCAAATGGGGCACGCAGTTGACGTTCTCAAACAGAACTACAACGGCCTTGCCCGCGAGCGCGACGCCATAAAATACTTCGAGATTCTTCCTGAAGAAGAATGACGGGCATTCCAAAATCCGCACATGTGCGGAATATGAGAATATGTCGATTTGTGAAACGTGGATAATCGCGCCATAACATACAAGTAACATACAAGTAACATACAAGTAGCGTACAAGCTATGACAAGCTGCGAAATATTCTGGCAAGGGTTCGGTTTTCTTGCACTTTATTAAAGGCGTTGTTGATGTTTTCAGCATTCGCATCTCCTGATTCCGACTTGCCGTTATCCCTCGATTTAAGCTCTTTTAAAAACACATTCTGGATTCTTAGCGGCGCATAGGTTATTTTTCTGATGACTGTTCTTAAATCCTCTGTGGAAGTCTTTGCAAATATGCGCTTCATTTCTTCGGAATCTTCGCCCAAGGCTACAAGGGCTTGAACGTACATAAAGGCTTTCTTGTCGGCAATTCGGGACAATTTAAGCGGGATATGCCTAAATTCTACCGGTCTTGGATATTCAAACAGATCAAACTCAAATTTTTTGTTTGGACCAGTGCTTGGAAATACAAAATCGCCGCTTTTGTCTAAGCCAAAATACGCAAAGGTATCTGCTAGCGTCGGAAAAATCTTCCAAGAGAATCTTCGCGCTATGGCATTGGCAATGGATTGATGTTTTGGCCTATATCCATAGGGAAATTCTTTTGTGCAGATTCGCTTATAATATAGAGAATGCCCCAAAGCGTCGATTTTCTTTGCCAATGTAAGCCGCCTAAGAGCCGTTCTGATTGTGTTTTGGTTTGCGATGTCCGCAAAATCTGTTGACGAAAACACCCTGCCGCTTTCCAAAAAACTGATTGTTCTAAGAATTTGCTCCTCTACTGTTCGCTTTATCATGAAACGAAAAATACATAAAAAGCGTTTCAAATCAAGCGCATAATCCATTTATTTTCAATCCCATTACCATTTGATAATAGCCTATTTGAGAATTTTTATTTGGCTGTTTTTTAATAAGACAAATAAAGGCTCTGAAAAACGGAACGCATGGCAAATTTTGCGGAAAGTAGAAACTTATATCTTGGAATTCCCATTTGTATTACCAGTGAAACATTTCCCCCGACCAAGCAATTTTTGCCAAATTTTTTTGCGCCATATAATCCAAAATCGACACACTTTTATTTTGTGTCGTTTTTCCGTCTTCTTGGGAAACCACTTTCCCAACTATTTTTTACAGCCTTCCAATTTGATTTTTTGCGCAATTTTGCGGCTATTTATTTTTGAAAAATTTGACACGCGGACATTCTGCATGGAAAAGAAAAAATCCGCAATAACTCAAACATTAACGCAGCCTGACGCAAGCGACAGGCTTTTTACACGCGCAGAGGTGGCGGAGTACCTCAATATTGGCACAACCTTTATTGAGCAGCTCCGCAGACAGGGCAAACTGCCGAGCTACCGTCTTTCAGGCAAGTGCATTCGCTACAAGAAAAGCGATTGCGACGTCCTGCTTGACCACTGCTTTATAGTCCGCCCCGCCAAAAGCGCGAAGAAAGGAGAAATCTAATGAGAATTCGCACGATAAGCCAAATTTTAGCCGAAGAAAACGAGTCGATGCTTTCATTTGACGACGTTGTTATCGATAAAAACTTTCTGCGCAAGGGTCAAACGTGGGTGATTTCGGGCGCGACAGGAATCGGCAAAAGCGTTCTTGCCATGCAGCTTGGTCTAGGACTCGCTTTTGGAGAAAAAACGCTGGGCCTTGAAATTTTTAAGCCCGCCAAAACGCTTTTGCTCCACAATGAAAACCCGATTATCGACGAGAAGATTTATTTTCGAGGGATTGTCTCGCAGTTTGCGCTCGATGAAAAGCCGAACGCTGACAGGCTAAACGAAAACCTGCGCATCTCCTGCAAAACAGGCCGCTACTATTCGGTGGACGAATTCATATCGAAACTGGACGCCTCTTTAAGCGCGGGCAAATACGATGTGGTAATTGTGGATTCGCTGTCGTCGTTTGTGCATTGCAACTTTTCAGACCATGCGGCGGTTGCCGACCTCTTTTGCAAAATAAATGGGCTAAAATCGAAGCACAACTTCGCAATGGTCTTGATCCACCACTTCGACAAGCCGATGTTTTGGAGCAAAAGGCTTCACCCCGCAAAATGGTGCATGGGTGGGAAGGCAATAGGGATATATGCAAATATAATGTCCGCGGTTTTGGGAACAAAGAAAGAGTCCGCTTTTACATTTAGCCACTGCGAGCCATTTACAAACTCCGAAATTTCGCAGACGCATATCGCGCATTGCAAAAGCGGCAACATAGCTTGGGAGGAAGTAGAAAATGTTTAAAAAGCCCGAAAGTCCGCAATTTTTTGCAACCATGGAAACGCTGTCGGAGGCCTACAGAGAGTTTTACGAAAGCGAATGTCCCATAGACGCCTTTCCGAAAGTTATACGCGACGTGGCAAAGACCTATTCCACCGCAAGAAATTTGCCAATGGAGCTGCTTTGCTTTTGCGCCTGCGGAATTCTAAGCGGCGCAATGGGCAGAGTATTCAAGGCAAAAAACGCCGTAAGCGGCGGATATACGCAAAATGCAAATATCTTTGTCTTAGGTGTCGGCGAAAGCTCCACCGGCAAAAGCGCGAGCATTCGAGCTCTTTTCTCGAAGTTGGAAAGGCGAGTTCTGGGGGAAATATCCGAATACCAAAGAGAGCTTGCCAAGTTCAAAAAAACAAAAACTAAACGCATGCAAGACGAGCTTAACGGAGAAGAAAACTTAGACTTTGAAGACGAAATTTCAGACTCTCCCAAGCCGCCTAGGAATCCAGATTTTATCGTAAAAAATTCCACGTCGGAAGCTCTGATAAAAGCAATGGAGGCAAGCGGAGGTGAAATATTCTCCGTGTGCGAAGAAGC
>CALXNZ010000026.1 GCA_944389885.1 uncultured Opitutales bacterium
AGCGTATAGTATTCAATTTTCATAGATGTCCATTTATGCTCTTGAAAATTTGGGACTCTAAATAAATCAAAAAAATTAAAGAGCGGATTCATGAAAATTGGTAAAAATAAGAATCCAATAAACATGGAAATTAGAATTAATAGAAATAGTAGTAATGCAGAACAACTTAACAAATATCTTTTACTTTTTATCATGAATCTAATTCCAAACTATTACTATGTTAATGGTTTTGATTAACAATCATAAATTTTGATAAGCAGCGAAATTTTTGACAAGCGTGCCTTTTGTATTGGACTTTATATTGATATAGAAAAAATCACTTGTCCAAAGATATTAGACCAGAAAGTTTACTTTGATTACTTGCATCAGTTTCTTATTATTTCCGTCCAATTCGCCTCAAATAGCCTCTTATTTTAAAGAAAAATGGCGAAGGCAGTTTTGCGATTCTTTGGGCATAAACTTTTGCGATTGCGTCTGTGACTTGCGGACACTCCGCTTTTACCGCAATTTCGTACGGCACAAAGTCTCCGCTTTCAATGTACTATGCAAACTCCTGCATATACGCTTTCTGCCTACACCTTTTTTTCTTTCCTTTTACTTTACCGTCTCCATTTCCACAAATTCCCGCGTATATCTATTTGTGAGCGTGTATCTACTGCCCGCCAAAATATATACGCAATAACCGCAATCGCCGTTAAAATCGGATACTCTATTATTTTTATCATACCCCACAGAAAAAAACATTGAAACAATATAAGCCCCATAAACAAATAATCAAAAACGATATTGCCCGTGCTTGGAAATTCCTTTACTGTCTCCATTATATCCGCAAATTCCATGATGTTTTCCTTTCTATTACTTTAGATATTTCTATTTTGTGTTTATCGCTTAAAAAAGTTTCCCAGCTCATATAGGCTTAGGACGCTGATATTGAGTTTTTCCAGGTCTTCAATAATTGATTTTGATATTTCGGATTTCAGGGGCACTATAAGGGCGATTTTCTTTAGCTCTAAATTGTCCAGGAGGATTTTCAGAGTTGTGATTGTTTTTTCGATATCGCGCGTTGCATTGAATTTGCATTCAAACCCTATGCGTTCGTCTTCAAGCAAGAAGTCGCAGACAAGTCCGTCCTTGATGTAGTTTTTCCTATACTTTAAGCCCGACTCCTTAAAAATGCCTTCGACTTCCTCGTTAAATGAAATCGACCGGGCTTTCATTTCTATATACCTAAACACTCGCTCGCGGTTTTCCTGATACACGCGAATAGGATCGGACGGCGCGGATTTATCTTCCGGCAACGACGAATAGTTTTCAAACGCTTTTAGGAGAATCTGTTCATCCTCCGGCGAAAGATTTAGCAATTCCATTATTTTGGAAACAGTCGCTTGCCGCGGTTTAACTTTGCCGGTGATAATTTGGCTCAGCGCGGTGGGTGACAAATCAAGCTTTTGCGCAAAATCTTTCTGCGAAATTCCAGCATTGATAATGCACGTTTTTAAAAATTTGCCTAACTCGTACTTCATATTAACTACTTAGTTAAACTATATTTATTTAATAAGTCAAGGTTATTTTCTAAATTTATTTAAGTTTAAAAATAAAAATTCTAAAAAGCTACGGTGGCACTGTCCGAAATTTTTTTCTTCTGGGCAAGAGGCGATGGATAAAACAGTTTCCACTCGGAAACAGATGAAATCAGATATAAAAAAACTCTGAAAGAGTAAAAGAAGCTCAGTTATCGCCCAATGTGAAATGTGAATGGATAATACGGATATTTCTGTACCTAAAGCATAATTCCGCGCTTATTATAGTCATATAACTAAGTTGACATAAGGCGCGGACATTTACTGAAGTTAGTGTGATGAGTAATCAGAGCCTTTTGTAGCCTTCGTTGTAGTACGATTGCTCTATCCCCTTAAAGATAATATCCCTATTATCGACATTGCTTATAAGATTTTCTTTTAACAGGAATCTCAATTCCAAGTCATTGATAGGGTTGCGTTCAATTTCCTGCAGATACAAATCTTTACCGACATTTTGCCAGTTTACGACCTTGCTGAGATTTTTCTTTAAAATTATATCGAGCCATATTCTTGTAGCGCTGCCATTGCCTTCCATAAAGGGATGTGCGATATTCATTTCAACATACTTGGCAATGATCTCCCCAAAATTGCGTTCAGGCATCTGCTCGATATTTGCAAGTGCCTCTTTTAGGTAAATTGCGTTTGCGAATCTAAAGTTGCCTTTTGATATATTTTTATCCCTTATTTTGCCTGCAAAATCGTATATGCCAAGATGTATTTATGGATTTGTTGCAAAGCTTTCGTGGTTCCGACCTCGCATGAAGAAATATATCCCGAATCGTAGAGTTTTTGGGCTTTTTGCAGGCTAAATTTCATCTATTTTACTCATGTAGTTTTAACATTTTATATTTTAATGAAAACATCATTCGAGCTCGAGATTTTAATGATAAATATTTAAAAATTTGGTTTAACAATTGTTGCCGGTTTCTATTGCCAATTTTATGTAGTACAAAAATGTTAGAGAAAAATTGCGAATTTGGAGATGTTCGCTGGGGAGTCTATGTTAGTAAAATTTTTGGGACAAAAATGCGCTTTTTTTGAAAATTTCAAAAATTTGCCATTTTGAGACCTTATACGAGGCTTTTTCTTCTGTAATTGCTTAAAATTTTGTCTTAACAATCCACCTTTATTGCGGGTCAAGGCGCAAGAATTTGACATCTCCTTTTTTCATGTCGAAACTTATCTTTTGGGAAACGCCCAAGTCTTGGCTGTCGAATATTTCGCGGATTTTGTAAGTGCCTCCCAAGTCGATTTCGTAGGGGCCGTCGGCGGTTGCGCATATGGATACATATTTTCCGTTGGCATATACCGCAGCGGGAGCGTCGGTGTATATATGCACCCCGGCGCGCCTTGCGGCGTAGCGCATTAGTTCCGGAGGCATTGCGGGTATGGCGCAAAACATATTTTTGCCGCGCTCTATGATGGCCGGGGTGCCGTCCCCGAATTTCGCCAGGATTTTGTCGCCCTCTTGCGGAACTGGCGCAAGCAGCATTATTTCCACATCGAAGCCGAATCTTGCTGGCAGCCCCGCTTCGAGACCTTCCGGCGTGCTATCGACAAACGCTTTTGTGCCTTTTTTTGCCCGGACTGCGTCGAATCCCGTAAGCTCCTTTACGGATTCAAGAGAAAATTCCCGCTTGTCGAGATCTATGTATCCGGGCAGCCAAGTCCAGATATTATACGAGGCCGCCGCGCGGCTTTTTATCTTTTCCCTATCTTTGCCGCTTAATGCGTAAAGAGCCGCAAAGATTTTTAATTTTGATTTAACCCTCTTTGATATTAAGTCCTTTGCAAGGTAATGTCCAAAGGGAAGCGCGGAGCGGTTTAAGGCTACGCGCGTCCCGTTTAAAGATTGGGACGATGTGAGGGGCGATTGTCCTTTGCCGCCAATCATACACATGGATATTTCGTCGAATATTAACGCTGTATCTGGCTCGTAAGGCGACGGATTTTCCGCAAGTTCCGCTTCAACCGGAGACAGAGCCGACATCTGTTCCCAGAGTTTCGGATCTGCAAACCAACCGTTGCCCCCCAGATCCATCCACCAACAGGCCAGATTTCTCACGACTTCTTGGGAGAGGTTTCTGCGCAAAACCTTTATGGTCTTTTCCTGGGTGTCCAGTCCCTTCTCAGAGCCGGGATATGGGGTCTTGGGCGCCAGATATGTTGAAGTGTCGTCTTCGTCGAGCCATATTTTGCCGGAGCGGGTTATTGTTTCCGTTGCCCCCATAGTTGTCTTGCCTCCGCCGAACATTCTGTCGGAGTACGAAACGGGGCCGCAGAGTATGTCTATAGAGTCTATCTTTAAAACCTTAGATAGGCCGTAATGCCCAGATACCGCGGGCCCGTTGTATGCGTGGGAGAACTCCATGCCGTATCCGTAGAAAAATAGTATGAGCCGGTTCGGGGCGGCTTTGCGGGCGGCGTCGGCAAATAGCTTCATGGTATTTGCCATCTCGTCCTGCAAAAATATATTGAAGTCGGCGATGTCGGCCTCGCTCTTGGGATTTACAAGGCTACCTGCGGCGTCGCGCCTATGGGGCGGGGGAATCTCCGCGGCGTCTATGCTGGCGGCGGAATTGTTCCAGGCGGATTTTAGAGATTTGTCGTCCCCGTATTTTTTTCGGAGCCATTTTTGCCAAGATTTAACGGTTGCCTCGTCGTAGCCCGCATGTTTTTGAGACCATGTATTCCCGTAAAACCATTCTTGATTCCTGCCGTTTGTGATGTGGTATCCGGCCATATTGTCCTTAAAATTGCTTTCGGCGAATTCTATGAACATTTCCATAGTCTTTATGGCGCTCTCGCGGTACGCTTCAGAAGATAGCGAAAAATAGGAATCGTCGAAATAATCGCTGCGGCCGTCGGGCCCCTTTATTCTATCGTCCGGGTGCTTTTTCCTCCATTCTTCGGACGGATACAGTATGAGCCTTGGTATCATCTTAGCATTCGGATTTGCCCTTATTATGGATTCCATATGGGCTTTTATCTTCCCAAAATCAACAGTGTCGTCTTCGGCCCAGGGTGGATAGACCGGAAAATTTATAAAATCCACGCCTATCGCCGCCGCCAGCTTAGACTGCACGTCTATGCACGATTTTCCGGCGCTGCCCATTAGGTACATGTCGTCAAATTGCTTGCGGAACCCTATATCCAGGCAATCGGCGTATTCGGTCTTTATTCTTATATCAACCCTGTATTTGTTGCCGGCTTTTGTCTTTAATCCCAAAAAGAGCAGGTGTATGCCGTCCATTTCCTTGTCTTTTGCAGGCTTTATATCAGCTAAGACCACCGGCGTTCCAGAATCGTTGGCTGTCTTCATGGAGAAGGGCAACTCTTTGATGCCTTTTCCGGCGCACCAGAATGTCATATCTGGATCGAGGTTTGGCGAGGACAAGTCGAGCGACTTCTCGACTTGTCCCTCCGTCAGATTTTTTACCTCGATTTTCCCTATGTATAATTTTTGTGTATCCTTGCGAAATCTTATGTGAACCGCACAGTTTGGGCAGTCCATTGGCGATTCAAATTCAAAAGAGCAATCCTTCCATTCTCCGGCTTTTGTAAACTCGCCCGTAGTGCACCCCGGCACTGAATACAGCATGCGCGCCCTCGCAGGTTTTCCGTCTATTGTGATGTATGGCACACCGTTTATCTTTTCGACTTTATAGGAATGTTCTGCAATTCCGTAATGGGGAAGTATAAATAAGCATGGGAAAAAAGCCAAAAAAATCCAAATATTTTTGTATGTGGTTCTCATCATAGGTTTGTGGAATATCTTGTGAATCTCTGAAAAAAGCGTAATATGATGATTCTCACCATACAAGAAAAAATTTTTTCTTGAGCATAAATTTTGCTCAAATTATGGATACCTTATAGGATTGGATTCGGATTTAATACACCTAATATTTTTTAAATAAAATACTTACTTAATGTAAGCTATTTGATTATGCGTCTTGTTTTGAGTAATTGCGGCAAGTTTAGGACAATTTTATCTTATAAAATATTTAGGATTGAGAATGTTTTATAATGTTAAGATTTTAATCTTTTAAATATGTTGTGTTTTTTTGTAAATATTGGTTTTGTACATTTTCTGTTTAGACATTACATATAATAGAGTGTAAAAAAAGGCCCGCCTGTCGGCGAGCCTTTTTGTTTCTTGAGATTGTTTATAAGAGCAAGTCTTTTTCTCCAACTTTGTAAACAGAACCTTCTTTGAGCTCCCCGGATATAATGCGTTTTGCGACGGGAGTTTCGATTGCGTTGTTTATCACCCGTTTCAATGGGCGGGCGCCATATAGGGGATCATAGGCTTTGTCCGCGAGAGCCTGATAAGCTCCCTTGGTCAATTCTATTTTTATTCCCTGGGCTTCGAGCCTCTTGTTTAGCAGGTCTATTTGCAACTTTACAATCTTGACGATTTCATCGAGTGTCAAGGGGTTGAATATGATGATGTCGTCTATTCTGTTCAGGAATTCGGGCTTAAAGTGCGCGCGAACTTCTGTCATTACGGCTTCCCTTGCGGAGTCGGGAAGTTTGCCGTCTTTGGTAGGCTCGGCGTCGGTTATGAAGCGGGCTCCGGCGTTGGATGTCATTATTATGACAGTGTTCTTGAAATCCACCCTGCGCCCTTGGGAATCCGTCAATACGCCGTCGTCCATCACTTGCAGAAGGGTATTTAGAACTTCTGGGTGGGCTTTTTCGATTTCGTCGAAAAGTATCACGCTGTACGGGCGCCTGCGCACGGCCTCGGTAAGTTGGCCGCCCTGTTCGTAGCCGACGTATCCGGGAGGAGCTCCTATGAGTCTGGCCACAGAGTGCTTTTCCATGTATTCCGACATGTCTATGCGCACCATGTGGTCTTCGTCGTTAAAAAGAGCTTGCGAGAGCGCCTTCGCCAATTCCGTTTTCCCGACTCCCGTAGGGCCGAGGAACATGAAGGTTCCGCTGGGGCGTTTGGGATCCTTTATTCCGGCCCTGGCTCTCAATATCGCGTCGGCGACGCTTTCGACCGCCTGGTTTTGGCCTATTACGCGTTCGTGCAGTATATCGGCGAGTTTTAAAAGTCTTTCCCTATCGGTTTCCATCAATTTCTTTACAGGTATTCCCGTCCACTCTGAAACGATTTCTCCGATTTCTTCCGCCCCAACGCTTTCGTGTATCAGGGTTTCGCCCTTTTTCTCGTTTTCCATTGCGGTTTTTAGGGCGGCTTCAAGTTTGGGAAGTTCGCCGTACTTTATTTCTGCGGCCTGCTGGAGATCGTAGTCGCGCTCGGCGCGTTCCATCTTGAGCTTTGCGGCCTCGATTTGCTCGCGCAGTTTTACCGCCTTGCCGGTGGCCTCTTTTTCTTCGTTCCAACGCTTTTTCATTTCGTCGGATTTCTTTCTGAGTTCGGCGAGTTCCTCGCGCACCTCTTTCAGCCTTTCGGCGTCGTGGTTTTCTTTCTTTAACGCGGTTTCCTCTATTTCTAAACGGCGCAACTTGCGGAGCATATTGTCTAAATCGGTCGGCATTGAATCCAGTTGGGTCTTGATTCTGGCGCAGGCTTCGTCGACAAGGTCTATGGCTTTGTCGGGAAGTTGCCTTCCGGTAATATACCGGTCGGAAAGCTTTGCGGCTTCGACAAGGGCTCTGTCTTGTATGTGCACTCCGTGGAATGTCTCAAAACGTTCTTTCAATCCGCGTAAGATTGCTATTGAAGTCTCTACGTCGGGCTCGGCAACATAAACGCTTTGGAAACGTCTTTCAAGGGCGGGGTCCTTCTCTATATACTGGCGGTATTCGTCGAGTGTTGTGGCTCCCACGCAACGCAATTCTCCGCGGGCAAGCATTGGCTTCAACATATTTGAAGCGTCGATAGAACCTTCCGCCTTTCCGGCTCCTACTATCGTATGCAATTCGTCTATAAACAGGATTATCTTCCCGTCGGATTCCCTTATCTTATTTAATACGGCTTTCAGCCTTTCCTCAAATTCCCCGCGGTATTTTGCGCCCGCCACGAGAGAACCCATATCGAGGGCAAATACGGTTTTGTCTTTCAAACCCTCGGGAACGTCGCGGCGGACAATGCGCTGCGCCAGGCCCTCGGCAATGGCGGTCTTGCCGACTCCAGGTTCGCCTATTAGCACGGGATTGTTTTTCGTCTTTCTGGATAGAATCCTTATAACGCGTCCAATTTCATCATCTCGGCCTATCACGGGATCAAGTTTTCCCTCTTTGGCGAGCTTTACAAGGTCGGCTCCGTATTTTTCAAGAACCTCATAGGTTGCTTCAGGCGTCTTTGTCGTGACATGGTCGGCGCCGCGCATTTGGCGTATGATTTCCTCGACGGCCTCTCTGACAATTTGCAGGCTTCTAAATAAAGCCGCAATTTCGCCGCTTTCGGGCTTTTCTATTATTGCGATAAATAGGTGCTCTGTGGATACAAATTCGTCGCGCATGGCGCTGGCGGTAGCGAGGGCGCGTTCGATAGTTTCGGAGAGCGCGTTGTTCATATAAGGTTCGGAGGACGAACCTGACACTTTCGGCAGAGCGTCGAGAACGCGGCGTATGCCGAGCTCTAAAGCGGCCCTCTTGTCGGCTCCAAGTTTATTTAATAGTGAACCAACTATGCCGCCGTCTTGGGCGACAAGACTTGCAAGTAAATGTGTTTGAGTTATTTCCGTATTGCCTCTTACTTTGGCAATCTCTCTTGCGCCATTTAAGGCTTCTATACTTTTTTCCGTTAGTTTTTCAGGATCTATATTACTCATACAATAAATTTAGCATTTGTTATGCCAGAATGTAAGTTGCAAAAAATCAGAATATTATTACTTTAAGATATCTCAAATGGGACATTTTGGCGCACTGAATGCGACACTTTTACCCGATGAAAAATTAAATTAAAAAACAGATGCAAAAATAAAATGAAAAAATTCTGAATATTTGGTCTGGGTGTAAAAAGAATTTTAAATATACTTGACATATCGGAACATTTTATTAAAAATAATTTCTATGAAATACAGCTTATCTTCGCTTTTTGTGAAAGGTCTAATATCTTCGTTTGTTATAGTCCTTAATACCAACGCAACATTTGCTGATACTTATTTAATTAGAAATTACCCCGGTTCTCCTTTAAAATGGAGCGATACTGCCATATGGAGCACGGGATCGTATTCAGATCCGACTGCGGCAGTGTATATACCGGGATATTATGACGAGCTTTTGGGAATAGATACTCGCGACGCAAGAATAATATTTCCTGGCGGAGGAACGGATAAGAATTTGGTGCTGGAGGTTGACGACAATTATACCGTTGCAATGTTTGGACCTGAGAACGGCCAATACGGTGTCACGATGAATATGGCCGGTCAGTTAAACGAGGGGGCAAATGATTCGTCAATAACTATAAAAGCATCGGATCCCGCCGCCACAACGTATGATTTTATAGAGGTGCGCAGTTCTGTTTCGTATGAGGAAGGTAATCACGAATTATCTTATACAGCGTTTAACGGCGGAACAGTGAAATTAACCGGACTCAATGAAGGTGGAACTGCTCAGATAAAAGTATCTTGCAACCAAGTAATTGATACCCAGTTTTGTCCAAACCATTTGACGTTTTCGGAGACAACCACGTTTATATCGGAATCCAATCTCAATATCATAGGCGATACAAAGGCTTCTATGCCTCCAATGAACCTGACTTCTACGGTGAATCTGAACGGCACGACGATAATAGGCGCCAATACCGGTACCGATGAGGAGCCTGTATGGAGTTATAAGACGCTGACCATCGGTACAGGGTCGAACCCCGTGCAGGGGACGTCGCTTGTCGCAAATATAACCGGGACGCTTATCGCCAATAATTTGATTCAGAACGAAAAGACCATAACGAATCTCTCCGGGACAATGGATTTAGTGATGCCATTGACTGGCACATGGAATAATAGCGCTACAGATAATGAGTCGGCGTTGAGGATTTTAGGGAATTTTGTAATGCAAGACGGGGGAGTTCTAAATATCACGGGTAGTTCAAGCTCTTATTCAAACGGGGCCATATATGTAGGCGGCGGCGGTTCTTTTGTTATGGAGAGCGGTTCAAAAGTCACTTTGGAGAACGCCGCGTTGAGGTCAACCGCATACGGTTCGAGTAAAGCGGCGACCATAGACATACAAAACGGGGCGGAATTGACCGCCGCATTTCTATGGATAGGCGGCAATACACAGATGACAATTTCTGGCAAATTAACCACAACGCAAAGCAATATGTATCTTTACGGTAAACAAACTTTGACAACAATTAAAAACGGAGCGGACTTGAATACATCAAGCATTACGCTGGCGTATTCTTCTATGCTCATAGAAGAGGACGTTGCGGAAGGTTCAATAAAGACAAGTTATATAGCAATAGATAATGACGACGCCAGGCTCATATTGTACTCTTCAAATCCCGTAGTTAATGCAACTTCATTAAAATCTGATGATGTATATTTTATGGGTGTGATAGGCAAGTGCTATCTTGATATATACGCCGACCAAACTTTTGATTCTTTGCGGTTTTTTACGCAGGACAAACGCGAAGGCATAACGTCGATAGACTATTATGTTTATATAGACAATGCGGTGAATTTAGTATCGTTGAATACTCTTGCAAATAATACGTTAATAAAGCCTGACGACGCAGATTTGCTTGAGCGCTATTTGATACTCGACAATTTCCGCAACGAGCTAATCCATGTAGATGAGATAGATTCTTCCATAGATCTTTCCCTTATAAGCAGCAAAAACGGAGATTGGACGGATTTCCGCTTTGAGGCCGATCCTGACGGCGGGTATTGGTTGGCGGCAACATATATACCGGAACCTTCTGTATATGCGGCAATATTAGGTTTGACTTCTTTGGCGCTCGTTTTGCGTTTTAGGCGGAAATAGCGGATTTTATAAACCAATTATGAGAAACCCCGCGATAAGGCGGGGTTTTTTATTGTCGGAGATTTGCGATAAAGAACAAATTTGAAACTTTGTTTTATAGAGTTCGTTAAATAGAAGAAAAGACTTGTATTTTGTTATTGTTTAAATATATATTTATACCGAAATGAAAATTTATTTACCTTCGAGTCCATTAAAGAATATATCTGTTTTCATAAGTTTTATCGCTCTCTTTGCTTCAGTAGGAGAGGCGGAAACCTATTTGATTAGAGATAAAGGTGGGAATCCTTTGAAATGGAGCGATACTGCCATATGGAGCACGGGATCGTATTCAGATCCGACTGCGGCAGTGTATATACCGGGATATTATGACGAGCTTTTGGGAATAGATACTCGCGACGCAAGAATAATATTTCCCGGCGGAGGAACAGATAAGAATTTGGTGCTGGAGGTTGACGATAATTATACGCTTACGGCGTTTGGGAGCGAATTCGGACAGTGGGGTGTGACACTGGATATGACCGGAATGTTGGAAGAGGGGACAAAAGATTCCTCAATAACGCTAATAGCTTCGGATTCTACTGCGACGTATGATTTTATAAAGGTTTCTGGGGGAATGACTATAAAAGAGGACAGGGAGAATACATATACAGCGTTTAAAGGAGGCACGGTAAAATTGACGGGACTTGATGAAGGAGTCGAGGGTAGAATTTCGGTAAGTTGCGCTACGAGTGCCGCAGAACCCATAATGCGCAGTTCTGTGACTTTTTCGGATACGACGACACTTATTGCCGAGTGCGACTTGAGGTTGGTTGGAGACACATCTTCGTCAGTTGCGTTGCAAAACCTCAATGCTACGGTAAACCTAAACGGCACGACGATAATAGGCGCCAATACCGGTACCGAGGAGGAGCCTGTATGGAGTTATAAGACGTTGACTATTGGTACAGGATCTAACCCCGTACAGGGGACGTCGCTTGTCACAAATATAACCGGGACGCTTATCGCCAACAATTTGATTCAGAACGAAAAGACCATAACGAATCTCTCCGGGACAATGGATTTAGTAATGCCATTGACTGGTACATGGAATAATAGCGCTACAGATAATGAGTCGGCGTTGAGGATTTTAGGGAATTTTGTAATGCAAGACGGGGGAGT
>CALXNZ010000027.1 GCA_944389885.1 uncultured Opitutales bacterium
TCGTGGAATGCGGGGTGAATCTATGAAAGGCAAATCTAAAAAATCAACCTATTCCACAACCTTTGGTATTGACCCAATATTCAATTTTCTTGGATGAGCGCAAGCCTGACGCCGGTACCAACTTGGTACCGGGTACCAAAAACCCTCCCGAACCCAGTTTTCTTAACCAAATGGTTAAAAAATAAGCGGCTCGCATAATTTTGCAAGTCGCGTTCAAACAGTATATTATCTATGTTTTAAATGGAGCGGGCGGCGAGGGTCGAACTCGTAACCTCAAGCTTGGGAAGCTCGCGCTCTGCCAATTGAGCTACGCCCGCGTTTATTGTCGGAATATGAAACTATTTTCCTCCCGTTTGTAAAGTAATTTTTGCATACAAGGATACTGTATTATTATTTGTACGACAAATTGTTTCTTAGCTCCTCCAGAAACTTGTTTGCCGCCTCGGAAAAATTTCTGCCTTTTTCCCATACTATGTTTAAAGTGGATTCAACTCGCGGACTCAGGGGCTTAAAACAAAGTTCGCTATCCTTGCTTGTGTCTGAAAGTTTATCGAGCGACAACGCGCATCCTACTCCCTCTCTAACCAATATTGAGGCATTGTATATGAGATTATATGTGGCGGCTATGTCGCATTTCTCCAAATCTGTCCCCAACCATTCCTTAAGCTCGTTCTTGCCCCCGGAACGATTCATTACCTGGCGCGATACAAGCAGTGGAATGCCAAGTAAATCTTTCCTATGTATGCAACTCTTTTGAGATAACGGATTATCCCTGCGCATCAGCAATCCCCATCTGTCCTTTTGGGATAATGTTAAATGGTCGTATTTTGATAAATCTGCGGGCTGTATAAGCAATCCGAAATCTATCAATTTCCTATCGAGTTTTTCTGTGACGTCGTCTGCATTTCCACTGAATAGATGATATCTTATGTGTGGATACTTTTTCTTTAAATTTCTCACTACGCCGGCTATCTCTTTCATGGCGTATGTTTCGCCGCTTCCTATATATACATCTCCAATAATTTCTTCGTCGCCTTGGGAAAATTCTGAACGGATTCGCTCGGCCATGTCTAAAATTTCTTCGGCCCGTTTCTTTAAGAGAATCCCGGCATCCGTAAGTTTTATATTGTGGCTGCTTCTCTTGAAAAGCTTATGCCCTATTTCTGCCTCTAAATCCATGAGTTGTCTGGATATTGTCGGCTGCGTCACATGCAGTATATTGGTGGCCTTGGTTATAGATCCCTCACGGGCTACCGTAAGAAAGTATTTAAGCACCCTCAAATCCATAAATATATATTTCCCGCTAAATAGATATGCCTGTCAAGCATATCTTAATATACTTTATAAGTATTTGATATATTGAGAATTTTATGCGATAATTGTCCGCGAAAGGGGCTGTGTGAAAATCATGGGTAAAAAAGTATTAGTAGTGTCTTCAACTTTGCGCAATGGGGGGAATTCCTTGGCTCTTGCCGAGGCCTTCGCGAGTGGTGTACGGGAAAGCGGCAATGATGTAGAATTTGTGTCTCTTAAAAATAAAGACATACGTTTTTGTACGGGTTGCCTAACTTGCCAAAAAACACATAAGTGCCCAATACCAGATGACGTCTCAAAAATAATAGACCTCATGCGCGTTTCCGATGTATTGGCGTTTGCAACCCCCGTTTATTTTTATGGAATTAGCGGTCAACTGAAGACATTTTTGGACCGTACTAATCCGATATTTTCAAGTAAATATAATTTTCGCGATATTTATCTATTGGGGGCGGCTGCAGATGCCGACGAGGGCGCGATTGACGGAGCAATAACCGCTTTAAATGGTTGGATATCATGCTTCAACGGTACCAAATTAAAAGGTGTAGTGTGCGGGGCGGGGGCTACAGACGTCGGAGAGATCTCGGCGGATAAATTAAAAGAAGCAATGGATATGGGAAAATCAGTATGATTGTTTTGCTGCCTTATGCGTGTAAGTCGCGCAAAAAACGAAAACGTCTTTTGAATCTCCATGTTTAAAAAATTCAAATTATGAAAAAATTTACATTTTTATTATCTCTTACGGCGCTCTGCGCATGTTTCTCTGAAGAGATTAACTCAGTTCCATTTAATGGCAATATAGATATGAAAAATTCAAAATCATCGGAGCATTGGGACAAAACTTTTAAAAAGAGTCTTAGAGTCGAGCATAGGAAAGTAAAGTTTAGAAACCGTTATGGTATAGAGCTCGTTGCGGATATGTATATTCCCAAGAACCCGGTGGGCTCTTTGCCGGCTTTGGCTGTCGCCGGGCCGTTTGGAGCTGTAAAAGAACAGGCTTCCGGATTTTATGCCCAGACTATGGCCGAGCGCGGATTCTTAACTGTTGCATTCGACCCGTCATACACGGGCGAGAGTGGGGGAGAACCGCGTTTTGTGGCATCTCCGGACATAAATACCGAGGATTTTTGCGCCGCGGTGGATTTTCTCTCAAATCTTGATTTAGTTGACCCTGAACGCATAGGAATAATAGGCATATGCGGGTGGGGCGGCATGGCCATTAACGCCGCGGCAATCGACACCCGCATTAAGGCGACTCTTGCATCTACCATGTACGACATGAGCCGCGTAAGTTCCAGGGGATATTTTGACAGCATGGATTCCGATGCCCGCCACGAGCTGCGAAAGAGGCTTAGCGCCCAGCGTACGATAGACTATCGCAACGGTACATATGAGCTTGCAGGGGGTGTTCCAGATGTTATTCCGCCCGATGCCCCACAGTTCCTAAAAGATTATTTTGACTACTACAAAACCAAGCGAGGCTATCATAAGCGCTCTTTGAACTCTAATGGCGGTTGGAATAAGACTTCCGTGCTTTCATTCATCAATATGCCGATACTATCGTATGCAGGGGAAATCAGGAGCGCGGTTCTTCTTATTCACGGAGAAAAGGCCCATTCTCGATATTTTAGCGAAACCGCTTTTAAAGCTTTAAAAGGAGATAATAAAGAGTTGCTTATTATACCGGGGGCAAGCCATGTGGATCTCTACGACAACCGTTCTGGACTAATCCCATTCGACAGAATACAAGATTTCTTTCAGAAAAATCTTAAATAGTTTTTGTTTGAAGAGTATCATTATAAGCTTTGCCATCGCTCTTATTTATAATAGTTTTTTTAATTAGAGATTTGCAAAGTGGGGGTGCGCAAATATCTTTGCGCACCCCCATATTATGTTTTCCAAAGGCATTTTTATGCTTTATTTTCCTATGGCTATTTTGTTCGAGCCTTCTTTGAGTTCCAGTTCTTTCCCGTTCCATTCAAACTTGCCATTCAAGTTTTTGGGCAAGATTACCTCTCCCTCAATGGATTCTTTGCCGACTCTTTTCATGCTCATTTTTATCATTCCCAATGGATGCGGGACTCCTCCGGATATTTCTGTCAATTCACCAAACGAGGGCGCTATCTTGACTTCCTTAAATCCCCAGCCGATAGGCTCTATGCCGCATACAACAGACAACAAATGATAGTTTGGACTCGAACTCCATGCGTGGCAGTCCGATCTGGACGGCTCTGGGTTTTCCGCAAAAGTGCTGAGCCCCATATTTATCATGTCGCGCCATGGCGTCAGCTGCGATACATATCTATCTCCCATGCCGACTTTGCGCATGGCTTCTGTCAAATAAAACCTGTAATAAAATGTGCATTGGGTAAGCGATTTGTCTGAAAGTATTTTTTCCATTAGCTTTGGCTGTTCCGATTTTGGAAGGGCGTCGGCGAGTATCGCCATTATGTTTACGTTCTGGCTCGAGTATTTGGAGCCTTCATAATCCATAAAAATGCCCTTGTCTTTGTCGAAGCATCTGGAATATACCGCCGATACGATTTCTTTATAATATTTGTCATATTTTTCGGCATTGGAATTTTCTCCCAAAAGTTTCATCATTTCCGATGCCTGTCGCAGTGTATATGCGAGGTGAAGGGTGTTAATTGCGCTTCCGGCATCAGGCCCTTCGGGGGGGATTCCCCAATCCCAACCGGAGTCATGATAGCCTTTCGGCCTTCCTGGAGTTGTGCACCAATCGGCAAAATGCCAATATCTTAAGCGCGGTTTTAACATTCCCTTTTCCTTATCGAGCTTATCGGTGAACCAATATAATACCGAATCTATGCCCGGAATGAATTTTCTTATGAAATCTACATCTCCCCTAAACCTTGCATAGTCGTGTATCATCGATATCCAGTAAAGGGAGAATGGCGGAATTACCTGCTCTTTGAAAGAGGGGTATCTTGAGGTTGTCAGTCCGGTGTAATTCCTTGAAGCGTCGAATAATTCTATGGCTTGGCGCATCAAACGGTCGTCGCCGGAAACATATAGCGATATCAATGCCTGTATTCTGGTATCTCCTATATATTGCAGCTGTTCGTAGTATGGGCAGTCCATATATTGTTCGTGGGCGCAAAGCCTGGCTGTCCGCCAACCGGTTTCCCATATCTTGCCTATCGATTCATCGTTAGATGAAAAGAATCCTTTCTCTTCAAAAGGATACGATGTGAACATTCCATAAAAGTCCTTTATGACGAGCGGTTCGTCTTTGGTCTCTATGTTCAATCCCACATAGCGATATGTTCTATACCACAGCGAGGAAAATTCACGGTTATCTCCTCCGTCCGGAAGGAATATATCGCGGGTAAAGCGCCATGGGTGGAAATCGCGGCCTTCTATGTCGTTGCGGTTGCCTTTATTTTCCTTGGAGTCGAAAAGCGCTTCCGCGTATTTTATATCTATTGTGGCGCCTTTGCCTTTGGATAGGAAAAGCTTTGGATAAGCCGTAGTTAGGACTCCGTTATCCAGAAGTATAGAGCATTTTGTGTTCGGAAGAATGGTAAATTCCTCTTTCCCACTGATAAAGTTTGGTACGGATTCTATTCCGGAACTTCTCCTTATTTCCTTTAGGCGCGAAAGAGTTTCCTCCGGAAATGGAATGGCCCGCGGCGTCATGAGCCAATTTCCCTCATAGACAAAACTGTCGATGGTGCGGGTTGTGCATATTGCTTTGGGGGATTTCCATTTTGAATCGTCAAAATCCGGAAGGGTCCAGCCCCAATCGTATAGGGTTCCGTCAACTCTATCTCCGCATCCGGTATCCAGCCCTCTGGAAATTATCGGCGAGTATGCGGCACTTCTTTTTACTTTCCAGCCATTCGGTGTCGAAACAAACTTTTCCGCCTCGGTTGACCCGTTGAGAAGGAAGCCCGTGCGCAGGGTCATCTGTGAACATGGCTTGTAGGCTCCGGCGTCCCATACGAGAGCAGCGATTACATTCTTGCCCTCTTTTAAATATGGCGCCAAATCCAAGTCGTCGTAATACCAGTGCCTGACGTCTCCCCGCGCGGGGCCCGCCGCCACTGACTTCCCGTTCACAAAAAGTCGATAGCGGTTGTCGGCGGAGACGCTTATGTTAAACTTTTCGGGGACTTTTTTCAGGTCGAAAGTGCGCCTGAATTGTAATACTTTGTAGTCGTTCTGATCGGGTTGGCCGTCGTCGCACCATTTTGACATCCAAATTGATGGATCAGGTTCTCCGTGAATGTTTTTTTGAAATAATTGAGGAGCTGCATAGATATTTTCCCACGCCAGGCTCGATAAGAAAAATGTCAGTAGAAGTAGTCTTTTCATATTCCAAGATTTTCTCAAAAACAAAGGTGACGGGCAAGATTTTTATCTTATGTGAGGATATTTCTTTTTTGTTGTCATTTTAAGAAGTGTCTTTTTACAATGAAAATATGAGAGTTATATTTTTGCTTATGCTGTCGGCGTTTCTTTGTTCATGCGCCTCTATCGATAAAACGCCGGCTTTTTCCGGAGCCCTAAAAGAGGGAGACGGTTCCGCGAGAAAGGCTGTGGCAGTGTACATAGAAGTGGTTCCTTCGCAGAGAGAGGAGTTCCTAAAAATAATGAAGGAAGTTTTGGAAGCGTCGCAGAAGGAGGAAGGGTGCCTTGAATATACACTTTGGGCGGATTTATATTCTCCGAATGTGTTTTTTCTTTACGAGGAATACAAGGACATGAACGCATTTATGGAGCATCAGAATTCGGCGCATTTTAAGAAATTTGACGCGGCTCGCAAGGCGATGTCGGGGCTTGTAATGAGGGGAAAGCATATAAACGTGGCGTCCGCAGAGCAGAAGAGGCCGAAAGTTTTCAAGCCAGACTCATGCAACCAATAAAGGTAATCTATGGCTGTGAAAAAAATCTTTGCGTTTCTAAAAAAATTCTTTCCGAAGTGGAGCTTGTACGCTTTGGGAATTTTGCTATTAGTGCTTTTGGTGATTCTGCCGCTGTGGTATTTTTGGTCTGATTCTTCTAAACGCGGCGAATTGGAATCGGATATTGAAAGCGTTGGAAATGGAATGGCGTCAGCTGTAAAACGCGGCATAGACACTTCTAAAGACGCCGTTTCAAACTGGTGGGGAGACTTAACCAATTTTGTGGGCAAGAAATAGGGTCAACACCAAAGGTTGTGGAATAGGTTGATTTTTTAGATTTGTCTTTCATAGTTTTACCCCGCATTCTACAAGC